>CAVXXV010000023.1:0-495000 GCA_963765755.1 uncultured Acidobacteriota bacterium | reverse complement strand
CTGCGCGACGTACTTTTCCAGAGCGCGGCGGCCGGCGGCTGTGAGGCGGTATTCGGTACGCGGGATGCGGGCTTCGAAGAACTTGCTGCAAGTTATGTAGCGGGCCTCTTCGAGTTTGCGCGCGTGGACGCTGAGATTGCCGTCAGTGGTTTTCAGCAGGCGGCGGAGGTCGTTGAAGCTGAGCGAGTCGTTGATGGCGAGGGCGCTCACAATGCCGAGACGCAGACGCTCGTGAATCGTGCGATCGAGTTCGGGGAGATCCTCGACGGCGCGGAGACGGGCCGGCGTGGGCGGCTTCGCCGATGGGTGCGCGCGCTTTGTTTTAACCGCCATGGCTCCTCGCGATCCAGGCCCCGCACAGGACGTGCAGTCCACCAAAGCCAATGGCCATCAGAATGTTGCTCCACATCGGGAAGAACAGGGCAATGGCTCCGAGCAGCAGGAAACCTGATCCCATGGCAGGGAGTAGCGGGATCGAAAATGCTCCGCCGGTCACTACCCCGGCGCCGTAGAGCAGAAGCCAGACACCGGCCAGGAGATTCGTGAGGCCAAGGCGGGCGAGGGCGACTGTCAGCAGAATGGCGACCGCTACGCAGGGGAGAAATCCCAGACCGAATTTGCGGCCGGGGCCGCTGGTCAGTGCGAGGCCGGCGCGGCGGGCTTTGCGGTACATGGCGACCAGGGCGATGGTGACGGCGAGGGTAGCTTCGGCGAGCCAGACAGCCAGCCACGCGGCCGGGCTTGGTTGGCGGGCGGCGAGGATGGTGGCCGCGATCGCGGTGCAGCCCATGAAGACTTGTCCCCAGCCTGAGGTGGCGGTGAAGGTCGAGGATCGCTCCATGGTTTCCCGGATATAGCGCAAGTCGTCGAGAGCGCGCTGGGGCAGCGGCCGGGAACGGGTGTGCGGACGGCGGAGGCGATGGGGCCGGGGGTCGAGCATCGGGATGCAGGGTAGAAGAGCGCCTTATCTTTGGTCAAGTACTTTGTAGTGCAAATGTCGTTAGCACATCAAATGTCCGGTCGAATTAGCAGGTGATATGTCCGCTTTTCAGGCGGCGAGAGTAGGAGACCATGCGGAGCATGGATTCCTACTCGAAGGCCGCCGTGGAGCGGGCGATGAAAGTACAGGAAGTGATGTTGCGGGCTTGGGCCAAAAAGATCAGCTGGTGGCAGGCGGCAGAGATACTGGGCATCAGTGACCGGCATCTGCGGCGCATTCGCGAGGGCTACGAGAAGTTCGGCTATTTCGGCTTGTTGGATCGGCGGCGCGGACAACCCTCGCCCAAGCGCGTGCCGGTGGCCACCGTGGAGAAGGTGCTGGCACTGTATCGGGAGAAGTATTTCGATCTGAACGTGCGGCATTTTCACGAGAAGTTGTGCGAGCTGCATGACATAGATCTCAGTTACACCTGGGTAAAGTCGGCCTTGCAAGGGGCGGGGCTGGTGGCGCGCCAGCGCCAGCGTGGTGCCCATCGCAAGCGCCGGCCGCGGCGTCCTTTGCCGGGCATGCTGCTGCACATCGACGGTAGCCAGCATCAGTGGTTCCAGGACGAACGCTGGTATGACCTGATCGTGATCCTGGACGATGCCACCAGCGAGATCTATTATGCGCAGCTGACGGAGGAGGAGTCGACCTTGACGGTGATGGCGGGGCTGAAGGAAGTGATCGAGCGTAAGGGCGTCTTCTGCGCGTTGTACAGCGATCGCGGCAGCCATTTCTGGCTTACCCCGAAGGCTGGAGGCAAGATCGATCCGCACCGGCTGACACAAGTCGGCCGTGCGCTGCGCGAGTTGGGAGTGCCGATGATTCCGGCCTATTCGCCGCAGGCGCGTGGTCGTTCGGAACGCAACTTCGGCACCTGGCAAGGACGCTTGCCGCAGGAGCTGAGGCTGCGCGGAATCGGCAGCCTGGAGGCTGCCAATCGCTTCCTGCGTGAGCATTATATCGACGAGTTCAACGCTCGCTTTCAAGTGCCGGCGGCGCAACGGGGCACCGCGTTTGTGCGCCGCTCCAGCCGAGATCTGGATCTGATCTTCGCGCTGCAGTTCGAACGTACGGTTAACCGAGACAACACGGTAAGCATTCAGAACCTGCGCTTACAAATCCAACCGGTGCGCTGGCGCGCCACCTTGGCCGGCTGTTCGGTCACCGTGCATCAACATTTGGACGGAACATTCACCCTTACCCATGGTCCCCATCGCTTGGGTCACTACAGTGCGGAAGGAGTGCCATGGGAGAACAACAAAATCGGCGCGCGACGGGCTGTGGAAAAGACGCCAGGCGGAAAAGTCCAAAAAACGACTTTCCCGCCTGGCTTGGAAATCTCGCAAACTGCGCGGGATTCCCACTTTCCCACAGCCTCGACTGCGGTTGGCTTAGCAACCTAAACCGGACATTTCACTTGCTACAAAAACCGGACATTTTAATTTGCTACCAACAGTACTTTGTAGTGCAAAGGTCCCAATCGAGGTTCCGACAACCAGGTCGAGGCGTGCGTGCGCTAGACTGTTTTCATGAGCGACATGGGCAAACTGATGGTCATTGCTGGGGCCGTCTTGCTGGTGTTGGGGCTGGCCATCATGTTGCTGGGTAAGACGAGTCTGCCTCTGGGGCGATTGCCCGGGGACATCGTCTACAAGGGCAAGAACACGGTTTTTTATTTTCCTCTGGCGACGTCGATTGTTTTGAGTTTGGTCCTATCGGTGGTTTTATACCTGGTGTCGCGATGGCGGCGGTAGTTTCTCTGCTTTGATCTCCGTGAAATTCAGCTGCAGCACAAGACGCCGCGGCTGCCCAGGCGAACCGTCAGGGCGTGCGTAGTACCTCTTTCCTCCGAATGGCTGCGGTACACTGCGGTCGATGGGCGCTATTGACCAACTTGGGTTCAGTTTTCGTCCGCCTGAGCGGCGTGTGTGGACCGTCCGCGACCTGGTGGCTTCGGTACGAACGCATATCGAGCGGGAGTATGGCGACGCATGGGTGGAGGGGGAGATCTCCAATCTGCGGGCGCAGAACTCCGGACATATTTATTTCACGCTGAAGGACGAAAATTCCCAGATCAGCGTCGTGATGTTCCGTTCCACAGCGCGGTTGCTGCGGTTTCGCCCGGCAGACGGGATGCAGGTAGTTGTGCGGGGCCGGGTCACCATCTATGAAGACCGCGGGCAATTGCAGATCATCGCGGAGCATGTCGAACCGAAGGGCGCGGGCGCGCTGCAGATTGCGTTCGAGCAACTGAAGGCGAAGCTTGGGGCCGAAGGGCTGTTTGAAGCGGGGAGGAAGAAAGCGATTCCGTCTCTCCCGCGCGCGATCGGGATTGTGACTTCGCCACAGGGAGCCGCCCTGCGCGACATTCTGAACATCTTGCAGCGGCGCCATGACACGGCGAACGTGCTGATCTATCCCGCGCAGGTGCAGGGCGAGGCGGCGGCTGGGGAAGTCGCGGCGGGGATTCGGTATTTTAACCGGGCACGATCGGTGGAGGTCATCGTAGTGGCGCGCGGAGGAGGTTCGGCCGAGGATCTCGCCGCTTTCAACGACGAGGCCCTCGCGCGAGTTATCTCCGGGTCGGAGTTACCGGTGATCTCGGCGATCGGGCACGAAACCGACTTCACGATCGCCGACTTTGTGGCGGACTTGCGGGCTCCGACGCCGTCCGCAGCAGCTGAGTTGGTGATCCGGTCACGAGTCGAGGTGGAGGAACAGATTGCAGGGTTAGAGCGCGAGCTGGCGCGCGGTATGCGCTACCGGCTGATCATGGGACGCCAGCGCCTGACAGAGTTGGCACAACATGGCTCCTTCGGGCGCATGATGGATTTGATTCGCAGAAGGCAGCAGAGAGTCGATGATCTGACGAACCGGCTAACGCACGCGCAACGCAATCAATTGGAAACGCAGCGGCGGCGGTTCGAGAATTTGGCAGCGGCGGTGCGGCACTACGATCTGAGGTTGGTGCTGGGCGGCGTGCGGAAGGAACTGAATGCGCAGGTGGCGGCGATGGCCGCTGCGGCGCGGGATCTGTTGTTGCGGCGGCGATCGCGGCTGGAGCGGCTGACCAGCCAGATGGAAGCTCTCTCGCCAGTGGCGATTCTGGACAGAGGATACGCACTCGTGTTTGACGCGTCCGGGAAACTGCTGAAAGACGCTGCGCGCCTGAATGTGGGCGATGAAATTACGGCCCGGCTGGCACGGGGCGAGTTTGGGGCGACGGTCAAAACGAAGCGTTCGGAGCCGGAGATCTGACGCTGGTCACGCAAGGCGTCAAGACGGTAAGCACAGGGCCCCTAAGCTCAATTACGCGATGTGCCTTACAGACTAAAACTCTCTATGTGTTTTACAATTCTGCCGTGTTTACGCATCTCTGGAAATCTTGCCGACATTGGATGCTTGTCGGGTTGATGAGCGCCTCGGCGGGCGCGCAGACTTCCCCAGCTCCTGCACCGCAAAATACTCCGAAGGCGAACAATCCTGAACTTGTTACTTGCGGGGAGAGGCCACCGTTTGCGTCGCGCACCGCGCGGGGCAACACACTGGTGGCTCCGGATCAGAAACATCGTGCTTACGCTGAAGTCGAGGCCACAGCCCTTTATCCGCAGCGGCCTTCCGGATACGCAGGGCCTCTTTGCGTGAACAACTCGCGGCTGTTCGTGGCTGCCGAAACCGGCGAGTTCAAGCTAAAATTCCTGCAGGAACCCGCCGATGTCGAGAATGGAAACTTTCTGCGCCTGATCGATTGGTCCCCGGATAGCCGCCGTCTTCTGGCGGAAATGACCGAATGGCAATACGAGCAGCCTGGATCCAACAGCAGTGTGTTGCTCTATGACAGCCGAATCGGGTCATTTCAACAACCGGATCTGCAGCGTTCCTTTGCCAAGACCTATGGTCACGACTGCTCGATGAACCTGCGCGTGCTGGGATTCGGCGCGCAGGGAGCGATTGTCCTGGAGGGACAGCCGCTGACCCCGGAAGAAGAGGAGGTTTCCGGCACATCGAGTTGCGCGAAGAAGAACACATTCTTCGAACTGGATCGCACGACGGAGAATCTGGTGTCAGTGCCGGAGATGCCGAAGGTGCAGCACAATGCCAAGGTGGAGACCGGAAGGCAGTAGTCACGCATGTTCAGCGGCGTGCTGATAGAGACTGGAGAGTCTCACAGTAGAGCTGTAATAGCGAAGAGGCGGCCAGGGCCGCCTCTTTCCCTGTGCAAAGGTTCCTATTTCTTAGCGGGCGGGAAGTTCTTGAACATCTTGTCCATGGCCTTATCGAACGTTTTCACGTTTTTGTCGGAACTGTCGGAGAGCGTGTCCTGGGCGGTGCCGCGCCACACCATTTCTTTGTTGGAATTGTCTACCAGGTCCACGACCAGAGTCGCCTCTTTTTCCTGATAGCTCATCGTGCGCATGGGACGCGGGGGACCATAGGGACCGTACCATCCCCACGGACGGTACGTGTAATCGTAGTCTTCGACCACGGTGTGTTCTTTTACGCCGGCGTTGTAGACGACTTCGAGGTCGGGATGCGCGCTGGCGTCAACTTTCTTCAACCCGGCTTTGGCAAGCTTCGCGTCGACGCCATCGATAATGCGCTGGTTCCAGAGGCCTTTTCCAGGGTGCTTTGATTCCGTCCAGGCATAGGTTTTGAACTTGGAAAAATCAATATTGCGGTTCCAGTCGACATCTACCTTTTGGGCCCAGGCTGCGCTCGCGCCCAGCAAAAGCAGCGCTGTAAGAACGACACGCCATGATTTCATTGCACGCCTCCAAGCCTCTTCGCGGTATTAGGGGTAAGAAGAAGCCGCGCCAGTCTAAATGGAGGGTCTGCCGCGGAACAAGGCGGGGCGGAGTTGCTCCTGGGCCAACGCGATGCTTGTTTTGGCAACGGGCAAACCTTAAAACGCAGAGTTCGCAGAGAACTTCCGCAGAGGACGCGGAGGGGCGCCGTCATGACCTTTGGCCGAGAAAGGGTAGGTTACTCTTCCTCTTCTTTCACTTCGCCGCGCTCGGACTTGGCCTTGTCGATGATTTTTTCCTGAAGTTGTCCAGGCACCACGTCGTAGTGATTCATTTCCATGTTGAAGCTGCCGCGGCCCTGCGTCATCGCCGTGAGATCGACTCCGTAGGTCAGCATTTCCGACATGGGGACTTCCGCCTTCACGACGGTGTTGCCGCCCTTGTTATCCATGCCTTGGATGCGGCCTCGGCGGCTGTTGAGATCGCCCATGATGGATCCGGCAAACTCGTCGGGAACGGTGATCTCCGCCGACATGATTGGTTCGAGCAAGGTTGGCTTTGCGACTTCCATTGCTTTTTTGAATGCGATGCGTCCGGCCATCTGGAACGACAGGTCGTTTGAATCGACGTCGTGGTAGGAACCGTCGTAGAGGATGACGCGGAAATCCACCACCGGAAAGCCGGCGAGGTAACCGCGCCCGGCGGCGTCGCGAATACCCTTCTCGACCGCCGGAATGAAGTTCTTCGGGATCGAGCCGCCGAAGATGTCGTTCACGAACTCGAACTCGCCGCCACGCGGCAAAGGCTCCATCTTGATCTTGCAATCTCCGTACTGGCCGTGGCCGCCGGTCTGCTTTTTGTGTCGTCCCTGCACGTCGGCCTTGCCGCGGATTGTTTCGCGATATGGGACCTTGGGCGCCTTTAGATTTACCTCGGTGTGATAGCGCTTCTTGAGCTTGGAGACAACGACCTCAATGTGCTGCTGGCCGGTGCCGGCGATCAGGAATTCCTTCGTCTGGGCATCGCGGAAGAAGCGCAGCATGGCGTCTTCTTCCATGAGCTTGTGGATTCCGGGCCCGAGCTTGTCTTCGTCGGCACGGCTCTTCGGTTCGATCGCGAAGGTGATCGCGGGTTCGGGGAGCACGATCCTGGGATACTGGATGGGGGCATTCTTATCGCCCAGCGTGTCTCCGGTGAGGGTGTCGCGGAGCTTGGCAACGGCGCCGATGTCCCCGGCATGAAGCTCGTTGACCGGAGTGGTGGCTTTGCCCTGCATCACCCAGATGTGCGCCAGCTTTTCCTGCGAGTTGCGCGTGAAGTTCTGCACGCTCGCGTCGTTCTTGAGCACACCGCTGTAGACCTTGAAATACGAGATGCGGCCCGCGAAGGGATCGGACACGGTTTTGAAGACGAACAAGGAAAGCGCGTCGGAGTCCGCCACGTGCCGCTCGGGCGACTGGCCGTTGCTGCCGGCGACTCCGTGCAGGGCCGTATGCTCGGTGCCGGCGGGAGTGTAGTCAACCAGAAAGTCCATCAACTTATCGACACCGACGTTCCCGAGTCCTGACGTGAACAGCACCGGAAAGATTTTGTCTTCGCGAATCGCGTCGTGCAGCGCGGGGATCAGGTGCTCTTCGGGGATGGTGCCCTTCTCGAAGAACTCTTCCATCAGCTTGTCGTCGCCTTCGGCGACCAGTTCGACCAATTTCTCGTGCGCTTCTTGCGCAGCCGCGGCCAGGTCGGCGGGGATCTCTGCTTCCTTACCCTTGCCATTGCCGCCCAGTTCGTAGGTATAGGCCTTCATCTTCACCAGGTCGACGACGCCGCTGAAACTCTTTTCCTTGCCGATGGGGAACTGCAGGGGAACAACCGCGCGCCCGAAAGCATTGTTCAGGGATTCGAGAACTCGCTCAGCGTCGGCGCGATCGCGATCCATTCGGCTGACTACGATGACGCGAGGCAAATTGATTTCTTCTGCATATCCCCAGACGCGCTGGGTGACGACCTCGACGCCAGCGACTCCGTCAACCACTACCAACGCGGCTTCGACCACGGGGAGCACGGTCTTGGCTTCGTGGACAAACATGCTGAAGCCCGGAGTATCGAGGAGATTGATTTTGGTCTTGCCCCACTCCGCGAAGGCGATACCGGTGCCGACCGACATCTTGCGGGCGATTTCCTCCTCGTCGTGATCGGTGGTCGCGCTTCCATCGTCGACCCGGCCCATGCGTTGAGTTGCGCCCGCCGTGAAAAGTGCAGCGGAGACAAGCGAGGTTTTTCCAGCGTGCCCGTGACCGACCAGGGCCACGTTGCGGATATTTGCGCCTTCATAGACTTTCACGGGTTCACTCCGGGGTCAGTCGTCAGCCTTCGGTCGCCGGTCGCCAGCTTGCAAGCCTTCGGGAAGCCGGGCGATCACGGGACGAGGACTGGTACGGCCGGGCAGACATCGCCCGCCAAAACTATGGATGCTAACACGCCGGAAGTTGCCGTCTCAAGCCGAGGTGCCACGGTTCCGGTGCAACGCGAGGGCAGTCGAGAATCAAGGGTAAATCCGTTTTCCGAGTTGTTTCGTATCTACAGTCCGAGGGGAAAAATTCCCCAAAACTTTACTCAAAGGCAGACAAAGAATGAGAAGACTGATTCCGTTCCTTTATTTCGTGTTGGTGAGTTTCGCGCCCGTGGTGCCGGTGTACGCGGCCACGCCCCCGCAGGCGGCGCAAGGGCAGAAGAGCTTGTATCAGCGTCTGGGCGGCTACGATGCCCTGGCCGCGGTGAGCGACGACTTTCTTGGCCGCCTGGCTTCCGACCCGCAGATGGGACGCTTCTTCGTCGGCCTCAGCACCGACTCCAAGGTCCGCGTGCGCCAGCACATCGTCGACTTCCTGTGCGTAGCGACGAGCGGCCCCTGCAAATACACCGGACGCGACATGAAGACCGCCCACACCGGACTGAACATCAGCGAAGCCGACTGGAACCAGATGGTGAAATTGCTGGGTCAGACCTTCGACAAGTTCAACGTGCCGGAAAAAGAGCGGGCCGATGTCGTCGGCGCAGTGGCGGGCCTGAAGGGCGACATTGTGGGGCGGTAAGAGAGCTTTCACCACAGAGGACACAGAGGCCACAGAAAACACCGCAGGGAAAGCCCCTGCTCTGCTCTGTGTACTCAGTGCCCTCTGTGGTGATCGCGTTCGAAATGGTGGGGAAGAACCCGCCTTCAGCCGGGCCGAAGAGACTACGAAGAAATTCGGACCTTCCTGTCAATGGGATTACGGGTTTCTGTCGTTGCGCCCATTCTTCCATCCATCTCGGTAAGAGTGGGCACACAGGAGGGCGACCACCACCGCAGAAGCGATCAACATCGTGATCAAGCGCGTATTCCCTCTACTGCGTCCGAAGCCCAGCGCGAACAATGCCCATAATGCACTGGTGACAACGCCCCAAAAAACGGCCATGACAGAGGCGTGCAACCATGTGTCTGCACGGGGCGGTCGCATCTTCTTTTCAGTCAAAATCCCTTCTCCAGTTTTACCTCGGTCGCGCGTAATTGGGCGGGATTGGGCGGGAACGGAACAGGTTCACGAAAGGCTGCGCTCCAATTCCTCCAACCGATGTACCAGCCAAAGAGCGCGGATGAGAGCGCGAACTTACTCATCGCGAAGACCCAGCTGTGAGAGGTGTGCGCCAGGAAGTCGGCCGCTGTGATTGCCAATCCAAGGGCAAGTCCAGAACCAAGCACCCCGAAGATCAAGATGTACCGCAGCTTTCCCATCCGTTTTAAGCGTTCTCGCCTAGCGGCGCGTTCCTCGGCCCGTCGCCTGAGAAGGGGCGCAATACCGAGCACGTGAACCGAAAACCCCCAAATTCCAATCCAAGCAAGGGCGACCGCTACACCTGCGATGATTGATACCAGCCACTGCACGCTTAGATTTTACTCTGGACCGACAACCGGGTTTGGCGAGAATATCCTTCGCAACCTTCCAGTCCTTCCCGGGGCCTGGCGCAACTTTTGCCCGGGGTACTTTAGTCACAGTTGTGCTGCGCCGGAAACTGCCCTATCCTAAATAGCGGCTGCTGTTCCGTTTCTGTCGCGCAAGCGATTGCCGGGTGTGGGGATGAACGGACGGCAGCGGGGCTCCCCTCTTCCGTATCCTAAAAACATGATTCGCTGGACCGCCAAATTCCTGTTGCTGGTCTTGCTCGCGGGCCCGTTCGCCCCGATGGCCGCCGCCTTTTCTATGGTGCCGATGCCGACACAGGCGGCAATCCCGGCGGATCATTGCATGCGCAAGCCGGCCGCCACGGCGCCGTCCATGCCCGGATGCCATCACCACGCAGGTAGCGCTCCTATGGAGCCGGCCCATACTCCGCTTGCGGTCCGGTCCGGAAACTGTTGCGATAGCCACGAGTGCTGCCGATCCATGGTGCGGTCGCATTCCGCGAACGTCGCACCGCGCACGATCTTCGCAACGGTCGATCGGGCGGAAACCCATCTTCCGGCGACACATTCTTCCTTCCCTGGCCTCGACTTCGTCGGTTCCCACTCCGTTCGCGGTCCTCCCGCGCTGTAACCCAACCTTTCGTCACGCGAGTTTTCCCCAACGAGATTTCTGGTTCGCGAGCGTTCTCAGCGTCCCGGGATTTTCGACTCGCCCCCTGGGTTGTCGTTACAGCTTAATGAGGGCATATGAAAAATCTGTTTCAGGTTGCGCTGAGCTTCGCCGTGCTGCTCTTCTCTGCCACGGCGGGAGCCACCATTTTCGGGTCCGTGCATGGACTGATTCACGATCCTCAGCATCGTCCGGTGGAAGATGCGAAGGTCACCCTGAAGGCAGCGAGTTCGGACTGGTCGCACAGCACCGTCAGCGACCATGCAGGCGAGTTTCTGTTTGAGAATGTGCCGCTGGGTGAATATCACGTCATGGTTGAAGTCCCCGGCTTTGCAGCTGAAGAGCAGGCGGTCGTCCTGACCGCCGGACGCGACGCCAAGCCGCATTTCTCGCTAACGGTGGCGCACGCGGCGGAGACGGTGGAAGTGCAAGATGTGGCGCCGGCCGTGAATCCGGAATCATCGACCAGCACCAACATCGTGAGCCGGGATTCGATCAGCAAGACGCCGGGCGGCGACGCGGCCAACAGCCTCGCCATGATTACCGACTACACGCCGGGCGCGTACATGGTGCACGACCAACTGCACATCCGCGGTGGCCACCAGGTCTCGTGGCTGCTCGATGGAGTGCCCGTGCCCAACACCAATATCGCGTCGAACGTGGGGCCGCAGTTCGACCCGAAAGACGTCGACTACCTCGAAGTCCAGCGCGGCGGCTACAACGCCGAGTACGGCGACCGTACTTTCGGCGTATTTAACGTCGTTACGCGTTCCGGCTTCGAGCGCGACCGCCAGGGTGAACTGGTGCTGGGCTACGGCAGCTATAACAACACCGACAACCAAGTCAGCTTCGGCGATCACACCGATCGTTTCGCGTGGCTGGGAAGCCTTTCGGGCTACCGCACCGACCTCGGTCTTGAGACACCGACCGTCGATGTAAAGCACGATCTCGCCGCGGGACTCGGCGGATACGGTTCTCTGATCTTCAACAAGTCCCCGAACGACCAACTACGCCTGGTGACGTCTGTCCGCGGCGATCACTACCAGGTGCCTAATAGTGCGGATCAGCAAGCGGCCGGATTTCACGACGTCGAAAACGAGCGTGATGCTTTTGTGAATTTTTCCTGGCTGCACTCCGTGAGCACCAACACTGTTCTGACGGTTTCTCCCTTCTACCACTTCAACCGAGCGCATTACGTCGGCGGGTACAGCGGCGTGCCGGATCCGGGAGTGGTGGTCCCGGAGGATGATCGCGGATCGAACTATGTCGGAGGAGTCGTTTCGCTTGCCTACCGGCATGGTCGACATAGTTTCAGCGGGGGCGTGCAGGTTTTCGGCCAGCACGACAACCAGTTCTTCGGCGTCGTCACTAGTGACGGCAGCAATGCACCCATCGCAGAACGGGAGACAATGTGGGGAAGCACAACGGCTCTTTTTCTGCAGGATCAATTTAAGGTCACGCATTGGCTGACTTTGAATGGCGGCGTGCGCCTGACGCATTTTGGGGGTGGATCGCCGTCCGGATCGAATCTGCCGCGCATCGTCGACAATGCGGTGGACCCACGAATTGGCGCGGCTTTGCAGATTCCCAAGCTGCACTGGGTGGCGCGCGCATTCTGGGGACGGTATTACCAGGCTCCGCCTTTGCTGACCGTTTCGGGACCATTGATCGAGGAGTGTTCGGCCTTCGATTGCCAGTTTGCCGCCCTGCACGGGGAGCGCGACGAGCAGCGAGAGTTCGGCCTGACAATCCCGCTTCGTGGCTGGACGTTCGACGTAAGCAACTTCCGCACCGGCGCAAGGAACTTCTTCGATCATGACGTGTTGGGCAACTCCAACATCTTTTTCCCGCTGACGCTGGAGCGAGCGCGCATTCGCGGATGGGAGATGACGGGCGAATCCCCGCGGATTGGTGGAATTGCGTCGTGGCACTTGGCGTACTCGCATCAGTACGCGCAATGGAATGGAGGCATCAGTGGGGGACTGGTGAGCGATGAATCCTGCGAAGATCCGATCTGCACGCTCGACCACGACCAGCGTGACACGTTGAGCACGGGGCTGAACCTGACCTTCCCGAAACGTCTCTGGACAGCCATGAATGTCAACTACGGGTCGGGATTCCTCGACGGCGAGGGACCCGGGCATCTGCCGCCTCACACCACGGTCGATCTGTCGGTAGGCAAGTCGTTCGGGGAGAACTGGAGTCTGCGTTTCAGCGCGCTGAATATCGGCAACAACCACTACATGCTCGACAACAGCAACACCTTTGGGGGAACGCACTTCGCCAACCCGCGCGAGCTTGCCGTGCAGTTGAAGTATCGATTCCGGTTTTGAGCGGCACATCCCAGAACGTAGAGTGCGCAGAGAACCGCCGCAGAGGACGCAGAGAAAACCTTGAAACGCACAAAGACGCTAAAAAGAGTTCGTAATGCTGTTTCTGCGACCTCTCTGCCTTTCTCTGCGGCTTCTGCGTTTTAGGTTTTTGCGCGCTGCGCGTTCGCTGGCAACGAACCGGCCGTCCAGGCTGCGGCTTAGCCGTTGACCACTTTCTCGATGGCCGCCCGCAGTTCGTCGTACATCACCGCACCGGGATGGTAGTAGGCAATCTTGCCGGTGCGATCGATGAGCACTAGAGTCGGTGTCGTGCTCGCGCCATAGACATTGAAGTTCTCTTTGCTCACCGGCACCGGAGCCGACTGCAATCCTGCGTAGTACTGTTCCCAGACTTTCTTGATGTAGGAGAGTTCCGCTTGCGGCGCCGCCTCCTCACCGGCGGCGGCATATCCGTAGCGTTGGGTGGGAGCAATGATGGTGAGATCTTTGAATTCCGAATGAAGGCGCGCCAGGATGGGCGATTCGCCTTTGCAGTCCATGCACCAATGGGCCCAGAAAAATAGCAGGACAGGAGAGCCTTTGAGTTCAGCGAGTAATGAAGATCGCATGCCGAGAAATTCGCCGCCTCTCAGCGCTGGAGCGGGTTGTCCGACGAAGGTCAGGAGATTGAGATTCTTGTGAAGTCGGGAAGCGATCGAGGTGTTCCCGTAGGTCTGTAAGGCGCGGCGCAGAACGGCTATGCCTTGCGCCTTTTGTCCGCGGCCTGCCAAGGATTGGGCTTGCACCTCGAACGCGGCGCCGACTGCGGTCGCCATGTGCTCATCGGAGTTCACGGGATGGCTTTTCAGCTCGGAGGTCGCTAGGGTCAGAGTCTGCTTGGCGTAGCCTTCGGCCTGCGTGTATTGCTGCATGCTGAGGGCGGCGCGGGCCATCCAGGAGAGGGCTTCCAGGTACTCGGGGGTTGTGCCGCGTTGGGCCTTGTAAGCATTCAGTTGGGATTCGGCGCCCGTGAAATTGCTTTGCGCGAGTTGGAGACGGACGTCGTCGACGATGCCCGCGAAGGCAAATGACGTGAGGATAAGGATGGCGGCAATCAGGCGACGCATTCCATCATGATGTATGGGAACGGCAGAAGTGGCAAGTCGTGATGGGAGTTTGGACAGCAGGCGGGTGTTTTGTGTGGAAGACAGCGGGCTCGCGGGCTAACGCCCGCATCGCGTGGGTGCCTCCCCGCCGGGGCTCGTTCTGTTTCGCGGGTTACCCAGGGCTTCGCCCTGGGCTAATGAATGCCGCCGCTACGCGGCTTCGGTCCCAGCCGGGGCGCCCGATTTCAAGCGTGCCGTTTTGTTTTGACATCGACCCGGAGTACGTTTTGCCGGAAATCGCGTTAGGATCTGGTGGGTCTTACTGGATCGCGTTTTCGTGCGAAATGGTTTTTGCAATACAAAGGGCGGCCTCTCGGCCGCCCAATGATTCGATTTTCTAAAACTGTGAAAGTGGTTAGATCGCCTTCACGTTCTCGGCCTGCCAGCCCTTCGGGCCTTTGACCACATCGAACTGAACTTGCTGACCTTCCTGGAGGCTGCGGAATCCACCGGCTTGGATGGCGGAGAAGTGAACGAACACGTCCTCGCCGTTCTGGCGGCTGATAAATCCATAACCCTTGGCGTCGTTAAACCACTTTACTGTTCCTGTTTCCATGGTGTTGCTTTGTTTCCTTTTTCTCAGATGTTGCGCTGAAAATTTCGCAGGACTGTTGCAGGCAGGCAGGTCACGCCGGTAAGCGGAGAAACTGCAGAATGCATAGAACCGCAAAAATCAAACGCATTTATATTTTACGTGATATCCCTCAGAAACACCTAAGGTTTTCCACTGGGGTCGGTTAAGTGGTTTATTTTTAATGGAATGGCCACGACAGCGCCGGAGCCGACAAAAGATCGGCCTTGAACTCCGGAAGACGGTCTCCAGTGCAGCTATTCCTTCTTCATCGTGTCGATCAGTTGAAATAACTGGGTGCGATCGACAACCTCCACAAAAGGAGTTCCAGTGTGCTTATTGCTGACCACGTAAAGCGTTGGTGTGTGCTGGAGATTCAGCTGATTGCCGGCGGCTCGATCTGCCTCGATCAACTTGGCGAGCTTTCCGTCGGGATCGACCACGAAGGGCAGGTCGATTTTGTGGGCGGCGGCATACTTTTCAGCAAATGGGCGCAGCGTATCCTTCGTGATCTCAAGCTGATGCTTGAAGACTGTGTCGCGAAAATCGTTCCCGAGTGTCTTGGAGTGCGTATCAAAATAACGGGCGAAGATCGCCGCGTCATACGCCCATGGATGCATAGGGAGCGGGAAATCGTGGCGAACGACCGGTATCTTGTAGGTGCGGGACGCTTCTTCGAGCAGCGGTGCCGCACGGGCGCAATCGGGACACTCTAAGTCCTCGAAAATAACCAGGGCCACGGTCGCTCCCTTGGGAGGTCGCAAGGCCGGGTGCACCGGCTGGGACTGGGCCAGCGCTTGCGCGGCGAGCGAGAACACGGTAATTGCGGCGAGAATCAGCTTCTTCTTCATAAAGTTGTTTTGATGCAACAGATCGGGGATGCTGCTGCTTGGGCTGAATTCTATGGTACTCGAAGCAGGTTCCCAACGTAAGGTGGAGATTCAAAACCAGAAATACAACAGGGCGACCGCAGCCGCCCTTAAGTACAAGTATCGGCGAGGATCAACGAGCCGCGACGGTCGACTGTTGCGCCATCATGGAAGCAATGGTTTCAAGGATGGACTCAATGCTCCGGCCCGTATCCGTTGCTGCATCCACGTAGGGATGGCGGCCACCGTCGGCATGAAGCACCAGTACGCGCGTTCCCTCGTGAGCCTTCTTCACCATATAGGGCAGATGGTGACGGTCGTTGCGGGTTAGGGTAGGGCCCAGAATCACCAGGTCGAACGCGCCATTCTTAAGGGCCGCCTCGAGTTCTTTGCGGCCAACCGCGGTGGTGACATGGTGCCCGGCCTTTTCCATAGAGACCGACTGGGCGGTTACTACTTCGATATCGCCCTCCCCGTAAAGGATGTTGAGCTTAAATGAAGATTTCGCCATGAGATGAGCCAAATTCTTCCTTTCCCCTGAACTTCACGGTAGCAACGGGGAGCGGGTGGGAGTAGGTCACCGAAGACTTAGAACACCGGAGCCTGCACGGAAGTCACAGCCATCCGTATCCTGGGCGAAAGCCTCCGAGCTGGTTTGACCCGCCCCTAAGTGTCCGATAAACTCAAGAGTTTCAGCACAGTACGAGTACCCACCATGGCGGATAGCATTCATATCAAGCTTCCTGACGGCAGCGACAAGGAATACCCAAAGGGAACCACCGCGCTCGATGTCGCGAAGTCCATCAGCCTCCGACTGGCTGATGCGGCGCTGGTCGCGAAAACTAACGGCGACCTGATCGACCTGACCAAGCCGCTTGAGAAGGACAGCGAGCTGCGCATCCTTACGGAGAAAGACCCCGAATCTCTGCAGGTCTACCGGCACTCGTCCGCGCATCTGCTGGCGGCGGCAGTTCTTGAATTGTTTCCGGAGACCAAGCTGGGTCACGGTCCGGCGACTGAGAACGGGTTCTTTTACGACTTTTACCGGCCGACGCCGTTCACGCCTGACGATCTGCAGAAGATCGAGAAGAAAATGCAGGAACTGGCGCAACAGAACATTCCCTACGCGCGCGAATTCCTGCCTCGCCAGGAAGGGTTGGAGAAGTTCAAGGGCGAGGGCGATTTCATGAAGTGCCATTTCATCGAGCAGTTCACCCAGCCCGATGAAAAAATCTCGATCTACAAGACGGGAAAGTTTCTGGATTTCTGCCGCGGCCCCCATATTCCGTCGACCGGGAAAATCAAAGCATTCAAGCTGCTGAACATTGCCGGGGCGTACTGGCTGGGGGACGAGAAGAATCCGCAGCTGCAACGCATCTACGGGACGTCGTTTTTCTCGAAGAAAGATCTGGATGCCCATCTAAACAGCATCGAGGAAGCGAAGAAGCGCGATCATCGCGTGCTCGGGCAGCAGCTCGATCTGTTCTCGATCCAGGAACTCGCCGGACCAGGTCTGATCTTCTGGCACCCGAAAGGCGGGATCATCCGCAAAGAGATGGAAGATTGGATGCGCAACGAGTACATCAAGCGCGGGTACGCTCTGGTGTACACGCCGCACGTGGCGCGCCGCCAGTTGTGGCAGACCTCGGGACACGAAGGTTATTACGCGCAAAACATGTTCGACACCATGGAGCTTGACGATGCGGAATACCGCATGAAGCCCATGAACTGCCCGTTCCACATTTTGATTTATCGCGACTCCCTGAAGTCGTACCGCGATTTGCCGGTGCGGCTGGGCGAGCTGGGGACGGTGTACCGCTACGAGCGCTCGGGAGTGATGCACGGTCTGCTGCGGGTGCGCGGCTTCACGCAGGACGATGCGCACATCTTCTGCACGCTCGATCAGATTGAAAGCGAGATCGAGGGGTGCGTCGAATTTGCGAAGGATGTGTTGAAGGATTTCGGCTTTGACAAGTTCCAGACCGAGCTCTCGACCTGGAATCCGGACGACCGCAAGAGTTTTGTCGGCAGCGAAGAACAATGGAACATGGCGACCAACTCCCTGGAAAAAGTTCTGAAGAAACTGAATATCGAATACAAAACCATGCCCGGGGAAGCGGCGTTTTACGGGCCGAAGATTGACATCAAGCTGGTCGACGCGATCGGGCGGCTGTGGCAGCTTTCGACTGTCCAGTTCGATTTCAATCTCCCCCATCGTTTTGGATTGGAGTACGTGGCCGAGGATGGGTCGCGCAAGCAGCCGCTGATGGTGCATCGCGCGTTGTATGGGTCGGTGGAACGATTCTTCGGGGTGCTGATTGAACACTATGCCGGGGCGTTCCCGGTATGGCTGTCGCCGGTACAGGCAGTGATGATTCCTATTTCCGAGCGTCACGCAGAATACGCGAACAAAGTTGCGGCGCAGCTGAAGGCGGTGGGCGTCCGTGTTGACGTGGATGCGCGCAACGAGAAGATGAATGCCAAGATCCGCGAGCATGCCATGCAGAAGGTGCCATTCCTGCTGGTGGTCGGAGACAAAGAGGCTGAGGCAGGCAAGGTGAATGTCCGCACGCGCGGGAAAGAGAAGACGGAAGACATGGCGGCGGCGGAATTCGTGGAGAAGATTCGGAAGCTGATCGCGGAGAAGAGCGCGAGGCTGTAGGTTCGGCACCAATCACGTAGGGACAGCCGCCTCGGCTGTCCCCCCTTCTTGTGCCCATTGTGGCACTTCAGCCAAAGCAAAAAACTCTTCCACTGCGATTCCTTTGCTGCCAGTTGTTGATAATGAAGCGAGCGGAGCTTCGTCCGCGGACTGCCGAGGGCGGCTGTCCCTACGTGAGAATTTGTTACGCCTACGGCCTTCTATCGTCGCAGACTCCCGCATCTGCAACGCGACTACCAGCCTCACTTCGTGACGTTCTGCACCTATCGGCGGTGGATTCTTCCGGAGGAGGCACGCTGCCTCGCACTACGATGCTGTGTGCATGATCATGGATTGAAAGCGGATGTTCGTGCGGCGGTGGTCATGCCCGACCATGTTCATTTGATCTTCATTCCGCTGATCAACGAAAAGGCTCGAGAAGTTTATTCCCTGGCCGAAATCATGGACGCAATCAAAGGGGCTTCTGCCCATCTGATCAATCGTCTGCTCGCCCGTAATGGCAGGGTGTGGCAGGAAGAATCGTTCGATCGAGTGCTGCGATGCTCGGAGAAGCTGGATGAGAAGGTGGAGTACATCTTGGACAATCCCGTGCGTAGAGGCCTGGTTGGGAATCACGAGGATTATCCGTGGACGTGGGTGGCGCCAGTGATGACGGCATCGGTCGGGTAGCCGAGTTTCGCTCCGCGGACAGCCGAGGGCGGCTGTCCCTACGTGTGCACCTCTCGGATGTAACATGTTCGCGTGCATCTGCTGGCGCTGAAGACGCTTGAACACATCCGACGGCTTGAGCTTGTGAAGGCGGGCGACCGGGTGGGAGTGGCCGTCTCCGGTGGTGCGGATTCGGTGGGGTTGCTGCGGATTTTGGTTGAGCTGCGAGATGAAATTGGGTTGGTCCTGTCAGTTGTACATTTCAATCACAAACTGAGAGGTGCGGACTCCGATGAGGATGAGCGGTTCGTGTCGAATCTCGCTCGAAAACTGGGACTGGAATATTTCACGGCGACGGGTGATGCGGCGGTGCAGGCAGCGGCTTCTGGGATGAGTGTGGAGGCAGCGGCCCGCGAGTTACGCTACGACTTCTTCGGCGAATTGCAGGGCGCGGAGGAGGAGGGTGCGCCGCGGCCGGACAAAGTCGCTACCGGGCACACACTCGACGATCAGGCGGAAACTGTGCTGATGCGGGTTGTTCGTGGCACGGGGATGCGTGGGCTGGCAGGGATCTACCCAGTCTTCGACATTGAAAAGGATGACGAATCAATCGGAGAGGTGATTCGACCACTGCTTACCGTGCGCCACTCCGAACTAACGCAGTATCTGACGGAGATCGGCCAGATCTGGCGTGAGGATTCCAGCAATCTGGATGCGAAGTTCACGCGGAATCGAATGCGCCACACGATCATGCCTCTGCTCGAAAAGCAGTTCAATCCCGCGGTGCAGGAAACCTTGAGCGAACTCGCAGAGATTGCGCGGGGCGAAGAGGATTACTGGCAGAACGAAATTGCGGGTTGGATGGGAACGGCGATTCATTGGGCTGAACCGGAGTGGGCGAATCCGGGGCAGCAAGGGCTGGTGCAATTGCAGCCGTTCAACCCGGAACTGCGCGAGCGTCTGCAGCAGGCGGGGCCTCTGGTGATGAATGCCACGGTAGATTTGATGTGGTTGCTGTCTGAGCCGCTGGCGGTACAGAGACGTGCAATCAAAGCAGTTGGGGAACTGGCGGCGTTCCCGCTGGAATTCAAGCACGTCGAGGAAATCCTGCGCTTCGCTTCCGACGAAGACGCTGCGGGGAAGGAGCTGTCTCTACCTTTGGGCTGGAGCGTGACGCGCGAGCCGACGGCGCTGACGTTTCTGACTCCGGACCTTCGCAGCCGGGAGCGGGTCCCCGTCGACTATGAATACGTGCTGCCGGTACCTGGCCGGGCCATGGTACCGGAGGCCGGCAGTGTGGTAGAAGCGGTGCGAGTCGATTTGGCAGAGGAGGGAGCGGGATATAATCCCGAGCATCTTCTGAATTCGTCGCTGCTGTCGAAAGAATTGCGCGTGAGGAACTGGCGACCCGGGGATCGGTTCTGGCCGGCGCATACCAAGTCCGCGAAAAAGATCAAGGAATTGCTGCAGGAACGCCAGATCACAGGAACGTCGCGCAAAACGTGGCCGGTCGTAGTCTGCGGGGATCAAATCGTGTGGGTGCGGGGATTCGCGGTGCCCGCTTCGCACGAAGTGAAAGATCGTGGCGAAGGCATTCTGATTCGCGAAACACCTTTGGTGGAGGACTGATCGGTTTCGGTGCCGTTCAGAAGCAACAGGAGCGCGCCACTACATGAACACCACTTCGAGAACTGAGCCACTACGGTCCGTCATCTCGGCGGAACAAATTCAAAAGCGAGTCCGGGAAATGGGGCGGCAAGTTTCGGACGACTACCAGGGGAAGACCGTCCATGTGCTCGCCATTCTCGAAAACAGCTTCATGTTCATGGCGGACCTGGTGCGGGCCATGGACGTCCCATTGACGTGCACATTCGTCAAGCCGCGGTATCGGACGCAGGGCGCCAGCGGGGAATCGGAGATGCTCGAGATACTGTTCAGTCACGACCTTGACATCAAGGGGAAAGACGTTCTGCTGGTGGAAGGGCTGGTCCACTCGGGCGTTACAACCGAGTTTTTAATGAGCGACTTGCGGGCGAGGGGGGCGGCCTCGGTGAAGCTGGCGACCTTGCTCGATCGGCAGGCCGCCCGGCGGGTTCAGTTGCAGCCGGACTATTTCGGGTTTCTGGTCGATGAAGCGTTCCTGGTCGGGTATGGTTTGGGAAGCCCGGAACAGACCCATCGGAACCTGCCGTATCTGGCCTCTGCAAGCTAAACTGCCCTTATGACTTAAGTCACCCAAACAAGCACAGCCGTTTTGCGTTGGGAACGGGTAAAATGGCAGCCTCGGGTATTTGCCCAATCAAAAGTTCGGCGTCTGGCATCTAAAGTACTTAGAGCAGCCATGGGCCGGGCTTGTATTCGTTATTTTCGGTGGTGGCTGTTAATCGAGGAGTCCTGAGTGAATTCGACGGTAAAGACGGTTATCTTCTGGCTGGTCATCGTGGTATCGGCCATTCTCCTGTGGCAGGTGGTGAGGTCCGGCAGCACGGCCCAGAAGGATAAACCTATTAATTTTTCTGAGTTCCTGACCAGCGTTGATCAGGGCAACGTCAGCGAAGTGACCATCAACGCGCAGGAATTGCGCGGCAAGATGAAAGACGGAAGCGGATTCAACACCACGGCTCCCGTGAACTATCCCGACATGATCAAGGCGTTGCGGGATAAGGGCGTGAACATCAATATCCGCGACGTGACCAATGGCAGCTGGCCATTGCAATTGCTCGGGACCTGGGCGCCGCTGATCCTGCTGGCAGCCTTGTGGTTTTTCATGATTCGTCAGATGCAGACGGGGGGCAACAAGGCCCTGTCATTCGGCAAGAGCCGTGCGCGGCTGCTCTCCATGCAACAGAAGAAGGTCACGTTTAAGGACGTGGCGGGCGTGGATGAGGCAAAGGAAGAACTGCGGGAAATTATTGAGTTCCTGCGCGAGGCGCAGAAGTTTCAGAAGCTGGGCGGACGCATCCCCAAGGGTGTGTTGCTGGTTGGCCCTCCCGGAACGGGTAAAACGCTCTTGGCCCGAGCCGTTGCGGGCGAAGCAAATGTTCCCTTCTTCTCGATCTCCGGATCAGACTTTGTGGAGATGTTCGTCGGCGTGGGCGCGAGCCGCGTTCGCGACCTGTTCGAGCAGGGCAAGAAGAACGCGCCCTGCATCATCTTTATCGACGAAATTGATGCGGTTGGACGTCACCGGGGCGCGGGTCTGGGCGGTGGTCACGACGAGCGCGAACAGACGCTGAACCAGCTGCTGGTCGAGATGGACGGCTTCGAGTCGAACGAAGGCGTCATCTTGATGGCAGCCACGAACCGTCCCGATGTGCTCGACCCGGCGCTGTTGCGGCCTGGCCGTTTTGACCGTCGGGTAGTAGTGAGTCGTCCGGATGTGCGCGGGCGCGAAGAGATCCTGCGCGTACACACGCGTAAGATTCCTCTCGCGGAAGATGTTGATCTCACCGTACTGGCGCGCGGAACTCCGGGATTCTCGGGGGCCGACCTGGCTAACATGGTGAACGAAGCCGCGCTGAGCGCGGCCCGCCAGAACCGCAAAGCGGTATTGCATTATGACTTTGAAGTTGCAAAAGACAAAGTGCTGATGGGCGTGGAGCGCAAATCCATGATCCTCTCCGACGAGGAGAAGAAAGTGACTGCCTTCCACGAGGCTGGGCACGCTTTGCTGGCGGTGAAGTTGCCACACGCGGATCCGGTGCATAAAGTCACGATCATCCCGCGTGGAATGGCTCTGGGCGTGACCATGCAGTTGCCCATCGACGACAAGCACAACTACACCAAGGAATATCTGGAAACCGAGATTGCGATCCTGATGGGCGGTCGCCTGGCGGAGGAACTATTCCTCGATCAGATGAGCACCGGGGCAGGCAACGACATCGAACGGGCCACCGAACTTGCCCGCAAGATGGTTTGCGAGTGGGGCATGAGCACGCTGGGGCCGCTGACCTTCGGCAAGAAGGAAGAGCAGATATTCCTGGGCCGCGAAATCGCGCAGCATCGCGATTATAGTGAGGACACGGCGATCAAAATCGACCTGGAAGTTCGGCGTCTGGTGGATGAGGGTTATCAAAAGGCCAAGGCGCTGCTTTCCGACAGTCGCGAAGTCTTGACAAGGATCGCAGCCGCACTGCTGGAACGCGAAGTGCTGGACGCGAATGAGATCAAGCTGATCGTCGAAGGGAAAGAACTGCCGCCAGTGAAGCTGCCGTCGAAAGATGACGGCGTGCAGCAGGTGCTGAAGCCGGAGCCAGGACGTCCCGGACTCGCAAAGGGCGGGGAAAGCCCGGCGCGCGCTTAATCGCTCGAAGAGACTAGAAATGTTGAGGGCGGCCTTTTGGCCGCCCTTTCCTTTTGGTCGAATCTACGCCGCTTTTTTGTTGCGGACTTCCGTCAACAACTCCGCGAAGGCGCGGTTGAAGGCGGGAATATCCGAAGGCTGCCGGCTGGTAATCCAGTTCTGATCGCGAATCACTTCCTCGTCATGCCAATCTGCCCCCGCGTTGCGCAGATCGTCCTGGATGGTTCGAAAGCTGGTCAAGGTGCGGCCTTTCAAGAGGCCGGCCGATGCCAGGAGCCAGGGCGCGTGGCAGATGACGGCCATGGGCTTTCCAGCGCGATCGGCTTCGCGCACGAAACGCCGGGCTTCTTCGCTCATGCGCAGAGCGTCGGCATTCAGCGCGCCGCCGGGCAGTAGCACCGCGTCGTATTCCCGCGATTCCGCGCCGTTCAAGGGACGGTCTACCTCGATCGTCTCTCCCTTCTCGTGGTGCTGCATGGCCTGAATTTTCCCGTTCTTGGGCGAGAGCACGTCTGTTTCCACTCCCAGTTGCTGGAGAAACTTGCGTGGTTCAATGAGTTCGTCCTGCTCCACGCCGTCGGTCGCAAGAATGGCAACGCGAATTCCTTTAAGGTCGGATGACATAGTAGGGCTCCTTGAAAGATTGGTCTTTCCCATTTTCGGGGCGTCAAAGCTGATTGGGAATCGGGTTGACGGTTCAGGCTGGTTCAGGATTGTCAGTAGAGGATTTGCCTCAGGACGGGAACTACACCTGTGGGGACAGATGCAACCCGGTCTGTCTAGGCCGAGCGCCAGCTACGCGCAACACACACGAAACTGCGCGAGCGGTCTGGCCTCGCGCAGTTCTTGCCAGAGCTTTGGATGTAGGTTTAGTTGGGTAGCCTGAAGTTCACCAGGATCTGGGTTTCGATCTGCACAGGATCGCCGTTCAGGTAATAGGGCTTGTATTTCCATTGTCGGACAGCGTCGACCGCCGCGCGTCCGAGCACCCCGTCGCCGCTGACCACTTTGAGATTCTCAATGTCTCCGGTTTTACTGATGGTGGCCTGCAGTTGCACAGGACCTTGAATGCGCATCTGAAGGGCTTGCGAGGGATAACGTGGCGTCACCCGCTTTAATACCAGACCTTCCATGACGCCCTGAGAAACTCGCAGCAACTGTGGAGTCGCCTTGGTTGCGGTCGCTCCCGTAGTGCTGAGGCTGGCCAAAGATTTCGTGTCAACGGTGGTCGCCAAACCAATGGCGCTGGGGGCTTGCACCGGTTCCGAGTCCAGTGCGCTGGATTGCGGCGCGAGGTGACGCGCGTCATTCTTCACGATGAGACGCTGTGTGACTTCGGGCTCGGTAGCAGTCTCAGTCACAGCGGCGGAGGGCTTCGCGCTCGGCTTCGAGGCAGTAGTAGTGGACGGCGCGGATGCATGCGTATTCGCCGACGCTGATCCCAGACTGATCTCTTCTGCTGCCGGTTGTTCTGAAGGGCTAGCCGCGTGCGTTGCAGTGCTTTCCGACGTAGGCGTGCTGGCAGCGGGTGCAGGCGTGCTCGCTGAAGCAGCCGCTGACGCTGACGACTTGGCTCCCCCCGCGTTCTTCCAGGTGAGGTATCCAGCGGAACAAGCTAGCAGCACGACGGCCGCCACAATAACGAGGGCTTTTGTCTTGCCCCCGCCTTCGTTCTCGTCGGAATCATAGGCTCCCGGAAAGAAGGTCGGCGGTGGGACGTCATCGCGAGTCGAGTCGATCGCCGCGAACTTCTCGGACGCTGGTACGGAGCTTTCTTGGATAGCAGCTTTTTTGGATGCGACTGGTTGTTCGATGAGAGGCGTAGAAGGCGCGATCGTTGGTTTCTCGGGCGCTCGTGCCGGCGCCGCGGCGTGACCTTGTGCCTGGAACATCGCGCCTGACATAAGCCGCTTCTCGGGCGCAGGCGGAGCCACAACCGGCGGCGTGACTGGTCCCTCGTCTACGGGTTCGACTTGACCTGCCGCCTCAGCGGCGCGCCGTAACGCGGAAGCCATGGGCTCTGCCATTTTCGGGCTGGGTTGCCAGGGAAACTTGGTGGTGCCGGTCGCCGCGGGAGGCGGTGGCGCTGTGACTGGCTTCGCTTCGAAGGCAGGCGGGGCGGCTATTGGCTCCTCATTATCCGGATCGAGAATCGTGTCGGAATCCTGATCGTCCAAATCCAAAACCGGCGCCGATGCCGCGATAGAAGGAATCTCAGGCGCTGGCACGGGCTTGCTGATCGGAACCACCGGAGGCGCCGTCTTGCGTGTCGCAGCGGCGGGCGGGGCGGGCGGTGGGTTTGGCGACACAGGTCTCGCGGGAGCAACTGCAGGTTTTGCCGCTGGAGTTGGGGTCGTAGCGGACACGCTAGTCCCAGCTTTCGTAGGCTCAGTCCCTTTGCGCAGCAGACCACGCGCAACCCGTAACGTACCCTTTGCCTGCTCCACATTGATGGGCTTGGTGAGTACCAGGTTGGCGCCAATGCGAAATGCCTTCGCAACTCCGGCTTGTCCTTCCACTACTGCGACGGCAAGTGACGACTGGTTCGAACTGGAATTGCGCGCGCTCTTGAACAACAGCGTCGCGTTCTGTTCGTTGTCGCAATCGACGACCACCGCATCGAAATGTTGCGCCATCAATTTCTTGACGGCGGCGAACGGCTCGCTGCAAGGCTCAATTGTAAAGTCGAGCTCGCTCAGTACTTGCGTGACCGTGCGCGCGGTTTTTTCGTCGGGACAGAACAGTAATGCCTGGTAACCCATAAAGTTATCGTAGTACACCTGTCAGGTGCGGCAAGTTACGGCAGTAATGGGACTTGCACGGCTTGAGAGGGAGAGTTCACAGGCCGGGGGAAGCAAGCGGATGTGCCCTGTTTAGGGCAGTTTAAAGTCGATCGTGATACGCGTCTGGAACTCAGTCGCCTCGCCGTTATGGAAGTACGGTTTGTACTTCCATTGCTTCACGGCATCGGCCGCAGCCTGCGCCAGCAAAGAGTCCCCGGAAACCAGTTGCAGCGAATCCACGGTTCCTTTTTTGTTCACGATGGCTTCGAGGACGACCGTACCCTGCACTTTGCGAGCACGCGCTTGTTTCGGATAGTTCGGATGCACACGCCGCACGATCTGGTCGTCGGCAAAATCTTCCGGCACTTCCAACAACTCGTTGGCCGGCGCTTTGGCCACTGGCGTTGCCGGCAAGCTGGTCGGCACCAGCGTCGGATTGACCGCTGCACGATTTCCGGTTGTTTCCTGCTTGGCAGGTTGCACCACTGCCTGTTTCGGAGCGGTAGTCTCAGTGACCGGTGAATTTGCGTTCTGCGCGTTAGCTGTTTGCGCTGGATCTGCAGCGCCACCGGTTATGTTGCTCGCCGGATCGGGTGTTGCAGTTGCCGTTGTCGCGGAATCTGGAGCCGGCGCCGGAGCGACGGGCGTAGGCGCCGGGGTTACTGGCTTCTGCGCGACCGTCTGCGGTTGGCCGCGAAGCTCCGCCATTTTCGTCATCGTTCTGAGGTATTCCCAGGCAACAAATTTCCGCAATTCAGGTTGCGTGGACCAGGCTCCGTATCCGCCCGCACCGATTAGCACGAGCACGATCGCAGCAATCAACCAGCCTTTGCCGGCGCTGGATTTTGTTTCGTTCAAGCCGGCGAAAGAGTCTTTTCCAATCGCCCCAAACGAAGGCACACCGTGATCTCGAACTGGATCGAGAGAGTCTTCCTCCGCCAGCGGATCGACGATGCTTAGAGTCGGAGTGCCCTTGCGTTCTGGTTCCTTCGAATCAGCTTTGGACGCGCTGGTCTTGGATTTTGCGTCCTCCGTCAGAGCTGGCGTCTTGAAAACCGCATCGAAGTTTTTCGGAGCAGGCGCCGGGCCAACCGCTGCAACTGCACTCTTGGCCAAGGTTGGCGTGATCGCGGGCGAATCTTTGGTCTCGGTAAAATTCGTGAGGGCCGGCTTGTGCTCCTGCGGCGACAGCGGCACCATCGCTGGGCGTGTCACAACTGGCGCCTTCTCAACGGGAGGCGCAGCCGGGGGCTTCGGCGTTTCCGCAATCGGCTTGGGCGACGCCGGAACTGGTGGCGCTACGGGAGTCAACACTGCGGGAGTTGCGGGCGGGCGCGGGGCCTGCACGGTCGCGACGGGAGTGACTGTCGAGACTGGAGTCGGCGCAGAAACTGCAGGCGCCGCGGCCGCCATGGCCGGACTTCCAGGAAGCGTGATTGCCGGAACGGGAGGTTTCACCTCTTGCGTATCCTTGCGGGTCATCCCAATCCCGGTGCGCAGCGTGTTGCGGGCTTGCTCGAGCGATACGGGCTTGGTCAGGACCAGGCTTGCTCCCAAACGAAAAGCATTCGGTACCCCAGCCTTTCCTTCTACGATCGCGATGGCAATGGAAGTCTTGTTGAAATTTGAAGCGCGCGCGCTATTGAACACCTGCGTGGCATTCTGGGCATTGTCACAGTCCACGATGAGCAAGTCGAAGCGCTGTGTTGCCAACCGCTTAAGCGAGAATGCAGGCTCGCTGGAGTGCTCAAAACTGACTTCCAATTCGTCAAGGATCTGAGTGACGGCCTGAACCGCCTTCTCGTCTCCGCATAAAAGAAACGCACGCGTCGCCATAGTAAGTTGATGCTACGAAGCAGTTTGCACTCCGGCAAGTTACGAGAGTAAGGGATAGAGCCGAGAGCTAAGAGCTTTGAACTGCGAGCCAAACTGGTTCGGACCCCTTTTCCACAAACGTGCGCAAGTCGTCTTTCTTGCTGGTTAGCTCGCAGCTAGTAGGCCGCAGCGCGTGGCTCGTTTTGGACATACAATGGCCGCGCCATGCGCGTCCCTCTCTGGCTCAAGATTGGATGGACAGTCTGGGTAGTTTGCTGGATACCGCTCTATTGGAAGCAGTATGGCGTGCAGAACTTTCTCTTTTTTTGCGATCTCGGGAATCTGGTGATTGCGATGGCGCTCTGGTCGGAGAGCGTCTTGTTATTTTCGTGGCAAGCGGTGAGCCTGCTGGTTTTTCAGACCTTGTTCACAATTGATCTGGTGGGAGCCTGGGCGATCGGACACCATCCCATCGGCGGCACCGAATTCATGTTCGATCCCCACCTGCCTTGGTTTGTGCGGGCATTGAGTCTGTTCCACGTGGTCACTCCAGTACTGCTTTTGTGGGCGATCTGGCGTCTCGGATACGACGAGCGCGCATGGAAGCTGCAAACCTTGACCTGCTGGATTGTGGTGCCGATCAATTACTTTTGGCGCCCTGAACATAACGTGAATTGGGCGCGGGGAATTTTCTTCGTGCAGCAGAAAATTGTGCCCGGATGGATGTATTTGCTGGCCTATCTCGTGTTGGTCCCGGTCGTCGTTTACTATCCAACCCATTTATCGCTGGCTTGGTGGGCACGACGGAAGACGGCATCACAGTCGCGGAGGATTACGACCGAGCTGCACCGGGAGGCGTAATCACCGAGGCTACTTGCCCTGAGGCAAAGTGGCATCCAGTGTCAGTTCGGACCCCTCCGTAATAGTGATGTCCTTCGTCCAGGGCTTGTAACCCGACTTTTCACATCGGAAGGAATGTTTCCCCGGCGGCAGCTTCAATTTGGCCGGCGTGTATCCCATACTCTCGCCGTCGACGAAAACTTCGGCCAAGTAGGGAACTGAGCTAATGCTGACCAATCCCGTGGGAGGCTCGGGCGCGGGTGGCGGCGCGGGCGGTTCCACCACGGGCGCAGGTGCCTCGGGCTCCGCATGTTCAGAGGGACGGTCGTCGAACCCGATCATCGAGTGTTGGGATTCTTGCGTCATGGCCGCGGCCTTCTCGGCAGTCACTTCCTGGGTTGTCCAGGGGTCCAGCATAGGCGCACTTTTCGCGGAGACCACGCGCAACTTGTATTCCTGACCGTCGAGCCGTTTCAGAAACATCCGGTCGCCGACTACCTGGGCTCGCACGGGAGCGTGCTTGACCCACTCCGGCGGCGGCGCGGGTTGCGCCTTGTCCAGCGTATAAATCCCTTGCAGCACTTTGTCCTTCAAATGAATGCGGATCACGCACACGGTTTCTTCGTCCTGGATCGGCGTGTTCACAATCCAGGTCGAGGTCCGCGTGTCGACGGTCTTCTTCACCTCGATGATGCGGGCCTGCTGCCACGGGGAATCCGCGGCCACGGCGATGGCCGACAGAAAGAACACTGTGACTAAGAGCGAAAGTCGTTTCCAGAGCAGGGTCGGCTGACGAAAGAACATAAATAGCATGATGAGCGCTACCCTTAGTCTAGAGAGCCAGGGAGGCGGGGTCAATTCAGCGAGATTCGGCCTGAATCAGATGGAGGTTTTCACGCCCGGCTTTGCGCCCAGCAGATCCCGCATGCGCCGCGAAAGATTCACGGCCAGCGAACGATAAAAGCGGGATCCCAGATGAGGATATAACTCAAACAAATCCGACAGCGCGGACCACTCAATCGCGCAAACCTCGAGCGCTTCCGCAGCCGTGACGCTGGCGCTGGCTACGCCATTTTCGAGGAAGGCCATTTCACCGCATACCTCGCCAGGTTGCAGTTGCGCGATAAAAGCCTTGGTAGAAGCCTCCACCCGCGCATTCCCCTTCACGAGAAGGTAGACCGTCTTGTTCTGCTTGCCGGCCTGAATCAGAACATCGCCCTTGTTAAAAGCGGTACGCTTGGACCGATCGACGATCAACTGCCAGTCGTTGGGCGTGAGATATTCCAGCCGGTTTTTCCCGGTGCGCAATACAGACAGCAATTCCTCGTGCGCAGCATCTTTCTTTGGAACGCTCATGGTCACCGTTCGACCCCAAGCACATCGAACAGCGGGTCGGTTGACGGGAGAATACCAGAAACCCTGCGGCCCTATACGTAACCAAAGGTTGACCGGGCCAAGCCCGAAATGGTCCGCTTGCCCTCTGAGCGCCAGTTCTGAGAAGGTGGTGGGGCGCAAATCACTAACCTGCTGGAGAACGCTCCCTCGCCATGTCGACCCTGAACGAATTCAAATGCGAAATCTGCGGAATCATGACGTCCACTCCGATCCACTGGTTCGTAATCGAGTGTGGGGATTTGAAGTTGTCCGTTCACAAGTGGGATCTGCAGATCGCCATTGCTCCCACGGCGCGTCATTTTTGCGGCGAACGCCATGCCCAGGTCTTCATCAGCCGCTGGTTCGACTCAGTCTGCGTGCCTCCCAAACGATGACGTGTCGCCCACGCTTTCAGTCCCAAGGCTACTGAGCCCGCCGGCCCGATCCTCCTAATGGCAGGCCATCGGCGCTCTTCGACGAACTCGTCCGCCGCCATGTAAAATTGAAGAGACCATGGCCGGCGCTTCCCAACTCGTTCAGATCGACCTGGCTCCGCCCGTCCGCCAGCCTAAACCGGAGTGGTTGCGCGCCAAAGCTCCCGTCGGCGACAACTTCCACAATTTGAAGAAATTAGCCCGCGGCCTGGGCCTGCACACGGTCTGCGAATCCGCACAGTGTCCCAACATCGGCGAGTGCTGGAACCATAAGACCGCAACCTTCATGCTGCTGGGCGACATCTGTACCCGGCGCTGTGGTTTTTGCGCCGTACCCAAAGGCAAGCCCGACGCCATTGACTGGGACGAACCTCAACGCGTTGCCGAAGCGGTCGCCACTCTCGGCTTGAAGCACGCGGTGGTCACCAGCGTGAATCGCGATGACGACAACGTCGGCGGCGCCAAGATCTTCGCCGAAACAATCCGCCAGATTCGCGCCGTGGCTCCCGATTGCCGCATCGAGGTATTGATTCCCGACTTTCAGGGCCTGGAAGAACCACTGCGCATCGTGCTCGATGCCCGCCCCGACGTCCTGAACCACAATACCGAAAGCGTTCCCCGACTCTATCGCGTGGTCCGCTCCGGCGCCCGTTACGAGCGTACCCTGGACCTGTTGGAAAACGCGAAGAAACTCTCTCCAGGCGTGGTGACCAAAAGCGGGGTGATGGTCGGATTAGGCGAGTCGATGGAAGAGTTGATCGAAGTCTTCCACGATCTCGGCCGGCGCAACGTCGACATCCTCACAGTGGGGCAATACTTGCGTCCTTCAAAAGACCATCTCCCCATCGCGCGTTTTTACACGCCCGCAGAATTCCAGTACATGAAAGACGAGGCCCTCCGCTTTGGATTTAAGCACGTGGAGTCAGGGCCGATGGTGCGATCGAGTTATCACGCCCACGAGCAAGCCGCAGCGACTGCAACTTCCGACTAAGTACCTCGATCTGATTCCGCCATTGTTCGGTGTCTCGCACCGACCGTCCGCCCGACGGGGCATAGCATTTCCTCGTGTCCCATACCGAACGTGCCCTGCCCGATTCGGTCGAAAGAGTTCTGAAAGCCCTTTTGGAAAATCCCGAGGAGGCCTGCTGCCCCCATTGTGCCGGGGAGTTGCGATACTTCAAGGCAAGATTCTGGATAGAGGGCACAGACAAAGCCTGGAATATCCGCGTTCCTGCCTACCTTGATTGTGAATCGTAGCTTCCTCCTCCGCCGGACATCACGGGGTTCTTCGCCAAGACACTTATCGCAGGGCGGATTCGTTCTTAAAATCGCTCTCGAGGTACCTGTCGATGACGATTTTCAACGATCCCCGGGGCAAAGTGATCGATGTGGGCGGAAATCCTGTTCTCAAATTAATTGGCCTCGGCATAGTCGGGCTGATTGGCGTCATCCTGCTGTCCAGTTGCATCACGCGGGTGCCCACCGGTCACGTCGGTGTCCTCACGCTGTTCGGAAGAGTCACGGGCGAAGTGCTGCCGGAGGGCATGCATCTGATCAACCCGCTGAAGACCAGCAACGAGATGTCAATTCAGACTCAGACCATCAAGGAGTCGGCCAGCGTGCCTTCGAGTGAAGGCCTGGTGATGAACCTCGACACATCCCTGATCTACCACCTGAACCCGGATAAGGCCTCCGAAGTTTTTCAGAAAATCGGCGCGAATTACGAGACTGTAGTCATTGAACCGACCTTGCGCGCGGCCATCCGTGAGTCTACGGCCTCGCACAGCGCGAATGCCCTGTACACCGGTGAACGCGAAATGGTGGCGAAGCAAATCAGCGATCAATTAGCCGTTGCACTGAACCCGCGCGGACTGCTGGTCGAGAACGTTCTGCTGCGCGACATCCAGTTGCCGCAGACGCTGAAGACTTCCATCGAAGCCAAGCAGCAAGCCGAGCAGGAAGCGCTGGCCATGAATTTCCGCCTGCAGAAAGAAAAACAGGAAGCCGAGCGCAAGCGCATCGAAGCCGGCGGTATTCGGGACTTCCAGCAGATTGTCGCCCAGGGCATCAGCCCGCAACTGCTCGAGTGGAAAGGGATCGAGGCAACCGAGTTGCTCTCGAAAAGCCCGAACACCAAAGTGGTGGTCATCGGGAATCCGAAGAATGGTCTGCCCTTGATTCTCGGGCAGTAACGGGTTAAAGACACATTCCGGAGTGGAATGTGTTTTACCACAGAGACACCGAGAAGACCTGATTCGGCTTTCTATGTGTCCACAGTGAAGTCCTTTCCTGACGCTTCCCCGCTGGGCTTTCCGATGACGCGGCGGTGGCGCTGAGTCGAGCCTGGTCCGCCGCCAAATCTCCTTCGACTGCTAACATAGCCCTCGTGTCCGCATTGCTCGAAGTCCGAAACCTGAGCGTAGCGTTCCCGGCAGCTCGCGGAGATTCCGCCCGCGGCGCATCCTCGGAAGCGCCTGCATCTTTCGCAGTGCGCGACCTCTCTTTTACGATCGCTCCCGGTGAGGTACTGGGTCTGGTAGGCGAGTCGGGCTCAGGGAAGTCGGTTACATCTCTGGCGCTTATGCGGCTTCTCCCTCCCCAGGCGCGGCTGACGGGCGAGATGCTCTTCACCAATGGGGACGGAGCCTCGCACCATCTGCTCGAACTTCCCGATGAGGCTGTGCGCGAACTGCGCGGTTCCAGCCTTGCGATGATTTTTCAGGAGCCCATGACTGCGCTCAATCCGGTGATGCGGGTGGGCGACCAGATCGCAGAGGCCGTGCGGGCGCACGCGCAGGTTTCGAAGTTAGAAGCGTGGCAGCGCGCCGTGGAAGGAATGAAGGACGTCGCGATCCCCGACCCGGAGCGCCGCGCTCGCGACTACCCGCACCAGCTTTCGGGAGGCATGCGCCAGCGCGTGATGATCGCGATGGCCATCGTCAACCGGCCGCAGTTGCTGATTGCCGACGAACCGACCACCGCGCTCGATGTCACAATCCAGGCGCAGATTCTGGAGCTGCTGGCCGGACTGCGCTCTCGTTTCAAACTTGCCATGCTCTTTATCTCGCACGATCTCGCGGTGGTCTCCCAGGTTGCCGACCGCGTGGCCGTGATGTATTCAGGAAGCCTGGTAGAGTTAGGTACGAAGTGCGACATCTTTGAAGCGCCGGCCCATCCTTACACGCGCGGCCTGTTGTGCGCTGTGCCCACGCTTGAAACCGACCGCTCGCAGCCCCTGCGAACCATCGAGGGGTCGGTCCCGCCGGCGCATGCTGTGCCTCCGGGCTGCCCGTTCGAGCCGCGCTGCGGAGACCGGATTCCGGAATGTGCTCTTTCCTTACCTCCCCTGGTTGAAGTATCGTCGGGGCATTGGGCGCGGTGCCCGGTCATCAACCCATCCCCCGGCTTGCATCACGGCGTATAATCCCGGCTTTATCGGTGCCTAGTGCGCATTCTTGTTCTAAGCGATATCCACGGGAATCTGGACGCGCTGGAGGCTTGCCTGGCCGCCGCGGGTGACTACGATGCCGTCGTCAACCTCGGCGACATTGTGGGCTATGGCGCCAGTCCCAACGAAGTCATCGAGCGCTCGCGCGAGGTGGGCAAGTACTTTGTGCGCGGCAACCACGACAAGGCTTCCAGCGGCCTGATGGACTTAAAGGACTTCAATCCGATCGCGGGGCTGGCTGCGTTATGGACCCGCGATCAGCTCACACCGGAAAATCTTTCATGGCTGCGAAGCCTGCCACAAGGCCCGGTGCAGATTCCGGGACTGGCCGAAGTCCAGTTCGTTCACGGCTCTCCCATCGACGAAGATGAATACCTCGTCACTCTGCACGACGCGCTCGCGCCGCTGTCAGCTTTGCCGGTCGCGGTGACCTTCTTTGGGCATACTCATTTGCAGGGTGCGTTTTCGTTCAAGGTGGCGGCGGGCGATGCTTATCGGCCCCCCTATAAGACGATTGGCCAGAGCGAGAGCGTCCCGCTCGTCATGAAGCGGGATTTCCGCTACCTGATCAATCCGGGATCCGTGGGACAACCCCGGGATGGCGACTGGCGCGCGGCCTTCGCGGTGTTCGACACCGATACGTGGACCGTGGCTTTCCATCGCGTTCCCTACAATCTGAAGAGCGCGCAGGACCGAATTTTTGCGGCAAACCTGCCGCAGCGGCTGGCGACACGGCTGGCCGCGGGACGGTAGTCGAGCTCTCGCTCCATCTTCGCAGGTGTGCCAACTATGCCAAAAGGCTCCGATGAAGGTCCGCCTACCTCCGGCAGTGTCGGCGCTTCCCTTAAGAAGCCTTCGGCCTGGTGTTCATCCCGAAATCGCGTTCCAGATTGCGGTACCAGGTTTCGTCATCGCTCGCATTCAGATCGACCCACTGCTCGTCCGTCATCCCGGCGCGCCATTGCAGGAAGGGCAAGGCATCGGGCCCTACCGGGTAGCGGAGTTTCCAGGAATCACTCTGGGCGACTTCCAGGATCTTGTCGGCGACCAGTGAAGGAGGCACGGGATTCTTAAGCGACTCTGAGAAGAGAGATGAAAAACGCGCGCGCTGCCGGTAGGGAGAATCACTCGCCGGGTCTCCGATGCGGCGCGCCATCGCCGTGTCAATGATGCCGGGCTCGACGATGGCTACCCGGACATTGAATGTCTTCATCTCGCCGGCAAGGGCTTCGCTGAGAGCTTCGAGCGCCCACTTCGAGGACGTGTAGGGAGCCAAGGGCGCGCTGGAAATGCGTCCGGCCACCGACGTCACGTTGATGATGCATCCGCTGCGGCGCTTTCGCATTTGTGGCGCGAGAGCTTGAATGCAGCGGATCGCTCCGAAGTAGTTCGTTTCCATGACTACCTTGAAATCCGCCAGAGGAAGTTCTTCCACCGAACCCGCCTTCTCCACTCCGGCGTTGTTGACCAGCACGTCGACCGAACTGTGGTCTTTATTGATGCGGGCGATGCCGTCGGTCACGGAGTGGTCGGAGTCGACGTCCATGGCCGAGATGTGGATGGGCAATTTTTCCCGCGCGGCTCTTTCCGCCAGCTGTGGCGCCTTCTCTGGATTGCGCATCGTCGCAAAAACTTTGTAGCCCGCGCGGCCAAACGACAACGCCGCTTCCAAGCCGATTCCTTTGCTGGTGCCTGTGATCAGTACCGATGCCATCATCGCCTCCAGGAGTGTTGTAGTAGCCGGAGATTGTACTCTGAACAGGTATTGGGCGTGCGGGATCGCAGGGAAACGATTGCGTTGTAAACTTCTTCGATGTCCTATTCCTTTCGCGGAAAAAGTTCCTCTCAGCCAGGGTCCCGGGGCCTGTTCTCGCCGCAACCGCAGCCCGATTCTTTCCTGATTGCGCACATCGATGGCGGGGCGCGGGGGAATCCAGGGCCTGCGGGGTACGGGGTCGTCATCACGGACCAGGCGGGGCACAAGGTGGCGGGGCTGAGCGAGTACCTCGGCCACCAGACCAACAACTATGCGGAGTACAACGGACTGCTGGCGGCGCTCGACTATGTGCTTGAGCATGGGCACAAGGCTCTGAAGGTGGTGGCTGATTCCGAACTGCTGGTGAAGCAGATTCGCGGCGAGTACAAGGTGAAGAGTCCGACGCTGCTGGAGCTTTATCAGCGGGCCAAGAAGATGATTGCGCAGCTGGACTGGTTTTCGATCCAGCATGTTCTGCGCGGGGGAAATCAGGAAGCGGATCGGCTCGCGAATCTGGCGATGGATAAAGGGATGGGACGGAGTTCCGCTGCACCGCCGCTTGTGGCGGCGTTGTCACGCAATCAGGAGTTCACCGGCGTCGTGCGGGATGGAGTGATCGTTGTGGATGGGGAGAAGCTGCCGGAAGGCACGCGCGTGCAGATTCGGATCCGCAACTAACAACGAGCTCAGCAGATGGTCACCTTCAGTCCGCGGCCGCCGTATGATCGTGAATGATCTTCCAGCCATCGGGAAACTTCCGGAATACCAGCGTGAACAGGCCGTGCGGGTTTTTGCCGTCGCTTGTCGTGAGATGCCAGGCCCCGCGCACGAAGGCGGCCTCTGCGGCCAGCGGTTCGATCTGCAGGTCGGAGAATTCGAGCCTGCCCATTTCTTTGCCTTCGCTCTGGTACACCCTGTGGTAGCGGTCGAGCGCGGCCTGCCATCCCCAGGTGCGCTGCGCGCCGGAAAAGAAGGTGAGTTCCGGAGACTTCCAGTATCCGGACATGAAGGCTTCGAGGTCGCGGCGGTTCCAGGCGTCTTGCTGCGCGCGCAGGACCTGCTCGACCGATGTCTTCACGTCGGACGTGTCGCTGGCGAAGGCGATGCACGGCATCAGCAGCGCGACAGCTAGCAGAGAGGTCAGACCGAAAGGGGTCATCCGTAGTCCTCCTTGAGGACGCCCCAGTCTCGCACAGGCAGGCAAGCCTTTGACCACATTACAAAACAAAAACAGCGGCACCAGCCGCTGTTTCACTTAACCCGCAACTCGGCACACAATTCTGGGTACTCGAGACTCGAAACCCTTACGCCGGGCTTTTCTTCGCCACAAGCGCCTTCACGCCAGCAGCTTGCCATGGTCTTTTCTTGCGCTCAGCTTCCGGCTTGTCGCGATCGACGATCCGGTCGTAATGGTAGGACTCGCTCACCGTGCCCAAGGATTCGTTGTAGAGGCTGGGCAGGCCTAGCGCTTCTTTCAACTCCTCGGAGAACGAGTGCAGCGCTTTCAGATGGTCGGCGGTGGCGGGAACTTCGGTTTTTGAAGTCTTCAGGAACTGCTGGTAGCCCTTGTTGACGAGTTTGGAAATCTCGCTGCCTATCAGATACCCGGGGTACGCAAAGATCTTGATGCCGTTATCGCCATCCTTCTGGATCGCGGCCGACACATTGTACTTCTTCAGGAAGACGCGGCCGGTGGTTCCCGGCGCTTCGAGTACGTCGAAGCTGTGTTCGCGGAAATATCCTAGCGCGTCGTCGTATGTCTTTTGTTCAAGCTTGTTTGCCATCTCTAAGGGTGATCCCTTCTTCTTCACTCGTATTCGTTAGATGCAGGTCCCGTAAGAACCGATCAACCGGAAAAGTTCCTTGGAACCCTATTATCTCTTCTATAATCCAATGAACGTAGTAGATACCCCTTTTTGCCGCATCCGGCACATTACGATAGTCACTGCATTCAACAACATGGAGCAGGTCTCAACTCAATCCGCAAGTGACGCGGCATCCGGTGAAAATTCTCCGGCGCCTTCCCGGCTGGGCCTGAATGCGCTCGACCGCATTGGAAACACGCCGCTGCTTCGGCTCGATCGAATTGCCGGCGACCTGGCCGGCGTCGAAATTCTCGGCAAAGCCGAATGGTATAACCCGGGCGGATCGGTGAAAGATCGCGCCGCCTCGCGCATTGTTCTCGAAGCGCAGCGAAGCGGGAAACTGCCGCCGGGAAAAATCCTGCTCGATTCGACCAGCGGCAACACCGGCATCGCCTACGCCATGATCGGCGCCGCCCAGCGCATTCCCATCACGCTGTGCATGCCGGAAAACGTTTCGCCGGAACGCAAGCGCATTTTGCACGCTTACGGCGCGAACATTCTGTACACCGATCCGAGCGAAGGTTCCGACGGCGCCATTCGCATGGCGCGCGAACTTCATGCCAAGCATCCCGATCTTTATTACTACGCGGACCAGTATTCCAACGATGCTAACTGGCAAGCTCACTACCATGGCACGGCGAACGAAATTTGGCAACAAACCGAGGGACGCATCACGCACTTCATTTCCATGCTGGGCACCAGCGGAACGTTCATGGGAACGGCGCGCCGGCTGAAAGAGTTGAATCCGAACGTGCGCTGCATCTCCCTGCAACCGGACTCGCCCTTTCACGGGATCGAAGGCGCAAAACATATGGCGACGGCTATCGTGCCCAAGATTTACGACGCCTCGCTCGCGGATGAAGACCTCGGCATCAGCACGGAAGATTCGTACAGTATGGCGATCCGCCTGGCGCGCGAAGAAGGATTGCTGGTGGGAATTTCGGCCGCGGCGGCGGTCGTGGGCTGCCTGAAAGTCGCGGCGGAACGCAAGAACGGTGAGGCGGCTGTGATTGTGACGATCCTGTGCGACTCGGGCGACAAGTATCTGAGCGAACGCTTCTGGACTGAGGCGCAGTGAGAGGCTGACTCACCACAGAGGCACAGAGAACGGCGAGGGATTTTTTTCAATTGCTTCCTCTGTGTCTCTGTGGTGAATGATGTTTTATGTTGAAGATAAGCAAGAAAGGCTACGACGAGATTCGTCGGCACGGGGAAGAGACCTACCCCCACGAATGCTGCGGAGTTCTGCTCGGCCAGATGGATGGTGACGGTCGCACCGTGACTTCAACCGCCCGCTGCGGCAACACGCGCACCGACTCGCCGCAAAATCGCTATCACATCGATCCCAAGGAACTGGTACGCATCCAACGCGAGGCACGGGGGCGAAAGGAAGACATCATCGGCTTCTATCATTCGCACCCGGATCATCCGGCGCAGTGGTCGAAAACGGATCTGGAGGAAGCTCACTGGATCAGTTGCTCCTATGTCATCACGAGCGTGGCCAAGGGTAAGGCGGAAGCGACAAACTCCTTCGAGCTCACCGGCTCAGAGGAGTCGGACAAGAACTTCGTCGACGAGAAGATCGAACTGGGCTAGGGGGCTGGCCCGGATAAGGCGTTCGTGGATGAGAGGTGTCGACTGATTACATGGCTAGTGACGACAAATCCGGTGATTTTCCAAACGGCCAACCTTTAGCTATCGATCCGAACGCTATCAGCGTTTCCCCTGACAAGCCCGCTTTCCTGGCTCCGCCCAACGACGCACCCGTATACCACGGTTTTCAGGTGCTCGATGATGTCAGCGTCGAAGGTTTCACACTGGGAAAGATTACCGACTTTGAAGCGCAGGCATCCGACTACGGCGATGCCTTTGTGATAGCGCCCGATGGGAGCCGCGGAGGATTGGTCTGGGAGGGCAGCGACGCCTTCACCTTTCAAGAAGTCTGCGCCCCAGATCCCGAGCGATGGGGTGTGTGGGCAGTCTCATTCCCTTACCCGATGACCACCAGGGAGAATGCTCGCCGCAATCTAGAATCGATAGCTCCGAGACTTAAACAAGCCTGGGAAACTTGGAGGTCTGAACGAAATCGAAAGCTGCCCTGAATCTTCAAGGGGGACTGTGGCATCATTGATGCATGGCTAAAATCCACATTCCAACCCCTTTACGGCAATATGCCGGAAAGCAGGCTGATATTGAGGTGAAGGCTGGCTCCATCGCCGACGCGCTCTCGGGCCTGGTGGCGCAGCATCCGGATCTGCGCCGTCATCTTTATACCGACGACGGCAAGCTGCGCGCCTTCGTCAACGTGTACCTCAACGACGAGGACGTCCGCTACCTGCAGAAAGAAGCCACCGCGGTGAAAGACGGTGATACCATTTCCATAGTGCCTTCGATCGCCGGGGGCCGCCCGGGATTGAAGATTTCATGACTTTCGATTGCAGAATGAAAAGCGTATCCGCCATATCGCGCTGCTGTTGTCGTTGCCTCTGCTGCTGTTGTCGCTGCTGCCGCTAAGTCTTCAATCGAAATCCAAATCTGAAATCTCATCGAGGTCCTGATGGCCACCACATTTGAAGTCAAACCCGAAACCGCTACGTTGAGCAACGAAGAGATCCTGCGCTACTCGCGCCACCTGATCATGCCCGAGGTCGGCATGGAGGGCCAGCAGAAGCTGAAGGCGGCGCGCGTGCTGTGTATTGGGGCCGGGGGGCTGGGATCTCCGTTGGCGCTTTATCTGGCGGCGGCCGGGGTGGGCACGCTGGGCATCGTGGACTTCGACGTGGTCGACTTCACCAACTTGCAACGGCAGATCATTCACTCGACCGCCGACGTGGGCCGCAAGAAGCTTGACTCCGCTGCGGAGAAGCTGAAGGCGATCAATCCGTTTGTGAACGTGAAGAAGATCGAGACCCGGCTCTCGAGCGAAAACGCGCTCGAATTGTTCCGCGAGTTCGACATCATCGCCGACGGCACCGACAACTTTCCCACGCGCTACCTGGTCAACGATGCCTGCGTTCTGACGGGCAAGCCCAACGTTTACGGATCGATTTTCCGATTCGAAGGCCAGGCCAGCGTTTTTGCTACGGAAGAAGGCCCGTGCTACCGCTGCCTGTATCCGGAGCCGCCACCGCCGGGACTGGTTCCGTCTTGCGCCGAGGGCGGCGTGCTTGGAATTCTCCCCGGGCTCGTGGGCGTGATGCAGGCAACGGAGGTCATCAAGCTGATCCTGGGCGCAGGTGAGCCGCTGATTGGGCGGCTGCTGCTCATCGATGCGCTGGCCATGAAGTTCCGCGAGCTCAAGCTGCGCAAGAATCCCGACTGCCCCGCGTGCGGCAAGCATCCCACGATCACCAAGCTCATCGACTACAATGAATTCTGCGGAATCCGCGGAGAGGAAAAGCCAGTGGAGACGGGAATCCCCGAGATGCAAGTCGAAGAGCTGAAGCGCCGGCTGGATGCAGGCGAGAACCTGTTTGTGCTCGACGTGCGAGAGCCGCACGAATACCAGATCTGCAACATCGGCGGACACCTGATTCCACTGGGCGACCTGCCCAAGCGGGTGAACGAACTCGACTCCAGCCGCGAGATCGTGGCGCATTGCCGGAGCGGCGTGCGCAGCGCGAAGGCGGTCGGGTTCCTGCAACAGGCAGGATTCAAGAAGGTGCACAACCTGGCGGGTGGCATTCTGGCCTGGGCCGACCGGGTGGATCCGAAGATGCCGAAGTACTAACGACGTTTGCTGCAGAAAAAGAAATGGGGAGCCTTCGCGGCTCCCCTTCATTATTTCTTATCACCGCAACATGACTAGCGGGTCGCGTCGGCCTTGGCGGCTTCCTCTCCCACGGCGATTGCGAATTTCTTTCCGCTCAAACGCACTTCACTCAGCGATTTCGAGCCGTCGCCGTTGTTTTTTACGACGGCCGCGTCACTGGACGAAGGTTCTTCGAGTTTCACGATCTGGGCCGGAATTTTCGCGATGACTTTCTTGCCCTGCGTGATGCTCAGTTCGACGTTGGGCCCGGTGCCTTCCCACTGCACCTTGTAATCACCGGCCGCCAGTTTCGTGCCGGCAACCATCACAGGTTCCTGCACCGAGAGAGATCCCTTGTTCGCTGCGAATGCGCTGGTGGCCAGCAGCAGGGCCAGCCCCAGAAATAAACTCTTCGACGTCTTCATACTGAATTCCCCTTCTCTCTCCCGAAGGTTTCCTCGGGAATCGGTTCTGGGCGGCCCTGAATGATTCCAGTCGCGGGGAAGACTCTTGCGTTTTCCCATCGCTGGCATACAATGCTGCGGTCGGGGTTCAACAAAAAAGTCCGCAGTCGCAAGACGGCGTGCTTTTGCTGCGGGGATTGTTCTCATCTGGCCGCCAAACCTTGTTGAGACAGTCCCCTGAACCCCGTAGCTGTTTCTTACCTGGAGAACGCGACTGGTTTCCTCACCCGCTCCCAGGCACTCACTTCAGATACGCTTGACCCCAACCAAAAGTTCCTCGTGGTTCTTGAATCAGGATCACAACGTTGGACGACTTCGCGCGTGGGTGGTTAGCAAGTTCAACTCGCGCACAGAGAGCTACTGTTAATGTCTAGATGTTTGACGACAAAGACATTCACAGCTACGAAATAACGGCGGTAAACGTGCGCGTTATGGTAGGCAGAGTATTACTGATGATGCGCGAGGATGTTTTTTCCGTTCTCGTGTGATGATGCGTGACGTAGGGATTTTGGGAATTGCGCGGCTTCAATCGGGCCTTCCCAAAACCAGGATTGTTAAACCAGATTGTTAAATACCTGCCAAGCGCTCATGCGATCTTCAGCACGACCTTGCCGTAATTTTTTCGCGCCAGCAAAAGCTCGTAACCTTGCGCGGCTTCTGAGGCGGAAAGGACGCGTCCCACGACGGGATGCAGTTTGTCTTCGGCAATCCACTGGGAGAGTTGCTTCCACGCCTGGTTCATCAGGTCGCGCTTGCTCGACAAATAAGTCAGCCACAAGCCTTGCACGCTGGCGGCTTTCGCATAGAGAGCGCGGAGGTCGAGTTGCGGTTGCTTGCCGGTGGCGGTGCCGTACTGGATGACTTTGCCGAAGTCGCGAAGGCAACGGATGCTCTTGGCAGTGTGCTCGCCACCAAGCATTTCCAGGACGGCATCGACGCCTTCGCCCCCGGTCATCTCCTTGATGGCTTCTTCGTAGTCGCGCTCTTTGTAGTTGATTGCGTGTTGCAGGCCGCGCTCCTTGATGCGGGCAAGCTTGTCGTCAGAGGAAGAAGTTCCGTACATCTCGAGGCCCAGCAGATTCCCGATTTCGACGGCGGCTGTGCCAACGCCGCCGGCGACCGCGTGAATCAGCACACGCTTGCCGCGGCCAGCTTCATTCAGAAAACCTGCTTCCCAGTAGGCGAAGTAGGCGGTGAAGTAGTTGACGGGAAATGCCGCGGCTTGTTCGGGCGTCCACCCTTCCGGGACCGGCCAGAGCAAGTCGGGACGTGCGCTGGTTTTTTCGGCGAAAGCTGCCCACTGGGTGTATCCCATCACGCGGCGCCCGGTGGATTCGTCGATCCCGGTGAACTCGCGGCCGGCGATCAGGGGAGGCTTGGGGGCTCCGGGATAGCCACCCTGCGCGGTCATGAGGTCGGCAAAGTTCAGACCTCCGGCCTGAACGCGAACCAGCGCCTGCCCGGGACTCGCTACCGGCTCGGGCACCTCGCGAAGCTCCAGCACCTCGGGACCACCTAACCGCGTGATGACAATGGCCTTCATAAATGAAAGTGTAACAGGGCGTGGGTCATGCGCACGCCGTCCTGCAACCCGTTAGTTCGCAGAAAGCTTTTAGCCGCAAAAGCGCGAAGGAAGACCGCAAAGGACGCTGGGAACGGCCGAAAGCACGCCAAGAGAACGGCTCATTCATTGGGCTTTAGGCACTGTCTCGGGTTATCGGAAAGGTATATACTGCCTTTCGGTTATGGCTGTTGGCCCGGCCGTTCTTCAGACGGCGGGTCCGCGGAGCGCCGATTTATCCCTCATTCATTGCTCCGCTTTACAGATCGTTGGCCCCCGGAGCGTATAGGGGCTGACGCGGGACGTGTGGTGCCGCACTTTGGCAGCGCGCTACCCCGGGGAGGTCCTTACTCGTGGACTTGGTATTGGTACGGGTCTTATTTGTTCTCATAGTTGCAGTTGCCTGTTATTTCATTCAGCCCTTCGGCCGCAGCGCCAGCTTTGATGCAGGGCTCGGCGCGATCATTGGACTTGCGGTGATCGTGTTCGAATGGCGGCTGCGGCTGGTGAGCCTAAAGCGGCTGATCGGCGCCGCCATCGGCAGCATCCTCGGTATCATCGGCGCGTACCTGTTTGCGCTGGTCATCCGCACCAGCATCCCTGAGGGGCACACCCAAAGCTTCCTGCAGATCATGGTCATGCTCCTGATGGCCTACGTGGGGCTGATCGTCGGGGCCAACAAGGGCGACCTGCTGAACCTGGCCGCGCTGGGCGGGATCTTTGGCGGCGAGAAGCAGTCGAAGAAGAGCTACAAGATTCTGGATACCAGCGTCATCATCGACGGTCGCATTGCCGACATCGCGGAGACCGGCTTCCTCGACGGCGTCATCGTGATCCCGCAGTTTGTGTTGCGCGAGTTGCAGCTGGTGGCCGACTCGGCCGACTCGCTCAAGCGGAACCGCGGGCGGCGTGGCCTGGACATCCTGGCTCGGCTCCAAAAAGTGGCATCGCTGAACATCCAGATTGTGGAAGACGATTTTCCCAGCGTGCGCGAAGTCGACCTGAAGCTGATCGAACTCGCCAAGCTTTACGAAGGCAAGATCATCACCAACGACTTCAATTTAAATAAGGTTGCGCAACTGCAGGGCGTGGCGGTGCTCAACATCAACGAGCTGGCCAATTCCCTGAAGCCGATCGTGCTGCCCGGCGAGACCATGCGCGTGTTCATCCTGAAAGAGGGGAAGGAATACAACCAGGGCGTGGCTTATCTTGACGACGGAACGATGGTGGTGGTCGACAATGCGCGCAAGATGATCGGCAAGACCATCGATATTTCCGTGACGTCGGTGCTGCAGACGACGGCCGGGAAGATGATCTTCGGCAAGTGGGATGAACGCGCGGCCGCCGCTCGCCAGGAACCGGCTCGGCCGATCAACCTCGGGTCGTCACCCGCGAATGCGGTGCCGAACGGGGTGGAAGTGAAGAAACCGCAGACGATGATGGTCGATCGTCCGGTGGAGTAAGAGCACTGCTTTCTGCCCCAGGTCAAATCATTAACCACAGAGCACACGAGGGGCACAGGAGACATCCAAGTTCTCCTGTGTTCTCCGTGTCCTCCGTGGTGAATAAATTGTCGAGGAACTCATGCTGAAAGTGAAGGTTCTCCTGATCGCGCTGGTCATCAGCGCGGCACCTCTCTCTATTGCTCAAACAAGCACGCCGAATTCCAAATCGAACGTGCGTTTCGGTCCTGACATGCTCGACAAGAACATCGATCCCTGCACTGACTTCTACGCTTATGCGTGCAGCAAGTGGCAGGCGCAGAACCCGATTCCGAGCGACCGCCCAGCGTGGGGACGATTTAACGAATTGCAGGATCGCGGCGAAATTATTGTTCGCGGCATTCTGGAGAAGTATTCCACGGACGACCCGAAGCGCGGCGCGATCGAACAGAAGATTGGCGACTACTACTTCTCGTGCATGGACGAAGCGGCAATCGAGAAAGCCGGGGCCAAAGCCTTGCAGCCCACGCTGGATACCGTGGCAGCCCTGAAATCTAAGGATGAATTCGCGAAAGAGGCCATCGCGCTGCATCGGGACGGTATCACCGCGTTTTTCGAATTCGGATCGCAGCCGGATTTCAAGAACGCGCAACAGGTGATCTCGGCCGCAGAGCAGGGTGGCCTGGGACTGCCCGACCGCGACTACTACCTTAAAGACGACGAGAAGTCGGTGGAGATCCGTAAACAGTACGTGGCCCACGTGCAGAAGATGTTTGAGTTGCTGGGCGATCCCGCGGAAAAAGCTGCGCCCGAAGCAAAGGTTGTGATGGACATCGAGACCTTGCTGGCCAAAGGGTCGCTCGACCGGACCAGCCAGCGTGAACCCGAAAAGATTTATCACAAGATGTCGACCAAGGAACTGGCGGAACTGAATCCCTCGTTCGGATGGCCGCAGTACCTTGAAGGGATTGGATCTCCCAGGGTGGACTCGCTGAACGTTGCGGAGCCGGACTTCTTCAAGCAGTTTGATTCAACTTTGAAGTCGACCTCGCTGGATGACTGGAAGACTTACTTGCGCTGGCACGTGGTGCACAGCAACGCGCAGATATTGCCCGCGGCGTTCGTGAGCGAGAACTTCGCCTTCTACGGAAAGACCTTGCAGGGGACGAAGGAACTGGCTCCGCGCTGGAAACGGTGCGTGCGTGCGGCCACCAGCGACCTCGGGGAAGCGATTGGCCAGAAATATGTCGAAGAGACCTTTGGGCCGGAGGGGAAAGCAAGAACCCTGAAGATGGTGAATGCGCTCGAAACCGCGTTGGGCCGCGACATTCAGACCCTCTCGTGGATGGGCGACGATACCAAAAAGCAAGCGCTCGTGAAGCTGAAAGCCATCACTAACCGCATCGGGTATCCAGACAAGTGGCGCGACTACTCCACCTTGAAAATCGTGCGCGGCGATGCGCTCGGCAATTCACAGCGGTCGAACACGTTTTTGTTTCAACGAGACCTGAACAAGGTCAACAAGCCGGTGGATAAGGGCGACTGGCCGTATCCTCCGATGACGGTCAACGCGAGCTACAACCCGCTGCAGAACAACATCACGTTCCCCGCCGGAATTCTCCAGCCGCCGTTCTTCGACAATGACGCGGATGACGCATTGAACTATGGCGCAATTGGCGCGGCGATTGGGCACGAACTCACGCACGGATTCGACGATGAAGGCGCGAAGTTCGATCCCGTGGGCAACCTTCAAGACTGGTGGACCAGTAAGGACAAAGAAGAGTTTGAGAAGAGGACCAGTTGCATCAAGGATCAGTACGCCGACTACAACGCGCTGCCCGATGTGAAGCTCAATGGCAAGCTAACCCTGGGCGAGAACACAGCCGACAATGGCGGCCTGCGCATCGCGTACATGGCGCTGATGGATTCGCTGGCGGGAAAAGAACCCGCTCCGATCGATGGCTTGACCGCGCAGCAGCGGTTATTCCTGGGATTTGCGAATGTGTGGTGCCAAAACCGTACCGACCAGATATCACGGTATCTGGCTAATATCGACCCTCATTCGCCGGGCAAGTGGCGGGTAAATGGGACGGTGTCGAACATGCCGGAGTTCCGCGAGGCTTATCACTGTAAGGCCAACGCGGCGATGGTGCGGGAGAATGCCTGCCGGGTATGGTGAGACGCCCGCGCGGACGAAGTCAAGAGTGGGGCGAAGAACCAGGCCCGTCTCTTTGGCGCTCCTCCGGCCTTACGAGTACTTGCCCCTAGCAGCCGTAAGCCGCCGTTGATTCGCGCAAGCTCTTGAGAAAGAGGTACTCGTATCGCGTCTCGGCCGGTGTCGGAGGCTTTTCCATGCTGCCTTCGCTGGTATTTGCTGTCTGACACATGGTAAAGGTGCTGAACAAAGCGACTTAAGAGCGGAACGACAAGAATGCTTTTGGGCATGGACGACGTCTGGCTGGCGTCGCTTTCTCTGTCTGTTTGAGCCAATCACAGGGGCCCTCACGAATGCAGTGAGGTGCGAGATAGCTGGATATGACGTATTCAGGATTGTCTGTGCTTGGGGTTCCAAGTACCGGGCCGTCCATCGACCTTGACGAGAGACGACTTTGCGCCTTTCCGGCTCCGGTGAACAATTCGCGCGCCCGCATGAATGTTGTATGGCGACAACATTTCCACACTCAGTTTTTCGCACTCGAACCACCAGCAACAGGAAAACAGTAACCGCGAACTCGCGTTAATGCGTGGGCTAGCGCACCCCTGCGAAAAAGGGAAGTGGCCATTGCACCAAAAAATGTCACTGCCCTGTGAGCGGGCTGCACTCGATTGATTTTGCGGGACATTAAATCATGCGGTTTTGATTGACTCTAAAAATAGAAGGAGTAAAACAAACTCGTTCTTTGACACGTTCTGAGTTTTTCCGATTGGTGCGGCGTCCGGGGCTCAAGCGAAGTCACCTTCCAGCGAAAGCGGGAAGGAAGGCGGGCAAGGGTCTATAGCTAAGCGCTGGTCGAGGAGAACAGGAGCACAAGTCGAAGGCAAGATAGAGTCCCGAGGCGTTGAACTGATTTGTCCGGTTGGCGGTAAGCCCGGAGCCCGAGTCTAGATCGCGCGTCGTAACCCGCAAGGAAACGACGAAGGCAGGTCGGCAAGGGTCTAACGCGAGCTACTGGCCGAGATGAATGAGATCAACATCCCCTCGGGACTCTTAGTTTTTGTGAAAAGGCTCGTGGTTTGAGTCCCGCGCACACGCGTTTCCCTAACATTCCCCCGGCTAGGTACCCTGTCCTCTGCCGCTCCTGTCCTGTGTGGTTGAAAAGGTCTTGGCGTCACCTCGCGTTCCCCGGCCCGCCCACCGCGTGCAATCTCGGGGTTCGATTTTCCAATGAAGGCAACTTCGGAAACTGCGCGTGCGGTTCTGCCTGATACCAATACGCCACCGAGAAAAAATCATCCGACCGATGATTGGCGTGCCCGTGCTCGATGGTCGCGCGCAGCGATTTGGTAAACGGGATGGGCGAGTCGAGATGGAACCGGTACACTGACGAGCGGCTGCCGGCGATTTCGTCTCCCTTCACGGGCGCGCCGTAGAGTCCATACGCGAAAGCTCCCGCGCTGAATCCCCAGGCACCGAGAAAATAGTCTTCCGAGCCCGTGCCGTTGATCGAAGGCCGCGCCTCGCCGTCGATGAAGAACATGTCGTCGCCTTCGCCCCACCACTGATCCTGGTTCTGCAGCACCGACATGGTCACGCCCACAAAGTGCCCGCGCCCGACGGCTTCCATCCACACGTAGTTGCCATCGCCGTTGAGATTCTTGCGATCGTTCATGTCGCCGTTGGATTTCCAATCCGCGGTCGTGCCCACGTTCGGATTCGCCTGCCGGTACTGCGCGTGGAAGTAGAGCTGGTCCGGCGGCAGTGGTTTTGAGTAAGCGCGGTAGTCGATGTTGAAGTAGAACGCATCGACCTTGACCGCCCCATCGTTGGTCACGGTGATGCGCGCGTGCTTCTGAAAGGGCATCGGGAAGTATGAATTCAGCGCCTTGTCAGACCCAACGCTGAGCGGGATCGACTGATATCGGTAATACTCGCCCAGCCCAAGTCCGAAGAAGTCCCCGATCGGCGTTTCGACGCTGGGCATGGACTCGCCGTCCCAGTATGCGCGCAGCACCAGCGCTTTCAAATGCTGGGGATCGCCACTCGCAATCGTGACCCAGATGTGGGTGATGACGCCGGGACCATCGACATCAAGCAGCGTGGCGGTCTCGGCTCCAGTCAGCTGCTTGTAGTCGGCGTTGGCGCCAGTAGTGTCGTAGCTCGAGACACGCCTCTGCACGTACTCCTTGGCTTGCGGAAGATTGGCGAGCCAGGATTGGGGATCCTGAGCGAGGGCGGGCAGGGCGGGCGCAAGGAACAATAATAGGGTAAAGGGCTTCACGAGTGCCTCCTGGGGAAGAGGCATTCTACTCCGGCGCGTAAACCCGCTGCATCGACTCGTGACCGCGGTCACAGACGCAAATCCGTACACAAAACTAGCGTCGATCTTAGATTTCAGCGCGGTCCCCATATGCGGCTTGTCCGCGCGGCCGAGGCTGCCGCACAGGTCGCGGTGGCGCTGACAAGGTTGGAGCAGGGAAATGTGTCCGGAATAAAGAGCTTGGGGCGCGGCCTTCACGAATACCGAATCCACTTTGGCCCTGGCCTTAGAATCTACTTGGGCAGAGATGGGGACCGGCTGGTGATTCTGCTGGGCGGCGGAACGAAGATGAGACAGCAACAAGATATTCGAGATGCGCTTGAAAGATGGCAAGACTACAAAAAGAGGAAGCCGAAGAAGTGAACCAACATGCCCCTAACGCGTGACTTCAAACAAACCGTGCAAATGCGCGTTCGCCGGGACGCGGCGTTCCGGAAGGAGCTTTTGCGCGCCAGTGTCGAGAGTTTCGTTCGCGGAGACGTGGAAACCGGAAAGGCCGTTTTGCGGGATTACATCAATGCCACCATCGGCTTTGCCGAGCTCGCTCAAGCAACTCAACATTCCCCCAAGAGCCTGATGCGGATGCTAGGCCCGTCCGGCAATCCTCAGGCCCGCAATCTTTTCGAGATCGTGGACTACCTTCAGCGTAAGGAAAAGGTTCGATTCAAAGTCGCGGCTGCCGCCCGATAGTTAGCAATCAACATCACAATGGTATATTCCCATGCTTCTTCGGCGGGTTCTTGTCCCGCTTGGTCTGCAGCATTTCCAGCGCCTGGATCAGCTTTTTGCGCGTCTCTCGCGGTCGTATGACCGCATCGACGAAGCCGCGATCGGCTGCGACGTAGGGGTTGGCGAAGCGGTCGCGGAACTCTTCTATTTTTGACTGACGCACTTCGTCGCGGTTGGCGGCTTGCTCCAGTTCACGTTTGTAGACGATATCGACCGCCCCTTCTGGCCCCATCACGGCGATCTCGGCCGTCGGCCACGCGTAGTTCACATCGGTGCGGATGTGCTTCGACGCCATGACGCAATAGGCGCCGCCGTAGGCTTTGCGAGTGATCACCGTGACCTTGGGCACCGTCGCCTCGGCGAAAGCAAACAGCAACTTCGCGCCGTGCTTGATGATCCCGCCGTACTCCTGCTGGGTGCCGGGAAGAAATCCTGGGACGTCTTCAAATGTCACCAGCGGAATGTTGAAGCAGTCGCAGAAACGCACGAAGCGCGCGCCCTTGATCGAGGCATTAATGTCGAGCGTGCCTGCAAGCATCGCGGGCTGGTTGGCGACGATGCCCACCGAGCGCCCGTTCAGGCGGGCGAATCCCACGACGATGTTCTTGGCGTAGTGTTCTTGCACTTCAAAGAAGTAGCCATCGTCAACGACCGCATGGATCACATCTTTGATGTCATAGGGGCGATTGGATTCCGCCGGCACCATCTTGTCGAGCGCAGGTTCGGCGCGGTCGATCGGATCGGTGCAGGGGCGTCGTGGCGGATCTTCCAGATTGTTGGACGGAACGAAACTGAGCAACTCACGCACCATCGAGAGGCACTCGGCATCGTCGTGCGACAGGAAATGCGCGACACCCGAAGTTTCATTGTGCGTGGTCGCTCCGCCCAGCTGATCCTTGGTGACTTCTTCATGTGTGACCGTCTTGATGACATCGGGGCCGGTGATGAACATGTACGAGGTCTTGTCGACCATCAGGATAAAATCCGTGATGGCGGGCGAGTAGACGGCGCCGCCGGCGCACGGGCCCATGATGGCAGATATTTGCGGGACCACGCCGCTGTACAGCGTGTTGCGAAGGAAAATATCAGCGTATCCGGCGAGCGACATCACGCCCTCCTGAATGCGCGCGCCGCCCGAGTCGTTAAGGCCAATCATCGGCGCGCCCATCTTCGCCGCGAGGTCCATGATCTTGACGATTTTTCCGGCATTGGCTTCGGAGAGAGAGCCGCCGAAGACGGTGAAGTCCTGCGCGAACAGAAAGACCAGGCGGCCTTCGATGCGGCCGTAGCCCGTGATGAAGCCGTCGCCGTAAAACTTCTGCTCGGCCATGCCGAAGTCGTTGCAGCGGTGCGTGACCAGCTTGTCGGTCTCCTCGAACGTGCCTTCATCGAGCAGGAACTCGATGCGCTCGCGCGCCGACATCTTGCCTTCCTTGTGCTGCTTCTCGCGGCGCCGTTCGCCGCCGCCTTCTTCGGCCAGGTGGTCGCGTTTCTTGAGTTCCTCGAGTTTCTGTTCCAGATTCATAGGCCACAAATTATAGGCGAGTTGGCCTTCGGTAACCCCGTTATGTACAAGCGAGTGACACTTGCCTTCCCGCGCCTGGACTAAAATTCCCCGCATGCCGTGGGGACAGCGCAGTCTTCGGGTCGCAACGCTCGCGCTAGCGTGCCTGTCGCAGGCGTGCAGCAGCAGCAAATCCACCACGCCGCCTGCCGGCGGTGGAGGTCCGCCTCCAACGCTCGCTCTCACGCCGGTGGTGAGCGGCCTAAGCAACCCAGTCGATCTGCAATTCCCCAACGACGGTACGGGAAGGATGTTTGTCGTGCAGCAGCAGGGATCGATCCGGATTGCTGCCAACGGATCGCTGGTGAGCGCACCCTTTCTCGATATCGCCGCCAAAGTCACCTCGGGCGGTGAGATGGGGTTGCTCGGGCTTGCCTTCCATCCTCAATTCACGCAGAACCACCTTTTCTATGTGCACTACGATCGAACGATCGGCGCGCAAATCCAGAGCGTCATCGCGGAGTACCACGTTTCGGCCGGTGACGCGAACGTAGCCGATCCCGCGAGCGAGCGAATTCTGCTGACGGTTGATCAGCCGTTTTCGAATCACAAGGGCGGACAGATGGTGTTTGGGCCGGACGGATTTCTGTACATCGGTTTCGGCGATGGTGGAAGCGGCGGTGATCCGATGGGCAACGGGCAGAACCTGCAAACGCTGCTCGGCAAAATGCTGCGCATCGATGTGAACAGTCAAAGCGGCGGCAAGCAGTACGCGATTCCGCCAACCAATCCGTTCGCCGGTGGCGGAGGCTTGCCGGAGATCTTTGCTTACGGGCTGCGCAATCCGTGGCGATTCTCCTTCGAGCGCGGCGGAAGCCGGTTCTTCGTGGGCGATGTGGGGCAGGATAAGTACGAAGAGATCGACATCGTGGAGAACGGAAAGAATTATGGGTGGAACGTCATGGAAGGCTTGCACTGCTTCAATCCGGCAAGCGGATGCAATAGGAGCGGGCTCGCCATGCCGATCGCGGAGTACTCGCACAGCGAAGGCGAGGCGGTGATGGGCGGCTACGTCTACCGGGGCACCGCGATTCCCGGCCTGGCTGGGGCTTACGTGTTTGGAGATTACATCAGCGGGACGATGTGGGAACTGGTGGAGGCGCCGGCCGGAACGTGGACGCGCACGATGCTGCTGTCAACGGGTCTTAACATGAGTTCCTTCGGACAGGATGTAGCAGGAGAGCTTTACCTGGTCGACTACGGCGGAAATGTGCTGAAGCTGGCGGCTCAGTGAAGAGACTTACCTGAAGCTTTCGCTTGGCTAAATCTCTTGCGTCTCGATCTATTTGTTAGCGGTTCGTAGGCCTCCTAATCTCTGTCTTGCTCTGACAAGAAAATCTTTAACCACAGAGGACACGGAGGATCACGGGGTAAAGCTCCAGATTCGGGGCAGCCAGGGCTACGACAATGGTGAGCAGGCGATCACCGGTTTGATGTCGATGACGGGCGTGCCATCGAGGGCTTCGATGGGGCCGATACGCAGGCGGGTGCCCACAATCTTTCGGATGGTCACGGGATGCAGGCCGATCGGGTTGGGGCGGTCGGGAGAGCGCGTGGCGAAGACTCCAGTGAGCGCACGATTCGGATCCGAGCGCGGATGAACTTTCAGCACGTCGCGGCGGGATTGATGGAACCAGGTCATCACGATGATCTCGTCGCCGGGTTGGAGTCCTTGAAGGGCTGGAGCGGCGAACGCTTTGATCTCAAGCCATGCGTCGGGCGCGCCTTCGGAACCTTGTTTCGGCGCCTTGCTGCGGTTCGTGAGAGTGGATCGAATCTTGCCGATGGGGCGAAGCTGCGGACGCTCCCCTGGCTTCTTGGTTCCACGATCCTGCGCCCCGCGCTTTGTCTTCGTCACAACCGGACCCTCATTTCGTTGGTGGACGTGAAGCCCATGGATTCGTACAGCTTGCGACCGTCGGGGCTGGCATGCAGGATGACGGTATCGACGCAATTCTCGCGGCACCACTGGACCGCCACTTCCATGAGTTGACGGGCTAATCCGCGGCGGCGAAATTTTTCGACGGTATAGACGTTCAGAATATTGCCCCGGCGCACGCCCGTGCCAATCATGTGGGGAGGCCAGTCCATCAGCCACAGCCCCGTTCCCGCCGCGATGGAACCGTCAGACGCAACCACCAGCCAGGCGAGATATTCGCCGGCATCCATTTCTTTGATAAGCCAGGGCCGGAACTTGAGCGCCATCGCGTCCATGGCGGCATGGTCACGATAGCCCATGTCGTAAAACATCCAGCGCCGATGCTCGACCAACGTAGCCAGGTCGTCGGTGGAGGCGCGGCGTATGGTGAACCCTTCCGGCAGGCCCATGGGATCTTTATTTTAATTCAGTGCTCGAGCGAGGATTGTCGCAGTTCAAAAGGTCGCCGATTCACGAATACACACCTTTGGTACGGCGGGTGCTTGAAACTTGGCAACTGTCAACCTGCTTGCGTGATTACGACAGTTACAAGACCCATTCGTCCGGTAAAACTAGAATGATGTCGTAGTCCTGACCGGCGAAGAGGAGACTGTCATCCTGAGTACCGAGCGCCACTTCCGTGTTGTGCAGGTGTTCTGCGTTCTCGTTGTGCTGGCCTGCTTCCAAGTTGCTCTTAGGATTGATAAAACCTCACCTGAAATCACACCCACGCAGTGGGCTTTGATCGGCATGGGAGTTTGGGCAATTGTCTCTGGATTCGTTTTAGAGCGCCAGATTGTGCGTCCTCCCAATCGACCGCGTCGGCGTTCAACGCGATCGACTGCGTTCAGTCGCTGGAGAGCAGGGCACCTCGCTCGGGTTGGCAGCGCTACTTCAGTGGCATGTTGGGGACTAGTCCTGCGCGAGAATGGCGGCCCGGCGTGGATCGCACACATCTCTTTCGCCATTGCAGGGCTGTTGCTCGTGATATGGAAGCCCAGTGCCATTTCTGCACAGACCAACCAAGAAACTGCTGCATGATCAGCAACATACCTTTAGCGAAGCGTCTTGATCGTTTGACAAAGCGCTTCCGGACGTCCATCAGTAAAGCCCTGTATTGACCTCGCCTTTTGCGGGAAACATAATGCGCGCCGTTTGTTGTTGTTCAGGCTCGTCTCCCCGCGAAACTCACTCTCGAAAGGAGCCCTCCGTGAAAATCAAGTGGTTGATGTTGTCTCTGATGTTGTTGTTTGGAATCCCTTCCTTCGGCCAGTCTGAGAATGCACCTGGAACTGATCGGCAGGATCTGTCCACGATGAACGCGCAGCGCGAAGCTCCCATGCTAGGAATCCACTGGGCGCGAGGTTTCAATCCGGCGCCACGCGCGGCGAAAGGAAATAATGCCAATATGACTTACCACGGCGGTCCGATTATGCCCTACACCGTGAGCGAGTCTATCTTTTGGGGGCCTAAGTGGGGAAACTCCTCGTTCGTTGGAGACAAGATCACCGGACTTGATTCCTGGTACACGGGCTTCAGCAACTCGAACTATGCGAAGACTTCGGACGAATATACCGGGACGAACGGTCAGGTCGGTCCTTCGGTGACGCACAACGGCCATGTCATCGATACGTCGACAGCCGCGAATGGAAGTTCCACGTCTGCGATTGTGGCCGAGGTGTGTAGAAGGATCAGCAATCCCGTGGAGAATGGCTACTACCCTGTTTATGTGGATGTGGCGCGCGGGCACGCGGGATACTGCGCATATCACACGTACGGTTCCTGCGGCGGCGTAACCGTGCAGGTGGCGTTCTTCTTCAATCTGGATGGAGATGCCGGGTGCGATCCGGCGGATACTTCCGGTCTGCACTCGCAAGGATTAGCGGCGTTGTCGAATGTGAGCGGGCACGAACTCTCCGAGGCTCGCACCGATCCTGCCGCTCCGGGCGCGTGGTATGACCGTCGCGGAGAAGAGAATGGAGACAAGTGCGCCTGGACCTTCAACGTTCCGCTGGTAACGTTCAGCAATGGTAGTCGCTGGAAGATTCAGGGCGAGTGGTCGAACAACGCGTACAACGCGGGCACAGGCTACCCCAATAGCTCGGGCCAGCGAGGATGCCTCGACGGGCACTGAGCTTTAGGTTTGCTGACGAGAATCGCCGAATCACCGTGTCCGGGTAAAAACATTTGGATGCGAGTGATTCGGCGTTTCCGTTTACAAAGCGATTCCACTTGGCAATTCCACCCCCTGAAAAACTTGGCCCATCGCCTTCCAGTTAGAAAGACATCCTTGCGCTTACCTGGAGTTCCCGGCCGGGTGTCATTGCCATCGTGATCGTACCGAATTGTGGCGTGTTGACGAAGCGGTTGGGTGTGCCCAGATTCGCGTGGTTCAGAGCATTGAAGGCCTCTCCGCGGAGTTGAACACCAATTCGCTCACTGACGCGGAAACTGCGCGCAAGAGCGATGTCTAGAGATTGCATCCTTGGCCCATAAATCGAGTTTCGGCCGACGTTGCCGAATGTGAAGGCGGGAGGCGTAGCGAACGCGGCAGTATTGAACCACTTGTCGGCAGTGTGCGTGCCCGGACCGAAAATTGGTTGACCGGTGTAGTTGGCGCGGATGGGATTCTCGCCCAGAACCGTGCCGGAGTTCGCCGTGTCGCCGAAGACAGAGATCGTGAAGGGCATCCCGGACTGGACCTGGTAGATGGTCGTGAAGTGCCAGTTCTGGGTTAGCAAGCGCAGCCATTCATTGCGACGGTAAGCGGGAATATCCAGAACGTTGCTGAGTGCGAAACGGTGCCGGACGTCGCAGCCCGGGCCTTTTTCGGCTCGCAGGTTGCTATTGTTCTGCGGGATGGCGGATTCGTCCATGGGGGAGCGGAAGTCCGGGGCATCCGACAGATTCTTCGAATATGTGTAGTTCGCCAGCAAGCTCAGCCCGCGCGAATATCTGCGCCGCACGTTGACGTAGCCTGCGTCGTACCAGCTTTGTGCCGTATTCTCCAACAGGTTGATGGTGCTGACGGGGAAAGTCTGGCTCTGCACGATCGCGTCGGTACTGCTGGGCGTGAGCTTGGTCCCGGGAACGAACGTGAGCGTCTTGAACGGCCGGCGTGGGCCGAGCGGACCAGGTCCCGGAGGAGCATTGTTGATCAAGTGCGATCGCTGCAGGTGAAAGCCGCGTGCGCCGAGGTAGCCGACTTCCAGGGTGGTGTTCGGGCCGAAGCTTTTCTCCACCTGTGTGTTCCATTGCTGGATGTATTCAGCGGGCGCGTGCGGGTCGAAAGCAGTAAAGCTCACGGTGGTAGCGGGCAGCGTGCCTGTTCCCAGCACGGGTGTTCCAAAGTTCAATTGATTGGCAAAGAGCGCGGCGGGCGGAGTGAAATTGTCGGCTTGCTGCGTTTCCGGAAACACGTAGGGAACATTGTGCCGCTGGTTGCACCATGTGTTCTGGTCGACCGGAGTGTAGAAGACTCCATAGGCGCCGTGCAGCACAATCCCCATGCGAGGAAGATTCTTGGCGACTCCAATCCGCGGAGCAAAGTTGTGCTTGTTGGAATACATCAAGCCTCGGGGATAACCCTGCTGGCCGCCGATGAACACGGAAGGAGCGCCCCCATTGAAAATCAGATTCGTGTTCGTGTTGTCGAGATCGTAGAGCGGGCTGGTGTATTCGTAGCGCAGGCCAAGGTTCAGCGTCGTGGTCGTCGTCACCTGCCAGCTGTCTTGCGCAAAGGCATCCCAACCCCAGTTACGAAGATTCATCTGCGGGATGCCCGCCTGGCGCTGCTTTACGGACGGCAGACTCAGCAGCAGGCTGGCGAGTCCCGAACCGCTGCCATCGTTGAATCCCGACTGCGTAGTGTAGCCGCTGGTGTACTGATAGAAACCGCGATTCTGGAAGAATCCCCACATCGGCCAGATGTAGCGGCGCGCGTCGCCCCCGAAACGGAAACCATGGTGTCCGCGCTGCCAGGCATACATGTCGCGCACTTCGATGGTCGTGTCCCAGGCGTGCATGGGGGTCGCGGCGAAGGTGTCGCCAATTCCGGTGTAGCCCTGCGCAGCGAACCAGGGAGCACCCCACGCTCCCGGACCACCGAATCCGATGCCCTGGATCCCAAGCTGGCCCACGATATCGTTGACGTTGTTATTCTGCGAGGTGCGATCCATCGACAATCGGGAAAACGCGATCGACGCCGTGTTCACCTTCGTGCTGGAGAAGACATGATTCCAGGAGATCACCGCCTGCTGCGACAGATTGTCGAAGTTCGCGCCGAACCCGGGCAGATTCTCGGTGGTCGCGGTCACGCCGCTGCTGGGCGAGAAGCCGTGTTGAGCGCCGAGCGAATAGCGCGCCATGAGCGTGTCGTTATTCGAGAAGATGTGGTCCACGCGGGCGGTGCCCTGATCCTCAAAATGGGTCTCGTTGCGAACGTCGAGGTAGTTGTTCGAGTCCACTCCGGAGTCATTCATCATCATGTTCGGCATGGGCAGATATTTAAGAAGGAACGCTTCGAGTTGCGGGTTGATCCGATCGGTGGGGATCTGGTTGTTGGGGAACTGCGAGCGCGTGTAGGGAAAATTTGAAGGGCCGACCGGCTTGGTTGGATCGTAGCTCGGGTTCGCGACCGCAGTCGTCGGATCGTAGATCTTGAGGTTGCTCATGCTGAAGTCGCCGGTGATTTCCTCCGGCATGGGAACGGTGAGAATCTGCGCGTCCGCCTGGGAAAGGCGAAGGCCTTCGTAGTTGAGAAAGAAGAAAGTCTTGCGACCCTTGCCTAAGAGAGGGCCGCCGAAGGAAGCGCCGAAATTATTCTGCACGAGGTGATTGTTGCCCATGGACGCAAAGGGGCTGGCATCCATGGCGCCGTTGCGCAGAAACTCATAGGCAGTGCCGTGAAATTGATTCGTGCCAGAGCGCGTCACGATGTTGATCTGGCCGCCTCCGGCGCCGCCCATGTCAGCCGTGTAGCTGCTCGTGACCACCTGGAACTCCATGACCGCGTCGGGCGACGGGCTCAGGTTCTGCGTATTGAAGGTAGGGTCGGTGTTGGTCGCGCCATCGAGCAGAAAGAAGTTGGCATTCGGCCGGCTGCCCCCAATCACGATGGCCGAGCGTTGGCCCGGTCGCCAGTAGAGTGGATTAGTTTCCCCCGTTTGCGCACCGAAGCCGACGTGGGTTCCAGGCACGGTGAGCACCAGGTCAATCAGCATGCGCCCGTTGAGCGGCAACTCCTGGATGGATTTGGGTTCGACTACTTCGCCAACGCTGGCATCGGTGGTGCGAAGCACCTCCGCGGATGCATTGACACGAACGCCTTCCTTGACCGGACCGATCTTCAGGCTGACCTCAAGAGCGATCTTCTGCCCTACCTCAAGATGCAAGGCCTGTGTTACGGCAGCAAAGCCCGGTGCTTCAGTGGTCAGTTCGTAGTCATCCGGACGGAGCGCTGGAGCGTAGAAGAGGCCTTTCTCGTTGGTGGTGACGACGCGTATGGCACCAGTGCTGAGCGCCTTGAAATTCACCGTAGCTTTGGCGATCGGCAGAGACTGGGCATCGGTGACGGTGCCCGAGACGACGGCATTGTCGCTTTGGGCAAACGAAGTAGCTACGAGTCCCAGAGCCAGCAGAAAAATCGAGAACGCTCGCATGCAGGTGTCCCTTTGGAGAACCGGATTCCCGGTAGAGTGATGAAGGTTGAAAGTTCCTAAGGCCGTGGAATGCTGGCCCACAGCGAAGGATCGCGACCCCGAGTGTCGGCCACTGTAACCATGGAGGAAACCGGCATCAATAATTGGAAAGTATTAGGGGGAATTCGGAGCGAAGCTCGTGGCCGTTTCGAGAAAAGAGTCGCAGCATGGCCGAAAAAGCGGTTTTCCCCAGTTACGCGTTGGCGTTAGAATTCCGTCCCTCGAGGACTTCACTACGATGGCTTCCCTTGCCGATGCTTTGGTCAGGCAGTTGTTGGGCGACCGACATGTCGCCTCGCTCGCCACTCAGAATCCGGATGGTTCCATCCACATGGTTGCAGTGTGGTACTGGTTTGACGGTGCACGCGTTTCGGTAGCCACGTCCTCGCGCAGCCGCAAAGCGCGAAACTTGCAGGCAACTCCGAAGGTGTCTCTCATGATCGACTCTCGCAATCCAGCAGCGTCCTGCGGCATCAATATTGTTGGGACCGCGCAGATCCTCACCGGCGAATCATCGCAGAAACGGAATGCAGATATTCATCGCAAATACCTGAGCGAAGCCGCACTCGCGGACCCCAAGGTGGGTCTGGTGTTCGCACAGTGGGATGACGTCACGATCCAGATCACCCCAACCTCTGTAATCGCCTGGGACATGCGCGAAGCTGATCGGCAATTCTTCGGTGGCGCACTTGAGAGCAACCCCAAATACCTGTTACCGCTGGAGCGCTGAATAGCTGGGAGGCGTTCGGACCCTCCCTCAGAGAGACTCTTGAGCTAACAAGCTGCTGATCATAGCATTTCGCCTGGGCCTGGGCGCGAAATGAGGCGACCCCACGGTCTACTGACCCGTCTCAGGGAGGATGGAGAGATCGAGTTCGCGTAAGCGTGCGGGGTCGGCGATTATGTCAACTTCTGCGATCTTGCCATTCTTGATGGTGAAGTGGAGCACTCTCGACAGCTTGCCTCGCGGGGCCAGCACCGCGCCCACAACACCACCCACGAGCACAGGACAAACGAAGCGCGCGCCGCGCGAAAAGGCGATTGCACCCCTGGCCCAAGTGGCGGCGCCGTGGATTTCTCGCGCGGCCCCTGGTGCGGCGGCTGCCTCGTCGATATGCACCGCTACATCTGGATCGAGGACCGCAACCAGGCCTTCGAAGTCCCCGGCGCGCAAAGCAGCGAGGAAGGCATCGACCACTCTTCGTTGTTGGTTTAGCTCTCTAGCGGGAAGTTCGCCCGGTCCCTGCACGCGACGGCGGGCACGACTGGCGAGTTGGCGGGTCGCCTCAGGAGTACGGCCGATAATGCGCGCGATCTCGTCGAAGGGCATTGCGAAAAGGTCATGCAGCACGAAGGCGAGGCGTTCTGCTGGAGTCAGGCGGTCGAGCACGACCAGCAGTGCCAGACCGACCGAGTCGGCAAGCAGAGCCTCCTGTTCTGGGTCGGTGCTGGTCGAGGTCCCGGCCACGGGCTCGGCTATCTGTTCGTCCAGGGAATCCTCGCGGCGGGAAGTGCGGGAGCGAAGCATGTCGAGGCACACGCGGCCGATAACGGTCGTCAACCACCCGCCCAGATTCTCGATGTCGCTTGCGTCGGAGCGGTTGAGGCGCAACCAGGCTTCCTGGATGGCGTCGTCGGCCTCGGCCACGGAGCCGAGTATGCGGTAGGCGACCGCGCGCAGGTGTCCGCGATTTTGTTCGAATTGCTCCGCCAGCCAGTCCTTGTCGTTCATTCGAGAACTTCCCTCTTCACGGTTCGTCACTACGATGACGTATGAGAGTTCGCGGGTGTGACAGAAAAAATGAGAAATCTTCGGCGGGTCTGCTTTGCACTCAAATTAAAGATACGGAAGGCCAAACATTCGTTGTGCCGAGAAGCAGAAATCCGGATTGTCAGGCCGAGCGTAAGACCCAGTCTGGCCGGGTTCCGAGATCAATTTGAAAAGGTAGCGTGACCAACCGCATCAGGTGCTTGTCACATCCGACGCCCGGCTCGTCAAACGAATGACGAAACAAGGGTAGACCTCAGGAACGCTGATTTGCGTCTCTAACTGGCTTAATTCTCCGCCTGAGCATCTCGGAGTGAATCCGGCGGATAGAAATAACCTCGACAGGTGGGGCAAAGGCCGTCATGGACGCCAAGAGACGCCTCAGGGACCTTCAGGTGAGCTGAGCAAGAGTCCCACTGACGCGGATCGTCTCTTCGTTGAGAACTGCGGCAGTTCGCGCACATGACTATCAGCCCGTGGCTGTTTCGATAGACAAAATCGTGTGCCGGAGCCGCCCGCCCAAACTCTTCCTCGACAAGAAGGGTATTGCTAACCATCAGCCAGTCAGGGTTCAGCGGATGGATGCGCATCCGAAACTTGCGAAAGCGCCCCGGACCGGAGCACTCATAGATGTGTTGCCAGACCACTGCGCTGCAGCGCACCTCATCGAATACACGTGTATAGAAGGGGCGCAGGACGCGAGGAATCACTTGGAGGATGTTCGTACCGTTGACGGCATCAGCGGTCAAATGCGAGCCGTCGTTGTCCCTTGCGAATTTGTCCCACGCCGGATTTGCGTAGGCAAGGTCGAGTTTGGAATCCAAAACGTCGCACACTGCCGAATCGGTCCCCACAGCTTCCAACACTTCTGGAAATGTTGGCGCGGGTAAGTGCACTAAACCCTTCCTCATAACCGCTAGACCATCCTCAAAGAAGGGAGTCTCGCTCGTTCGAGGTACTCTACTGGTGGAATTGCGCAACGTCTGTGATTTCGATCACAGCGCTTTTCGGGGCAATTGTGGAGACCCCTGCCCGGGCTGACTGGGGGGCAATGAGTGTAATCGCCTGGTTGCGTCAACTAATAATTCCCCACTTCAAATGTGACAGTGAGCAGTTGTGAACAGCCGTGCCAGGCTGCCAGGCCTACCCTTGCTACAGCCACTTCCGTGATCTGCGCACGAGCGGATGAAGTTTCCAAAAATGAATCGCGTTTGCCACGAGGGCGTCACCCGCGCACACGTCTCGCCTTGGTCTCGTTATCAGGGCCTCGGATTGTGGCTAGCAAGGCTGTTTCTCAGCTTGCTCTGCGGTCTTGCTTTTTCCCAAACTAAAAGATCGGAAGAAGTTTTTGGGGCCGATGCGGGCGGTTACGTCGGCAACGAGGCCTGCGCGAAATGCCATGGGAGCATTTACCGGTCCTACATGAAGACGGCTATGGCGCAGGCCAGTGGACTAGCCTCGGAGGAGAGGTTCGTTGCAGGCAGCTTTACGCACCAACCGTCTGGAATCAAGTACGAAATTTATAGATCCGATGAGAAGACATGGTTGAGTTTCGAGAGGCCGGGGGACCCGATGGTGCGGGGGAAGCGAGAATTGCTCTACTACATTGGGCAGGGGCGCCGAGGGCGAACATATCTATTTTCTGTGGATGGGTTTGCTTTTGAGGCGCCCGTGAACTGGTATGCCGATCGTCAGATGTGGGACATGCCTCCGGCATACTCAAATACCCGCGAGATCCCAATGAACTTGCCGGCTCTGATGAGCTGTTTGGAATGCCACGGGAGTGGGATTCAGCCGCCGGTTGCAGGCACTGAAAACCGTTACAAGGTCCCCATCTTCTCGTATCCCGGAGTGACTTGCGAGCGGTGCCACGGGCCTGGTAAAGCTCACACAACCGGCGCGCCGATCATCAATCCGGCGAAGCTCAACGCGAAACGTCGCGACCAGGTCTGCATGCAGTGCCACTTGGAAGGAAATGTCGCCATCGAGCGAACGGGTCGGCATCTGTACGAATACAAGCCGGGCGATGACCTGTTCCAGAATGTCCGATATTTCGTCTTGTCCGACAGCGACCCGGAGAGGTTGCGGGCGACCAGCCAGTTCGAGGCGCTGGCGCAGAGCATGTGCAAGAAGAAATCGGGGGATAGACTTTCGTGCACCACGTGCCATGATCCTCACCAGATCGTAAGCCCGGAAGAGCGCGTGAGCTTCTATCGTAGAAAGTGCCTTGCTTGCCACGGGGACAAGTTCGCTGCCAAGCATTATCGTGATCAGCGGGACTGTACCGGTTGCCACATGCCTGAGTCCCTCAGTTCTGACATCGCACACACCGAAGTTACGGACCACCGGTTGCTGCGCCGACCGCAGCAGGCACTCCACACTCGGACCACTCAGGCCTTTCCACAATTGGTAGCGTTCCCTCCTTCGGAAAAGGCAGAACAAGACATGCGTGATCTGGCACTGGCATGGCAAGCCACGGTAAATAGCGGAATGACCTCGGCGCAGAACCTGGCAGAACAGTCGTTGCGAGCGGCTTTGAAACACTCTCCAACCGATCCGGCGCTCCTGTCATCATTGGCATATGTCGAGCAGAGACGCGGTGCCGACCATGAAGCACGCCGGTTGTATGGCGAGGCGCTTAAGAGTGATCCTGATTCGATCGACGCGGCTACAAACCTTGGTGTTCTCGAAGCAAAAGAAGGACACCTGAATGAGGCGGTCAAGTTGTGGCAGTTGGCCTTCGGACGCGCTCCCGGAAGAAGCGAAATCGGAATGAATCTGGGGCGCTCGCTGTGCGCGGTCGGACGCTATGACCAGGCTCGGGACGATGTGATGCGCGTCCTCCAGTTCAATCCCGATCTCGACATTGCGAAACAGTTGCTACGGCACTTAGACAAAGTCCCTCCCGATTGCGGGCTGTAAGCCAAGCTCTTGGACGCGAAGCCACTCGTACACTCGTTTCGCGGCACCGCCTTGCTGCAGTCCGCTCACCCTGCGATGGGACCGGAACCGTACCGACCAAAGCACGTTGCTTGCGGAGGGCCCTGGACAGGGTCAACCGCACGCGCGGGTTTCCCGGCGGTTCTGGATAGTTGACGCAAGATCGCCATGTCACTCATCGAGGTCAGATGAGTGTGCTGTGAAGTAGACTAGCGCGTCAATTTGTCCAGAATTCCGGTTCATGAGTCCGCAGCACAGCATCAGTGTGCTGGTTCTAAAAGGATCTTTTGTGCGCGCCAGTTCAAGAGCTCGGCGACGTACAGTTCATCCTCGGACGGGCAAGCAATCTCGTGAATCCATCCAAACTGCCCTAACTGTTTTCCTGACTTGCCGAACATGCCAAGAACCTTTCCGTCCAGGCTGAGCTTGTATATTCGCCCCGGAAATGCATCGGAACTGAACAGCACTTGATGTGGCGGTGGGGTAATGCAAATTGCCCATGGAGAACCTGGCGTTCTCGAACCAGATGGATGGTCTGTCTTGTTACCAATCGCGGGTCTTGCCTCGGGCGGGACGGGAACATCGACAATGATCTGGCGGAGAAACTTACCATTTCTGTCGAATACTTGAATGCGATGATTTCCGCGGTCCGCCACATAGAGATTGTCTTGCGCATCAACAGCAATGCTGTGGGGAGTGTCGAATTGACCTGGCTTGTTCCCTGGCTCGCCCCATGATTTCAGCCAATTGCCATCTTTATCGACTTTGGCGATTCGTGAATTGATGTAGCCGTCACTTATGTAAGTATTTCCCCCGGAATCCCAAGCCACATCTGTCACTTGTCTGAACAATCCATCTTCGGCCGGCAGAGGAGGCTGAACTTCTTTCAGCGGCCCTGTCCCATCATCCGACGCTTCCTGCTTGCGACCGAACACCATGGACACTCGACCCTCGGGATTGAACTTGACGATCACATCCGAACCTTTGTCCGTGACCCAGATGTTGTCCTGCGGATCGACCTTGACCGTATGCGCATAGGACCAGGCATAGAGGTTGTGGCCAATCTCCCGCACAAATTTCCCATCCCGGTCGAATTCCAGTAGCTGCGCCGCCGCGGCACCATACGCGGGACCAGTCGTATTCCCGCGCGAAAACACAAAGATGTGGCCTTTCGAATTCACGGCGACGCCGGTAACTTCGCCAAAATAGAGGTCGGGCGGGAGGTGCAGGAAATCGGGCACAGAGCGGTATTGAATTTCGGGTACCCCAGATGTTTGTGCAGAAAGCCAACAGGTCGTATGCACAATTGCCAGCAAAAGAAGAATCCTCAAGAATTGCATTTCCCCTCCAGTCCTAATGACTCGGTTCAAGGAGCTCTGGACACACGGCATGCCCGACGAGGTGACAATATAGCGCACCTGGGCCGTTATCAATCAAGAAGGCGTGCCCGCTTGCCGGCCACTCGAAAGACAGCGGGGTTAGGGAGTCGACCGTATTCAACCCGCTACTGTCACATTCCAGCCCTGCGATTCGTCATAGTCATGAAGAAGGAAATCAACACTGACAAGGAGATCGACCATCATGCAAGCACGATTGAAAAATCCCGCCATGATTAATCCCGAAGCCATGCAGGCTCTGTATGCGCTGTCGAAGTCCACGGAAAAACGAGGCGTGCCCGAGCGCACACTCGGACTGGTTCATCTGCGGGCCAGCCAGATTAACGGCTGCAGCGTGTGCCTGGACATGCATGCGCGAATGATGAAAAAGGCTGGAGAAACCGATGAGCGATTGTTTGCCGTGGCTGGGTGGAGAGATGCGCCCTATTTCACCGAGGCTGAGCGCGCGGCACTGGCGCTTACTGAAGCGGCCACGCGCTTGAGCGACCGGTCCGATCCGGTGCCCGATGACGTGTGGGAGGAGGCTGCTCGGCACTACGACGAGCAAGCACTCGCCGCCCTGGTGATCGCCATCGCGACCATCAATGTCTGGAACCGGCTCAATGTTGTGACGCGGCAGGTGGCGGGCGAATGGGTCAAGTCCCAGGAAGGGCGCGCGCGGGTGGAAGGTGAGGCGGTTGCCCACTGAGGTGAACTGTAGCGCGGGCGCCCCCGCCCGTGAAAAACGGCAGCGCGCAGCAGGTATTCTGCTGCGCGCTCTTGCTTGCCGAACTTAGTTGGCGTTATTGGTGCCGATGGGCTGGTACTTGTACTGCTTGCCGTCCCAGAAGACCACGGAATCGCCTGCGCTGGCATCGGCTTCGACGGCGAAGATCGCGTTCACCTGCTTCTTGCGGAGTTGCAGACGCCGCACGGCGATCCGCTTCAACGGCACGTTGATGATCACGAACTTGGCCTTGGGCGTCTCCGAGCGCCACGCTTCCGGACCGGCGCCGTGAATCACCAGCACGACGAGGTTCTTGTCCGTCACATCTTCCGATCCGAACGTGGAGGTCAGCTTGGGATCTCCGTAGCCGTAGAAACTGTAATAAGGATCGACGACTCGGTAGCTGTGCTCGGCGGCATCGAGCATCGTCTTCTTGCTGCGCGCGACGATCACCAGATCGTCCACGCCATCGCCATCAATGTCGCGGACGTAGGGCGTGGAGATGTCCACCAGCGTGAATTCTTCCCCGAACTGTTTCTGGATGAAGGCCAGGTCCACGGACACGGGCGCATTTGCGACTGCCGGCAGGGGCGGGGACGCGGGCGACGCGGCGGTTTGGGCGTGCAACGAGACTAGCGCGAACCCGAGGCTCACGACTGAGAGGCAAGCGAGCTTGTGAAAGTACGACATACCTTTACTTTAGTCCCCTGTTGGAGCCCGAACTAGAGCATGGGAAGGTACGTCGGGACGTGTCCTGTCGCGCGAGACCAATCGCTGAGCTTGCGGTTCACAGCCGATCGCGGGGACTTCGTCCCGGCCGCCCAGACGAGGGTGTCTGGGCCTATGTGGTTCGGCTCTGCCGCCGCTGCCCGAAATGTTCCCAGCCCTCGGGCTTTAGTCTTGTGAGGACACCGTTTTCGCTCTTCAAGCGAATGTTTCCTCCTCGTGTGACATGTCCTATGAGCGTCACCGGAACGTGCGCGATGCGGTTCGGAATCGGCGTAGTTGGACGCGCAGTGAAGAGCAACTCGTAGTCCTCGCCGCCGTGGAGCGCGAGTTTCAGGTCAACAGGCTTGCGCCGACGGCCAACACGAGCCCGCGGAATGTTGGCGCCGAGGATTTCCGCCCCCACGCGCGACTCTTCGCAAATGTGTGTAAGGTCGGTGGAAAGCCCGTCGCTGAGATCGATCATGGCGGTGGCAAGCCCGCGTGTCCGCAAAATTTCACCGACCGCAATCCGAGGCACAGGGTGAAAGTGGCGCGGGAAATCTTTCGACTTTGCTTTCCTCCCGGCGAAGAATTCCTTGAGCGCCGCGGAGCCGCCACCCAGCTCGCCCGTAACGTAGATCCGATCCCCGGGCTTGGCGCCCGACCGCAGGAGAGCCGTCCCTTTCGGAACCGATCCCAGCACGACGATGTCGGCCAAAATGTCGCTGGGCGATTGCGCCGTGTCGCCGCCGGCGAGCGGAACTCTGAATTCGCGGGCCAGCACGAGCAAACCCTTCATGAAACGCTCGACCCAGCTTTGCGGGAGTTTGCCGGGCAACGCCAGCGAGAGAAAAACCGCGAGGGGATGACCGCCCATAGCAGAGATGTCGCTCAGGCCGCGGGTGAAGCAGCGGCGGCCCACCACTTCCGGAGAATGCCACTCCCGGCGGAAGTGAACCCCTTCCAAAGTGAAGTCGGTTGTCACCAGGATTTCGTGGCCAGACGGCGGCTTCAGAATCGCACAGTCATCGCCGATTCCGGTTACCACAGCCCCTTTCCTCGCTTTTGCGGCGCCGCGAATGCGGGCAATCAGCGCCTTTTCCGGTAGGGGCATGGCAATGACTATATCGATTTCTGCTGTCTTACAAGAAATCCGAGGGCAAATGGCGACGCCCGAGCGGCACCACGTGCGGCGACGTCCGGACTTTGATAACCGCAACGATAATGTCCGAAAGGACGCGCCGCGCATGCCCGGTCGCCGGTCCCGAGGGCCAATTCGGGCTACCCGGCCAAAGTAACTGAAATCGGGTAGTTTGCGCGTTGACAGGGAGGAACCCAGTTTGTTACCGTTTGGAAGCTGTTTCCAACACCTTTGGCCGGCTTAAGTGCTGTATCCCGTTCGGATTGCAGACATTGAAAGCTTGAGGCCTTACCCGGTTCCGGTAGTAGTGAGCACGAATCAGCGACCCCCCTTTGGGGGCGTAGCTCGGGAATCGGGATGCTGCGCGGGCTCCTGTAACCGCAGGCCGTCCGAGCATGGTTCTAAGATTTCTAAAGACCGGAAAGGAATTTCTTGCGCAAACGCTTCTACATTCTGTTCGTGGCGCGTGACGACGACGGCCAGCTGCGCAAGATTCCCATTCCTGTCCATTATCTTTACATTTTCGTAGTCGGCGCTGCGATCGGCTTCCTCAGCCTGACCGGGATCGCAAGCTCCTATGCGCGGATGCTCCTGAAAGTTTCCAGCTACAACCAGCTCCGCACCGAAAAAGACGACTTAAAAAGCCGCTACTCGCGCCTGGAGCAGGTCGCCAAGGAACGCGACGTCCAGGTGGCATCGTTGGGATCGCTGGCGAGCGAAGTTTCCTCGCTTTACGGGTTGAAGTCGGACCCGACGCTGGTTACGGGCGCGGACGAGCAAGTGCGCACCGCTGAGGTGAATTCCTCCCTCGACCAGTTGTACGCTTTGAAGAATTCCGCTCTGACTGGGGCCACCACGACTGGTTTGTCGCTAGGCCTGACTCGCAACGCCACGACTGCTGATTGGCTGCGTGCGAACCAGGCGCCGAACCTATGGCCGGTTGAAGGTCCGGTGACTGGGTCATTCGGCGAGCGCATTGATCCCTTCAATGGCGAAGGCGCCTTCCATACCGGCGTCGATATTGCCGCAATCGTCGGCCAGCCCGTGATTGCTCCGGCTGATGGCCTTGTCGACTTTGCTGACTATATGGGCGGCTACGGTCGTGCCGTAATTCTCGATCACGGCCACGGAATCGTTACCCGCTTCGGACACCTTTCCGGGTTCGCCGTGAGCTCCGGCCAGCATGTGCGGCGGGGCGACATCCTGGGATACGTTGGCTTGAGCGGACGCAGCACCGGGCCCCACCTCCATTACGAAGTACGTATCAACGACACACCTGTGAATCCTTACAAGTACCTCCGCATTACCGTGGCCCACACGGGAGGATTTGCGGCGGGAAGCTAGAAGCAGTCGTCAGTCGCTCGTCTTTAGCCAAAATCTTCGTGTAAAAACAACTGTCGCGAGAACCTCCCACGACCTTAGCGAGGTTGGATTTTGCCTGGTGTATTCATAAATCTGAGCGCCTCGCTGGCGCCTAACGACTAGAGACCAGCGAATGCCTCTACTGGCGCAACCCCATCCAGCGCTCGGAAACTACGAGAGAATTGCCGGGATTTTGCGGATCGTACTTCACCGATGTGGGCAGCCCCAAACGGCAGGAGTGCAAGTTGACCCACTGACGCAGATACGTGATGTCCTGCGAAGCTTCGTAGGAGACACCTGCCACGTCGTATTGAAAGATCAGCATTGTTGAGATGTGCTGCCCATCGAAGGGAAGTTCCTGCACGTCGATTACAGTCCCGTCGGTGATGCGGCCGACCGTGTCGAGGAATTCACGGCGCTTGCGCTCGAGTTCCTGCGGGCTTTTGGGTTTGCGGCGCAGCAGGAAATACATACTGAATGCGATGGCGCCGCCACCCAGAAGCAGACTGTAAATACGAAATGGGTTCATGACGAAACGGAAGGGACCAGCTTCGAACTTCCCGACACACCAGCATAAGCCCGAAAACTGAATCGCGGAAGGGGCGTGCAGGTTACGAACGGGCAAGCCCGAGAAACCAAGTCGTCAGTCGCTAGTCACCAGTCTTCAGCGAAACCAACTTCTTCACCACAAGTTGCACAGACGAAGAAACCTCTGCGCTCCTCGGTGTCCTCGGTGTTAAAGGTTTTGGTTGCGTGCAGAGGCTGCTTATTCATCGGCGATTGGGTTGCGCAGCGTGCCGATGCCTTCCACAGACACCTCCACCACGTCACCCGCCACGACCGGGCCGACGCCCTTCGGCGTGCCGGTCGCTATGAGATCCCCGGGGAGCAGCGTCATCACCTGGGAAATGTAGCGGATGACAACATCGAGCGGAAAAATGAAATCGCGGGTATTGCCGTCTTGCCGGACTTCGCCGCCGACCGTGGTTTTTACGCCAATACCGGCCCAGGGGTCCACCTCATCGGTGACCACCGGACCCACCGGACAGAAGGTGTCAAAGCCTTTGGCGCGTGTCCACTGACCGTCTTTGTTCTGCAGGTCGCGCGCCGTGAAGTCATTCACGCAGGTATAGCCGAGGATGTACGGACGCACGTCGTCGCTCTCGGCCAGCTTGTAGCACGGCTTGCTGATGACTACGCCCAGTTCGCCTTCATAGTCGGTGCGCTCGGAAATGCGGGGCCTGCGGATGGTGGCGCCAGGAGCGTTGAGCGCGGTCGTGGGTTTGAAAAAAAGCAGCGGCTCAGTGGGAATGTCGTGGCCCAACTCAGTCGCATGTTCACGATAGTTGCGGCCAACGCATACGATCTTGGAACAGCGGACCGGGATCGCCAGGTCCGCATCCGCCAGCGATACGTGGTCCATCCGCTTGGTACGCAGGTCGTCCATATCACCGCCAACCTCCTCGGGAGGAGTTACTAGCAGCCGTGTGAGTTCATCGCGCCCGGCTACGGATTCGACCAGGCCGTAGTGCGTTTCTCCATTCCAGTGGAAACGGCAATATTTCATAGAGCGTTTATCTAAACATAGATTTGGAGCAAGTCCCGGAGGAAAAAGTGAGCCGCGGCAAAAATCGCTGCGACCGTGTTCGCTTGGAAGCAAGTAATCAAATGATCCAATGACCGTGCGGCACTAATGCGGTACGGTCTCGCTGGCTTCTTCCGAGCGAGGGCTTTCGTTTCCGCGCTCGTCAACGGCAGATACGGAATACGCGTAGGTCTTGCCCGGCCTGACGGCCGTATCGCGGAAGGCGGGAGTCTTCACCAGATCGCCGTTGATTTTCGCGGGCCGGCCTTCGTTTTCACGGCGGTAGACGTTGTATCCGGCAAGGTCGGCATCGGTGACGGGAGCCCAGAGCAGGTCGATGAACGGGGCCTGGCCCGGGCCGGAGTACACTGCCTGAAGGCCGGTCGGGACGGCAGGGGGATAGATGTCTTTGGTGAAGACCTTTTGAGGAGGGGAATCCTCTCCTTCGGCGGAGCCCACATCCAGGCATTCGATTGGCACCGTATTCTGCGCATTTTCTTTCTGCGGCACCGGACAAGGATGGACTTTCGGCTCCAGCTCAATCACGGTCACGACGGTCATACGGTATTCGTAAGCCTTCTGCCACTCGATGGCCTGATCCTCGAAACGATGATCAGAGCAGGCAAGGTCAGCAACCTTCACCTCGGCATTGGTGTCTGCGGACTTCCGGTAGATGCGATAGACGTAGCGGGCGCCGCGCGGTTCGGAGGGCTCTGGTTCACAGTCCCACGTGAGGACCACACCTTTCACAGTGACCTCCGCCCGAAAGTTTGGTGGGGGCGGCAGGGTTGGAGCGAGGGCTACCTGAACCTGGTTTGATAGTCCGGCGCTGCGCGCGTGCAGATTGAGTGCTTCCACCGCGTACGTCGCGAGTCGCGTCGGATTCTGTTTCTGGAGATCGCGCGGAAGAGTGTCGACGAAACTCGTCTCTGCTTTGACAGGGGCGGCGCTGGACGTCTTCGGGGACAGGGCGACGTTGCCCACTGGTGTTCCGCACTCCTTCATGGGCGACTCGAGGCTTCGGCAAACGCGTGTGGGGCCGGTTCGACGGATGCGCTGCCGGTCCATGGTCTGGCTGGGCACCGACCAATAGAGATAGACGCGGTCACCTTTGCGAACGGCTCGCAGGTCCGGGGGAGGCTTGGGCAGTTCAAGCGAAGGTGGCAAGGGGGCCTGGATCGAGGCGCATCCCGTGAGCAGACAGATGAAACTTAGGGCAACGGCTGCGGGGAAGTTGTGACGCGGCCTCATGCGAGAACTATCAGCGTAACACGCGGCTCGCGGCGGAGAGGTCGGACCGGTTCCACTTCGACCTCGCCCTCCAGAAAACAATCACCTCAAATTGACCAGGCTCTCCGGCGGCTGGAAAAAATCGTGCCCTGGCAATTTCTCCGTTACGCCGGTAACCTTTCCTTTCAATTGTGTATCATCAACACTGAAGGCGCAAAGGAGCGTGACATGTCGAAGAACCATTACGTTACTAAGGCCAAGCGCCGCAATCGCTCGGGGAAACGCAAGGACACCAAGCGCATCGCGGCAAATATGACAAAAATCAAGGAACTCGAAAAACGCTCGGGTCGAAAAGCATAGAGCAGCACCTCACCTGTATCCGTCCAAGCAAACAATCTGAGTCGATGCGGCGGTCGGCGCGACTGAAACGTGCTTCGAAAGCTTTCTCCCATCGAATTCTGGCGCCCTCAATGCAGGCTGCGTGGAAGCCCACGTTAGCGCAAAAGGCGCGCGAACGTGGGGCACCGCTGGTGGTGGTATCGCCAGGTGTGGCTAAGCCAAAGATTTTGGCGATCTCTATCCAACCAGTTCCTTCGCCGCTTCACGAAATACTTTTGTGTGCTGGTCGATATCTTCTTTGGCGGTCATGGGCGACATCAGCGCCATGTTGTGGAAAGGTGTGAGCAGAATTCCGCGATTCATGGCGTAGAGGTGCATGAAGCGCTCGAGCTCGAAGTCCATGGCGTCGTGCGCCTGGGTGCCGTTGCGCGGAGTCTCGGAAGCGAACAAGTACTCGGCGCGGCAGCCCAGGCGCGTAACGTTCCAGGGCAGATCAAACTCCGCAATCGCCTTGGCTACGCCGTCGGTCCAGCGCTCGGCCATCGGGATCATGCGGTCGAGTGCTTCCCTGGTCAGAACTTTCTGGAGTGTGGCCTTCATGGCGGCAAGCGAAAGCGCATTCCCCGCCAGCGTGCCTCCGATGCCGCCCGTATCGCAGTCTTCGAGGTTCTGGCGATCGAGGATGCACTGCGCAACTTCGGCCGTAAACCCGTAAGCCGCACCCGGGACGCCACCTGCGATCGGCTTTCCGAAGACCAGAAAATCCGGCTCCAGATTTTCCGCGCGCGTGTAGCCGCCGGGGCCTGCGCAAATGGTGTGAGTCTCGTCGATGATGAGCAAGGTGCCGTGCTTGCGCGTGATTTCACGAAGGGCAGCATGATAGCCCGGATCGGGCAGCACGATGCCGACGTTGGTCAGCGCAGGTTCCGCCAGCACACAGGCGATGTCTTCTTTCTTCAGTGCGAACTCCAGCGCTTCGAGATCGTTAAACTCGACCACGCTTGTCGTTACAGCCGGATCAACCGGTGGACCAACATTTCCGCGGCGCGCCTTCGCGGCGCCGTCCTGCAGAGTGATGAAGCTCTCGTCCACGGTGCCGTGATAGCACCAGTTGAATACGAGGATCTTCGGCCGTTGCGTGATGTGGCGTGCGAGTCGGATGGAAAACCGGTTTGCATCAGTGGCAGTCAGCGCGAATTGCCAGTAAGGGAGACCGAAGCGGCTCTGCAGTTCCTCGCCCACGATGATCGAGTCTTCGCTGGGCAGCATTAGCGTGATGCCACGCCGTGCCTGTTGTTCCACTGCCGTTACCGTGGCTGACGGCGAGTGGCCGGTCATAGCGCCGGTATCGCCCAGGCAAAGGTCGATGTAACGGTGGCCATCTACGTCAAAGAACTCAGCACCCCTCGCTTCACGCACGAACGGCGGGAATGCGCCGGCCCACTTGGCCATCCAGTTCATCGGCACGCCGCCCAGCAGCGACTTGCGCGCGCGTTCGAAAAGGGCAGCAGACTTGGGCCTGTCGGCTACGAATTTCTTCTGTTCGCGGTCCATTAAGGACTGCAGGCGGGAGCGGTCAATGGTTCGCATGGGGCCTCGTTTGGCCAGCAGTGTAGAGACAGCCGCCCTCGGCTGTCTACCTTGCGCCGACGGCCGAGGCGGCTGTCGCTACGTGCGTCACACTGAACTACAGGATGTACCGCGACAAGTCCTGGTCTTTCACGATGTCGGACAGCATCTTGCCAACGTAGTCGGCGTCAATCGTGATTTGCTGGCCTTTTTTCTCGGGGGCCTCGAAACTGATTTCGTCGAGCACCCGTTCCATGATGGTGTGCAGTCGGCGGGCGCCGATGTTTTCCGTCCCTTCGTTTACCCGAAACGCGAAGCGGGCCACTTCTTCCAAAGACTCGGGAGTGAACTCGAGCTTGACGCCTTCGGTTTCCAGCAACGCCGTGTACTGCTTCACCAGCGACGACTTGGGCTCGGTGAGAATCCGGATGAAGTCGTCCATGGTGAGCGATTGCAACTCCACGCGGATCGGGAAGCGGCCTTGCAACTCGGGGATCAAATCGCTCGGCTTCGACACGTGGAATGCGCCCGCGGCCACGAACAGGATGTGATCGGTCCGCACCATCCCGTAACGCGTGTTGACCGTGGTGCCTTCGACGATGGGCAGAATGTCGCGCTGCACGCCTTCGCGGGAAACGTCGGGACCGTGGCCGCTTTCGCGCCCGGCAATCTTGTCGATCTCGTCGAGGAAAACGATGCCGGAGTTCTCGACCCGGTCGATGGCGGTGCGCGTAACCTGGTCCATGTCGATGAGGCGATGCTCTTCTTCCTGGATCAGGTACTCGAAGGCCTCGTTGACCTTCATTTTCCGCTTCTTGCTGCGCTGCCCAAAGATGTTCGGCAACATGTCCTTGATGTTGACGTCCATCTCCTCGACGCCCTGGTTGGAGATGATTTCGAATGACGGGAAATTGCGTTCCCGGACATCGAGCTCCACCATGCGCTCGTCGAGCTTGCCTTCGCGCAACTGCTGGCGCAGCTTCTCGCGCGTGCGGGATTGCGAATCGGGGGGCTCGCCAGTGTTTCCTTCCAGGACAACGCCTCCGCTGGCGGTATCAGGCGGACGCGGTGTGGGCGGGGGCAGGAGAAGGTCCAGCAACCTCTCTTCGGCGTTCAATTCAGCCTTGTCGGCAACGTCTTCGAGCTTTTCTTCGCGGATCATATCGATGGCGATTTCGACCAGATCGCGGATCATCGACTCCACATCGCGGCCCACGTAGCCAACCTCGGTGAACTTCGAGGCTTCGACTTTAAGAAAGGGCGAGTTGGTGAGCTTGGCCAGGCGGCGCGCGATCTCGGTTTTGCCGACGCCGGTGGGGCCGATCATGATGATGTTTTTCGGAATGATTTCTTCGGCGAGCTCGGGCGTGAGCTTCTGCCGACGCATGCGGTTGCGCAGGGCGATGGCCACTGCCCGTTTCGCGTCTTTCTGGCCGACGACGTACTTGTCGAGTTCGGCCACGATTTCGCGAGGTGTCAGGTCGTCGAGCGCCAGCTGTTCTTCTTCGGCAGTGGGAGGGAAATAGATGGCCATAAGTCAGCTCTTGGCCTTTGGCTGTTAGTCGTTAGCACAAAAGGGAACTTGCCACGTGACAACGACCATCAGCCACCAGCCAGTCACAACTCCTCAATCGTAAAATTATCGTTCGTATAAATGCACATCCGGCCGGCGATTTTCATGGCCTGCTCGGCAATTTCCCGGGCGGATAGCTTGGTGTGTGTGGCCAGCGCGTCCGCGGCGGCTTGCGCAAATGGTCCACCGGAACCGATGGCGGCGATGCCGCCGTCTGGCTCGATCACGTCGCCCTGTCCGCTCAGCAGGAAGGTTTGATCCTTGTCGCATACCAGCAGCAGGGCCTCAAGATGACGGAGAAACTTGTCCGTGCGCCAATCCTTGGCGAGTTCCACCGCCGAACGGCCCAGATTACCGTGATACTGCTCCAGCTTCGACTCGAACCGGCTGAAGAGCGAGAAAGCGTCGGCGGTGGAGCCGGCAAACCCCGCCAGAATCTTGTCCTGGTAGAGCCTGCGAATCTTCTTGGCCGTGTGCTTAATCACAGACTCGCCAAGAGTTACCTGGCCATCACCCGCCAGAACCACCTTGCCGTCGCGGCGTACCGATAAAACGGTCGTCGAACGTATCAGTCTCTTTTTCGTCATGAGCGCAATTCTTGATTATAACAGCGCCGGAGAAGAGTACCCGCGGTCAGGCGCGGCGGGATGGATGTACGATTTCAGTCGGTCTGCGGGAGAATCTCGATGGCGCTCACCGTCGCGTAACTGCGGGTCGGAACAAATTCCAACAGCTACTTCCCTTGGGCATCAGGTTCAAGGCCGCTAACTCTGCGAACCACTGGATGGTTCTCACCTGCGAGCTTGATGAGATCCAGATCGCTCAGGATGACTTTTCCATTGCAGAAAACACTGAACAGGCGGCCTCCCTGGCGGATTGCGTCGGAGTCGCCATAGCGGTCGCGGTTGGTGGCATCGAACCGGCGCTCGATGAAATAAAAGGTGGCCACGTAACGTTCGGCTGCAACTGGAATCGCATTAAGAGAAATGCCCCCAGCGTTCCGTCTCAAACAGCTCGGGCTCGTCCTCGTCCGTGGCAGGCTGGTCGCTGGCGGTAATCTGGCCGCCTTTGAAGTAGTTGTCCGGTCCCCACCACCGGCTATCGTCTGAGTAATAAGGGACGTCGCGGGCTACCATGCGCACGGGCCTTTGACGCTCGGGCAGGCCGGGCAGAATTTCGATGGCCGACAGCATGGCGCTGCCGCCCCGAACCGAGGAAAAATCCAGGTGCAGCTTGCCATCCTGCGCGGGCGAAATGCCGGTGAAGACTTTGACGTGTTCGTCTCCGGTAGCGAACGGTCGGGCGAACACGGCCGTTGGTGTTTATGCGTGCACGGCCTCGGGCTTGGTGGCCAGCAATTGCCGCAGCACGTACTGCAGAATGCCGCCGTTGGCATAGTACTGCGCTTCCTGTGGTGTGTCGATGCGAACGATGGCCTCGAACTCCGTTGTCTTGCCATCCTTCGACGCCTTCAGTGTGATCTTGCTGCCAGCAGCGAACCGTTCGATCAATCCGCGGATTGCGGTGATCTCAAACACTTCTTCGCCAGTTAGTTTGAGCGATTCAGCATTCTGCCCAGGAAGGAACTGCAAGGGGAGAATGCCCATTCCCACCAGATTCGAACGGTGAATACGTTCGTAGCTTTCGGCGATGACCGCCTGTACCCCGAGCAAGCGCGGCCCTTTCGCCGCCCAGTCGCGCGACGAACCCGAGCCGTATTCCTTGCCGGCGAGAATCACCAGCGGGACGCCTTCCGCGATGTATTTGGCCGAGGCGTCGAAGATCGACAACTCGGCGCCATCGGGCAGGTGGCGCGTGAAGCCGCCCTCGGTGTTCACCATCTTGTTGCGCAAGCGAACGTTGGCGAACGTGCCACGGACCATCACTTCGTGGTTGCCGCGCCGCGATCCGTAGGAGTTGAAGTCGGCTGGCTTGACTCCGTGCTCGATCAGATACCTTCCGGCCGGGCTGTCTTTTTTGATCGAGCCCGCGGGCGAAATGTGGTCGGTCGTGACACTGTCGCCGAGCACGGCCAGCACGCGCGCGCTCTTGATGTCTGCTATGGCGCCGGGCTTCAACTGCATGTCGTCGAAGTACGGTGCCTGGCGAATGTAGGTTGAGTCTTTCTCCCACACGTACGTCTGGCCTTGCGGCACGGGCAGCGAGCGCCAGTGCGAGTCGCCGTCGTAGACATCCGCGTAGCTCTTGCGGAACATGTCGGAGGAGATCTGCTGGACCGCCTCATCGACTTCTTTTTGCGTGGGCCAGATGTCGGCCAGATGGACGGGCTTGCCGTCTTTGCCGCGCCCGATCGGATCTTTCTTTAGGTCGACATCGATACGGCCAGCCAGCGCGAAAGCCACTACCAGTGGCGGCGACATCAGGTAGTTGGCGCGGACTTCGGAGTTGATGCGGCCTTCGAAGTTGCGATTGCCGGAGAGCACCGATGCGACGACCAGATCCTTTTCGTCGATGGCCTGGGAAACTTCCGCCGGCAGCGGTCCGGAGTTTCCGATGCAGGTCGTGCAGCCGTAGCCCACCAGATTGAACTTCAGTTTCTCCAGATAAGGGAGCAGCCCAGCTTTAGCCAGATAGTCGGTAACCACTTTCGACCCGGGAGCTAGCGACGTTTTTACCCACGCCGGAGTCTGCAAGCCGCGCTCGACTGCTTTTTTGGCGAGCAGACCGGCGGCCATCAGCACCGAGGGATTCGACGTGTTCGTGCAGCTCGTGATGGCCGCGATCACGACACTGCCGTGTTTCAGAGAGTTTTTCACGTTCGCGGGAACATGTTCTTCTACTCGCGGGTCTTCGACCCCAACTGCGGTCGGATTTCCGCCCTCCTGCTCCCACCGGTTCTCCTGCTTCGCGGCACTGTCGGAAGACGCGGTTACACCCGTAGCCGGCTTGGCTTTAGGCTTGATCAGTGAAGGCAGAGCCTGCCGAAATGACTCCCCCGCGTTCGATAACACGACCCGGTCCTGCGGACGCTTTGGCCCGGCTAGGCTGGGCTCGACCGTCGCCAGATCAAGCGAAAGTAACTCTGAATACTGCGCCTCGGGAGTTTGGGCGTCGTGGAACATACCCTGCTCCTTGGCGTAGGCCTCGACCAGCGCGATCTGCTCTTCGGAACGGCCAGTGAGACGCAGGTAGCGCAAGCTCTCTTTGTCGATCGGGAAAATGCCGCACGTTGCGCCATATTCGGGCGACATATTCGCGATGGTCGCGCGGTCGGCCAGCGGCAGGTCCTGCAGTCCGGGGCCAAAGTACTCCACAAATTTCCCGACAACACCATGCTTGCGCAGCATTTCCGTGATCGTCAGCACAAGGTCAGTCGCAGTAGCGCCTTCACGCAGACGTCCCGTGAGCTTCACGCCGACCACGAGCGGGATCAGCATCGACACGGGTTGTCCGAGCATGGCGGCCTCGGCTTCAATCCCGCCGACACCCCACCCCAGAACGCCCAGTCCATTGATCATGGTGGTGTGCGAATCGGTGCCGACCAACGTGTCGGGATACGCGACGCGCTTGCCGTCGGACTCGTGAACAAAGACGACGCGCGCAAGAAATTCAAGGTTGACCTGGTGCACGATGCCGGTGTCGGGCGGCACGATGGCGAGGTTGTGGAACGCTTTTTGTCCCCAACGGAGGAATGCATAGCGTTCTTTGTTGCGGAGGAACTCCAGTTCGGCGTTCAGTCCGAATGCCTGCGCGGAGCCAAATTCGTCGACCTGCACAGAGTGGTCAATTACCAGCTCGGCCGGCTGCAGAGGATTGATCAGCTTGGCATCGCCGCCCAGGCGCTTCATGGCATCGCGCATCGCGGCCAGATCAACCACGGCGGGCACGCCGGTGAAATCCTGCAGCAGCACGCGGCTGGGTGTGAAGGCGATTTCCTTGTCGGGCTTCGACTTGCTGTTCCATGCGGCGAGCGCGCGCACTTCTTCCTGGGTGACGTTGCGGCCGTCTTCAGTGCGCAGCAGGTTCTCGAGCAGGATGCGCAGCGAGTAGGGCAGATGCCTGGTGGAGATGCCCTGCTTGTCGAGCGCGTCGAGCCGGTAGATCGTGTATTCCTTGCCTCGGACGGACAGGCTGGAGCGGCTATTGAAGCTGTTCATATCTCTATAGTTTAGTCGTTCTGCACGGGATTGCGTAGGGGTGGGGAGCGTCGCGAAAGGTCTAAAGCGCAGAGGGCGCGAGAACGGCCGCAGAGGACACCGGGAAAGTCGCTGAACTCGAAGGGGGAAACGCGGGCCGGTGGCCTTTTAGCGGGCCCGCAGGAGCAGCACGGGGATCGAGATGCGGTGCTGGACACGGCTGGCAGTCGTGCCCAGGAAAAGATCAGCCAGGAAACGGTGCCCATGGGTGCTCATCGCGACCAGGTCACAGCCTTTGCGCCCGATCCACTTGACGATTTCGTCGGCGGGATCTCCGTAAGCCAGTTCAGCCTGTGCGGGAATGCCGGCCGATTCGAATTCCTCTCGGACCTGTTTCAGATAGGCAGTGTCGGCCGTGATTTCCGGGCTTACGGCTTCCGGACCATACGTTCTGGCGGCCCAGCCATCCGCCACGTGCAGCAGCACCAGTCGGCTATGCGCGAGCTTCGCAAGTTGCTTGACGTGCTCAATGATCGCCCGGTCGCTGGATGTGCCATCCAGAGTGACCAGAATCGTTTCGTACATGGTCATCGCCTCCGGGTTCGCATCATCTGCCACCGACCACTTGCCATGCAATCTTCAATGAGTCCCGCAGGCCGTATACGTCCATGCCGGTAATCAGAATAGCGCTTGCCCAGCCGGCCAGCAGCAGAAACCACCCGTTCTTCCATACACCCATGCGCTTGCCCGAACTGGTGAAATGCAGAAGCGGAAACATGGCGAAAGGAAGCTGCAGTGCCAGCACTACCTGGCTCAACGTCAGAAGGTCGGTGACGCTGCCTTCTCCGCGGATTCCGATGATGAAAACCGCCGGCAGTATCGCCAGCGTGCGCGTGATCAGCCGCCGCACCCAGGGCCGGATGCGCCAGTGCATGAAGCCTTCCATGACGACTTGGCCGGCCAGCGTGCCGGTGATCGTACTGCTCTGCCCGGCGGCCAATAAGGCAACCGCGAACAACGTACTGGCGGCTGCGGTGCCCAGCAGGGGGGCCAGTGTCAGATAGGCCACACGAATCCAATCGCTCTCGGGAGAAAACTGGATCACGTGGCCGCCCGGAACGGTCACGCTTTGCTTGCCATAGAAGACCGATGCGGCGAGCACGAGAATGGCGGCGTTCACGCAGAAGGCGACCGACAGTGCGACTACCGAATCGATAGTGTTGAAGCGGATCGCGCTCCGGATGGACGGAACGTCTTTTTGAAATCTGCGGCTCTGCACCAGAGCGGAGTGCAGGTAGAGATTGTGCGGCATTACCGTCGCGCCGATGATGCCGATCGCTACGTACAGCATGCCAGCCTGCCGGACGTGTGGCGTAACCAGCGCGTGCGCCATTTCCAGGAAGGCAGGCTTGGTCTCCGGAAGAACGAAGATTTCGATGAAGTAACAGACGGCGATGGTCGCGACCAGCACTACCACGACGGCTTCGATGGTGCGCATCCCAAAGCGCTGCAGGGCGAGGAGCAGGAGAACATCGAGTCCAGTGATGATGACGGCCCAGAACAGCGGAATGTGAAACAGGAGATTGAGAGCGACGGCGCTGCCCAGGACTTCCGCCAGGTCGCAGGCCCCGATGGCGACTTCGCTCATCAGCCAGTTCGGCCAACGCGACCAGCCCGGATACCAGTCACGGCAACATTGCGCGAGGTCCTTGCCGGTGACTACGCCGAGTCGGGCGGAGATAACCTGCATGAACACAGCCATCAAGCTCGACAGCGCCACCACCCACAGCAGGCCATACTTGAATTGGGCGCCGCCCTGGAGATCTGTGCCCCAATTCCCCGGATCCATGTAGCCGACGCTGATCAGAATTGCCGGCCCAACGAAAGCCCGCCACTGTTGCCAGAAGCCTGCCTCGTGGTGAGGCACCGCGACGGTGCTGTGAACACCCTCAAGCGAAGGAGTGTTGCCGCGAGCCGTGTCGAGTTTCCGCTGTTCCGCGCTCTTCATCCAGTGCGCCCCACACGCTCATGCCGGGCAGAGGGTGACCCGGGTCGGAAACCAGTGTACACCATTGGATATTAGCTATAGTTAATTACCAAAGCCGGGGCAGGATCAGCGCGTGGCTAACAGCCAGATCTTTTCTGCGGAAAGACGGCCTAGAATGGCGGGACCGGACGGGGTGCGTACCGAGAGCGTCTGGTCGTAGTTGCGTTCGATCACGTCGAGTTTGACTCCGGGCCGGATGCCGCGCGTCTCCAGAAACTCCAAAAGGCGGCGGTCCCGCTCATAGATTCCACTGACCAGGTAGTGCTTGCCGGTCTCCGCTTCCGACATCAGCAAAAGGCCGCGGCGGCGGCGGCTGGCCGGGCTCTCCAGTTCGCTCAGATTTCCGTGCGGACAAGCTCCGCCGCGGCCCAGCTGGGCTAGCAATTTGGCCTCAAAGTCGGGCGAGACCGCGTGCTCCAGCCGTTCCGCCTCATCGTGCACCTTGTACCACTCCATGCCGAACATCTCCGAAAGCATGCGCTCGATCAGGTGGTGCCGCAGGGTGAGGCGGCGCGCGATCTTCCGTCCGGTGGCGGTGAGGCGAACCAGTCCATCGGCCTGAACCCGCACGAAGCCATCTTTCTTCAGGCGCCGCAGAGCCATGGTAACGGCCGGAGGAGAAACCTTGAGCCAGTGCGCCAAGGTCGCGGAAATGACGGTCTCGCCTTCGCTCTCGGCTTCGAGGATGGCCTTGAGATAGTCCTCTTTGGAGACAGTAATCATCCTAAGGAGATTATACGGGGAGGTTAAGCAAGGTTAACCCGAAAACCGAGATCGCATCATGAGAGGAATATCAATCTGTTTTCTCTGAGCAAGCCGGAGGTGAGGTGGCAAGCCTCTGCCGGTAGCTTTGCGAATCCGTTCCACCTGGCAGCCCCGGCCCATCGCAAGTTTGACATCGTCTTGTACTCCCCCTACCCTTGTGTGTTCTCGAAGCTATGAAAGTTCTCGTCATCGGTGGTGGAGGCCGCGAGCATGCGCTGGTATGGAAGCTGGCGCAGTCTTCGCGTGTAACCAAGCTCTATTGCGCGCCGGGGAACGGCGGCATCGCGCAGGATGCGGAATGTTTGCCCGTCGACACGCGCAGTCTCGACGCGATGGTCGAGCTTGCCAGCAAGATTCAGCCGGATCTGACGGTCGTTGGTCCGGAACTTCCGCTCACCCTGGGCGTGGTGGACGAATTCCAGCGCCGCGGGTGGCCGATCTTTGGTCCCACCCAGGCGGCCGCCAAGCTTGAGTCAAGCAAGAGCTTCGCGAAGGAATTCATGCAGCGCCACCATATCCCAACTGCCCACTACGCCATCTGCCAGTCCGTGGACCAGGTGCGGGCCGCGCTAACTCACTTCCATCCGCCGATTGTGGTGAAAGCCGACGGCCTGGCTGCAGGCAAGGGCGTGGTCATCGCGAAGAGTCGGGAGGAAGCGGCATCGACGGCTTCCGACATGCTGAGCGGGAAGATGCTGGGTGCGGCTGGTTCTCTCGTCGTACTTGAGGAGTGCCTGAAGGGCGACGAATTATCCTTCCTCGTCTTCAGCGACGGCGAGCGCGTGGTTCCACTGGTGGCCGCGCAGGATCACAAACGCGTGGGCGATGGTGACACCGGCCCGAATACCGGCGGTATGGGCGCTTATTCGACGAAAACCATCGTCGACGACAAGATGCGCGATTGGCTCGTTCATCACATTGCGCAGCCGGTGGTGGCCGGGATGAAGGCCGAAGGGGCCGAGTATCGCGGCGTGCTTTACTGCGGCTTGATGATGACGGCGCGCGGCCCGATGGTGCTGGAGTTCAACTGCCGCTTCGGCGATCCAGAAACGCAACCGACCCTCATGCGGCTGGAAAGCGATCTGGTGGAGGCGCTGGAAGCGTCCGTGCAGGGTCGAGTGAGCGACGGAGATTTTCGCTGGTCACCGGAGGCTTCGGCCTGCGTGGTCATCGCATCTGGCGGATACCCGGGAACGTTTGAGGCAGGAAAGAAGATCGCAGGCCTGGAGCAGGCCGCGGGCGTGCCGGGCGTAAAGGTCTTTCACGCGGCCACCAGTGTGCGCGACGACCTCTATTTCACGGCCGGAGGGCGTGTTCTGGGCGTAACGGCGCGGGCTGCAGATCTCGCTACCGCGGTACAGAATGCCTACGCCGCGGTTTCGAGCATCGGTTTCGAAGGCATGCACTATCGCAAGGACATTGCAGCGCGCGCTTTGAAGAAGTAACCGCATCAGTTTCCGGTTTATCAAAATCACTCAAGGACGATTAAAGAAATGGGCAAGCCACTGGTTTCGATTGTGATGGGCAGCGACTCTGACCTCGAGATCATGCGCGAGGCGGGCAAAGCGCTGGAGGAGTTCGGCATCGAGTACGAGATCGACGTGACCTCCGCGCACCGATCTCCGGATCGGACCGCTGATTTTGCACGGAAAGCGGCGAGCCAGGGCATTCGCGTGATCATCGCCGGCGCGGGCGGTGCGGCGCACCTGGCGGGAGTGATTGCTGCGCACACGACTTTACCGGTTATCGGCGTTCCCATTCCCTCGACGTCGCTTCAAGGGATGGATTCGCTGCTTGCCACCGTGCAGATGCCCGCCGGAATTCCAGTGGCTACGGTCGCCATCGGCAAACCGGGTGCGACCAATGCCGGCATTCTGGCCGCGCAGATGATCGGGCTTTCCGACGCCGCAATCGCCAAGAAACTCGACGCCCACAAGGAAAAGCTGGCGCGCGGTGTGGAGGAGAAGTCGAAGAAGCTGAAGAGTTCGATGGGAGCATGAAGCGGGTGTCTTCGTTCACTTCAAATGAGCGCTAAGTGACAGTCGGAATACGTACGCAGGAAGAACTCCAATGGATCTTGGAATATCTTTCTCCGATCTTCTTTCCTACAACGCGGACGAAACCGAGCACTGGAAACGCTTCTTCTCGGAGCACCCGCCGGCCCTGGATCTCGCTTGCGACGTTGCCGGTGCGGGCTCGGTGCGGAAGCTGCTGCACCACATCTTTGCGACCGAGCTGTTTTTCGCCAATCGCGTGCTCGAGCAACCGAAGGTCGATTACGACAAGCTGCCGCATGAAAGTCTCGACGAGCTTTTAGCAATCCATGCGGAGGCTCACCACAAGTTTCAGGAATTTCTCGCGAAGGCAACTGCTGAGGACTGGTCGATCCCGGTGTCGTTAGGCTTTCGCGATTTCAAGGCGAGCAAGCGGAAGATGGTGGCGCAAGCGCTGCTGCATAGTGTGCATCATCGTGCGCAACTCGCCACCTTCCTGCGTCAGCAGGGATTCAAGCAGGACTGGACGCATGACTTGATCGCCAGCAAAGTCATGGCCTGATTCTCTGCTTAGAGTTGAAGACCTTTAAGATACTCGCGGAACTTCTCCCCGAGCTCCGGGCGCTTCAAAGCCAGTTCCACCGTGGCTTTTAGGAAGCCCAGCTTATCCCCGGCATCGTAGCGGCGGCCTTCATAAACGTAGGCGTAGATACGCTGTTCTTTCAGTAAAGCTTTCAGGCCGTCGGTAAGCTGCATTTCGCCGCCCACTCCGTGGGGCATCTCGGCGAGAATCTCAAAGATTCGTGGGGTCAAAATGTAGCGGCCGATAATTGCAAGCTTCGAAGGTGCGTCTTCAAGCTTGGGTTTCTCGACCATGTTGTTCACTTCGAATAGCCGGCCACCGAATCGCCCATCCGCGGGTTTCACATCGAGCACGCCATAAGCTGAAATGCCGGGGCCTTCCACGATCTGGGTAGCCACTACCGTGCACTGCGTCTCCTCAAAAACCTGCATCATCTGCTTGAGGCACGAGACCTCGGCATCGATCACGTCGTCGGCCAGCAGCACGGCGAATGCTTCGTCTCCCACCAGTTCGCGCGCCATCAACACCGCGTGGCCAAGTCCGAGGGCTTCCTTCTGGCGCACGTAGGCGATGTGCATCATGTCGGAAATTGAGCGCACAATCTGGAGCAGATCGGTTTTCTGGCGCTCCTCGAGCATCTTCTCGAGTTCATAACTCACGTCGAAGTGATCTTCGATCGATTGCTTGCCGCGGCCGGTCACGATGATGATCTGGTCGCAGCCAGCTGACAGAGCCTCCTCCACGCCGTACTGGATGATGGGCTTGTCGACGATGGGAAGCATTTCTTTCGGCTGGGCCTTGGTGGCGGGCAGGAAGCGCGTGCCCAGTCCAGCGGCCGGGAAGACCGCCTTGCGAACTTTCATCGGCATGATTGGCTCTTCAGAAATGCAGTATCAACCAGGGATCAACCGTGCGCAGCACACATCACAATAGCAGGAGAATCTACGGGCGCGAAAGGCTAATGTTACCGGGTCGGGACGGGGATTTTCCTGTAATGGCCCGGCCCCCGGCCCTCGATATCACCCTTAAAAGCTACTTTGCTTTCAGCGAGGCCATATCAATGACAAACCGATAGCGCACGTCGCTTTTCAATACCCGCTCGTAGGCTTCGTTCACCTTCTGGATCGGAACCATCTCGATGTCGCTGACGATTTTGTGCTTGCCGCAGAAATCGAGCATCTCCTGCGTTTCCTGAATTCCACCAATCGCGGAACCTGCCAGGCTGCGGCGGCCCATCACGATGGAACCGGCTTTGACGGAGTTTTCTTTTTCCGGAATTCCCACTACGACCATGGAGCCATCGACCTTCAACAATTTCAAATAATCGTTCCAATTTATGTCGGCAGAGACGGTGTTGAGGATGAGATCGAAGTGGCGCTCGAGTTTGGTGAAGGTCTCCGGATCGGACGTGGCGTAGTAATAATCCGCGCCCAGGCGTTTTCCATCTTCCTTCTTGCGTAGAGATTGGCTGAGCACGGTGACTTCCGCGCCGAGCGCGTGAGCAAGCTTCACGCCCATGTGTCCGAGACCGCCCATGCCGACGATGGCCACCTTCTTCCCGGGACCGGCTTGCCAGTGCTTCAACGGCGAGTACAGCGTGATACCAGCGCAAAGCAGAGGCGCGGCCGCATCCAAGGGGAGACTGTCAGGAATTCGCAATACGTAATTTTCATCGACCACAATCTTTTCGGAGTAGCCGCCGTAAGTGGGAGTCTCATCTTTTTCGCGCCCGTTGTAGGTCCATGAAGTGCGCACGGCGCAGTATTGCTCCAGGCCCCGACGACATTCCGGACAGGTGCGGCAGGAATCGACGAAGCATCCAACTCCGACCCGATCGCCGACCTTGAACTTGCTGACCTTGCTGCCCACGGACTTCACGACGCCCGTAATCTCGTGGCCGGGAACCATGGGGAAGATGGCGTCTCCCCACTCATCGCGCGCCTGGTGAATATCGGAATGGCAGATGCCGCAAAACTGGATATCGATGAGAACGTCGTGTTCCCGCGGGTCGCGCCTTTCAAAGGAAAACGGAGCCAGCTGAGCCTTCGACGTTAGTGCGGCATAGCCGCGAGTAGTTCCACCGGCTTTCGTGGAACGTGCAGTTTCTTCAGCAGTCACAACCTGATTCACATTCACGAGCGCCTCCGGTAAAAAACGATTATGTGAACTTAGATGTCTCCACAAGGCATGAAGGCTCAGGCCGCAGCGCTGGGAGTGCCGGCCAGTTCTTCCAAAAGAATTTTAAGATTGCTGAGTACTTCCGCAGGCGCCGTGGCCTTTTGCAGAAATTTCAGTGTTCCGTCGGGTGTGAATTGCGTTCCGCGCTGGGACGCGACGAAGCGCGCCAGACGTTCCGGGTCGACCGTAGCCGTCTGCCGAAACTTGATGCTGATCTGGTCGCGCTTGCGTTCGATAGCATTGACACCGACGCGCACGGCCACCAGCTTCAACTCGGCATAGTCTAATAGGTTACGCACGGCGAGCGGCGGTTCCCCGTAGCGATCGATCAGTTCGGCGCGAACGTCATGCAGTTGCGCCTCGCGTTCCACTCCCGCCACACGCTTGTACATCCGCAAGCGCTGGTTTTCCTCGGGAATGTAATCAGCAGGAATACGGATGTTGAGGCCGAGATTGAGCTGGGTCGCAATCTCTTCTTCCGGCATCTCGCCCTTGAGTTCGCGCACGGCGCGATCGAGCATCTGGGTATAGAGCTCGAATCCGATAGCTTCGATGTGTCCGCTTTGTTCGCCGCCCAGCATGTTGCCGGCGCCGCGCAGCTCCAGATCAAGTGCCGCGATTTTGAAGCCGGCGCCCAAGTCGGAGAATTCCTTCAACGCCGCCAGCCGCCGGCGCGCAATGGGCGTCAGCTCAATCTCGGAAGGCAGCAGAAGGTAAGCGTACGCCCGGCGATCGGACCGCCCGACGCGGCCGCGCAGCTGGTATAACTCCGAAAGCCCCAGCCGTTCGGCGCGATTGATGAAGATCGTGTTGCAGAGCGGGATATCGAGACCGTTTTCAATAATGGTGGTCGCCACCAGGATGTCGGCTTCGTGATGCATGAATTTCAGCATCACCCTCTCCAGTTCACCCTCCGACATTTGCCCGTGTCCCACCAGGATGCGCGCGTTGGGGACTAAAGTTTGCAGCTTCGCGGCGATTTCCCAGATGCTCTCCACACGGTTGTGAACAAAGTACACCTGGCCGCCGCGCTCGAGTTCCTGCTCGAACGCTGACTGGATCAGCTTGTCGTCCCAGCTGGCGACGACCGTCTGAATGGCCATGCGATCCTTGGGCGGTGTTTCGATGACGCTCATGTCGCGCAGCCCAACCAGCGACATATGCAGCGTGCGCGGGATGGGCGTGGCTGACATGGTCAGAACGTCGACCTGCTTGCGCATCTGCTTGAGGCGTTCTTTGTGGCGGACGCCGAAGCGCTGCTCTTCGTCAACGATCAATAGTCCGAGATCGGAAAACTTTAAGTCTTTCGACAGAATGCGATGCGTGCCAATCAGGATGTCGATCTTGCCGGCTTCGGCTTTCTGCAGGATTTCCTTCTGCTGCTTCGGCGAGCGGAAGCGGCTGATCATTTCGACCGTCACCGGGAAGGCGGCAAAGCGTTGCTTGAACGTCTCGTAGTGCTGGAACGCCAGGACCGTTGTAGGCGCAAGCACCGCGACCTGCTTGTTGTCGCTGATCGCTTTGAAAGCGGCGCGCATCGCTACTTCGGTCTTGCCGTAGCCGACGTCGCCGCAGAGCAGCCGGTCCATGGGGCGGCCGGATTCCATGTCGCTCTTCACATCGCTGATGGCCTGCGCCTGATCTTCAGTTTCGATGAACTCGAAGGCGTCTTCGAATTCCTTCATCCATTCCGTGTCAGAGGGGAAGGCATGGCCTTGCGCCATCTGGCGCTGCGCATAGAGCTTGAGCAGTTCGTCGGCCATGTCTTTCATGGCCTTACGCACGCGTGCCTTGGTCTTGGCCCAGGTCTGCGTGCCCAGGTGACTGAGCACCGGCTTGGCGCCTTCCGACGAGCGATACTTCTGAATCAGGTCGAGCCGTGTGAGCGGCACATACAGGCGCGACGCCTCGGCGAACTCAAGCAGCATGAATTCCGCCGGCCCGTCGCCCTGGTTCAGTTCTTTCAAGCCCTGGTACTGCGCGATGCCATGCTCCACGTGCACGACGTAGTCACCGACTTGCAGGTCACGGAAATCGGAAAGGAAGGCCGAGACCTTGGATTTCTGCCGCTGCGGCCGTGACGCCACCAGTTCCGACTCATCGAACAGGTCGCGGGCGCCGAAGATTGCGAGATTCGCTTCCGGGAAGATTACGCCGTCGGGGACATATGCTTTCACGAGCGTGGTTGTGAGCACGTCTCCCGAAAAGTAGGCAGTTTCGTCCGCATAGCTTTCGCCACCACGCGTTCGGCTGCCGAGACGGAACGAAACGTTGTATTCAGTGAAGATGTCGGCCAGGCGCTCGACCTCACCAGTGTTGGGCGCGGCAAATACCACGTTCTTGCCCTCCGTGATGAATTTCTGGACTTGCTCGAGCATCGTGGGGACAGAGCCGTGGAAGCGTGGCGCAGGTTGTGACTGGAATGGCAGACCCTCGGCTTGATCGGGGCGTGTGATACCGAGATGTTCAAGGTCAGCGCCCGGCTGCGCAGCCAGGATCCGCCACCAGTCATCCGGTGGGAAATAAAGATCGGTCGGGCGGACGAGGTTTCCAATCAGGCTACGCTCGTGAGCTTCCTCAATCCGTGTCCAAGTGCGGTCGAGCTCTTGCTTAAGGTTCTCCGGCTCGTCTGCAAGCACGGCCGCGTTCGGCAACAGCTCAAACAGGCTGCGGCTTTCGCGCGCGACCGGCGCATAGAACTCCCAGCCGGGAAAGACCGTGACGCCCCCCGAACGCACAGCCTGCTCAATGACTTCTTCGTTGCCGGTAATGCGCTTACCGGAGAGGCGCACGTGAATCGCCCCTAGCAGATCCTCGCGCACCGGGGTTTCGGTCAGCGGGAGCAGCAAGGCCTCGTCTACGGGACTCGACGAGCGTTGCGTGGCAGGATCGAACTTGCGAATCGACTCGACTTCGTCTCCAAAAAACTCAATGCGAACTGGCCGGTCTGCCTCGGGCGAATACACATCCAGAATGCCGCCGCGCAAGGCATACTGCCCGGGCATTTCCACCACGTCGGTCGCGGCGTATCCCACGGTGTTCAGGTGCTCGAGCAGCGGTTCCGTGTCGAACGTCTCTCCTCGTCGGACGGTGCGGGCGAGATCCGTGTAGTACTCGGTCGAAGCCAGCCGGATGGTCGTGGCGGCAATAGGAGCGATCACGATCGATACGGCGCCAGTCGCGATCTTCCACAGGGCCGCTGCCCGTTCCTCCTGAATGTCGGGATGCGGAGAGAGATTCTGGAAGGGAAGGACATCACGGGTAGGAAGAGTGACGATCGATTCCGGGTCGGCTGATCCGGTCAGCTCAGCAAAGCCTTGCAAAACGGGCAACAAGTCTTCAGCACCCCGGTTGTCACTGACGACGAAAATCAGCGGACGCTTGGAGGCCTTTTGGAGAAGGACCAGCAGAAGAGCCTTTGCGGTGGGGGTTAATCCAGAAACACTAACCCGCCCCGTGCCCTCCTTCAGACGGGAGGCAACACGCGCAAAAGCAGGCAGTTTTTCCACGTCCGCGAAGAGTTCGCGGACGAACGGTAGGGCCATTGCTTTTCTATTTTAGCAGCGCCGCGGAAGGCTGGTGCGAGCCATACTCCCGACAGGTCATACATACGATCGGCCACGTCCTTCGGTACCGGTTCAGAAAAAGACGCCCATCGCTATAAAAGGTGAGTAGGGGGCCTCGCCCCGCAGGTGATTTGTGAAGAAAGTTCTGCATTGCATATTCCTGATAGCCCTCCTTGGCGGCGGTCTCCTTCTTGGACAGACAACCTCTCCTTCACGACCGGAGAGCTTTGAATGGGACCATCAAATTGCTCTGTGGTCCGACGCTTTCAACAATCAGAACTATGCGGAATCGGAGAGATACGGCCGGAAGTCTCTCGAGATTGTCGAGCAACTGCATCTGGATGACGCCAAGCGCGCCACGAGCCTTTCGAGCACTGCAGAGGCCATCCTCTACCAGAATAGATACGACGAAGCTGAGCGAATGTTTCGGGAGGCGCTGGCAATTCGTGACAAGGTGTTGCCGCCGATTCACGTGCGGACCGCCAAGTCACTCCAGGGCTTGGCGCAAGCGCTTGTAAGTCTCAATCGAACAACCGAAGCGGAGCCCTATTATCTGCGTGCCATCGCCATCTGGGATCGTGTGGCGCCTGATGTCTATGAAAGCTGCCGTCATGGAGCAACCCTCGATGGGTTGGGCCGCCTTTACTTCCGAACCGGGCAGTATGAAAAAGCAGAGCCGCTCTATCGCCGGGCACTGGAGGTTTGGAAGAAGGGCAGTGACGACTGTCTGATGATTGCAGCGGTTCTAAAGGATCTTGGCACATTGTATTGGGCTGAAGGAAAGCTTGATCGCTGCGAAGAACTGTATCGGAGCGCGATTCCGCTTCTGGAAAAACGCCTTGGCGACGAACAGCCTGAATTACTCGCATCGCAAAAAGCATGGCTGGCAGCCGTTCTGACGGAGCGAAATCAGGACTCCGAAGCCCTGGCTCTCCTGGAGGACGCCACTGCGACAATGCAGCGCAGCACGCTTAGCTCGTCACGCGATTCATTGCTGACGTACCTCAGCAGCGAACTGACGATCTTGACCCGATTGCATCGTGACACGGACGCTGCCAGGATTCAAAAGCAGATTGATGCGCTGCAATCCATAAAGTCCCAGTCCGCTGACTCGCTCACGCGGTGGCAAGGTTTCATGGGAACCGCATACCAGACCACCGAACCCGCGCAGCACATGGCTGTTCTGCAGCAGGCTCTGAGCGCCGCGAAAGAGCTTCGTGTCGGCCAGGAGTTGGACCAGACGCTGAACATGCTGGCGATGACCGCACAGCAAATGGGCCGGAACGACCAGGCAGAAGATTATTTAAAGCAAGCCGTAGCCGCCAGCGAGCAGGCGTTTGGAAAAGAGTCGGTGCAGACGGCCCACGATCTGGACGCATTGGGCGGTACTCTGATTCTGCTGAAGAAGGATGCAGAAGCCACGCAAGCACTTCAGCGCGCGGTCGTTATCCTGCGGAAATCTCCCGGAGAAGAGATTTTCTTGTGTCTAGCTGAGCAGCATCTCGCCGACCTTTACAGTGCGCAAAAACAATATGCAGATGCCGAATCGGAGTACATTCACTCCCTGCAGACTGCCGAAGCATTACGACGCCCGAATGACGGTTTGGTCGACACGGCGGTAGAGCGATTGGGCCTCTTTTATAAAAACTGGGGCAAGTACGATCAAGCAGTTCCGTACTACGTTCGCTCCGTGAAAATGATGGAAGCTCGTTCCGATTCAATCTCGGCTTCCCGCTTAACTAACTATCTAGCCATGTTGTCGGACCTGATGCGGCGACTCAATCGACTCGACGAAGCTCAGCAATACGAAGAACGCCGCAAGCGCCTCATGGATCTTCAAAGTTCGAAGACGTCTACTTCAGCCGCGCAGTAGCGGACGCGTCAGGCAGGTGGGCCCTCCGGCTCCGTTGACGCAGATCTCTGACCCCGGGAAGGCGTACACCTCGAAACCTGCATCCCGCAGACGTTGGTTGGCCTTACGGTTTTCTTGAATCGCCACCAGGCGCTTATTCCCCAGTGACAGGACGTTGCACGCCAGCGTCTCTCGTTCGGAAGCATCAATCTCGATAAATGTGTAGCCGCGAGACGCCAGCAGTTCCACGGTTTCAACCGCGAGCCATGGCAAGTCTACGAGCGCAGTTTTCTCATCGAGCAGGCTGATCAGCGACATCAGGTGCAGGCAAGCCGACGGTCCGGGGCCGTAAGGCAAGGGCGCCGTCAGGACCTCCACACCATGGGGCTTCAGCAGGCCCCGCATTTGAGCGATTCCCGCGGGATTCGTGCGATAGCCCTGGCCGATCAGCAAGGTATGAGAGTCGATCCACACCATGTCACCCGCCTCCGTCGTGCCGGGCGGCCGAATTTCACCCAATACAGGAATGCCAAGGCTCTCGCAGAATTCGCGGTGACGCGCGGCTTCCGGCACACGATTCGGTTTGCCGGGATTCATGAGGATCAATCCGAAGTCGGTGGGCAGTGAGGCGTCGTGCGCATAAGCAGCGTCCAGGCTCAGATCAGGAGATGCCGGCAACTCGAAGATCTCCACCGCCGCGTCCTGCAGAATCTCGAGCAGCTTGCCATGTTGCGCCATCGCCAAATCAAAGACCGGAGGGCGCGGGAAGCCCAGCGTCGCCGATTGTGCGACGCGTTCCGTAACATTCCATCCGGCAGCCTGGGGGGAGCAGACCAGCACCGTGCGCAGCGTGCCGACCATCGAGTGGCCGTTGCACTTCTGCGTTTTAAAAGTAATGGTCATCTCTGAAACCGTTCCCCAGCCTTAGGAATCTAAATGCCTGTTATGGCAAAAGCAATCTGGGAAAACACAGTGCTTGCGGAAAGCGATCGCACCGTCGAGGTAGAGGGAAACCAGTACTTCCCGCCGGACGCGATCAAGACGGAATACTTCCGGCCCAGCGATCAGCACACCACTTGTCCGTGGAAGGGCTTGGCGAGCTACTACAGCCTCGACGTGAACGGCAAAAACAACCCGAACGCCGCCTGGTATTATCCGGAACCGAAGCCGGCAGCCAAACAGATTAAAGGCTATGTCGCGTTCTGGAAGGGTGTGAAAGTCGAGAAGTAAGCGAGCTTCGAGCTGCGAGCTTTGAGCCTCCCGCTTGCCTGGAGGACGATTCTGCTCTTGTAGCCGCTCAGCATGATGGTCCATGCAATTCAGAATTCCAGGTGCACCCTTAGCGACGGCACCAGCACCGGGCCGCGATCGCGGTTGTATCCCGGATTGTTGATGTGCTGGAGATCGAAGGCGCCGAACAGTCCGCGCCACACATGCGCGTTGTAATACGCTTCGACGATGTTTTCGCGCCCGTAGGTCAGTGCGCCATCCCCTAATAGAAAGCCTCGTCCACCTAGTGCAAGGTAACGCTGATGGTTGGCCTTGATTGCATTCGACACAATTACCCCACCGATCTTGTCCAGTTTCCTTTTCCACCGTTCTCCCGTGTGATCCGCGCCGATCTGAATCGTCTGATCGACCTCGGTATAGGCGTAAGACTCGTGCTGTCCTTCATTCCAGCCGAAGCGGCTGAAGAGGCGTAGCGAATGCCCGATCTCCTGCTGTACGTTCACGTCGAAGCCATACTTCACAGTCGTTTGCGGGGAATGGCTGGTGATCTCGGGCCTCGGTGTCTTGCCTGCCAGGTAGTTATTGATCGCGTCCCGATACACGCCCATGTTCGCGTGATTCACAAACGACAGTAGTCGAATCGTTGTGCCGCGCGTGTCGGAAAGTCGCGGGTGCAATTCAAGCTCGTAATTTTCCGCGCGAGCCCGGCGCAGATTCCATTCGAGATCGATGCCATTCGCGACTTTTGGCATGAGGGCTTCTTCGAAACGAAATGCCCAACTGCGATCGTGGAACTCGGCGAGCAATCCAACCGTGTAGCCGCGCGTATCGGCCGCGTAGTCGAACGCCCCGTTGTTGTCGACCGTCCAGTTCATGAACTGGGAGTGGCTGTCAGTGCCGACGTCGTTGGTATCGAAAAAATCATTGACGCCCATTTTTCCGAAACGCAACTCGATGCGGCGTGCTGGCACTTCCGTCGCCAGGTACCAGGGCGTACGTTCAGACTCAACCATTTCGTCGCTCAGCGGAATGATCTGGCGAATCATGCCGCGAGCGATGTAAGGGGTCGTTCCCAGAGTCGGATTGCGGACGACATCGAGATCAGTGAACCCGGCAAGCCCAAGCGCATCGCTCAACCCGCCACCGGCTGCAGCTTCGAAGTGCATAACAATTTCGGTGGTGTGACTCAACTGCAGCCCGGTGAACAAGGTGGCCACGTTCGAAACCGCGTGCTCGGCTTCCGAGCGAAAGCTGTTAGGGCCGCTATATTGCGAGCGAAACGAAGGATGCCACTGCGAAATGATGTTGTCTTGTCCGGAAACCCACCACCGCGTAGTCTGCGAGTGCGGAAACATGGTGACGTCTGGATCAGCGGAAGCAGGATCGGCCGTAGAAGGCGCATCGGAGGCTTGCGCGGCGGCGTAGGTGATCGTGAGCAAGATCGACAGCAACATTCGGCCGAGGCCGTGATGAACTCGCATACATGGCTTGGCGGCGTAGATCACGGAAAAGCTCGTTCTTGGGATCGTCAGGCTCGTGCAGTTCCAAATCCCGACGGTGTTCCACCGCAATCTTATCGGAAATAAAAATTACACAAAGATGGGGTGCTGACCGACTTGCCTCTGCGCGGCGCTGCCTTTCCGCGGCAAAGAAATGAGGACAGCCCGGAGCCCCCGAGGCTGTCCCTGCAAACCCTCCCGGTTAGAAGGGCAACGTATGCGCTGAGCCTATGCCGAGCGTGTTGCGGGAGTGTTTACGCTTTGTGAAAATCTCGTGAAAATCACATCGCCTGCTTTGTCGTGCGAGGTCACAACTACCAGTGACCGGCTACGCTGCGTCCTCAGGGCCGCTGTTATAGTTATCAATTCTGGACGTTGCCGCGGAGGTGTGCCCGATGGCCCGAAAACTCGATCAATCACGCAAGTTGCAGAAGCGCGCAGAGATGCTCATCCCGGGCGGCGTGAACTCGCCCGTTCGTGCTTTTCGCGCGGTTGGCGGCGATCCGCCATTCCTCATGCGCGGTCTGGGCTCGCATATCTGGGACGCAGACGGCAACGAATACATCGACTACATCGGCTCCTGGGGCCCGCTCATCCTCGGCCATGCCGCGCCGGTCGTTCTCGAGGCCCTCGCAGGCGCCATGAAAAATGGCACGAGCTTTGGCGCCTCGACCCCGGCAGAAGCGGATCTGGCCGAGTTGGTGATTTCCGCTTTTCCTCACATGCAGAAAGTGCGTTTCGTGAGTTCGGGCACGGAAGCGACAATGTCCGCGATCCGGTTGGCGCGCGCCTGTACCAAACGGAAATTCATTGTGAAATTTGAGGGCTGCTATCACGGGCATGCCGATGCCCTGCTGGTGAAGGCCGGTTCCGGAGTGGCCACGCTCGGTATTCCCGGTTCGGCGGGAGTTCCCGAAGAGTTCATCCAATTCACTCTGGCTCTGCCCTACAACGACACCGACGCCCTCGAAGAGGCATTCAAGAAATTCAAAGGCCAGATTGCGTGCGTGATTGTCGAGCCGGTCGTAGGCAACATGGGCTGCGTTCCGCCTGCGCGCGGTTATCTGGAAGCGCTGCGCGCGGTTACTTCCAACGACGGCGCTCTGCTGATATTCGACGAAGTGATGACGGGCTTCCGCCTGGCTTTCGGCGGCGCACAGGAGCTGTACACCATCCAGCCCGACCTCACCACGATGGGCAAAATTATTGGCGGAGGATTGCCGGTGGGCGCGTACGGTGGCCCATCGGAAATTATGGACATGGTCGCGCCCCTCGGTCCCATGTATCAGGCGGGAACGCTTTCCGGCAATCCGCTCGCGATGGCAGCAGGCTATGCGCAGTTGCGCTACCTGAAAGAGCACCGGGACCTCTACGCGAAGCTTGACCAACTCGGCGGGGAACTTGTGGCCGGAGTAGCGGCAGCTGCAAAAGCCGCCGGCGTGCGCATGACATACAACCGGGTAGGCTCAATGTTCACCTGGTTCTTCACGCCCGGCCCGGTGACGGACTGGGATTCCGCGTCAAAGTCCGACACGGAAGCCTTCGGGCGTTTCTTCCGTAACATGCTCGATGCAGGAATTTACTTGCCGCCATCGCAGTACGAAGCCGCATTCCTGGGCGCCGCCCACTCCGAAGAGGATGTGAAGCAGACGATAGCTGCGGCTAAGCAAGCATTTGCGATGGTAGCGGCGTAGGCTCTCAGAAATTTCATCCTGGCCCGGAAATCTATGGCTTGAGGACCGCGGCGGGATCGGAAACCACATCCAGTGTGCTTTCCTTGCTCAAGTGAGCATCCACTCTCACGGCATCCGGCGGCCCGTTGTGGGCGAAGGTGGCCGATCTCACCGACTCGACGGGCATTGCGATATCTTTGCCTGGGCCGACCAGCTTAACAATCTTGCCCCGCGCCGGAATCGTAAATGAGACGGATACCGGCTTGAGCCTCGCTCCCGACATGGGAGTAACCGTCAGCACACCTGCAATATCGCGGTCTGATTCATTGGTGAATCCGTACGACTCTCTGGCGAGTTGAATATTCTGATTGGTATCCACGGTGAACAGTTGGAAATCGCTGAGGGTGTGGCGGCGATAGTACCGGCGTCCCTGGCGCTCGACATGGAGCTCGATTATGTGAGGCAACCAAAGCTGCTTTTCCTGCGCGTGGAACTGAACGGGCTGGTATGTGATGACAATGTGCTCCTCCGTGAGCGCCATCTCTTTGATCGGATGCACGAGCTCGGTTTCGAGCCGCCGCACTTGAAAGGTTTCGGGATCAATCCACGCACGGCCCCTAAGCGCCAGGGAACTGTATCGCCCGCCAGCGGCGTAAGCAATCAGTCTTCCTGGCCGATCGGGGCGTTGCACAAAGTGAACCTGCCAGGCACTCCGTTTCTCCCACTCGCCCAGACCTTCGCACTTGAATTGGAAGTCGGCCGCCAGTAACGGATGAAAGAGCAACGCAATAGCCGGCATACCCTGGGTTGCGATGCGTGCCGGAAATTGTTCAGGATCGACGCTTCCGTTTCGATATTCGTCCAGCAGAAATACTCCGCTGGAATTTCTGGAAATCATTACCACATAGTTGAAATCGCGGACCGTCGGAGAGTGGCGAACGCCTGCCGCGTCAATCACCGAGTGCTCGACGCGTTCCCTGGCAGTGAATTTCTCCAGATCGCTGACAAATTCCTTCATGCGCTGGCCGGTCTTGCTGAGTATCTGTGGAAGCGGGCATTCCGCGTTCGAATTTACATAAGGCACGGCCTCGTCGACATCGGGCGGTTTCCACGAGTTTGGGCCTGCAGACGCGCTTGAAGAACGTTCTGCAGTCGGAGTTTGAGCCTCGCGAACAGCCAATGATTGCGGCCTCATGATCACAAATCGCGTTTGAAGTCGATGGTCGGGTTCGATTTCGATGTTTTCCTTTGTCGTCACAAACCCTGGGGCGAGGGTCTCGATCGCGTACGTTCCCGGAGGCACGTCTGGGAAGACCATCTCTCCATCCGATTCCATTTTGCCGCTGACCTCGCGACCTTCGCGCCCCGTGACGCGCACCGTCGCTTGGCCGACGAACGGAGATTCATCCTCGAGTCTGAGGCAGATCCGCAGTGAGCTGTTCTGACTCCCCTCAGGCGCCTGGGCAGACAAGTTCTGTGCAGAACCTTGCCGCAAAGCGAGCTGATCGAAGAGGAACAGCGCTATAAATACGATGGTTAAATGACGGAAGAGCTGTGCCCCACGCATAACGCTCCCGAACAGCGGTTGGACTCAACTTCCGCAAGTCTACTCCGGATTCACCGGAGGGCCGATGGGATGCGATGCTGAGCCCGACAGAACATGGAAAATCGGGCTCTTTGGAGAGCCCTCGACAACCCTTAGACGGTAATTCCTTGTGTATGTTAGCTGGCGCCGTCACACGAGGGGAGTGAGGTGCCTCTTCCCGTGGGGCGGTGCGCTTCCTGGCTAACGAGTCGCTCGGAACCTTGCGATTCGGCCGGGAGCCCGACTTTCGCGGATCGTCGACCGTCGTCCGCCGCTCAAGGGACTACCGATTCCGCCATTTTCATCAATCACTTGGGGGGGCGGAAATGTCGAGGATTGATGCGTCTTTTCTTGGCACTCGCGCGTATGTATCCGTAGCATGAACGCGACTGCCTGCTATTTCGTGGGTGCGATGGCCGACCAAAACACCGAGATCGCTCGTGGACTTCGACGTCGCGATCCCGACCTGCTCGACCACCTGATCGAGAAATATCAGCATCGTCTTCTGCGCTACCTCGTCTCCCTGACCGGTCGCCGCGATCTGGCCGAGGATTTCTTTCAGGAGACCTGGGTCCGGGTATTAGAACGTGGCCGGCAGTACGATGGCCGTCATGAGTTCAGCACGTGGCTATTCAGCATCGCGCGCAATCTAGCCATCGACCACCAGCGCCGCAGAAGTCCCGTGAGTTTTGACAATCTGTCGGATCGCGACGATCCGATCCCGTTCGACATTCCAGCGACCGGCCAGCGTTCGGGGTTTGATGCGACTGTGCAACGCGAGCAGAATGAGCAGATTTCGGCCGGCATGTTGCAGATCGCAGCCGAGTACCGCGAGACTTTGGTGCTTCGTTTCCAGGAAGGGATGTCGCTCGAAGAAATTGCCAAGGTGACCGGCGCGCCGTTGGGCACGGTGAAATCCCGCCTCTATCGCGGCTTGAGGGCGCTCGAACCATGGGTAAAAGGAGCCCGGTTGTGAACGGTGATTTCATGAATTCCGACCCTCATGAACGCGCTCGCATGATGATCGCCTTGTCCGGTCCGGAGGTGTCCTCAAACGCTGGAACCTCCCGCAACGAGCAATCGTGGCTGGCCGTGCATCTGGAGTCGTGCGCATCCTGCCGCGAGTTTGCGGAGAACTCACGGGCAACGATTGCCTCGTTGCGCGGGATACCGATCACGGCGGGGACACATCTCGTATCCTCGACCCAAATGCGCGTACGCCAGCGCGCCCGGGAATTGCAGCGTCAGCAGGAACGATTCTGGGTGATCTTTATTTGCTGCGCCGCGGTGACGCTCTCGGCTGCGCTCACAACAGCCGCCTTATGGCGTGGATTTGCATGGATGGGGGAGCAGGCCCGCCTCTCAGCGCCGGAGTGGCAGGGCGGTTTTGTCGTTTTCTATCTGATGCCGGCGGTGCTGGCGGGAATTCTTCTGCTAGCCCGTGGCTCTTTCTGGGCGGATCACAACGCGCCCTATCGGGATTGATCCACTGCGCTGTCTAAGAAGCGCAGTCGATTCACGGTGAAACGGACTCTGGAGGTTTGTTATGCCAGTCAGAAATGAAAGTTCAACCCGCTTCAGAGATGAGGTCCGGATCATCCCGACATGGGCTTACTTTGTCGCTCTTCTGGGCTATGTAGCAGTCGGGGCGGCGGTGGTGTTCTCGGTTCATTCGAACAAAACTCCAGATCCATTTTTCAGGCTACCGGTGGTGGTGCCGCTCGGACTCGCCGCGGGAACTGTGATGGCCTGCTACATCCTGCTCATCATCTATATCAATCGAGACGCTGGGCGCCGCGGCATGAACCGTCTGGGCTGGACGCTTCTGGCCATCTTCATCCCCAACGGACTCGGCATTGTGCTCTATTTCGTGCTGCGCAAGGCGCTGGCCCCGAATTGTCCGCAATGCCGTGCGATTGTTGAATCTGGATTCGGCTTCTGCCCATTTTGCTGCTTCCGGTTAACTCCGGTGTGCGCGCACTGCCAGCGCACTGTGCATTTCAACGATAAGTTTTGCCCTTATTGCGGGTGTGAGCTTGCGACTGGCAAGCCGGTTCCTGCGCCGGTATCGAATCAAAGCTGAGGAGGAAGCTCACTTTTCGAGCTTGTTTTTATCGCGGAGCCAGCGATCAGCGCCTGCGGACCAATGGCCGTTCTTCAGTCGACAGATTCCGATGCGATTCCGCCCGCTTCCATCATCTCCGGTACCGTCACAAAGTTGTAGCCCTTCTCCCGCCAGTTCTCGATCAGCAAATGGGTCGCAACCACGGTCTGCCAACGATCGCCGCCCGGCGCGATGTGGCTGCCATCATGTAGAAGGAGGACGTCGCCTCCACGCACGCGGCGGTTGCAGGTTTCGACAATCTTTGCGGCAGGCGGAACTTTCCAGTCCCAACTCGTGACATTCCACATGACTGGCTCAAGCCCTAGCGAGCGCGCGATGCGGAATGTGTGTGGACGTCGCCCACCGAACGGCGGACGGAACAGGCGCGGAACCTCGCCAGTCGCGTCCTGCACAGCGCGCTGGCATTCTTCCAATTGAATACGAGTCTGCACCGCTCCAGAAAGCGCCAGATGAGGATGGGTGTAGGTGTGATTCCCAAGGGCGTGCCCGGCTTGCAGAAGATCCCGTACAATGTCGGGCCGGCGATCGACATAGCGCCCAATGAGAAAAAAAGTGGCCCGCACGCCATCCTTCTCCAGCACCTCCATCAACTGCAGCGTGTGTGGATCATTAGGACCATCGTCATAGGTCAACGCAATTTGTTTTAGCGCAGGATTTCCGCCGACAAATGAGGCGCCAAATCCCTGCGCCCAAGGCGACATCGAGTGGTAGGCAGCTGCACCCGCGGCAACCACTGCCCCGGCGCCGATAAGAGGTCCGAGCATCGAGGGCATTGTAAATGCAGTCGCTAGTCGCCAGTCGCTGGTCGCTAGCTAAAACCTGCCCTCGGCCAAAGAGCAGATCTCATAGCTTCACTGCATGGGCTTTTCGCTGACGACTGGTTCTGTTAACTCTTCCCGCAATTGTCAGCGCGGCGCACTCGGGATATTCTGCAGTGCGACGAACTTCAAGCGAGCCCATGGCAAATCTCTTCGAGAGTCCCCGGTACATTGCAGTGGAAGGTCCGATCCGAGTCGGCAAGAGCACCCTGGCCCGCATCCTGGGCGAGCGCTTGAACGCACAGCGCGTGATCGAACCAGAAGACAATCCTTTTCTTAAGTCTTTTTATGCCGGCGAACCGGGGGCAGCCTTTCAGGCGCAGTTTGCATTCCTCGTGCGACGTTTCGAACAGTTGCGGTCCCTCGATATGGGTTCGCGTGCGCAACGTACGGTGGTCGCGGATTTTATTTTCGAGAAGGACAAGCTTTTCGCCTGCCTGAACCTGAGTGACCAGGAACTTGAAACCTACAACCGTTACTACAATTTTTTTCGCGAGCAGTTGCCCACTCCGGATCTCGTGATCTATCTGCAGGCCACGCCGGACGTTTTAAAGAAACGGCTCAAGAAAAAAAACGCCGCGGGAGAAAAAGCGATCAACGAGGACTACCTCGAAGAGGTGATCAAAGCGTACGAGCACTTCTTTTTTCACTACACGTCGTCCGACCTGCTGATCGTGAATACTTCCGAAATCGACTTCGTCGATCACAACCAGGACCTGAAAGAACTCCTGCGAAAAGTCACCGAACCCATTAAGGGGACACAGTATTTCCTGCCCCTGGGCAGCCAGGAAGCGGCGAGCGCGTAGCCGGTCGCTCGTCGTTAGGCTGAGGCCTTAGCCAACTACCCAAGCTGCGAAGCGGCGGCATAGATTAGCCCAGGGCGTAAGCCCTGGGTAGGCCGACACAACGAATGCGAGCCCCGGAGGGGCGGCAGCCTACGACGCGGATTTAAGCCCCGAGCGTCTATTGCGAACCATTCCAAACGTTTGAAAACATGTGGGTTGACTCCCCATTCAGAAACACCTGTCTTCCCACCAATCCGCCCCTTCCCCTATCCATTATTTCGATCTAAACTATCCTCGTTCGAATCCAAAGATGTGTACAGGCTCTATCCGGCAAGGCTGGAGGGGCACTGGAGGACATCGTGAGTCTCACCCCGATCGGCGAACCACGCCAGAAGATCACTGTATCCACTCTTCGCGAAAAAAAACATCAGCACCAACTCATTACCTGCCTGACCGCATACGACTATGCGAGCGCGCGACTGGTCGACGACGCGGCCATCGACATCGTGCTGGTGGGCGACTCGCTGGCTATGACGATGCTGGGCTACGAGAACACGCTCTCGATCACCATCGACGAGATGCTGCACCACGCCAAGGCTGTGCGTCGAGGCGTGAAGCATGCGCTGCTCGTTGCGGATATGCCTTATGGTTCCTACCACGTCAGTCCTGACGAAGCCGTGCGCAATGCCGCGCGGTACGTAAAGGAAGCGGGCGCTGAGGCCGTCAAGGTCGAAGGCGGAGAAAAACGCGCCGACCTGATTCGCCGCATCGTCGATGCGGAGATTCCCGTGGCCGGCCACATTGGCCTCACGCCGCAATCAGTAAACATGATGGGCGGCTACAAGGTGCAAGGCAAGGACCTGACCGCAATCGAGCACCTGATGCGCGATGCCGTCGCTCTCGACCGCGCCGGTGTCGCCTGCATTTACCTGGAAGGCATTCCGCGCGAAGTCGCGGCCATGATCACCGATGAAGTCGAAGCGCCTACCATCGGCATCGGCGCTGGCCCGGATTGCGATGGGCAAGTGCTGGTCTTCCACGACATTCTGAACCTGACGTTCCAGCAGCCGGCGAAATTTGTGCGCCGCTACGGAGATGCGGCCGCCGAAATCACGGATGCGGTCCAGGCGTTTCGCGCCGATGTGTTGTCGCGCCAGTACCCGTCGGATGCCGAGTCGTACCACTTGCCGAAAGAAACCAAGGCGGCGCTTGACACGCTCCTTGAACGCAAGCAGGCGATGCGACGGTAACTGGGCGGTACGCGAGGGTGTGCTACTTTCGAATTGTGTCTTGGTTTGAAAGGGCCTGGCTTCAGCCGGGCCGCAAGAATCTATATTGCGGGCGGCTTCCGCCGCCGAGGGTAACGGGCCCGCACGGGTGATCGCGATTCTCAGTCACTGAAATTCCCCAACTGATCTTCCCATGGACATAGTTACGACGATTGCAGAGACCCGTGCCAGCTGCCGCGCCGCGCGTCGTGCCGGGAAACGGATTGGCCTAATCCCCACCATGGGAGCGCTGCACGAGGGCCACCTGTCCCTGGTGCGCATCGCCAAAACGCACAGCGATTTCGTCATCGTTTCCATCTTTATCAATCCTCTGCAATTCGGTCCGACTGAGGACCTCGCCACGTACCCGCGCACCTTTGTACGCGACAAGGAGATGCTCGCGAAAGAAGAGGTTGATCTCATCTTTGCGCCCACCGCCGACGAAATGTATCCCAATCCAGCGGTGACATACGTGAATGTGGAAGGCCTCAGCGATCGTCTCGACGGCGCTTCGCGTCCCGGACACTTTCGCGGCGTCACCACCGTAGTCTCGAAGCTCTTTCATATCCTTGAGCCCGATGTCGCCGTGTTCGGGCAGAAAGATGCCGCACAGCTGGCCATCATCCGCCGCATGGTGCGCGATCTGAATTTCCCCGTGGAGCTCGTGGCCGGACCGATTGTGCGCGAGGCGGATGGGTTGGCGATGAGTTCGCGCAATGCGTATCTCGACCCGGAGCAACGCCAGCAAGCGCTTGTGCTGTCGCGATCTCTGGCACGGGTGCAGGAGCTCTTCAATCGCGGGGAAAGATCAACCGCGAAACTGATCGCTGGCGGAAAAGGCGTATTTGGCGAAGAACCCGCCGCCCGAATCGATTATTTCTCGATTGTTGATCCCGAGTCGCTCGAACCTGTCGCGGAAATTCATGGCGGGATTCTAGTTGCGGTCGCCGCGTACGTGGGCACGACACGGCTGATCGACAACCTGGTTTTAAAGAGTTAGAGGAAATTATCGTCGGCGCAATGAAAGCTTTGAACCGCAAAGCTGGCAACACCCCCCTAAGGGCGCGAAAAAAAACAACTCGAACACTTTGGATTGTGCAGGTTCGTTTCCCCGGATTTTCTTTGCGATCTTCGCCGGGCTTTCTTAGCGTGTTTTGCGGGTAAGAACTCTCTCCACGAGCGGCACTGTGAATTCTCTTCTCCCAGACACAAACCGGTTTCCCGGAATGATGTAGCGAAGCGGCCTCTCCGCCGCCTTCGTAATGCCGATACGGGGCGTGGTCTTCACGCGAGGCCGAGACGAACCGCCATCGGCGATCCACAAGTCGGACTTTCCTGAAGTCAGATTCTTTTCGTTATCACGTAACCGCGTGATGCCAAAAGCTTCGGCCAAACGTCCCGGGCCGCTGGTTAATTTCCGCAGATCCAACGTATTTGGGTGTTCGCATCCGCGGGCCTGAGCCATCTCTTCTATCCCTGCCAGCGGTTCCAGAGCGCGAAACAGCACGCCCCCGGCCACCCCATCTTCGAGACAGGAAACGTTCAAGCAGTAGTGGTTCCCGTAAATAAAGTAGACGTACGCGATGCCCGGTGGTCCCCAGAGCACAGCATTGCGTGCGGTTCGTCCCGCGAATGAATGGGCTGCCGGATCGTTGTGACCCAAATAGGCCTCGACCTCGACAATCCGTCCAAGCAGCAACTTCCTGCCTTGCTTGCGCACAAGCACCTTTCCCAACAAGTCGCGCGAAACCCGTCGCGGATCGCGATCGTAAAAGGCTACCGGAAGTGGGGGCAGGTCACGCGCCCCATATGACTTGGCTGGTGCCACATCTTTCGTAAGTGCCGGAGAGATCATCGTCGCCTGTAGAATAATTGCAACTCGACCCTCGCGCCGCTTCCTGACAGAAATTCACCCTTTTGAAGGAGCACCATGCTAGGGACATCCCTGAAAACAACCTTGCTAGTAGCGCTGCTTACCCTGTTAGCGGCAGCCCAGACCATTCCAGCTGGCACTCATCTCACCATTCGTACGGGGCAGGAACTGTCGTCAGGCACTGCCAAGGTTGGTGACCGCTTTGACGCCACGCTCACCCGCGCCCTAGTGGTCGGCGGCAAGACAATCGCTAAGGCCGGCGCTACTGTCCGCGGTAAAGTCAGCGCCGCAAAGTCCAGCGGCCGCTTGCATGCTCCCGGACAGCTCTCCGTCCGCCTCACCTCCGTGCAGGTCGGGGGAAAAATGGTCCCCATCTCCACCAGCAGCTATCACATTGAAGGCAAAAGCCACACCAAGAGCAACGCCACTAAAATCGGCGGGGGCGCCGCAGTCGGTGCACTGATTGGCGGACTCGCGGGCGGCGGAAAAGGGGCGGCCATCGGTGCAGGCGCAGGCGGGGCGGCCGGTACTGGAGTTGCCGCAGCCACCGGCAAAGAAGAAGCCGTTATCCCGGCGGAGAAAACGCTGAGCTTCACGACCACTGCCGCAGCCACGGCAAAGTAAAGCCTTCCAGCCTCTGTTATGCAGGGCCCGGCGTCGCCTGGGCCCTTGAATCCACAAAATGAAAGACGGCCTGAAAATTCACAGTGCCGCTTTTTTGGCACGTTTTTTATAAACGATGCCGAAATAGAAGCGTAGAATCAGCCGCATCATCCGGGCGCTGCGCGGTCTCATTTTCCAAGGTTCCGTCCTAAAACCCAATTGCGAAGCCGCTCTTCGCGGAAGATTGCATCGGTTGGCGAACTTTGGAGAGGAGGTCCAGCTTGTCAACGCCCGCCTTCCGTCTCGGTGCTTTCGAGAATTCGCAACCAACTAGCCGCCAGTTCTATGCGATCGTGATATTGTCCGCACTGGCCGTAGTCCCCTTCCTGGTCTTGCCCCGAGTCAGAGGGCGCTTGCTGGCCACCGATTTCCTTCCCCACCTTTACTGCTACATGCGAAACCCGGCCCGGTATGGACCCATGTGGTCGCCGACACGCTGATTGGAATTGCTTATCTCGCGATCTCCGTGACGCTAGGGTACTTGGTTCACAAGGCGCGCCACGGCATTCCATTCCCCTGGATGCTTCTGGCCTTTGGGCTCCTTATCGTCGCCTGCGGTGGCACTCACTTCATGGAAGTGGTGACGATCTGGATTCCGGTCTACGTCCTGTCGTCGACGGTGAAGATTTTTACTGTAGCCGTCTCTCTCACCACTGCAGTTGTCCTTCCATTCATGGTGCCCCGCGTTCTGACGTTGATCCAGCAGGAGAAGATCTCGGAACAAGTGACTGCTGAGTTGCGTTCCAGTGAGGAGCGCAAGGAGGCTCTTCTGCGCGAAGTCCATCATCGCGTCAAAAACAACCTGGCGGTCATCTGCAGCCTTTTTTACCTCCAGTCCACTCATACCAAGGATGAGAAAACCGTGCAGATTTTTCAGGACATGGAAAATCGCGTGCATTCGATGGCCCTAGTGCATGAAAGCTTGTATCGTTCCGAGAACCTCGCGCGAATCAACTTCGCGGAGTATGCGTACAGGCTCGCGACCGACATACTTTCATTGCACGTCAGTCCGAGTGCTCCGGTTCGTTTGAACAGTGACCTTGAACCCTTGATCATGACCGCGGATCTGGCTATCCCGTGCGGCCTTATCCTCAACGAATTGATTTCGAATGCCTTCAAGCATGGCTTCCCCGACGGCGCGAGCGGCGAGATCAAGGTGACGCTGCGGCGCGGGATACCTGCAGCCTTTGTGTTCAGGACAATGGAGTCGGGATCCCTGCTGATCTGGACGTCAACACGAATAAATCGCTGGGCTTGAGGCTGGTGCGGTCTCTGACCCAGCAGATTCAAGGCTCGTTTGAAGTGCTCAGGAACGAACGCGGCACCTCAGCCCATTTACAATTCACGGTGGATCATCATGCATGCTGATTCTGTTCCACCTGCGTTCCGCGCCCTGATCGTTGAAGACGAGGCCCTGATTGCTGAAGAACTCAGAGAGCGCTTGTCGCGCATTGGCCTTACCGTGATCGGCGCTGTCGACAATGCTGATGAGGGCATTGCCATCGCCGCGCGAGAACGTCCGGACCTGGTTCTGATGGACATACGATTAAAGGGAGAGAAAGACGGTATTCGCGCTGCGGAGGAAATTCTTCAGCAGGTGGATGCATCCATCGTCTATCTGACTGCCCACTCGGATCCCTTGACGGTGAACCGGGCCAGTCATACCGATCACGACGGGTTCATTCTGAAGCCGTTTCATCGCCGTGAACTGCAGTCCACCATTGCGGTGGCGATGCTGCGCCGCGCCATCAAAACCAGGGAGAAAGAGCAGTAGATTAGTGACCAAGGTAGACCCTAAGCCGCCTGTTTCAAATACGCCAGCACTTCCTCCGAATGCCCCTCCGGCTTCACTTTGTGGAACACGTGCTTGATCTTCCCATCGGGCCCGATGATGAATGTCGTTCTAGCCACGCCCATCACCTTCTTGCCGTACATGTTCTTCTCCTGGATCACGCCGAAAGCGTTGCAAAGTTTCTTGTCGGCGTCGGCCAGCAGACTGAACGGAAGGTGGAACTTCTCCTGAAATTTCTTCTGCGCCTTGGGCGTATCGGGAGACGCTCCCAGCAGCACGGCGCCGGTTTTCTGCATCTGTTTATAAGTGTCACGAAATTCGCAGGCTTCCTTGGTGCATCCGGGAGTGTCGGCGCGAGGGTAGAAATAGAGCACCACCGTCTTACCCTTAAAATCCTTCAAGGAAACCTCTTTGCCGTTCTCATCCTCTAATTTGATGTCCGGGGCTTTATCATTAACGTCGAGCATGGCTGTGTCTCCAATCCGCACATCGTTATACCGTAGCGCAAGCCGCGCCGTCATCTGCGCGCTGCTCGCTTGCGGGGTTGCACAAACCACCTCGGCACAAGTTGCGAAGAAGACCAAGGAAACCAAGGGCCCTCGCGCCCTGGGCCTGCTCGAGGTCTCTGCCGACGGCAGCGCGCGGCTGATCCCCATCTCCATCATGGTCGACGGCAAGTTCTACGACGCCGGGGCCTACAAAGCCTCGCCCGTCCCGCTCGCGCTTTGGAGCCAGACTGTCTATGAGGCCGAAAAGACAGGCGTCCCGCAAGGATTGTTTACGGTCGGCGAGGCCATGCGCACTGGCCCCAGCGTTTGGTTTGGGCAAGGGAAATGGAGTCCGGCAGGCTCCGAACCCAAGAAGCATCGCACCGCCAGCAAGCCGAAGACGGACGAGGATGAAGGGCCGCCCAAATTACGTCGAGCGGATTCCGACAAATCTGATTCGACCGCAAAGTCTGCGCCACCCGCCCCCACGCCTCCTGCGGACGAAAAGAAAAATCCGCCGAGCACTGGAACACCGGCGGGTTCAGCGCCCGCCCCTTCCAGCACGTCGCCGTCTTCGAATACTCCGCCAGCGGATGACTCGTCAAAAGACTCTTCCGCAGATCAAAAACTGGAAGATGCCGCCCCGCCCAGCGACGCCAACGACGACGATCCCAATCGGCCCGTTCTCAAACGCGGGAAGTCCGAGAAAGAGAGCGCAGCGCATCCGCAGGTGGGTGCATCCACCGGCGTCGTGCGGCGCCCTGTGGGGGACGCGGCCAAGGCCGACGCGAAGAAGACGACCACGCTGGCGATCCCCGCGATCTCCGATGCCGGCGGACCCGACACTCGCCCATACTCGTACGACATCAAGCCTGACGAAGAGCAGAAGTATCGCAAGGGAATGCTGGCCCTCGCTTCCGACGCGCTGATGGCCCGGATCAAGGAGACGACGCCGGCGGTCCCGGGTACAAAGCCAACGGCACGCATCCCTGCGGGTCGCAAGCCCGCTCGGGGACCGCAGCCTGTGTTCGACGATGTCCAGTTCCGCGCTTTCGATTTGTGGAACACCAATGAACCGGTGTTTATTTTGAGTGCGACCGCTCACATGCCCGACTCCACTGCCAGTTCCCCGGATCCAGCGCAGCAGTACTACATCACCCTGGTGGCGAAGAAAAATATTTACGACGAACTGCGAAAACTGTACGCGGGCGTGACGGATGCTCGCCATCTCGACCAGACTCCGCGCATGGAATTAATCGACGCGGTCGATGCCGACGGCGACGGCCGCGGTGAACTCCTCTTTCGCCGAATTTCCGATGTCGGCAGCGCATGGGGTGTCTACCGCGCGGGCGCGGATCAGTTGTTTCCCCTGTTTGAAGGCACGCCACCCGGGCAGTAGCTGCGTCTCTACTCAAGACCGGCCTCAACCATTTACAATCCGTCCGAGTTCCGAGAGCACCGGAGAGTGCATTCATGCGCCAGTTTGTCATCGCGGGTTTCGTGCTGGCCCTTGCTGCAGCATTTTCGGCCGCACAAGATCAAGACTTCAGCAAAGTTGAGATCAAAGTCACCAAAGTTTCGGGCACTGTCTACATGCTGGAAGGCGCTGGCGGCAACATCGGCGCCTCGGTCGGCGAAGATGGCATCGTCGTGGTCGACGACCAGTACGCTCCGCTCGCGGAGAAAATTCAAGCCGCGCTCAAGGGCGTCACCGACAAGCCCATGCGCTTCATCATCAATACCCATTACCACGGCGATCATACAGGCGGAAACGCGTTCTTCCAGAAGCAGGCGCCCGTCATTGCGCACGACAACGTCCGCAAGCGCCTTGAAACGGGCAGCACGGCCGGCAATCTCGGCTCCGTCTCCATGGAGCGCAAGGCAGCTCCACGGGAAGCTCTCCCCATCCTGACGTTCGATCACGACGTCACTGTCCACCTGAATGGCGAGGACATCCGCGCGCTGCATTTTCCAAGTGGACATACCGACGGCGATAGCATCATCTTCTTCCCCACATCGAATGTCGTGCACATGGGAGACGATTTCGTGCGCTATGGTTTTCCCTTCATTGACTTGGCTTCCGGCGGCAGCGTGGAAGGCATGATTGCCGCGCTTCAAGAAGTCGTCCCCAAATTGCCGCCCGACGTAAAGGTCATTCCCGGGCATGGCAAGGTATCGAATCTCGATGACGTGCGCGAATACGTGAAGATGCTGGTCGAGACCCGCGCGGTCGTGGAGAAGGGCGTCAAGCAGGGCAAGACGATCGATCAGTTAAAGCAGGAGAAGGTTCTTGAGCCGTGGAAGAAGTGGAACGGCGACTTCATCACCACCGATGCCTTCATCGAAACGCTCTATAACGACCTGACCGGCAAGAAGGACGCAAAGTTCATCAAGCACAATTGAGTAACAAGCGGCGTTGTTCCCCCATCGCGCCATGAAAATCGGCCAAGGAAGCAGACTCAAATCGACCCATGCCCATTGACCCCCAGTCCCTGACACGCCGTAACTTTCTCTCCTCGACCCTCGGATTCGCCGCTGCCGGCGCGCTCGGCCGCGCACTTCCTTTTCCTCTGTCAGCCGCGCCAGCTTCTTCCGCGATCACTTTCCCAAAGAATTTCTGGTGGGGCACGGCGACCGCTTCTTATCAGGTGGAGGGCGCGTGGAACGAGGACGGCAAGGGCGAATCGATCTGGGACCGCTTCTCACATACGCCCGGCAAGATCAAGAACAACCAGAACGGCGATGTCGCCTGCGATCACTACCACCGCTACCCCGAAGACGTTCGCATCATGCAGGCGCTGCAGATGAAGAGCTACCGGTTCTCGATCGCCTGGCCGCGCATTCAGGCAAACGGCTCAGGCAAACCAAATTCAAAAGGCCTCGACTTCTATAGCCGGCTGGTGGATTCCCTGCTCGGCGCCAAGATTCGTCCCTTCGCAACGCTCTACCATTGGGACCTGCCGCAAACGCTCGAGGACGCAGGCGGCTGGCCCAATCGCGATACGGCGCAACGTTTTGCGGACTACGCCGACCTGATGATGACGGCGCTCGGTGATCGCGTGCAGTCCTGGATGATTTTTAATGAGCCCTGGGTCTTCACCACGCTCGGCTACCTGCTCGGTAATCATGCGCCAGGCCGTACCGATCTCGACGCTTACCTGCGTTCGACCCACGTTGTGAGCTTGGCCCAGGGCATGGCCTATCGCGTGATGAAGGGTGTACGCCCGAAGGCGGTCGTGGGCACGGCTTTCAGCATGTCGCCCATGGAACCTGCCTCCAATTCGCGCGCCGATCGGGAAGCCGCGGAGCGCGCTCATCTCTGGCAGAACGTGTGGTTTCTCGACGCGGCACTCAAGGGCAAGTATCCCGATGCGTTCATCGGTGTTACGCCCGAAATGCTCGGCGTGCAAGCTGGCGACATGGAGAAAGTTCGTACGCCACTCGATTTCATCGGGATCAACAACTATTTCCGCATGGTCGTGAAGGCGACGCGGCTCGGCGCATTGAACCTGAATCCCATCTCGAAAATCTTTCCGGCCGACGTCAAGCTGGGCGGCGACACGGGCCCCCACACCGACTTGGGCTGGGAAGTCTACCCGCGCGGCCTGTACGAAATCGTTATGCGCATCTCCAAGGATTACAAGCGTCCCCTCGAGATTACGGAGAACGGCTGCGCCTATGGGGACGCACCCGGCAAAAACGGTGTAGTCAGTGACACACGCCGCATCGCCTACTATCGCAGCTATCTGCGCGAACTGGCGCAAGCGATCAAAGAAGGGGCGGACGTCCGCGGATATCACGCCTGGAGCTTGCTCGATAACTTCGAATGGGCCGAGGGGTACACTCAGCGCTTTGGAATTGTCTACGTGGATTTCAAAACGCAGAAACGCACCGTGAAAGAATCAGGACAATGGTACGCAAAGGTCGCGGCTGGGAACGCGCTGCCGGCAGCAGGAAAAAAGGCAGCGGCAGCCGGCATGTAGAAGGAACCACTAATTCACAAAACGCTCGACGGGGAACCAACTCCTAAAAGTCTTGTCATTCTGAACGAAGTGAAGAACCCGCTGTTGGTTCGAAGCTGCACGGACGTCTTCCCCACTTGATCGCTCGAAGCTCACAGCTCGAAGCTTATTTATTCGACACCACAACTTCCCCGTTCTCGACCCGGATTCCGCCAACGCTGTCGGGCAGCTTCAGCCGGTCGCGCTGCTCCGCCAGCTTCTTCTGCAGTTGATCATTCACCAGCGACACCGGCACTTCCAGATCGCCGATCTTGATCTTCGTCGGATCGAATGTCGCATAGCCATCTTTCGATCCAAGCTTTCCTTCCAGCGTAACCCACACATCCCTGCCGGCGATATGCGTCAGGAACTGCCCTTTCGCAACATCGCCTTCGAAATTCACCTGGTAATCCTTGACCGAGGGCTGGCCCGCACCCAGATCACCGGAGAGCGAGACGTCGGATCCAGCACCCGCGGAGGCGTCCCCACTCCCACCCGCAGCCGGAGTAGCCAATGCACCAGAAGCCTGCGCAATCGCGGCCGCTACTTCCTGCGCATTGAGCCGTACCTCGGCCCCCGACTGACCCTGCGCCCGCGCCTGCTCCAATTGGTCGATCTTGTTCTGGAAGGACTGCGCATTGGCTGCAACCGCCGCCGGAGCCGGCAGAGCCGGAGCCACCGGTTGCGGCCGTTTAAGCACCAGCAGCAAAGCCGCAGCCGACACGGTCAGAGTCGCGATGCTGATCACGCGATCAAGCTTGATCTTCATGGATACTCCCCAACGTCCGACTCACACTGTCATCCTGAGCGAAGTGAGGCACCAGCCGAACGAAGTCGAAGGACCCCGTGTCTCTTAACGCGACCACCACCATTGGGAATTTTTGCATAAGCCAGCGAAGCCCGGCCATCGACCGACGAACAGTCCCTAAATGTTATCCCCTCGAGCCTGTGTCCCGAAGTCACGAAAGCCGCTGTCCGTCGGCTAGCCGAGCAGGCTCCGCTCGCGCACCTGCTCCGAAGTCAACCCATAAAGCGGGGGTGTCTCCACGCCCAGCATGCTCAGATACAGATAAATCTGCCCCCGATGATGGACCTCGTGCTCCACCATCGCGCGCAGCCACTTCCAGGTCGTGATGGGGGCGCCATCGGGCGTCATGCACTTCCCATTGAGCTGCTCGGGAGTGAGCCGGGAGAAGATTTCCGCCGCCTCGCGATGCATCCGCTCGGCAAAAGCGAGCACCGTTTCATACCCGTCAGCCAGTTCCTTGCCGCAACCGTCATACCGGCTCGGCCGCCCGGAAACCGTCTCCGCATACATGTAGCGATTGATGGTCGCAACGTGCCGCACCAGGTCGCCGAGCGTGAACTGCCCCTCGCGATAGGTCCACTCGACCTTGTCCGCAGGAATGCAACGCGCGACACGCATCGTGCGCTGATGGATTTTGTCGAAGTAATCGAGGAAAGTGGGAAGGTCTTGGATCTGCATATCTCTGGCCGCCTTACGCCTTCTTGGTGCGGATTTTCCAGATGAACAGAGCGGCAACGGTGCCTCACCCTTCCAGCTTTTTCCCCAGCACCTCATTCACCACCTGCGGATTCGCCTGTCCCTTCGAAGCCTTCATCACCTGTCCGACAAAAAACCCGATCATCGTCTTCTTTCCAGCGCGGTACTGCTCCACCTGCTTGGGATTCGCCGCGATAAGCTCATCGACAATCTTCTCGAGCGCCGACGTGTCCGACGACTGCACCGGCCTTCCTTCCTCTTCATACACCGCGCCAAAGTCCTTGCCACGCTCGAAGCTCAGGTCGTAGAGATCCTTCAGCATCTTGCCCGAGATCGCGCCCGACTCAACCAGGTCGGCCGACATGGCCACGCCTTGCATGGTGACCGGCGACTGGCCGATCTCCAGCCCCTTCGCCTTTAACCGTCCCATCAGCTCACCCTGGACCAGGTTCGCCACGCGCTTGGGATTCTTCGCCGCTTTCGCCGCCGCCTCGAACTGGTCGGCGAACTCTTTCGACGACGTCAGTACACCCGCGTCGTACTCCGTAATCCCGTAATCTTTTACAAAGCGGGCCCGCCGCGCCTCGGGCAACTCGGGGAGTTTTGTCGCAATCTCCGCTTTCCACTTCTCATCCACAACCAGCGGCAGCAAGTCCGGCTCGGGAAAATAACGATAGTCGTGCGCCTGCTCCTTGGAGCGCATGCTGTAGGTCTTGCCTTCGTTGGAGTTGTAAAGCCGCGTTTCCTGCTGGATCTTCCCGCCCGACTCAATCACATCGATCTGCCGCCCGATCTCGTACTCCAACGCCTCGCGCACGAAGCGAAACGAATTCACGTTCTTGATCTCCGTCTTGGTCCCAAATTCCTTCTGCCCGCGCGGCCGCACGCTGATGTTGGCATCGCAGCGCAGCGAGCCTTCTTCCATGTTGCAATCGCTCACGCCGGTGTAAAGAATAATCTCCTTGAGCAGCGTCAGATACTCGTAAGCCTCCTCGGGCGTCGAAATATCGGGTTCGCTGACGATCTCGATCAACGGCACGCCCGTTCGATTCAGGTCGATGCCCGTCTTCTCACCCGCGTCGGCAAAGCCCTCGTGCAGGCTCTTGCCCGCGTCTTCCTCCAGATGAATCCGCGTAATCCCAATCTTCTTGCCGCCATTTTGCCTGAGATCGATCGAGCCAAACTCCGCCAGCGGCTTGTCGTATTGCGAAATCTGGTATCCCTTCGGCAGGTCGGGATAAAAATAGTTCTTGCGGGCAAAAATCGACGTCTCATTGATGCGACAATTCAAGGCCATCGCCGCCAGCACGGCGAACTCCACCGCCTTCCGGTTCATCACCGGCAAGACGCCGGGCATTCCCAGGCACACCGGGCAAACGTTGCTGTTGGGCGGGGCTCCAAACTGCGTCGAGCACGAGCAGAAGATCTTGGTCGTCGTCAGCAGCTGGACGTGAACCTCCAGCCCAATCACCGCCTCGTATTTAGCGTGAGCGGCAACAGACGTATCCGGCGTGGTCGCCATAGGTAGGAATTATATCTGTGGTCCCGCGATGTAGCGCGGGGCCCCGCCCCTGCCGGAAGCGAAGATTCTTTACTCGTCTGCCGAACCTGAATTGCAATCTACTTCTCGAAGGGAATCTCGAAATAAAGCAGTTCGCTGCCCTTGGCATTCCGAAGCCCAGTCAAATAAAACCGTGCCCCTGCCAATGGGGAAGATATTCCCGACACATCGAAGAATACGAATCCCGACTGCGTCGAATGTGGCTCCACGGCCTTGGCCGAGAATTGTGCAGCATCCATCTCGTCGAGCGCCTTCTTCCCGACGGCGCCTTTCACCGTTGTTCGCGGAAAGGGTAGCGGGTACTTGGGCCTGCTGGCGTTGGGGTGCGCCAGCCGGCGATACAGTTCATCGGTACTGGCGGCGGGAATTTTTTCGCGGCGGGAAGTGATGAGCTGCGCCTGCATGCTCGACAGTGAAACCGGCTGGTCGCTGTCGTTGGTCACTACTAAAAAGATCGGCAGAAAGCCTTGCTCCGCCCACTTCACATTGAAAATCTGCGCCTTTTCCGGGTCGTCGTAAGGATCGACACCCGCCGCCACGTTTTCATCGGAATGCTGGTCATGGAGGGGATAAATCACGGCTGGTTTGGCAGAAGGCTTAACGAAATCCTTCGCAAACAGGAGACCTACGCTCGCGAGAAATAACACGCCCGCGAACACAGCGCCTGAGCGCAAGGGGCGCGCCAAATCACCACAATACCGCTGCATGTCGTGATTATAACTGTGCGGGCAGGATGTGGATGCCACTTACGAGGTCGGCCCGGAAGTCGGCTGCGACGAAGAGCGATGGCCAGTGGCAAATCCAACTAGGGTCCCGCCAATCAGACCAGCTAGCACCGACAACAGAATGAGGGTCAACATCTGATTCCGCAGATGACGCTTGCGGCGAACTGTAATGGACATAACTGTCCTCCCGGGGGAAACAACATCGAGGACGCGGGCACTCCTTATATTTTAGACGAAACCGCCGTGCCGGAGTCAAATCGTCCTGAAGTACAGTGGCCGTTTAGAATGGCGTTTCCATGTACCTCGTCTATAGCGCGCTGCTGGCGGTAGTCCTCGTATGCGGACTGCCGTACTGGCTTTACCACATGTGGCGCCATGGGAAATATCGGACCGGCTTTCTTGAGCGATTCGGAATCGTGCCGGGGCATCTGACCACCCCGTCGTCTCAGCCTACCCTGTGGGTGCATGCCGTTTCCGTAGGCGAGGTCCTGGCGGTGAGCAAGCTGATTCAGCAGATGCAGACGCGCTGGCCGGCTTACCGCATCGTGGTCTCGACCACCACCGATACCGGGCAGAAGCTGGCGAGCACGCGCTTTGGGGGCAAGAACGTCTTCTATTTTCCGGTGGACCTCGGCTTTGCGATTCGTCCCTACCTGCGGGCGCTCCGCCCTCGCCTGGTTGTTATCGCCGAGACCGAATTCTGGCCAAACTTCCTGCGCCTATCGAAGCTTAGCGGCGCCTCGGTCGCCGTGGTCAATGCCCGCATTTCCGATCGTTCCATCCAGGGTTATTTGCGGATCCGCTGGTGGCTGCGCAAGGTCATCGGCAACGTGGATCTGTTTCTCGCGCAAACTTATCAGGACCGTACGCGTCTCATCGATCTGGGAGTGCCAGAAGCACGCGTGGAAGTCACCGGCAACCTGAAATTCGAATTAGAGCCGGGCCTGCCTCCTGCGCTGGTCGCTCATCTCCGCGAAAGCTTTGCTGCCATCCATGCCGGGCCGATCCTGGTCTGCGGGAGCACCGTCGACGATGAAGAAGAACGCATGCTTCTGCAGGCTTTCCAAAGCATTCTGGCGAGCCATCCCCGGGCAGTGATGATCCTCGCGCCTCGTCACCCTGAGCGCTTTGCCCCGGTAGCGGCCCTTCTCGAAAGCTTCGGCATCAAGTTTTCACGGCGCTCGTTGTGGAGTGGGGAGCCTTTGACCGGCGGCGTGCTGCTACTCGACACGATAGGCGAGCTTTCGGCTGTGTATGGTCTGGCCGATGTGGCTTTCGTAGGGGGAAGCCTGGTTCCGAAGGGTGGGCATAACATCATCGAGCCCGCGCGGCACGGCGTCGCCATTGTGGTGGGCAACCACACTGATAATTTCCGCGACATTATCTGGCTCTTCCAGACGCATGACGCCGTGAGAATCGTGGGTCCGGCCGAATTGCCGCTGGTGCTGATGGAATTGATTTCCAACGATGCCGAGCGTAAAGCTCTAGGAGGCCGCGCCGCTGAAACCCTGCGCTCGCAGGCCGGGGCGACCGACAAGACGCTCGCCGCCCTCGAAAGCTTGCTCTCCTCGTCTGAGGCCGCCGCGTCCGCCGGAAAATCGTGAGCCTGCTCTCCACTATTTACGGATCGGTGGTTCGCGCGCGCAACGCGCTCTATGACCGTGGAATTTTTCGGGCTCGGCGCTTGCAGGGTCCGGTCATCAGCATTGGCAATCTTTCCGTTGGTGGGTCGGGCAAGACTCCTTTCGTCATTTTGCTCGGGAAACTTCTCAAAGCGCGTGGCGTCGAGTTCGACGTGTTGTCGCGGGGATACGGCCGCACATCCCGGGGGGTGCTCCTGGTGAACCCCGGCGGTGCGTCCAGCCAATTCGGCGACGAGCCTCTTCTCATCGCCCGTCGTCTGGAAGTGCCCGTCATTCTTGGGGAAGATCGTTACCAGGCTGGAGCGTTTGCGGAAGGCAAATTCGGCCCTCGTCTTCACTTGCTGGATGATGGTTTTCAGCATCGCGCCCTTGCTCGAGATTTCGATATCGTTCTCGTCAGTGCCGACGACGCCCGCGACCGCCTTTTGCCCGCAGGCCGCTTGCGCGAGTCCTGCCAATCATTGCGCCGGGCCGACGCCGTCGTTCTCACGGCGGGCGCATCGCCTGGGGACTTCCCGCTCGATGGAAAGCTGGCATGGCGCGTGCGCCGCGGCATCGCTCCGACAAAAGTCCCAGCCCGTCCGGTGGCCTTCTGCGGCATCGCCCGTCCGCAGAGCTTCCTGTTGCAGCTGCGCAAGGCGGGCATCGAACCGGCCGCGGAAGCTGTCTATCAAGATCACCACGCTTATACCGAAAAAGATATTCGCGAGCTGATTGCACTTAGGTCTCGGAGCGAGGCCGATGGCTTCGTTACGACCGAGAAGGACGCCATCAACCTTGGCGGATTCTTCTCCGCCCTGGAGCCAATCGCCGTAGTTCCTGTAACCATGGATCTGGTGGATGCGGCTAACGCTGTCGATACCATACTTCGGATCGTTCGCGAACGAAAGAACCGGGCATGAGAGAATCTGTAGCCGGATGACCAAGCATCCCAAAGAAGCTGATCGCCTCAAAAAAATTCTCGACGAGTTTCCGAAGACCACGGTCACGGCCCTGGCCGACCTGGTTGCGGACGAATTCGTGTACGGGGAAATCTCCCGCGTCTCGCGCGAGGCGCCCGTTCTCATCCTTAAGCACCGCGAACGAACGATCGTCCCTGGTGGCGGCGCCAATGCCGTCAACAACCTTGCCGACCTCGACGTCAATGTTCTCCCCGTCGGCATCGTCGGAGATGACGAGGCGGGCCGTCTGCTTATAAAAGCATTCCGCCAAAAGCGCATTCCGGTGAGCGGTATCCTGAAAGACAAAAGCCACATCACCGTGACGAAAACGCGGATTCTAGCGGGCATGACTCACTCCGCGCGCCAGCAGGTTGTGCGTGTGGATCGCGAGCCGGAATCCGAGCCCAATGCGCATTTCGTCCGCGAGTTGGTTCTCTCGACGCGCGAATATGTTCGCGCCTCGGACGCGCTGCTGGTCTCCGATTACGGCTACGGATCCGCGACTCCGTCCATCCTGAATGCAATCCGGTCCAAGGGCAGATTGCATGGCGTACCTGTCACATTGGACTCGCGCTTCCGCATGCTTGAATTTTCAGGTGTGACCGCCGCCACTCCGAACGAGCCCGAAGTCGAAGCGAGCCTTGGCATCCGGATCGGGCAGGACTGGTCCCGGCTGGTCTCTGCCGGTCAGCAATTGATGACGCGCATGAAGTTGCATTCGCTGATCATCACCCGCGGCCGCGACGGCATGGCCGCCTTTAACGATCGGCGGAAGCCCGTTGACATCCCGATTTTCGGTTCCGACGAAGTTGCCGACGTTACGGGTGCGGGCGACACGGTCATAGCAACCTTCACGGCAGCGCTCGCGGCCGGCGCCAGCAGCGAGGAAGCGGCGCAATTAGCAAATTATGCCGGTGGAATTGTGGTCATGAAGCGCGGTACGGCCACTGTTACGCGGCAAGAGTTACTGCACGCGATCGAGCAGGCACCGCCCGCGACCAGGCCTCATTGAGCGAAAAGAACTCCAAACTTCTCACTCGCGCCGAATTGCGCAAGCAGGTCGAAGCCTGGCGCGCCGCTGGAGACCGCATCACGCTGGCCAACGGCTGTTTTGAGCTTTTACATGTGGGACACATCCGTTATCTTCGTGCCGCCAAAGAACTCGGGGGCCGCCTTGTAGTCGCCATCAACTCCGATGATTCGGTGCGCGCGCTGAAAGGCGAAGACCGTCCCCTGATGCCAGCTGAGGAACGTGCAGAAATCTTAGCCGCGCTCGCCGACGTCGACGCCGTTGTAGTCTTCCCTGAGGGCGACGTTCGCGCCATCATCCGCGAAATTCATCCCGATGTGCATGCGAAGGGCACCGACTATACAGCAGCCAGCGTCCCGGAAGGCGATGAAGTTCGCGAATACGGGGGCCGCGTAGCCATCGTCGGCGATCCCAAGAACCACTCCGCCAGCGAAATCATCCGCAGCCGACTCACTCCGAAGAAGTCGTGACCCACACCATGGCCGCCTCTGAATCAATGCAGTCGACCAACCCTCAACGGATTCTCATCGTGCGGCTCAGTTCGATGGGCGACGTGATTCATGGGCTTCCGGCCGCCGTGATGTTGCGGCAGGCATTTCCAGACGCGACCATCGGATGGCTGATCGAAGAACGCTGGGCGGAGTTGTTGTGTGCCATTTCCACTCCGCGCGCGGGAAAGCGATCTCCCGAGCGACCCCTGGTTGATGCGATCCATACCGTCAAGCTGAAGCAGTGGCGATCGTCCCTGTTGTCAACTCAGACGTGGGAGAGGATCGCGGCAAGTTTGAGCGATCTGCGTTGCCGGCAATACCAGATTGTCATCGATCTGCAGGGTGCTGCGCGATCGGCGATTCTGGCGCGCTGGTCGGGCGCACCCTCGATTTACGGTGCAATCCAGCCGCGTGAGAGTGTGGCCAGCTTGTGGTACACGCGCAAACACCTCACGCAGCGTACCCACGTGGTTGATCAATATGCAGAAATCGCGCAATCGGTGACCGGCGAAGATCGTCCAATTCCGGCTGCGATTCTTCCCTGTGACCCGGTTGCCGAGCAGTTCGTCGAGCAGCGTCTGCGTGAACTGGATCTGCACGATTACGTGATTCTCAATCCTGGCGCCGGATGGGGCGCGAAACAGTGGCCTGCGGAACGATATGGCGCCGTCGCTCAGGCGCTGGCGCGCAAGGGAATTCCATCATTCATTAATTTCGGACCCGGTGAAGAACGGCTGGCCAGAATTGCAGAGTCGGCCAGTGGCGGGACCGCGCGAGCTTTGTCGTTTTCGGTTGGCGAGTTGGTCGCGCTTACCCGACGCGCGCGGCTCTTCATCGGCGGCGACACCGGCCCTATGCACCTCGCGGCCGCGCTGCAGGTTCCGGTTGTGGCGCTTTTCGGTCCGACCGATCCCGCACGCAACGGACCCTTCCGGACCAGAAGCATCGTGCTGCGTCACCCGGACAGTCCGACCACGCTATCGCACTGGACCGAACCAGACCCCGGTTTGACGGCCATCACCGCCGACCGAGTCATCGACGCTGCCCTGAAGCTGCTGGAGGGTGCCCATGGCTGAGTGGTCCCAAGTCGCTCGCCGCATCCGTGTGCCCCTTGGATTCGCTTTCGCTGCGTTTTACTTGTGGATCGCGCGGCCCAGCTGGACGTCTCTCGTAATAGGCGCCCTGGTGACACTTCCCGGAATTCTGCTGCGTGCGCTCGCTTCCGGCCACGTGAAAAAGAACGAGGAACTTACAACCTCCGGCCCCTACGCTTACACCCGCAATCCGCTGTATCTGGGGTCGCTGATCATGGCCGTGGGTTTCGCGATCGCGGCGCGGAGCCTTTGGGTTTTGGCCGTGATGGTCATCCTGTTCGCCGCGATTTATCTTCCGGTGATTCACGGCGAAGAATCGTACCTGCGTTCGGCGTTTCCAGATTTTGACGAGTATGCGCAGAATGTCCCGCGTCTCCTGCCCCGCCTCACCGCTTTCGGAAACACCGGAGAGGCCTTTTCGCGTCCTCTGTACTGGCAGCATCGCGAGTACAATGCCGTATTGGGCACGACGGGTTTGCTGGCGGCCCTCGTGGTTAAATTATTGTGGGCTTCACGATAGCCGCCTGCATCGAACCTGCAGCGACTCCACAGGGTGCGCAGCACGCCTTTGATTCGACGATTCTCCCAACCCGCCCGCGCACCGTCACCCGTATTCCGATGGATCCGCCTCTGGTGCTGGTTTCTGGCATTGACATCTTCGGCACCCGCGGTTGATCAAGGTTCCATCGTGACGATCGGACCTTCGGCTCAAATTCTGTCGCCGCCGCCCACCTACCGCTTTCCCGACGGGCAAGCCTACGTCTATACCGCAGAATGGCATCTGTTCACCGCGGGCACGTCAACGGTGAAGATCGAACCCGTGGGCAGCGAGCGCAGAGTCACGGCTATCGCAGATTCCGCCGGCATGGCCAACGTGCTTTATGGCGTGCATGATCGCTTCGAAGCACTCTTTGACTCCAAGACGTTTTGCTCGAATAGCGTCTTCAAGCACATCGAAGAAGGGTCGCGCAAACGCGAGACCAAGGTCACTTATGATTATCCCAAGCGCAAAAGCGTCCTCCACGAGACGAATCTGAAGACCAGCGAAACAAAGTATGCGGAGAACGACATCCCGTCATGCGTGACTGACGTCGTCACCGGTTTCTATTACCTGTCGTCCCTGCCCCTGCAGCCCGGCAACTCCTACACGTTCCCGGTGAATGACGGCGGCAAGACAGCCGAAGTTACCGCACGCGTAGAGGGCAAAGACAAAGTCAAAGTCCCCGCCGGCACCTACGCGACCATCCGGGTTTCGGCCGAAGCAACCTCCGGCACGCTGAAGGGAAGAGGCAGGATCTGGACCTGGTTCACCGACGATGCGACCCACATGCCGGTGCAGATGCGTGCCAAATTGACCTGGGGGACGTTGCTGTTCCGCTTGCAGCGGGTGGAGCGCCACTAGGGCTGCCCGTTGACCTGCTTCTGGCTGAATCGGCCTGCTAAAGTCCGTTTTCAGGCAACCGCGATTCTACAGTTTAAGAAGTCCCCGCCCTGTCCCTCCAACGAACGAAGAGACGAGGACGGGGCATTCCGCTAGGCTATTACGCCGCTTTCGCCAATTGCGCGCGCATCTGTTTCATGAACTCGCGCATGGCCGCGATGTGACCTGGCGAGCGGCCTTCGACCCATTTCTCATAACGTTGCGCAGCTTTTTCCAGATTGCCGCAGAACGTCTTGGACACGAAACGTTCTCGGAACGCAGGAACCACCGGTTTGACCATCTCCCAGACGCCGAAGAACTCTCCGCTGGTTTCGAAGAACAAGTCCTCATGGAGCAGGTCATAGTTGAGCAGAGCACAGGCTTGTTCCCAATAGCTGATGACCATACTGGCGAACGCTCCTGTTTCCGAGCCCATGGGAGCAATCCGCATGGCGTCGTCAAGGCTTGTCACATGATAATTTTTAAAAAACCAGTCACGTGCCTGGCGAAGCTTGGCCTCACGCCGCTGATCGTAAACCTGAAGATGTAATTGCGCTTGTTCGAACGTCGGCTTCGTACTCATGCTTGCTTATCTCCTTTTGAGTTGATGTTTCTGGCTTATGAATAAGTACCGAGGGCTGGTCGCCCCTCAGACTAGTTGGTACAGGAGAGGTCTTACTTATGTAGACGATGTGGAGTGGCCGAAAAGTGCCTTCGGATCAGAAAAAACTGTGGAAATTCGGGAGTTTCTGTACTACGGGTGTCGTAGTCGACGGACCACCCGGCCGCCTCGGCCAGGAATTCAGGATCTTTCGGCGAATTAAGGCTCTTCGGCAGCAGTTGCCGATCGGCGCTATTGAAACGTCGATATTTAAGTCACCGACTTTCCTTCTTACTTTTACTTCTGGGCCACCAACCCCTTCGCCCGACTCAACTCCGGGCGCTCCGAGTTCCCGCCCGCGCAGACCTTCACCAATTCGCCGTAGTACTGCGCCGCCTTCTGCTGCTTGCCCGCCGCTTCTGCCGCCTGCGCGGCTCCGTAGAGCCCGTTGAACCGGTTGGGATTGAATTTCAAATCTGTCTCGTACTCTGCCAGCGCCTGCTCGGGGCGCTTGGCCATCATCAGGACTTCGGCAACCATCTCTCGTGTGGGAATTCCCTGCGGCTCATCGCCAAGAGAATCCTCCTTGTCCGCCAGCGGGTTTAAGATCGCCAGCGCCTCATCGTGCTTGCCTCCCGCGACCAAAGCCCACGCGAGCACCTGCTGGTGAGCCTTGTCGACGGTTTCAGCAAACTCTTTTCTCTTCGCCGCTAAGAGTTTCGTATGAATCGCATCGATCTGTTCAGCGTCCTTGCGTGCCTGGTCGGCATTTCCGAGATGCCCTGCACCCATCGCCTGCGCCCAGTACGTAATGTAGTCATCCTCTGTACGCGCCACTCCAGTCGCCGTCAACGCAGCCGCGTCCTGCCAGTGACGCATCTCGACGGGATACAGCGCTGTGAAATACACAAGCGTTGCAGAGCGCGGGTTGTAGTCGGTCCCATACATATTGTGGACGGTGTCAGGCATGGCTTTCACTTCGTCGATCAGGGCCTTGGCCTCCGCGTCACGCCCGCTCTGCAGGTAGGCATAGAACAGGAAGTCCATGGCGTGAAACTGATGTCCCTCGCCTCCCATGTGCATGGCGGCGGTCTTGCGCGTGGCTGCTACGGACGCCAGGTTCGAAGTGATGTCGTCCTGCCACAGGCCGACACGGGCAAAGATGTGCGACGGCATGTGCAGCGCGTGCGGCGCCGCGGGCGCTACTTGCGCGTAGCGGCGCGCAGCCGGCAGCCCCAGTTCGGCAAGCTGTGGCCGGTCATACGCATGGATCAGATAGTGCGCAACACCCGGATGATCGGGCTCGGTGGCAAAGAGTTTCTCGAGAATCGCTGCAGCTTTCTTTTCATTCGCGAATGTCGGATCGTTTCCTTGATCCGCCGCCAGTATCGACAGGGCATAGAACACCGCAGCTTCATGGTCATCCGGATTCTTCTGATGAACCTTCTCCATCGCCTTCGAGTAGGCATTGGCGCGAACGTAGAAGTCGCCTTTACTTCCGTAGAATGCCTTCATGGCGGCGATGTAGTCCCACTCGCGCTCCGTCGCAGGCTTCAGCGATCGCGCCTTCTTGATCTCCTCGCGCGCTTTCTTCGTAGTTGCAGCATCGGGACGGTTCCAGAGTTGGTGCCACTGGCTCATCGCCAGGCCCCACTGCGCCATGGCGCACTTGGGATCATCCTTGGCGATGTCCGTAAACTCGGTCTCCGCTTCCTCGTACCAGAAGGAGTGCAACAGCGCGATGCCGCGCTCGAACGGCTTCTGAACCGCCGCGGCGCAGGAAACCGGAAAGTGCACGGTGCCCAGTTGCGTCTCGGTCAACTCCTCGTGGTGGTGGCCCTCATCCGCGAACATAGGACAGGCGCAGAACAGGGAAAGGACCACTGCGAAAGCAAAGATTTTCATGGGATTCCTCGTATGGAAGGAGTCTAGATCGGCAAAACCGGGCTGGTCAATTTTCTTATTCCTAAAACCCGGACGTCACGTTCTGCGAACGGGGAGCAGCGTTTGGCAAGGCCGGGATCGCGTGCTCAAGGTCTTCGTAAGTCGACGCGCACCTCAGTCCAGTGATAGATCCGCTCCGTCAATCCGGCACGGTCAGTTTCACTGAATGCGGAACCGCTCCGTCATCAACCGTTGCAGTCGCGGTTTATAGAGGATATCGAAAGCCAATTCCTTGCCTGGAAACATGGCAAGGGCGGCGCGGCGCGCGTTGGCGGAAAGTTCGGAAGCTTCTTCGATGGTGAGATTCGGATCCTGGCTGATCACCGACATGACCATGCTGATCATGACTTGCAGCCGCCTGATTTTTCTGGCTTCTTCCTGAGTTTCCTGAAGATTGCTCTGCTGCCCGCCCCGGTTCGCATCTTCCATACGGCCCTCGTCAGGGAGCCCGCTGAGATTCTCCAGCCCAGCACCGCGTGCCTTGGGTAGCAACGCGTGCCGGCGGCCTCACCCCTGTTGTGCCCATTTTCGGGACATTCCGGCCCGAAAGCAACTCCCCCAAGGTGGGGGCTGCGATCGATTTACGCTGTAGGCATGCAACTTATTGTTTCTTATGCCCCGCCGTACAACCTCAGCGGATAGGTTTACAATCCTCCTTGGCGGAAACGCCGAGATGGGCCGTTGTTGAACCCTAAGATTTGCCGTGGAGGGCTTATGCCGGAAAGCTCCAATCCCCCAGCCGCTCGAGTTCCTGATCCGAATGAGAAACTTGTCAAGGTATTCGACAGTGAGCAGGAATCCGAAGCGATGGTGGTGAAGGGACTTCTCGACTCCGCCGGCATCGACTCCGACCTTACTTCCGTGGACGCCGTCCAGGATATGTTTCCCGGAGTTGGCGGGATGGTCATTCTGGTTCGCGAGGAAGACGCCGACCGCGCCCGTGCCATGATCGAGGACTACCGGCAGTCTCCCGACTCGGATGAAACTTCCGAGATCGATCTCAACGAAGACACGCCAACTGTGGGGTGACCGACTGCCCGTCTAGGTAAAAAGTCACCGCACCCTGGCGGTCCGTCCGGTACGTTCGCACCCCTTCATTCTGCAGATGTTCTAGCGTCTCCTGGCGCGGGTGTCCGAAGAATTTCCCGCGCCCACCGAGATGACAGCCCAGCGCGGCCCAACTGCATTTACAAATTCCGGCGTCGAGCTCGTAGCGCTTCCGTGGTGTGCCACTTTCAGCAGATCAGATTTGAGATCGTGAAGTGCGGCCATGCGTTGTTCCACGGGTTTTTCAGCGTCACCCTCCAGTAGAATGCTCGATTGGCGATACCGAAGCTGCAGCACGAGGGAATCGTTGTTGCGTGGCTGTGCGGAAGTTTGCCAACCCGCGGTAGGCGAAAACACGCTCACTTGCATACCGCCGAATTCAAAGGATTCTCCGTCGTTGTGCCGAACCACGCGAATCCCCAAACTCGCGGCATAGTTCAGAAGTGCGCGGATGGTCGGAGTATCGGGAACGGCGCCTATCCATAGCTCGCGCGGACGGAAATTGTTCAGCACAGGCAAGGACTGCGAGACCACCCAGAAGAAGCGGCCGCCGTTTCCAGGCGAACGCCACAGCCAACGCCAGTCCACAGACCGCAATCACGATCGTTACTGGTTCCGGCATCGCGACTCGATGGTCCGCAATACGCAATCCGCCCAGGCTACGCACCGTGCCGGTGACTCCATGCAGAGCTCACGCGGCAGATACTGCCGGCAGTTTTGCGAGGGGCAGCCATACGTAGCTGAGCGCGACCGCCAGCACAGCCGCCGGCATCAGGATGCCGGTCAGCGGCACCGCGAATGTGTTCGCGGCAATCCCTATCACAGTCGCGCGATGAAAGTAATAGACCATCGGCAGGGCCAGGCCCAATTGCATCAGTACCGAAACGCAAAGCACCTCGTACGACGATAAGGCGCAACGGGCCGTTGCCCCCATGCCGAACCCCGCCGCGCGTGGGCCCAAAAGCACAGCCAAGCGTCCCGCGACCAGTCGCAAATCCAGCCGCATCTGCGCCACCCGTGGCGAAAGCGTGCGATCGTAATCGGTGGAATCAAGGTGGCGTAGGCCTCCCAGGTAGGGTTGCGAAGTTCGTTCCAGCACCGGAACAGCAATCGCGGCAACGATGAATACGGCAAGAAACGTAAGCTGGAAGCTCGGTCCCAAAACCGCTTTTGGATCGGTCACCATCACCACCAATGCCGCCGCCCCCAGCGCATTCAGCATCGATCGTTCGCGATACAACAACCGCACGCCGAGATACACGGTAAGCATTAACACGGCGCGCCACACCGGAGGGCCTACATCCGTCACAAACGCGTAAGCTGTGCACAAAGCTACCGTCAACCCGCTGGCCACAAAATCGCTGAGCCGCAATCTCCGCATTGTCCAGAACACAACAAACGCCAGGATGCTGACGTTCATCCCTGACACAACCAGGATGTGATAGGTGCCCGATCGCAGAAAGTCGACCTTGTGGCCGGCGTCAGGAAAGCGCTCTCCCCTACTACTGCCGCATCCATCAGCGCCGCGTCGTCCGCAGACCACAGCGCATGAATCTTCCGGACGATGCTTCGATGCATCCGCTCTCGCCACCATCGCACCCGCGTTCCTGCAAAGCCGGGCAGTACTTCTACTTTGGTGTTCTTGGTAGAAGCGAGCATGACAATCCCGCGGTCCGCGAGATATCCGCGATAGTCAAACGCTCCGGGATTGCGAAAATTTCGCGGTGCCCGCAGCTTGGCTGCGAAACGCAATCGCTCCCCGTAATGAAACACGCGCATCGGAACCGGAGTGCCCTCTTCATATTTCTGTTCAGATTCCTTCGCGTAGATCCCGAGGCGCAACCCACCATGAACCGCCTGCGTCTGATTTTCCCTGGCCACTTCCTCGACTTCCACGTCAATCGATTGACGTAACTCCCCCGACACCGCCTGGCGAATTTCTCCGCCTCGTATAACGTGCGCGGTAACGAAATCTTCTTCCCCATCTGTAAAAGCCAGCAGTCGCTCATCCGTAGTACCGGGTGGGCGCACCTGGATCGTCAATGCTCCCACGGCAAACAGCGCCAGCAGTGCAATCGGAAACCCCAGCCACCAGCGCCGGTGCGCGAAATAGAGTCCGGCTAAGAGAAAAGACACCGTCGCCACCACCCACCACAAAGGTGGGCGCCACGCATACACGCCGTAGACAATCCCGGCGCCGTAGGCGAGGGCTGCCCACAGCATCGGCCGGCGCGGTGCTTTACAGACTTGAGCGAAAAACGAGATTGCCTTCGCGGGCGACACATCTTCCCGATCGAAAACGGAAGGCTATCGGACTAGCTCGACAACGCTCTCAATGTGATAGGTCTGCGGAAACAGATCGATCAGATGCACCTGCTCTACTCGATAACCCGCCCCCGTCAATGTAACCAGGTCGCGAGCCAGTGTTGCCGGGTCGCAAGATACATAAGTCAGTCGAGGAGCGCTGATCCGCGCAAGACTGCGAGCAACACGCTCTCCCAGCCCTGCGCGCGGCGGATCCGCCACAACCAGGTCCGGTCGCAACTTCGCTCCCCGGTCGGCCAGATAAGCGTCGACTGTCGACCGCACCGCCTTCACGTTCCGAGGAGAATTGTATTTGAGGTCCACCGCCGAACCTTGTGACGACTCAACCGCTACGATGTGACCATATGACACCGCCAGTGCCATGCTGAACAGGCCAACGCCCGCATAGAGGTCGAGTGCGACCTCGCCGGAGCGCGCTCCCGCGACGATCCCCACCAATTCATCGATGAGAAAGCGGTTCACCTGGAAAAATGATCCTCCGCTCACACGCAGCGCCCCCGCCTTCGTGCGGTAACGAAATTCGCCCGCTCGCAGCGTCCAGTCGGCCTGCTCGGTAACGTGCCACTGTTCCCCGCGCGCCACTCCAGTGGTCTGCGCGAACACATAAGCGCAGGCCACCTCGGGTATCTCGCCACGTAACCGCTCCGCAAAATCTTGCGCCGTCTGTGTCCGTCGTGCCTTGTCTGAGTGCGGATCGGCGTACAACTCAACCTGCAGCTGTGTGTCGTCCTCATTCGCAAACAGCTCGATCTCGCGCAGCTCAGCCGGAACCTTGCCGTCGCGGCCCAATCTCCAAAGCACCTCAATCGCTCGATTCAACAACGGCGAACTGATCGGGCAGCTCTCCACGGCCATCAGCACATGCGACGAACCCTTGAAATACCCCAGCGTGAACCCTGAGTCCACCCGCACCTGCAACCGCGTGCGGTTGCGATAGTTCCACGGTGGGGAAGCGTGTACCTTCACCCCGGCCGGCAATTCCATCTTGGCCAGCCGACGCAAATTCTCCTTCAGAATGTCTTCCTTGATTTTCAGCTGTTCCTGATAGCCCGCGTGCTGGTAATGACATCCGCCGCAATGCTGGAAGTAGGGGCACTGCGCCTCAATCCTCAGCGGGGAGGGCTCGACGATCCGGGTGGCGGCAGCGCGTACGAATCCCGGCTTCTCCTCCCGCACGGCAATGTCCACCTTTTCCCCGGGCAACGTGAACGGCACGAACGCAGCTTTCCCGCGGCCTTTTTCGTCGGCCGGCAGCCGACCCAGTCCATCGCCGCCGTAAATGAGCTTTTCGATGGTGAGATCCAAGGCTTGATTCTATGCTAGGGAGAAGGAAGCCATATCCGTTATAAAGGACTCAGCGACCTGTCCTCCAATCCATGAAATTGTCGGTTGTCATGCCGATCTACAACGAGCGCGCTACCCTGCGGCGCGCAGTCGAGGGTGTACTCTCGGCAAATCCTGGTATTGCGATCGAACTGCTGTGCGTCGATGACGGCTCCACCGATACATCGCGGGAAATCCTCGAGGCCCTCCAGCGCGAGTATTCGCCGGCCCTTCGGGCGCTCTGGCAAACCCGCAATATGGGCAAAGGAGCCGCCCTGCGTCGCGGCATTCAGGAGGCGACCGGGGACTTCGTCATCATCCAAGATGCCGACCTCGAATATGACCCGGGCGAATATCCTCTGCTGCTGGCGCCACTTATGCAGGACAAGGCCGACGTGGTATACGGCTCGCGTTTCATGGGAGGCCGTCCGCATCGCGTCTTGTATTTCTGGCATTCGGTCGGGAATCGGCTTCTCACTCTGCTTTCCAACGCCCTCACCGACCTCAACCTCACCGACATGGAGACCTGCTACAAAGCCTTTCGCCGCGAAGTCATCCAATCCATGAATTTAGGGGAAAGCCGCTTCGGCTTCGAGCCAGAGGTGACCGTTAAAATCGCGAAGCGCCGCCTGCGAGTCTATGAAGTCGGGATCAGCTACTCCGGCCGCACCTACGAAGAAGGCAAGAAAATCGGATGGAAAGACGGCGTGCGAGCCGTCTGGTGTCTGCTGAAATACTCGATCATCGAACCGAAAGCCAGCGTTGCGCCTGCCCCTGATCGCGCTCTGCCAGAAGCCGAGGGTCCGCAACACACGCCCTCCAGGCCCGACTCCCGGTATTCTCTGTCCAATCGCTCCGGTTCCGAATCGCGCTAGGGCGCTAAAGTCTCGGATCCACCGGCTCACTTTCCAGCGCGAGCACCCCAAACACACATTCATGAACCCGCCGCAGTGGCTCGTGATGCACAAACCGTTCCATCGCTTCCATCCCGAGCGCAAACTCGCGTGACGCCAGCGACCGCTTCGCCCCCAGTCCCCTGCGACGCAGGCGGTCAAGATTCTCAGGAGCCGTGTACTCCGGCCCATAAATGATGCGAAGATATTCCTGACCGCGAACCTTGACCGCGGGCTGCGTAAGCCCTTTCCGTCCCTTCGCGAGAAACTCTAGGGGCTTCACCACCATTCCCTCTCCGCCCTCAGCCGTCAGCTGCTCCCACCATGAAATCCCGCGCGCCTGCTCTTTCGGCTGCGTCAAATCGATCTGCTGATACGGAGTCGCCAGCAGCAACTTGGGATCGCACGCGCAGATCCTCGCCAACATCTGCATATGCCAGACGTGATCGCGTGTTCCGTGTACCGCTCCTTCGCTCGCCAGCAAATGAAACGGCGCAAGCTTCACATCATCGAGCGAATCCACCGTCCAGCAATAGCGCCGGTAGGCATCGACGTAGAGTTCCGTCGCCTGTGCTCTTGCCCGATAGCGCGCCAGCGTCGCCTCGAGTTCGACATTTATCTTCGCTGCGTTGGAGAGCGTATCAATCGCCGCTGCCAACCCATGACGCGCAGCCGCGCCCGTAGGCGCATACTGCCTCTGCAGTAGCTCTTTGGCCTTAAACGACCACGGCATCAGCTCGCAATCAAGACACACCCATTCCGTCTTCAATTCGTCCCAGATGCCGGCAGCGCCCACAGCTGCAAGCACCCGCTCCAGAAACTGCCGCTCGAGCTCGCCGTCCGTAAAGAACCGCCGCCCCGTCCGCGTGTAGCAAACGCCCGCCTCGCCCTCCATAATTCCAAATCGCTGCCTCGCCGCATCAGCATCGCGGCACGCGATCACCACCGCGCGCGATCCCATGTGCTTCTGTTCGCACACAACCTGGGCAACGCCCTCGTGCAAGTAGTAGGAGAACGCTTCTTCCGGATGTTCCAGCAGTCCCTCGCGCTTGCTGGTCTCGCACGGCGACATCGTCGGCGGCAGATAGATCAGCCACTTCGGATTCACTGCGAACCGGCTCATTACCTCCAGCGCCGTAATCGCATTTTCCTCGCGAATCGTGATGTTGCGCGACAGCCGCGTATGAATGATGCGCTTCCCCAGCACATCCTCGATGTCCAGGAGCTCATCGTGTTGCTGCTGCGCGGTGAGAGCGGGTTCTGCCGTTTCAGCCTTCACTACGCGCTTGGCGGGCTCGTAGTAAGTCCGCAGGGCCGGAACTGAAACCAGTTCTCTCTCTGGATAGCGCAGGGCCGTCAGCTTTCCTCCATACACGCAACCGGTATCAATGTTGATCGTGCGATTCAGCCACTCGGGTTCCGTGATCGGCGTGTGGCCGTAAACTACCATCGCCTTGCCGCGATACTCGGCCGCCCAGTTGTAACGGACCGGAAGCCCGCGCTCATCGATCTCTCCCGTCGTCTCGCCAAACAGGGCGAAGTCCCGCACTTTCCCGGACCCACGGCCCTGCATCTCCTCTTTCATGCCCGCGTGCGCGACCACCAGCTTGCCGTCATCGAGCACGTAATGGCTGATCATCTTGTTAATGAACTCCGCCGCGATCCGCGAGAGGCCGTGCCAGTGTTTGTCGGCCTCCGCAAACTGCTTTAACGAGTCGCCCAGCCCATGCGTGATCTGCACGTCTTTTCCCCACACCGCGCGCATGAACTTGACGTCGTGATTTCCCGGCAAGCACAACGCATCGCCCGCATCCACCATTCCCTTTACCAGGATGACGGTCTCCGGAATCTTCGGCCCACGATCCACGAGATCGCCGACGAACACCGCCTTACGGCCCTGCGGATGCTTGTATGCGCCCGCCGCCGCCGGTTCGTATCCCAGTTTCGTGAGCAACGCAACCAGTTCCTCATGACACCCGTGCACGTCGCCAATAATGTCGAACGGACCGTGTTCCTCTTTGCGATTGTTCCAGAGCGGCTGTCGCGTAACCGTGGCGCTCGCGACCTCCTCCGGGGACGAAAGTACGAACACATGCCGGAACCCTTCGCGTTCTAATCCGCGAATCGAACGCCGCAGTTGCTGCAATTGATTGCGTACCACGTGCGGGCCAAATTGCCGGTCCGGCCGCGACTGGTTGCGCTCCTGGCACAACTTCTCCGGCATGTTCAGCACGATCGCGACCGGCAGCACGTGATACTCACGCGCCAGCGCCACCAGCGGCTTGCGCGCTTCCATCTGGACATTGGTCGCGTCCACCACCGTCAGCCGGCCCGCCGCCAGGCGCTTGCGTGCGATGAAATGTAACAGCTCGAACGCATCGCCGGTCGCCGTCTGATCATTTTCGTTATCCGCCACCAATCCCCGGCAGAAGTCCGACGAGATGATTTCCGTTGGCTTGAAATGCTGGCGTGCAAACGTGGACTTCCCGCATCCCGAGGCGCCCACCATCGTCACCAGAGACAGTTCCGGAATCGTGATATTCACCGGGAGAAGACTCCCATTTGCGTCGGCGCCCCCACCTGCGCATCTTCCTCTCCTACCGGAAGAAATCTTACGGAATATCCAAAGTGCTCCGTGACTCGTTGCGCCCATCGCTGAAACCCATCGCGCGTCCACTCAAACCGGTGATCTTTGTGGCGGAATTCTCCCGCGGGCAACGTCTCGAATTTCACGTTGTATTCGGCGTTGGGCGTCGTCACGATCACCGTGGCCGGCTGCGCCGCTTCGAACAGCACTCGCTCAAATGCCGCGAGCCGCGGAGGGTCAAGGTGCTCGATCACCTCAACCACGGTCGCCGCGTCGTAGCCCTTCAATCGTTTGTCGCGGTACATCAGCGACCCATGCATCAACTTCAGCCGCTCCCTTTTCTTCGCCGGCATGCGATCCAGGCGCAGGCGCTGGGACGCGATCTCCAAGCTGCGGTACGAAACGTCCATCCCAACAATCTCCTGAATCCCCTTCTCCTCCAGCAGCGCGCGCAATAATTTTCCTTCACCGCATCCCAGGTCGAGCACGCGCCGCGCCCCTACAGACCGCAACACTGCAACCACCGCTCCCATGCGCTGCTCCCATAAGCGGATGGGCGCTTCGATCCTGGTTTCCTCTTCCGCCTCCGCTTCCTGCCTTGCATCCGGATCGGGATTGTCTTCCTCCGCCAGTCGCGCGAGCGCTTCCCGCGCCAGTTGCCGCTGCCGGGGCAAGTAGCGTTTCACGATGGCCTCTTTGTGCGGATGCCCCGCCAGCCATCCCTGCCCTTTACGCAGCAGCTTTTCCAACTCGTCCTTCCCCACCCAGTAATGTTTCTGCGCATCGAGGACAGGAATCAGCACGTACAAGTGCCGCAACAGGTCTCGCAGAAGAACTTCGCCGTGCAGCGTTACCGTGTAGTACGGCCCTTCCCCCCAGTCGGCAAACTTCTCGTCCAATGGATACCGCTCCGCGTGCACTCGATAACCCAAAGGTTCAAACAGTTCGCGCAACAGTCCGTCCCCGCCGCTACAAGCGATTACGTGCAGAGTGACACTCAGCGGAAGTCTCTGCTCCGCCAGTTCCTGTCTCCCCTTGCTGCGTCCTGTCATCGCCGTGCCGAGAGCCCGCCCGATCGCCACGCTGGTGAACGACGACAAAACATACGGCCGGTCATTCACGTACTGCGCAAGCGTCGCCCCTTCGCCGCGTGCCCCCTTACCCCGCACCAGTCCCACCGGATCCACCTCCAGCAGCAGAGCGGCGGTGCAACGCTCCTCGGTAGCTTCGGGATAAAACAAATGCGCCTTTCCAAATGAAAGCTCAAACGAATGCACTTTAGCCGGATTCTTGTGCAGCAGATATCCCAGGTCGGTAGCAGGACGATGCGTGGTGGTAATGGTCAACAGCATCGCTAAATTATACGGGGAGAAATTTGGCAGCTGTCTATCAAGCGGGGGCTGAATCGCCTCAAGCCCCTTCTAACGATGAACGTGAAGCCACGCCAGCTCTACATGATGAACAAGGCTGACGATGATTGCGAAGCCAAGGTCGACGATGAGGCGTCAATCGCTGACACCGAGCCGCGGAGCGGCGGCATAGATTAGCCCAGCGCGTAAGCGCTGGGTGCAGGGCCACAACGAGCGTAAGTCCCGTAGGGACGACACTCAGCGATGCGGGTCTGAGCCCGCGAGCTCGTCCGCGAATCAGAAGACGTTCGGCACCTTCACTTCCCCACGTAGCTAACTCTCCAAATCGAGTTCGACCCATCATCGCTCACCAGCAACGACCCGTCCGCAGCTACCGTAACTCCCACCGGACGCCCCCACACGTTTCCGTCCTTGAGAACAAATCCCGTCAGAAAATCTTCATAATCTCCGCTAGCCCTCCCGCTCTGATGCAAGGGCACGCGAATAACCTCATATCCGGTACGGGCCGACTTATTCCAGGATCCATGTTGTCCTGAAAAAATATCACCCTGGTACTCCGCAGGAAACTGCTTACCCTCATAAAAAGTGATGCCGAGCGACGCGTTATGCGCCTGCAACAGTACGTCCGGAACAATCGCCTTGTCCTTCAACTCCGGATGCTTTCCTTTATGCCGCGGGTCCTGGTGCACCCCCAGATACCACCACGGCCATCCATAAAACCCACCCTCCTGCACATGAGTAATGTAATCAGGAACCAAATTGTCGCCCAGCGCGTCCCGTTCATTCACCGAGCACCACAGCTCGCCTGTCTTCGGACTCACCGCCAGCCCGCCTCCCGCATTCCGGATTCCGTACGCATACACGCGTTGACCCGTGCCATCGGGATTGAACGCCAGGATATCCGCACGATTCTTTTCCTCAGGAGTTTCATCCGGGTCGTCGACATTCGACCGCGAGCCGACCGCCACGAACATCGTCTTGCCGTCAGATGAAAATTCCACCGACCGCGTCCAATGTCCCTCCGTCGGCAAATTAACCAGATGATCTGGCTTTCCGGTAGCCGCCATGTCCCCGTTCTTATACGGCAACCGCACCACCTCGTTCTCACACCCGATATAAATCCACTGCGGCTCTGGCCCCGGTGGATAAAATGCGATGCCATAAGGGCGCTTCATTCCCGTAGCGAAAACCTGCATCTGCTGCGGCTTGCCATCACTATCCATCCCTCGAAACACCCGGATGCGCCCCGCATCACTTTCTGCGAGGAAGATATCCCCGTTTGGCGCCGTCCGCAGCAGGCGTGGATTCTCGAGTCCTGCCGCATACAAATCCACCTTGAATCCGGCCGGAGCCTTCGGCCACGCGTCCCTTGGCCGCGCCACCACATCCGGACCGTTGTCGCTCGATTTCGTACTGTAGGGTTGAGGAAGGTCTGAAACCGAAATCCTGCGCAGGGTCCCGGGCGACTCGTAACGAAAATCCGTAAAGGGAGGGTTGGGTGCGGGAAGCTTCAATGTAGATGCCATCGCCGGAGCGGGAGCCGGCAACTTCGCTCCCTTCTGGAGATAGTCGCTCTTCACATAATTGACAATCTTCCACCTCTGATCAGCTGGCAGCTTCGCCCACGACGGCATCTCCCGCTTCGGATCACCCTTGGTGATAAACCAGAACACCTCTCCTGGCGTCGCCTTCCGGATATCATCTGCCCGCAAAGCCGGGATGTTTCCCGACCCCAACCCCGTTTCCCCATGGCAGCGTGCGCACTTCAAGTGAAATAGGGGCTTGCCCGCCTCCGCTCCCGCGGCTGTTCCCTCGTACGGATTTTTAAGTTCTTTCGCGGACTCAGGCGCGTTGTGAAAATTCTGCGCATCGCTGCTGGTAACTGAAAACAGCACAGTCATGACTGCGAAGGTAAGGACAAGGGGCCTCTGCATCTCTCTCCTCACATGTGTGATTGGTTTGACGAATGGCAGTGATGTCAAAGTGCTTTCCGAAACCGGCACTTCAGCTCGCTGCTTTCTTGCTTTGCTTGGCGAATGCGATCCCGCGCTTCAACTCCGAGGCCAAATCGGTCTCGGCCGTAACAATGTGCACCGGTTTATCCGTCACCCGCCCCAGCCATGCATTCAGCTGCTCCGGAGTGCTCGTGACCGACCGTCCTGCCCGCGCCACGGGCATTCCTTCCGCCTCCCAGCGCTGCGCCACTGACACCGGTTCTCCCAGGAATTCCGCAATCGCTTTCCAGCCTTTCAGAACTTCAGGCTGACCTTCGTCTTGCGTTTTGTTGGCCGCTTTCTTCGCCATGATCGATTGCAACTCCAGTTTCCCGGACAGTGAGCTCCAGAAAGTCCGCAACATTGAGAAGCCCCAGCATAAGCCGAACGATCCCGGGCACAGCGCGTCGCTTCTCGTCACGATAAAGATAGGGTCCCGTAAGCTGCAACGTGTGTCCTCGAGTCTCAAGTTCGCATCCGCCCCGCGCCACTACGTTGCGAACCCATTCCGACTCGCGCCCATACGTAAGCGCGATCACGAACCGGGTGCCTTGCTGGAACACGATCACCGGCGTTCGATACACTCGCTGCGTCTTCCGCCCAACGTGCACAACGACTCCCATCCCCGGCATTCGGGCAGCCAGCGGACCAAGAATCCGATTCGTTACGTGCAAGTTAAATCGCGCCAGCCAGCGCGGTGCCGGCATACAGGCATCCTCTGCTGATCGGATGCAATTTCCACCCACATCGGATCATAGGATTTTTGCGATTGTCACTCCGAGGAGCGTGAGCGGACGAGGAATTGGCTGTTGGGCTGGCCTCATCCGCCGTGATCGCCTCGGCGACTGTAATCGTGCAGCCCGCTCCACACTTGGCACGCCGGTATCCGGAACTCACCCCTCTCGCGCGAGCGTTTTCATGATGGCGTAATCGCCCATGTACAATGTCATATCTGCCATCTTGTTCCAGGCTCCTTCGGGTTCTAGTCTCTCGATCAAGCGCAATCGATCAAACGAACCGCAAATTTCATCGGGCGCCAATCGATCCAAAGCGCCGAACTTTGAAGGAGGAACTATGTCACTGACGCAAGCGAAGATCACCGACCAGTTCGAACCTATCGGTCTGACAGGAAAAACCGTCGTAGAGGCCGATCTCAAGTATCTGCGCATTGCTCTGAGGCTGATAGGAGTGACGTTTATCTTCGGTATTTACGCGCTCACCCAGGTTTGGCCGTCGGGCTGGTCGTGGCACATGGGTGCCCACACTCCGCATTACCTGCAGATGATTCTGGGTGTTTATGCGACCTTGGGAGTTTTTCTGCTGATTGCCAGCCGCGATCCGCTCGCCAATTTGAACCTCATCTGGTTCACGGTGTGGTCCAGCGTGGTGCACGCAGCAATCATGGGAGCCCAGGCTCTGGCCAACCCTGAGCACATCGGGCACCTCTGGGGCGACGTTCTCGCGTTATTTCTTGTAGCCGCTGTCCTCGCGTTTCTGACGCCACGTGGCGCTGCGAAGGCACGCTAGTTTTGGGCGTGGCCCCCTTTCGGGGGCCGCCCATTTTCAAAAGCTTATCGCCGACCTTCATCACTTATAGTCAGCGCAAATACATCACACGCTCATGTGATCCGAGTCCTATCTCGCCCAATTCCCCTTCCGCTATAAGCGAAACTGCGGACCTATCGCCCGCAAGGCAAAGTGTTCCGGCCTAAGTCCTTTGTCCGGAATATTTTGCCTTTAAGTTATTTTAAATGTTAGATTTACCCGCGTCTCACGCGTAACTCGATGATTCCAAAATACAAGGGGGGAGGGGATACCCTCAAACACAAGAAGTTCCTTCCGGGGAAGCATCCCATGAACATCACATGTAGAACAGGCTGAGCCGCGGCAGGCCGTATCTCTCGAGCAGGCGTTTGTGGATGTACTGCCTCAGCAGTTGCTCGATCTGCGCTCCGGGCATCTTGCTGCGGTAGGGGGCGAGCTCGCGGTCGGCTTGGGCTCGAATATTGACCAGTTCCGCATCCGGGGTGGCTGCCAGGAAAGCCGCCAGAAGTTTTTCTTCCAGCACAGTGAGCCTGCGCTCGATGTCTTCGAGGCGCAGCGACTGGCTCGCGGTAACCTCGTCAGCGAGCTTGCGGAGGGTTGCCGATGACTCGCGCGCCAGGGCCTCTGGAGAGACTCCGCTTCCCGCCGGTAACTTCGCCTGCTCCAGCCGCTCGGCATTTTTGCGGAGAAAGCTTGCGATCTCTTCGGGATGAAATCCGCGAGTTGGGCTCTCCGGCTCGGCTGCGCCAGCCTGATCCCCAACCGCGCCCACGACCGCTTCTTTCATGTCTTCGGCAGCGGTCAGCACTTCCTGCGCGCAATAGGCGAGGCTGTTCACCTTGCGCGATTTCGAGGGACGTCCCTCGTAGCGGTCGAAGGCCGCATCGATGCCGCGCAACGCCGCTTCCAGCGGAATGCCCGCGTCTTTCCAGATCTCGATCAGCGCCCAGTCCAGCGTCGACAGAAGCAGAATTCCGCCGCGCCGCCGCTGAAAATGTTCTTCGATCTCCGTAAAGTAGTTGAAGTAGTTGTCCACGAGCGCTAATGAGAAGACGTTCGAGACTTTGCGCTGGTGGAAGCCTTAGTTGAGTCGCTTGGCTTGGCAGTCTTCGTCCTAAAATCGGGTTTGCCGCCCGAGTTGCGCTCCCAGATGATGCGCAAGCCTTCGAGCGTCAAATGATCGTCGATGGTCTTGATGTACTTCGACGCCGTGCCGATCATCGACCCCAAGCCACCGGTCGCGATCACTTTCGCATCTTTCCCCAACTCGCGGAGAAGTTCCTCGAGGATCCCGTCGACCAGTCCGAGGTAGCCATAATAAAGCCCCGACTGCAGGCTCCCGACGGTGGTGCTGCCGATGACTCGCGCTGGCTTGCGAATGTCGACGCGCGGCAAGCGGGCGGTGCGCTGAAAAAGCGCGTCCGCGGAAATCCCGATGCCGGGACAGATCACGCCACCCAGGTACTCGCCCTTCGCCGACACGCAATCGAAAGTGGTGGCGGTTCCGAAGTCGACGACAACGCATGGGCCGCCGTATTTTTCAAAAGCCGCAACCCCGTTCACGATGCGATCTGCGCCAACTTCGGAGGGATTTTCATAGTGCACCGGCATACCGGTCTTGACGCCCGGCTCGACAAACAGCGGTTTCAACTTGAAATAGCGTTCGCAAACCTGACGCAGCGTGGAGTCGAGCGGAGGCACCACCGACGAGATGATGATGCCGTGAATTCCGGACGCGTCGAGGTCGTCCATCGCGAACAGGCTGCGGAACAGAACGCCGTATTCGTCGACCGTATGGTTCCAGATGGTCGATACGCGCCACTGTGCCACCAGGCGCTCATACCGCGCAGGCGTGGTCGCATCCTCACCGGGGTGCACCTTCGCGACGCGCGCGAAGACGCCCAGCACCGTATTTGTATTCCCGACATCAACGACGAGAAGCATGAGAATCAGAAATTACAGCGCGCGCACCGTTCCGCTCAAAACGATTCGCGATCCCTGTGCGGTGCGAACCTGCAGGAAGCCGCGCGTGTCGAGCCCGTCGGTGACACCTTCGAAGCCACCGTTTTCCTCGATGCGGACTTTGCGGCCGCGAACAAACGAGGACGCCTCGCTGAAGCGGCGCAGAATCTTATCGTGCCCGTCGGGCCCTTCCAGCAGATCGCGATACTCGCGGTCGAGCGATTTTAACAAAGCCGCCGTCAGTTCCACGCGCGACCATTCCGAGCCCGAAGCCAGCAACAACGAAGTCGCGGTTTCCCGGAACTCCTCCGGAAACTTCTGCTGGTTCACGTTGATGCCGATCCCGATCACGACGTGCCGCACGCGCGTTGCTTCCGCATTCATCTCGGTGAGAATGCCACAGAACTTCTTGCCGTCGAGCAGCACATCATTCGGCCACTTGAGGTCTGGAGTCATTCGCGAGTCGATCGCCCGAATCGCTGAACGCACGGCCAATCCCGTCGCAAGCGAAAGCACCAGAGCCTCGGACGGCGGCAGGTTCGGACGCAGCACAACCGAACAGTAAATCCCCGACGATCGCGCCGAGTGCCACTGATTCCCGCCGCGTCCCTTCCCCGCAGTCTGCTCCTCTGCCAGGAAGACACTTCCCTCCGGAGCGCCGGCCGCGGCCGCATCCATCGCGGCCTCATTCGTCGACCCGATCTTGTAGTAGTGCTGGATCTGGGAGAACAGCGTTCCTTTCACGAGCGGCGCCACCACATCGGCAAGCAGCAAGTCGGGAACCGAGCGAAGCCTGTAACCCGTCGCCGGATGACCTTCGACCTCGACGCCCAGAGACCGCAACTGCTGAATCAGGCGCCAGACCTCGGATCGCCCAGTGCCAATCTCTTCCCCGATCTTGGTGCCGCTCACCATGACCATCGCATGATCCATGAGCACGCGCACGATACGCCCGAGGCGCACGTCGGTTTTCTGCGCCGGGGAAACCGCGCGCTTCGCGGCGCGTTTGCGGATTGGAGCGATCTTGGCGATGACGGGATTATAACGATTGCGGGGACGAGGAAGTTGGGAAGCGCCAACTTGATTCATCAAAGCGGCACCTGAAAGGAAGTGTTGCGCCGACTGGCTGCACGCTTTAGCTTTCGGCGACGACTGTCGAAGGCCTTCTTACGCCTGCTCGATGCGCAGGTTCATGTCAACGGCGGTGGCGAAGTGTGTGAGCGCGCCGACGGAGATGAAGTCAACGCCGGTCTCAGCATAGGCGCGGACATTGTCCAGCTTGATCCCTCCCGCGCATTCCACCGGGATTCGCTTCTCGCGGTGAGAGCAATACTCCACGGCTTTGCGAACATCCTCGACGGACATGCCGTCGAGCAGCAGAGCCTCCGCGCCGTGAGCCAGGGCCTGCTCCATCTCGGCCAGAGTGCGCACTTCGATTTCGATCGGCTGCGCTCCGCGGCGGTTGTGATGGGCGCGTTCGAGTGCCGGCACAATGCCGCCCGCCAGCGCGATGTGGTTGTTCTTGATGAGCACGCCATCGGACAAATCGAGACGGTGGTTCTGACCACCCCCGCAGCGGACACCGTACTTGTCCATGAGTCGCAAACCGGGCACGGTCTTGCGCGTGTCGAGAATACGGGCCTTGGTCCCGCTCACGGCCTCAACAAACTGGCGTGTGAGGGTGGCGACGCCGCTCATGCGCTGCAGGAAGTTCAAAATCACTCGCTCGCAGGAAAGAAGCACGCGCGCGTTGTGCCGGATGACGGCGATGGACTGGCCCTTGTGCAGGCGCACGCCGTCGAAAATTTCCGGATGGCTGGTCACTTCATAGTGCGAGATGACGGCACCGTCGAGCGCGGCGAAGACGTCGAGGATGGCTGGAATCACACCCACGCCAGCGAGCACGCAATCCTGCTTGGCGAACACGATGCCGGTGGCTCTCTGATTGGGCTCGACGCAGGCGTAACTAGTCGCGTCACGCGTGGCCCGGTCTTCGAGCAGCGCGTTCTCAAGAATGGCCGTGATGCGGCGGCTGTTCCAGTCCAAGGTCAGCTCTTAGCTTTCAGCTTTCAACTCTCAGCTTCCAATTGTATTTGTCCAACCGGGTCGATCCGTACGTGAATGGGGTTCTAGGTACAGCCCAACTCACGCATCTTGCTTTTCGTTTTTTCGATCAAGCCCTCGTTCTCGTGCTTCTGTTTACGAAGGCCTTCGACCACGCTAGCCGGCGCCTTTGCCAGGAAGTTTTCGTTGCCTAACTGGCGCTGCGCATTGGCAACGTCCTTCTCGAGTTTCTCCAATTCCTTTTTCAAACGCGCGCACTCGGCGGCGACATCGATCTTCTGTTCGTATATCAAGTGCACATCGAAACGCGCCGTATGCCTTGCGCCGGACAGTTTCGCCAGCGAAGCCTCGACGAACGCAATCGACTCCACATTCGCTTGCCTGTCGTTTTCGATGGCGCCCCGGTTTTGCTCGATCAGAGTGCGCGTATCCGGCTCGTGCGCGTACACCTGGATCGGCGTCTTCCCCTTGGGCTCGACCTTCAACTCCGCCCGCAGATTGCGCACGCTCACGATCAGGTCCTGCAGCACGGCCATCTGCGTTTCGGACTTCAAGTCCACCTGCTTGTTGCAGGCCTGCGGAAACGATGCCAGAGCAATCGACTTGAGCGGCGGCTTGCCACCGTAGATCGCGTGCCAGATTTCTTCCGTAATGAACGGCATCACGGGATGCAGGAGCCGGAGAGAGGCTTCGAACACGCTCACCAGATTATTGCAGGCGACTTGGGCAGCACCCTGGTCCGTACCCTCTGCGACCATCAGCCGGGGTTTGATCAGTTCGATATACCAGTCGCAGAACTCGCCCCAGAAGAAGTCGTAGATACGGTTGGCGGCCTCGTGGAAGCGGTAGTCCTCGAGCGCTTCATTCACGTACGCGGCGACGCCGTTGAAGCGGGAGAGGATCCAGCGGTCTTCGAGGGCCTGAGCGGTGAAATCGGAAACACCCTCGCCTCTGGCAATCGCGGACGAGGGCTCTTCGGCAGGCTCAGGGCAGGCCGCCCGCGCCACACCCAAACGGTCCATGTTCATGAACATGAAGCGGGCTGCGTTCCATATCTTGTTGGCGAAGTTGCGGTAACCTTCGGTGCGGCTGGGATTGAAGGCGATGTCGGTGCCGGGCGCCGCCATGGCAGCCAAGGTGAAACGCGTGGCATCCGTGCCGTACTTTTCGATCACCTCGATCGGGTCGAGCACATTGCCCTTGGTCTTTGACATCTTCTGTTTGTCAGCGTCGCGCACCAGCGCATGGATGTGAACCTCGCGGAAGGGAACGCTGTTGCGCAGAGCTTCTTCATGGCTCTCGGGTTTCTCACCGGGGCGCATGGGCTTCTCGGGCGGCATCATGAACCAGCAGCCCAGCATGATCATGCGGGCGACCCAGAAGAACAGGATGTCGAATCCGGTGATCAGCAGCGAGGTCGGATAGAAGACGTCGAGGTCGCGCGTCGCTTCCGGCCAGCCCAGCGTTGTAAAGGGAAGCAGTCCGGAGGAAAACCACGTGTCGAGAACGTCAGTGTCCTGCTCCAGCTTCGCGCCGGCACACTTCGGGCACTGGGTGGGCGTTTCGCGGGCCACGATCATGTCGCCGCAGTTGCCGCAGCGCCATGCCGGAATGCGGTGGCCCCACCACAACTGGCGCGAGATGCACCAGTCGTGGATGTTGTACATCCAGTTCAGATAGATCGTCTTGTAGTTTTCGGGAGTGAAGCGGATGTATCCCTTCTCCACCACCTCGATCGCGCGCTTGGCCAGCGGCTCGATTTTGACGAACCACTGCTCTGACAGGCGTGGCTCGACCACCGTGCCCGAGCGATCGCATTTGCCGAGGGCTATCGTGTAGTCCTTGACGGCGACCAGGAAGCCCTGCGCCTCCAGATCGGCGACCACGCGCTTGCGCGCCTCGAACCTGTCGAGGCCCGCATACGCTCCGGCATTCTGGTTCATGTGCGCGCGCTCGTCCATGACGTCGATCTGCGGCAGATTGTGGCGCCGACCGGCCTGGAAATCGTTGGGATCGTGCGCCGGCGTCACTTTCACGGCGCCCGTGCCGAACTCAGGATTGGCAAGTTCGTCGAGGATGATCGGTATCTCGCGATTCATCAGCGGCAGCACGACTTTCTTGCCGTGCAGATGCGCGTAGCGCTCGTCCTTGGCGTTCACAGCGACGGCCGTATCGCCCAGCATGGTCTCAGGCCGCGTGGTGGCAACCGTAATGAATTCCTTCGAGCCCACCACCGGATAGCGAATCTCGTAGAGTTTCCCGGGCACATCCTCATGCTTGACCTCGAGGTCCGAGATCGCCGTGCCGCAATCGGGACACCAGTTAACAATGTACTTGCCGCGATAGATCAGGCCCTGCTCATAGAGGCGCACGAAAACCTCGCGCACGGCACGCGACAGGTTCTCGTCCATAGTGAAGTATTCACGACCCCAGTCGACCGACGCGCCGAGGCGTTTCATCTGCTCTAAAATTGCGCCGCCATACTCCTTGCGCCACGCCCACACGCGCTCAACGAACGCCTCTCGCCCTAGCTCAAGCCGTGATTTGCCCTCGGTGCGGAGCTGTCGGTCCACCAACATTTGTGTGGCAATCCCGGCGTGGTCGGTGCCCGGAAGCCAAAGCGTGAGATCCCCGCGCATGCGATGCCATCGCATGATGATGTCCATCTCGGTCTGCTCAAACATGTGACCCATGTGCAGGCGACCGGTAACGTTGGGAGGGGGCAAAAGCAGGTCGAACACGCTGCGCGCGTGCCCTTCCGGCGGTGTGGGAGCATGGAAGAGTTTTTCCTTCGTCCAGTACTCGGCCCAGCGCGACTCAATCGCGCCCGGCTCATACGCTTTGGGCAGTTCGTGAGGCATGTTTTGCGAATGTCAAAGGCTCCAACGGCGTTACAACGGACGAGCCGCTGGGATGAAAGGTAATCCTTGATAGTACAAGGCGGCGGAAAAGGGGGTCAAACGGAGAGGGCGCTTCAGGCACCGTCCGCGTAGATGTCTGGAAGCACTAGAATTTTCTGACTTCCAGACCTCAGACCCTCAAAGTTGTGGAGACAATCTGTTTGCACTCAGAGTCCTACACTCCAAACTGTCTGCGATACTCGCTCGGAGCTACGCCCGTGTGCCGCTCGAACAGTTCGCGGAAAAAGGCGACATCCTGATAGCCCACGGCGTCGCTGATCTCCTGGACCGTGCGATGATCGCTCTCCAGCAGGCGTTTGGCGGCGGATATGCGCAGTTTTTGGAGATAAGTAAGGGGGCTGTCGCCAGTGGCTTGCTTGAAGCGGCGCATGAAATTTCGGGGACTCATGGCGACGTGCTGGGCCGGGGCCTCGAGCGGGAACGTGCGGTGGAAATTTTCGTGTAGCCACTGCTGGGCGCTGGAAATCGCGTCGTCGGAATGTTCGGTCTTCATGGGAACGATGGCGAAACCGGACTGCCAGGCACGTGGGGTTTCGATCAGGAGAGCTTTAGAGGTCTGCACGGCGATGTCGTGACCGCAGAATTTCTCCACCAGGTAAAGGCTGAGATCGAGAGCGGCGTGAACACCCCCGCCACAGTAGAAGCCGCGGTCTTCGGTGACCATCAACTCCGGCATCCACTTCACCTTTGGATATTTCTCACGAAACTGCCCGGCCAGTCCCCAATGCGTGGTGGCGCGTTTGCCATCGAGCATGCCGGTGGCCGCGATCAGGCCGACGCCCGAGCAAACGCTCGCGATGGCGGCGCCCCGCTTCCTCCAGCGTCGCAGCCAGGGGACCACCGCTGCATTGCGCTCCAAGACTCCCTCGATTCTTGGGCCGGTCGTCGGAACGAAGATGATGTCCGTTTTTCGGATAGCGTTGATGGCGACATCCGGCTGGATATAGATGGGTCCATCACAACGGACAGCACGGCCATCGGCCGACGCTGTCGTAACACGGAAACGCGGTGCGGGCTGCCCCCCGGTCAGGGAGTTCCACAAGGAGCCGGCGTGGCGGAAAACTTCCATCGGCCCCACGGCGGTCGAGGAAAATGTCTCTTCCAGAAAAAGAACGGTTACGTTGATCAAAGGCGGACTCCCAAGAGGTGGCTGAAATGCCTATCTATAATGGCAAATCTGCCATCTTGTCGCAAGTCGTTCGACCCGCTATTTTCATGACATCTTAAGAGAGTCCTGACAGACGATTTGGAGGATGTCATGAAGAAATACCTGATTGAACGCGAGATCCCAAAGGTGGGAGAGTTGCAAGGAGAACCGTTGCGGCAGGCGGCCGCGACCTCGAACAAGGCGCTGGCGGAAATCGGCTCCAACGAGATTCAGTGGGTCGAGTCCTACGTTGCCGATAACAAGACGTTTTGCATCTACCTGGCGAAGGATGAGTCGGCGATCCAGAAGCACGCGAAATTAAGCGGATTTCCGGCTAATAAGATCACCGAAATTGGGAAGGTGATCAGTCCGAAAACGGCCGGCGAGCTCTGCTAACTGCGCGCGTCATGTGTTGTTCGCAGCGCGGCGGTGACGTTTGCTAACGGCGCAAGGTTGGGCGAGTCTATTCACTCTGAAGGCGGAATCCTGCGGGAGTCCGCCGACGGTGACTCGCCATGCTCCGATCTCTGGTAACCGCCCTGTTGCTTGCAATCAGCGCACTTTCGCTCGCGCAGCCAAATCTTCCCAAGCCTGCTTACGACGTTTCCTTATCGCGCGCGGAGAAGGTCAAGCTCGCGAAAGGTGCGGCTCCGCCGGAAATCGCGGACAAAGCGACTGTCTACGTGCTGGATACCGGCGGCTATGTGAAGGTTCAGGACGGGACAAATGGCTTCTCCTGTTTTGTGGATCGGCAGATGCCGCTCAACATGGAGCCGACTTGTTTCGATGCCGAAGGGAGCGCGACCACCCCTGCTCACCCGATTCTATGCGGAAGAACAGCGCGCGAAGGGTAAAAACGAAAACCAGATCCGGACAGAAATTGACGACGGTTACAAGACTGGAAAATTTCTGGCGCCTCGGAAACCTGGGATCGTGTACATGCTTTCAGATTCGATCTACCTTTTCATTGCCTCGAACAACCAGCTGGTGCATGCTCCGCCGCATCTGATGTTTTACGCACCTTATGCGACCGAGAAAGACCTCGGATCTCCTCCAGCAGCGATCAATATGCCTCGACTGATTCGAGCCAGACAGCCGGACGCGGTAATGATCGTTTTTCCCGCGCAAAAGGGAAACGCCACTCACTGAGTGGCGTTCGTTAAACCTCTATTGGTCTGCTGAATCCTAGGCCTGCAAAGGCAGAGCTAGCCCTTCTTGGGCTCGGCGAGCTTCCGGGCGATCTCCTCCACGATTTTGGGGCGGAGTTCTGCGAGCACGCTGTCGACAATATTGGCAATCGCCGTGGGGTCGCTGGCTCGGAACGGAGTGGGAGCATCTTCTACAGGTGATGCGGGAGGAACGTGGTGATCGCCCGTCGCCGGCTCCGGCTCGCGGAATTCTTCCTTTGAGGGGGCCTGTTTCGGCGCAGCGCCCGCGATCGAATCGCGGATGTTCTTCCAACTGGCGGCCATAACATCTCCTTCCATCATTTCGTTTGCTACATGCGCAGCGTCGGCAACTGTGGGCATGGCGGATATATTCGCGTGGAGCTCGGGAATGGGTGCCGCAATCAATTCGTGGGCCGGTTCAATCGTAGAGTTCTCGGCCGGTGTTTGTGCGAATACCGCTCCGACACCGGGCGTTCCTTCGCCAGCTGCGGCGGCCGAAGCCATTGCGTGAACTACTGCCTGTTCGTTCTCAGCCGGCGCGACCATGTGAGCTTCTCCGTTGGTCGGCGCGAGGGACGCTTCGGGAGAAATCGGCGCGGCGTGAGCACCCTGGCCGGAAAATGTGGCGTAGGCGGATTCCATCTCTTTTTCCAGCGAGAGAGCGACTTCATCCCCGGCCAAGTTGACTTCTTCCGCGATCCATCGTGGACTCGCCGCGTGGGCTGGGAAGGTGGCTGCCGGAACGTCGTTCGAAGACAAATCCATTGAGGCAGCCGGGCTGTTCATCGATTCGGTGGGGATGAGCGTTTGCAGCGCCGCCATCACTTCATCATCGGACCCGGGGGCTGGCGGTTGCACAACATTCATTTCCTGATTGGTTTCCACGAGTGCAGCTGTGGTCGGCTGCTCCGGCGACGGAGGAGGAAGAGGCTCCGTTACACTCGTCACAGCAACGGATTCGGAGGTTTCGGGGACCGAAGTCGAGGAGGGCTCGACTGCCGCCGCGACGTTGCTTTCCTCAACGTTGGTCGCGATCGATTGCGCCGGCTCTTCCGCCGCAGCCTCCACGGGTGTAGATGGACGACTGGTGGCTTCGACAGTCGGGATCTCAGGTTGCGTCGCCATGGGTTCAGCGGGCGCCGGCTCTGTCACAGCCTCTGACGGTTGCGCATCAATGAAAGTTGAAGCCTCTTCAGGAGCTAGGCTCGACACGGCTTCAGACTCTTCATTGAGAGCCGGTGAACTGGCGAATGTTACAGGACCATTTTCCTGGGCGTCGACTTCGGAGGCAGAACTCTCTGCCTCAACCCCCGTGGCCTGGCTGACGGGCTCCTCCGTGGGAGCTGCCGCTGGAACTCCACTTAACTGAGCCGCCGCAGCCGTGATAGCAGCGATCTCTTCTGGCGTAATGTCGCGTGGCAGGCCGGCAGGCATGGGCCTCTCCGGCGCGCTCGCCGTCTTTTTTGAAGGCGGCTCGGCGTAGTCGCGGAATCCTTTGCCTTGCGTGGCAGCGTAGTCGGGAGCTGGTTCCGTTTCCTTCGGCTTTCCGGTTGGTATCCGCAGCCGTGCTTTCCAGCCTGCGTCCTTGTCCCCGAATTTCTCCGGGTCTGGATCAGCATCGACCGAAGCGACCGCCTTCGCGAACCGACCTTGTTTGTAGGGTTCGGCCTGCGGAATGATCTTGTCTTCCAGCTTCGTAAGGGCGGAGAGCAGTTCGCTGGCCTCGAAGGGCTTCACGACAAATGCGTCGGCGCGGGCGCGGCGAGCTTCTTCGGGTTTGAATGGCTCCAGTTTGCCGACGGTCAACAAGACCGGGATGCGCGCGGTCTCGCGGTTTTCCTTAATGCGCTGACAAACCTCAAGTCCGCTGTAGCCGGGCATGTAGACGTCGAGGACGATCAGATCGGGCTTGGATTCTGCGATCTTCTTGAGAGCGGCCGACCCGTTGTTGACAGTAACTACTTCGTAACCAGCGTCGGTAAGGATTTTTCGGCCCATGTTTTGGGCGGTTACGCTGTCGTCGGCGAGCAGAATCTTGCGAGCCAAGGGGTGTCCTTTGGTGAAGGGGGAGATACCGCGAAGTTAACCTGTGCTTGTATTGAAGTCAATTGCGATGGCGGTTACGAGTGGTTACTAGCGGTCATGGCTTGTTGAGGTTGACAAGCTACCGCGTTGAAGGCGTGGAACGTTTGCGTTTCCAAGTACATGAGCGGGGCGGATTCCGCCTCGCCTTTACGCCGATCTCCTGTTCTAGAACGGGTTAAGCTTGCCCAGGCCCTTCTTCTTCTTTTTCTTGCTGGTCGAAGCCTTGTCGGTGGAGGCGTCGGAAGAACTGGAACTGCTGGACGCGGCCGCGGAAGTATCCGTGCCCGGCTGAATCTCGTTCACCTGCGTCGGAGGCGGTACATTCTGAGCGCCTGCTTCCGCTGGATCCACCTTGAGTTCGTTGGGATCAGGCGCGGTGTTCGGCTTCAATTCGTTGGGATCAGGCGCCGCGGCAGGTGGCGCGCCGTCGGTGGACGTGGGCGCGATCGAGTCAGACCGAGGTACGGGCTGATTCGGCGGCGGAGCAGCGGATCCGTCCTTGGGGACCTCCACGGTAATTCCTGTTTTACCTCCCGGCGCCGGGGGCATCAGGGCCTGCGTCACTTCTTTGCTGAAGTCAGTGGCACTCATTCCCTTGGGATCAACCAGCGGCGGCTCGCCCACTTTGGTGGCGCGTGCGACGTCGGGATGCTTCTTGAAGCCAGCCACCACGTGACTGACCATGCCCGTCGTACGGCGGCTTTCTTCTTCGGCCTTGTTCTGGGCGATGGCGGCCTGTGTGGGCTTGGGGACAGGACGATGGAGAGCCTCAAGCCTCTTCGTAGCGTCCTCGGTACGATCGGTCAGGGGGTAGCGGGTGAGGATTTTGTCGTACGCAGCGGCTGCTTTGTTCGTGAATTCCTCGATCACTCGCGCCTTCAGGGTTTCATTCAGAGGTTTGGACCGCACCATAGTGACTTCACCTTCATAGCATTGGGCAAGAAGGTAGAGTGTCTCGGCGGCGCCGCTATAAAGCGGGTAGCGTTCTACCAGAGAACTCAGGCGGGCGATTGCCGCTGGATAGGACTGGCGCAGATAGTAGAAGCGTCCGATCTCATATTCGCGCTCCCCCAGCACTTCCTGCACTTCCAGCAGCCGTTGCTTGGCTTCGGGCAGCAGCTTGGAATCCGGATACTGCAAGATCAGGTTTCGATATTCATCTTCCGCGCGCTTTGCGTGGGTGTAGTCTCGATCGGGTTTCTCCATCTGCTGATAGTGGATGTTCGCGATCTTCAACTGCGCCTCGGCGGCTTCCGGCATGTTGGGGAAGAAGGTTTCGAAATCCTTGTATTCAATTTCGGCCTGTGACAATGCGGCCGTGCCACCTTCCGCGTACCAGGAATCGCCCACCGCCAGCTTGGCGCGGGCAATGAATTCCGAGTCGGGATAGGTATTGATCAGAGTCTGCAGGGTCATGCGGGCCACGTCGAAGCGGTTGTGCTTCATCGCGTCCATGGCGCGGTCAAACAGGACCTTATCCGGCTGCTTGGACCCGACGTTCGCCAGGGGATTGTTGACCTTCTTATTTGTGCAGCCAATGCTGAACGTGAGCGCGCCTAGCAGAACGATGACCGGAATACGACGTGACATAAGAACCTCGGAATCAGTGTGGCACGGGCTTACGTCCCGTGTTGCCGGATGCAATCCGGCTCGACAGACGAGGGCGTCTGTCGCTACATGAACCATCAAACTTTCTGCAGCGTGGCCTCGGTGGCTGCCTTCAAGAGTTTCTCGGCGTTAGTCTTTGGATCACCTTTGCCGAACACCGCGTTGCCTGCGACGAGAATTTCTGCACCCGCGCGGACCACTTCGGCTACTGTGTCGAGCGCGACGCCGCCATCGACTTCAATCCGGAAATTGAGGCCGCGACGCGAGCGAATCTCGGCCAGTTGCCGCATTTTGTGCAGGGAATTGGGCAGAAACTTCTGGGCGCCGAAGCCAGGATTGACCGACATCACCAGCACATAGTCCACGATATCAAGCACTTCGGAGAGTGTGTCAACCGGCGTGGCTGGGTTGATCACGACGCCGGCAAGCGCCCCATGATCTCGAATGTGATGCAGCGTTCGATCCAGATGAACGCAGGCTTCCTGGTGTACCGAGATCCAGTTTGCGCCTGCCTCGGCAAATGCCGGAATGAATTCGTCGGCATTCTCGATCATCAGGTGGCAATCCAGCGGGAGGTCGGTTGCTTTGCGGAGCGACTTGACGACCGGGGGCCCAATGGTGAGGTTGGGGACGAAATGCCCGTCCATGATGTCGACATGGACCATGGTCGCTCCGCCCTCCGTAGCGCGCTGCACCTGCTCGCCGAGGTGGGCGAAATCCGCTGACAGTATGGATGGGGCTAGTTCAATCAAACCTGGGTCTCGCAAGAATTTCCTTCCGGAATTCTAACACGTGGTTTTATGGCCAGAACCCCAAATGCGCCAGTAGTTTAGCCGTCGTGGGTCGTGTTGGAGGGCCCTTTTGCGGCTGCCTCGAGAAGACGAGCGACCGCATCGGGACGCAGAACGGAATCCTGTGGGATGGTCTCTGCTGCCACGTCGGCGCATTTGTAATCCGGCAAGCGATGCAGCAAGCTCGTATGAAGTTCACGCACACCAGTGGAATCGACGATCCTGCGAATATTGTCTTCGCGGATCCGCCCGCAAGCCAGGATTTCGATTCGTCCGGCCGCGAACTTCACGAGTTGGGCCAGCATTGCGGCTCCCTCGGCCGCCGTGCGCGCTCCCCCGGAGGTCAATACACGGTCCGCTCCCGTTCTGACCACTTCATCGAGTGCTGTCGGCAAATCAGTGCAAGAGTCAAAGGCCCGATGAAAGGTGACGCTGAGTGGGCGAGCCAGTTTCACGAGTTCGCAAGTGCCTGACACATCGATACGGGAACTTGAGGTGAGAGCACCGAAAACAAGTCCGTCCGCTCCCAGGTGTTTGGCTTGGCGGATCTCATTCCTGATCGCTTCGAATTCGATTGTCGTGTAGTGAAAGTTTCCTGCGCGGGGACGAATGAGGACGTGAAGGGGTATTGCGACTTGCCGACGAACTTGTTCAATGAGCGCAGGGTTGGGGGTAACACCCTCCACGGCAAGATTGCTGCAAAGCTCGATCCGGTGCGCGCCTCCACGCTCGGCAGCGATTGCCGAGGCGACCGTCTCCACGCACACTTCGAGTAAAACCTCAGAAGGCATAGGGATCACTTGGGCCGCTGGAGGAGAGAGTTTACAACACGAAATATGAGCTTCGAGTCTGCGAGCAAACTCCGGCGTCTCCGATTCCCGAGATTGTTGTTCGACGCTCGGGGCTCGAAGCTTCCGCATGCTAATCTCGTTCGATTCGACTAGCCTCCTTGTTTATCCCTTACCAACTCGTTCCCGCTAGTTCTGCGCTTGCCGCGACTTTTGCATGGGGCATGAGCGATTTTGTCGGTGGGTATGCTTCGCGGAAAGCCAACGCCTTTCTGCTGACCACCGTCACCCACTTCAGCGGGACGGCAGTGATGCTCATTCTCGCTTTGGTTTTTCACTCGACATTTCCAGCGAAACAAAATCTGCAGTGGGCGGTTGGTGCGGGTCTGTTTGGCGGATTCGCGCTGGCCGTCTTTTATCGGGCACTGTCGACTGGAAACATGGGACTGACCGCGCCTGTGTCGGCAGTTCTGGGAGCCGGCATTCCCACAATATTCGGATTCTTTACGCAAGGATTTCCCGGGCCACTTCAGATCGCCGGGTTCGTTCTTGCGGGCGTTGGCATATGGCTCATCTCGCGTTCCGAGGGATTCAGCGGCCATCCCAAGGGGATCGGCACAGCCATGGTGGCGGGGATCGGCTTTGCGGGATACTTTCTTTGTATCCATCAGGCCGGTGAGGCCTCGGTGTTCTGGTTGGCGGGCACGTCCCGATTTGTCTCGCTGCTCACGACCGGTGCAATCGTGATTCTCACGCGACAATTCGGCCCGATTGACCGAACAGGCGTCGCGTGGGGACTGGGAGCGGGCGTACTCGACATCTCCGGCAGTGCGTTGTTTATCGTGGCCAGCCAGCGCGGAAGACTGGACTCCGCCGTCGTGATCAGTTCACTCTATCCGGCCGTCACGGTGCTGCTGGCCCGCTTTTTTCTTAAAGAACACTTTTCGCATTGGCGGGTGGTGGGGATGATCGCCGCGTTAGTCGCCGTGCCGCTGATTGCCGGGTGAAATCAGAGAATCAGGGAATCAGGAAATTTGGTAATTGGGAATTGAGAAGGCGACAGTTGTAATTTCACAATTTGTAATTTGTAATTGATTCCGAACGTATGGATTTCAAGCTGCAAATTTTCGATCACAAAACACAAATTCCCCAATTACTCAATTCCCCGATTACTCAATTTCCCCATGTCTCTCGTTGAGGTCCGCAATCTCACGAAGGTCTATCCGCTGGGCGAGTCCGTATTCGGAGGCGGAAGCCACGGCGAGGTGCGCGCGGTCGACGATGTTTCGCTCACGATCGACGCCGGTGAGACCCTGGGACTGGTAGGGGAGTCGGGCTCGGGCAAGAGCACGCTCGGCCGGCTCATCCTGCGACTCGTGGAACCGACATCGGGCAGCATTCGTTTTGACGGAAACGATCTGCTGGCGGCCGGAGTTGGTGAAATGCGCCGGATGCGGCGCGATATGCAGATCATTTTTCAGGACCCATTCGGGTCGCTCGATCCCCGATTTCGTGTCCAGGATGTCATCGCTGAGCCTCTTATCATCCATGAATCGCTCGTTGCCGCGACCCGGCGCGAACGTGTTGGCCAACTTTTGCGCGCCGTGGGCATGGATGAGTCAGCGGGAGGCCGATATCCGCATGAGTTTAGTGGCGGTCAGCGGCAGCGGATCGGCATTGCTCGTGCCCTGGCGCTGCGTCCCAAATTCATCGTGGCGGACGAACCCGTCTCGGCTCTGGACGTCAGTGTGGGCGCACAGATTGTGAACTTAATGGCTCAACTGCAGCGGGAATTCGGCCTGACATATTTGTTTATTTCTCACTCCATGCCGATTGTCCGCTATCTCGCCACGCGCATCGCCGTAATGTATCGCGGGCACATCGTGGAAACAGGGCCGACCGCGCAGATGACCGAACAGCCACAACATCCCTACACCAAGAGCTTGCTCGAGGCTACGCCCGAAATCACGATCTAGCATCCGCGGCTTCCCGATCCACTTGGCGGCATGGCTGGCTTGGCGAAGTTCGTCCGTCCCGGTTATTCTCATTGCATTCCATTGGAGGCGCTTTCATGAAACGTTACTTGGGCTTTGTGTTGATTTTCTCCGCGCTCTGTTGCCCGGCGTTTGCACAGAAGAAGAATCCGGTTACTACGGTGATCAAGGAAATCATGCCGCGGCAAGCGAAGAACCTCCAGGCTGCCGCCGAGGCCATGCCGGCTGACAAGTTCTCGTTCAAGCCGACTCCGCCGCAAATGACGTTCGGCCACCTGGTCGCGCACATGATTGACTCGAACTATTACCTGTGTGCGAAGGCCAGTGACATCGCGCAGCCCAAGCTCGATATGCCTAAGGAGACCGACAAGGACGCCTTAGTCGCTGCGCTCAAGGCGTCGTTCGACTTCTGCACGACGAGTATGGCGAAAGTCGATGACAGCAAATTGGGCGACACGATCCAGGCTTATGGCGGACGCGAGGTTCCACGGGCCTGGTCACTGATCGCGCTCACCAATGACTGGGCGGATCACTATTCTGCGGCGGCCACTTATTTACGCTTGAATGGATTGTTGCCCCCGACGGCCCAGCCTAAGAAGTGAACATCGAGTCGCTGAAGAGTTCCTGGTGAGCCTTATTCGATCTGCACCAGGCCCCCTGTTCCTGTAGGGACCGGCGTGGGTTGCTGGGGGGCTCGCCACGAATCGAATATCGAAACCTGATGCACGCACGAGACTGTGCAGTGCGGTGCGCAGCCTTTTTCTGTCAGATACTCACGGCGAATATCGGCGACCGTGTAGTTTTCCAGCGGAACTCCCGGGTAACCACGCTGCTGGGAACAGTAGTGGACCAGGCCATCCTCGCAGATGTAGAGGTAACGCGCGCCCGCGCGGCAGCGCCACTGGTTGGGGCGGCCTTGGGCGATGTTGTCCTGAAAGGAATTGATGCGGGTGAAGCTGCGCTTTTCCATCGACTTCATCTCGTGATAGACAGCGCGTTCTTCGGCGTTTAATGGTTGGAGCTGGCCGCTGCCGTCGTGAATGATTCCGATAGTTGAGCTGAACCCGAGCTCCATCGCGCGCTTTCCGATCGTAAGCGCATCCTGCGGATTCTTGACTCCGCCCCCTACCACCGAATTGATATTCACGTGGAAATCAGCATGCTCCGCGAGAAGCTGCAGCTTTTTATCGAGAACCTTCAGGCTCTTCTTGGAGACGTCGTCGGGCGTGACGTTGTCGATGGAAATCTGCAGCCACTCAAGACCGGCGTCATTGAGACGTTGAATGCGCTCCGCGACCAGCAGATAGCCGTTCGTGATCAATCCGGCGACGATGCCGTTCTTGCGAATGCGGCGGATGATTTCATCGAGTTCAGGATGCAGCAGGGGTTCGCCCCCGCTGATGGTGATCACTGAGGTGCCCAGTGCCCCCAGCTTGTCAACGCGTTGGTACATGGTCTCGGTCGGCACCGGCTTCGAGACATCGTCGAACTCGTTGCAGTATTCGCAGGCCAGGTTGCAGCGCCGGATCGGAATGATGTGCGCCAGTAGCGGGTGGTCGGTCGAGGTCAGCCCCTTGGCGACCATCTGCGCGCCTCGAATGTTCCGCTGGATCGCCTTCAGGCGACGTTTCCATGATGTTTTACCGGATGGCATGAATTCAGTCATTTTATTAGATCAGTCGCCCCAGCAGCGCGTGGAAGCAGTATTCGGATGAAATTGGCTTGTGAACGGTGGCATGGAAAGGTTCGGCACGGCTTCGGTCGGCCAGCATTTTCCTTACATCGGGAACATTCGCATCGAGAGTGGAAAGTCCAAATCAAGCGCCTTTCTTTAAAAGCCGTTCACAGTTCATGGTGTCCGGCGTCGCGCAGTGCCGCTACCGCTTGATCGACCCAACCCTGCTTCACCAGCACATAGTCGGTATCGAACGTGGATATCGCGAACACCGGGATTGACCGCTCGGAAAGAGGCTGGACGAATGAGGCGAGGATGCCCGTCTCCGAGAAAGGGAACGGTCCTTGCAGCTTCAGGCAGGCCCAATCCCCCTCATGCGCAATACCCGCCGGGACCTGGGCTTGCGGGCAAACCACGGAAAGTTCGTCTGCAGTCGAGGTGATGGAAAAGAACGTGCCTCGCAGCGCCCAGTCTGGCACCGAAAGACCCGGGCTAAGACGGCTGATCGCAAAGGATCCGGCGAGTCGGGCGAATCTCAACTTGTGGGACATGAGAATGCACTCACCATGCTTGGAAGTCGAACGGGCATTGTAGCAACCACGGCTTTCAGGGTAGATGGTTGTTCAGGAGCTTGCGGGCTGCCGTCGCTAGGCATCGACTGCCTTGCGGAGTGCGGCCCGCGCCAGCAGTCGGGTCGAATCAAGCACAGGAAGTGGCGAGGATTCCGAGGTCACGATCAGCGGAATCTCGGTGCAGCCCAGCACCACCGCATCGCAACCCTCGTCCTGCAAGCTGCGGATTGCCTCGGTGAAGTAGGCCTGCGAGCGCGGGAGAAACTGGCCATTGACGAGCTCGTCGAAGATGATGTGATCGATTTTGTCGCGTTGCTGCTCGGTGGGAATAAGGTAGTCAAGGCCAGCAGCTTTCAACGTATCGGGGTACACGCGCGACTCCATCAGTGAGCGCGTGCCCAGGACCCCGATCTTTTTGTGATGACGTCGAGTTGCGTCACAGGCCACCTCCCGCGCAATGTGAAGCCACGGGCGCGGCGAGCGATGCTCGATCAGGTCGAATGCCTGATGGATCGTGTTGTCGGGACAAATCAGAAAGTCGGCTCCAGCACGAGCCAATTTCTCGGCCGAAGAAATCATCAGGTCGGCAACCCCCGCCCAGTCGTTGGCGTAAACGAATTTCATGTACACAGCCAGAGGATGGGTGTGCATGGATACTTCTGGATGGTTGTGAGTTCCCAGGAGCGCTGCGCCTTCCAGGCATACAGTGCGGTAGCACAAGGCTGCGCCCTCAGCGCTGCAGGCAACGATTCCGATGTGCTGTGGCATAGGGATTGGATTGCAGATTTGTGATTTCAGATTGCAGATTTTTTAGGGACCGAACCGGCAATGGGGCGAAATCCGTGCTCTTCCATCTGAAATTTCTAGTCGGCCTACGTCGAGGCGACAGCGGCGTCGAACATGTTCAGAAACTCGAGCTTCTTCTCCGCTGGCAAGAAAGCGGCTTCGAAGGAATTGCGGGCCAGTTCCCGCAAATGCTCGTCGCTGAAGCCGAAGTTTTCCTGCACCAGCTGATATTCGCGGGAAAGCGAGGTTTCAAACATGGCCGGGTCGTCGGTATTGATTGTGACCATCAACCCTTCGTCAAAGTATCTCCGGACCGGGTGTTCAGACAGATTCGGGCACACGCCCGTCTTCACGTTGCTGGTGACGCAGATTTCAACCGGTACCTGGCGCTGGGCGAGTTCTTGAATCAAGTCGGCATCCTGCTGCGCGGTGAGCCCGTGCCCGATGCGCTCTGCACGCAGGTTGAGAGCTCCCCAAATGGACTCCGGTCCGGCAGTTTCGCCGGCATGCGCGGTGAGTCGCAAGCCATGATCCGCGCAAAAGGAGTACACCTCGCGAAACAACTCTGGCCCGGCGCGATTCTCATCCCCGCCGATCCCGAAGCCCGCGACCTTGCGATCCCGATAGCGCACTGCCAGCTCCGCCACTTTCTGGGCCTCGGCAGATCCAAAATGTCGGACCGCGTCGAAGATCCACAGTAGCGATGTGCCGAAGTCCCGCTCTCCGCGGATGCGCCCCCGTTCCAATCCTTCAAAGATCGCCGGGAAATCCTGCTTGCGATACAGGCAGACGCCCACCGAGACGTAGACCTCGGCGTGGAGCACATTCTCGGCCTTCAACCGTTCCATCAGCCGGTACGTAATCAGGTCGTAATCGGCTGGCGACTTCAGGTGCTCAGTGATATCGCGAAACGCGATCAGGAAACCGGGGAAGTCGGCGTAGTGGTAGAGCTTTTGAACATCGGCCAGGATGTTTTTCGTGAGACCGTGGCTGTGCTGAATTTCGAGCAAGGTGGGCGGGTCGATTGCGCCTTCCAGGTGCAGGTGCAGTTCTGCCTTGGGCAGCGAACGAACGAAAGAGCTCGGATTGGGGTTGGCGAACAAACCCATGGCTTGCCATTGTAGTGCGATCTCCGATTTCGTGAAATGAAGGTCCAAGATCGGCTGATTCGCCCTTCGCCGGCGCTGAACGCGAATCCAGCAAAACCCGCGCCGGGCGGGGTAATTAGACCAGCCACTGGCCTTGCGCAAGGTCGCTATGCACTGCGGTGCGTAACAGGAATGCAAGTGTGTGCTAAGTTGAAATCAATCCCGGGTAGGAATGCCAAGATGCCAGATTTTGGCCCAAATTTTTGCGAGCCACACCACGCAAGTTCGGACAGTGAAGGAGAGAAGCCAGGCATGCCAGCCCGATTGCTCAACCGGATCATCGAAAAGCTTTGTCCCCACCGCTTCTCATGGCCGCACAGCGGCGCTAACGGTCAGGATTATCAAGTGTGTTTGATTTGCGGATCAGCTTATGAATATGACCTGATCGAGATGCGCCGGACCGGACGCATGGTGGACCCTGCGGAAATGCACGGCAACGGCGTCTCCCACAAGCCCACGGGCTTCTAATTTGAAGTGATTAGAAGGCACGCCTGACGGCGCGTGAAGTATTTCCCATCCCTGAGAATCTACCCGGTAATCAGTCGGCGGCCGGCCAACGTCGCTCGGTCGTTACCCGCTCGCCGCGGAAGTGCTCGCCCAGCGTCTTGACCACCGAATTCAAACCGCCCGCCAGCGTGTTCTGCAAACGCTCGACAGATTCATGCTCCAACTCTTCCATGGACTGCGCAAACACGCGAAGCGTTTCGTTAACATGCTTGTTGAGAGACGCCAGAGCCGACGCCTGGACTTCTGACTGGATGGCCTTCAGTTGCGCACTGGCTGCTTCCACCTGCGCGCCAAGTTCGCGCGCACTGCGGGTCTCGAGTTCGATCAGAATCTCGTCGGTGGCACTCTCTAATTGCTTGCGGACATCGCCGAGGGTATTGCTCGCCATCTGTCCCAAGCGCTTGTCCAGGCCAGCCTCCAGCGAGTGGGCAGACTCATCCAGTTTCGCGATCCGGCTGTCGAGTTGGGTGACTTCGACTTCCAGTCGCTCGCGTTCGGTCGCCATCGCGCCTTGCACCCGCTCAAACTCCTGCCGGCGCCCTTCGTGCTCTTCGCCCAGATCGTGCTGCATCACGCGGAACAGATCTTCGCTCAACTTCTTGAGACGATTCCCGCCGTCTACGACGTGCTGGTGAAATTCACCCATGCCGCGATTGAGATGCTCGCGCTGGTTTTCCGCAATGTCGGCGGACAAAGCCCGGGCGCGTTCTTCAACCATTTGCAATTCGCGTGTTACGCGCTTAAGAAAATCGTCATGCGTTTCGGCAGTCTTCTGCGCGATCGCCGCCTTGGCGGCTTCCAGCACCTGCATTGCCTGGGCGCCCGTCTGCTCGAGCACTCGCGGGCCAAGGTTTTTCTGCAGGCGTTCTTCCATCTGGTCCTGCAGTTCGGGAGGAATCTGCGTCAAGGAAACTTCGAACTTGCTCCGCCCGCGAGTCGTCTTTTCCCGCAGATCCGCCAGTTCGGCGTGCAGCGGCTGAACCAGTTCCATGATCATGGACCGCAAATGATCGTCGGAAACCTGCTTCTGAATACTGTCGAACATCATTTTTAGGGACGGAGAGAGCGGTGTTCCCTGATCGATGATCTGGACGTTCTTGGCAGCCAGTTGCTGCGGAAGCTTTGACTTCGTAGGAGCGGCTGGCGCGGGCAACTGCGCCCAATCCGCGGGGCAAGTCGTGAGGCCCCAGAAGTTCTCAGGCCGGTCGAGCCGTGCGGCCAATCGCCAGCTTGTGCGGTCCGCTTCGAGCGGCTGGCAGGCAATCACCTTCGCCGTGGTCTCCCGTCCTTCCTTGCTATGAAAATGCAATAGGACCCCTGCGTCCAGCTTCACCGGGGAGCGCATGGCGCAACCGTGCGCGTTGACGACCAGGGTTTCGCACACTTCCGAAAAACGTGTGCCCGGCTCCAGGCTGGTAACGAGAACGGGAACATTGACCGGGACTCTGGAACTGCGTCGAAGTACGGCGGGGGAATTCGCATTCTGCATAATCACTGCCTTCGTGCGAGGAGTAAGCGACGATTCCGCTCTGCGCGGCGTGGCGTCCGCTGTAGGCATTAACTTAACCCTAAGTGCGTTTCCTGCATCTGTCTCGGGAGTGCTGTGCGGGGTCGCCGAAAGGCCCATGCGGTCAAGGTCTTTGGTAACCGGGTAACTTCGCCCGAATTCGCGGCGTTGGTGGACGCTATAATTCCGACCAGATGAAAGCATTCCTACGGTTCGCTTTGATCGCGCTTGTCTTGCTTTTCGTGGCAATGGCGTCCGCGCTGCTGGCCATGCGCTTCGCCATTCACGGCGGCGAAGTGGCCGTTCCGAGGGTCACAGGCCTGGCGCCCGCAGACGCGGAGCGCGCGATTGCGGGACTCGGCTTAACTCTTCAGGTAGAACGGCAGTATTACAGCGTCGACATTCCGGAAGGCAAAATCATCTCGCAGATTCCGTCAGCGGGCATGAAAGTGCGGCGGGGCTGGCAGGTACGAGTTGCGCAGAGCCTCGGGCCGCAACGCGTTGCGATTCCCGACGTGCTCGGCGAGAGCGGTCGTGCAGCCGATTTAAACATCCGGCGCCGAGGGCTCGATATTGGCTCGATCGCATATTTGCAGATGCCGGGAATGTCGGCGGATCAGGTGCTCGGCCAAAGTCCGCCTCCGAATGCGAGCGGAGTTTCTGTTCCGAAGCTCAGCCTGCTGGTTACGACGGGGGCGCAAACATCCGCTTTTGTGATGCCGAGCTTCGTCGGGCAACCGCTGGGGACGGTCAATCTGGCTGTGTTGGATGCCGGGTTCCAGGTCGGTAACGTGACGGTTGCGGCGAGTCCGCTCGACAATTCGTCCATTGTTCCGATTGTGCCGCCGCCGCAGCCTTCGCCTGCCAGCATCATCGTGTCGCAGACTCCCGCTGCTGGAATGCGAGTGAGTGCTGGCGCTACGGTGAGTTTCGAGGTGCGATAGACGCCTGCAAGCCTGCGGAACTGCAGACACTTTCAAAAGCCTCACGTCTCTCTTTTCAGCATAGCCACAAAGAAGCCATCGCTGGGCTGGACGCCTGGAATGGTCCGCAGGTAAGCCCCTCTGACCAGCGTTTCAGGAGAGAGTGTGGAAGCAAGTTCTCCGGCCTGGCGTAATCGCTCCAACTCTGAGTGTGTGTCGAGGAGGCGCAACGACGCGTGTTCCCGCAAGAATTCTTCAACGACGCTCTCGTCTTCTTCCTGCTCGAGCGAGCAGGTTGAATAGACCAGCGTACCTCCGGGAGCCAGGTGTCTTGCCGCTGCCTGAAGAATGGCCAACTGGCGCGATCGCAGGTCGGTCAAATCTTCGAGGCGAAGACGCCACTTGATCTCGGGGTTGCGCGCTATGGTTCCTGTGCCGGAGCAGGGTACATCTACCAGCACGCGGTCGAATTCATCGCCCACCGGGAGCTGTCGAATATCTGCGGTGATCACCTCGACGTTGTTCGCCCGCACCCGTTTGCGCAGAACTTGTGCGCGCGGTGCATGCAGTTCAACCGCGACGATAGTGGCATCGGGATTACGGTCTGCGATTGCCCAGGTCTTTCCTCCCGGCGCCGCACAGCAATCGAGGATGCGCGACCCTCCACCGACCAACGCTGCGACCAGTTGCGATGCCTCGTCTTGAATTGCAATCTGTCCGTCCGCATACTGCTTCGACTTTGTGATATCCCCATTGATGACGCGCCGTGCATTGGCGAGAAGGCTGCCGGGGGCGATCTCAATCCCTTCGTCGCGGAATTCTTCATCGGCCTTCGAGTCCAGCAGCCGGATGGCGGTCACGGGACGTGTCTGGTTGAAGGCGCTGATCCGTGCAGTGATTTCGACACCAAATTGACCGATCCAACGCTCGACCAGCCAGAGCGGGTGGGCTGAAGTCTTCGCGAGTGCCTCCGGATCGGCGGCCGCCAACATTGGTTGAAGATCATTATGGATGCGAGGATTTTCGGCGAGCTTGCGCAGGATCGCGTTTGCGAAAGGCGCCGCCGAACGCTTGCGCGCGTACTTCACCAGTTCTACGCTTTCATGAATCGCGGCCCGTGCGGGCACGCGATCAAGCCACCCTAACTGGTACGCTCCGAGGCGCAGCGAAGTGAGAACTTCAGGATCGAGCCGAGCGAGGTTCTGAGACGAGACACTGGCGATTGCATCATCCAGAGCAGAACGCCAGCGCAGTACGCCCATCACAAGCTCAGTCGTCAGTGCCTGGTCAACGGCCGTCAAGCTAGCGCAACACTCGGAGTGCAGCAACTCGGATGCGTAGGCGTCCTCCTGGTCAACGCGAAGCAGTATGTGGAACGCCGCGGCTCGGGCTGGGGAGACGGACATATGACTGCTGAAAGTCTCAGCTTTCCTGGTTAGCTTGGCCTAACGGCTCACCACCGTAAGGGCGATATCCGTTCACGAAATCTTGCGCCGACATTCGCTTCTTGCCCTCGACCTGTACCTGGGTGAGCTCAAGGGCAGTGCCGCGCGAACAACCAACCATTGGCAGATGGCCCGTCACGTGAATCTCACCGGCCGGCACTTCAACTTCGACCGGCCGCGCGTCCCATATGTGGAGATTTTTCCCGCGAAAGCGCGTGAAAGCTCCTGGCCACGGCTGGAAGCCGCGCATCCGGTTCCAGATTTCCGTCGCGGTTCGATGAAAATCAATCTCTCCATCGAGCTTGGTGAGGATCGGGGCCAAGGTGGCTTGTTCGTGATTCTGCCGCCGCGCGACTACGGACCCTTCGCGGAGGCCGCGCAGAGTCTCCACCATAAGTTCGGCGCCGAGGCCGGCAAGCTTAGGTGCTACGGTCTCGGCTGTGTCCTGGTCCGTAATAGGGAGCTCGACCTGCAGAAGGATGTCTCCGGTGTCGAGTCCGGCGTCGATGCGCATGGTGGTCACGCCGGTAACCGATTCTCCACGAGCAATCGCCCACTGGATCGGCGCCGCGCCGCGATATTTTGGCAATAACGACGCGTGGACGTTGAGATTGCCGAGCACCGGCAGATCAATCATCCACTGCGGGATGATACGGCCGTAACCAACGACGATCACCGCATCCGGGCGGATCTCAGTGAGCTCTCCGCGGAACTCTGGGTTCTCCTTGATCTTTGTTGGCTGCAGAACACGGAGGCCCAGGCGAGTCGCGGACTGTTTCACCGGAGAGGCGGTCAGTTCCATGCCACGTCCGCTTGGCCGGTCGGGCTGGGTGACTACCAGGCGTACGTGGAAACCGGCGTCAACCAGCTTCTCAAGCGTCGGGACGGCGAATCGGGGAGTTCCTGCAAAAACGAGATTCATTCAGATGGGCAGTCGCTGGAGGGTGGCTGGGTGGGTAGACCGCAACGTATTCCGCTGGCCACGAAACCACTCACCACTCGCCGGCCTTCATCAGCTTGCGAATTTTGCGCTTCATCAAGTCGCGTTTCAAGGCGCTCAAATGACTCATGTATAGCTTGCCGTTGAGGTGATCGGTTTCGTGCAAAAAGGCGCGAGCCAGCAACTCCTCTCCGGTTTTTTCGTAGAATTTGCCGGTCACATCCTGGGCGCGGATCGTTACATTGCGCGGACGTGTCACATTTTCGCGGAAGTCGGGAATGCTCAAGCAGCCTTCATTCTGCGAGTGGCGGCCTTCGGTGTGAATGATTTCCGGGTTTACCAGCACCAGCTTGGCTTCGGGATCTTCCTTGAACGTAACATCAATCACAGCCAACCGCTTCGAAATGCCGATTTGCGGAGCGGCTAATCCTACGCCGTGCGCCGCATACATCGACTCAAACATGTCGTCGACAAGTTTTCTTAACTCATCATTGAAAACGGTCACCGGTTCAGCTTTCTTCTCGAGCACCGGATCGCCAAATTTTACGATGGGATAGATCATTCGGAATCCGGGTCTCAGAAGTTCTTCAGCTGTTCCAGATAGCCGGCAAAGTTGCGCTTGGTCTCAACCATGGAGTCGCCGCCAAACTTTTCCAGTGCGGCCCGCGCGAGGGTGAGCGCGACCATAGATTCTGCCGCCACTCCGGCGGCCGGAACGACGCACACATCGGAGCGCTCATAAGCGGCTTTCACCGGTTCGCGCGTGGAGAAGTCTACTGATGCGAGTGGCCGGCGCAAAGTTGAAATCGGTTTGAGATATCCGCGGACACGAATCTCTTCTCCGTTGGATACTCCGCCTTCAATCCCGCCTGCATTGTTGTGGGCGCGGCTGAATTTGGTGTAGCGATCGTCTGCCTGGTAACCGATTTCGTCGTGAACTTGCGATCCCGGCGCCGAAGCTGCGCTGATGCCCGAGCCGATTTCGACCGCTTTCACGGCTTGCAACGACATGACCGCGGCCGCGAGGAGCGCGTCCAGTCGTTCATCCCACTGCGCATAGGTGCCCAGGCCGGGCGGGACGTTGTGGGCCACCACTTCAAAGACGCCACCGACGGAGTCGCCAGTTTTCAGAACCTTGTCGACCTCTTCCTTCATGCGTTGCTCGGCCGTGCCATTCGCGCAACTCAATAGAATGTCGGCCTTCTCGCTGACCATCTTGATCGCGTTCCACGGCACTTCCTCCTCCAACGAAACGGATCCCACGGAGATGACATGGCTGAGAACCTCGATATTCAGTTCCCGAAGAAACAGCTTTGCGAGAGCACCCACTGCCACACGAGCGGCCGATTCACGGGCAGATGCTCGCTCCAGTACATAGCGAGCCTCAGAAAAGTTATACTTCAACGCTCCCGCCAGGTCGGCGTGGCCCGGCCTAGGCGATTTCACCGCCTTGTGCTTGGCGGGATCGCCTTCGGCAACCGGCAATGATTCCTGCCAATTCTTCCAGTCTTTGTTCTCCAGCAGGATCGCGATGGGCGAGCCGATCGTCATTCCGTGGTGGACGCCCGACAAAATGTGCGCCTTGTCGGTCTCAATTTTCATACGGCCGCCGCGTCCGTAGCCTTGCTGCCGTCGCCAGAGGTCCCGGTTTACAAATTCCAAATCGACGGGCAGGCCCGCCGGCAGACCGGAGAGAAACGCAACCAGGGCTTCGCCGTGCGATTCTCCGGAGGTGAAGTAGCGCAACATAAGCAGTTGATTCTAACTGATGAAGGGTCGGAACAAGGTAACTGGGGAATCAATGGCTTTCTGCCGTGACATCACACCTTTGAATCGGTAAAATCGCTTCACGCCACCCTGATACTGCGATTCTGCTGTGCCGCCACACTCGTGTCGCTTCCAACTTCTCTGGCCCGGGAGGAATGGTGTATCTCGACGAAACGACCACGACAGAATTGAAAAGCAAAATTCGATGTGTGATTGCGGATGATCATGTCTTGGTGCGCCAGGGAATTCGTCGACTACTGCAAGACGAGAGCGACGTGGAAATTGTTGGAGAAGCGGGCGATGCAGCGGAAGCCTTGAAATGCGTGATGGAGCTTCGCCCGGACATCGTGCTGATGGACATCGGCATGCCCGGCTTTTCTTCGTTCGATGCGACCCGAGTCATCCAAACCGATTACCCGAAAACACGCGTCATTTTTCTTACCATGCACGAGAGCCAGGATTACGTCATGCAGGGATTGCAGGCAGGGGCGGCCGGCTACCTTCTGAAAGACACGCCCGCCGATAAACTCGCAAGCGTTCTGCGTGATGTGCACCAAGGCGGGAAATTCGTAAGTCCCGAAGTCCTGGGTGGCCTGCTGGACAATGGCAGGTTTGGGCAGGATCGTCCGCGCCCATCCCGAACCTCTTTGACGCCTCGCGAGACCGAGATCATGAAACTGCTGGCCGAGGGAAACACGGTTCGCAAAATCGCCGGCATGTTGGGACTCAGTTTGAAAACGGTGGAAGCGCACAAATTTAATCTCATGCGTAAGCTCGACATTCATAACAAAGCCGAACTCGTACACTGCGCCATTCGGAAGAAGATCGTAAAGATGCCGGCGGGATTTTAGCCGGAAGAAAAATCAGAGAAGGTTCGAAGTTAGCAGCCTGCCCGTTCCGCGAGGGTTGCGAGATCGGGAACTTCCAGGTCCGGCGTCCCGGCCGCTTGAATGACCGCCCCAATCCCGGCGCGGGGCGAGGGGCGATTTACCCAGACAGTCGCCAGTTTAAGAGATTGCGCGGGCAGCACGTCATGAAAAATGCTCTGCCCCACGTGCAATATTCGGCTGTGCGGCACCGCGGCTTTCTTGAGAGCCAGCCGAAAAATCTCCAGTCCGGGCTTGTAGCAGCGCGCTTGTTGCGCCGTGGTGACGTCCACGAACTTTACCGGCAGGAACTCTCTCGTGCGGGCAAACAATTCGTCGTCGATGTTTGAAATGATGGCCAGCTGGTAGCGAGCGGAGAGTCTCCTGAGTGCAGCTACGGTGTCGGGCCAAGGCTGCCATCGTGAGACTGAGTCTGGCAGTGACTGGAGTTCGTCCTGGGTAGGATTGAATCCGAGCCGCTGTCCGAAGGAACGAGCCACCGACTGCAGGACTTCCCGGTAGGGACGATATTCCCCCGCCTCGGCGTTTCCCTCAAATTCTCCATAGAGCGCTAACAGATCCGCATCGGCGATTGACTTTCCATGCGCAGACAGTACAGGACGGAGCGCAGAGAAGATTCCGTTCTCCCAATCAATCAGGGTTCCGTAGCAGTCGAAGGTGAGGAGTTCCATATCCGCAAAATTGATCATCGCTAAATCCCACAGAGGAATTTGAGGCACGCAAAATAATCCCGGAGACCGCAGCCTCCGGGATTTTCATTTCAGAAGAATGACGGCGAACTACCGTTCTACCTGCAACGGCGCTTCAAGCTTGAAGCTGACTGCGGACTCCGCGGGCAGGGTTACGTCGCGGTTGCCGGTGTAGGCCGACCCGGCCGTGCCCGCACCGCCTCCGACCAGCGCACCGATGGCCGCGCCTTTGCCGCCACCAGCCAGAGCTCCGATAAGGGCGCCCGCTCCGGCACCGCCGCCAATCATGGCAGCAGTGCGCTTCCCTTTTCCCTTTTCCGAGCGCGCCACTGAGGAGGTCTCGATCGACCGCTGCCTGCCACCCACGGTAATAGAATTCAGCTTGATCTGCAGCAGCGAAGCCCCCTTGAACTTGCCCGCCGATTGCGCCGCTACTACTGTTCCACTGGCGGTCGCTCCGCCGGGAATTACCGTCTGTCCGTCAACTTCAACCGGTTCGGCAACCGTCGCCGAAAAACTCTGCCCCGCCTGGCTCTGCTTCGAACTTAAGGTTTCTCCGAGGCGAACGGTCAGGACCGTGCCGGTCGGGACCACAATCGGTTGCGGAGCGGCTGCTCCTCGATTCGAAGCCATGGCACCTCCGCGAGAATCACCTCGACTTGCGGGCGATGAGCTGCTGGGCGATGCGCTCGAGCCGTTGGCCGGATTGTTGCTTGCCGGAGAGCCATTCGAATCGGTAGTCGTTGTCGAGTTTGCTGCATCATTTGCGGGCGGCTTGGAAGTGCATGCCAGTACTGTGAAAGTCAGATAACAAACGAGGGTGAGTAGTCCAAGGCGTGATCGCATGTGAATCTCCAGTCGGGAAAATGTACTGAAACGGTGGTCGTACTGCAAGCATTCGCGGACGCGAGACTACGTTTTAACCGGCTCCTGACCGGCTGCCGGGGCAGGATCGCATTCCTCGAGGCCGTCCAATTGCAGAGGCAGTGTCTCGCCATCAGACGAAGCAGCGGATACTGGCGGCGCAGGTTTTGGCGCAAGAAATTTCGAAGTATTCAAGAGCGGCCGGCCCAGCGAAGCATTGTAGCTGGTCCAGGGGTTCTCCTGTTCGACCTCCCGGTCAAACAAGGCCCGCATACTTTCCATTTTCGAATCGAGATCGTCCATGTAGTGCAGAACGAGAGCTTCGGGAAACATGGGGAGTTTTGGCGATCCGAACTCGTACTCGCCGTGATGGCTGATGATGAGGTGCTCGAGCAGCGTCTTCAGTTCCGGCGGGAAATCCGGAACCAGCGAGAGCTTGGCCTGCAACATCTCAAGTTCAATGATCATGTGGCCCAACAACTGCCCGCGCGTCGTATACGAGAATGACCGATTGTAGGTCAGCTCATGAATTTTGCCGATATCGTGAAGAAACGCGCCCGCCAGCACAAGATCCCGATTTACTTGCGGGTAGTTCCGGCAGATCAGGTCGCAGGATCGGAACAGTGAAACCACGTGATCGAGCAAACCCCCGATGTACGCGTGATGGAGCGTTTTCGCGGCGGGTGCGTTGCGGTACGCCTGCGCGATTTCAGGGTCAGCCATGAAACCCTGAACGAGATTCCTTAGGTGCGTGTTCTGAATGCTCGCAACAAAGTCCGTCAGAGTCTGCCAAAGCTCATCAATGTTTTTCGTTGTTTTGGGCAGGTAGTCGGAAAAATCGATTTCCGATTCCCCCAGCTTCCGCAACTTGTGAATTGTCAGCTGGAAGCGATTTTTGTATTTGTTGATGAGGCCTTTGACCTTCAGGAAGTCGTCTTGCTCGAAGGCGTCGAGGGAATCCTCGACGTTGTCCCACATCTTCGCTTCGATCTGCCCGGTTCGATCGCCCAGGGTGAGCGCAAGATAAGGGTCCCCGGTCTTTTTGGGCTTAACCTGCTTCGACACCACCACGAAGCTTGAGGTGATGATCTTGTTTTCCTGCACGCTGCAGTCGCAGATGAAGAACTGTTTCATGAAATCCGTTGCTACGCCTCCAGCGCCTGAAGTCTCTTAGCGGTCGTCTGAGTCTATTTGAAAATTCCCAGTTTTTTCTTCTTTTTAAGATTCTTGGCGCCTGCTTCCTTTCCGGGAGTCTCGACGGGCTTGGTCTGATTCGGGCTTGCTCCAGTGTCCAGGTAGCCCGAGTGGACATCGATGAAAGCTTCCTCGCGCAATTTCTTCAAATAGGAGCGCAATGCCGGCTGCAACTTCTGATAGTACAGGGCGTCCTGGATGCGGGGCTCCATTTGCTTGAGGGTAGGGATTCCGGCCTGCTGGTGCTCAGTAACCTTGAGGATTACGAAGCCCTGCTTCGTGCGAATCACGTCGGTGACGTCGCCGGCCTTCATGGCAAACGTACGATCTTCAAGATCTTTCGACAAGGTTCCCCGCTTGAAGTAGCCCAGATCGCCGCCCTGGGCAGCACTCGGTCCGTCGGAGCTCTTCTTCGCAACTTCGTCGAACGCGGCGCCCTTCTGAATCTGTTCACGCAGGCTGTTCGCCTTAGCTTCGGCAGTCGCCAGTTCATCGGCATGCTGAATTGGAGGCGCGGTCTCCGCGGGCTTGGCGGCGTCCGTACTCGGGGGAGCCGCCGGATCCGGTTTCTCAATCGGCGTGATCGAGGAAGGCTTCGAAGTGGAAACCAGAATTTCGCTCACGCGAATCTGTTCCGGCTGTTCCATTTCGCTCTTGTGTTCTTCGTAAAACTTCTGTTCCTCTTCCTTGGTGATGTTGAGATGCCCGCCTACTTCGCGCCCAATGACCTGCTGCGTGATGATCTGGTTGCGCATATTCTGCTTGAAGTCCTCGTAGGAGATACCCTGTGCTTGCGCCGCTTTTTCCAGATCATCGAGCGAATCCAGGTTCATCTGCTTGCGCATCTCGTCGAGTTTCTTAATCAGTTCCGTGTCGGCGGTGAGTCCCAGATCCTTACCTTTGTCTATGAGGAGCTGCTGGTCGATCAGGTCGCGGAGGACATCGCGCTCTTTCTCGGCGACATCTTTTTCGGCGTTGTTCGGATCCTGCTGTTTGGCTTCGTCTTTAAGCTGCAGCTTGCTGCGCTCGAAATCCGAACGGGTAATAATGGAGTTATTGACGCGGGCGATAATTTCCTCGACTACCGTATCCGCCTTGAGGACGACAGGCAGGGTCACCAGGCAAACGCACAGACATAGCAACTGTTTCTTTTTCATTGGAAAACATCACCAGGGAGCCTTTGGCCGCAGCCGGACTCGGGCTAAAATTTGAGCTTTACGAGATTGTAACCCCGCGAACCGGGCCTGATCCAGCCCGTTTGGACCCGTGCAATCAGCCCCTTTACCCGCTAGGATGCGGAATTCCGGACCAGGGCTAGGGCCGTGATGTCGTCCTTGATGGGCTCGGAAGAAGCGAAACGCTGGACATCGTCCAGGATGGAGTGGCAAACCGCCTGCGCGCCTGCCAAGTTAGCATTTTTCAATGCTGATTCGACTCTGCCCAACCCGAATTCCTGCCTTTTGTATTCGGTTTCGACCACGCCACGAGAGACGAGCGCCAGGGCCGAACCCGGCTCCATCGCTATCAGCCGAGCCTCGGTGGGCGCCATCGAGAACAAGCCCAAGGGCAGACCGGTGGCCCCTAGTTCCGAAACGTCGCTTGCATGGCGAACCAGGGCGGGAGTATGTCCGCAGTTGAAGTAGCAGAGAATGCCCAGGTCTTCGTTGTAGCAACCGGCGAAGGCTGGGCTAGAGTGCACACCCCCCGCCGCATTCATGATGGCCCGATTCAGCGCGAGACAAAGTTCCGTCATCGCGTCGGCCTCGTTGGCTTCCGGCGGAGAGAGTAACTTCGTCCCTGTTTCGCGGAAGACGGTCTGCGCTGCAGAGAGGATCCCCTGGTTTTGCTCGCGTCGGCCGGCGACGTCGAGCAGGCCGAAAAGAACCCGCGATGGACTCACGCGGATCGAATCGTAGAAATCGCCCGCACTTCGTTGACCGGCGAATGCCGCTGCGATCTCGGCGTTTTTTAAGCAGGGAAAGGCAGAGGCAACCGGTTCGATCGCGACCGGAATCGTCTTATTACGTCGAATGAGCAGACCCCTCATAAGCGCACCCGAGAGCGCTGAAGTTAGCACACAGTGCGAGGGTTGGCTAGCGGAAGGACGTGCTATACAGGGGCGTTCTACTCGCCGTACTTTGAGCCCAGGAAGTGTCCGACCTCAGTTTCGAGCTGGCCATAGTCGGAGTGAATGGTGGCGCGCAGGGCCGCCTCGGCCGAACTTCCTTGGCCGATTCGCTCCAGAATACGTTCGACATCGCTCATCCCGTAGGTCGCGTTGATGTACTCCACGGCCGCAAGTGACTCATCGTAGGCCACCACCGCTTCCACATTGGAAAAGCGCATGAAACTGCCTTCGAGAACGTTATAGGGGATGGCGTGCTGAGCCCGGAACAGTTGCCCGATGCGGCGGCCATCCGACGCCAGGGACTTGCCCTCAACCGATTGGGCCACGCCTTCGTTGAGCCAGGTCGGGCAGCGCCCTGCCGAAGCCTGGTTCACGAAGGAATGGGCGAGTTCGTGCTTCAGGACGCGGGCCAGGTCGGAAGTCATTGAGGAAATTCCACTGATCGGAATCCGAAGCTTGCCATCGTTCACGGCGCCTGACCACGACGGAGCCTGAGTTACATCGAAAAATGCTTGCTCCGTGTACAGAATGACGGGAATGCTGGCACGGGGCGCGACTCCCAGCTGCCGGACCAGATCATCGTATTCCGATTCGAGCGTTGTCATCAGTTCGCGGCGAAGCTGTTCGGAGGATTGCTTGCCCTCGTAGCGCAAGGTGAAGTGGCTGCTCTCTTTTTGAGAGAAGTCCGCTTCGGTCGTGACTTCGCGTTGGGCTTTCGCCAGATATCGTTCGACTACTGGATCGGGGCGCAACTCGAGCGAATGCTTCCAGGTGCGTGCGGCATCTTTGGTGCGATCGGCGGAGAATTGAACGTATCCGAGCACTGTATAGGCGTCCGCGGAATTGGGATTGGCGCGCGTCGAACGCTCGGCGTAGGGCAAGGCAGCCGCGGCATTGCCCGAACGGACCAAAGCCATTGCGTAATAACTCAGGATCGTGGAATTTTCCGGTTGGAATCGGAGTGCGGCCTCGAACTGACGGCGCGCCTGCGGAAGATTGCCATGCTCAAACTCGTGTTTGGCCGCGAGGAAATAGGCGGTGGCGGAAAGTTCCGGCTTACCCTCCTTCTCGATAGCCGTCAGAGCATCGAGATCCACCTTGCCGTCATGAACGATTTTGGTCGCAAGATCCTCGTGCCCGGCGAGGCCATCCTCGGGAACGAACGAGGGCAGATCCTTCGCAGATCCTTGGCCGCTGGCCGACGATGCGAATGCGGGAGCGACTCCGCCTGCTTCAATGCTCTCCACCGAGGCTTTCAAAATCTTGTACGAGTCTTCGCCGACTTCGTACTCGACGTGTGTGCCGTTTTCGCGAACGTGGTCGGCCCAAATCTTGCGGCCGTTCTTGAGGTGGATGACATCGGCAAATGCGCGAATACCCGCCCCCGCTGTCAGCAGGAATAGAAGCGGTAATGAGAAAATGAGACGTGTGCGCACTTGTGCGCATTTTAGCAATGGCCAGGGAGCCTCAGTAGGTGACCCAAGTAACCGGGAGCACGCGCTTCGTGTGGATAATCGCGTTGGTATGCTTGCTCGCCACGGTCTCTTCCGGGAGCGATCAATCTCCTGCCTCAGCTCCGGTCTCCGCACCATCTACAGGAGTCGCGAAACCTGCCGAAGAGCTTTACCTGCAACTGCGGAGCGTGGGTCTTGATGCCACACGGATTTTTCATATTCGCGGTGTTTCGATTGATCGTCCTTCCCTGCACCTTCTTCTTGATGACGGCGAAATCGTTTTCACTTCGGATGTAGCCGGAAGGGTTACGGGCGCGTTTTTCGAGGGGGACGCTGAACTACTGTTAACGCCTCCCAATCAGGGAGAGCGCGCCTCCATGATGCTGTTTACCGGGATGGCAATTCTTGAAGAGCGCATCTCTTCAGCGTATTTGCGCTTCAATGACGATACGTTTTCCGAATTAAAGCCCTATTTGCGTCCCTCGACGGCGGAGCCGGATTTCGCCTCGCATTTGGGCGATAGCGCCAGCAATCTGGCGGACCAGGATGCACTGCGCCTGCTCGGGACATTCAGTCGGGTTTTGCCGGCCGCAGGGGAACCGGAGTCTGCGGTGCACTGGGTCTCAGACCCATCCGACCGCATGCTGCACGTTCGCGCACAAGGCATCAAACTGGGGATCTTTGACGCATATTTCGACACGAAAGGCATAGAACAAGTTTGGGCAGGCCAGACGAGATACGTCGATGGCTTGGCCTTTTACGATCTGTGGACTTCCTTCACGCCACAAGCATCTGGCAACGCCAGCCACATCGACGAACCCTTAACGCGCAACGAAGAAGTTACGGTCTCCAAATACAAGATCCGCGCGCAAGTCACCCCGCCCACCACTCTGAGTGCCGAGGCGCTTTTGCAAATGGAAGTTCACCGCGGCCGAGAGCGCACCGTCTACTTTGAGCTTTCCCGTTTTCTCCAGGTCAAAGAAGTGGACGTCGATGGGCACGCGGTCGAGTTCATTAACAACCCTGCGCTTGAGGGGAGCCAACTTTCGAGGAGAGGGAATGACCTGGTCGCTGTGATCTTTCCCCAGCCACTGCGCGACAAGCAGATCTTGAACCTGAAATTTGTGTACAGCGGCGAGGTTCTGTCAGAAGCGGGCGGCGGTCTGCTCTATGTAGGTGCTCGCGGAACCTGGTATCCCAATCGCGGATTGGCCATGGCGGATTTCGATTTGGAGTTTCGATATCCCCGTGGCTGGACACTGGTCGCAACCGGGAAGAGCGTTGCTGCAAACGAGAGGCCCCCGGTGCCGGACGCTTCCGATGGCCAGGTCGCGCGCTGGGTAACCGAGCGTCCCATCACTCTGGCGGGTTTCAATCTCGGGAAGTACGAAGTGGCCACAGCTACAGCGGGCGATGTCACGGTGAAGGCTTATGCGGCACGAGCCATGGAAAAGGCTTTCCCTCGGCCCTCCACCACAGTAGTAAGCCCGCCGAGCTTGCACGATCCGCGCATGAACATCGATCCGATCGTGCGTCAACCGATCATCCCGTCCCCAGCACACAATGCGCAGTCCGTCGCGGACAACGGGGCGCGGGCCGTCGAGTTTTATTCCAGTCGCTTTGGTCCGTATCCTTATGGATCGCTGGAACTGACCCAGATGCCGGGCCGAATGAGCCAGGGGTGGCCGGGACTTGTTTTTCTATCGAGTTTTGCGTTCCTCACCCATGAGCAAGCGGAAGATTTGAGCGGCAGCTCTTTGGAAAGCGCGTTGACCAGCCTGACTCTTCCCCACGAGACCGCCCATCAATGGTGGGGTGACTTGGTAGGCTGGCGCAGCTATCGCGACCAGTGGATTGTGGAAGCCCTCGCCAACTACTGCGCTCTGATGACGCTGGAAAAAGACCGGCCAGGAGAAGTGCGCAATATTCTTGAGCTCTATCGGCAAGAGTTGGACGAGACGAACAAGGATGGCGAGGCTCTCCGGGATGCCGGGCCCGTAACTCTTGGCCTGCGCCTGAACTCGTCTCATTTTCCGAAAGGCTATGAAGCCATCAGCTACGGACGCGGCACCTGGTTGTTTCATATGCTTCGCAATATGCTGCTCGAAACTGAACCCAAACGACGGGCGACGTCGGAGCGTGTTCCCTTCGATCCGGACGAACCCTTTATCCGTGCCCTTCGAAAAGTTCGCGAGCGCTATGCAGGGAAGTCGATCAGCACCAGCGAACTGTTCGCGGTGTTCGAGGAGGATCTGCCCAAACCTTTGTGGTACGAGGGGCACAAATCCCTGGAGTGGTTTGTCCGCAGCTGGGTCGAAGGTACGTCCCTGCCCCGCTACAGCCTTCATAACATCAAATATCAATCGAAGGAGAATCGCACCGAAGTGGTCGGGACTTTACAGCAAAAAGGAACGCCTCAAGACTACGTATCGGCCGTGCCGGTGTATGCGGTTTCGGACGACCAGAAGGTTTTTTTGGGTACGGTGTTAGCGGACGGCCCCGAAACGACTTTTCGATTAACAGCACCGGTTGGCACACGAAAAGTCGTACTTGATCCGTACCAAACGGTGCTCAGCGCGCCCAAGTAGCCCCTTAGCTGCTGGCCGCAGATCTACCGCGGAGGAACTGGGGAAGATGCGGGGACAGCCGGCGACGGCTTCGGAATCAATGCAGGTGCATCGGGGGTAGCCGGAGCCGCCGGGGGAGCGTTGCCTGGTGAAGGCATCGCCACTTTGGTCGCAGTCACCTTGCCGACAATCACGAGGTCAACCCGGCGGTTTTGCGCGCGCGATTCCGGCGTGTCATTGCTGCTGACCGGATGATATTGCGCGTAGCCGGCAGCCGAAAGGCGCTCCGGTGCAAAGCCGTATTTCAACATCAGGAGGCGCACCAGTTCGGTGGCTCGCGCGGTCGAAAGATCCCAATTGTCGCTGAACTCCGCATTGTGAATGGGCCGGTTATCGGTATGCCCCTCGATGCGCACTCGGTACGGCCGCTCGGCGAGCAGCCATGCGATTCGAACGAAAGCGGAGAGCGACGTGTCCCGGAGTTTAGCGGAGCCGCTGTCAAAAAATCCGATTTCGCGGAGGCTGACAATCAACCCGTCGGGCCCCACGGTCACGGCCACTTCCCGTCGCTGAATTTCTGGAGCGAGCGCATCTTCGAGTTCCTGTCGAAGACTGGATAGATCTCCGTTCTCGGAAGCTCCCAGAAGTCCCTTCGCGGAAGGCGCAATCCGGCCTAGCGCTGCCGTGCGCTCTGCGTTCTCGATCGCCTGCACAGTATTAAACGGGATCGGCTCGGAGGAGTCGGGTGCAACGATTTTGCTCGAGGCTGGAAAGACCCCCAACTCCTGAAATGCCACCTGAATCGCAGTCGCCAGCCTTCCAACCTTCCGCTTATCAACTTGCGAGGAGGAGTACCCCACCGTGTTGATGTTGGAAAGGTTGTTGGCGACGATTTCCAGCGCTTGCGTGCGCGCTCTGAGACCGGCACAGGCTGCATAGAATCCGCTGTCCACGATTGGCTGCTCCGGATCTGATCCAAGCACGCTCCATTCCAAAGGCAGCGTGCGCCAAACTGGCGAAAACGTTCAACTACGCGCCTTCGGAAAGACAGCAAAATTAGAGGAAGCTCAGAAAGGAAAAACTTGAGGAAGATTCTGCCGGGTAGTTCTGCGCCATCCGGCAAAATCTTCCGGCCTGCAGCAGTGTCAGGCCAACCTCGCACGCAGGCGACGCCACCACGCTTTGCCACCGCCTGCGCTTGCAGTGGACTTATCGGCGGCGGGCGGTCGGACTTTACCGGAGTTATTCACAGGCGCCTCGATCTCAAACCGCCCCCCTGGCTTGTCGGGCCGTGCTCCTCGGCGCAATCCGTGCCTTCTGCAAAATCGGTTCAGTGCCAGCAAAAATCCGCAGAATTGAATATCATTGAAGGTTCCGCATTCCTTGTGGGGGAATTCAGACGTGGCGACGATGCAGACCGATGGTTTGGAAGTCCTGGAAACTCGAGAGTGGTTGGACTCTCTCGATTACGTGTTGTCGAAAGGCGGGCCAGACCGGGCAGGCCGCCTGCTTCAGCAGTTGGCTCTGCATGCGCGCCGGGCCGCGGGCCTGAATCTCCCGTTCACGGCGACCACTCCGTATCAGAACACGATTCCTTCCAGAACCCAGGCTCCCTTTCCGGGAAGCCAGGAAATGGAGCGGCGGATCAAGAGCCTGGTGCGCTGGAACGCGCTCGCCATGGTCATCCGCGCCAACAAGATCCAGGAAGGAATCGGCGGTCACATCTCCACGTTCGCTTCCGCCGCTACCCTGTACGAAGTTGCCTTCAACCATTTTCTGCACGCCAAGACCGAAGATGGGGATCGCGACATCGTCTATTTCCAGGGGCACGCCGCTCCCGGCATCTACTCCCGCGCATTCCTCGAGGGCCGCATCCCCAAGCAGAAGCTGGAGAATTTTCGCCGGGAACTGAAGCCCGGCGGCGGGCTCTCTTCATACCCGCACCCCTGGCTGATGCAGGACTTCTGGGAATTTCCGACCGTCTCGATGGGACTAGGCCCGATCCAGGCGATCTATCACGCGCGCTTCATCAAGTACCTTGAGAACCGCGGCCTGAAACAAACGACCGGCGGAAAAGTCTGGGCGTTCCTGGGGGACGGCGAAATGGATGAGCCCGAGTCTCTCGGCTCAATCACGCTGGCAGCGCGCGAACGCCTCGACAACCTGATCTTCGTCGTTAACTGCAACCTGCAGCGTCTCGATGGCCCCGTGCGCGGCAACGGCAAAATCATTCAGGAACTGGAGGCCATTTTCCGCGGTGCTGGATGGAATGTCATCAAGGTCATCTGGGGCAGCGACTGGGATAGCCTCATTCAGAACGATCGCGACGGCCTACTGGTCCGCCGGATGGGCGAAATCAGCGATGGCCAGTACCAGAAATACTTCGTCGAGAGCGGCGCCTACTTCCGCCAGAATTTCTTCGGAACTGACCCGCGCCTGCTGAAGATGGTCGAGCACCTTTCCGACGAGCAACTGTCGCGGATGCGCCTGGGCGGCCATGATCCCATCAAGGTGCACGCCGCCTACAAAGCCGCGGTCGAGCACACCGGGACTCCGACCATTGTGCTGGCCAAGACCATCAAAGGTTATGGGCTGGGCGAAGCCGGTGAAGGCAAGAACATCACGCACCAGCAGAAAAAGCTGAACGACGACGAGCTGAGCATGTTCCGCTCGCGTTTCGGAATCCCGATTCCCGACGATGAGCTGCACGGTGCCCCGTTCTATCGTCCCTCCGACGACAGCGCCGAAATCAGGTACATGCAGGAGCGCCGCAAGCAACTGGGCGGCTACATGCCGGAGCGCAAAGTTCGCGCCACGCCCTTGGCGCATGTTCCTGAAACTCACTTCGAAGAGTTCTACAAAGGCACAGACGGCCGCGAAGTTTCCACCACCATGGTCTTCGTCCGCCTGCTGGCAAAGCTTCTGCGCGATCCCGAAATCGGCAAGCTCATCGTTCCCATAATTCCCGACGAAGCCCGCACCTTCGGGATGGAAGCGCTCTTCCGGCAGGTGGGTATCTACTCGAGCGTCGGCCAACTCTACGAGCCGGTCGACATGGATACGCTGCTTTACTACAAGGAAGCCAAGGACGGCCAGATTCTCGAAGAAGGCATCACCGAAGCGGGCTCGATGTGTTCGTTCATTGCTGCGGGCACGGCGTACTCAAATCACGGGATCAATACGATCCCATTCTTTATCTATTACTCAATGTTCGGATTCCAGCGCATTGGCGACCTGATCTGGGCGGCCGCTGATATGCGCACTCGAGGCTTCCTGGTCGGCGGCACCGCCGGGCGCACTACCCTGGCGGGAGAAGGCTTGCAGCACCAGGACGGACACTCGCATGTGCTCGCACTCAGCGTCCCCAACTGCCTGGCTTACGATCCCGCGTTCGCCTACGAGATCGCCGTCATCATCCAGGATGGCATCAAGCGGATGTACGTGGACGGTGAATCCATCTTCTACTACCTCACCGTCACCAACGAACCTCTGCCCATGCCCGAGATGCCTTCCGGTAAGGAAGTTCGCGACGGCATACTGAAAGGTCTTTACCGCTTCAAGCCGTCAACCGCGAAAGATGCAAAGCTTCGCGCCCAACTCTTCGGCAGCGGCACCATCATGTTCGAAGTCCTGAAGGCGCAGCAGATTCTCGCGGAAAAATATGCCGTCGGTGCTGACGTGTGGAGCGTCACGAGCTACAAGGAGCTTTATCGCGAGGCGAACGATTGCGAACGTTGGAACCTGCTGCACCCCGGGCAGACACCGCGCGTTCCCTTCGTTACTCAAACCCTGAAAGATGCTCCCGGCCCGTTTGTCGCAGCCTCTGACTACATGAAAGTTCTGCCGGAGAGCATCGCGCGCTGGGTTCCCGGCCGACTGGTCTCCCTTGGTACCGACGGCTTCGGGCGGAGTGAGAATCGAGCCGCTTTGCGCGACTTCTTTGAAGTCGATGCCAAGCACATCGTGCTCGCGACGCTGAGCGCTCTCGCCCGCGAGGGCCAGATCAAGATCGAAACCGTGCAGCAAGCCGTAAAAGATCTCGGTATTAATCCCGAAAAGCCGAACCCGGCCATCAGCTAAGAAAGGTTCAAGGACAGTGACGGAATTCAAACTGCCCGAGCTGGGCGAAAACATTGAGCAGGGCGATCTAGTTCGCCTGATGATCGCGCCCGGCGCCGACGTAAAAGAAGGCCAGCCCGTGATGGAGCTGGAAACCGATAAGGCGGTCATCGAGGTGCCATCGTCGGTGAGCGGTGTGGTCAGCGAGATCCGCGTCAAAGAAGGCGACAAGCTCAAAGTCGGGCAAGTGATCTTCACGGTCGAAAACGGTGCAGGCGGCGCGAAATCCGTGCCCGCGGAAACCAAAGCCTCTTCCAGCCAACCACCCGCGACTCGAAAAGAATCCATGGAGGGAAGCACGGGCGCCTCCGCCCGCCGGGACGTCGAAGACCCCCATTCAACATCCGCCGCGCCGGCTCCGCCTGTCGAACGAAGAGCTCCCGCAACCCCACGCCCAACCTCCGGAGCCTCGGAATTCAAGCTCCCCGAACTCGGCGAGAACATCGATCAGGGAGACCTCGTCCGACTGATGATCACTCCGGGAGCGAAAGTCTCCGAAGGCCAGCCGGTGATGGAACTTGAAACCGACAAGGCCGTCGTCGAAGTGCCTTCGTCCGTGACCGGCGTGGTGAAGGAAATCAAAGTTAAGGAAGGTGACAAGGTCAAAGTAGGCCAGGTCATCTTTACGCTTGAAGGCGGGGTTCAATTCCAGCCTGCGAAAGCTCCTTCCGAACCCGTCGAGCATGTTTCCGGGCAACAGGCAGCCCGCCTTGCCTTCCACCTTGCGATGAAGGCCGAGGGCAAGACGGAAGAGCAAGCCCTGCCTCCCGATCGCCCTCAGCCCGCGCCGCCGACCTTCTCCATGCCTGTACAACTCGGGAAAGTAGCCGGCACGGAGCATCGCGATCCTGTTCCTGCGGCCCCGCATGTGCGAAGACTCGCGCGCGAACTCGGGCTGGACATCTACAACGTCACAGGCTCGGGCCCGAGTGGACGCATCAGCGAAGACGATGTGAAGGCTTTTGCCAAGGCGACGCTTGCCGCCGCAGTCTCTGCAGCGCAGTCTCCACAAGCGGCGCGTCTCGCGGAACCAAAACTTCCTGACTTCACCAAGTGGGGCAAAGTCGAACGCGTTTCCATGCGCGGTGTTCGCCGCAAGACTGCCGAACATCTACGCGAAGCATGGGTCACCATTCCCCACGTCACGCAGCATGACCGCGCCGACATCACCGAACTCGAACAACTTCGCGCCAAGTTCGCTCCGCGCGCCGAAGAAGCCGGCGGCAAGATGACTGTCACCGCCATCGCGCTGAAAGTCTGCGCTTCCGCGCTGAAAGTATTCCCGCAGTTCAACGCCTCCATTGACATGGAGAAGGAAGAGATCGTCTACAAGCAGTTCATCAACATCGGAGTCGCCGCCGACACCGATCGCGGCCTGCTCGTTCCTGTGATTCGCGATGTCGACAAGAAGAACATTGTCGAACTTGCCGCAGAACTCTCGCAGCTATCGAAGAAGGCGCGCGACAAGAAGCTCACACCCGACGAGATGGAAGGCGGCACGTTCACGATCACGAATCTGGGCGGCATCGGCGGCACGGCGTTCACGCCAATCGTGAATCATCCCGAGGTCGCGATCCTCGGTCTGTCGCGCGGGCGCATGGAGCCGGAGTGGATCAACGGAAAATTTGAGCCGCGCCTGATTCTGCCGCTATCGCTTTCCTACGATCATCGCTTGATTGACGGCGCCGATGCGGCCCGTTTTCTGCGCTGGATCGCGGAGGCTTTTGAGCAGCCATTCCTGCTGTCGGTTCAGGGCTAATTCTTAAAGGACCATCAAATACATGGCAGATAATTCCAGCTTGCATCTCGCAGTTGTGGGCGGCGGACCGGGTGGTTACGCCGCCGCTTTTCTCGCGGCCGATATTGGCCTGAAGGTCACCCTCATCGATCCGGAAGTGAATCCCGGCGGCGTGTGCCTCTATCGCGGATGCATCCCTTCCAAAGCCCTGCTGCATGTCGCCAAGCTGATCGAGGAATCGCATCAGGCAAAAAACTGGGGAATCACCTTCAGCGATCCCCAGATTGACCTCGCGAAGTTGCGGGGCTGGAAAGAGAGCGTGGTTCAGCGCTTGACGGGCGGTCTCGGACAACTCTCCAAGCAACGCAAAGTGCAATACATCCAGGGCCGCGCTGGTTTCGAGAACTCAACCACGCTGCGCGTCACCAAAGCCGACGGCAGCAGCGAGTCGCTCCGTTTCGATCGCATCCTACTTGCAACCGGTTCCCGTCCCGCCGTCATTCCGTCGCTCAAGATCGATAGCCCGCGAATGCTCGACTCGACCGGCGCTCTCGACCTCAAGGACATTCCGAAAACGCTTCTCGTAGTCGGTGGCGGATATATTGGCCTCGAACTCGGCTCCGTTTACGCGGCGCTCGGAACTCGCGTCACGGTCGTCGAAATGCTTTCCGGTCTTTTACCCGGCGCGGATCGCGACCTCGTTCTTCCACTTCACAAGCGGCTGGAGAAAATGTTCGACGGCATCCTATTGAACACGACCGTCAAGTCGCTCAAAGAAGAAGGCGGCGGCATCCGCGCCACGTTCGACGGGGCCGACGTGAAGGAGCGCGAGAAAGTCTTCGACAAAGTGCTCGTCTCGGTCGGCCGCAAGCCGAATTCCGAGATCCCGGGCCTCGACAAGACTCAAGTGAAGGTCGGTCCGAAGGGATTCATCCAGGTCAACAAGCAGCTTCAGACCGACGATCCTGCGATTTACGCGATCGGCGACGTAGTCGGAGAGCCCATGCTCGCGCACAAGGCTTCCCACGAAGGCCGCACCGCCGTCGAAGCCATCGCCGGGCGCAAAGTTGCCTTCGAACCGCATGCTATTCCTGCAGTCGTATTCACCGACCCCGAAATCGCATGGGCCGGACTGACCGAGACGCAAGCCAAAGAATCCAGCCGCGCGATCGCCGTCGCGAAGTTTCCCTGGGGCGCTTCCGGACGCGCGATCACTCTTGATCGCCCGGAAGGCTTGACGAAACTGATCCTCGATCCAAAAACCGAGCGAATATTGGGTGTTGGCATCGTTGGAGCCGGAGCGGGAGAGCTCATCGCAGAAGGCGTGCTGGCCATCGAGATGGCGGCGCTGGCGGGAGATCTGGAACTAACCATCCACCCGCATCCGACGCTGTCAGAAACTGTAATGGAAGCCGCCGAAGTTTTCTTCGGCACAAGCACCGATGTGTATCGCCCCAAAAAATCGTAGCAAGAGATAACTGCGGGCCTGATCTTACGCAAGGCCAAACCCGCCCGGGACTGCTGAACATTAGTTTCGTATCAGGGCGCGTCCTCGGGCGCGCCAGAGTGACCGGAAGAAAAAAGCGCCTTCAGGCGCTGCGCGGACTCAGTAAAGGGAAGTCCAAATGAACCGCTGCCTCAAGCAAATTCTGCTCGCGATTCTGTCTTTGCTTATCGTTCTTCCCGTCTACGCCCAGGGCCCGATCTCGCAGCTCCTTCAGCCGAACAAAGAGAAGTCGATTCAGCCTGTCGCTCCCGACCCTCTCGGGCGCGAAACACCGAACGGTACGCTATTTGGATTCCTGCAAGCCATGCAGGCTGACAATTACGTGACCGCGGCACAATATCTCCAACTAAGCCCAGCGCGCCGCGCGGCCCAAGGCGAGCAAATCGCCACCCAGCTGAAGACGGTGCTCGACAGCGCGTTCGTCGGCAGCTTGCGAGCTATCAGCACAAATCCCGAAGGCACTCCACAACCTGGATTGCCTCCCGATCACGAGCGGCTCGGAACTCTTTCTGTGGATGACACCGAGATGGACGTCATCCTGGTGCGTGTGCCCGATCCGAATGCCGGAAAGGTCTGGCTGTTCTCCTTTGAAACGCTTGCAAAAATTCCTGAACTGTACGAACTGGTCGAAGCGCACCAGGTGGAAACGCATGTTCCGCAGGCGCTGGTCAAGACGCGTTTCCTCGGGATGTCCGTCTGGTTGTGGCTGGCGCTGCTGGTCGCCGTGCCGGTGGCCGCCGGATTAGCTTGGCTGCTGATTGAACTGGTGGTTTTCCCGCTCATGTTGTGGCGCGGCTACCGCAAGCAGCCACAGCTTGCCGATTGGCGAAAAGTGTCCGGGCCAGTCTGGCTGGTGCTCGGAGTGATGGTTCATCGTGTCCTGGTCAGTTATCTCGGCATGCCACTTCTGCACCGCCATTACTACTTCATTACGGCGCGCGTGGTATTCATCATCGGCCTCGGCTGGCTGACGCTGCGCCTGCTCTCGCGCGGCATGGATCGGCTGCGCGAACGCGCCATCGCCCGCGGCAGCACCGGCACCGGTTCGCTGGTTCTGCTCGGACAACGTGTCGCCAAAGCAATCATCGTCATCGCCGCCGCCCTTGCCGTTATGGGCGTGCTTGGTTTCAACCTGACCACCGCGCTCGCCGGACTCGGCATCGGCGGCCTCGCCATCGGTTTCGGCGCTCAAAAGACAATCGAAAATCTTTTCGGCGGCATCTCCCTGCTCGGCGACGAGGTCATCCGCGTCGGCGATACCTGCAACTTCAACGGCCGGGTCGGAACAGTAGAAGACATCAGCCTGCGTTCCACGCGCATTCGGACCGTCGAACGCACCGAGCTTTCCATCCCCAACGGCGCCCTGGCTACCATGAATGTGGAGAACCTGTCCCGTCGTGACAAGTTTCTATTTAATCCAAATCTGGGATTGCGTCCTGAGACGACGACCGACCAGTTGCGCTACGTTCTCAGCGAGGCTCGCCGCCTCCTCTATCAGCATCCCAAAGTCGAGACCGCCAGCGCGCGCATTCGTCTCGCCGGACTCGAACAAGGCTGGCCCGTACTTGAGGTTTTCACTTATCTGCTCACTCGTGACGGCGCCGAGTTCACTACTCTTCGAGAGGACATCCTGCTGCGCCTCATGAGTATTGTCGACGATGCAGGCACGGGATTTACCTTCCCGTCGCAGAACGTCTATCTGAGTCGCAATTCGGGCATCGACAAGGCAAAAGCCGGGCAGGCCGAAGCAACAGTGCGCGAGTGGCGCGATCAAAAACAGCTGCCTTTCCCGGATTTCGCCCCAGCAGAGATTTCAGAGATCCGCGACTCACTCCCGTATCCGGCACCCGAATCGGCCGTGCGTCGTGAGATCGGATAAAGACATCCATGAAAATTCCTCAGGCTGCCGACCACGTTCCACGTAGGGGCGGACGTTCTCGTCTGCCCAGAACAGCGCTCCGCAATCTATCCGCGCGCATTGCCCTGTCCATGCTCCTAGGCGCATGTGCCGCCGCTCAGACGCCGCTTTCCCAGGAGACCGCGATGGCTCAAAGCACTGTTGCTCCGCCTCAGAAATCCGCGGAGCCACTGACCTCCGCGCAACTGAACGACTCGATGCGAAAGCTCGAGACTGAATTGCTCGCGAAATACGGCGAATCTCAAAAAGCCCGCCTCAGCACCGGCCTGCACCAGGTCATCGAGTTCTGGCGTCCCGAAGACGGGGATGCTGCCGCTTTCGAGTCCTTCGTGCGCACCAACTTCGCCAGCGACCAGGTTTCTCTCGATACCATGTTCGATCGCTACCAGCGGTTGCTCGAACAACTCGACGGCCACATGCACGAGATTGCCCGCGAATTCGCCACCCAGCAGGACCTGGACCTCGGCCCTATCCGCCCCTACGACGAAATCTTCGGCGGCTACGACCCGTCCGCCCACGTGATCGACGACTTCTTCCAGAACAAACTTGCATTCATCGCGCTCCTGAATTTTCCGCTCACTAGCCTCGAAGAACGCATCAACCTCGGTCCCAAATGGACGCGTCGCCAGTGGGCCGAGGCTCGGCTGGCAGAGCGCTTTTCGAAAAGGATTCCCGCCAACGTCAATCTCGCGATCGCCCAAGCCGGCAGCGACGCCGCAAACTACATCGCCAGCTACAACATCTGGATGTATCACCTGGTCGATGACAAGGGCCAACGCCTCTTTCCCCCGAAGATGCGCCTGCTCAGCCATTGGAACCTGCGCGACGAAATCAAGTCGGACTACGCCGATCCACAAAACGGCGTGGCAAAACAGCGTGTCATTCAACAGGTGATGGAACGGATCGTCACCCAATCGATTCCGCAATCTGTCGTTGACAACCCGCACGCTGACTGGAATCCCTTCACCAACGAGGTGAAGCCCGCCGCCAAGCAGGATTCCGATACGCCCGCTAAGAACGTCGAAGTCACAAACGCACCCGAACCCGACACCCGCTACGCAACTCTGCTAAAAACCTACCGAGCGTCGCGCATGGCCGATCCCTACTCACCCACCGCCCCCACGCTCATCGACCGCCGCTTCGACGAAGATCGTGAAATCCCCGAAGAGCGCCTCAAGGCGATGCTCCAGCAGGTGCTCGCCTCGCCGCTGGTTCCGCAGATTGCAAAGCTCATCGAAACCCGGCTCGGCCGTCCGCTGGAGCCTTTCGACGTGTGGTACGCGGGCTTCCGTCCCGGCAGCAAATACAGCGAGGAGGAACTCGACGCCGCCGTCGCGAAGAAGTATCCGACACCCGAGGCTTACCAGAAAGACATTCCCAACCTGCTCGCGAAACTCGGCTTCTCTTCCGAGCGCGCGCGCTACATAGCCGACCACATTGTCGTCGACCCAGCCCGCGGCTCTGGCCACGCCATGGGATCGCAGATGCGCGCAGAAAAATCACATCTCCGCACGCGCGTCGAAAAGACGGGCATGAACTACAAGGGATTCAACATCGCCGTTCACGAGATGGGCCACAACGTTGAGCAGACACTCTCGCTCAACGATGTCGACTACACGCTCCTGCAGGGCGTACCCAACACCGCCTTCACGGAGGCCCTCGCATTCGTGTTTCAGGCGCAGGATCTGAAGCTTCTCGGTCTCTCCTCGCCCGATCCCAGGAGCGACGCGATGAAGACGCTCAACGATTTCTGGGGTACCTACGAAATCGCCGGTGTCGCCCTGGTCGACCTGGCGGTGTGGCACTGGATGTACGACCATCCCGAAGCCACACCCGAACAATTGCGCGACGCCACACTCCAGATCGCAAAAGATACCTGGAATCGCTACTACGCTCCCGTCTTCAACAAGAAAGACGTTGTGCTGCTCGCAACCTACTCCCACATGATCGACTCGTTCCTCTATCTTCCCGACTACCCGATCGGGCACCTCATCGCATTCCAGATTGAAGAGCAAATGAAAAAGTCTGGCAGCATTGGCCCCGAGTTTGAACGCATGGCAAAGATGGGACGCGTGACGCCCGATCTGTGGATGGAAAACGCTACTGGCAAGCCGGTCTCCGCCGATGCTTTGCTAGCCGCCACCGCCGAAGCTTTGAAGCAGGCTCGTCAGTAAACGATCCCTTGCGTTACAAGTCTGACCCGCAAGCTAAGGGCGAAGTCTGGCAATTCGCCATCCGGGCCGTGGCTAAGCTCAGCGCTGACTTGGGTCGGGCGGATTCTGCTGGGTATTCAAGATCGTTCCGGGAAAGGGCTCGTCCATGGTTTCGAGGGCGTAGCGGAATGCGTCGGGACTGACGTGTACGGCTCCCTGGTACGGCCGGTTGATTGACGCAATTGCCACCAGCATTAACGAGAGAAGGAAGCTGATCTCGAAGACCTGCACCATGTGCAGCTTGAAATTGTCGACGCCAAACAGGCAGGTCGATCCCACCGTCACAATTCCGCCTACGACCAGAACGGCCCACAACAGGGCAGGAAGGCTCTGCCGACTCTGCAACAACCGGATACGGCGGTGCTCGGTCATGCTGGTCAGTTCCGAGAGCGAGTGATCCATCACAGTCTGCACGCTGGCATTGTGCGCTTGAACACTGATCATGGAATACCAGAGCTGTTGCGTGAGGTTATGTGCGGTCGGACTCTGGGTGTTGTTGCGCGCCATGGCGGGCCATTCTTCGGAAATCATGGCTTTGCAATAGCCGCGAGCAAGGGTCTGAATCTGGGCTCGGGATTCGGACGGCAACTGATACGCGAAGCGGAAAATATTGACCAGGTTGTTCGCTTCCTGCTCGGCGTTGATTCGCGCGGCCTGGAGATTTGTCCACACCCCTGACAGCATGAATGCGATCAGTACGGCATAGGTCGTGCCGATGACGCTGACGTTCGGGCCGACGACGTCGTTATGGGCAAGGCGCGCGCTCGGCGGCCAGTAGTGGCGCAGCACTGCGAGAGCGAACAAAGCGCCCACGATGCAAGCGACGATGATGGCAACACTGCCGATAGCGCTCTGGGCCATACGACGATTCTCCGACGGCCGGACGCGAGACTTAAGCCAGCGAGGGCATCATGTTCTTTCATGGGTGAGTTTGCAGGCAAGTAAAAAGTGGCGGAGGTCTCAGCCCACTTCCACGAGTCCGAAGGTGCTCTGCCAGCGCTTGCGCATGTGGCGCACGGAGCGATCGATCTCTGACTGGGAGATTTCCGGGTTTGGGCCGGTCAGAACGGCCGCGGCTTCGCGCTTGGCTGCTTCCAGGATCTGGCGATCGCGGATCAGGTTGGCGACGTGGAAGCTCGGCATTCCGGCCTGCTTGGTGCCGAAGAATTCTCCGGGGCCGCGCAACTGGAGGTCGAGTTCGGCGATCTGGAAACCGTCGTTGGTGCGGACCATGGCATCGAGACGCTGCTCGCCCTCTTGGGACACCTTGCCGCCGGTCATCAGGATGCAGAACGATTTGCCGGAACCGCGGCCGATCCGACCACGGAGTTGATGAAGCTGCGAGAGGCCGAAGCGCTCGGCGTGTTCGATAACCATGACGGTGGCATTGGGAACGTCGACCCCGACTTCGATCACGGTGGTCGCGACCAGGATGTTGAGTTCGCCGGACTGGAAGCGGCGCATGACCTGTTCTTTCAAATCGCTGTCGAGGCGGCCATGGAGGAGGCCTACTTTCAGGTCGGCAAAAGTCTGGTTGCTAAGCTCCTTGTACATCTTGAGCGCTGCCTTCAGTTCGCGCTCTTCGTTTTCTTCGATGACCGGGTAGACGACGTACGCCTGATGTCCGGCGGCGACCTGCTTGCGCACGAAGTCCCAGACTTCGTTGGAGCGCTCGTCGGAGATGCGGCGCGTGACGATGGGCGTGCGGCCGGGCGGGAGTTCGTCGAGGACACTGAAGTCAAGGTCGCCGTAGATAGTCAGCGCCAGGGTTCTGGGGATTGGGGTGGCGGTCATGACCAGGACGTCGGGCTCGGGCGGTTCAGCGCTGGTTGACCCATTTGTAGGAGCCGGCTTCGCTGCGGCGCTGGAGCGCTTCTCGCCGGGGGCGTCTTCGTTGGTTTTGCGCATGAGCTTTAGTCGCTGCATGACGCCAAAGCGATGCTGCTCGTCGACGATGACAAGGCCAAGTTTAGCGAACTCGACGCTTTCTTCCAGCAGGGCGTGCGTGCCGATGATCAGGTGGGCATTGCCTTGGGCGATGTGTCGCCGGATTTCACGCTTTCGATCCTGTTCGAGAGATCCAGTGAGCAGGACGATTCGGTAACCGGCGCTTTCCAGGATCCGACGCGCGGAGAAGTAATGCTGCTGCGCGAGAATTTCGGTGGGCGCCATGAGCGCGACCTGGCATCCGTTTTCAATCGCGATGATTGCGGCTTCGAAGGCGACAATGGTTTTGCCGGAACCGACGTCGCCCTGCAGCAAACGGCGCATGGGATACGGCTTCACCATATCGGCGGCGATTTCTTTCAATACGCGCTTCTGGGCGGCGGTCGGATGAAAGGGAAGAATTTTCTTGATTGCATCCCGCGAGCGCTCATCGAGATGGAAGGGAATGCCGGTTTGCGCTTTCATCTGACGGCGGCGGAATTCGAGGCCGAGTTCAACGAAGAATAGTTCCTCGAAGATCAGGCGGAGGTGCGCGGGAGTGCGCGAAGACTGCAGATCGGCCAGGCATTCCCCAGCCTCGGGCCAGTGCACCTGCCACAAGGCCTCAATCGGAGAAATGAGGCTCATGCGCGAACGGACTGCGGCGGGGATCGGGTCGGGCAAAGTCTGTGGGATGTTTTCGAGCGCGTTCCGAATAATGCGGCGAAACCAGCGCGCGGTCAGGCGGCCTTGTCCCGCCGACTCGTAGATGGGAACAATGCGGCCGATCTCGAGCGAGGCTGCCTGCTTCTGGTCGACTGCATCACTGGAGCCGTCCTCGGAGGCGTCTCCCAGGATTTCAAACTGCGGCTGCATAATCTGCAGTTCGCCGTTGCGAGCAGTCTCAACTTTCCCGTAGAGCGCGACCATCTGGCCCGGCTTGAAGCGGTCGCGCAGGTAAGTGCCGTTGAACCACAAACATTTCAGGCGTGCGCGACCCTGCCCCGCCGTCATCTGAAAGATGGGCATTCGGCGGGTGCGGAACAGGCCGGAGTTGCGAACTTCGGCGATGACAGTCGCCATTTCGCCGGGACGGAGTTCGGCGATGCCCCGGGGATTCAAGCGATCTTCGTATCGAAATGGTAGATAAAAAAGGAGATCGGCGACGGTCGAGATGCCCTTGGCGGCGAGCACCTCCGCAAGCCGGGGTCCTATGCCCTTGATGTACTGAACCGGCGTCGAGAGTTCCAGCATGGGTCGGAGTCGATCAGAATGGTAACAGGGAGTACGGAGGGACGGCAGCAGCGGTGGCGTATGGGCGCTGGGCTCCGTTCAGGGATGGGCGGTGTCTAAACCATCGGTGATCGCGAACTTTGTGCAGTCGCTGTTCGCCGTGCTGCTCGGCAACGCGGCTTACTACTTTCTTATGCCGTCTCTCCCGGCGGCGGCCCGACACCATCTATTTGAAATCGACCTGGGTCTGCTGGTCGACTTCTGGTTCTGCGTGGTGGCGTTTGGGTTGATACGTACCGCGCAGTGGTGGCGCCATCGCAGACCTTAAGCTGTCCTCCCGTGATTGCCGGGTTAAGTGCTGCCAAGATATGGGCCTTAGGCAGGTTACTTTCGGAACATCGGTAACCCCTTCCGAACAAGCTAGAATTCTTCGAGCCGATGCAAAAGATCGCAATCCTTTACGATGCGAGCCAGGCCGTTCTGTCTACCTTTGACCTCGACGAGGTTCTCAGGCAGATCGTGGCGATCGCACGCGATTATTTTCATCTGCAGAACGTAGCGATCCTCTTGTTAGACAAAGAGAAACAGGAACTCTATCCACGCTGCCAGATTGGGTGGGACCCCGGACACGAGGCGACCCGTTTACCGCTCGGGGAGGGACTGACCGGAACAGCGGCGCTGCAGAAGCGTCCTATCTATTCTCCTAACGTTGCGAAAGAGCCGCACTATATTTCTTCTGCGCGCAGCACGAAGTCCGAGCTGGCCATTCCGCTGATGGCCCGGGATGAAGTGGTGGGCGTTCTCGACTGCCAGAGCGAGAATCTGGATCACTTCGACAATGACACGATCGACCTGTTGACGTTGTTCTCGACGCAAGCGTCGATGGCATTGCAGAATGCGCAGTTGTATTCGCTGGAGCGGCAACGTGCGCGGCATTTGGAAGTTATCAATGCAATCGCGCGCGAGACGACGGCGGTGCTCGATCAGGAAGAACTGCTGATCAAGGTCTGCACCGTAATTCAGCAGACGTTCCAGGTGGGACATGTTTCTGTTCTGCTGCGCGACGGCGACGGTCTGCTTTTGCGCGCCAGCCAGGGGAAATTCACTGCCAGCGCGGCATCGGGCGGACGATTGCCGGCGGGCGCCGGGCTTTGGGGAAAGGCGCTCTCAACCGGAAAGACCCTGATCGAAAAGGATGTTCGAGCCTGTCCGGAATACATCGGCTTCTACCAGGAAACGCTCTCACGCATGTGCATTCCTCTGGTTTCTTTTGGGCAGACTCTGGGCGTGCTCATGCTCGAGAGCGCGCACCTGGGAACTTTCCACGAAGGCGACGTGGAGTCGCTGGAGGCTGTTGCCGACATCTGCGCGACTGCCATTCAAAACGCGCATTACGTGGAACGCGTCAAGCAGCTTGCCTACCTGGACGGGCTTACCGGCATCTTCAACCGCCGGTATTTTGAAATGAGGGTGATGGAGGAAATCGATCGCGCCCGGCGCTTCGACAGCGGCATGGCTGTGCTCATGGTCGATATCGATCAATTCAAGCGCTTGAACGACGAGTTTGGACACCTGCTGGGCGACGAAGTGCTTCGCCAGGTCTCGTCGATGTTTCATCAGCAATTGCGCAAGATTGATGTCGTTTGCCGGTATGGCGGGGAGGAGTTCGCGATTCTGCTGTCACAGACGAATCCTCAACACTCGTTGGCCGTCGCCGAGAAATTGCGGCGCCTGGTGGAGAACTGGCAGTTTCCAGGGGTTCCGCAGCGCGTGACCATCAGCGCGGGAGTTGCGACTTTCCCGGATCACGGCACTACCCGCGATGAACTGGTGAAGTCGGCCGACGCCGGGCTCTACGCGGCGAAGCAGGGCGGGCGGAACCGGGTACTACTGGGGCCGACTTGCTATAAAGCTGCGGCGGGTGGAACGGGTTGAGGGCGGCTCGCTACGCCATCGCCTTCCTCGCGGCTTTGTTGATTTCGTCTCTTATCGCAGTTTCCACATCCAAATCAAATTTGAGGGTGGGCACCGACGGGTTTCCAACCGGGCAATCTACGCCTGAAGGGGCGGCCACGGACCTGGCGAGGGCTTTCATGACGGATGACGCTGATTGGTTACGAAGAGTTTGCCTCCGACCTTATGGCACGGGTCAGTCACTCGCCGAATACACCAAATATCTGGATGGCGTTTCTGCCCATCTATCACGAGCAAGACTCACACCGACACCCGATGATCCGCAGAAGATCCTGAAAGTGTTCGCGGCTCGTCCTCTGAGCAAGAACGGCCCCGCTTCGTACGGCCACGCAATGTTCGAGTTTCAGGACTTGATGTTTGTGGATGTGGAGGTTCTACTGCGGAGCGGGGCCGAACACCTTAAAAGAACACTAGTGATCAAAGACCGCGATGGGAAGTGGTACGCCCATCCGATGCCAGATGTGTCGCCACTCCTTTGCGACGGCCTTTACGACGAGAGAGCCTCGGTGCAGCTCGCGACCGGGGACTCAAAATAACTCACACCTCCTGATTAGATCCTACCCCCACGCTGAACGGATCAGTCCCGTGATTGTTGGACGCCTCAGAGACTAGCGATGACAGAGCGAGCAACGCAAGGTCCCTCGACTTTGCTCGGGATGACAAGGTTGGAAGGTTAGATCTGCATCCAATCTCCGTGCATCTCGTGCCTCAGACGCTCCATCTGCTTTCGATTTTGACGCAGGATGTGGCGGCGCTGCTTTTGCACTTCTTTTTGCAGCTTCTGGGTTTGCTGGCGGAGTTCTCTTTCCTGGCTGCACAGTTCGCTGCGCATGTCCTCCACTGCGGTTTGCGCGTTCCGAAGCGCCTTCTCGATCTCCGGTTTCGCGCGCTCCAACTCTTCGCGGGCTTCGCGCTGGGCCTTTTCGATCTCCGGGCGCGCTTCCTCCACGATACGAGACGATTCCTGCAACGCAAACTGCATCTGCGGCTTGAGCTGCGCCATCTCATCGCGCATTTCGGTCAGGTCAATGTGCGCTTCGGCATCGAAATCGGGTGCGTCGAAACTCTCTTCCAGCATGTCCCCTGAGTCCTTGCGTTCCGGAAGCGGCAGGGTGAGCGTCTGCTCGCGCTTATCTCGAATCACGCCCACGGTTACGCTCCCGCTACTGGTGGAACGAATGGCGTGGCTGAAATCGCTGGTGTCATTCACGGTCTGACTGTTGACGCGGACGATGACATCGCCGGCACGGAAGCCTGACTTGTCAGCTCGGCTGCCTTTCTCGACTGACCGCACCAGAACGCCTTTGCCGTTCTTCACGCCGAAGAAGTCGCCGAGTTGCGGGGTGATGTTCTCAACCATCAGGCCGCTGCGGATCGACGAATGCACCACCACCACCGAGACGGGTACGTCGAAATCCGACATGTTGGGCATGTTCGGCATCTCGAATTTGAAGTCTTTCGGTTTCGGACCCCAGGCGACCGATTTGTGCCGGTCAGCAAGCTGAACCTTCAGCGTGAGCGGCTGGCCGTCACGGCTGACCCCCAGCGTCACGACCCGGCCCGCGGGTGTTTCGCGGATCATGCGCCGCAGCTGTGCGCCGCTTTCGACCTCGGTTCCATTCATGCTGAGTATGACGTCGTGTTCTTTCAGCCCGGCCTTTCCCGCCGGAGCATCCTGATCGACCATGGTGACTTCCACGCCGCGCTCATCCTTCAGCTTTAGCGCCGAGAGACGATCCGTTGTAACGTCGGCGATATCAACGCCCATATAGGCGCCCGTGTTTTCTTCATCCGACGGGAACCCTGTGTCGGAGGACACGACGCTGAATGCGTACGTGCCGCCCAGCCGATCGACCACCGGACATTCGGCAGCGAGGGCGGGCGAGCCCAAAGCGGAAATCAGAGCGGACATCAGCGCGAAAGACAGGATGGGCGAACGCATAGGGGAACCTCCAGCAATTTTGTCGCTACTTGCTGAGTCGAGCTCGCGGCGCGGATAGCTCCACGCCGCGGATTTTTACCGGCTGGCACGCAAAAACTTAATGTCTCCCGTGGTCGTCCGCACTTTCAGGGTGGGACCGCCGCCGTTCAGCTTGCCTTCCGCCGTAAAGCTCTTCGGGCCCGGCCAATCGCCGCCTTCGCTGGTGACCCGGATGTCATTGAAGTCCGACATGATCTTGTGGCCGTTCGCGAGATCGATACTGGCGCGAATAGTCATGGCCACGTCGGGCGCGAAGTAGACCACGATGTCGCCCGCCGAGGTTTCCAGGACAGAGTCTGTGCGATCTCCAGCCGACGAGATGAATTTGGCTAAGATGCCGCCCGCTCCTGTCTCCGCATGCGCGGAAGAAACACCGTTGAGTTCAATGCGGCCCGCGCTGGTTTCCGCACGCACCACGCCCTTGGCCCAGCCGAGGCGAATACTGCCACCGCCTGTTTCAATTTCCACGGGGCCCGAGATGTCCCCAAGTTCGACGTTGCCGCCGCCGGTGGAGACGCTGAGCTTGCCGCCGCACTTACGCACTTCAATGTTGCCGCCGCCGGCTTCGAGCGTGGCACCGCCTGCGCCGGACACGAGCAGGATGTTGCCGCCACCGGTGGTGGCGTTTACCTTGCCCTTGGCGTTCGCAATATTGATCCGCCCACCTCCGGTTTCGAGGTGCAGATCGCCGTTCACGGTGCCGATTTCGATGGTGTCGCCGCCAGTTTGCGCGGTCACTGGACCGCCAATGTCGTCGATGCGCAGCTTGCCACCGCCGCTTTCCGCTTCCACGCGGCCCACGATACCGTTGACGGTCAGGTCGCCGCCGTTAGTCTCAAGTTTTGCCAGTTCGAGATTGCGCGGGACGTTGATGACGAATTCACCGGAACAGAGGTGATGCCGTCCGCCTTGCCAATCGCCCTCGATCAGAGCAGTGTTGCCTTGGGAGTTAGCGGTGATCTTGTACGATTCGAATTCTCGACGGGCTTGCTTCTCATTGGAAGTATAGGAACGAGTGCGGATCACGTAAGAAATGTCCTGCTGAGAGCCACCCTGTACACGAACGGAACCGAAATCAACGCGCAGACGAAGAATCTTGCCGGCAGTAAGGGAACCGGTGACTTCCTCGGTCCAGGATTCGCCGTCGCGGAATACCCGCACCTGCTGCCCAGCTGCGGTCGAAACCAGGAATGCCGCCGCGACCAGCACTCCTGCGATTTGTGAAAACTTCTTGAACATGATGTTGTCAGCCGACCCCCAGGATCTAGCAAGTCCTGTCAGGTTGGGGCGTGTTCTCCTTTTTAAGGAGCCTAGGCTCCGAATATTTACTGCGGTTGCGGGTTGAAGTCCACAGGCCTTGCAGCCTCGGCCTCTAAAAAGGGGCCAGCTTCAGAGACCCTTAGGGCGCCATTCAAAGCGGCGCCCTTATACGAAACTAATCCCTAATCAATCTCTGGCAGTTGCGCCAGAACTGTACGCGCTTGCGACCGGATGTACTGATTGGGGTCGGTCTGAGCCAGATGCTGCAGGGCCCCACGAACGCTGCTGTCCGCCTTCACTGGGCTCAGCAACAGAAGGGCCTGGACGCGCACGCCCTGGTTTTGGTCAGCCATCAGGGCGTTCAGCACAGCGTCGCGGACTCGGGTGTCATCCTTCACGTAAGAACCAAGTCCCTCGATCGCCTTTAGCCGCACGCCGGGATTGGAATCGTTGCGCAGCGAGTACATCAGAGCTTCGCGCACACGTGTGTCGTCGGGCTTCTGCGTGAGCAGGTCAACAGAATCCATGCGGACACCGGAACTGTAGTTGTTGCGGGCTGCGAATAGGAGGAGTTGCTGGATGCGCTGGTCGTTGAGGTTTCCGGTGGCTTCCTGCGTCTGGACTGTGTCGTACTTGATATTCACTTGGTCGGAGCCGGGTTGCTGGACTACGGAGCGAATACCGGTAATGGAAGCTTCGGTAGGAACCGGAGTGAGGGCCTGCACAGGACCTGCAACGGGACCACCTGGGACGGCAGGGGTCATCTTGTACATCGCCCCAATTCCGCCACCAAACCCAATCATGAAAATCACCGCTGCCAATGCGGGCGAAAACCGCATCTGCCGCAGCCAGTTGGCGGGATCGAAAGTAAGCCGTTGCCAGAATCCGCCCTGCGGCGCTGTTTCGAGGGCTTCCTGCAGGCGCATGCGCGACGCAGCCAGCAGGTTGGGAGTCGGTTCCGTGACTGGACGCTTCGACAAGGTTGCGTTGAATGCGCGGGCTGTTTTGAGCTCCGCTGCACAATCCGGACATCGGCTCAGGTGCTGCTCGAGTTCATAACGAGCATCGTCGGCAAGCTCGTTGTAAACGTAAAGCAGAATATTTTCTTGTACCCATTCACACTTCATAAGTGCACCCCCTTGGGGGTTCCTCCATATAAATTCTGGCCGCCAGACTTCAACGTAAGTCCGACAGCGCACCGCGCAATTTCTGCGTGGCCCGGAAGAGGGTGTTCTTCGCAGTCTCTTCCGTGGTATGCAAAATCTCGCCCACGGTTCTCAGCTTCAGGCCGTGGTAATGCTTTAACTCAAAAACCATGCGCTCGCGGGGCGTCAACTTGTCGAGCGCGCAATTGATGCGCGAGCCCAGTTGGCGGCGCATGAGATCACGCTCGGGATTCGCCCCCGGGCGCGCATCCGGCACCTGGTCGAGCAGGCTGTACTCTTCTCCCGACGCGTCGGTCGAGACCGGAGCGTCTTCCTTGCGAACTTGTCTTTTGCGGAGGTGGTCGAGACAGAGGTTGGTGACGATGCGGTAGATCCAGGTATAGAAAGAGCACTCAAAGCGGAAGCTGCCCACGTTCTTATAGGCCTTCAGGAAGGCGTCCTGGAAGATGTCCTGTGCGTCGTGCTCCGAACCGGTCAGGTGCAGCGCGAGACGCAGCACCGCCTGGTCGTAATGGCGAACGAGTTCCTCGAAGGCTGCGCGGTTGCCGCGCTGCGCCTCGCGGATCAACATCGTGTCGTCGATGCGACTGCCTTGCCCTGCCATGGGGGTCCGTGCGGCGGGGACCTGGGTTCCGCTACCCTTGTTCACACCCGTGCCCCTTATACCCGGGTAGGAACGCTCGCCAACCGTAATTGGTACCGCCCACGCATCGGCCGGCATGTCAGTCTGTCTATCCTCATGCAAGCCCGCCTGAAACCGCGTCCGGCCTGCATAGTAATGGACGAGACAGCACCCGAACCGTGAGCAGCGGTGGGAAGCTTTGGCAAGGTTCTTGCCTTGCCAAGGCAAGTTCCCCCAATTAATTGATTCCACAGTACTTAATTATGCACCGTTTCAAGTGCAAAACACCTTCAACACCCTTGTTAAGTCCATAGGCGGCGCGAAATTTAAAAAAAATCAGTGAAAGCCGGATCCCTGAGATTTCGCCGGAGAAAGAAAGCGCCCCCGAGCCCTATACGGGATCGGGGGCGGCGAGGTTCCTCGCGGTCTACTCGGCCGCTTCCTTTTCGATGATGACCTTGACGTGCGCGGTGACATCTTTGTGCAGTTTCACCGGAACATCGAACTCGCCGACAGCCTTCAACGGGTCGTGCAGCTGGATCTTGCGGCGGTCGATATGGAAGCTCTTTCTCTCGAGAGCGTCGGCAATGTCGCCCGAGGTGACCGACCCAAACAGCTGATCGTTCTCACCGGAGCGGCGTTGGAACGAAACCGAGAGCCCTTCGAACTGCTTGGAGAGCGCCTCGGCCTCGTGCCTCTCCTTGGCGGAGCGACGGACGGAGGCGGCTTTCATCTGCTCGATGACGGCTTTGTTCGCCGAGTTGGCTTCGATGGCGAGCTTGCGAGGCAGCAGAAAGTTGCGGCCATAGCCCTCGGCAACCTTCACCACATCGCCGCGCGAGCCGAGCTTGGGGACATCTTCTTTCAGGATGACTTCCATGGATCACTCCTAAAAATTGAGAAATTGTGAAATTTGGTAATTGGGAAATTGAAGGTCAAAGTCCTAAATTGACGCGACTGATCGACTGACCAGCATCCGGCAAGAGAGTCGAATATTACTCAATTACCAAATTCCCCAATTACTCAATCGTTCTACATGGCTCGTCCGGCGAAAGGCAGCAGCGCGATGTTGCGCGCAATCTTGATCGCGCTCGACAAGCGCCGCTGATGCGGAGTGCACACTCCGGTTAGGCGACGCGGAACGATCTTCCCACTTTCGGCAACGAATTGCGCGAGCAGACGAACGTCCTTGTAGTTGATACTTTCGATTTTCTCGACGCAAAACTTGCAAACCTTCTTGCGGCGAAAATACTTGCGCCCACCTTCACGCGGGCCCCCAGGACCGCCCCCGGGACGAGGTCCGCGGGAAGGCGGGCGTTGGGTATGTCCTTCGGATGCTGGCGGCCCTTCGGCCGCGGCAACGGGTGCTTTCGATTCTTCAGCCATGATGCTCCTTCATTCTCTTGTAGCGCGGGCGCCCACGCCCGCGGAATTTGTTACGCGGTAGCCGGTGTGGGCTCTCCGCCTTCCGGCGCTGCTGCAGCCGCGGGAGCCGCGGTAACCTTCTTGCGCGCGTCACGGATCGCTTTGATCTTGGCGAGCCGCTTTTGCTCTTCGTCAATGCGCACGCTGATGAACTTAAGCACCGGCTCCGTAACGCGCAGCCTGCGCTCGAGTTCGTGAACCAGACCGCCCGAGCCCTCGACCGTAAGCAGAATGTAGACGCCGTCGTGAAAACGGCGAACGGTATAAGCCAGACGCCGCTTGCCCATCTTCTCGACGTTTTTCATCGTGCCGCCCGAGCTGGAGACTGCGGTCTCCAGGGTCGAGATCAGCTTGTCGAGATCCTCTTCCGGCATATCAGGGCGAACAATGAACATCAGTTCGTAAGTACGATTCATTCGTTTTCTCTCCAAATCTCTTACGTCGTGTCCGGCTCCGCGTCGTCGTCTTCCTTCTTGCGGTTGAAGCGGTTCATGGCCGCTCCCGGACCTTCTGTCAAAATCACCTGCACAGCCTCGGCGGCGGTATCGAGCACTTCGTCCACCACCTTCAGTTGCCGCTTGCTGAACGGCTTCAGGATCTTCTTTTCGGGCGCGATTCCTAACCGGATCCGCAGGAATTCCTGCGTGCCCAACGCCCCGATGATCGACTCCATGCCGTTGTGGCCCGCCGAACTGCCCCGCTGCCGGATGCGAATCGTGCCCAGCGGCAGGTCCAGTTCGTCGTAAATCACGATCAGGTCCGATTCCGGGCGAAGCTGGTACTCGTCCAGCAACTCCCGTACGGCAAGACCGCTCAAGTTCATGAACGTTTCCGGCTTTGCCAGCAGAACAGGCTCCTCGCCAATCTGCGTTCGCCCGGTTGACGCCCGGCACTGCCGGTTCCTCACCTCGACATTGCGGTCGTTCGCAATGCGATCAATGGCGAGGAAGCCGAGATTATGCGGCGTGAACTGATATTCGATCCCAGGATTGCCCAGCCCGACGATCAGTTTCACGCCATGTCGCTCTTAGCTCGTAGCTCGCGGCTCGTAGCTTATTTCTTTTCCTTCTTCTCGGCCTTTTCAGCCTTCTCGGGTGCAGCAGCAGCACCCTCTTCCTCGGTCTCCTGCTTGCCCTTCTTGATGACCTCAGGCTCGGCCGGAGCACCGGCTTCGGCGGCGACTGCTTCAGGTGTCGCGACCACTTCTTCCTTCACGGTCGTCACGTGGGCAACGGGCTGATTTTCGTCAGTCAGGAACTTCAGCTTGTCGCTGTGCGGCAGATCGGCGACGCGCAGCACCTTGCCGAAGACCAGTTCGGTGACATCGACATCGATGTGGCTCGGGATGTCAGCCGGCAAACACTCGACCTCGACCTCGCGCAACATCTGTTCAAGGATGCCGCCCTGAGTCTTGACGCCAGCCGGTTCGCCGACCAGTTCGATCGGCACCATGACGGCCAGCTTTTTGTCCATGGCGATGCGCTTCACGTCGATGTGCAGCAGCTTGCCCTTGATGGGCTCGTACTGCCAGTCGACGATCATGGCCTTGGTCTTGGCGCCATCGAGCGCAAGATCGAAAATCGTGTTGTGCCCGGTCTCGGAATTCAGGATGCGGGTGACTTGCCGCGGATCGACCGCGACCGGCAGAGAATCCTGTCCCGCTCCGTAGACGACGGCAGGGATCTTGCCGTCCTGACGAACACGGCGGGCGGCATTCTTGTTGCCCGAGGTTCGCGATTGCGCTTCCAGTGTGTTGTTATCTGTGACGGTTGCCATAATTTATTTTTCCCTAACTGAATAATTTGCTGACCGAAGTTTCCTCGTGGATGGACTGGATGGCGCGGCCAATCAGCCCCGCGATCGAGAGCTTGTGAATTTTGGGCTCGCGCAACGCGGCTTCGCTCAGCGGAATCGTGTTGGTGACCACCACTTGCGTGATGGCGGATTTCGAAATGTTTTCAATCGCCGGATCGGAGAACACCGGATGCGAACAGCAGGCGTACACGGCAGTCGCGCCGTTCTCCATCAGCGCCGATGCGGTTTTTACCAGCGTTCCGGCCGTGTCGATGAGGTCGTCGATGACCAGGCACGTGCGCCCGTTAACGTCGCCGATCACGTGCATGACTTCCGCCACGTTCATTTCCACGCGGCGCTTGTCGACGATGGCCAGGGCTGCGTCCATCTTCTTCGCGAAAAACCGTGCGCGCTCCACGCCGCCCGCATCGGGCGAGACCACGGTCAGGTTCGGAAGGTTCAGTTGCTTGAAATAGCTGACCAGAACGGGCGACCCGAACAAGTGGTCGACCGGAATGTTGAAGAAGCCCTGCAATTGCGGCGCGTGCAGATCGACTACCAGCGCGCGATCCGCTCCCGCAGTGGTCAGCAGATCGGCCACCAGCTTTGAGGAGATCGGGACGCGCGGCTTGTCCTTGCGATCCTGCCGGGCATAGCCGTAGTACGGAATCACGGCCGTGATCCGCCTCGCCGAAGCCCGTTTTAGCGCGTCGATCATCAAAAGCAATTCCATCAGGTGCTCGTCCACAGGCCGGCAGGTCGACTGCATGACGAAAACGTCAGCCCCGCGCACGTTCTCCTGGATCTGCAAGTAACACTCGCCATCCCGGAAGCGCGTGATCATGGCCTGACCGCGAGTTAATTCCAGGAAGTGACAGACTTCATCAGCGAGAGCTTCATTCGCGGTCCCGCTGAAGATCTTGAATTTTTCGTCCACGCGCGGGCGCGCTGGTCGGTTGCGCTCGCTCTTGTCTTCAGGCACCTGCTGGCCTTTTTTTTCCGCCGGCGTCGCTAAAGTTGCCATGTGGGCTCTCTCGTAGACCAAGTGAAGGTTTCCGGTTTCGAGTTGGGCGAGGGCTGCGTTGGTATCCGCAAGCCTCGCTACCCGCAACGAAGTCTGACCTTGTGCTCGACTGAACAGAACTGGCTGGGCCGCTAGGATTCGAACCTAGACAAAGTGCTCCAAAGGCACTTGACCTACCATTAGTCGACGGCCCAGTGAGTACAGTTTCAAGTTTCGGGTTTCGAGTTTCAAGTGGGAACTTTGAACCCGCCTGAGGCATTCGAAACTAGAAACTCGAAACGTGAAACCTTTTCCAATACTCTGGCCGCGTCAGCGTGACCGTCGCCTGCGCCGGAACGCCTTGTTTGCGCAACCGGGCGGCGGCTTTCTCGGCCTGCGCCTTCGTCCGGAACAGCCCATAGAGCGCCGACCCCGAGCCGGACAGCGACGCGTACATCGCGCCAGCACGTTCCAGCGCACACTTCACGTCTCGCAGTGCGGGATATTGAGGAAAGACGACTTTTTCGAAGTCGTTTTCAATCCCGGTACGGACGAGGTCGAGAAGCAGGGTCTCGGCCCGGCCCCTGCCCATTGCAGGGACACCGGAGAAACGTTCTCTGGAGGTCTTCTTCGCAGGAACGCTGCTCAGCCAGGCGGAAATCTCACGGCCGAACGTATTAATTCTATCGGAGGGCGAGGTTCCGGTCAATTTCCCCAAATCTTCTTTCGACTTTCCCGGGTTGTGAATGGAGCGCCCGGCGTCCTCGCCCGTCGAAGCCGAAGGCGACGCCAGAGCATCCCAGTCCGCAAAGGCCTTTGGCGTTGAAACTGCGATTTCTGGCGTCGCGACAACACAAGGCGTGGCCCGCAACTCCGGCAGCGGGTAAACATCCTCCCCTCGTCCCACGCCCAGAACGGTTCCCCCAACCAGAAAAAGCGGAATGTCGGATCCGACCTCACCCGCGATACGCAGGCGCTCCGGCCCGGAAAGTTGCTTCTTCAATGCATGTTCCAGCGCGAGCAACGCAGCCACGGCATTCCCCGAAGCTCCACCCAGGCCCCCCTGCACCGGAAGCCGCTTCACGATCTCAAGCGACACTCGCCCCTTAGCCCCAAGCGCCGCCATTGCAGACTCGAGAATTTTGAAACACGTATTGCCCTGGTCGGTAGGTACCCGCGGATCATCGCATCGAATTTCGATGCCAGACCCGCGTTGCACGTTCAGCCGCAGGACATCGTGCAGGCCGATCGTCTGATAAACCGTTCGTAGTTCATGAAAGCCATCCGCGCGCCGCGGGCCAATGCGCAGGCCGAGATTGATCTTGGCGAAGGAGCGAAGGGTGACAGGCATGGGCATCGCCATTTAATCACAGCAGCCCGATACTGGAATTCCGTTTGATCCTATACTGCGGCGGGCTCCCAGGAGGAACACAGTGGGCGCGGACGACGTTTTTGCAGCACTCTTCCTTGCCATTGCGATTGCGGTCGTCATTCGAGGTCTACCCTGGGGCAAATTGAAAACGTTCGGCGCCCGAAGTTGGCCGATGAGCCAGGGCAAGATAGAGTCCGTGGCTGTAATTCCTTATCATGCGCGCTATTTCAATTACTACCAGGCTCAACTGGCTTATTCCTACTGCGTCGACGGGGAATATTATTCCGGTTTCTACCACAAACTGTTTCTTCGCGAAGGCTCAGCCCAGAGGTTTACTGAGGAATTGAAGGAAGGCCGCGTTCATCCGCAGCAGCCCGAAATCACCTGAGGTCTCCACTCTGCTGAGAGAAGACCAGCAAAGCGTGTGGCCATTACTGCAGTGAGGAGCAGGCCCTGGGAGCAACTTCCATATACTGCATTGCATGTCTCGTGGGAAAGCACCTCTGGCTCTGGCAGTCCTCACGGCAATAGTAATTGTTGTCGCCGCGCTTTCCCCGCGCACACCCCAACCCCTCAGCTACCACCAATTCGCGGACCAACGCACCTGGCTCAGCGTCCCAAACTTCGGAGACGTCGCCTCCAACCTCGCCTTCGCCATCTTCGGTCTCTGGGGACTCTGCTGGCTGGCGAGACTTAAGCCACAAGAAGCGCCTCCCCGCTTTCTTGACGGTCGCGAGCGCTGGTTCTACCTGGCAGTGTTCTTTGGAATGCTCCTGACAGCGGCCGGCTCAGCCTATTACCACCTCGCCCCTGACAATGATCGTCTGGTCTGGGATCGCCTTCCGATGACGGTAGTTTTCATGTCGCTGGTAGCGGCGATGATCGCCGAACGCATCAGCGTGCGGATGGCGCTTTGGTTGTGGCCCGCGCTGCTGGCGGTGGGAGTTTTCAGCGTTTTGCAGTGGCACTGGAGTGAACAGGCGGGGCGCGGCGACCTTCGTTTCTATGCTGCCGTGCAGGCGTATGCGGTGATGGTTCTATTGCTCGTGCTTTTTCTTCCCTCACAGTATTCGCGGTCCTCGGACCTGGGTGTCGTGGTCGGACTCTACGTGGTGGCCAAGCTGCTGGAGACCTTCGACAAGCAGATATTCGGCGCCGGACACATCGTGAGCGGGCACACCCTGAAGCACGTCGCCGCAGGCTATGCGGGGTTCTGGATTCTCAGAATGCTGGAGAAGAGACAACCGCTGCAGTGTCGGGAGGAAACACGGGCGACGGTATAACTACTTGCGCCGCTTGTGGAAGATGGCGAACTCGAACCCGGGGCTCGGCGGGAACAGTTCCGCGACTTTTCTCAGGCGTTCGGCCATCGCGGATGGCGCCAGCAGTGGGTAATCGCGCTCGCGCAGATCGTAGTAGTCCACATCGAGATACAGCGACAGCAGGTAGATGGAGATCGCATCCGAAAAAGCGGAGGCGAAGAATTCGTTTTTCGCTTTCTCGGTATCGGGGCCGGAACCGGTGGCCGCCTTCCGGGCCTCCCAAGCGTCCATGGAGGTTTCACCGCGTACGTCAGCTTCAACCTGCTTCCATGACAGGTCAGCGAAGGCCTGCGATACGCCGGTTCTCTCTACGATGGCGTGGCCCACATTGATATAAAACTCGAACGCCACCGAGAACTTGTCGTCCATGAGGCGGGTGGAGATGAAAACACACTGCGCATCGCCAAGGTTGAGGTTTCGATGGCAGACCGCGTTGTCGCTCAGCACCACGTCGTAGCGGTCGGCGATGACAGTGTCGTCTCCCTGGCTGACGGTAAGGGGAACGAAATAATACGCTTTGCGCTCCAGGGCAGCCGCGGCATTGCGAGGCACAGCGGCAATCATGCGCTCCAGGTCGCCTTCCGAAATCATGACCTCGCCTGAGCGCGCATAACAGACGCCGTTCGACGCCTGCGAGACAGGGGTCTGGCGAACGACTTCCGCGGGAGTCCGCGTCAACGCTGGAGCGGCCTGCGACATAGTCAGCATTGTAACGCACCGCACTCAGTGCACCCGCGCTAACAGTCAAAACGATGTAATCTAAGGGGTTATGGGTTCCCCCACCACTGCTCCAAAGCCGCGTTGGTATGCCGTTCCGGCGCGCGCACTCTTCGTTACTCTGCTGCTGACTTTGCTGTCTTTTGCTGTGACCCTGCTGGTGACCATCATCGCCATGGTGGTGGCCGCGGCGGCTCGGGGAACGAATCCTGACATGCGGTTCGCTTACCGCCACGCGGCTTTGCCGGTGGCGATCGCCGTCGGCGCGGTCGTACTAGTGGTCACGCTCGTCATCGAAATTCGACACTACCGGCAAGTGCAAGCGCTGGCGGGGATTGCTCGCGTGAGCCGGTGAGATTCGATCCGTACTCCAACGGCGTATTCCACAGGGAACCGTCGGGCGAGACGCGGCGGAATCAAAGCCGAGAATCACTCTTGTAGATTTCTTTGCTACATTGCACCTCAGAGCTTGCGGGCTCACGCAATAGGGGGGTCCGTGTTGCGCGGGCACTACTGGGCCGGTGGTGTAACCCGGAACACGACGGAAACCATCCGCAGATGCAGGTTCGAGTCCTCGCCCGGTCCACCAACCTTCGGTTACCTTCGACGTTTTTGCGCCAGACGGACTCCCGATACAATTAAGGGTGATGCGTCCACGTATTGCCATCCCGGTTCCTCACTCGGGCGATCCCGACTATGCCAGCCGCGCTCTGCCGCAATACGTGCGGGCGGTTGATCTGGCCGGAGGCGAAGCGGTGGCGATCCCGCTGGATGGAGCTGCACCGGATCTGGAGAAAATGATCGAGCACTGTAACGCGGTTCTGCTTCCGGGCAGCCGCGCGGATGTATCGCCTGAGAAGTATGGTGCGGCACGCGATCCCAAGACGGCCGACGCCGACCTGCCTCGGGATGCGGTCGACATATTGCTGCTCGAGGACGCCTACAAAAACCGCAAGCCGATTCTCGGAATCTGTTACGGGCTGCAGATTCTCAACGTGTACCGCGCAGGATCGCTATTGCAGCATATTGAGTCGCCCGTGAACCACGAGGCTGGACGGAAGGTGGCGATCGCCCACGATGTCGTGGTCGAGCCAGACTCGCTTCTGGCGCGCATCGTACGGGAAAACATCGGCGAGCTCCAGCGAGTGTCGGTGAATTCGAGCCATCACCAGTCAGCAGAAGCGATTGGCGAGGGGTTGCAAATTTCGGCTCGTTGCCCGGACGACGGAATCATTGAAGCTATCGAAGGAACCGATCCCGAACACTTTGTGCTCGCCGTGCAATGGCATCCGGAGCGTTCGGTGGGTGAGGACGCACCTTCTCGCGCAATCTTCAGCGCTTTGATTGCGGCGGCGCGGGTCGCGCAGGCGACTTTTTCGGGGCGCTAGCCGCCTTTTCCAGCAGCACGACCACGTTCGCGATCGCCGCATTATCCGTGCCAATGCCTTCCGGCGTCTTTGCTTTCAAGCCCACACAATCGATCGGAATTCCCAGCAGCTTGGATACGTGCCCGCGAATGTTCGCGGCGTGCGGACCGATTTTCGGCGACAGCATGATCAACGAGGAGTCCACGTTGCCGATGGCGTAGCCGGCGGCGCGAACGCGTTTGAGGGCCTCGTTCAGGAAGACGGCCGAGTCGGCCCCTTTCCATTGCGGATCGGACGGCGGGAACAGCGTGCCGATATCGGGAGCGCCAATCGCACCGAGCAGGGCGTCGGTGACGGCGTGCAGCAGGACGTCTCCGTCGGAGTGGCCCCCTAGCCCCTTGCCGTGGGTTATGCCGACTCCACCGATCTTGAGCGGAACTCCGGAGACGAACTCGTGCGAGTCCCATCCGAAGCCGATGCGGGTGGCGGATTTCATGGGGGCGATGCGCTCCTCAGTTCTCAGTTCCGGTAGTGTCGTTCGCCGGCTTGATTTGTTTCAGAATTTTTCACGATCTGCTCAGGTAGAACTCGGCTAGTTCCATGTCGCCGGGGTTGGTGATTTTTATATTTTGCGGGGAGCCCATCACTACGGCCACTTCGTGGCCTGAGCGTTCTACCAAGGATGCTTCATCGGTGCCGATGAAACCGTCGGCAATCGCTTCGTCGAAGGCTTTCTTCAGAACTTGATAGCGGAAGCCCTGCGGGGTTTGGGCCATCACCACGTGCTCGCGCGGGATGGTCGCCGTGATGAGGGCGCCGTCGGCGGTGCGCTCGACTTTCTTAATGGTGTCGACGGCGGGGATGCCAGCGATGGCGGCGCCGAATTTTTCCGCGCCCTTGATGACCTCATCGATGATTTCGAGCGTGACAAACGGGCGGACGGCGTCGTGCACGAGAATAATGTCGTCCATCGCCGCTGAAACCTGGGCTAATGCGTTTGCGACCGAATGCTGGCGATGTTCTCCACCTTCGACCAGCCTGGCCTTGTTTTCGAGTCCGGCCGCGCTGTCGTTCCGCAGTCGCTCTTGAAAGCCGGAGATCTCGTCTTTTCTCAAGGCCACCACGATTTCGCTGATGCGCGGGCTGGCCGCGAACTTGCGCAGGGTGTGAATCAGTATCGGCGTGCCACCCAGGTCGCTGAATTGTTTGGATGGGCCTTTTCCCTTGCTGCTGCCTGCCGGGGCCATGCGCGTGCCGAGCCCGGCAGCCGGAATGATGACGACGACCTTCATGGCGGTCGACAAGTATACGTTTATGCCGGAATCGAGTTCAAATCCCGCAGGCCATCGCCAGAAGGACTACGCCTTAGAACACCTTCACTCTGAAGGTCAGGTACTTCTTGGGATCTTCGCGTATGGATTTCACGAGTTGGCGAGTCTCAATCAGCATCTGATCGGCATTGTTATAGAGCGATGGATCCTTGAAAAGCTTGCCAGCGGTTCCTTCGCCGGACTCCAGCCGGTCGGTAAGCGCCGAAAGCTTGGTGATTGTGTTGTCGAGTTTCTGCGCCAAAGCCTCATCCTTGGTCAGCCTTCCGAGCGAGCCTTTTCCGGCATTGATGTCGTCGGTGAGCTTCTTTACGTTGGCGATGGTGTCGTTGGCGTTGTTGTAAAGGGAAGGATCTTTCAGGAACTTCCCGGCTGTTCCTTTGCCCTGCTGCAAGTCGTCGACGATGGTGTTCAGCTTATCGACGGCCGCCATGATTTTGTTGTACGCCTCATCGTTGGACACAAGCTTGCCGAGACTGCCTTCTCCGTTGCGGATCTGGTCGACGATACCCTTAAACTCGTTCACGGTTGCCGCGAACTGGTTATAGAGCTGGGGGTCGTAAATCAGCTTGCCGATCGAGCCCTGGCCGCTTTCCACGAAGGCCAGGATGCGGTCCGTGCGTTTCAGCAGCGCGTCCAGATTCTGTAGAGTGCCCTGGCTGGAGCGCACCACATCCTGAATGTCGGGCGTCTCGCGGGTCGCCAGCGTATCACCGTCGTTAACCGGCTGTCCCTTGGCATGGGAACTGTCGATGTCGATGTAGGTTTCGCCCAGCACGCCGGCGGTTGCCAGCGACGTGACCGAATCGGTTCGCATCACCGAGCGGTACTTGGTGGTGACCTTCATTACGATTTCGACGGGAGTCAGCGGCTTGTCAGGGACCACCCGAACGCCGGTGACGTTGCCCACGTCCACGCCCGCCAGGCGCACGGGAGCACCCACGCGCAAGCCGCCGGCGTTATCGAAATAAGACTTCAATTTGATCTTAGGAGTGAACAGCCCGGTGGTTCCGCTCATCAGGAAGGTGAGCACGCCCAGCGTGATGCTGGCGAACAGCACGGTCAGGCCGACCCGCAGTTGTGACCACTTCAGCTGCTTCTGGCTAGGCACGCGTTCCTCGCCCGGACGGAATCGGCGCCCGGCCCAAGCATCCAACCAATACCATCAACACCTCGTGACGGACGGCGTGGAATTCCGCTGATCATAACAGACCATAACTGCGACTTCACGCTGCCCGCGAACGGGGTGCCAACGCTGGAAACAGCGCCCACGCCAGACCGTACGCAGCCGCTCCGCTGGCCAGCGTGACATTCAAACCGAAACGGATGGCAATCACCATGGCCAATACCGAGCCCAGTACGCTCGAGGCTGCGTTCATAGCCCATGCCCATTCGACCGCCGGATCTTCGGGATGGGCGGGCTCGCCGAATTCGGAGGCGGACAACTCCACGTTGTTGGACTTTGAGATGGCCCGCAAGCCAGTCGGAAACGGCATGCCCATGGCCAGGCCAAGCGGGCCCAGTACGATCGCGCTCACTCCGAGCTTGAGAATGAACGGCAAGCCGATCAAGTAGGTGAGCAACCTGGGAAGGGTCCAGGTATTCAGCAGAATCCCCGCGATCAGGATAGCGAGAGGAATCCAGCCGCGTGCCGTGTTCGACAGCCAGCGGCGCGAGAGAAGGCTTCCGGCGCCGCTCGATAGAAGAAGTAGAAAGATGACGACCGTCAATGCATAGGTCGGATGACCCAGGAAAAGCACGAAGCGCTGGATGCAGCTGATCTCGACCAGGATGTAGGCGAGGCCGACCGCCACGAAGTAGAGCAAGGGTAGCGAGCGTTGCACGCGTTGGCCGCGCAGGGCCATGGGAAAGATCAGAAATCCGAGAACCGCGAGTACCGAAATTACGAAAACGCCGCCCAAGACCACGACACCCAGGTTGACTTTCCAGTCGATACCGCGCTGCAGGCCTCCATCGTGGAGGATCTGGTCGGTTTTCAGTGTGAAGAAGAAGAACGGGGCGTTGTCGTCGACCGGGGCGACGTTGTAGGGATAGTCGCGGGCAAATGCTCTTGGATCGTTGCGCGCGATCAGGGCCGAGAATGCATTCTGCTTTGGTACGGACGGCGTGTAGAGAGCAACCAGATCTTCGTGCTCGTCGAGGTGCGCCAGTACTTGGGCTTCTTCGTCGGCCGTGAAGGGGGATTTTTTCGCCAGCACCACGACGGGAATTCCGTCTTCGTCGAGATCGCCGTCGGACACCACGATGAAGTGTTTCGCCGGATTTTCGATGCCTCTCTGATGCAGGGCCTCGGTCGCGACTGAAACCACACGCAAGGCTTCGCGCGGTTCCTTAAATTCCCAGCGCGTGATGGCGATCATCCCATCGGGCTTGAGATGCTCGAAGTACTCGCTAAATGCGTCGACTGTGTAGAGGCTGTTTTCGCTGAGCGCGAACGCACCGGCGGCGGTCGACGCCCAGGTATCGACCAACGTCATCTGCACCACGTCGAAGTTCTGCTTGGCGTTCCGGACGAAGGAGCGCCCGTCAGTGACGTGCAGATGGACTTCAGGCCGTTCATACAGGTGGTACGAGTAGTCCGCATAACGGCCCCGCATAATCGAATTCGCAATGATGGGATTGATTTCGATTCCGGTGACGCTGGGGCTGCCATTGGCGACAGCCCGCAGTACGTCGACGCCGCCACCCGGTCCGATGATCGCGTATTCACCGTGAGGCCGCAGCACGTTCGCCAGTGCAGGCGGCGCAGCCATGAGATTTTTCTGCCACTCCGTTCCCTGCCATGCGTGTGGATCGACATTCATGATGTAAGTGGAGGCGTCCGCATCGATGACAATGGCCTTGCCGCTGCTCCCCTGGCTGTCGACTTCCACGCGCGAAATTGCGTTCCAACGCGCGTACTCCACCCAGGACTTGTCGCGCAGCATGCCTTTCGCGTACACCACGTCGATGACGCGGCCGGAGTAATTCAGCACGATGATCAGCATTAAAGCGCCGGCCAGGACTGCGGCCGTTTTCCGAATGGCGGAGGAAGCCGCCCAGATTGCGCCCGCTGCGGCCATCATCACACCCGAAAAAAGAATGGTGTTCGGTCCGCCGATTCCGTTCAGCAGCGGCACGACGCTGAGACAGGCAAGTGCACCACCCAGCAGGTCGGCACCGTAAAGGCGGGTAATCAGGCGCGCTTCCCTTGCGAACACGACGGAAAAAAGCACGCCCGTAAGGAAAAAGGGAACAGCCGCCGCAAGATAGAGCACCGTGAGCCGCGCCAGGTTGCCCCAGGAAAGTTCCAGTGACACGGGCACGTGCAGGACGATTTCAAGGACGATGGGGATTGCGATCGCATTCAGGCAGCAGAGTCGAGCGGCCAGTGGGCCGGTCTCGACTTCGCTCAGGCGCTGTTTGCGCAGATACGCGAAAACTCCGCCCGCGCCCAGTCCGAGCAGTGCAATGGAAATTGCAAGGAACGCAAAATGGTAGAAGAGCACCACGGAAAACAGCCGCGTTAATGCCAGTTCCAGCAACAACGCGGCGAAACTGCTCAGCCCGATTCCCAGCAGCAACGTGCGAGACGAAGGAGCGAGGGAGACGGAGGGCGGGGATGGATACGTCATGGTTGCCATGATTCAGGTTTGGAGCGTCAGTCTAGCAGAACGAATCAGCTTTCCAGGATGACTTGCGCCATGGCCTGCTCGGCCGTGTGGGTCAGGGATAGCGCGATATTGGTTGTCCCGAGCTTGGCCGCAAACTCGGCGGCCTTCCCGTGGAGCACTAGGCTGGGGCGGCCGCCGGGCTTTCGCGCAACTTCGATGTCGCGCCAGCGCACGCCGTGGTTCCAACCGGTGCCGATGGCTTTCATGCCCGCTTCCTTGGCCGCAAAGCGTGCCGCGTACCGTTCCACGCGGTTCGCCTTCGATTCGCAATACTGAATCTCGCCTTCCGTGAAGATGCGATTCAGGAAGCGCTGACCGTGGCGCTCGATGGCCTCGCGAATCCGGGGGACTTCGGCGATGTCGATGCCCGTGCCGACAATCATGGTGAAAACGTTAGCACAAGCTCACCCAGTGGATCGAACACCGGTGCTGCGGGACCCGCGGACGCGAACCGCAAGCTAAAGGACCCGCGCTCGACGAAAAGCAAGATCTTTACCACAGAGGACACGGAGCGGCACTAGGGGCGCATGAAGTCCTGCCTTCATCTAAGGGTTGCCTCATACAGAAGCGGGTCTATCGATCAGAGAGGTCGGCAGTTCATTGAAAGAGAAGATCGCTGCTGTAGACGAGTTGGTTGCCTGCAAGTCGAGCTTCCGCGGTAAGGCGGTGCGGTTTTGGCGGACCTTCTCCATCGATATGCAACACGGTGTGTCCGTGTGCGACGAACCAATCAGAAACCAACATCCGATGACATTGGAACCACACGCGCTCCGCACACATGTAGGCCGTGCGGGAGTTTTCGGCCAGTTCGATGAGTTCCGCGATGGTTGCTTCGAACTCAGGCGTGAGCATGTAGTCCGCATAGTTTCGGAAACTCGCGTTGCGCAAGCCACTGTTCGGAGAATCTTCTCGAATCTTTTTCCGGTACCCGCCAAGGCCCTTCATCCATGAGTAACGGATACTGGCGTTCTGCAAGGATACTTCCAACGCTTCCCGGTTGAAGTGAGGCAGGCGGCGCGACATCGGAAATGCGCGGATGTCGACGAGTGTTTGAATATCGTGAGCACGCAGCACGCTGATAAGTTCTTCAATCGTGCGCGTCGAGTGTCCGATGGTATAGAGGGTCGCCACGTTTCCGAAGACGCTGCTGTCTATTGGATGATTGCACAGGGTATTGACGCTGGATAAATCAGTTTTGTGCGGCCGTACGCAAGGCCGAGATCACGGACTTATCCTGCTCAGGAAATACCGTGCGCAAGTCAATCAGGACCCGGCCCTCGTGCGTGCGGGCAATCAGCGGCAGGTCTTGCGCGCGCAAGCGGGCCAAAAACGCATCGGCGTTCGCGTTGCATAATGTCACCGCCAGCAAACGAGTGGGCAGCACCGAAGACGGCGCTGCACCTCCCCCAATCACGGATTCGCCGTCGATCACCTCTATCTCCACGCCGCATACCTCGCGCAACTGACGAGCAACGGATTCGGCCCGCTTGCCGATTTCACTTTTCGAGGCCCGCATCATGCGCACCGCTGGAATCGAATCGTAATCTTCTTTGACATAGGCCAGCAGGGTCGCTTCCAGAGCGGCGTATGTGAGCTTGTCGACGCGCAAGGCGCGGAACAAGGAGTTGGAGCGCATGCGCTTGATCAGATCGGCGCTTCCTGTGAGCATGCCGGCTTGCGGCCCGCCCAGCAGTTTGTCTCCGCTGTAGGTCACGACATCCACGCCTGCGCGCAAACTGTCGGAGACGGTTGTCTCCCCGCGAACACCCACAGAAGCCAGACTGAAGATCGCGCCGCTGCCCAGGTCCTCGACCACGATGAGCTTGCGGGCTCGCGCCAAGGCGACCAACTCCTCCAGCGCAGGCTGCTCAGTAAATCCAGTGATCTGGAAATTCGACCGGTGGACTCTCAGAAGCACTCGTGTGTTCTCGTTGACGGCTTGCTCGTAGTCTGCGATGCGGGTGCGGTTGGTGGTACCGACCTCGCGAAGGGTGGCATTGGATTGCGCCATCACCTCCGGGATGCGAAACGATCCGCCAATCTCAACCAGTTCGCCGCGTGAGACGATGACTTCCCCGCGAGCGGCCAGCGTGTTTAAGGCCAGCCATACAGCAGCCGCGTTGTTGTTGACCACGATGGTGCTGAGTTCGCGCTGGGCCTTGGCGTCTTCGCTGTCATGAAAGAGCCTCTGGAACAAACGCTCCACGTGGACATCGCGTTTCCCGCGTTCGCCGGACGGGAGATCCAACTCAAGATTCGAATATTCCGCCGCGGCTCTTTGAATATTTTCGATCGCGCCAGGGGCGAGAGGGGCGCGTCCAAGGTTGGTGTGCAGGATCACTCCCGTGGCATTGATCACTGGCCGCAGGGAGTACGCCTGGCTCCGCTGCAGTTCCTGACGAATGGAATCGACGAGGCCGGTAATCGTCGCATCGAGTGCATGCGGGTTCGCATCCGAGTCGCTGATATCTTTTCGCACACGCTCCAACACGGCGCGTGCCGCATCAGCCACCGCAACGTGGCCATCGCGGACCACGGCGTCCGCAAGCTCAGGGTGCCGCAGAAGCTCGTCCACGGAAGGCAGCTTGCGATAGAGATCCGACTTGGAGACGGCTTTCACTTGGATGGAGACCAAAGCAGCCCGCTCGAACAAACAACGAGCTGTTACAGCGTGTGCATGTAAGCCAGCAAATCCTCTACCTGTTGCTGATCGAGCGTCTGGCCGAACGCCGGCATCTTGCTGCGCCCGGCACGAATGATTTCCCCAACGCGCTCGTCATTCGCGGGCAGGCCGCTCTCGGAGAGATACTGCTTCTTGAAGATGCCTTTCAGGCCCGGCCCTTTCTTCCCGCTGGTCGAATAAGGCTCGTGGCATTGATCGCAGTGCCGATCGTAAATACGGCGCCCCGCGCTCTGCTGTGGATTCAACCCCAGTTCCGCATCCGACCTGCGGATCTCGGCATTGCAGCCCTGCAACAGGAGAAGTCCCGCTAAAGCGCTTAGGAAAACCCCCAGCGGCCCGGCACAATAGCTTTTCTTCAATGTGTTCATCGGTCCTCTCACACGAAGCCCATGCTCCATTCTCCTGTGCTATAGACGTACAATAATAGAGCAAAGCCCATGGCAGTCGTCGTCAAGCGCGTCTATGAGAAAGCTTCTGCCGCCGACGGTGCCCGTGTCCTGGTGGACCGGCTATGGCCCCGCGGCATCAGCAAAAAAGAGGCGGCGCTGGATGCCTGGCTGAAGGAACTCGCGCCCTCCGATGAATTGCGGGGCTGGTCGCATGCAAATCGCGACGCGTGGAGCATGTTCCGTAAGCGCTATCTCAAGGAACTCGGGCGTCCGGAGGCCGCGGCGCAGTTGCAGGAACTCTATCGGCTGGCTCATGGACGAAAGCGTCTCACCCTGCTCTATGCCTTCAGCGACGAAGAGCACAACAACGCCGTGGTCCTCAAAGACCTGCTCGATGGCATGAAGAAACCGCCCACGGGAACGGGGCCTGCGGCAGCGGGCGCGACGCGTCTGCGCAAAGCGGCGCGGCGTCCGGCTTAGTCACCTCCGGCCAACGCCTCCTTTTACCGTTTCATTGAAGTTCGAAAATGCTATTTGTGGCGGGAATTGTCTTCGACGATGTTCAAGACAATTTCATCGATCGCGTCATTTACCTTTTTCGCCGGGAGATTGAAATTGTTGGTCAGAATCGAAAAAGCAATCGGCTCCCCATGGTCGGTCATTGCATATCCCGACAGGGTCTTGACCCCGCCCAGAGAACCCGTCTTCCCGTAGACTCGTCCCTGTGCGATGGTGCCTTTCAGGCGGTCTGCCAGCGAACCATCGATCCCGGCGACTGGCAGCGTATCGCGATAAGCCTTGCCCCATGGCTGTCGCCAGGCATATTCAAGCAAGGCGACGACCGCGTGCGGCGTGACCAGGTTCTGGCGCGACAGGCCGGAGCCATCGTAGAACACGTATTGATCGCCCGGAATTTCCGCCTTGGCCAGAAATCCGCGCACGACTTCGAGTCCGCTGTCGATGGTGGCAGCCGTTCCTTTTTCCCTCCCCAGCAGGCGCAGAATAATTTCCGCATGCAGGTTCTGGCTGACCTTGTTGATGACGCGAAGGTCTTCGATCAGAGGCCTTGATTCGAAACTCGCCAGCACCATCCCCTGATTCGGCTGCCCCGGACGTGGGAACTCGTCACCCCCGCCACCACGCGCCTCGGCAGTGGCCGTGACGCTGAAGGTCGAGAGTCCGGCCAGTTCGGTGTGATGCGTGCGTTCGTGGCCGTAGACGATGATGCCTCGCTTTTCCAGCAGGTGCCGGAACAACGACGAAGCAAAGGCGGCGGGGTCGTCGATGGCCAAAGCTTCGTTGGCGCCTTTGTCATCGATCGGCATCTCGCCCCAAAGGGTAAGCGCCGTCGATCCCGGCTCGCGATTAAAGAAGATGCGGCGCGCTGTGCCCGCTGGCGTGGTCATGATCCGGTTATCGACGTGGTAGTAGTCGGCGAAGGGGACGATGGTGACGAAAGCCCGCTCGCCCGCACGGTCAGCCGGCAGGATGTTGACGAACACCACGTTGTCGTTGATGGTGAGCGCGGAAACGGGAGCACCGTCGCCCCACACCAGGTCATCCTGGCTCCAGCCCTCGCCGTACCGCTCGAAAGCGAAGTAGGAGTCGTCAGCGACAAGGTCGCCATCGATGTACTTCACACCTTTTTGAACCAGGCTGTCAGCCAGATCCTCGAGAACCTTGATGGGGTGGTCATTGCGTTGGGTCCGCAGGTCATAGGGCAACTCGCGACCGGAGAGATTCGGATCGCCGCGGCCAACCAACAACAGATCTCCGTTGAGACGGCCGTGCGTGTCGAGCAGGCCGTTGGTCTCGACGGAAGTCCGGAATTTGTAGTCGGGTCCGATCAGCGCGAGCGATGCGGCGGTGGTAAATAACTTTGTATTGGAAGCGGGAGTGAACAGCTTGGCGGCGTTCTGTTCGTAAAGGACCTCGCCCGTTGTCAGCGAACGGATCTCGATTCCCCAAAAACCGCGCGCCAGTTCTGGTTCGGCCAGAATCGCCGCGATGCGCGCAGGCAGTTTCTTCTTCTTGGCTGCGTGGGCGGGCGTTGGAAACGTCAGGCAGGCTACAACCAGCAGCACGAGGCAGGCACGCAACCGGCGCATGGACATTTCTCAAGACAGATTTTAGCACTGAAAAGAGTGCACGTCAGTGGCGTGATTTGGGCTGATGAATGCAGGGGGACCGGGCGTTCTGAGGGCGGGGGGCTGGGTTCGTGGCGCGTAAAGCTGACTCTCGAAATTCTCCCGCTGACCTCATTTAGAATCTGGACCGATGCGCCCCGTCTTCGACTGGAATATCGGTACGCGCGCTCTGCCCCTAGGCAAGCGAACGCTGGTCGTGGGCATCGTGAACGTGACCCCTGACTCATTCTCCGACGGCGGACAGTTTCTTGACCCTGAGAAGGCTGTTGCGCACGCGCTACAAATGCTCGACGATGGCGCGGACATCGTGGATGTCGGCGGCGAATCTACTCGTCCCGGAGCCAAGGTGAGCGCTTCCGCCAAGAATGCCGATGGCCCCAAAGTTGTGACTGAGAAAGAGGAACTCCAACGCGTCCTGCCAGTCATTCAGAAGCTCAAGCAGACGCGGCCCAAGGCGATTGTTTCCATTGACACGTACAAGGCCAGTGTCGCGCGCGCAGCCATCGAAGCCGGGGCGGAAATCGTCAACGACGTGAGCGCCTTTCGTTGGGATCCGAAGATGGCAAAGACTGTTGCCGAATTGAAGTGTGGGGCCGTGCTTATGCACATGCGCGGCCGGCCGGAAGAGTGGCGCACGCTTGAACCCGTCGCCGACATCGTGGTGCTGGTGAAGCGGGAACTGCGTGAGTGGTCCGACGCCACTCTGCTCGCCGGAGTGAAGCGTGAGCGAATGGTTCTCGACCCGGGCTTCGGCTTCGGGAAAAACTTCGAGCAGAATTACCCTCTTCTCCGGCGCTTCGAGGAACTGCACCAGTTGCGCTACCCGCTGCTGGCCGGCGTGTCGCGGAAGTCGTTCGTCGGAAGGATGCTGGCGCGCGAGGGACAAGACGCTGTTGTTCACGATCGGCTCTACGGCACCCTCGCGGCCGAGACTGCGGCGATTCTCAAAGGCGCGCATATTATCCGAACGCATGACGTTCGCGCCTGTGTCGATGCAGCGCGCGTTGCCGACGTCATGGCTTGACCTGGCCAGAAGAATTCCTCGCTGACAGCGCATCGTTCCTCCGCCCATCCGCATCTGTGTCGCAGCAACTCGCAGCAGATTTTTATCGATGCTCAAAAATGGACGCACTTCTTGCACTGAAAAACAATCCGCGGGTAACCGTGCGCCGGGATGGCGTTCCTGATCCCGACGGGACCTGCGTGGTTTACTGGATGCAACGTGCGCAGCGGGGAATCGATAATCCCGCGCTTGATACTGCTGTCGAAGCGGCCAATGCGTTAGGCAAGCCGGTGGTGGTGTTTTTCGCTCCGCGCCCTTTTCCTCCCGCAAATCTTCGCCATTACGCTTTCCTGGCTCAAGGAATCCCCGACATTGCGGAGGCGCTCGAAAAGCGCAGCGTCGGCTTCGTCCTGCGTCGTTTTCCCGACCATAGCCTGTTGAAATTCTGTGAGGAAGTGAGGCCTGCACTCGTGGTCGGCGACGAAAACCCGATCCGCCAGGCTCGCGCATGGCGGGAGACGGTCGCCAGGAAGCTTCGCCTACCCTTATGGACCGTCGACGCCGACGTTGTCGTGCCATCGAGGCTCCTTGAGAAAGAGCAGTACGCGGCCTCGATCGCCCGACCGCGGCTACAGGCCCAGCTCAAGCGATTCCTCGTCGCGTCGACCAACCCCAAGACCAGAGTTCCATGGACCAAGCCACCCAGTCTGCAAGTGCTTGCGCTGGATTGTGACTTGACCGAGGGCTGGGATATCGATCGTTCCGTCGCGCGGGTTATGCAATGGAAAGGCGGCTCTTGCGAAGGCCTGCGGCTGCTGAAGGAATTCGTTCGCCACAGACTTCCGCATTACATTCAGGATCGCAATCATCCTGAACGCGAAGGCTCGAGCCGTCTCTCGCCCTACCTTCACTTTGGACACATCAGCCCAATTACAGTGGCACTGGCTGCCCAGAAGGCCGACGTCTCGCAACCGACCAAGGACGGGTTTCTGAACCAGGTCATCACCTGGCGCGAACTCTCCGTGAACCTGGTGCACTTCAACCCGAATTACGACAATTTCGAATCCGCCGAGCCTTGGGCTCACCGCACGCTGGCGATGCACGCCCGCGATCCTCGCCCCGTGCTTTACACAGAGGCGCAACTGGAAAATGCCGAGACCCACGATCCCTTGTGGAACGCCGGCCAGATGCAGATGGTCACCACCGGCTGGATGCACAACTACGTCCGCATGTACTGGGGAAAGAAAATTCTGGAGTGGACCAAGTCGCCCGCGGTTGCGCATCAAATCGCCGTCCGTCTGAATGATAAGTATGAAATCGACGGACGCGATCCGAATGGTTATGCCGGAATTGCCTGGTCGATCGTCGGGAAGTTCGACCGGCCATGGTTCGAGCGGCCTATTTTCGGGCAGATTCGTTACATGTCGGGGGCCAGTACGGGCAGGAAATTCGACAGCAAGAAATACATTGCCCAGAACACGCAGGCAGCGATGTTTGCGGATATGAAGACCTAGAAAGTTTTCCCCGAATCCAGAAGAATCGTTACTGGTCCCTCATTAATCAACTCTACCTCCATCATTTCCTGAAATCGCCCAGTTTCGCAGCGCAGCCCGGAGGCCCGAACCCGCTGTACGAAATACTCATACAGTTCGCGCGCCCTTTGCGGCGGAGCCGCGTCATCGAACGACGGACGCTTTCCCTTGCGAGCGTCGCCGTAAAGCGTGAACTGCGAGACGACCAGCACCGCTCCGCCGACATCGGCCACCGACCGATTCATCTTGCCGCCGTCATCTTCGAAAATGCGCAGGCCGATCACCTTGTCGGCGAGATAATCGGCGGCGGCTTCGGAATCCTGCTTGCCAACGCCCAGCAGCACGAGCAACCCCAGGCCGATTTCGCCTGCGACCTCGCCCGCTGCCTCCACCTTGGCCCGGCTTACTCTTTGCACGACTGCTCGCATATCACAAAGTGTCTTGAATTGTTAAGCTAACTTAACCCTGTGAACAAACGCCCGCTGCCGCAACCTCTCTTCGTACGTTGACCTCAGCGAAACAGCCGCCTACAATCGCACGTCATTCCCGTCGCCCCAAGGAGCTCCAATGGGTCGTAACACGACAAGGTTGGGGAGGCTGCAATTGCTGGCTTGGGTCTGCGCTGCCCAGGCAGTCCTCGCCCAGCAACCCGCCGCCCCCGCGCACAACGATGTCGTTATCAAGAATGCGGTCGTCATGACCGTCACGCACGGCAACCTGAAAAACGGCAGCGTTTATATCAAAGACGGCAAGATTGCCGCGGTCGGCGAGTCTGTCAATGCACCCGCCTCGGCCACGGTGATCGACGCGGGTGGAAAGTATCTCACGCCCGGCATTATCGACTCCCACTCCCACCTCGCTCTCGACGACGATGTAAACGAAGCTACCAGTCCGGTCACGCCGCAAATGATGATGCAGGATGCCTTCGACTACCAGGACAAGGCTATCTACCGCGCGCTGGCGGGCGGGGTCACGACTTCGCTCCTGCTGCATGGCTCCGCCAACATGATCGGCGGCCAGGCAGTCGTCATCAAGCATAAGTATGGTGCCGGCCGCGACGCCATGCTGTTCCCGGGCGCTCCTCGCTCCATCAAGTTTGCCAGCGGCGAGAATCCCAAGCGCGTTTATGGCAGCCGCCACGAGCTGCCCTCCACCCGCATGGGCAACTTCGCCGTGCAGCGCGACGCACTCGTGCAGGCGCAGGACTATATGCGCTCCTGGGATGACTACAACGCGAAGGTTAAGCGCGGCGATAAGGACGCCACCGCACCCAAGCGCGACCTGAAACTCGAGGCCCTCGCCGACGTTCTGCGCGGCAAGCTGATGGTGCAGATCCATTGCTATCGCGCCGACGAATTCATCACCGAGATGGCCATGGCCAAGGAATTCGGATACCACATTCGCGCCTTCCATCACGCGCTCGAAGCGTACAAAGTGCCGGAAAAACTAGCCGCGGAGAACGTGGGCATCGCCACCTTCGCTGATTGGTGGGGCTACAAACACGAAGCCTGGGACGCGATCCCGTGGAATGCGGTGATCTCCATGCGCAAAGGTGTCCGGGTTGCGATCAAGAGCGATTCTGACGACTTTGCGCGCCGCCTCAATCAGGAAGCCGCCAAGACCATGCGCTACGGCGGCGCCAGCGAAGAAGAAGCTTTGAAGATGATCACCCTGAACGCGGCGTGGATCGTGGGCGTCGACGACAAGGTTGGTTCCATCGACGTGGGCAAGGATGCCGACCTCGTTCTGTGGGACGGCTACCCGCTCTCGAGTTCTGCCGTGCCGAACAAAGTTCTGATCGACGGCGATGTGTACTTCGACCGCTCCCTTCCGGGATACGGCATGCCGCACTACACGGAGGGACAGTGAAAAGACAGTTCTCAGTTCCCGGCTCTCAGTTCGCTGTGAAGTGTAGCGTCGGCACTGCAATCTTGATCCTCTTCTTCGGCGCACTCGCCTTTGCCCAGCAGCCAACGATCGTGCTCAAGGGTGGCAAACTGTTAACCGTCTCCCACGGCGTGATCGAGAACGGTGTGCTCATCATGCAAGGGGGCAAGATCAGCGCGCTTGGCGCGCCCTCGTCGGTGAAAGTCCCAAAAGACGCCAAAGTCATCGACGTCACCGGCATGACCGTCTACCCGGGCCTGATCGATTCGGAGACGTCCCTCGGCCTCACCGAAATTTCCGCCGAGGACACGACCAACGACCGCATCGAGCTGAGCGACGAGATCATGCCGCATATGCACGTCTACGACGCGTTTCATGCCGAGTCGGAACTCATTCCGGTCACGCGCATCAACGGCATCACCAATGCGATTGTCGCGCCCGACAGCGCCGACACGCTGCCCGGCCAGGATTCGTTCGTGCAGCTCGCCGGGCCCTCGGCGGCCGACATGCTGCTGATCCGCGATATCGCCATGCCCATGAACTTCACGGGTGAGCAGCGCCGCAACGAGTCGTGGGAGAAACGCAAATTCCCCGAAACTCGCATGGGAATGGCCTCGCAGCTTCGCCAGGCCTTTCTCGACGCACTGGATTATCAGCAGAAGGCCGCCGATTTCGAGAAGAAGAAAGCCGACGCCGAGCGCGACAAGAAGCCGCTTCCCACGACACCCAAACGCGACCTGAAACTCGAGGCGCTGCTGCCGTATTTGCAGGGTAAAAAGCCGGTGGTGCTGGCCGCCGAGGGTCCCAGCGATCTGGAGACGGCGGTTCGCCTTGCGCAGGAATTTAATCTGAAGATCGTTCTCAACCATGTCAGCCACACGCGTCCCATGCTTGACTACATCGCAAGCCTCAAAGTGCCGGTGATTGTTGGACCCATCTACGAAACGCCAAAAGAGTACGAGCGCTACGACGCTGTCTACAGCCTGCCGGCCGAACTTCAGAAACGGGGCGTCAAAATCGCGTTCGCCAGCTTCGACGCGCACAATTCCCGCAATCTTCCCTACCAGGCAGGATTCGCCGTTGGCTTCGGCCTCCCGCCGGAGGAAGCGCTCAAAGCCATTACGCTGAACGCGGCGGAAATCTGGGGAGTCGCCGACCAACTCGGGTCGCTCGATCCTGGCAAAACCGCGAACGTGGTCGTGGCCACTGGCGATCCCCTGGACGTGAAAACGGACGTGAAGCACGTCTTCATCGGCGGCCGGGAGATTCCGTTAACCAGCCGCCAGACGCGATTACGCGACGAGTACTGGCCGAAGTAACAGTCCGTGTGGCGCGGGCGCCGTCGCCCGCGTCCTCCCCGCGTTGACCCGCTTCCTCTCGAACAATTAGGATGCTGAAGGCTTTCCGGAACAGATTCGCGGCGTATCGCGTTCGAAACAATCCGCGTTCCCTTTACATAAATTTGTTCGCACCATTAGACTCGAAGTTTCCATCCAACAGAATTTGCGGCGGAGGCATTGCTATGGCAGCAGGCGATAAACTGAAGGAAATCACCGAGAAGGTGAAGCAGATCATCTCTGAACAGCTGGGCGTGGAAGAAGGCGAAGTGACTTCCAGCGCGTCCTTTGTCGACGACCTGGGCGCTGATTCGCTCGACACCGTGGAACTGGTGATGGCGCTCGAGGAGCACTTCGACATCGAAATCCCGGACGATGCCGCCGAGAAGATCCGCACTGTGCAGGACGCCATCGACTACATCGAGAAGCATTCCAAGGTGAGCAAGTAGACAATTTCGAACCCGAGCCCTGCCGGGGCGCCGGATAGGAGAAACAATGGCAGCCGTTGACGAAAAGGTAAAGCAAATCATCGTCGAGCAGCTCGGCGTCGACGAAGGCGAAGTCACCACCAACGCGTCTTTTGTGGATGACCTGGGCGCCGACTCGCTCGACACCGTCGAACTGGTCATGGCCTTCGAAGAAGCCTTCGACATCGAGATTCCTGACGAAGACGCGGAGAAAATCCGCACCGTGCAGGATGCCATCGACTACATCGGCAAGCACTCGAAAGGCGGGAAGTAGGTTTGACGAGGCGGGTCGTAGTCACCGGCATCGGCTTGATCTGCGGTGTTGGCAATACCACGGACGAAGTCTGGAAGAATTTGCTCGCGGGCAAGAGCGGCGTCGGGAAAATCACCCAGTTCGACGCCTCCAGCCACGCCTGCCAGATTGCCGCCGAGGTCAAGAATTTTGACCCGCTGAATTTCGTCGAGAAAAAAGAAGTCAAGAAGATGGGCCGCTTCATCTACTTCGCCCTGGCGGCGGCGGACGAAGCGATGAAGGCCAGCGGCCTGCAAGTCACGCCCGAAATTGCCGAGTGCGTCGGAGTTCACATCGGTTCCGGGATCGGTGGGTTCGACGTCATCGAGCGCGAACATCGTGCCCTGCTCGAAGGCGGACCGCGCAAGATATCTCCCTTCTTCATTCCTGCGGCCATCGTGAATCTTGCCGCCGGCCACGTCTCCATGCGCTTCGGCGCCAAGGGACCGAATGAAGCCACTGCAACAGCCTGCACAACCAGCGCTCATTCTCTAGGCGATTCGTTCCGCATCATTCAGCACGGCGATGCCGACGTCATGATCGCCGGCGGTGCTGAAGCTGCCATTACCCCGATGGGCGTGGGCGGCTTCGCCGCCATGCGTGCACTCTCCACGCGCAACGACGAGCCCGAGAAAGCCAGCCGTCCCTGGGACACCGAGCGCGACGGCTTTGTCATTGGCGAAGGCGCGGGCATTCTGATTCTCGAAGAGCTTGAATTTGCCAAGAACCGTGGCGCAAACATCCTCGCTGAACTGGTCGGATACGGCATGAGCGGCGACGCCTACCACATCACGCAGCCGGCGCCCGAGCACGAAGGCGGTTTCCGCGTCATGAAGAATGCGCTGAAAGACGCCAAGCTGCAGCCTGCGGACATTGGTTACGTTAACGCGCATGGCACGTCCACGCCGATCGGCGATGTGCTCGAAGCCCACGCGATTAGGAACTTCTTCGGCGAGCGCAAGGTACCGGTGAGCTCGACTAAGTCAATGACCGGGCATCTGCTGGGCGGCGCGGGAGGACTGGAAGCCGGTGTTTCTGTGCTCGCGCTGCAAAATCAAATTCTGCCGCCGACCGTGAATCTCGAGAACCAGGACCCCGATACCAAGGAAATGGACTTCGTTCCCAACCAGGCTCGCAAGGCGAGTCTTGATTACGCGCTATCCAATTCTTTCGGCTTCGGCGGCACCAACGGCGCGCTGGTGTTCAAGCGCTGGTCGTAGAAGCACCGGCGGCGACATCACCTCCCTGCGCGGATCAACGGCAAGCCTGAAGGCGCGCCGTTAAACGATTAAAACCACATCGGCCATGCAGACGACCAAGGCCAATATGTAGGGCGGCCCCACTCGTCTGCCCTACGCAAAAGAACTCTTTTATCTTGGTTTTAGGCTCGAAGCTCCTAGCTCATAGCTCGTAGCGCAACAATCGAAAGTAACCCGCTTGTTCACCGCCTGTAATGACACTTTTGTACCGTGCTATATGCCGAACGAGCCTTTGCCAAAGCCGTTCTGGCAGGCCAGAATAGGTTTTCACGCGAGATTCGCCCACTCGTTATGGAAAACGTCCTAGGAACTGCTCTGGCCCCGATTCCCCAAGCCAAGAAGGCTGCGGCCCGCGTCGCCATGGTCGACCTGCAGGACGGCAGCCGCGCCATTCTATCGGAGTGCTTCCGCCAATTTGGCATTGAAGCCGTCATGGTGACGGGCAACGCCGCCGAGCGCCTGCGCAAAGAAAAGTTCGAGGCTTGCGTGGTCAAACTCGGCCCGGCTGCCCAAGCTGTTATGGAATCGATTCGGACATCTCCTTCGAATAGCCGCATGGTCATTTACGGACTCGGCGGCAGCGCGCAGGAAGCCATGCGCTTTTCGAAATACGGAATCAATGCCATGATTCAGGAACCGGTGGAGCGTTCGGCCGCGCTGAAACTCGTGCGCGCCACCAACATGTTGGTGCTTCACGAATTCCGCCGCTACGTGCGCATTCCGGTCATGACGGAAGTAGCAGTGCAGGGTCCCGAAGGTAGAAAGTTCAATGCCACAAGCATTGAAGTGAGTTCCGGCGGTATGTCGATCAAAAGCGCCGAGACCGTCAGCGCCGGCCAGCCGGTCGAGGTCTCATTCGCGCTGCTGACTCTGCCCCGGCTCTGGGTACGCGCCACTGTGACCTGGAAAAAGCCCAAACATTCCTTCGGCGTCCGCTTCGACGCCACCGATGAACGCCGCCGCAAGCTGAAGGAGTGGATCGACGCTTATCTAGAGACCTAGCGCTCCCCTCTCCACGAATCGAGCATCAACTCGGCTTCGAAGAGAGCCATGCCCCTGCCACCAAACACACCGTAATCAGGGTTACGAAAAGGATGGGTAAAAGGAAGAAGTATTTCCAGCTCAAAATCGTCACGGCGAAAAAACAAAGGGCAAATGCCCACGCCGTGCGGCACATGAGCACCAAACTCTCTGCCGAAAGACTGGCGAGCTGCCACGCTAATACCGCCGCGAATAGAAGAAACACGGACACAAAGAATCCGGACCCCACAAAGAAGTCCCAATAGGTACGGCTAAACCCTTGCACGTCGAAGTGAATGGAGCGCATGGAGACCAGAAGCGTGTCCACTCCCCATTGGGGATCGGACTGCCGAAAACCAAGGGTATGTCCAACGTCAAAAAGCAGCAGGAGAACAGCGGCGATTCGATAAAATGCAGGCGCTTTCATGCTTGCCTCCCGGCAGCGCCGGCAGTGTACCACTCACTCAGTTGACATTCTGCAAGTGGATGGTATGGTCTCTGCCGAAAAGGTGGACATATCGATGCTGAAGCGTTCCTTGACATGGTTGGCGATGGCGATGTTCACGGGAATTTTTACTCAGGCGCAGCAGGCACAGTGGGCCCCGACAGGCGACGCGAACGCGAAATTCATGCTCGACGCTGAGCGGCAGTGGGAAGAGGCCGCTTGTGACCATAACAAGATCGCGGAGACGATTCTTGCGGACGACTTCTGGGGCACTCTCCAGGACGGTACGCAGTATGGCAAGGCGGAGGAAGTAAAGGCGACGCAGGATAGGTCGACGTCCGCGCGCGAATGTAGTATCAGCGATACAAAGGTGCGTCTTTTCGGAGACGATCTCGCCGTGGTGTACGGCAAAGGGAATTCCGTCCGCGAAGAAAAAGACGGGCGCGACCGGCACCAGTGCCTGAGCTTTACCGACACCTGGCTAAAGCGGAGCGGCAAGTGGCAGATCATCGCGTCCCATGATACGGACCTGCCCTGCAAGTGAGTAACGACCCCGTTCTTCTACGGTCCTGATCTGGTACGAAGCTGAGTCGCTCGGTGAAAAAGGTATAGGGCCGGTGTCGCAAGTGCGGATTCAATCGGAGGCAGGACTGGCGGACGCCGTCGTCAGATAAGCCCCTTGCGGATTTTCAGAAGGAAGCCCTCGGCGTCTTCGCGAGCTTTCTCCATGACATTTAGCTCGTTGCGATGTTCAAGAGCTATTTCCTGCAGTACCACTTCGACCGCATCCTTGGGCTTGTATCCTCCCTTGATCAGTCTCCGCGCACGGTCCGCGAAGGTCGGCCCACTGCTTGGTTTAGGAGCAGCAGGACCGGCTGGTGCTGCGCACGTGTGCTCCCGGAATCTCGCGGCTGCGAGGCGATCGTAAGCGTCTTTCGCATCTTCCCCCAGCAACGTCGGAACGGGAAATCTCCATGGGCAACTCGAACAGGCCCACCCCGCGTCCGCATTGCCTTGGACCCAGATCAAGGAGCGTCCCATCTTTGCCAACCTTTACAAGGGCTGCATTCACCAAAGGACCTATCTGATTTCATCGTAAGCCGACCCTTTACGCTACAACTTTCCCACCGGGCGACGCTGTGATCACCGTGACCGCGGATCACGAATGTAAATCGGGATTTTACGATTCCTTGAAAAGGGTCTACCGGCTCGATCCACAGATAGCTCGCCCCCTTCCAGCCCGCGGCTAGCGACATTGAGATCGTCAGGGCTCCGGTCTTCGAAGCCAATTGAAGCAGCCAGCGCATCCTCAGCACGCTGGTAACCTTGCGCGGATTACGCCAGGTCACCACAATTGAGAAAACAAATGCGCTTTTCTCTTCCATCGATTGTCGTCGCCGCCTGCCTGGCGTCGACGAGCCTGGTCGCGCAGGATGCTTCCAGCAACGCTGAGGAAATTGTCCGCCTGAAACGCGAGTTGCAGGAGACGCGTTCCGGGCTGGTAGATTCCCGTCGCGAGATTGAAGAGCTTCGCCAGAGCCTCAAAGAGTTGCGCGATCAGGTACAGGGAAACCGCACTGTCGCAAGCGAGCCTGCGCCCGCGCCCGCACCCATTGCCGAACCGACGGCGGCCTCCGCTGACCAGGATGTTGGCTTCCTCGCCGCGAAAGTGAACGAGTTGCACCAGGACAAGGTGGAGAGTGCGAGCAAGTATCCAGTGAAGCTGTCCGGTCTTGTTTTATTTAACGCCTACCGCAACAGCGGCTCGCTCGACATTCAGGATCTGCCCAGCCTCGCCTTTCCTAGCTTCCCCGGCTCCCCGGATGGCAGCGCGGCCGCGACTTTGCGCCAGACGATGCTCGGCATCAGCGCAACCGGACCGAAAATCTTCGGCGCGCGCACCTCGGCGAACGCCGAGATCGACTTCGCCGGCGGCAGTCCCACGACTTCCTACGGTGTGACGGCGGGCCTGCTTCGCCTGCGCACGGCAAACATCAATCTGGACTGGCAGAACACCAGCCTCCACATCGGACAGGACACGCCTTTCTTTTCACCGCTGTCGCCAACCTCGTATGCCACCGTGTGGGAACCGGCGATGGCATGGTCCGGCAATCTCTGGGTATGGACTCCGCAGATCGAAGTCGAGCGCCGGCTGACACTGCGCCCGGATTCGTCTCTGGTTCTGCAGGGCGGGTTGCTCGATCCGCTGACCGAGGAAATCCCGCCTTTTCAAGGTCTCAACCCCACTGCGGGCGAGGCCACGCGGATTCCTGCGCTCGCGGGCCGCATCGCGATCGATCGATCCTCCGCGGACCACCTTCCTTTCGTAATCGGATTCGGCGGCTATCGGGCTCGGCAGCGCTATCAGACCTTCAACCAGATCGACAGCTGGACCGTAAACACCGATCTGAAAATTCCGGTCGGCTCCCATTTCGAAGTTTCGGGCGAGTGGTACGACGGGCAAGCCGTGGGTGGACTGGGCGGCGGTATCTGGTCGAGCGTGGTGTATCCAGAAGCTTTTCCACCGCAAACAGCGGTCCATCCGCTGAGATCGACGGGGGGCTGGGCGCAGTTGAAAGTGAAACCGGTCAAGCGCTTTGAGATCAACGGCGCCTTCGGTCAGGATGAGAACTACGCCAGGGATCTACGATTCTTCGGTAGTTCCTTCACGAGTCTTGGTTTCCCCGCGCTCAAGAAAAATCGCACTGAATTCGTGAATTTCATCTACCAGCCGAACTCGTTCCTGCTGTTCGCGGTGGAATATCGCCACTTGTTCACCGCGCCGGCTTCCGGTGAAAGCGCTTCCGGAGACCACCTGAATATCGCCGCCGGGGTGCGCTTTTGAAGATCCCGACAAAGGTCGCGATGGTGGTCCTTACCCTTAGCACTCTCCTGACCGCGCAGGAAGGAACAGTTCGAGGGATTGTCAACGTGCTTCATGCCAAGCGCGAGTTCAACAATGGCGATGTCGTGGTGTCACTGACGTCGACCGCTGCCAGGGAACCGGTTGCTCCCGGCCCGATGGCGCGCTTGCTGCAGAAGGATAAGCGTTTCACGCCGCACGTGGTTGCTGTCACCGTGGGCACTGCGATTGAGTTTCCGAATCGCGACCCCTTTTTTCATGACGTGTTTTCGCTCTACCACGGCAAGCCCTTCGACCTGGGTCTTTATGAAAGCGGGTCGGCTCGTAGCGTGCGTTTCACCAAGTCCGGGGTGTCCTATATTTTCTGCAACATTCATCCCGATATGAGCGCGGTGGTCGTTGCATTACCAACCCCGTATTTCGCACTCAGCGCGCGCGATGGAAGTTTTCATATCGACCACGTGCCCCCGGGCAGGTACAAGTTGGAGGTTTGGTATGAACTTGCCTCCCAGGCGGAATTGACTTCTCAGACCCGCGAAGTCGAAATCACTTCCGCGGAAAATGCCCTGCCTGCGCTTACACTGCACGCTTCTGATTCTCATTCCGACCATCTGAACAAGTACGGCGAGCCTTATCCGCTGGATAAGGGGTCGAAGTACTAGAGACTTCGTCGGTCGGCGCAACGATCAACACTGTTGTCGCAGATATAACTGTGGCGCGAACCTTGCCCGTTACAATATCCGCGTGAGCGTGACTCCCTCTGACATCGACATCGATTCTTCGACCGGCCGCGTACCCTTTACACGCGGCCAGCGGGTGCTGCTCACGCTGATTTCCTGGGCCACCACGATCGCGGTCCGCCTTATCGGGCCGACCATGAAATTCGCCGTCTCCTGCGAAGAGAACTCTCCGGTCAGTCTCGAACAGCGACCGTTCGTCTATTCCTTCTGGCACCAGTGCACTTTCGCCGCGACGTACCTGTGGCGCGACCTCGATATCCGCGTGATGAGCAGCACCAGCTTTGACGGCGAATTCACGGCGCGCATGATCCGCAGGTTTGGATTCGTCCCCATTCGCGGGTCGAGCAGCCGGGGCGCGGTGCGTGGGCTGCTGGGCATGCGGAAAGAAATCGAGGCCGGGTACACGGTCGCCTTCACCATTGATGGACCCCGTGGTCCACGTTTTGTCACAAAACCAGGCCCGGTGCTGCTGGCCCGGTCGTCGAGAGTGCCGATGGCGGTGTTCCACATCGCCATCGACCGCGCCTGGACTTTAAATACCTGGGATCGGCTCCTGGTGCCCAAACCTTTCTCCCGAGCGCTCATGCGCGTGGGGAGCCTGATCCCGGTGCCCGAAGACATGCCCTCGGAACAACTGGACCACTTCAACGCGCTGTTGCAGTCCTCGCTTGACCGCGTAAAGGCGTTTGCGGAAGCCAATGTCGGCAGGGCAGGGTCGGCCGAGTACCCTTTTTTTAATCGCCACACGAAAGGTGGGACTTTTTGAACGCTACTCCACCAAACCGACAGGGAGTCGACACAGTAACCATGACGTCGGGTCATTGCCCTTTTTACACCTTGATCGGCAGCCCCCCCGAAGATAGAGTTCTTCGCCGAGGTTCCCCCATGGATTTCAGATTACGCTTACTCCTTTGGATTCCGGCTTTCGCCTATGAAGGATTCTTGCTGTCAGGCGGGAGCAAATCAGCCTCGCTCGGTCAGATGGCGACTTTAGGTTTCCTTGGTGCCTCCATGGGATTCCTTTTCGCGACCATGTTCACCATCCGGCAGTGTCGTCGAAAGAAAGTGCGGTTCAGCCGTTAGGATTGCGCGTCTTGGTTAACCGAGCGTTCGCGGGCGGCAACCCCGCGCCACACCAACGCGCTCCTCGTTTGACTTCCCCCCTGTATCCCAATTAAATTTCCTGAACACATTTTTTCCGCTCTTTACAAATTTGGTTCGCGCATTTCTGTCTGCTCGGACGGAAATTGGGAAGCGGGTGTAAATCCCGCGCTGCCGCGCAACTGTAAGCGAGGAAATCCGCCGCCGGTCACTAGGAGCAATCCTGGGAAGGCCGGCCGCAGAAGATCGAACGCTCCGGCGTTCTTACTCGCAAGCCAGGAGACCGGTGCGAACCCCATACCAACAATCCCTTTCGCGTGACAAGGAGGATTGCATGCGCGCTGTTCGCACGGTTATTTCGTTCGCATTGCTTTCAACGTTTTTATTCGCTTCCGACCTCAAAATCAGAGTCGCCGATCCAAATTCCGCCGCGGTTTCTGGCGCGCAGATCTCGGTGTTTCCCGGGGATGCGTCCACTCCGGCCGCTGTCCGCGACACTTCGGGCGAAGGAATTGTTTCGTTTAGCGGACTCGCCGATGGGCGCTACCGAGTGCGGGTGCTGGCTCCCGGCTTCGCACCGCTGACCGCTGACGTCTCGGTCCCGCAATCCGAGGTATTCACTGTCCACCTGGCCGTGCGCAGCACTTCGGAAATCGTGGTCGTTACGGCTACCCGCACGCCCTTTCCCTTGCAGGAGTCTGGCGCCAGCGTCTCCACTCTCGAAAGTGGCCAACTGGAGGTGATGCAGCCGGTCGCTGCCTCCGACGCCATCCGCTTCCTTCCAGGTGCCGTGGTCAACACAGTCGGCCAGAGAGGCAGCCAGTCTTCGCTCTTCGTCCGCGGCGGCGATTCCCGTTACAACAAGGTCCTCATCGATGGTGTCCCCGTCAACGACCCGGGCGGCATCTTCGATTTCGGCACGGTGCCGCTGGCCAGCGCCGATCGCCTCGAATTCCTGCGCGGCGCCCAGAGCACGCTCTACGGTTCCGACGCCATGACCAGCGTCGTCCAGATTTTCACCCGCACCGGGTCCAGCGAGAGTCCGGAAGTCCGCTTCGGCGCCGACGGTGGCAATCTTTCCACCGCGCACGGCTACGCCTCCATCGCGGGCGCGGCCGAGCGCTTCGACTACAACGTCTTCGGTGATCAGTTCAACACCCAGGGTTCCGGCCCCAACGACGATTACTCCAACTCGCTGCAGGGTGCGAACCTCGGGACCCGTCTCGGCAGCCATGCCACGTTGCGCATTCGTGCCCGCCACTCCAATAGCCGCACCGGCATTCAGGGAGAGTGGTATTTCAACGGCCTTCCACCCCTGCCGCCCGAGACCAACGAGCGCGCCCGCCAGAACAACTTTTTGGGCAGCGCTGAACTCACTATCGTCGGACCTTCGCGCTGGCAGCATCGTCTCACTGCGTTCGAGTACAACCATCGCACCTTGAACCAGAACGATGTCATCGATCCCAACCGCGTTTCTCCGTTCGGCGAGATGGATTTCATCTACCGGAACACGTTCCACTCCAATCGCGCCGGACTGGACTACCAGGGCGACTACACAGAACGCAGTTGGGCGCACACCACCTTCGGCTACGAGTTTGAAGATGAAAATGCGTTCCTGGCCAGCCTCTTTTCGAGTTCCCAGCACGGGCTGCGCTTAAATCACGCGGCTTATGCCGAGCAAGTTCTCGCCACCGGGCGCTTCTCTCTGGTACTGGGAGCACGCTTCGTTCACAACGAAACGTTCGGCAACAAGGGCGTGCCCCGTGCCGCGCTTAGTGTCCAGGCATTGCGCGGAAATCATTTCCTTTCGGGGACAAGGTTGCGGTTTTCCTACGCAACGGGAATCAAGGAGCCGCGCTTTGAAGAGGTCTTGCCCAGCCCACCGTTCGTACTAGGCAGTCCGAATCTGAAGGCGGAAGAGAATCGCGCTTTCGAGACCGGCTTCGAACAGTCCTTTTTCGACGGCAAGTATTCGCTGTCAGCGATCTACTTCAACAATCACTTCCGCAACCAGATCGATTTCCAGACCATCGATTTCACGACCTTCGCGGGCCAATACGTGAACATCAATAAGTCCATGGCCCACGGCGCCGAAGTGGAACTCAAGGGTCGTCTCACGAGCCACCTCATCCTCAACGGCGGCTACACCTACGACTCCACGCAAGTTCTGGAAGCTCCCTTTGCCTTTGATCCTTTCCATGCCGCAGGTGCGCCGCTGCTGCGCCGTCCCAAACACTCGGGGAGCCTGCTGCTGAGTTATCTCGGAACCCGATGGGGGGCGAATCTCGGCACCAGCGTCGTCGGCCGCCGCCCCGATTCGGATTTCTTCGGCTTCGGCATCGACCACGCGCCCGGATATGCCCGCGTGGACTTGGGCGGATGGTATGCCATCACCTCGCACATTACTGGCTATGCGAACGTCGAGAACGCTCTGGACAAGCAATATGAAGAAGTAGTGGGCTATCCCGCGCTCGGCATCAACTTCCGTGCTGGCCTGCGCTTCCGGTTTGGAGGGGGCTAACTCTCGACGGCAACGCAACGGCGAAGGGTCAATCCTCTTCCGGAATTCGATTCAGCCGGGATCAAGGAGCAGGAGGAGAGGGTCGGCGAAAGTGCTACTGGGAAACGCGCCCGCGTGGAGTGGCTTCCACGGCGCTGGAGTTTGCATTCTTCTTCCTGCCATGGCCGTTGCTGGAAGAGCCCGCTTGCGCGCCGCCCATGTACTTGGCCCGTACCACCACCAGTTTCTCCAGTTCCGCAGTGCCCAGCGGCTTCTGCTGGCCAAGTTGATGGGTCACCAGGGCGATGCGCGCGAAGTGCTCTACCGTCTCCATCTTCATATAGGCCTGGTCGAGATCCACGCCGTAGGCGACTACGCCATGATTCGACATCAGGATCGCATCGAAATCCGGCACCAGTGGCTCCAGCGCATCGGTCAACTCGGCCGTTCCCGGCGTTCCATACTTGGCGAGAGGAATGGAGCCCAATCCGATCACCACTTCGCAAACCAGGGGCTGATTCAACGGCACACCAGCCGCCGCGAACCCGGTCGCGGTCGTCGGGTGAGCATGCACTATGCCTTTCACGTCGGGACGCAGCCGGTAGATCAGCAAGTGCATCCCAATTTCGCTGGAAACGTTGCGCTTGCCGGAGACAACCCGTCCTTCCATATCGACAATGACTAAATCCGATGGACGCATCGCGCCCTTGCTCATGCAAGTGGGCGTCGAGAGAATGCGGTTATCACTGAGTCGAACCGAAAGGTTGCCGTCGGTGGCGGCCACGAACCCGCACTCGTGCAACATCCGTCCGTAACGGACGATCTGGTCCCGATATTGGCGCTCTGTGGCCATGGGGATGGACAGGACAGAAGGGGGGCCTGACTCGCTCATGGTACCGCACCTTTTAAGATTCCGACAATCGGATTCGTCGATTTTTCTGTCATATTTTGCAGCATATTCGCGCTCTAACACCGGCCGGCACGACTAGGTTTCTCGAAAGGCGCGCTCGCCTATAATCCATCGCGAGTGCTGGTCTCCGACTTCCACTACGACCTTCCTGAAGCGCAGATCGCGCAGGAACCACTGGCCGACCGCTCTGCTTCGCGGATGCTCCGGATCGATCGGAGCACCGCGGAGCTTCGCGATTCGCATTTTCGCGATTTCCCGAACCTTCTTCGCCGAGACGATCTGCTCGTGCTCAATAACACTCGGGTCTTCCCAGCACGCCTTTACGGCACCCGCAAGGGAAGCCGCTCACAGCCGCTCAGTCCGCACAATCCGGCCTCCCGCGAGTTTTTAAGCGGCCGGGTCGAGGTGCTCCTCACTCGACAAGTCAGTGAGAATCCCAATGAATGGGAATGCCTGGTACGTCCAGGCCGCAAGATCGCCGTGGGCGAATCTCTTTACTTCGGCGAAGCACAGGCGTTGCAGGCGGAAGTCATAAGCCGAGGCACTTTCGGCGAGCGGCGCATTCGTTTCGCGCCGGTTGAGAACTTCTTTCAGACGTTGGAGAAACTCGGACACGTCCCCTTGCCGCCCTATATTTCACGCGATGACCGCTCCAACGACCATGAGCGCTACCAGACGGTCTACGCCCGCGAGCGCGGTTCCGTGGCCGCCCCCACCGCCGGACTGCACTTCACTCCCGGAATCTTTGCAAGCTTGCGCGAAAAGGGAATCGAGATCGCCGAACTGACCTTGCACGTCGGCCTTGGAACCTTCCAGCCCATCCGCGTGGAAAAAGTCGAGGATCACCGTCTGCACAAGGAGTCCTACACCATCTCCGCTGAGGCTGCCGATGCGATCAATCGTGCCCGCGATCAGAAGCGCCGCATTGTGGCGGTTGGCACGACCACGGTGCGCACGCTCGAGTACGCCATCGCGCAATCAGGCGATAACCGGCTTGCGCCGGCCGGCGGGGAAGCCGATCTGTTTATTTATCCCGGCTACCAGTTCCGCGCGGTGGGCGCCATGGTGACCAACTTTCACCTGCCGGAATCAACCCTGCTGATGCTGGTCTGCGCCTTTGCTGGCCGCGAACCGGTGCTCAACGCCTACCACCACGCGGTCGAGCAGGGTTACCGGTTCTATTCGTATGGTGACTGCATGTTCCTGGAATAAATAGATCTTCGCCCGCAAATTCGGCCGCCTCCGTTGCGCCGCGGGCGAATATACTTCTCTTGGAGTCCATTATGCGTCTGCAAACCGCTCAGAAATCCGTGTCCATTCAGGACTTCGTGACCCAACTGCGCGCGTTCCCGGCGAGTGCCTTTGACCACACCGCCGACATTGTCGCGTTCCTCTCGAGCACCACGGTCGATCCCGAGAGCCTGGCTCCGTACCTCACATGGGACCGTCAGCACTACACGCGCAATCTGATCGACAAAACGCCCTTGTACGAACTGATTGCCATCTGCTGGGAAGTTGGGCAGACAAGTTCCGTACACAATCACCGCGACCAGAAATGCTGGATGGCGGTCCCCATCGGCCGCTTGCTGGTGGAAAATTACCGCGTCATTTTTCAGCAGATAGAGGAAGGACGCTGCGAACTGGAGACTGCCGATACGGTCGAGATGAATCCCGGTCATCCTTGCGCGGTTGATCCGCTCGAGCCGGTGCATCGTGTGCTCAACCCGCGCGAGTTCAACCAGAGAGCCGTCAGCCTGCACGTGTACTCGCGTCCCTTCGATACCTGCGTCGTGTACTCTCCCGAGCAGGGAAGTTGCGGAGAGATCCAGCTGCACTACACCACCGAATTCGGCAAGCCCAAGCAAAAAGGCTGAGTGAAAGTGGATCCTTCAGCGTGCGCTCTTGGGAAATCGTGGTGATTGTGAGGTTCGGATGCGCCGTCGTCTGATGATCTGCACGCTTGCCGGTATGCTGGCAATTGTCCCAGCCTGCAAGCGACAGCAACCTGCCCCCGTGAGAGAAACGTCAGACCCGCTCAATCATGTCGCGACGAATGTGAAGCCGATCAATTTCCTGCACAAGACATTCACCGTGAAGACATCCGCGCATTTCGCAGTGGAGGTTCCGCCGCACACCGCGATTCCCCGTATTCACGGAACGTTTCAGTCCTTCGTTCCGCGCCCCGGAGACGACGACCTGAGAGATGACACCACCGACGTCCAATTCCTTGTAATGGACCCCGAGCAGTTCTCCGACTACTCCCGCGGGCAAGGCGGCGGCACCGCAATCTACACGGTCGAATCCACTCATGATCACGAAGTGGAGTATGTCCTGCCGCCCACCAGAGACAATTCAGCCAAATACTTCGTGGTCTTCGTCAACGCCCCCGGCGGCGCCCCCATAAAATCTGTGACCGCCGATTTCAGCCTCTCCTTCGGCTATTAAACTGAGTGAGTGAATTCTGTGGAGTGACGGGCGTCTCCTCCGCGAGATGGAGCCACTTCGCGGGAGGGTCTAACCGGCCCTCTCTCAACTGTTAAAATCATTTCTTGCCCCCAAGAAAAACATCATCGCTGAAGCAGCCCGAGGAAGCTTCCCAAAAGCCCGGCCCCGTGCCCGTTGCGCCCGGCGGCGTCAAGGACCGCGTCTTCCTCATCGACACGATGTCATTCATCTTTCGCGCCTACCACGCCATGGCGCGCCAGCGTCCCATGTCCACAAAGACCGGTCTCCCCACGGCCGCGATCTACGTCTTCGTCAATATGCTCCGCAAACTACGAGAGGACTTCTCTCCCGAATACCTCGCTGCCGTGTTCGATGTAGGCGGAAAGACGTTCCGCGATCAGGAAGCTGAGGCGATCACCACAGTCCGCAAGTTTGACCTGAAAACGCAAACCTTCCAGGAGATCCAGTACCACGGCTACAAGGCCAACCGTTCCGAGATGCCCGAGGACCTCGTCCAGCAGGTTCCCTACATCCGCCGCGCGCTTGAGGCCTACCGCATCCCGATCCTTGAGCAGAAGGGTTTCGAAGCTGACGACCTGATCGGAACGCTCGCCCGCAAGGCAGCCGCCGAGTCATATCTCGTCTACGTCGTCTCCAGCGACAAGGACATGTTGCAGTTGGTCACCGACAAGGTCCTCGTACTCAACCCGCCAAAAGACAATCTGATCGCCGACGCCGCCAAGGTGGAAGAGATCCTCGGCGTCCCGCCCGCGCGCGTGGTGGACGTGATGGCCCTGCGCGGCGATTCCATCGACAACATACCGGGCGCGCCCGGCATCGGCGACAAAGGCTCGGTGGAGTTGATCAAGCGCTTCGGCAGTGTCGAGCAGGCGCTCGATCATGCAGCCGAAATCGAGAAGAAAACTTATCGCGAGTCCCTGCTGAACAACCGAGAGATCGTGATGTTCAGCAAACGAATGGCAACCATCGACTGCAATGTCCCGGTCGAACTCGATCTCAACGCGATGAGGGCCGGCGAGCCCGAAATCGCGACCTTGCGCAGTTTGTTTGCGGAACTCGAATTTACATCGCTGCTGAAAGAATTGCTTCCAGTGGTTGAGGTGACCGAAGCCCAGTACGGCGAGGCGAAAACCGCCGCCGACGTGGAAGCTGTCCTGAAACGCGTGCCCTCAGGAGGCTCGCTGACCGTCGCCATCGAAGCAGCGACCGCCGCCAGCACAGAAGAAAACGAAAGCGAGGAAAGCGAACCGGAGGAGGGCATGCTGCCCTTTCAGCTTGCGAGCCCCGTGGAATCCTTGCCTCCCGTAACCCGCAACATCGCTATTTCGGCTAGCGCTGGATCTGCCGCCACAGTTGCGCTCAATTCGGAAGCGGGGTCAAAGCTCAAGTCCGCACTCGCGAACGAACGCGTCCCGAAGTCTGTGCACGACTACAAGGCCGCGCTCCATGTGCTCAACGCGGCGGCCTTGGAGCTCTCGGGCGTGCAGCACGACACCCGGTTGTACTCCTACCTGCTCGATCCCACGTATTCTTCACATGGTCTGCCCGAAGTCGCGCTGCGCCGCCTCAATCTCAAGCTCTCTGGAAATCTCGCCGAGGCAGCCGACGTTACCGGCCGGCTCGCTACAACGCTGGCGCAAGAAATCGAGCAGTACGACCTGAAGAAGACTTACGACGAAATCGACCTTCCGCTCGTTCCCGTGCTTGCCCGGATGGAAGAAGCCGGTGTGAAGATCGATACAGAAGCTCTGGCCCGCATGTCTACACGGCTGGAACGCGAGATCGACGCCAAGGCGCGGGAAATTTACGACTGCTGCGGGCAGGAATTCAACATCAACTCCCCGCGCCAGCTTGGCGATGTTCTGTTCAACAAGCTGAATCTGCCGAAGCCCGTGAAGTACGGCAAGGGTAAAACCATCTCGACCGCCGTGGACGTGCTGGAAGGCTTGGCCGCCGAACATCAGGCGCCGCGGCTGGTGTTGGAATACCGCCAGCTCTCAAAACTGAAATCGACTTACGTGGATACTCTGCCCGCGCTCCTCAGTCCGTCGACCGGACGACTGCACACCACCTTCGATCAGACCGGTACCGCGACCGGGCGCCTCTCTTCCGCGAATCCGAACCTGCAAAACATACCGATCCGCACCGAAGTTGGCCGCGAAATCCGCGCCGCCTTTACCGTCGAGCCCGGGCACGTTCTTCTCGCCGCGGACTATTCACAGATTGAGCTGCGCCTGCTCGCTCACTTCTCAAACGATAGACTGCTGGTCGAGGCGTTCAACCGTGGGGACGACGTTCATACCCTGACGGCCTCCCAGGTCTTTGGCGTGCCGCCCCTGATGGTCACGCCCGACCACCGCCGCCAGGCCAAAGTCGTGAACTTCGGAATCGTCTACGGCCTGAGCGCTTTCGGACTTTCCCAGAATCTCGGCATCGAGCCCAGCGAGGCGAAGCAATTCATCAACGCCTACTTCGAGAAGTACAGCGGCGTTCGTGCCTTCATCGACAAGACTCTCGAAGAAGCCCGCGTCGATCAGAAAGTCAAAACACTGTTCGGACGCATCCGCCCCATTCCCGACATCAACGCGAAAAACAGCAACCAGCGCGGCTTCGCCGAACGCACAGCAGTCAACACTCCACTGCAAGGCACCGCCGCCGACCTCATCAAGATCGCGATGATCCGCATCGACGAAGCCATCCGCGACCGCAGCCTGAAGTCGCGCATGACCCTGCAGGTCCACGACGAACTGGTGTTCGAAGTCCCCGAGGGTGAACTGGACGTCATGCGCTCGCTGGTCCGCGAGTACATGGAAAAGGTCCACCCGCTCGCCGTGCCGCTGGTTGTTGAGATTGGTGTAGGAAACAACTGGCGAGATCTGGACTAGCCTGGTCCCTGATCAATGCGAACTTGTTTATTTGTCCCAGCGGTTATTAAGTTCTATACCGAGGAGGAGAAAAATGAGCGAGCACTACCATGATGTAGGCGATTTACGGTTTCTTAAGGAGATGGGCAAGCTTGCGCCTGTAGAATTCAACGCCTGGCTGAGCCTGGATAAGATCGTCGGCCGCGAGGACGGAGCCATTCCAAGAAAATATCGCGAGCTCATTGCCCTGGGAGTTGCTTTCACGACGCAATGCCCTTACTGCATCGAGGTGCACGTAAAAGGGGCGAAAGCCGCGGGTGCGTCTCGGGAGGAAATCACCGAGAGCTCCCTGATTGCCGCTGCCTTGCGGGCTGGAGGCGCTGCAACCCACGGCGCTATGGCGCTGAAGTTCTACGATCAAGGCTGAATTGATCGGAGGTCAACCGGAGCCTGAATGCGAACATACGTGCGACAGTCACGAACAGATTGAGCAGGACCCGTCGCTGCCGGTTCCCGAGTCGGGATCGACAAGCTAAACGTTGCGCTGCATCATCAGAGGATTTTTCCTATGCCTTTCGAACTGACAGTTGGGCTTTTGGTTGTGGATCACGAGAAGTACGCTCAATACCGCGCAGAAATGTCGCCATTGCTGGAGGCTGCCGGAGGCAGATTCCGATACGACTTTGAAATCGCTCGAACCCTGAAGAGCGAGGCCAAACATGACATCAATCGCGTCTTCGTCATCCAGTTTCCGGATCGTGCTACCAGGGAGCGCTTCTTCTCGAATCCTAAGTACGTCGAAATCCGTACACGTCTGTTCGAGAAGTCCGTGCAGGGGATGTCGATCATTGCCGAGTACACGAACTAGAGTCTGTTACAGAGTGTTGCGAGTCGAAGGCCGCGCCGCCCAAATAACGTTCTTGCCAGACCCAGGCGTGGCGGCCTCGTTCACCTATTTCGCAGGTTTCGATGTCTCTTTCACGTACCCCGCGCTCAACGTCCCCTTCTCCTTGGCCACGCCCAACAGCGTCGGATAGAACTGCACAAACGTCGTATCCACCGCCCCGTGCTCGGAGTGGCAGGAATAGCAGTCGGCCGTCGTCGGGACCAGGGTTCCGGTCTGCTCGTCTCCGAACGCGAAGAACGCCCACTTGCCCGGGAACTTGGTCTCGTCCTTCACGTGCACCTCGCGCGCCATGACCTCGCCCTGATAGTTCCCTTTCTGGTTGATCGATCCCTTGCCTTCGGCCATGCGCGCTTCGAGGACCATCACCGTTTTGTCAGGCCACGTCCCCGTTTCGATGAACTTCTGGTAGGCCTCCGGATTCACGAACACGTTGTCGAACATGTGGTGATTCATGGACGAAAGCGTCGGGTTGTAGCTCATGTCGAACCCGGTCGTCAGGTACACCCATTGCCGATAGTTTTCGGGCATCTTCATCTGGCTCTTGCTGTTGTATTCGGAACTGGTCTTGGGCGCTGAGTAGTCCTGGGCGAAAAGCGCAGTGGATACCAGCACAGTCGCAACGAGCACGGTGGTTTGGATGAGTTTCGTCATGCGGCGTAGTATCTCCCTTGAGCGGGTCGGACGGCGAGATCATCCCCTGCACGCTCCCGTCGATTCACTGCATTTGCTGGCCGGAATTCCTCACGCGAGGCGATACTACTCCTATGCAAATCGGGTCTCAGGCCGAGCGGCGATCCGTGCGCCAATCCTGGAAGTGGATTGCAGTGCTCTGGATTGGCTTCGCACTGGTGAACGCGACCCAGATCGTCGCCGGCATGCGCGCCGTCGGAATGCAGCATGCCTGGGCGCGGTTGTTCTTCACCGTGTTTGCTTCATGGATCGTCTGGGCGCTGGCCACACCTCTTGTTTTGCTTCTTGGCCGACGTTTCCCTCCTACGCAATGGCGATCCATCCGCGTGTGGGCCATTCATTTTGCGGCCTGCATTGCGGTCGGGGCGATTTACGGCCTCTGGGCGGCCGCCCTGCAGATGACTCTGCAACCGTGGCAGGTCATGCAGGTGACCGAGTTCGCCAAGACCGCGTTCTACGTCTTTTACGGAGAGTTTCATCTCTTCTTGATCTTGTATGCCTCGATCCTGGTGGTGGATTACATGCTCGAATCCACCCGGCGGCTGGCACAGCGCGAAACCGAAGCAGCGCGTCTCGGTGAGCAGCTTTCCCGCGCGCAGCTGGATGCCTTGCGCCGGCAACTCGAACCGCATTTCTTCTTCAATACGCTCAATGCGGTGGCCGGCCTGGTGCGCGAGAATCGCAACGACGATGCCGTCAGCATGATTGCCGGGCTCAGCGATCTGCTGCGGCGCGTACTCGACGACTCGGGCAAGCGGGAAGTGTCCCTCGGCGAAGAGATGGAGTTTTTGGAAACCTATCTGGAAATCCAGAAAACACGGTTCGCCGACCGCCTGCAGGTCAGCGTAAATGTACCGCGGGAATTTCATAACGCGCGCGTCCCCAGCCTGATTCTGCAGCCCATGGTCGAAAACGCCATCGAGCACGGCATCGGAAAACGCGCCGCCGGGGGCGCAATCCGCATTGGCGCAGTACGGAACAACGGATTCCTTACGCTTAGCGTGTACAACCAGGGCCCGAGCATCCCCGAGAATTGGGAAGAACACCGCACCGGAGTCGGAATTTCGAACGTGCGGGCGCGGCTGCAGAGTCTTTATGGCCGTGCGAGCCATCTCGATATCCGGAACCGCGATGAGGGCGTCGAGGTGCAACTCTCTGTTCCGTACAAAGCGAAATGAGCGTTGAGGTGGTTGCAGGCAGAATTCGCGTGCTGGTGGTTGACGATGAACCGCTGGCGCGCTCGAACGTGCTTCACCTGCTGCGCGCGATTCCGGAAGTCGAAATCCTGGGCGAGTGCGAATCTGCCGCGGTGGCGCTGGAGGCGATTCGCGCGCAGAAACCCGACCTGGTGTTTCTCGATGTCCGCATGCCGGAGTACGACGGTTTCGACATGCTGGAAATGCTGGGCGCCGACGCTCCGCCGGCCGTGATTTTTGTTACTGCGTACGATCAGTACGCGCTGAAGGCTTTTGATGCTGGAGCCCTCGACTACCTGCTGAAGCCTTTTAACAATGCACGGTTCGCGCGTGCGCTTGACCGGGCCCGGGAGCGGATCGCGCATCGCCGCGAGGCTCCCGCCCGGCTGGAACGCTTCACCATAAAGAATGCCGGATGCGTTGTGTTTCTTCCCGTTGCCGATGTCGACTGGATCGAGGCCGCCGACTATTACGCTTCTCTGCATGTCGGTTCGAAAACCCATCTGCTTCGACGCAGCATGAATGACCTCGAAACAGATCTCGATCCTGCGCAGTTCTGCCGCATTCACCGGTCCACCATTGTGAATCTCGCGCGCGTCCGCGAACTCCGCTTCGATGCCGAAGCCGAATACGAACTGGTGCTGGCCAGTGGAACGAAACTCCGCCTGAGCCGCCGCTACCGCAAGGATCTGCAGGCGCGATTGGATGCCACGGTCGAGATCAAGGTTCCCCAGTAAATCCCTGCGCGGCCGTCGCGCCTAGCACGGAGCGAACCTGGGGCACCGACGACAATACTTAAGTACGCACTTGACAATTGGCAATCCCTGCGTTTTAATACTTAAGTCAACGCTAAAGCAATCTGAAAGGACACCCTCCATGGCGAAACTGAGCGCATTCAATAATATTTCCCTCGACGGCTACTTCAGCGGCAAGAACGGCGAGTTTGCCTGGGCCAAGAGCCACATGGACCCCGAATTCAACGCGTTCGTCGCGGGCAACTCGCAACTGGGCGGCACCATTGTGCTGGGGCGCATTACCTATGACCTGATGGCTAGCTACTGGCCGACGCCGCAGGCGATGAAGTCGGACCCGGTGGTGGCCGACGGCATGAACAAGACATCCAAGCTCGTTTTCTCGCGTACGCTGTCGTCCGCGCCATGGAACAACACGCGCCTGGTGAAGACCGATCCGGTGGCGGAAATCCGAAGATTGAAGAACGAGTCTTCCACCGACATGGTCATCCTGGGCAGCGGCAGCATCGTCTCTCAGCTGGCGCAAGCCGGGCTGGTCGACGAATTTCAGGTGGTGGTGAATCCGGTGGTCCTCGGCGAGGGGCGCACGATGTTCGACGGGCTGAAGCATTCGGTCGGACTCAAACTCACCAGGAACCGGATCTTCGCGAGCGGCAATGCGTTTCTTTGCTACGAGCCCGCAGCCTAAGGAGCATGGAATGGCCGAACGATCAGTTACACACAGCACGTTCGTGATTGAGCGCACGTATCCCGCGGTACCCGAGCGCGTCTACGGTGCCTTCTCCGATCCAGCGAAGAAGCGCAAGTGGTTCGCCGAAGGGGAGGAATCCGAGATCGAACACTATGCGCTCGATTTTCGTGAAGGCGGTCGCGAGGAAGCGCGTTTTCGTGCCAAGAACGGGTGGAAGTTCACGAACCACACCGTCTATCAGGACATTCAACCCAATCGCCACATTGTGTTCGCCTACACGATGAGCATGGACGACGAGCGGATCTCGTCGTCGCAGGCGACCGTGGAATTTTTGCCGACCGACAAGGGAACGAACCTTGTTTTCACGGAGCAATCGGCGTTCTTCGAGGGCGCCGACGGACCGAAGATGCGGGAAGATGGCTGGCGATTGTTACTCGAGTCCCTGGGAAAACAACTGGCGCAAGTCTAAAGAGGCCCATCGATGTTGACTCATAGAGCGCAAGTCGACCGCGTGTTTCATGCCCTCGGCGATCCCACGCGCCGCGCCATCGTCGAGAAGCTCAGCGCAGGGGCCATCTCCGTCTCCAGCCTCGCCAAGCCGCTCGACATTACTCTGGCGGCCGTCGTTCAGCACTTGCAGGTCCTGGAACGAAGCGGCCTGGTGCGCACGACCAAGATCGGTCGGGTCCGCACCTGTCGTATCGAACCGAAAGGCCTCAGCATCGCAGAGCGCTGGATCGAAGAGCGCCGCTCGCTTTGGGAACGCCGTCTCGATCGCCTGGGAGCAGTTCTCACCGAGGAAGAAAGCTGACTCACCACAGAGTCACAAAGGAAGCAATTCGAAAAAAGAAGATCCCCCCACCATCCTCTGTACCCCTCCGTGACCTCTGCGGTGAGAGGTTTCAGCCAGTGCCACGAATTTCAAACCGCATCCATCCCCAAATTGACTTAGCGCCCCCGCGGCCCTACGATCTCAATCCAGTGATTGGGCAAACCACTTCGCACTATCGCATCCTGGAACGAATCGGCGGCGGCGGCATGGGTGTGGTCTACAAGGCCGAGGACATCACTCTCGGTCGCTTCGTCGCCCTCAAATTCCTTCCCGAAAACGTCGCCCAGGATGCCCAAACGCTGGAGCGTTTCCATCGCGAAGCCCGCGCCGCCTCTGCGCTGAACCATCCTGGCATCTGCACTATCTACGAGATCGGCGAGCACGAAGGCAAGCGTTTCATCGCCATGGAATATCTGGATGGCGCCACGCTGAAACATACGATCATGGGCCGCCCGATGGAAACCGAGACGCTGCTATCGCTCGCCATCGAGATCGCCGACGCTCTGGATGCCGCGCACGCCGAAGGCATCATCCATCGCGACATCAAGCCCGCCAACATCTTCATCACCAAGCGCGGCCACGCCAAGATTCTCGACTTCGGCCTCGCCAAGGTAAATGTCCCGGGCACTTCCTCCACCCAGGTTCTGGCCGCCAACACCGCGACGCTCGATGGAGCTCATCTCACCAGTCCCGGCACCATGCTGGGAACCGTGGCCTACATGTCGCCCGAGCAGGTCCGCGCCCGCGAACTCGACAACCGCACCGATCTGTTCTCCTTCGGCGCCGTTCTGTACGAGATGTCGACCGGCGACGTGCCGTTCCACGGCGAGAGTTCCGCCGTCATCTGCGAAGCGATCATGAACCGCGCCCCGGTGCCGGTGGTACGCCTGAACCACAATGTTCCGGAGCGCTTCGAAGACATCGTCAACAAGGCGCTCGAGAAAGATCGCAACCTTCGCTACCAGCACGCTTCGGAGATGCGCAGCGACCTGCAGCGGCTGAAGCGCGACACCGACAGCGGGCGCGTGCCAAGTCCGGTTCAGAACGCTGACGAATCGAGCGCGGCCTTCCGGACTTCGTCTTCCACCAGCGCGGCGCGCATCAGCGACATCAGCACGCGTCCCACCGCTGCTCGCTCTTACTGGAAGATCATCGGCGCAGCCGCAGCCCTCGTAATTTTGGCGATTGCCGGATTCTTTTGGAAAACTCACCGTTCCGGTTCCCCGGCAGCTGATACCGCCAGCCTGACCACCGTCGCCGTCCTTCCATTCCAGAACATGGGAGGCGACAAGGACCTCGACTTCTTGCGGCTCGCGCTGCCCGACGAGATTGCGACGGCGCTCAGCTACGTCCGCACGCTATCCATTCGTCCGTTCGCGACCACCAGCAAATACACCGCCAACGGACTTGACCTCCAGCAGGTCGGCCGCGAAATGCGCGTGGCCGACATCATCACCGGCCACTACCTGAAGGAAGGCAACCAGCTCCAGATCACTCTCGAAGCGGTCGACGTGGAGAACAATCGAACCCTGTGGCGGGATACGCTCAATGTCGCCGCGCCCGACATGCTCGCCATGCGCGGGCAGATCACCGCCAGAGTCCGTCAAGGACTGGTGCCCGCCTTGGGCGCCGGGGCTGAGTCCGCGGAGACTGGAACCCGTCCGGCCAATGAAGAAGCCTACGATCTTTATTTGCGGAGCCTGTCGCTCGCGAGCGACCCGGGCCCCACCAGCGAAGCAATCCCGATGCTGGAACGCGCCGTGGGCTTGGATTCCGCATACGCTCCGGCCTGGGCTGCGCTTGGCCGTCGCTATTACCTGGATTCGCAATACGGAAACGGCGGCGAGCCGATGTTTCAGAAGTCCAATGCAGCGCTTGAGCGAGCGCTGTCTCTGGATCCGAATCTCACCGTTGCTTCCAGCCAGCTGGTTGCGAATCGCGTGGAACGTGGAGATCTCGCAAGGGCATACAAGGATGCACAGGAACTCACCCGACGTCAGCCCAAAAACCCTCTGGGCCACATGGTGCTCGGATATACATTGCGTTATGCCGGATTGCTCGACGAGTCAGCTCGGGAGTGCGATCTCGCCTACTCTCTGGATCCGGGAAACAGTCTGATCCGTTCCTGCACGTTCACGTTCTCAGAGCTCGGCAACCATGAGCGGGCCATGGATTTCCTGCGCATTGAGCAAGGTTCGGAATGGTCGAATCGGAATACCTTGCGAGTTCTGCTGGGTGAAGGAAAGCTTGCCGAGGCGCGCGACCTGGGCCGCAGACTGCCGCCTGACATGCACCCCACCAAGTTTTATCAGGCGTGCCTCGCTCGAACTTCCTTTACTCAACCACCCTCATCCGAACTCAACCAGGCCGCTCGAGAGATTGAACCTCAAATGCTGGCGAATCCCGACCCGGAAAATAGGTATCTCTCCGCGACCTTCATGGCAGTGTGTGGACAGACAGAAGCAGCCCAGCGTCTTCTGAAGTCCGTCATCGAGGGCAAGTACTGCGCGTATACCGCTTTGCAGAAGGATCCGATGCTGTCACCGATCCGCTCCACGCCCGAGTACTCTCAGTTGCTCTCCACCGCCAAGCGGTGCCAGGACAACTTCCTGGCGGAGAGGGACCAACTCTCCCACTGAAGCGGGGTTGAAGCTCAAGCGCCCAGCTTTTCCCTGATCGCCGACGCGATGCTCCCTGCAATGGCCTTCATTCTCTCTTCGGACTCAGCTTCGACCATCACGCGCGCCAGCGCCTCGGTTCCCGAGTATCGCACCACCACCCGCCCGTTCCCGTCCAGTTCGCCTTCGGCATTCTGGATGGCGCGCTGCACTTCCGGCACCTGTGCGAACGGGACCTTTTCGCGCACGCGCACGTTCTGAATGGTTTGCGGATATACCTTCAAATCGCCGATCAGTTCCGCCAGGCTTTTCCCGCTGCGTGCCATGATTTCCATCAAACGCACCGCCGTCATCAGCCCGTCACCGGTGGTCGCGTCGCCATCGCGAAACAGAATGTGTCCCGACTGCTCTCCGCCCAGCGTTGAACCCGTCTTCAGCATTTCCTCCAGCACGTACTTGTCGCCGACATTGGCGCGCAGCATCTGAATTCCGGCGCGCTTGAACGCAACCTCGAGACCCATGTTCGACATGGTGGTTGCGACCACCGTATTCCCCATCAGCGCGCCCCGCGCCTGCATGTCTCGCCCGGCAATCAGGAGTACCGCGTCTCCGTTCACCACGTTGCCCGCCGCGTCGCTGAACAAGGCCCGGTCGGCGTCGCCGTCGAACGTGATGCCAAGATCGAATTTTCCCTTGCGCGCCGCAACCAGCCCCGCCACGGTCGCCGGATGCAGAGCTCCGCACTGTTCGTTGATGTTCTTCCCGTCCGGGCTGCAGTGCACAAATTCCGCCTGCACCCCGCACGCACGAAACAATTCAGGCGCCTCGGCCGTCCCCGCGCCATTAGCGCAGTCGACCAACACGCGCATCCGGCTCAGATCGGCCGACACACTCCGCGCCAGCCAGTGCACATACGCCTCGCGCAATTCCGCGTTACCCGGCAGGCTGGGGGACAGCTTGACTTCCGGCTCGCGAGAGTCAACAGGATTCTGCAGCAGCGTAAAGATCTCCTGCTCAATCGCCAGTTCTCGCGCATCCGGAAGTTTGTAGCCATCACCCGAAAACACTTTGATCCCGTTGTCGGTCCACGGATTGTGCGACGCCGAAATCACCACTCCAGCGGCCATGCCGCGGGAGCGCGCCAGATAAGCCACGCCCGGCGTCGTGATGACACCCGCGCTCTCCACTCCAATGCCGAGCGAGGCGAGTCCCAGCGTGACGCGATCGGCAATCCACGCGCTCGATTCCCGCGTATCCAGCCCAATGATGACGCGCGGATTGGAATGAGCGCGCAACAAGTCATGCCCCAGCGCGCGTCCGATCGCATACGTGGTCTCGTACGTAAGCGGAAACTCTCCTGCTACCCCGCGAATTCCGTCGGTCCCAAACAGCTGTCTTGTCGGTTGGTTCATTCAGTTGGCTTATTTCCCGGAGGTTCGGCCGGAGCTTTTTCCATGATCACCGTAACCCGGATCGGCGCCGGGCGCACCACTTGCACCAGCGGGTCGGGCACGAATGTGTTCGTCATGAAACTTCCGCGCCCTATGGTCCCGGAAACATCCACCGGATCGGTAGTTGCGGCCTCCACCGCCTGCACCCGCTGCATCGGGCCGGTGATCGATATCGTGGCCGGTTCCGCCTTCATGGTGGCAATCCGGTATCCCGGCGCGAAGGTCCCGATCACTCGCGGCCGCACTTCCACTTGGCGCGTGAGTCCTGCGTCGAAACTTAGCCGCACTTGTCCCGGAACCACCTGGGTCACTTCCAGTTGGTAAGGCAGGTGTACTTGTTGAGCAGTCAGGTCGAAAGTTCTTTCACCGGGCTTGACTCCGGCCAGATCGACTTCCACGTGAACTTCCTGGGGCCGCATGTCGTGAATCACCCGCTCTGGTCCACGCACGCGCACCAGCGCCTCGGGAATATTTACGGAGCTGATTTCGAGATTCTGGGGAATACGATGAAACTCGATGGGAATGCTGACTTCAACCTCCGCCACCGGATCATGCGAGACTGCCCACCACAATCCGACAGCTAATGCCAGCGAAACCACTTTGTATCCGAAGTGGGCAAACACGTAACGTTGCAGAAGGTCGATCACGGTTAGCGGTCGACCTCCGAAGAATAGCTTTGATCAGGATTGCGCAGGCTGGCCGGACGTTCGCCTTCTTCGATCTCTGCTTCGGTCGCGATCGGCGTGGGCAGCGTCGAAGGCGGCACATAGCGGCGCAACAGCGTGCTCAAACGCTCGCGCAACTGCTCGACCGTCAAATCGCGCTCGAAATTTCCGGACACGGCAAGGCTGATCGCTCCCGACTCTTCCGACACGATGACAGCAATCGAGTCCGTCTCTTCGGTAATCCCGATGCCTGCGCGATGCCGCGTGCCCATCTGCGTCGACAGCACCGGGTTCATCGACAAAGGCAGGAAGCAGGCGGCAGCCGCGATCCGGTCTTTCTGCACGATCACCGCTCCATCGTGGAGGGGAGCGCTGGGCCGGAAAATCGTTGCCAGCAGGTCGTAGGAAATCCGCGCATCCATGGGCACGCCGCTCTCGATGTAAGTTCGCAGCCCGATCTCGCGCTCGATGACGATCAGCGCGCCCGTTTGGTTTTGCGAAAACAGGTTCGCGGCCAGCACGATGTCATCGTAGGCATCCGATTCCGAACTCGGCGCGCGGCTCATCGTCAACCGGCTGCCCAGATTCGCCAGCGCATGCCGCAATTCCGCCTGGAACACAACGATCAACGCGAAAACAACGTAAGGCAGAAGCGTGCTGACCAGCCAGCTCAGAGTTGTCAGCCGTCCCACCCGGGCAATGTAGAAGCCTAGCGCCACCGCCGCCACGCCCACCAGCATAGGCGCCGCCCGCGTCCCGCGCACCAGCATCAGAAACTGGTAAATGACGAACGCCACCAGCAAAATGTCGATGACGTTGGTCATCGTCAAGTGCCGCAATGATGGCGTGAGCACGTGCATTAAAAGGAAGACCTCGTTCCCCTGACTCAAAAACTGCTCCCGAATTCTCCATTGTAATGCAGCGTCTAGGATCGAATACGCAGTCCGCACTACGAGTGGAGGTCACGTAGGGGCAGCCGCCTCGGCTGCCCAGCGGAGCGCCAACTCCGCACGGGACGCTTTCCCTTGAATCCCCTTTTCCCCTACCTACTGCGTGAGGCAAGCGTGGAACGGATGGACGCGACCAAGGGATCCATCTGCAGCACAGTTTTGTGCCGCGCGAGGAATTGCCCGGGCTGTTGCCCAGCAACCCAGCCGAGGGCGGCTGGGTCTACGTCTGCTGGCGGGATTCCGGCACTAATCATCTCTCCGGCCGGCCCGCCAGAATGTAGCCCCGCCGGCTCTGATACTCGACCTCCGGGGCATAGGGATCGCGTTCCTGCGTTTCCTCGATCGCGAAACCCGCCGTCTTCAAATAACCACTCATCTCCAAGGTCGTAAAGAGGGCTACGTCAAGGCTTACAGGACGTCCGAAAAGCTCTTCATGATGACTGTCCTCGCAGCCCAGATGAAACGCAATCAGGAGCAATCCTCCCGGCTTCAAGACGCCATGAACTTCTCTAAGAGCGTCAACGACCTGAGCCCGAGGAATGTGGATGATCGAATAGAAGGCCGCCACGCCGGACAACGTCCCCGAACCAAACCCGAGAGCGAGCATCGAACTCTGCACAAACTGCAGATCAGGATTCAACCTCCGCGCCTGGGCCAGCATCCCCGCTGACAGATCCACTCCTAATGCGTTCACTCCGCGGTCTCGCAGGTAGCGCGCAATCTGCGCAGGGCCGCAACCCAGATCGCATACCCAGCCCTCACCTCGAACCCGCGCGGCAAACCGGTCAAGAACCGCGCGATCGAAAGGCTTGCCGGCGAGTTCTCCATAGATTTCGTCCGCGTACTCACGCGCGACTGCATCGTAACTCTTCTGAATCCCATCCCACATCGTGATACTCAACTTGCAATTCACTACTCGTAATCGCTGAGCTTTTTCTCATCGCCCTCTGCGACAGTTCTCTCCGAACTCTGCGTTTAAAAGCTTTTTTTCGTTTGCATCTGAGAGCGTCGCTCGTCCCCCTGACTAGGAACTACTGCCCGGCAACCGCCATCACCACGTCATACAGAATCCTGGGTCCACGCCGCACTTCCTCCACGCGAATCCGCTCATCGTTCCCGTGTTCGGTGCTGCCCTCGACACCGGTGGCTGTATAGGGCGTGAATCCGTAAGCCACGATGCCCAGAGGCCGGTACCGCTGGTTCTCGGTGTACCCGCTGGTCAGGCGAGGAACCACGGGAACTTCCGGAAAGTATTCCGAGGAGGCCTGACGGATCGCCTGATAAAGGGCTGTATCTGTTGGTGAAGCGTTGGCCGTGCGAAAGCTTCCCGGCACCGGTTCCACCGAGACCTCCGGATCGTTCACCACCTTGCGGATCGTCTCCAGGAATCGCTTGGGGTCCTCGCCCGGCAGCAGGCGTACATCCAGGTTCGCCCAGGCCTCCGCTGGAATCACATTCGTCTGCTCTGAGCCGCCCATCATCGTCAGCGAAATGGTGTCGCGCACCAGGAAGTTCATAGATTCGTCATGGTCCACCTGCTCCTCGAAGCGCGGATCCTGAAGAGCCTGCTTCAAATTCCGGAAGCGCTTTGCCCGCTCCGGCGGTTCATAGGGCGCCATCTCCCGCAGAAATTCCTCCACCACCGGCAGGACCTTATACGGCGTGCGGTAGGCAAGCACGCGATTCAGTGCCCGCACCAGCCGGTTCGGCGCCGAATCAGCAATCGGACGGGACCCGTGCCCCGGCCGCCCGTGCGCCACCATGCGGAGCCAGAACGGGATCTTCTCCCCCACATCGACGCCAATGAAGCGCAAGCGCCCGTTCTCCACCAGATTCTCTCCGCCCTCGTTGATCAGGAACTCGGCGTTTTCGAGCAGATCGCCGTGGTTCGCGATCATCCAATCGGTTCCGGTCCCCTCCGCCTCCTCATCACTCACTGCAAGGAAAATGATGTCCCGATCGAGGGCTACCTTCTCACGCTTGGCCATGATCAACACAATGAGCTGCGCGATCCCTTCATTCTTCATGTCCTGCGCGCCCCGGCCGTAAATCGACCCGTCGACCATCTGCCCGCTGAAGGGAGGCACTCTCCAATGACTGGTGTCGCTGGTGACAACATCCATGTGATTGAGCAGGATCAGTGGCCGTTTCGGCTGCGCCGCCGTGTGCGGCAACCGCGCCCAAAGATCGGCGCGTCCCGGCTGGTATTCGAAGATCTGGTTCTCGATTCCCTCCTCATCGAGAATCTTCTTGAGGAACGTCGCCGCCTTGATTTCGTTTCCCGGAGGATTCGTGGTGTCGATGCGCAGATATTCTTCGAACCACTCCACTGCCAGGTCGGAATATTGAGAAAGACGCTCGGCAGGAACGCGGCTGGATGCCATCGGCACGGGCAACGTGTCAGGTTGCGTTGCGTACGCGGAAACAGCGGTTCCAACCATTACGTCAACTACAACCGCGATGCAGAAGAGTGCTGCACGAGTAGTGCAAGTTTGTTGCACATCGGCTCGACGCATCCTTCGTTTCTCCCTCAATTTCCGCGAGTTACCTGAGGTCGGCCCAAAGTAGTTTTTATAGCAGGTTCTGCCAAAATTACTCTGCCCTTGTGTCTGCCTTACAGGGGGGCCGCAAACGGCTGTACAATGTCCTTCTGACTCAGTGATTTAGCGTAGCCATGAGGAATATGGGGTTTGGCACGCAACCTGTAATTAGCTATGGCAAGCGCTGCGTATCTGGCGGCGCGCATCAGCAAGGGTTTATGTGCATACGTTGCGTCAGCGTATGCCGGCAAAGCAACATCTTGCTCTTGTTCACCCGTTAGGGGACGCAATCAAAAATCACGCAACACGCTCTCAGGCGTGCTGGAGTGGAGCCCAAACGCTCCCCCAATCGGAGGAAGTTCAAAATGAAAAAAAGCCTCATTGCATTGCTTGTGGCCGGCGCACTTGCGATCCCGGCTTTCGCCCAGCAGACCACGTCCACCACTCCCGCACAGGGAACGACCCAGGCCGCGCCTGCGCCTACCAAGGCTGACGCTGCCACCGGCAAAGATCCTTTACAGCCGGATACCCACGAAGGATTCTGGGGCAAGCTGAATCCGTTTGCCCGCAAGAAGTACGTTCAGCGCCAGACTTCGCCGATCCGCGATCGCGTGAACGAGCTCGATGAGCTCACCGCCGCGAACGGCAAGATGATTAAAGACGTTGACTCGCGCGCCCAGCAGGGCATCACGCTGGCCTCGAACAAGGCAAACGAAGCCGACCAGCACGCGATCGACGCGGGCAACCGCGCCAATGCCGCCCAGCAGACCGCGACCCAGGCGACCACTCGCCTGACCACGGTGGAGCAGGTGGTTGGCAACATCGACCAGTACACGCCCTCGACGCAGACCGAAATCCGCTTCAAGCCCGGCCAGTCCGTGCTGAGCAAGGCTGCCAAGGACGCACTGGACGAAATGGCCACCCCGCTGAAGAGCCAGCGCGGCTACATCGTCGAAGTGCAAGGCTTCTCGTCTGGCAAGGGTCAGACTGCGATCCAGAACTCGCAGAAGATGGCCGAGTCCGTGGTTCGCTACCTGGTCCTTAACCATGACATCCCGGTCTACCGCATCTACCTCGTCGGCATGGGCAACGCTCCGACGCAGGCCACTGCGACGACCGACACCAAGACCAAGCGGACCAACGGTGGACGCGTGGAAATCAGCCTCCTGAAGAACAACCTGGATCAGCTGGCTTCCGGTTCGACCACTGCGGCTCCCGCTGCGCAGGACCAGCAGCAAGCCCCCGCGAAATAATAGTACTCAGGCGGGTCTCCCGCCCTCTCCCCCAAGAGCCCCTCGCGACAGCGAGGGGCTTTTCTTTTGTCGGCGTGATCCACGTAGGCCCAGCCGCCCTCGGCTGGGCGGCAGGGCATAGCTCGGCCATGTTTTTGTCCGCTCGCCCGTTGTACCTTGATGCGGCATAGCATCGGCACACCGTGCGGAGCTATCCCTCCGCCGGGCAGCCGAGGGTGGCTGCCCCAATATGGCGTGTGGCGTTCTCAGACGTTTTCGGACTTCGTCCCGGCCGCCACTTGCATATTCTTCGTCGGCAACCGAATCTAATCGGTCGGAGCTCCCCAATGGAAACCCTTTGCTTCGCGAAAATTGATTCTCCCATCGGCCCGCTGAATCTCGCCGCTTCCAAAATGGGATTGGTCGTTCTCGAATTCGATCGTGGACATTTCCCGCCCACGAAGGACAAGAGAGTTTCTTGGGAGCATTCGCCTGAGAAGATCACACCCTACGCCCGGGAACTGAACGAATACTTCGCCGGCAAGCGCCGCGACTTCTCATTCTCCCTTGACCTCCGGGGCACTCCATTCCAATTGCAATGCTGGCGCGCCCTGCTCACCATCCCCTACGGCGAGACGCGCACCTACGCCGACATTGCCCGCGCCATCAAAAGGCCACAAGCCTTTCGCGCCGTCGGCATGGCCAACAACCGCAATCCCATCGCTGTCGTTGTGCCCTGTCATCGCGTCATCGCCTCCGACGGCACGCTCTGCGGCTACGGCGGCGGACTCGACATCAAGCGGCAACTGCTCGAACTCGAAGGCGCCCTGACCGGCATTTTGGCTGCCTGAACGTTTCGTCTTGTAATCCAGAAGGAGCGAGCCTAGATTTGCGCCATAGCTTGGGGACGCGAATCCGTTCCGGATTCCGCGTGACGTGACGCAAAATGCTGCCGCGTGTCGAATACTCCGTGACCGCGAGGGCCACGCCGGAAGAACTTTGGGCCGCATTCTGCGACTTGGGCCGCTTGCTCGGCCGTGGCATCTACTCCGAAGCTATCTGGACGGAAGGCGAGCCGTGGCGCACGGGCAGCCGTTTGCGCTACGTGATTGTGCAGCCAGTCGAAGCCAGTGTCTCGGCGGTGGTGACCCACATCGAGCCTCCCCTCAAAGTCGGACTGCTGAATCACGCCCTGGGAGTGACTGTTCAGCAAATGGTGATCTTCACGCGCCTCAAAGACTCGACTCGAGTCGACCTGGTCATGGACGCAGTGGGTCAGCCTACCGCCCCAGCTTCTTTCGATGTGACCCAGGCTCTCAGTTTTTTCGCGAAGGACGCCCTCGATACCATGCTGGTCTGCTGGCGTGAGAAGCAGAGAACAGCCTGACCAGGCGAAGGCCCAAAGTGATCCATCCACAAACGTGTCATCCCAAGCGGAGTGAGGCGCCGGCCGAACGCAGTCGAGGGACCTTGTGTTTATCACGCCGGGCGAAGCGGAGTTGGCTCTCCCATCGAGAGATTGGATCAAGCAAACTCGCTGGCGCGCCGGGCCGCCTGCCGTGAGCCTATCGAGGCTTCCTGAACGTCGAGGTTTTCCGAACCGATGCTCCAAGCTGCTGCTTTTCGACCTTCGTATGACCGTCCGAAAGTGCTCCACGTATAATCGCCCCGCGTATTTCCCAACCACCAACCGTGGCCACCGATCAGCGCCCTAAATCCGTCATCCGCAAAGCCGGCCTCTTTTATTTCGTCTGGGTCATGTTCTCGTACTGCACCGGAGGCCCTTTCGGCCTCGAGGACATGGTCACCACTTCCGGCCCCGGCCTCACGCTCATCTACCTGCTGATCATTCCATTTTTCTGGTCGATCCCGGTCTCGCTAGTCTCCGCGGAGCTCACAACCGCTATGCCGGTCGAAGGCGGCTTCTACCGCTGGTCGCGCGCAGCCTTCGGAGACTTGTGGGGATTTCTCGCTGGCTGGTGGAACTGGTGCGCCTCGTTCCTGCTGGGTGCGGTATACGCCGTGCAATTTTCCGACTACCTCGGCTTTTACCTGCCGTGGCTCACGGGATGGAAACACTACGCAGTGTCGCTGCTGGTGGTCGCGCTAGTTACCTGGATCAATGTCCGCGGCATCGACGCCGTCGGCAAATTCGCGACCGCGCTGGAAATTTTCATCCTGCTGCCCGTGCTGGTGATGGTCGTCATGGGGCTGGCGAAGTGGAAGCACAACCCGTTCGTCCCCGTGGTCCCCCCGCACCAGCCCCTCTACAACGTATTCGGAGTCGGCCTAGCCTTGGGTTTGTGGCTTTACTCCGGCTATGAGCAGAGCTCCAGCGTGGCGGAGGAAGTCGAAAATCCGCGCCGCACGTATCCGCTGGCGCTCGCCATCGTGGTGCCGCTTTCGATTGCAGTGTACTTTCTGCCGACGCTGGCTTCTCTGGCTGCTCTGGGCAACTGGCAGCAATGGCATACCCGCTACTTCTCCGACGCGGCGCAACTCATCGGCGGCCCGTGGCTCGGCTCCTGGATGACGATCGCCGCCATGGTGACGAATCTCTCGCTGCTCAACGCGACTGTGCTTACCTCCACGCGCATGCCCTCAACCATGGCAGAAGACGGATATCTTCCACCGTTCTTCACCGGCCAGCACCCTCGCTTCGGCACACCCTGGATCGCCATCATAGTTTCCGGGGTAATCTATGGATCGCTCGCAGTGCACTCGCTCACACAGTTGATCACGATCTACAACTGGCTCCGCGTCGGCACCACAATCATCACGGTGGCTGCCGCCTGGCAACTTCGAAGAAAGATGCCAGACTTACCCCGCTCCTTCGTCGTTCCCGGGGGATCTCTTGGTTTGATCGCCGCCGTGGTGGCAGTTGTCGTAATGAGCGCAATCGCGTTACTGGGCAGTGACCGCTACGGGCTGCAATGGGGGCCGGTTGCGCTCGTGGCGGGACCGGTCGTGTACTTCATACTGCGGCGCGGCGGTTGGCGGAAACAACGAACGCCCCACGCAGGATGAAAAACGTCCCCAGCCTGGATAATTCGTCACCGATTGCAAACATTTCCTTACAAAGAAGTGACACAGTTCCGCGCATCCAGCGGAACGGCTCCGAATCAAACCTGCCAGACGCCATTGAAGGTTGCGTTCAGAACTAGCCGTGAGAATCTGGATCGCATCGCTGGAGAAATGCCATGTTCAACTTGAAGGTCGAGAAAATAGGAAAGGTTGCAGTCGTTCACTGCAAAGGACGGATTGTGCGCAGTGAGGCCGCTTTCCAGCTGCGCAATGCAGTAGCGGCGCAAAGGCACTCTCGGGTTATCCTGCTCGACCTCTCGGGCGTGGAGGCGTTGGAAGGCGGCGGATTGGGCATGTTGCTGTTTCTTCAGGTATGGATTCACAGCCTGGGTAGTCAACTCGAGTTTTTTGCCCCGCCTGTCGCTGTTCGTCACAAACTCGAACGCACCCGGGCTGCGACGGTTGAGATTGCGGGCATAAGCGAAGTGCGCTCGCTGCTTGGCCAGTAGCCGGAAGAATGGCTCGGGTAGCCCAGCTCAACTCACCCAATCCAGAAACTTGTAATAAGCTCCGGCAAACGGCAGGAACCACGGTTTGCCGTTGTACAAACCCAGCGGTGCCCCAGGGAACGGAATACCGTCGAACGCATTATCCGGGCTTTCTCCCACAATTCGTCGCGCCATCAACTGCCCCTGATATGTCGCCATCGCTACTCCATGCCCCGCGTAACCCAGTGCGTAGTACATGCCATCCATCTGCCCGGCGTGTGGCATGATGTCGAAGGCGAAATCCAGCGTCCCACCCCAGACAAACTCGACCTTGGTGTCGCGCAGTTGTGGGTATACCTCGATCATCCCCCGCCGCAAAATCTCCGCGCTCTTTCGGATCGTGTCGCCGCTTTCGGGGAAAAATGCGGCACGACCGCCGAACAGCATGCGATTGTCCGGCGTGAGCCGATAGTAGTAGATGTAGTTCTTCGAGTCGTAGATCATGCGATTGCGCGGGCTCAATTCGCGCGCCACCGCGTCCGGCAAAACCTCGGTCGCGATGATGTACGACCCGATCGGGATGATCTTCTTTTGCAGCGACGGAGTTGCCTGACTCGTGTACCCGCTGGTCGCGACGAACACATCCCGCGCCCACAACTTTCCCTTGGAAGTAGTCAGATTCCAACCAGCGTTGCCTCGCCGAGTCGCCCGTCCGATTTCCTCAACCCGCGTCTTCTCGTACACACAAGCTCCTGCCCGTATCGCCGCCGCACCCAGCCCCGCAACGTACCGCGCCGGGTTCAATCCCACGCTGGTTTCATCCACCATCCCGCCGTAATAAATGTCCGACCCAATCTCCGACCGCAACTCGTTCCGCGGCACGATTTTCAGCTCGTGATTGAACTCGCGTCGTATGACCTCGACCTGCCGAGCATAGTCGTCAAAGTGCGCCTGCTTGCAGGCCACCTCCAGATGCCCGCATCGCGCGAGGTCGCACGCGATGTTCTCTTCGCCGACGATCTTCCCCACGCAATCAATCGATGCCAGCGAGGCCGCGTACATCCTCTGGGTGCGCTCGCGACCGTACATCGAGATCAGCTGGTTTACACCCAGCTTCATCCCGGTGAGCACCATCCCGCCGTTGCGAGAGCTGGCGCCCCAACCGATGGTTTCGCCCTCGAGCACGATCACCTTGACGCCCTTCTGCGCCAGGGTTCGTGCCGCGGAAAGCCCGGTGAATCCCGCACCGATCACGGCTACATCCGCCGTATCAGGCAGTGCGCGCGCCGCCTCCGTGCGCGGCATCTCGACCGTCGTCAACCAATAGTTCTGTTCCTGGATCACTCGGGACAAGTCTCCTCGGACTTATGCTTTGCGGGCTATCGCCCAGCGGTTTCATTGACTTCGCGCGCCCAGCAGCCTACCATGCCCGGCATACTAGTGGAGCGAGGATGATCGGCAAAACCGTCGGCCACTACCGCATCCTGGAAAAGCTGGGCGGCGGCGGGATGGGAGTGGTCTACGAGGCGGAGGATGTGCGTCTGGGCCGCCATGTCGCCCTCAAGTTCCTTCCCGACGATCTCGCCCGCGATCCGCAGGCCCTCGAGCGCTTCCGCCGCGAAGCCCGCGCTGCTTCCGCGCTCAACCATCCCAACATCTGCACGATCCATGACATCGGCGAGGAAGAAGGCCAGAGCTTCATCGCGATGGAGTTCCTCGCCGGGCAAACGCTCAAGCAACGCCTGGCCGGGGGTCCGATTCCATTCGAGCAGCTTTTGGAACTCGCCATTCAGATCGCTGATGCCCTCGATGCCGCGCACAGCGAAGGCATTGTCCATCGCGACATCAAGCCCGCCAACATTTTCATAACGAAGCGCGGCTCAGCCAAGGTTCTCGACTTCGGTCTGGCGAAACTCACAGGAGATCAACCGGCGGAAGGCAACGCCAGCATGGCGACGCTCGAAGCCAATCTCACCAGCCCCGGCACTGCGCTTGGGACCGTGGCCTACATGTCGCCCGAACAAGCGCGCGGACTCGAACTCGATCGCCGTTCCGACCTGTTCTCGTTCGGCGCGGTCCTGTATGAGATGGCAACCGGCCGCATGGCATTCAGTGGGAATACGTCGGCGGTCATCTTCGACTCCATCCTGCACAAGAGTCCAGCCTCGGCGGCTCGCATCAACCCCGATCTCTCGCCCGAGATGGAACGCATCATCAGCAAGGCAGTCGAGAAGGATCCCTCCCTGCGCTACCAGAGCGGGGCGGAAATGTTGGCGGATTTGAAACGTCTGCGCCGAGACACGAGTTCCGCGCAGATTCCAGCCGCGACTGGGGCACCGTCGAAGCCGCCGGCTCAAAAGTGGCTGATTCCATCGCTAATCGGAGTCGTCATCCTGCTCGCGATTGGTGCTGCTGCGTATTTCTGGAAGACTCATTCCGGAGGAAAGGAGATATCCTCGATTGCGGTTCTCCCGTTCGTGAACGCAAGCCACGACCCGAACAGCGAGTACCTGAGTGACGGCCTCACCGAGAGCCTGATCAACAACCTTTCACAAGTCAAAGGCCTCGCCGTGATGTCTCGTGCCTCGGTTTTTCATTACAAGGACAAAGACGTCGATCCCCAGGCTGTTGCCCGTGATTTGAAAGTCGAAGCGGTGGTCACCGGACGCATCGTGCAGCACGGCGACCAACTCGTCATCAGCTCGGAACTGATCGACGCCCGCACCAACCGGAATCTGTGGGGAGATCAGTACGACCGCAGGGTCGCGGATGCGCTTGCAGTACAGCAGGAGATCACGTCTGCGATCGCTGCCAAGCTGCGCGAACGCCTGGGCGGAGAAGAGTCGAAAAAGCCGGTGGCAAAGGGAGGCACGGCCGATCCTGAAGCCTATCAACTGTACCTGAAGGGCCGTTATCTGTGGCAGCAGCGCACACAGCAGTCGCTCGAAAAATCGAAAACTTATTTTGAACAGGCCCTTGCCAGAGATCCGAACTACGCGATGGCGTATCTGGGGCTCGCGGACTATTACATTGTGTTGCCAGACTACAGCCCGGTGCCGGCTGCAGAAGCCTCTGTCAAGGCTCGTGAGGCCGCGCAGAAGGCTCTCGCTATCGACAGCTCCTCTTCCCAGGCACAGGCGGTTCTCGCGGGCGCTGAGCAAAACCTGTGGAATTGGGACGCTTCGGAAAAAGGTTTCCGCCGTGCCATTGAGCTCGATCCGAACAACGGTACCGCACATCAGTGGTATGGCCTATTATTGTCAACTTTTAATCGCCGGAACCAGGAACTGGAGCAGTTTCGGAAGGCACTCGAAATTGATCCGCTGAACGTCGTGTTCAACGTGGACTTGGCGATTGGGTACGGTAACGCGCGTCAGTATGACCTCGCGATAGAGCAGTACAAAAAGATTCGTGAAATCGACCCCAGCGCGAATGTGCATGGCAATCTCTCGATCACCGCTTTCGAAATGGGAAACTACGATTTGTGGCTCGAGGAGTGGCGCAAATCCGATGAGATCAACGATGACAAGGAAGACTTGAACATCGCGATCGAGACGGCCAGGGCTTACAAGAAGTCAGGGCTCCGGTCTGCAATCCTTCGCCGGATTCAGCTGGAACAAGAATTGGGAAAGCGTCGATACTTCGATCCTGCTCTCGTGGCCTACGACTACGGCTCAATAGGCATGAAGGACGAAGCTTTTCAGTGGCTGGAGAAAGGATTTGCCGAAAAATCAGAAGGCATGCAGTATGTGAAAAGCGCAGCTTCTCTCGACACAATCCGTTCCGACCCGCGCTATCAATCACTGATTAAACGGATGAACCTTCCCGACTAGGCTCGCCGACTTGGATTCTCCCTACAACACCGCGGTCTCGTGAATCGTCCGCCCTTCAGCAAAGCGGGAAAAATTCAGTAACGAGGCGTCGATCAGTTCCGTCTTCCCCGTCAGGATCAAGTCACTCAGAATTTTCCCCGTAGCCGGCGCATGCATCACCCCGTGCCCGCTGAATCCATTCGCCAGAAAGAATCCCGGCACTTCGTTCACCGCACCCAATATCGGATGATGATCCGGCGTCATCTCGTACAGCCCCGCCCAGGCCCGCTTCGGATTTACCGCCAGGTTCTCAAAGCACGGCACCCGGTCCGCCGCCCGCGTCAGAATTTTCTCGATGAACGAGGGCTCGAAATCCGCCTTGAATCCGGGTGTCTCCTCCGGATCATTCCATGCCAGCAGAAATCCCAGCGACTCGGGACGGAAGTGAAATCCATTCGACATATCGATAATCATCGGCGCGGTGTGCGGAAATTGATCGAACGGCTCGGTCGGCACCAACATGCGCCGCAACGGCTCTACGGGCAGATCGATATCGACCATCTTCGTAACTGCCGCAGCCCATGCCCCCGCACAATTCGCCACAGCACGCGTAGAAACCGCCCCGCGCGAAGTCTCTACCTCGCAAACACCGCTCGCGTCCCGCCGGATCGCAGTCACCTCGGTGTTCTTCCAGAGCCGGGCCCCGTGCTCCGAAGCCCACGTCATGAACCCAATCATGGCGCTGTAAGGATCGACGAACCCATCTGTCGCGCAGAAACTTCCGCCGACGATGTCATCGCCACGCAGAAGCGGAAACATGCTGCGGATCTCATCGCCGCTGACGATCCGCACATCCTTCAAGCCCAGTGCCACCTGCTTCTCATAGTTCGTCCGCAGGTACGCCATGTGTTTGTCGGAAGTTGCGCAGAACAGATATCCCTGCGGCCGGTACCCCGCCGGATGTCCCAGCCGGTCGTCGAAGCTTGCATAGAAAGGAATCGCGTACAGCGACATCTGGATGTTGACGGGTGTAGAAAACTGCGCGCGCACCCCACCCATGCTCTTGCCAGTCGAGCCCTTGCCCTGCTGCGTCTCGCGCTCGATCACCAGCACGTTCCCGCAGCCTGCCGCCGTCAGGTGATACGCGATACTCGACCCGACAATTCCACCACCCACAATGACTACATCCGCCGTCTGCATGAATGGAGTCTACTGCGGCTGCAGCACCAGCGGCCGCTCCAACTGGAAATGCAACACGGTTTCCGCCGGAACTTTCACCTGCTTGCCGCGCGTGAAGAGCTGCCCGAAGAATCCTCCGCCCGCACCCGACGCCGCGCCGATCGCCGCTCCTTGCCCGCCGCCCAGGATCGCGCCAAATAATCCGCCCAGCGCCGCCCCGCCACCCAAGAACTCCGCGGTGCGCTTGTTCTTACCGAATCCCTTGGAGTTCGACTCCTTCAGTTCCGAGGTGTACACGCGATGCACCTTCCCGCTGATGTTGACCGTGTCCAGATCCAGGTACATATAGGGGGACCCGGCGCCTCCGCCCGACTCCGATACGATCAGCAGCTTCGCCTTCGAGTGCGCCGGAATCGCAACCCCACCCGCGAGATCATCGACGGCATCCACCACTTCCGCTGAGAACTTTTGTCCCGGCGACGCGTTATCCGAATCAATCTTCTCTTCGGTACGAATCAGAATCGCGGTGCCCGTCGGAATGACCTTCGACCCCTGCGGCGGCGCGGGCGCAACCCCTGCCGTGCTCAGTACGAGCGACTCCACATCCTTCCGCGGAAACTCATAGAGAATTCCCATGTTGTCTTTGAACGCCAGCGGGTCGGCGCCTGTAAATTTGCCGGAATACACCTTGCCGTTGCGCAGGGTGACCGTGTCATTCGCAGAGGTAAACACCAGCGACTGTACATCCTTCACCGGGAACGTGTAGCCGATCCCGCTCGTGTCGGTAAACCCGATCGTGCCTTCCTTCGCGCCCAGAAACTGACCGGAATAGCTCGATCCCTCGCGGGTGATGATCGTATCGGCCCAGCTCGCGCTCGCCAGCGCTAAGAACAACGGCAGCATGGCGATGCTCCACGTCCTGATTCTCATGCGTCTTCTCCTCCCGGCAGTCGCGCACGCTGATACGCCACCTGATTTCCGCCGGGAGGCGACATTCTACTCTTGTTTCTCCTCGTCTACGACGCAACCGGACACGCCCACCCGTACTCCCGACCCGTCTTGAAGCCCCCACGCCACCTCGATAGACTTAAAGAGATGCATAAGCACGTGCATTCCGGCGAGGGCGCAGGCACATCCAAGGTGCTGCGGATTTCTCTGTTTGTCACCCTGGCCTACATTGCGTTGCTTGTTTTCGCCGGAATCCGTGCCCACTCGTTGGCATTGCTCTCCGAGGCAGGCCACAATCTTTCCGACTTTCTCGCGCTCCTGCTCTCGCTGGTAGCTGTCTATCTGCAATCCCGTCCGCCCAGCGCCACCAAGACCTTCGGATACCACCGCGCCGGAGTGCTGGCCGCGCTGATCAACGCGGCCTCGCTGGTGGTGATCTCTTTCTTCATTTTTTACGAAGCGTTCCGCCGTGCGCAGAACCCGCAACCCGTTCATGCCGGCCTGATGATGTGGGTGGCAGCCGCCGGCGTCCTGATGAACGGCGCAATTGCCCTCTTGCTCTATCGTTCGGGCGGCGACGTCAACATCCGCAGCGCGCTGCTGCACGAAGTTGGTGACACTCTATCGACCGCCGCCGTCATCGTTGGCGGCTGGGCCATCCTGGCTACCCAGCAGTACTGGATCGATTCCGCGCTGTCATTCGGAATCGGCGCCCTGATCTTGTGGTCGTCCGTCGGAATTCTGCGCGAGACCATGAACATCCTGCTGGAGGGCACGCCGCGCGGCATGAAACTCGACAACCTGGAAGCCGCCATCCGCAAAGTCGAAGGCGTGAACGACGTCCACGACCTGCATGTCTGGAGCATCGGCTCGGAGAGCCACGCGCTCTCCTGCCACATCGCCATCGCCGACATTCCGCCCTCCGCCAGCGAGCGCATACTGCGCGATGTGAAAGAAGTTCTGCAGCACGACTTCCGCGTGGTTCACACCACGATCCAGTTCGAACACGTCGAATGTGAGGTCGCCCACGGCTGCATCATCCCAGTTGCCGAAACCGAGCATCACCACCACCACTAAACCTGGAATTCGCCTTCAGGGCCGCTGGGGCGGCGGGCAGCTTGTCCTGGGCCTGCCGAAGGATCCTCGCCCCCAACCAGGTCTTCCCCTTACACATCAGGGTGACGCTCGTCACGAACTCGTTGATCTGCACACGTTAACCTGAACGTGTGATCCGCGGTTGAGCAACTCCACGACACACGGATCCAAATTCGTTTCGCAGGTGCTCAGATGCCCTCACAAGCAAAACCCAATCGCGCCGCCTGGCTCGAGGGGTCCTCCAATGTGTGTGCACCTCAGCCTGGACCCACTCATCCCTGGCGCTTGATCCTCCTGGGAGCGCCCGGAGTCGGCAAGGGCACGCAAGCCGATCTCCTGAGTCAGCGCCTGGGGGCTTGCCACCTTTCCACGGGCGACGTTCTCCGCAATGCCGGTCAGTCGGTCTCCGAACCCACTCCTGCCATGACGGCTGCACGAGATTGCATGCAGCGCGGCGCCCTCGTGCCCGACCATACCGTCTGGGAGATTGTGCGGGAACGCAGCGCGTGCATCCGCTGTCGCGGCGGCTTCATTCTCGACGGCTTCCCGCGAACCCGTCTGCAAGCCGAGTTGCTGAACCAACTCATCGCCGATGAAGGGATTTCACTGGACGCGGTCGTGAATTACGAAATGCCGATCGCCAAAATCGTCGAGCGCCTCAGCGGTCGCCGGATCTGCAAGGCGTGCAAGGCGGTGTACCACGTAACCCGCCAGCCATCGAAGACCGATGGCGTTTGCGACACTTGCGGCGAAAATCTGTTCCATCGCGAAGACGATCGCCCCGAAGCGGTCACCGTCCGCATGGAAACGTACGAGCGTAGCACCGCGCCCCTGATCGAGTTCTATCGAGATTTCGGCTTGCTTTTACCAGTCGCTGCTGCTGGATCGCCCGAGGAAATCTGCGCTCGCACCATGGAGGCACTGCAAAACCGCAAGTCCTGATCCGCCGTCCTTCCTACTGGGCCTCGGCATGGTCCTGCGAGGCGTAAATCTCAGCCGCCCGTTCCAGCGTATCCGCGTCCTCCGCCGATTTATCCGGCCGTAACCGCACGATTCGCGGAAAGCGCAGCGCATACCCACTCTCATGCCGGTCCGACTTCATCACATTGTTGAAAGCCACCTCCAGCACAATCTTCGGCTCGACCTCCCGCCGAAATCCCTGATCATCAATCGTGTGCTCAAGAAACCACTCTGTCATCTCGGCGATCTCAACATCGGTCAACCCCGAGTAAGCCTTCCCGATATTCACCAGACGCTCGCCATCGCGCACCGCAAACGTGTAATCGCTGAGCACGCCAATGCGCTTGCCGTGCCCATACTCAACCGCGGTCACGACAACATCCAGCGTAGCCAGCTCGCGCTTCATCTTCAGCCACGACTTCCCCCGGCGTCCCGGCGTATAAGATGATTCCAGATCCTTGATCATCAGCCCTTCATTCCCACGAGCCTGCGCCGCCGTGAACAGTTCTTCAAGTTCCTCCGCCTTCGTAGCCCGGGTAAAGGGAGCCCGAATCACGCGCTCCACCACCGGCCCCTCGTCCTTCCCAAACACCAAAGCACCCTGTGTTCCCGGTTTTCTTTGTGTCTCTGTGTCTCGGTGGTGAATTCGCCTTTCCGCCGCCAGCAGCGTATCCAGAACGCCCATCCGCTCCCGCAGCGGCCGTTCCAACAGCAACTCCTCGCCGGCATAGAGCACATCGAACACGAGATACACCACCGGCACCCGCCGCATGAGTTCCCCGCTGACCTTCTTTCGCCCTAAACGCTGCTGCAACGCGCTGAAGGGCAGCGCCCGCCCCGGCCCATCTTCGCTGTAACTCCACGCAAGAATTTCTCCGTCGAGAATCGCATCCTGCGGCAATCCCGCCAGAGCATCCGGCAGTTCGGGAAACGATTCCGTGATCTCGTCGCGCGTCCGCGAGAAGAATCGCACCTCGCCACCAGAAACGTGCGCCTGCGCCCGCACCCCGTCGTATTTGTCCTCAACGGAAGCCTGCTCGAAATAGCTGAGCGCCTCTTCCGCCGACTCGGCCGGGCTGGCCAGCATGAATCCCAGCGGATGGAACATCCGCATGTGCGCTTCACCCAAAGCGCCACGTGCGGCCAGCCGCAAAGTCTCGCCAATGTCGCCAACCAGCATGTTCGCCCGCTGCACCTGGGCAAGCGTTCCTCCGTAAGCGCGCGCAATCGCCTCTTCGACCAGACTCTCCTTCAACCCGATGCGCAAGTCGCCAGTTATGATCTTGACCAGGTACTTGGCCTCAAGCGGCGCAGCCCGCGAAAGCAGCTCGCGCACAAGTGCGGTCTTGGCGGCCGGGCCTCGTGCGGCAGCGATCTTTCGAAAGAACTCCTCAACCTCAATTACGCTCAGTTCCGTGCGCGAGGAGTCGCTCGAATCGGTTCGCTTCGAGCCCGCGCGATTCGCGAGTGCTTCCCCAGCCACCGCGCCCACGTCGCCCAGCTTTCGATACTCTGCTGTCAGCTCCGCGTCACTCCACCCGGACAACTCCGAAACGACCTGCCACAACGACCGGCCTCCAACCTGGAGAGTCGTCTCCTCCCAGGCTGGAAACGCCTTGCCCGACAGAAACACCGCCGAGACCGACGCCTCCTCCACCGTGCGCGACTTCAAATACTCTGCCACGATCCCGACTTTCAGAAGCTTCTTGGTCGTCCCCGCGATCGCCTCGCAGGTCTCTGCAAATCTCCGCATATTCCCCCGGAACGAACCTCAATCAGCCGTGCAGCGACGCCCGGCCTGCCCTAAACCTGTGGAAGGCTCTCCACTCGCCGAACGCAATGATCCAATAACCGCCTATGCATCAACTGCTTACAACCTCCCCCGTCGGAAATCACGCACCCCTGTGATACCCTTAACTCCTGCTACTTCCCCCCAGGAAGTATCATCTAATGAGCATGGATTATCTGCGCAAAATGTGGCGTTTTCTGGTGGCCCTGCAGCTTCTGCCGGCGCTCGAAAGTGGAGAAGAGACGCTGGTCGGCGGCCAGGCAGTGCTCGAAGGCGTCATGATGCGGTCGCCCCACGCCTGGGCGATCGCCGTGCGCAAGCCCTCAGGCGAAGTCGCCACCCACAGCGAGACGCTGGAGCGTCCCTCGGAAAAGCATAAATGGATGGGCTGGCCCATCATCCGTGGCGTCATGACGCTGGGTTATGCGATGACGCTCGGCTTCCGCGCACTGCGTTTTTCCGCCGACGTCGCCCTCGAACAGATCGTGCCCGCAGATAAACAGGGCAAGAAGGCCGAAATCAGCGGATGGATGGCCGCCGTCAACATCGCGATCTCGCTCGGCTTCTTCATCTTCATGTACAAGTTCCTGCCGCTGGCAGCAGCCACAGAACTGAGGCGCGTGCACCCGATCTTCGCAAATTCGATCATGTTCAACGTGGTTGACGGCGTCATTCGCATCGCGCTCTTCCTGCTCTTCATCTGGGGCGTGTCGTTGATGAAGGACATCCGTCGCGTTTACGAGTACCACGGCGCCGAGCACAAAACTGTCTTCGCCTTTGAAAACGGCGACCCGCTCCAGACCGGCGCAGTTCAGAAATATTCAACGTATCATCCGCGTTGCGGCACCAGCTTCCTGATGACGGTGATGATCTTCTCGATTGTGGTCTACATCGTCGCCAACGCAATCTTCCCTGTGACGACATTCTGGGCGCGCTTCGCGACGCGTATCGTGTTGCTGCCCGTAATCGCCGGTCTCTCCTACGAAATCATCCGCTTCGCCGCCAAACACCGCGGCTCACTCTTCGCCCTGATGACAGCTCCCGGGCTATGGCTGCAGCGCATCACAACCCAGCCTCCCGCCGACGATCAGGTCCAGTGCGCCATCGTCGCCCTCGACCAGGCCATGGAACTCGAAAAGCAGCACGGCGGAGAACTGGTGATCGCTTAGGGGGGCCACCCCGAAAAACAGTTGTCAGTTCTCAGTTCTCAGCCAAAACCCCTACAATTGGAGCCGTGGTGAAACACCGGCTTACATTGTGCTCTAGGAACCGTTGGGAACAACCCTGTGGTCACCGGTGTCCACCGAACTGAGAACTGAGACGGAACTGAGAACTGAGAACTGAGAACTGAGAACTGAGAACTATGTTTGAACGTCTCGACCAACTCGAATCCCGCTACGACGAATTGACCCGGGCTCTCGCCTCGCCGGAGATCGTCACTGACTCGTCGAAATACCAGAAGACTGCCAAGGCGCATAGTGAACTGTCCGACATCGTCGAGAAGTACCGCGAGTATAAGGACCTCACCCGCGGCATCGCGGAAAGCAAGGCTGTCCTCGCCGACGAAAAAGATCCCGACATGCGCGCCTACGCGCAGGAAGAACTCACGCAACTGGAAGCCCGAGTCACCCAGGTCGAAGCCGACCTGAAAGTTCTTCTCATCCCCAAAGATCCCAACGACGAGAAAGACATCATCCTCGAAATCCGCGCCGGCACGGGCGGGGACGAAGCCACTCTCTTCGCCGACGAAATGTTCCGCATGTACTCCCGGTACGCCGAAACGCAAGGCTGGAAGGTGGAAGTGCTCTCGACTTCGGAATCGTCGGTGGGCGGCCTGAAAGAAGTGATTGCCATCATCGAAGGCAAGCGCGTCTTCTCTCAACTAAAGTATGAAAGCGGCGTCCACCGCGTGCAGCGCGTGCCGGCCACTGAACAGCAAGGCCGCGTGCACACCTCCGCCGTCACAGTCGCCGTGCTGCCAGAAGCCGAAGACGTCGACATCAAGATTGAAGCCAAAGACCTGCGCATCGACACGTTCTGCTCGTCAGGCCCCGGCGGACAATCTGTGAACACGACTTACTCCGCCGTCCGCATCACGCACATTCCAACCAATACCGTGGTCAGCTGCCAGGACGAAAAATCCCAGATCAAGAACCGCGAAAAAGGTATGCGTGTCCTGCGTTCGCGCCTCTACGAACTCGAAATGCAGAAGCAGCAGGAAGCTCTCGCGAAGGAGCGCAAAGCCATGGTCGGCTCCGGCGATCGCAGCGAAAAAATCCGCACCTACAACTTCCCGCAAAACCGAGTCACCGACCACCGCATCGGCTTGACCATCCACCAGCTCACCGAAGTGATGGACGGCAAGCTGCAGCCCATAGTCGACGCGCTCAGCGCGCACTACCAGGCCGAAAAGCTAAAGGGCGAAGCCACAACCGTAGCGTAAAAAACAAGCGACGTAGGGACAGCCGCCCTCGGCTGTCCAGCCGAGCCTAGATCGGCTCGCTCTCTCCACTCCGTGCAAATCACTCTCACCAAACACCCTGTCATCCTGAGCGGAAGCGAAGGACCCGTGCACTCTTCACTGCACACCAAGCACACAAGATTCTCCGCTGCGCTCAGAGACAATCAATGATTAAGAACTGTTTTCTCTGTGCCTCTGTGTCTCTGTGGTGAAATAGAGGTGGTGGAATAGGCTAGACATGCCCCTGCGCGAGGCCCTCCAATCCGCTGTCGCCCGGCTCACCGCCGAGCACGTTCCCTCCCCGCGCCTGAACGCCGAAACTCTCCTGATGTTCACACTCAACTGCGACCGTGCCCACCTCTTCGCGCATCCCGAGCGCGAACTCACCGCCGAAGAGCAATCCCGCTACGACGAAGCCTTGACTCAACGCGCCAAGGGCGTCCCCGCGCAATACATCACCGGCCACCAGGAATTCTGGGGGCTCGACCTGATCGTGTCGCCGGCGGTCCTCATCCCGCGCCCCGAGACCGAGCATCTGATCGAAACCGTCTTGCCCCTCGCAAAGCCAATGAAGGGTCCCAAGATCGCCGACGTCGGCACCGGATCCGGAGCGATCGCCCTAGCCCTGGCCAAAGAACTCCCCAACGCCGAGATCCACGCCACCGACAACTCGCCCGCAGCCTTAGAGATCGCCGAAGCCAACGCCGCCCGCCTGCAACTGGAATTTCGCGCCTCCAATCACGACGTGCCCCAACGCCGCATCTACTTTCACGATACCGATCTGCTCGACGGCCTCGAGGACGGCACGTACGATTTCGTCGCTTCCAATCCTCCATACGTAGGCCTTTCCGAGGAAGACGAAGTTCAACTCGAAGTGCGCAAGTTCGAACCGCGCACCGCGGTCTTCGCCGGACCGACCGGCATCGAAGTCATCGAAAAGCTTATCCCCGCCGCCCACGCCGCGCTGAAACCCGGCGGCTATCTCATCATGGAAATCAGCGGCACCATTGCCGACCGCGTCCGCCCCCTCCTCCGCGACTGGCAAGACACAACCATCAGCAACGACCTGCAGGGAATCCCGCGCGTGGTCTCAGGACGAAAGGGCTCGTAATGTTCGCGGCCTCCTGAAACAGCAATGGTGATCGAACCGACACGACACCACAAGGGTGCCCTATCCTTAACCTCGTGTCCTGTGCGAGGTTAGGGCGGGGATTTTTTTACTCGAAGCCCAAGTATGTCAGGAGCAGCCAAGGCCCGTCCCTCCCTGATCCAAAACAGATAAATCATCCGCACGCGACTTCCCCGAATCCAATCTCAAGACACTGCCCCTGAGGTGCCCATGCAATTCAAGCCGTTTCTCCTCGACGCCTGGCTCGATCAATACGAACACAGCATTGAATTCAATCTCGCCGCCAGCACCGGCCCGACCTGGACCGTGAACGAAATCCTCGCTCTCGCCGACGAAGAGACGCGCCATCGCTTTCTGAATCACAAGCTGGTGTACGGCCATCCCGCGGGCGAAGACAGTCTGCGCGAAGCGATCGCTGAAATGGAAGGCGTCGGTGCGGACGCCGTGCAGATCGTTACCGGCGCCTCCGAAGCCCTGGTCGCGCTGATGTGGCTCGCCGCCGAACCAGGCGCGAATGTCATCCTTCCGCTGCCCGGCTTCACGACGTTCTCGGCGCTGCCCCAATCCCTCGGTCTCGATACGCGTTTCTACAAGGTGCGCCGTGAAAACGGCTTCCGCATCGACATCGACGAGATCCAGCGCCTGGCCGACGCGAAAACCAAGTTGATCCTCGTCAACTGCCCGCACAATCCGACAGGCGCAACCATCAGCGACGCCGACATGGAAACGCTGCATGCGTTCACGGCTGAGCGCGGCATTCAACTGATCAGCGACCAGGTCTATCACCCCATCTATCACGGCCAACGAACGAAAACGGCGGCCCGCCTGTCGCACGCTACCGTGATCAGCGATCTATCGAAAGCGTTCTCCATCGCGGGCGTGCGCACCGGGTGGATGATCGAGCATGACGCGAAGCGCCGCCAGCAATACTGGACTGCGCGCGCCTATTTCTCCGTCTGCAACAGCACCACGGGAGAGATTCTCTCCGAGATCGCCATCCGCAAGCGCGATGTCGTGCTCGGCAAGGCGCAACAGGCCGCGACTGCCAATCTGAAGACACTGGACGCCTTCATGAAAGAGCACGCCGACGTGCTGGGCTGGATATCCCCGCAGGGCGGAATGACGGCCTTCCCGTGGCTGGTCAGCGGCGAAGACGCGCACCCTTTCTGCCAAGCCGCCGCAGACCGCGGAATCCTGCTCGCCCCCGGCGACTGCTTTGACGTCCCCGCGCATTTCCGCCTGGGCTTCGCGGCCGCAGACGGCAATTTCGCCAGAGCGCTGGAGCGTCTGGGGGACTTAGTGAGAACTTGGTCGCCGAAACTGACTACAGCATAAGCCCTTGCTGGGGACTCGACGCCACAGCGTTAGCCGCCAGGATTGAAAGGTTCGTCCCAGACGTATCGCCTGCCACGTCGTCTACTACCCCACCTCGTAGACCCGCATAAATACTGCCGTTCCCGCTCTTACTCCGCCGACTCACTCTTCCCTTACTCGCATACTGCAGTTACACTAATGGGCCGATAGTCTCCCCCCACGGAGCAGTATGTTACGAGCCATTCTGACCCTTTTCCTGATTACAGCTTCCACCCTCACTTTTGCACAGGCGGTGATCGACGGCGCAGTCCACGACGCCGCCGGCAAGCCGGTCTCTGGGGCAACCGTCCAGCTGTTGCGCGAACACGGCAGTCCGGTCCTGTCCCCGCCAACTGCGGCCGACGGCGGTTTCCACTTCAACGCCGTCGAAGCCGGCCCTTACACCCTCAAAGTGGAAGCCCCGAACTTCTATCCCGTAGAACATAGCTTCGTGCTGCGCCCACGCCAGCCGTTTTCGCTCGCCATCGAACTGCAGCCCAAGGAGACCGTTCAGCAACAGGTGGAAGTGCGCTCCACTTACCAGACCATCGATCCTGAGAAGACCGGCAGTTCTTACACCTTCACGCACAGCGATCTGGAACGTCTGCCGGCCCCGATCGCCGACAACACGAATGACCTCGTCAACAACCTCATGCCAGGCGCCAGCGACAGTCACGACAACTTCCTCGCCGTGCGCGGCACGGAGTTCTCGCTGCACGAGTTCATCAACGGCGTTTCGTTCCTCGACAACACACAGCCGCAGTTTTCGCCCGGCGTCAGCCCGCAGATTTTCGAGACCGTCGACCTCATGACCGGAGGCTTCACCGCCGAATATGGCAACCGCTTCGGCGGCGTGCTCGATATCACCACCCGATCGGGCGCGAGCATGGCCGGTCACGGCGACGTAAATTTCCGCGGCGCTACGCTCGACAACTACGATCTCAATGCCGACTACGGCGGACAGACCGGCAAGCTGGGCTATTACTTCTTCGTCGACGGATTCACTTCGGGCCGCTATCTCGATCCGCCCGAGCCCAAGGAACTCTACGACTTCGGCAAAGGCTCGCGCGCGACCGCGCAGTTCGACTACCGCGCCGGAACCAAAGACGCATTCAAACTTCTTCTGATGGGCAGTGGCGCAAATTTTCAGCAGCCTAACATTACGGAAGACCAGGAAGCAGGACGCGATGCTCAGCGCCATCTTCGCCAGCAGACCGCCATCCTGAGTTGGTATCACACTTTCTCGCCCGAGACACTGCTTTCGACGTCCCTTTACGAACGAGTCGGATCCGATCGCGTGTTGCCGACCACCGATCCGGACACGCCGCTGTCTTCGGCATCCCGCGCGCCGCTCACGCTCGGGATCAAGAGCGATATTTCACATGTGTGGCGCGGTCACGTCATCAGGGCTGGAGTTGACCTGGTTCGCCTGCGAGAACTCGAGAGCTTCTCTTTCGACAGCCGCGGCGATCCGGATGTCTTTCCAAATTTCAGCGGCGGCCTGCATGGCGGACAAGCCAGCATTTACCTGCAGGATCATTTCTCGCCCGTCCGCAACCTGTGGATCGATCTCGGCGCCCGCTACGACTACTTCGACCTGGTCACCACCGCGGCCCAGGTGAGCCCGCGGGTCGGACTCGCTTATCATTTCAATCGCACGAAGTCCGTGCTGCACGCCGCCTACAACCGCTACTTCTCGCCGCCGCCCATCGAGTATTCCTTGCTGGCCAGTTTCATCGGGAACAACGCCGCTGATCCCGACCAGCGTGTCGGTAACGTGCGCGCCTACCGCCAGCACTACTACGAGGTTGGCTGGTCGCAGGAATTGCACCCGCGCGTGAGCCTCGAGCTGAACGCCTACCTCCACACCGGGCGTGACTCGTTCGAGAACCACGAGATCTCCATCAGCCGCATCTTCGTACCCATCAACTTCCATGCGGCACGTTCCAGCGGCGCCGAACTGGTCCTCAACATGAAGCAGCTCGAGCGCCTCGGCATCACCGGGCGCTTTCAATACGCGCTCTCCCGCACCTATTTCTACGGCCCAATCACGGGAGGCTTCGCCGGCGACGAACCGCTAGTCGCGGGTGAGCGCATCGTTCCCGCGTTTGACCAGACGCACACCGGCACCGCGCAGATCTTCTATCACAACCGCTGGCGGGGCTTCTGGGGCGGGAGCGCGTTGCGATATGGCAGCGGAACCATCGTCGAGAACGGGCCGCGCCTACCCCAGCATTTCAACTGCGATCTGGCTACCGGCCTGACCGTGTGGAATGCCGAGCCGCGCCGGCTTGACTTCGAATTCGACGTCACCAACATCTCCAACAGCGTTTATCAGATCGCTAAAGAGAGTGAAGAAATTCCCATCCAGTACGCCCCCTCGCGCACGGTCGGTGGAGCGTTGAAGTTCCATTTCTGAAATGGATGGTTTTCGCTATGCGGGGCGCTTCGAGAGGCTATCGGCTTCGTTCAGCTGACGCCTGACCTCGCTTGAAAATCACAGGGGATAACTTGCCTTCAGGTCTACCGCTTGACCGCGGCCGGCAGGATCTCTTCCAGGTCCACCCAATTCGTAGGATACTTCCCCGTGTAACAGGCGGTGCAGTAATCGGTTTTCTCGCCCTCGCCGCAAGCCTTCTTCAAGCCTTCCAGCGACAGGTAAGCCAGAGAATCCGCGCCGATATATTCACGGATTTCTTCGATTGACTTGTTGGCCGCGATCAGCTGGTTCTTGGAAGGAGTATCTACCCCATAGAAACAGGGCGAAATGGTCGGCGGACATGATATGCGCATGTGCACTTCGGACGCCCCCGCATTGCGCACCATGCGGACGATCTTCTTGCTGGTCGTCCCGCGCACGATCGAGTCATCGATCAGCACCACGCGTCTGCCCTCCAGCAGCGAGCGCACCGGATTCAGCTTAAGCCGCACGCCGAAATCGCGCACCGTCTGTTTCGGCTCGATGAACGTCCGTCCCACGTAATGATTGCGGATCAAGCCGAACCGGAAGGGAAGTCCACTCTCCGCCGCATATCCGACCGCAGCTGTCACGCCCGAGTCGGGTACGGGCACAACCACATCAGCGTCAATGCCCGCCTCGCGCGCCAACTGCCGCCCCAGATTTTCGCGGCTTTCCTGCACCGACCGCCCAAACACCTGGCTGTCGGGACGCGAGAAGTAAACGTGTTCGAAAATGCAGCTCGACTGCGGCCCGGTCGGCGAGTAGAACCGCGAGGTCACGCCCTCGGGCCCCACGATCACCAGTTCGCCTGGTTTCACATCCCGCTCGTACACCGCGCCAATCAAATCAAACGCGCAAGTCTCCGATGCAAACACGATCGTGTCCTTACGCACACCTTCCGCCGCCGGAATGCGGCCCATGGCCAGGGGCCGAAAACCACGGGGATCGCGCGCCGCAAACACCCGGTCGGCACTCACCATGACCAGCGAGAACGCACCCTCAACCCGCCGCAAAGCATCGGCCATCGCCTCCGGCAGCGTATGCTCACGCGACATCGCAATCAGGTGAACGATCACTTCAGTATCGCTGGTCGTCTGAAAGATCGATCCCTGCGCTTCCAGCCGCGATCGGATCTCCTGCGCATTGACCAGGTTTCCATTGTGCGCAACCGCGATCGACCCCTTGTTCGACTGCACGAGAATCGGCTGCGCATTCAGCAGTGCCGAGTCCCCGGCGGTCGAATAGCGCGTATGCCCGATGGCCAGCGTTCCCCGCAACTTCGCCAGTACATCTTCGACGAAAATATCCGCCACCAGACCCATGGCCTTATGAGCATGCAGAGTCATGCCGTCGGAGCTGACAATCCCCGCCGACTCCTGCCCCCGATGCTGCAAAGCATGCAGCCCAAGGTAAGCAAGCTTCTCCGCCTCGGGATGCGCATAGATCGCGACCACCCCGCACTCCTCGCGAAATTTGTCGAAAGCAGCCATTAGCCCTTAGCCCTTAGCTTAACCCAATTCAAGTCGAGACTCATTTCACGCGCGGACCGATTCATGGAACATCGCCTTCGTCTATCCAGTTCCCTCTGCGTCCTCTTGCGGCCTTTCTCCAGCGATCTCTGCGTCTTAAAATTTTCTAGCCTGTCCGGTCAGATCTCTTGAAATCTGCATCCGCATTTCTCAAATCTTTAAGCCGCCTCATGCTCCCCAAACGAAACATTCCGATCGCCTGCCTCCACCGCCCGCCGCAACTCCGCCATGTCTGCCAGATGCTCGGCGTCGTGTCGCATCCACATCTCCAGCAACCGCCGCAGCGTCACAATTCCTGAACCCTGCATTTCCGCAGTTCGCTCCAGATCCGACTCTTGGCGTTGCTGGAGCCATCCAAGACTAGCCGCACGCGACAACGCAAGTTCCACCAGCGCCGGCTCCAGCGGCTGCGCATTGTAATTCCGTTCGCGCGCCAGCTGTCCCCCGTTCACGTCTTCCAGCATCGGCGAGCGTTCATTAAGAATGCGCCGAATCCGTTTCTCGTACCCCTCAACATCAATGTCCCGCAAATGAAAAACATTCTCGCGCAGGGAAAAGAACTCGGGATTCGGTTTCCTCGACAATTGCTCCTCCGAAAGCCCGCGGGTCAACTGAGCCGCGCGCTCCGGGGTTGCCGATAATATCTCGATCGTCTCAGCAAGGAATCCCAAAAGCATCCCCCTCCGTTGATTGACGCCAAATTTCTCTGCGTCTTCTGCGGCCGTTCTCTGCGCCCTCTGCGTTTCAAGCTTTTCCTGGAGATCCCGAGCGCCTTAGCAGGAAAAAACTCTGCAATCTAAAATCAAAAATCTGAAATCAGACTGCCACCGCCTCGGGCTCACTCCGCAGAGCCTGCTCGAGCGCCGCCTCATAAGCCTCGCTCAACTCAGCCACCGAAGCCGAAATCACCGTCCGCCCATCCAGCTTAATTTCCATCTGCCCGGCAACCGTCTCACCCAGCACTTCAACGCGAAGCCCGTGTTTCCCGGCTACTTGTTGGATTCCCGCCAACCGCGCCGGGTCGCATGCAAGTATCACGCGGCTCGCGTCCTCGCCAAACAGCGCAAATTCCGCCGGCATCGCATTCGACGCGACATCGACCCGCAGCCCGATCCCCTTCGGAAACGCCTGCTCCGCCAGCGCCACCGCCAGCCCGCCCGAAGAGCAATCGTGCGCAGACTCCACGAGTCCGGTCTGGATCATCTCGATCAGGCCCTTCTGCAGCGCCGCTTCCTTCTCCAGATCCAATTCCGGCGGATATCCCCACACCGCTCCCAGAATTTCCTTCGCGTACTCCGACGACCCAAATTCCAATTCTGCATCGGTGATATCGCCCGGCTCACTACCGCGCAATAGCACAATCGTGCGTCCCGCCTCGCGGAATTCCATCTTGGTCGTTTTGTGCACGTCCTCGAGAATGCCGACAATGCCCAGCACCGGCGTGGGATAGATGCCTTCGCCCAAAGTCTCGTTGTAGAAGCTGACATTGCCACCTGTAACCGGCACTTCGAGTTCCACGCAGGCCTTGGTGATCCCATCCACCACTTGCGAGAACTGCCACATAATGTGCGGCTTCTCGGGATTTCCGAAGTTGAGGCAATTCGTCGCACCAATCGGCGTAGCCCCCGCGCAAGCCACATTGCGGCAGGCCTCCGCCACCGCATGCATCGCGCCCAGCCGTGGATCGAGATAGCACCAACGCCCATTTCCATCCAAAGCCATTGCCAGCCCGCGTTGCGACCCCTTGATGCGAATCACGCCCGCATCCCCCGCGCCCGGACCCTCAACAGTATTGGTCTGCACCATGTGGTCATACTGCTGCCACACCCAACGCTTCCCGCAAATGTTCGGACTGGCCAGTAATTGTTTGAAGTTTTCGGTCAGATCGCCGGGACCAGCCAGCTCGATGTTCTTCGGCATCTCGCGTTCGACGGGCGGCTCCCACCGTTCCAGCGGCCGCTTATACAAAGGCGCATCATCCGTCAAAGCTTCATTTGGAATCTCCGCCACCAGTTCCCCGTGCTGCCGCACGCGCATCACGTTATCGCGAGTCACATGCCCCACTTCGACCGCATCGAGCCCCCACTTCTCGAAAACGCGGAACACTTCCTGCTCGCGCCCCTTCTCGGCCACCAGCAGCATGCGCTCCTGCGACTCCGAAAGCATGATCTCGTACGCCGACATCCCGGTCTCGCGCTGCGGCACACGATCCAGCTCAATCTCGAGCCCAACCTTCCCGCGCGCGCCCATTTCGCAAGTCGAACAGGTCAGACCCGCAGCCCCCATGTCCTGGATCCCGACGACCGCGCCCGTCTGCATGGCTTCGAGACATGCCTCGAGCAAAAGCTTCTCAAGAAACGGATCCCCTACCTGCACGTTCGGCCGCTTCGCTTCCGACGCCTCGCTGAATTCCTCCGAAGCCATGGTCGCCCCGTGAATTCCGTCGCGCCCGGTCTTCGCTCCCACGTAAATAACCGGATTCCCCTCGCCCGCCGCCTTCGCATAGAAAATCTGGTCGCGCCGTACCAGTCCGAGCGCAAACGCATTCACCAGCGGGTTGCCCGAGTAACAAGCCTCGAACTGCGTCTCCCCGCCCAGATTCGGCACCCCGAAGCAGTTCCCGTAAGAAGCGACCCCGCTAACCACCCCCTCCATGATGGAATGGTTCTTGTGCATGTCGGCTTGTGTAGACAATGCCTGTGTAGGGACAGCCGCCCCCGGCTGTCCGGCCGAGCGAAGCTCGGCAGCCTGTGTGGAGGGCCCACTCCTGTCCGCCGCCTTTGACCTGGAGTCTGCTTTCGATTCTGCAATCGGCCCAAAGCGCAACGAATCCATCACCGCGACCGGTCGAGCACCCATGGTGAAAATATCGCGCAGAATCCCGCCCACCCCGGTGGTCGCTCCCTGAAACGGCTCAATAAACGACGGATGATTGTGCGACTCAATCTTGAACGCGCAAGCCCACCCGTCGCCGATATCGATGATGCCCGCATTCTCCCCCGGCCCCTGCACCACCAGCTTGCTGCGTGTGGGCAACCGCTTCAGGTGCACGCGCGACGACTTGTAGGAGCAGTGCTCGCTCCACATCACGCTGAAGATGCCTAGCTCGGTCAGCGTAGGTGCGCGCCCGCCCAGCAACTGCTCGATTTTGGCGTACTCCTCCGGCGTCAAGCCGTGCTCCCGGATAAGTTCCGGAGTGATGGCAGGGTTCTGGGGCTGGCTCATGGGTGGAAACAATATTGTAGAACAGTCGCCGGTCGTAGGTCCTTGGTCGGCGGAGAAAACCCTCGTCGTCGGTCGTTGCCCGGGAAGTTGAGCTGCCCGAATCGGAATCAGCCCCTTTAAAGAGAAGAATTTAGCCGACGACCGAGGGTCGAGGACGAAGGGATTTAGCCAACGACCGACGAGGAGTCTTTCAAGCCAACGACTTTCTTATACTGTTTCCTCCATGAAATCCGTCATCGTCGGTACCGCCGGGCACATCGATCACGGCAAAACCGCGCTGGTCAAAGCCCTGACCGGCATCGATGCCGACCGGCTCGAGGAAGAAAAGCGGCGCGGCATCACCATCGACATCGGCTTCGCGCACCTTGAACTTTTAGCGCCCTGCGGAGACACGCTTCGTCTGGGGTTCGTCGATGTCCCGGGCCACGAGCGGTTCGTGCGCAACATGCTGGCGGGCGTAGGTGGCATCGACCTGGTACTGCTGGTGATCGCCGCGGACGAGGGGATCAAACCGCAGACCCGCGAGCACTTCGACATCTGCCGCCTGCTCGCGGTGCGCCGCGGCATCACCGTGCTCACCAAGTCAGATGCGGTTGATCCCGAGACACTCGATGTCGTCCGCCTCGAAGTCGAAGAATTCCTGCGCGGGTCGTTTCTTGATCCAAACCGCTCAACCTCCGGGGACGACGCCCCTTCGACTGCGCTCGTCCGCGGTGTATCGCCCATCGTCGCCGTGAGTTCGCTCACCGGCGCAGGCCTTCCCGAATTAAAGACAGTTCTGGCCAAGGTTGCCGCCGAAGTTCCCGCGAAGGACTCGACCGCCCTCGTGCGCCTGCCCATCGACCGCGTCTTCACCATGAAAGGCTTCGGCACGGTGGTCACGGGCACGCTGGTTGCGGGCACGATTCGCAAAGAAGACGAACTCGAGGTATTTCCGACCGGCAAACGAGTGCGCGTGCGCGGTCTGCAGGTGCACGGCGAAGCCGCGGACCAGGCCATCGCCGGCCAGCGCACCGCGTTGAATCTTGCCGGGGCCGCCGTGGAAGATCTGGCGCGCGGGATGACGCTCGCCCCGCCCGAGACGTTTCGCACCACCCGGCGCATCGACGCATCGCTTTCCCTTTTGCCATCAGCCAAGCCGCTGAAAAACCACGCCCGCGTGCACCTCCACGCCTTTACCTCCGAGACAATTGCCGAAGTCGCACTATACGGCGAGAGCCTGGTCAAATCCGGCGCCAGCGCGTACGCGCAACTGCGCATGAGTGATGCAGCCCTTCTTCTGCCGGGCGACCGCTTCATAGTCCGGCAGTTCTCGCCGGTGCTGACGATTGGGGGAGGAATGGTACTCGATGCTGCACCTGTGCTCAGCATCAAGGACCTTAGGCGGCTTGAGAAAGACGCCGGGGAACCGCTTCTCGGCTTCCGAGCAATGTTGGAGCTTTTTGGTTCAGGCCGTCAGGGAGCAATTCTCACTGCGCGGGTTGGAAGAAGTGGAAAGCGCGGCCTCACTCTAGCGGAGGCAGTTGCCGAAACGGGGTTGCTCCGCACCGACGTGCTTGAATACGTTGATGCGCTCGTCAAAGAGCACCTGCTCGTGCAATTTCAGGATCGGCTCTTTGCCGAGCACGAATTCGACCTGGCTCAGCACAATCTGCTCGATAGCGTCTCAGATTTTCACACCCGGAACCCGCTTAAGTCCGGCTTAGCCAAGGGGGAACTGCAAGATGAAATGCAAAGAAAGTACGGAATGGCACCCGAACTTTTTGAAGCCTCATTGGTTCATCTAGGCAAACAAAAGAGACTCGAAGTTGCCGGCGATCTCGTCCACCTTCCGGGCCGCGGCGTCGTCATGAAAGACGAAGAAGCCGAGTCGAAGAAGACGATCGAGCAAGCCTTCGCATCGGCCGGATTGAAAGTTCCGGCGCTCAGCGCGGTGCTCGCTGGGCTGAAAGTCGACAAGGCGCGCGCCCAGAAAATCGTCACGCTGCTCTTGCGCGACAAGGTGCTGGTCAAGATTTCCGAGGAACTCGTGTTCCACCACTCGGCGCTCACCAGTCTCCGGGGACAGTTGGCCGCCTACAAAACAAAATTCCCACCTGGCACAGCCGCCAGGATTGACGTAGCGAAATTCAAGGAGCTGACCGGCGTCAGCCGCAAGTACGCGATCCCCCTGCTCGAATATCTCGACCGGGAGCGGGTGACGAAGCGGGTCGGGGATGAGCGGGTGATTCTGTGAGCGGCGGTGAGCGAGATCCCTCCGGACTTCCAACTGCAGCGCTATCGCTTTGCGCGGAACCAGGCGCTAGCCGAACGCAGTCGAAAGCCTACCTGACTGAAGCCCAGGGACTCCCGTGCCCGCATGCGGTTTCACTAGCCCCCAAGCTTTTTCAGCACTGTATTGACGTGTTTGTCCCCCGATGACAACGTCGTTCGTCGCGGTGTGTTTAAATTTCCTCTCGCATGAAACCTCTCGAACTTTCCGATAGCGAATTCCGCCGGTTAGCCGACGAAGTTGTAAATCTCTCCGCCGAATATTTCTCCACGCTCGACGCGCGTTCCACCTTTCCCGCCACCAGCGGCGAGGAATCGGAACGGCTTTTCGCGCTGCCACTGCCGGAACGCGGCCTGGGCGCAGAAGCGCTCACCGCCCTGCGCGACGTGATGCAGCACGGGCGCGTGCAGAACGGCCGCTTCTTCGGATACGTGCAGGGCCCCGGCGAATCCGTGGCCGCGCTCGGCGACCTATTCGCCTCCGTGCTCAACCAGAACATGACGGCCTGGCGCTCTTCACCCTCCGGCATCACCATCGAGCGCACCGTTGTGCGCTGGCTCGCCGAAGCCGTCGGTTGCAAGGGCTTTTACGGAACGCTCACAGGAGGCGGATCGCCAGCCAACCTAATGGGCCTCGCCATGGCGCGCGAAGCAAAAACTCCCGGCAACGAGCGCGGCTTGTGGAACGCGAAGGCCGGCGTCATCTACGCGTCCGAGCAGGTTCATATGGCAGTACCGAAGGCGGTGGCCATGCTGGGCATCGGCCGCGATCACCTGCGCTACATTGCTTGCGACGACGCGTACCGCATGCGCCCCTCGGATCTGGAGCGTGCCATTCGCGAAGACGAGGTCCAAGGCAGGCTCCCGATCGCAATTGTAGCTTCAGCCGGCACGGTGAACACGGGCGCGATCGATCCCTTGCGCGAGATCGCCGCAATCGCCCGCGCCCACAAAATCTGGCTGCACGTCGACGGCGCCTACGGTGCGCTCGCGGCCATCGCCGCTCCCGAGAAAAAATTCGATGGCATCGAGCTGGTCGATTCGCTTTCGCTCGATCCGCACAAGTGGCTCTACCAGCCGCTCGATTGCGGCTGCCTGCTCTATCGCGACATCGACAGCGCGCGCAAGACGTTCATGTACACGGGTTCGTATGCGAAACAGCTCAGCTCCGACCCGATCGAGGGCTTCGCCTTCTTCGAAGAGTCGATGGAGCTGTCGCGCCGCTGCCGCGCGTTGAAGCTGTGGCTTTCGTTGCGCTATCACGGCCTGGCCAGCTTTCGCGCTGCCATCCAACGCGATCTCGATCACGCGCAGCATCTGGCGCGATTCGTCGACCACACGCCGCTACTGGAACGGTTGGCTCCGGTGGAGTTGAGCGCGGTCTGCTTCCGGCACCTGGTGCGGGAGAACGCGTCCGACGAAGAACGCAACGCCTTCAACCTGGCGCTGCTCAAGCGGATCATCCGTCGAGGCAAGGTCTACATGTCGAATGCGGAATTGAAGGGCAAATTCTGCCTGCGCGTGTGCATCGTGAATCATCTGACCAAAGACTCGGACATCGACGCGATTGTGCCCGAGGTGCTAGACACGGCGCGGGAACTACAGGCCTGATTCGCAGCGGACAACCAAGGCGCGCCATGAATTCCGACTCCGTGCGTCCGATATAATACGCGGCAGTGTTGTTTCCGTCCTCGCCAACCGGGGGTGGAGTTTCCACCGAAATGCTTCGCATCCGCGCCGCCACCATCGAAGATGTGCCGCTGCTCAAGCAAATGATCGTGGAACTTGCGACCTTCGAGAAACTCGCTGAGTACGTCACCGTGACCGAGGAGACGCTCCAGCGAGATGGTTTCGGCCCCTCGCCGCGCTTTCGAACCCTGCTGCCCGAATGGGACGGCAAGCTGGCCGGTTACGCGCTTTTCTTCCCCTTCTACAGCAGCTTCCAGGGTCCGGGATTGTTTCTCGAAGACATCTACGTACGCAAGGAATTTCGAGGCAAGGGAATTGGCAAGCTCCTGATGGAAGCAGTGGCCGCGATCGCGGTGCAGGGAGGCTATGGGGCGGTACGCTGGGAAGTGCTCGACTGGAACCAGCCAGCCATCGACTTCTATCAAAAGCTGGGCGCGGAGTTCTACGATGATTGGCGGGAGGTCATTCTCGGGGGGGACGCCTTGCGCCGCCTGGCCGCCGGTGCCACTCCATGACCGCCGTTCGCATTATCGGCGCCGGACTTGCAGGGTCAGAAGCAGCGTGGCAGTGCGCGCGCCGCGGCATCGCGGTCGAGTTATGCGAGATGCGTCCGGTGCGCTCAACGCCCGCGCATCAAACCGCGGAGTTCGCCGAACTGGTGTGCTCGAACTCGCTGAAGTCCGATAGCGAGAACACCGCTCCCTGGCTGTTGAAAGAAGAAATGCGCCGCGCCGGATCATTGCTCCTCGAAATCGCTCGAGCCTGCGCGGTGCCGGCAGGCCATGCGCTCGCAGTCGATCGCACTGCGTTTTCCGCCAAGGTCACCGAGGTCGTGTCGCGGGAGCCGCTCATTACTGTTCGGCGCGACGAAGTCGCCGCCGTTGATGCGAACCAGATCACCGTGATTGCCACCGGGCCTTTGACTTCCGATTCTCTGGCTGCCGAGATTGGGCGGCTAAGCGAGACGGCGAGCGATGCCGACCTTTCGCGGACGGGGGCGTCCGCGCCACACAGGCTTTATTTCTACGATTCCATCAGTCCCATCGTCGAGGCCGACTCGATCGACATGTCGAAGGTATATCTAGCCGCCCGCTACGACAAAGGGACGGCTGACTATATCAACTGTCCAATGTCGAAGCAGGATTACGACCGCTTCTGCGACGCGCTGCTAGCGGCCGAGTCCGTTGAAGAGCGCGACTGGGAAAAGCTGAACTACTTCGAGGGCTGTCTCCCCATTGAAGAAATTGCGCGCCGCGGACGCGAAACCCTGCGCTTCGGTCCCATGAAGCCGGTGGGTTTGCGCGATCCGCGCACCGGGATGCAGCCCCATGCGGTCGTGCAACTGCGTCAGGAAAATCTGCGCGCGGACTCGTACAACCTGGTCGGCTTCCAGAATCATTTGAAGTACGGCGATCAGGCCCGCGTGCTGCGTTTGATTCCCGGTCTCGAAAACGCCCGCTTCCTGCGCTTCGGCCAGATCCATCGCAACACCTACATCAACGGTCCCACGCTCTTGCGCGAAACCCTGCAGATGAAAGCGCATCCCAGGATTCTGTTTGCCGGGCAGATTTGCGGAGTCGAAGGCTACGTCGAGTCAATCGCAACCGGCCTCATGGCGGGAGTACACGCCGCAGCTCTCGCTGCCGGCGCAGAACCCGTTGCGGCCCCACGCGCTTCCGCCTTTGGCTCCTTAACGCACTACGTCACGCAAGCCGATCCGCGCAACTTCCAGCCCGCAAATATCACCTTTGACTTGTTGCCGGCGCTTGAGAAGCGGGTTCGCGACCGCAAAGAGCGCCACCGACTGCAGTGCGAGGCCGCTTTGCGCGATTTCAACGCCTGGCTGGAGCAAGTCGGCGCGGTCGCAGCTTAGACCGAAGTCCTAACTGATCTCACCACAGGGACATCGCGCCGCAGAGAAGACCCTTTTCGAACTTCGCGCATGCACCCGATCTCGGGGGCGGCAATCCGCCCATTGCACTCGATCCCGCTAAAACCCCTCTGGACTTGGGGATGCCCGCTCGTCCACAGCCGGTGAACAAAGTCCGCGCGCATTCCGTATCTATCAGCAGGGACGCTCTCGGCAGCCACCGCTCCGCTGGCTTTCGGACCCTGGCAGCCGTCAGCCAACCTCCGACAACTAACTGACGCCGGAGTTCCCCGTCCAAACAAGGCAATGGTTCTGCGCGATCTCATTGGCGACGTCTTCCGCACGCTCTGGTCCCACAAGCTGCGTACATTTCTGACTATGTTCGGAATCGCCTGGGGCATCGTGTCGATCGTGCTCATGGTGGCTGCCGGCGAGGGATTGCGCGTGGGCCAGGCCAAAGTCGCCGAGACCCTGGGCAAAGACGTGATGATTGTCTTCCACGGTCGCACCAGCCTGCAGGCGGGCGGGCAGCGCGCCGGGCGCCCCGTTCGCTGGAGCGACGAGGACCTGCCCTATCTTCAGGAGAACGCAACCGAGTGCGAATACATTCTGCCCGAGCTCGAGCAGGACACGGTGCGTACGCATAGCGCGTTCAATAACGCGGCATTTCTGGTCACCGGATCCCTGCCCGCATTCGGCTGGGTACGGACGCTGAATCCGGGAGAAGGCCGCTTCTACAATGAAAGCGACGAGAAGGAAGCACGCCGCGTCGCCTTCCTCGGCACCGACGCCGCCAAGCAATTGTTCCCCAGCGGCGGAGCAGTCGGTCAGACCATCCATCTCAACGACTTTCCTTACACCGTGATCGGCGTCATGGAAAAGAAGAAGCAAGACTCGAGTTACGACGGCTGGGACGTGAACAAGGTCTTCATCCCGTTTGCCACCATGCAGCGCGACTTTCCCGCGAAGCCGCCCTCCACCGCGCATGAACTCGATCAGTTGCTCGTGACGCCTCGCTCGGTCGGTGTACACGACGTCTGCAAATATCAGATCCGTCGCGCCCTCGGACATCTGCACAACTTCGACCCCAATGACAAGGAAGCCTGCCCGGTGTGGGACACGGTCCAGGAAGCCAAAGCCTTCGAGACCATGACCAACGGCATGAAATATTTTCTGGGCGCCGTCGGCCTGGTGACGCTGGTGCTCGGCGGCCTGGGCGTGATGAACGTGATGCTGGTCGCGGTACGCGAGCGTACGCGCGAGATCGGCGTGCGCAAAGCGCTGGGCGCGCGCGGCGACGAAATCCTGCGCCAGTTCTTTTTCGAGGCGTTGTTGATCGCGGGCCTCAGCGGCGCCGTGGGACTAGGTATCGCATACGGGCTGTGCGCGCTCGTGAACATGTTGCCCATGCCGGAATTCTTTGCCGGCCTGTTGCCCACGTGGGGTACCGGATTGCTGGCCTGCACGCTGCTCGGCATGATCGCGGTGCTGTCGGCGCTCTACCCGGCACGCCGCGCAGCGTCGATCGATCCCATTGAGGCATTGCGTTATGAAGCGGGAGGATGAGAAAAGCAGTCGTCGTTATGAGTCAGTTCAGACCATTGGCCGGGCGAGCGCCCGGTTGGAGAACCGAGGGCAGCTGTCCTTACGTAGACCGATGAGAATGCAGTGTTTCGCTGAGAGCTGAGAGCTGAAAGCTTGAGCCACCAGTCATCAGCTAAGGGCCGAATTTCATGCTGACCGAAATCATCTACGAAGCCTGGATCGCGCTAAAGCGCAACCGAACGCGCAGCGCGCTCACCATGCTGGGCATTGTCTGGGGCATCGCGACCGTCACGCTGCTGATTGCATACGGCAATAGTTTTCGCTCCATCCTCGTGAATGGCTTCAATGCATTTGGCAAGGGCGCGGTCATCTGCTGGCCGCAGCAGACCAGCGAGCAGCCGGGCGGCCAGCGCGCCGGCAAGAAGGTAGTTTTCGAGAAAGAAGATGTCGAACTGATCAAGGAGACGGTTCCACTCGTCAAACACGTGTGCATGGAGACCGTCCATCGGCCTGGTATCGCGTACGGCGATCGCATGTCGGGAACTGCGCCGGTGCGTGGCGTGTGCCCGGAATATGGCGACATGCGCAATGAAGTTGCGGCCGAGGGCCGCTGGCTCAATTCGCTGGACGAGCTGGAGCGGCGGCGCGTGATTTTTCTCGGTAACCGCTTACGAGAGCAGCTTTTCAGCGGACGTCCAGCGGTAGGCGAAACCGTTCTGGTGGCCGGCGTCCCCTTCCAGGTCGTGGGCGTCATGGCGCGCAAGATCCAGCTTAGCAATTATTTTTCCAGCGATGACCAATCTTCCTGGATCCCCTACTCCGCCGCGGGCGATCTCTGGAACACGCGCTACGGATCGGTGCTCGTGTTTGAGCCGATCGCTCCCCAGTTCGAGAAACGCGCGGAGGCCCAGGTGCTGGCCGCCGTCGCCTCGCGGCAGCAGTTCTCGCCCACCGACCCCAAGGCCATCCAGATGTTCGGCCGCGAGGAATTTCGCCCCATCATCGACGGCCTGACCATCGGCCTGCAGGTGCTGCTGACCTTCATCGGCACGCTCACGCTCGGTATCGGCGGCGTAGGCGTAATGAACATCATGCTGGTATCGGTCGACGAGCGCATCCGCGAAATCGGACTGCGCCGCGCGCTGGGCGCGCGCAAGCGTCATATCAAAATGCAATTCCTGGCCGAGACGCTGTTGATCATGCTGCTGGGCGGGGCAGTCGGAATTTTGGTTTCTTACCTGATTGCGACCGCCGTCGGCACGCTCCCCTTGATGGGTGCGCTGTTTGAAGATGACTCCGGCAAAGCTGACATTCATCTCAAAATTTCGCTGATGACGGTGCTGCTCTCGACGGGCGTGTTGTTGCTGGTCGGGGTCGCGAGCGGCATGGTACCCGCCTTACGAGCCTCGAAGCTGGATCCGGTAGAAGCCCTGCGCTACGAGTAAGCCTTGTCGACTTTCCTCAGTGTTCCCCTGTGCCCTGTGGTTAGGGTTTTCTTGAACGATTTCTTATTTCCCAATACAAAACGTACTGAAGATCAAGTTGAGGATGTCGTCGTTGCTGGTGGCGCCGGTAATCTCATCCAGCGGCCGCAGCGCGTTGTAGAGATCCATGAGAAGCATTTCGTGTGGAATTTTGTTCTCCACCGCGGTCCGGGCGTCAGCCAGCGCCGCTAGGGAATCGTGCACCAGCCCCTGGTGCCGCACGTTCGTAAGAAAGCCCGCTTCGCGTTGTCCCACCGAATCGCCGCCCGCAGCATGCAGAATCTGCGCCCGCAATGCATCGATCCCATCGCCAGTCAGCGCAGACGTCCGGACGAGAGGTAGTTGAGAGCTGACAGCTGATAGCGAAGTGCTGGATCCCGCCATATCCACTTTGTTTTCCACCACGATCCCCGTTCGCCCTTGCACCTGCGCCAGCAGGGCGCTGTCTTCCGCAGTCGCCGGCCGCGAAGCATCCAGCACAACCAGCACCAGGTCCGCGTCCGCCAGGGCCTCCATCGACTTTCGTATCCCGATGCTCTCCGCCTCGTCGAGCGCCTTTCGGATGCCCGCGGTATCGACCAGCTTGACCGGGATCCCTCCGATCGCGACCGTCTCGCTCACCAGATCGCGTGTGGTGCCCGGCGTCGCCGTGACGATCGCGCGCTCGCGTTCTACAAGCCGGTTGAACAGGCTCGACTTCCCGACATTTGGCCGCCCGACAATCGCCAGCGTGAGTCCTTCGTGCACGATCTTTCCGTAGGCAAAACTAGCGGCCAGCGTCTCGAGCGGCGAACGAACCGCCGCCATCTGCTCCTGGATCGTAGCCTCCGGAAGAATCGACACATCGTCTTCGGCAAAATCGATCCCCGCCTCGAGCTCCGCGATCAGCTGCACAAGGTCTGCCTTGATCGGCTTGAGCCGGTGCGAAAGCGCGCCCTCAAGCTGCTGCGCCGCCACCTTCGCCTGAAATAGAGTCTGCGACTCAATCAGATCGCGCACTGCCTCGGCTTGCGTCAGATCGATGCGTCCGTTCAGGAAAGCGCGCATGGTGAACTCGCCCGGCTCAGCCAGCCGCGCTCCACGCGCGAGGGCAAGCTCAACAATATGTCGCAACACGACCGGGGACCCATGCGCCGAAATTTCGATGATGTCGTCGGTAGTGTAGGAATGAGGTTTCGCGAAGTAGGTAACCACTACTTCGTCAATCCGCCGGCCATGTAGCGCGGGCGCCCCCGCCCGCGAACTGTCGTTGAGGATGGAATGCTGGGCGCCAGCCTCTCCCTCTGGCTCCATCAGTTCCCCAAACACGGCCCGACCCGGCTCCATCTGATGATTCAGTCGAAGCATGGGCGCAGCAATGGCGCAGGCCTCCGCCCCAGCCAGGCGGACAACCCCAATCCCTCCGCGTCCCGCAGGGGTCGCAATGGCGACGATGGTGTCGTCGAGGTTCACGCTGGAGATTGTAGCTAGGAATTTCTAGCGCGGGGCACTATCTCCGCGACGGCCGGCCCGTGCTCCGATAATCCTTGGGATACACCACCAGACACCGCCGCATCCCCTCGCCCTCGCTCTCGGTGCGCAAGTCGTTTTCATCGCGCAAAGTCAGATGCACAATGCGCCGCTCGCGCGACGACATGGGCGCGAACCGGTAGGGTGCGCCGGTCTTGCGGACTTTCTCGGCCGCCACGTTGGCCGCCATGCGCAGCTCTTCAATCCGCATGGAGCGGTGGTTCATGCAGTCGAAGGAAATCTTTTCGTGCTCGTTGCCCGGCAGGCGCAGCATCTCGATCGCCAGCAACTCGATCGAACGCAGCAACTCCGCCCCGCGCTCCAGCACCAGGGCCGAGTCCGGCCCGGCAAACTCGACCAGGATCTCCGGACGCTCCCAATCCCGCTCCTCGGGAAGCGGCGGATCCACCGTGATGCGGTACTTCAAGCGCAGCCCCGCGTTGGCAACAACTCCCCGCAGGAATTCATTGATCTTGTTAGCGGCAGCGATCTTGTCAGGAATGGGCATAGAAAATCAGCTCTCAGCTTTCAGCCATCAGCTTTCAGCGAATTGATCCGCGAGACCAATCCTCATCTGTCGTCCGGAGAATCCGCAAGTCCAACAGAATGGGAAGTCTGGCTGACAGCTGATAGCTGACGGCTGACAGCTATTTATCTTTCTTCCGCGCGCGCTTTTCCATCATCTCGCGCATTTCGCGGCCCAGCGTTGTGCGGTTCATCACCAGCTGTTGCACGATGCCGATCAGGTTACCCACCGACCAGTACAGGCACAATCCAGCCGCCAGATTCCAACTGATGAAGCCCAGCATCACCGGCATGAACAGGTTCATCATCTTCTGCTGTTGCGGATCCATCCCGGCCTGCGGCGTCATACGCTGCATGAACAGCATGCTGATGATGACCGCGATCGGCAGGATGTGTCGTGGATCCGGCGACGACAGATCCGGCACCCAGGCCCAGTGCGCCAGCCGCAGATCGAGCGCCACACCCAGCATGCGGTAGTACGCAAACAGAAACGGCATCTGGATGATCAGTGGCAGACACCCGCCCGCCGGATTCACGCCTTCCGTCTTGTAGATGGCGGCGATCTCCTCGTTCATCGCCTGCTTGCGCGGATCGCGCATGCTGTACTTCTTGTACTTTTCCTGGATTGACTTGATCTGGGGCGCGACGCGCTGCATCTTCAGCATCGACTTCATTTGCGCGATGCGCAGCGGCAGCAGTGCCAGGTTGATGATCAGGGTCTGGATGACAATCGCCCATCCCCAGTTGGGCACGACGTGGTTGTAGGTCCACTTCAGCCACAGGAAGAGTGGTCGCGCGATCAGCCCCAGCCAGCCGAAATCCACTAGTTTGCGCAGGTCCGGATCCGTGCCTGTCGGCAGCCCTGCCACCGGCACGGCTTCCAACACATCCAGCGCCTTCGGCCCGACATACATCCGCCCCATGGTCGTTCCGCCCAGCTGTCCAACCGCAGCCCCCAGAACCTCCAGCGGATGCTTGGCATCCTGCGGATTGTCGAGCGCTCCGTGCAGTGTGACCATCGCCACGCCCGCGGGATCCGCAGGCAAAAACACCGCGGCAAAATACTGATCACTTACGCCCGCCCATTGAAACGGACCGTGCACGGTGTTCCCGCCAATCACCTTCTTTAGGGCTACACGCTCGACATCCCCGCCGTTCTGGTACTCGATGCGTGCCGCCGCATAGGAAGCGGGGTTCGACTCGTCGCCAAACGCCGCCGGCCACATCGGGAACGCGCTGACCGAGCTCCCTTTCTGTACGACCGAAGTCTCCACCGTCAGCAAGTAGCTGTGGTCGAAGCTGAACTTCTTGCGCACGGCGACATCGCCGTCGGAGTATTCGAAAGAAATATCAGCCGGTGCGGTGAGGGAATTGCTTCCATCCGGCGTGGCAACGTACAGCACCGAGTTCAGCTTGTTGCGCAGCGTCTCGTCATACGCCCACAGCGAAAGTGGATATCCGTATTTCGCGGCCGCCGTCGAATTCACGAGCTCGAGCGGCTGGCCCTTGTCGTCCTTGAATTTCTTCAGCACCCACGACTTCACCTGGCCGCCGCGATTGCTGAAGCGGATTTTGTACAGATCGTTCTCAACCACCGTCTCCGCTTCTGCGCTGGCTTGCTTTGCTCCCTGAACCGGAACAGGAGATGGCGTAGGTGCAGACCCACTGGCCTCCGGCGCCGGATTAACTGGTTGGCTCTGAGATTGACTCTGCGCAGGAGGCTTGGTTTCCGGAGTTTGCGGTAAGTATTTTTTCAGAAGCGGCTGCGAAATCAGAATGATCAGGAATGTGATCGCAAAGACAAGGAGAAGCCGCTTCTCCATTCCTGGTTCTTGCTGAGGGTTTTGAAAGTCTGCCAAAGTCTTACCGTCGAATTCCCTTCAGGCTCGTGCAGTGCATCGCTTTCGCAACGCCTTCATCTGCCATTTTCTCGCGCCCGCTAAGGGCTGACCTGCGGAGACCCGTGTCTGCCAGGACACACGTGCATTTCTGCTCTCCGCACAACCGGATCGTATCCACCCTTCGCCAGCGGGTGGCACCGTAAAAGTCTTGCCACCGCCATCCAGCTTCCGCGCAAGGCGCCAAAATGTTCCACCGCCTCCATCGCGTACTCGGAGCAGGTTGGCACGTAGCGGCAACTCGGCGGTAGCATGGGAGACACGGCCCACTTGTATCCCCGCAGCAATACCAGCACCGCGTTCCTCGCTATTGCCATCACACCCGCCTTTACGCGCTGCGCAATTTCTGCGCAATCACTTCGAACGCCTTGCCCACTTCGCCGAGCAACACCGAAAACTCCACCGTGCGCACCGACTTCTTCGGATTGATCACCACATCCACCGCCGGACTCGCCACTGGACGGCTCAAGCGCACCGACTCGCGCAAGCGCCGCTTCATCCGGTTCCGGTCGACCGCGTCGCCGAGCACCCGTCCCACCGTGAATCCCACGCGCATCCCCTCGCCTTCCTCGCGCCGCAGGTAAAACACGGTCATGTGAGTGGCAAAATGCCGGCGCCCCTGCTTGTACACCCGCTCGAAGTCGGCATGCCGCAACAATCGCCCGCTGCGCGGATTCTTCTTGCCCGCGCTTCCGTGCGGATTCGTGCCTTCCTGCGCGACAGTCACAGCTCACTCACGATCCGTTGGCGGATTCGTTGCACGGAATGACGATCCTATCGGAGAACTCGTTTAAACCCGGAAAGATAGCGGGACGTTACTCGCGGAAGCCGGGCTTCACCGATACCCGCTTGCGACCCTTGGCGCGCCGGCGCGACAACACTGCGGCTCCGCTCTTGGTCTTCATTCGCGTACGGAATCCGTGCTTCTTTGAGCGCTTACGCCGGTTTGGTTGGAAAGTGCGCTTGGGCATGAAAAATCGCTGCTCCTGATTCGATCAATGGCCTAAAGGCAAACAGTGAGTATAAATGACCCGGCCCAAACCCGGCAATCTGGCGAACATGCCACAACCGCGCCACCCAGCCGCTACCCGCAAATTCAGCCGCCGAACCCACGAGACCGACGCATGCCACAGCAGCCGGCGCAAGCCACAGCAACCGACGCAAGCCTCAGCAGCCGACGCAAGCCACAGCAGCCGACGCGAGCCACAGCAGCCGACGCGAGCCACAGCAGTCGACGCATGCACAGCAGCCGACGCATGCACAGCGGCCGACGCATCACCACAGCAGCCGACGCATGCCACGGCGGCCGACGCACGGAACAATCGAGCCGCGCAAGCGGCGGCATAGTTTAGCCCAGCGCGTAAGCGCTGGGTGAGCATCGGAACCGAGTAAGCCCCGATAGGGGCGGCACCCTGGCGCAGCGGGCGTGAGCCCGCGAACTTCCATCCACGGCTCGCCTTGTGCTTTGGTCATGTTCCCAACCGCGACAAAAATCTCCTCGGCTCAAACTCAAGCAAACAATTTCGCCGACGATTGCGCACGCGACTGCCACTCCCTCCTCACACCAATGAAAAAATTTGCGTGCGATGCCGCGCTCTCACGATGCATTTCCTGATCCTGCGAAAACCGCGCCCAACGCCACTTTCTGCATCGCGTGCGTACACATGCGATCTTCTGCACCAACTATGTTGCAGTTACACATTCGCCACTTGACAGGACAAAAACTTCGCGCTCGAATTTTGCCTGCCCGAAAAATTCTTTCGCGAAGTTTTCCACGCGGCCAAAATATTTTGTGCTAGTATGCCGCCTGTTCTACTTTCTGAAATTTTCTTTAGCCCAGGCAATCCGCTCCCGCGATACGGGAGGCGCTCTGCACTAACTAAGAGATTCTTCAACCGTAATTATTAACAGTCGGGCCCTCCCAGCCGCCGGCCCCGAGATGAGCGTTTATGTCCGTTCCAAGCACAACCATTGCCCCCAACCCATGGGTTCGCATCCTCGACGCGCTCGAGAAGAAAATCAACCGCCACTCTTACGACACCTGGTTAAAGCCCACTCGCTATAGTCATGCGACCGGCGGGGTTCTGTTCATACGCGTTCCGACTGTTGAATTCCGTCATGTCGGGGACAAGTACGCGGACCTGATCCAGGAAGCGATCGACAATCTCGGCATGGAGTACGCCGACGTCAAGTTTGTTACACCCGACGACGATCCGGCGGCCACACCGCTTCGCCACGATGGCGGCCTCAGCATGGTCACCAGTTCAGCTGTCTCCTCCAGCGCCGCGGCGGCCGCCCAGGCCCGCTTCGACTGGGACGGAGCCGCCCAGCTCAACCCGCGCTACACTTTCGACGCTTTCGTCATCGGTAGCGGCAACCAGTTCGCCCACGCAGCCTGCCAGGCTGTTGCGGAGCGCCCCTCCAAGGCCTACAACCCGCTCTTCCTGTATGGCGGCGTCGGCATGGGCAAGACCCACCTGATGCAGGCCATCGGCCACGAAGTCAAAAAGCGCATGCCGCAAGCCGCCATCTGCTACGTCTCCAGCGAGAAGTTCACCAACGAGATGATCAACTCGCTGCGCTACGACAAGATGACCAGCTTCCGCGACAAGTTCCGCAACGTCGACGTGCTGCTGGTCGACGACATCCAGTTCCTCGCCCAGAAAGAGCGCACCCAGGAAGAGTTCTTCCATACTTTCAACGCCCTGCACGAATCAATGAAGCAGATCGTCATCGCCAGCGACCGGCCACCCAAAGAGCTGGCCGAGGTGGAAGACCGCCTGCGCAGCCGGTTCGAATGGGGACTGATTGCCGACATTCAGCCACCCGACCTCGAAACCAAGGTCGCCATTCTTCAGAAAAAAGCGGAGCAGGAAAAAGTCACCCTGCCCACCGACGTCGCCCTGTACGTCGCCTCCAACATCCGTTCCAACGTCCGCGAACTCGAAGGCGCGCTCATCCGCCTGGTAGCTCACTCGTCTCTCATCGGCGCCGAAATCACTCTCCCCTACGCACAACAGGTGCTGAAGAATTTCATCGACTCGCAGGCTCGCAAGGTCACGATCGAATCCATCCAGAAAGCGACGGCCGAGCAATTTGGCTTGCGCCTGGTGGAGATCAAGGCGAAGAACAACTCGCGCGCGATTGTCTACCCGCGCCAGATCGCGATGTATCTCGCCAAGCATCTGACCGAAGCGTCGCTGCCTGAGATCGGCCGCCAGTTCGGCGGAAAGCACCACACGACTGTGCTCCACTCCGTCGAGAAAATCGACGAGGCCCGCAAGAACGATAAGGATTTAAACAGGCTCATCAACAAATTGACCGAGCAATTAGGCGGTTAATTGCGCTTCCGGCGCGGTTTTCCACGAAATGGCACGGTCTTCCGAGCCTAGGTCTGTGGAGAGCGTGTGGAAGCTGTGTAAGAGATAGGCTGTAGACGGGAGTCGGGGAAAACCTTACTGCTGCCTCCGCCACTCGCGGGTCCTATTTTAGACATGAACAGTGGGCAAGTAAGCAAGTGCAGGGTCGGCAGTTGGCACGGTTTTCCACTTTTCCGACCTACCTACTGTTACTGCTGGTTTTATATGTTTTTAATTTGATATAAAAAAGTAATAAAAGTAGCGCTGCCTACGGGGAGATTCGGCTATGCCGGTTGAAGAGGCCACCGCGACTGGAACTGGAACGATGGAGATCACGATCAGTAAGTTCGAACTCCTGCGTGAGCTCACGGCAACCCAAGGAGTCGTCGAGCGCAAGACAACCATCCCGATCCTCTCCAACTATCTGTTCGAAGCCGGCGGTGACAAGCTTTCCCTCACCGCCACCGATCTGGACCTGAGCCTGCGTACTGCCTGCGCCGCGAAGGTCAAGAAAGAAGGCTCCTGCACTATCCCGGCGCGCAAACTTTACGATTACGTAAAGCTTCTGCCCGACGCGGAAATCACCATCAAGCTGCTCGAAAACCACTGGGTCAGTATTCGCTGCGGCCGTTCCAACACCAAGATGGTCGGCATGGCGAAATCCAATTTTCCCAGCCTGCCCGTGTTTCCTACCGCCGGCGTCGTCAAGATCCCCGCCCAGGTTTTGCGCGCCATGATCGCCAAGACCGGCTTCGCAATCGCCAGCGAAGAATCCCGCTACACGCTAAACGGCGCTCTGATGGTTCTGAAGCCGGAATCGATCACCATGGTCGCTACCGACGGCCATCGCCTCGCCCACATCGAGCGTAGCGGCGAAAAATTCGAAGGCATCTCCGGCGAGCTGAAGACGCTCATTCCCAAGAAGTGCATGGACGAGCTGAAGTCGCTGGTCGACTCCACCGAAGTCGAGACCATCGACTTCGCGAAAGACGAATCGACGCTCTTCTTCCGCATCGGACAGCGCCTGCTGACCTCGCGCCAGCTCACCGGCCAGTTCCCGAACTTTGAAGCGGTCCTTCCGAAAGACAACAACAAGCTAGTCAGCTTGAACGGTGACGACTTCAACTCCGCCATCCAGCGCGTGGCCCAGTTCTCCGACGAGCGCTCCCGTGCCGTCCGTCTGCGCCTCGAAAAAGGCGAGCTGAAGCTTTCCGCATCCTCGACCGAAACCGGAGAGTCGGAAGATTCCATCGAAACGCCCTACCAGGGCGATGGCCTGACCATCGGCTTCAACGCCACCTACCTGCTCGATTTCCTGAAAGCTGTCGGCTCCGGAGACGTCAGCCTGGAACTGAAAGACCCCCAGTCCGCCGGCCAGCTACGCCCCCTCGGCAGCGAGGACTACAAGTACCGCTACATCGTCATGCCCATGCGGATCTGAAGCTAGAGCGGAATCCAAAGCAAGCATTGGCCTTTAAGGCGCTGTCATCCTGAGCGAAGTGAGGCGTAAGCCGAACGCAGTCGAAGGACCTCGTGTGCCGATGCGATGCCACGGGCTCCGCGGATTTCTCAGCGGCAAATCGCTTTTTTAACGCAGTCCCGAAAATCCCAGCACGGCAAAAGCTCCGCACAGATCATCAGCTTCGACTCCGCCGCGGCATGTACCGCACCTACACCACTCAGCATCACAACACCGGATCCCGCAGAAACACCACGGCCTCCTGCCTCGCCGCTCAAACTCCTCGGCCACGCCGTCGCATACCGCCGCTCCAATTGATCAATCCCGCGGCCGCCATCTGGTTCGCGACTTCCGCCAGGTGATCGGTCGTGGTCTGAAGACACTGCGCCTCGGTCGCATCCCCCAACCACGCATCGCCGCCTCGCAACTTCGTTTACCCGGCGTGCCAGTTGCCACCTTACAATCGCCCTGGCTCGTCGCGCAGCAACGGTAACGAGAGCTACGACAAGAAACACGGATGAACAACTCACGACAGTCTGATCCGGCGGAACGTAGCGCACTAATGCGGCTGCTTTACCGCAACTGGCACCCTACCCGTCTTGGCCGGTGGCTCAACCGCTTGATGTACTGGTGGTCGGGCCTCGGGCTACCGCCGAGGACCCAGGCCGCTCTCGAGGTTCATGGTCGCAAGTCCGGCCGCACGCGCTCGAACCCTGTGGTGATTGCCACCGTGGAGGGCAAGCGTTATCTCGTATCGATGCTCGGTCCGGAATCTGACTGGGTAAAAAATGTCCAGGCGGCGAATGGTGACGCCGTTATCCGGCAGGGACGCCGACTCCGCGTTCACCTCGTGGCAGTGCCGCCCGACGAGAGAGCACCCATCCTTCGAGAGTATGTACGAATCGCGCCCAGTGGCCGACAGCACTTCCCGCTCCCGGTGGGCGCACCACTGTCTGACTTCGAGGCGATCGCCGGGAGATATCCTGTGTACCGGATCGATCCCTCATGAGCGAATGCGCCAATCGCGGGTCAGATTCTCACGGACCTTTGTTCGCGAAATATAAATTCCTCAGCAGACGCCGCTCCGTGGTCAAACGATACACACAGGACAGGAATTGTTGCAGCCCTTCGAAGTTGCGATGGCCTTCGACTGCGACCAGTTCGTCCTTCCTTTTCTCTCGCGCCTGATGCCACCTCTGCGCGATTCGGGCAGCATTCTGAGTCGTGTCGGTTACACGGATCTGGCGAAATCCCGCACGCTCAATCAGTCGTTCATTTTCTCCCGGCGGACTGTACACGTAAAAGCCGATGGAGCTGCGAGTGGAGATCTCTTCGTGGGTGAGCAATCCCCCAACTACCAGAGCGTCGCTGAACAGCATACGTCCCCCGGGCTTCAGTACGCGATAGATCTCACTCAACACCTCAGGCCGGCCCGGAAGATGGCACAACACATCATTCGAGAAAGCCGCATCAAAACTATCTTTTTCGAAAGGCAGGGGCTTGGAAGCGTCGCACTGCTCAAAACGCGCTCGCGAAACCAGGCCCCTTGCCGATGCAAGCCGGTTTGCATTGCGAATTCCAGGTTCATTCACATCCAGCCCTACCACACGGCAGCCCACTTGTTCCGCAAGATGCAACGCGTACCCGCCAGAACCGCACCCCACTTCGACAACGAACGAATCAGGCTTTAATTCGAGCAGTCGTGGAATTTCGGTCGACTCTTCGGTGGTGAGCCAGCTCGTTTGTCCAAAGTCTTCGCCATACGTCTCGATGCGTACCTCTCGGTAAACTTCTAACTGATAGTTCGCATAGGCACCGTCGTAGAGATCCACACTCTCTGGCACGCAGCAACCCCCTCTTCGAGTCTGATTGGAATATTACGACAGGGTCAAACGAGAAGCGCGAACTCCCCTTATCCAGATGAGGAGTAACAGCGTTCCGGGTGCAAAGAAAATGTTGACGAGCGCTCGCAGCCAACGACCGCTTTTGTTGAGGAATTCTCCGGACGAGCAGGCCTGCTGATCAAAGGTCCAACTCTCCAATACAAAAGGCCGTCTCGTAGACACGAAACGGCCCGCAGGGTCTCCCTACTCCAAACTCTATCCGCGCTCAAAGGCGTGCTTGTTCTCTAGCTCCGCAACCGCCGCCTGCCTCGCCGACTCGAACTCCTCCGCCCGCGCCATCAACGGCGGCAACGCCGTCGCATACCGCCGCTCCAACTTGATCAATCCCTCGGCCGCCATTCCGTTCGCGATTTCCGCCAGGTGATCCGTACTGGTCTGCAGATACTGCGCCTCGGTCGCATCTCCCAACCAGACGTCGCCCCCGCGCAATTTCATTTGCCAATAAATTTTTCGCTCCAGAAACTTGCGGATGGCCGCGTCATCCGCCTTCCCGAACGCCCACTGGTTGCGCTTGAAATCGTAATGCCGGCTCGAAAACTGCAAAGGCACCAGCTTCCCTGACTTCACGAACTCCAATTGCCGGTGGTCCACTTCTTTCCGGATCGCATTGATGATCGGCCCCTCGGTGTCCTTCGGCTCAAGCGACGAAAACACTTCGCGCACCGTCGCCGACATGTTCACCGCCACCGGAGCAACCAGCCCGGATCCTTCCAGGCGCACGTGTGCGTGTAGCACCCAGAAATCCGCTCCAGAGGTTGATTGATGAAACGGCCAGTCAAACTTTAAGCTCAGGGGCAAACCGGTCAGGCTCGTATAGATTGTCTGATCCGTCGTCGGCGCATTCGTATTCATATCTGGTCCTTCCCTGAAAGCCAGATATTCTACGTCGCCACGTTGTTGAGAGAAAGTCGCATGGTTTGAGGAAGGGCTTTCCCCTTCCTGAACCGCGCTACTTTCCCATTTATCCTTGAGTTTTCCCCAAAGAATGGTCACCCCACCCTCAATCTGGGGATAAAAAGCACGCTGCGATTCCACCCGTTATCGACCAGGATGCGTGTCGAGGATGGTTCCTGTGTAGCTGCAAACCTCACCATTTCGCTCTGTCCTCTAGCCCGAGTGGCTTTCCAACTCATTACAAAATGTCCAACGTGTAAAAAAGGAGTTTACAGTTCTTAACACGATCCGCGCCAATTACGCCGGTTCTCGCAGCGGATTACGCACGGGTGACTTTTCAGGTTACGGCCACGCAGGAGAGAAGATTACCTTCGTGTCGAATTAGCGACCCTGCGGTTAAAGGCTTTTCCCTTAACACATCGACGCTCGTGCACGCACCAAAATTTCCAAGGCCTGAAAAACAAAAAGCCCACGGGCGTTAACCGTGGGCTGCAGAATCACTGGTTGAAGATATCGGTAGATCTCTCCAACGAACGGTCTCTAGTTGGTTGGATGAACCTCGTAATATTCCTTAACCGGCACGTACTGCTGATACAGCAGCAGACAAGCGCCCAGAACGCGAATCGCAGCCTCTGCCAACTGGCTCGGTCCCGCGCCGTTTTCATTTCCATCAGTGCGATACTCCGGCGAGTACGTCATCACCAGGTCCCTCGCCTCTATCGTCTTCGGTTGCTGCATCGGCCCTCCGCGGATCGCGATAAATTTCCTCACTCCGCGTCTTTTCACCGGAATGATTCCGAGAGCCTATTCGCTGTGACGTATCCACGAAAGTTACCAAGGGATTGGCACGTCGCGAAGCAGCAGAAGTGGTCCGAAGTTTTACCCGGGAGAATTAATCTGGTTCAACCGGCGGCAGCGACCGGCGCACACCCTCCAAACCCTCGGGCGGAGACGGCACGGGCAGTTGGATCTCCATCGTGCCGATGTGGCTGTCGCTCACGTCCTCAACCCCCAACCTCATCGCCACGCTATTCACCGGAACGTCAATCTCCTGGTGGATCCGAACGCCACCCGCCAGCATGTCTTTCATCGCCTCCGGTTTGAGGTCGGCATTCATCTCGCTCACCTGGCTGGCCACCTGTTTTCCTTCACCATCAAAGGCGGTCACCATGAAGTTCATTACGCCGTGATACTTGCCCTCCGGCGTCGGACGGAAGTGCAGATCGGAAACAGAAACCGCATGATCGATCGAATACCGCTGCATCTCGACCGGGCCCGCATCTTTCTTGCGCTTTCTTGCAGATCTTGCCGGGGGCAATCCTTCCAGAATCCGTGGCTTTCCTACCGGAACCACGCGGACGCCAAACACGATCTGACGTGACTGTGGCGAACCCTGTTGCATCGCCGCCCGCGCCAGGCTCGAGGCCAGATCCTTCGATCCCTTCAGCGGCGCAAGCGCATCGATCGCGTAGTAGCCCGACCGGTAGGCCAGGTGGTACTTCTTCCCCGCCACGGTCACCTTCAGCTTCCGGTAGCCGCCGTTGTAGTTCTTATTCTCCGGGGTGTACGAAAGCGCGTAGTAATTCGCACCCTGCTCGGTCGCGGTCTTGATCGCCTTCGTAATATCATTCGTGTTGAAGAACGCCTGCCCGCCTGTCTCTGCGGCCAGCTTCGTCATGGTGGAGTGTTCATCGGTCTGCGCCAGAGAGAATTGATCCATCTGATCCATCATCATCGCATTGGCCACTGCGCTGATCTGAACTCGCGGCCTTTGGCCGGGGACTGCTGTCGGGCCCGGCATCGTGAGCGGCGCGAGTCCATCATTGCTGGCCGCGCTGAACAATGGATTTGTTTCCAGTCCCTTCACATCCACCGGGTACACCGCCACATGCGCGTCCCCCAGCAAATTCGCAACTTTCTTGAGGTTGTCGCTATAATTCCGCGCCTCCAGGAACAGGTTCTGGTGATTCGCTTCCGGATAAATTCCGAGCAGAAAAGACCCCGAGAGCCACACCAGGTTCTTGCGCCCCGGAACGCCGCTTAGGTAGCGGGCCAGGTGGGCAAATGCATCGACCGTAATCATCATCCGCTTGTCAGCATCGATCAATCGGCTCTCCGACTGTTGTAAGGCGATGGACTCCACCAGGAAGGCCAGGCTTCCATTAAACCGCGCGCTTTCCGGACCCGCTTCCAGCGTTACCGGGACCGGCGCATCCCGATCCTGAAACGAGCGCACTCGTTGAGACGCTTTTTTTCCCTTGGCCGCCGCCAGCAGTAAGTCGCTGTCATCCGTGAATCCCCGGATCATCTGCAGCCGGTCTCCCAGCACGCAGATCGCGACCTTGGTGCCCTTCGGTTTCTTCTTCAGGAATTTCACCAACTCGTCTTGCGCGCGCACTTGATCCGGAATCGGCGTGTTCAGCAGATCGAGCATCACCACCGTGACCGCCTCATCCTCGACCGGCGACGTGTAGTTGGAAAACACGTTCGGTGGAAGCGCTTCCCTCGGCAGAAGCGGAGGCGGTGCCGCTTCCCTCTGTGTGTCCGCGAACTCTTTGAAGTAGCGTACCTTCTGCGGTTTTCCATCCTCGCTTACGCTGAAATCACTTTGCTGCAGGCCTCTAACCACGTTCCCGTAGGAGTCCGTCACGGCAATGTCCAAGGCAACTACCTGCGTTCCCGTCCGGAAGGTGAGCGTTGGTGTTAACTCGTCGATTACGGCTGGCTTCTTGGCAGCTGGTTCGGGCACGCCTGCAGCGGCCTTTGCGCTTTCCGTCGGAGTGTCCGCTTGGGAGGAGTCAAAAGTTGTCGATGACTCAAACACCGGTTCGCTCTCGTTGCCCGCTTGTGCCGGAGGAACATTCAACGCCGGAACCTCCGCTTTCACCGCGATGAAACGTGCGCGGTCGCCGGTCAGCATTTCGGGAAGTTCGTACCCCTCCAGCGTGGTTCCGTTGACCACTGCCAGCCGCGCGCCTTCAGGCGACAACGAGAAATTCTGCCCATCCGGCACCGCGGGCGCCGCCCTCAGCGAGAGCAGTACCTTCCCGGTCGCCGTATCGAATACCTCAACGTGCTGATCCAGTCCTTCCTCCTGCGATTCGTCGGTCGCCGCAATGGCCGTCGCCGCGGTTGCAGGACGGATGGTCACTGTTCCCGCGGCAAAACGGCTCCCATCCTCACTGCCGCGAACGGTCGGCGAATACCGGCAATCCGCCCAGCGCTGTCGCCATAGAAAAGAGCCGGCCGTCGTGAATGCGCTGACGTTATATCCCTCATGCGAAACTGAGCAGCGTCCGACCAGCACGGTATTGTTACTGGTATAGAGAAGGTTTGGAACGCGCCGCGCTTTCACCCGCGTGATGTCCGTGTTGCCGAACTCCACCAGCCAGTTGCTCCCCTGCTTGCGAACGTCGGCAAAGCCCGTACTGGTGGCCTCCAGCCTGGTCATCCCGCGCGCGTCCACCGTTCGCTGCACGGTCAAAGTTCTCGCATCCAGAAACGAAATCTTCACGCGTTCCTTGTTCTTGGCATCGTTGTTCTTGGCATCGTTCTTCGCGTCGCCTGCCTTGTTATTGGCCTGAGCGGGAGAAGCCGGCGAACCGGTCTCCACGATGATCTGCCTCCCATCCGGCGTCACTGTCACCCATAACAACTCCTGCGGAGAATCGAAGATCAACTTCTCGTCCAGGTTCGAATCCACTTCGTACAGCTTGTTCAACCGCCGCAGCAAGACTCTGCCGTCGCCCAGGCGCCACAGGTAGCGTCGCGAATCGTGCAGGTACCAATCCCTTTCTTTCACCACTGCTCCGCCGGGTACTGCAACGACTACAGCATGCACCAGCCGATCGGCATGGCTAGACGGACAATCCGGCAACCGCTTGAAAAGTTTTTTAGGATTGAATGTAACCAGAACGTGATTCGAATCGAGAAAGTCGACCGACAGGTTAGCCCCGCCCGACTGCCGCGCCCCCGCCGACAGCCCGCCGTACCCAAGCGGCAGCAAGTCAATCTGCGCTGTAGGAGTCGGAGCGGTCTCGCTGTCCGCTAACGCGACCGTCGCTGGTCCAACCGGCAAAACACCAACCGCGATCAGAAAGAGCGCCAGACCCCCGATCGCCGACCAGGCCGGACTCCGCCGCTCCACAGTCCCGCGCACTTTCCGCCCCAGCAGCACTGTTCCGTATCGATTCACGACACCCTCAAAACCCCACCCATCCCGAGGCCAAGCGTGCCCGACAGTGTAGCCCAGCTTCTGGGGCAAAGATTGTAAAACGTCCCAAGCCAATGGAGAGAGTCGATTGAGTTCGTGTAGCGCGGGCGCCCTCGCCCGCGACCGCCGGCAACCTAGCGTTGCGCCACCTTTCCCCACGGAATTGTCCCCCGCAATCCACTCCAAGCAAGCGCGACCCGTTCGATTCGCCGTACCCAGCCGCGGAGCGGCGGCAGTCATTAGCCCAGCGCGTAAGCGCTGGGTGCAGTTCCCCCAAAACGCGAGTCCCGAAGGGACGGCACAAGAAACGCGGGCGTGATTTCGCGGCTTTCGAAACGTGATATCCCATTTCCCTCCTCCACGAATCTCCCCGCAATCAGTCCAAAGCAAAAGCGCGACCGTTCGACTCCCCGAACCCAGCCGCGGGAGCGGCGGCAGTCATTAGCCCAGCGCGTAAGCGCTAGGTACAGTTCCCCAAAAACGCGAGTCCCGCAGGGACGGCACCTAGCGCAGCGGGCGTAAGCCCGCGAGCCCCACTGCATCCAAACAAAAGCCCCGCTCTCCCGAGCAGGGCTCCCGTTTTCCGAACATCCCAACTAAACAACTACCCGCTACTTCTCAATCGGCAACTGCGCGTTCGCCACTACCTGCCACTTCCCACCCTGCTTCTGGAAGACGTGCAGGCTGCGGTGCGACTCGGTGACTTCTTTGCTATCCTGCGTGCCCTTGGTGGTGCCCCGGTGTGTCATCACCACCACGTCCGGGCTGAGCATTTCGAACTTGTACTCATCGGGCGTGTACGTGGAATTGGTCACACCGGCGGCGCCGGACGCATTGGCGGCCACCAGCTCTTTCTTATCCTGCGCTTCGCCCTTGGGGCCAATAGAGAGAACGTGGTCGCCAACAATCTGGTCGAGCTTGGCGGTGTCGCCGCCCGATTGGCCCCACTCTTTGTCGAGCGTGATCAGAGCCTGTTGCACGTCGTTGGGAACTTCCTTAGCCTGGCTGGCCACTGCCAGCAACACGGCCGCACACGCCAGCAGAATCACGAGAATTCGCTTCATCGGGGATACTCCTCTTAAAGTTTTCGTGCTTTTTGCAGCGGGGAATTATACGGCCCTGCCAGGCTCGGAACTGGTCAGAAGTGCTCAGAACTCGTCCCTCTCGCGTCCGACCCGGGGCATCCTCTTTGTGTGGCGTACAGCATCACTGCTCCACGATGGCGGGGAGGACGCCCGCCGCTCCATCGACGCCAGGACCGCCACCCTCGAGAATGCCCAAGCCGCAAAGCGGCGGAATAGTCAAGCCTAGGGCGTAAGCGCTGGGTACAGTCCCTCGAACGCGAGTCCCATAGGGGCGGTACAACACATGCGGGCGTCATTTCGCGCCTTTCGAAGCGTGGTATTCCCTTCCCATTCCTCCTACGGAATTGTCCCCCGCAATCCACTCCAAGCAAGCGGGACCGTTCGACTCTCCGGCACCCAGCCGCGGAGCGGCGGCAGTCATTAGCCCAGCGCGTAAGCGCTGGGTACGCCAACAAATGACGCGAGTCCCGTAGGGACGGCACAAAGCGAAGCGGGCGTAAGCCCGCGAGCCGCACCGTATCCAAACAAAAGCCCCGCTCTCCCAAGCAGGGCCTTTCACGCATCCCAATCCCGACCGCCGACTGCTCCCTAGTCCTTCCCCTTCAACATCCCAATCACGCGATCGAAATCCTCGAGCGTTGCATATTCCAGCGTGATCTTTCCCTTGCCCTTGCGGTCGCGGATCCGCACCCGCACTCCCAGAATTCTTTCCAGATCGCGCTGCGCCGCGCGTACATTCGGATCCACCCAGCGCGCCCCGCCGCCACCCTTCGACTCCTTTTTCTTTACGCCGATCATGCTCGGATCGAACAACACGAAGTTCTCCAGCTTATCGACCGACCAGTTGTCCATCACGGCCTTGTGCGCCACCCGCGCCACAACGTCCGGATCCTCGAGATTCAGAAGCACGCGCGCGTGGCTGAACTCAAGTTGCCCATTGTGCAGATACGTCTGTACCAGCTCGGGGAGGCGAGCGAGCCGCATGTAATTCGACACCGATTCGCGCGCAATTCCCACACGCTGCCCAATCTGCTCCTGCGTCAGGCCAAAATCCTGGCTCAGCATGATGTAGGCCCGCGCCAGGTCGATGCAGTTCAGGTCGCGCCGCTGCAGGTTCTCGATGACGGTCATTTCGGCCGCCTGTTGCTCCGAAACGATGCGTACGATCGTCGGGATCGTCGCCTTGCCCGCCATGGTCGACGCGCGCATGCGCCGCTCGCCTGTGATCAGAAAATAGCGCCCGTCTTTGCCCGGACGCACCGTGATCGGTTGCAGCACGCCCTGCACTTTGATCGAATCGCTGAGTTCCCCAAGAGACTCGATTTCCATCTTCGACCAGCTGCGCGTCTGGTGGGGATTGACATCGATAAGCGCAATCGCCAGATCGATCACATCGTGCGAATCATCCTTGCGCCGGGCCGCCTGTGCCTGGATCTCAGCAATCACCCCCGGAACAGGAGCGCCGTCACCCTGAGCAAGGCCCGCGGCGGGATGCGCGGCCTGGACCGCCGTAGGCCCGCCGTAAGAAGCAGTGCCAGCGTGCCCTGCCGAACCACCACTCGGAGCACCCGCAGATCCCGGTGCAGCGTCGCTACCGGCGCCAGTTGATCCCGGCGCAGTCGGACGAGGCCCCGGCAACAGCGATTCCAGCCCGCGCCCCAAAGCGCGCCGCTTATCATGTGCAAGCACCGGCCGCGTCGTCCCCAAACCATCCGAGGCATTCGCGTCTGGCTTGTGAGAAGCCGTTTGTGTATTCGCCGTCCCGTGCTGCTGTCCCACATTCTTATCCGCCGCAATCGTCATGTCGTTTTCGATCTCTCCCCAGAATGAACACCGCTAACCAGAGCTTCTCAGACCACGGAGGGACAGGCGCCCTCGCCTGTCCAGCCGCGGCGATGTTTGCCCCGGCTCTCTTCCACAATCGCGATCTTGAAAAAGATCACTCCAATCTTGTCATCCCGAGCGAAGTGAGGCGCCAGCCGAACGTAGTCGAGGGACCTTGTGTTTGACGCCAGCAGGACTCGAAACCAGACCTTTGCCCACACTCTGCTCTTTTCGCGAAAACAAATAATCGTGCGCTCATGCGTAGAGCAAACCAAGTTTCCGCACCAGCCCAGCAGGAGCGGCACAGATTAGCCCAGGACGTCAGTCTTGGGAACGCTTCTAAAAAGAACAGGCTGCAGCCCCGGAGGGGCGGCGCTGATACATCGATAGCAATAAATATAGACGACAATCGATCTAAGCTGTCTTCCCCATCTCATCCACGTCAGGAGCAGCCTCCCCCTCGCTCGCATCCGAAGACGCAGGCGTCTCCCGCCCGGCACCCACCTCGTGCATGGTCTGCGCCTCTGCGGCTGGCTGATCTTCGCCAGGAACTTCCACCGTCCCTTCATTCGTCTCCACAGAGGATGGAGACTCATCCATGGCCTGCACCTCGGCGACAGCTTGCCTCTCGCCGCCTTCTGCCACCGGCTGCTCTTCGCTGGCGACTGCACTCGCAGCAGGCGATTCGCCCGCTGCCTCAGCCTGGGCAAAGTAATGCGCGATGATCTCCTTGGCCAGCCGTATGTAACTCTCCGCCCCGCGCGAGCGGACATCGTAAAGCAACGCCGGCTTCCCGTGGCTCGGAGCCTCGGCCAGCCGAATGTTGCGGGGGATCGAGGTCGCGCATAGCTTGTCCCCAAAATATTTCCGAAGTTCCGCCATCACCTGCTTCGCCAGGCTGGTGCGATCGTCCAGCATCGTGAGCACGACGCCTTCAATCGCCAGCTCCGGATTCAACCCCGCGCGAATTCGCTCAATCGTATCGAGCAGTTCGCTGATGCCCTCAAGCGCAAAGTACTCCGCCTGCATCGGGATCAAAACCGAGTCAGCCGCAACCAGAGAGTTCAAAGTCAGGAGATCCAGAGCTGGAGGACAATCGAGCACGATGAACTGAAATCGCTCGCGCAAAGGCTCGATCGCATCACGCAGCCGATACTCACGCCGCTCCCCCTCGACCAGCTCGAGGTTCGCGCCGATCAGATTTTTGTGGGAAGGAATAATCCAGAGCTGCTCGAGCTCAGTCGGCTGCAGGGCTTCCTCAGCCGAGGCCGCACCCATCAGAAGATGATAGGTGCTGATGCGATCCGGATCCTTAACCAGGCCGAGACCGCTCGAAGCGTTCGATTGCGGATCGCAATCAATGAGGAGAGTGTTGACCTCGGCCGCGGCGAACGACGAGGCCAAGTTGATGGCGGTCGTAGTCTTGCCGACGCCGCCCTTCTGATTGGCAACCGCGATGACACGTCCCATTAGATTCTTAGGAGAAGCGAGAGCTGTCCGCAGAATATGTCGAATCAATCCGTGATTGCAACGACGGAATTTGGTGCAAGGAGCCGAGATGCACTAGTGATTCAATCCAAACCAATTGCCAGAGTTTTCCAACCAAATTTCAACAATATGCCTTCGGAATTGACGGAGTGTTCCACGTGGAACACTTTTGCGAACGCAAGTTTGCACCGCAGCCGTTGGAAAGTTCTTTGGTTCCTCGGGAACATTCGTCAGCATGCCGGTTTCGAACTGAGGGCTGATGTTCTCCCCACAATGTTCAAACTGTTCCACGTGGAACACTCAACGCAAACAAAGGTGCAAGCGTATTTTGTCGGCTGGAGCGGTTGGCGAACTCATAAACGGGCTTGGTGCAGTGTTCCACGTGGAACACTGGAAGGATCCGTCGTCTGTATTTGCTGGCTGGGTTTGTCAACAAGGAGTGCTTCAACTCGAGTTATGTTCCACGTGGAACACTCTTCCTTATGGCTACATCCGCCGTGGGGCCATTTGGGGGAGAGATCCCACTTGCTTGATGAAACGAGGGCTATTCTTGCGATCGAAGGCCCGTCTTTGGCCCCATGATTTGATGGCTATTTCCCACTTGTTACTAACTTGGTTCTTCGCCAGGCGATTGCGGCGAGGAGGGGCGGCCCACAGCGTACCCCTAGGCCGTAAACGGGGCAAGTTTTGACTAACTCTCCCACTTCAGTAGTATAAAGCAGCTGTATAGAAATAAAGACTGGGTAGAAGTGACTGTTATATCCCACTTTATGAACTCGTTTGATCACTTAGCTTTTGGCAACTGCCACGATCCTGCGTGCTGAGAGGGGGATTGGGATCTTGGGGAGCCAGTGGAGGGTTGGGGTTGCGGCTTGGGCTGGCGGGAGTTGCGTCTCGCTGATCAGGAGGGCGAGGCGGGAGGAGGAGGCGAGGAGGCCGACGGCTGTGGGGAGGATCTGGTCGAAGCGCTCGACGGCGCGCAGGGTGACGGTCGCGGCTGAGTCCTGGGGGAATTCTTCGGCGCGGCCGGAATATACATCGATGTCTGTCAATGTAAGGGCGCGGATCACTTCCCGGAGGAACACTACTTTTTTGTGGTTGGACTCGATGAGGGTTACCCGGGTTTGAGGGGACCAGATTTTTATGGGGAGTCCGGGGAAGCCGGCGCCGGAGCCGACATCGACCAGCAGGCCGCGGGCTGGCACGGATTCCGCGAGATTGAGCTGTTCCGTCTTCTCAACCGGAATGTGAGCACCCACCGGGAAGAGTTGCCGCGCGGCGAACAGGGACTCGCCGAAGTGGCGGGTGACGATTTCTTCGGGCGCGCGTATGGCGGTGAGGTTCACACGGGAATTCCAATGGATTAGTAAATCGATGTACGTCGATATTTGATCGAGCTGGGTTGAGATCAGGGGGTCCTCAAGAAACGGGGCCAGCAGATCGGTGATGCGGGAGGTGTCCATGCAACGGTTGATTGTAGATGGTGGGGCGGGATTCGAGTGGTATGAGACTCACCACCAAGTCACGGAGGGGACCGGAGTGTTTCTCTGACTGCAATTCGGCGCATACCCCGGGGCTTACGCCCGGGGCTAATGTCTTCCGCCGCTGTGCGGCTGGTTTTGGGGGCGATGCGGGCGGTTGGCGTGATTGCGGGGTGTTGTTAAGGCCGCTTCGGATTGGTCTTGCATGATCGACCATGATCGATAACGGGTGTCGCCCCTCCGGGGCTCTGACTGCAATTCGGCGCATACCCCGAGGCTTACGCCCGGGGCTAATGTCTTCCGCCGCTGTGCGGCTGATTTTGAGGGCGATGCGGGCGGTTGGGGCGATGCGGGGGTGTCGTTGCGCCGCTTTGGATAGGTCTCGCAGGACCGATGGTGCAGCGCATTCGTAAATTAAAAGACCCAGTCTCGGCGGGGAATGCGGTGGGCTGGGCACCCGGCGCAACTTCCTTCGACTATGTCGATTGCGTCTCACTCGCTCAGGATGACCGCGTTTGGATTGGTACGGCAGTTGGTGTCGCGTGCCTGGTTGCACGCCTCAACGCTCCGTCCGTCCGCTCGGTATAGCATTGGAGACATGAATTTGCCTGTGAACCCGCCGGTGTTGCCGATGCTTTCGAAGCGCATTGAAGAATTGCCACAAGGTGAGGACTGGATCTTCGAGCCCAAGTGGGATGGGTTTCGCGCTTTGATTTTCCGGGATGGGGACGAAATTCTGCTGCAAAGCCGGGATGAGAAATCGCTGAACCGGTATTTTCCGGAGTTGGTCGAACCGCTGCGGGCGCAGTTGCCGGATCGGTGCGTTCTGGATGGGGAGATTGTGATCGCCAAGGATGGTGGGCTGGATTTTGAGGCTTTGCAGTTGCGGATTCATCCAGCGGCTTCGCGGGTGAAGCTTTTGGCGCAGCAGATTCCGGCGTCGGTGGTGTTCTTCGATTTGCTTTGTTCGGGCGATCGGGATTTGCGCGCTGTTCCGTTTGAGAGCCGGCGGCGGGAGTTAGAGAAGCTGCTTTCGTCGGCCGCGCCGCCGCTTCACTTGACTCCGGCTACGCGGGAGTTGATTGTGGCAGCGGATTGGTTTCGGCGGTTTGAAGGCGCGGGGCTTGACGGGGTGATGGCCAAGGCGGTGGCCGGGATCTACCAGTCGGACAAGCGGGTGATGTTGAAGGTGAAGCACGAGCGCGACTGCGATTGCGTGGTCGCCGGATTTCGGTGGCATAAGAAAGGTGAAGGAGAGGCGATCGGGTCGCTGCTGCTTGGGTTGTTCGATGACGGGGGTGTGCTGCAGCATGTGGGGGTGTGCGCGAGCTTCACGAACGCGAAACGGTGGGAGCTGGTCGAGTTTCTTGCGCCGTACCGGAAGAATGCGTTGGAGAAACATCCGTGGAAGAGCTGGGCTGAGGCGGGGGCGGGCGATGGGGCGGGGCATCGGATGCCCGGCGGGCAGAGCCGCTGGAGTCAGGGCAAGGATTTATCGTGGGAGCCGTTGCGTCCAGAGCTCGTGGTCGAGGTGGCGTATGAGCACATGCAGGGGATGCGCTTCCGGCATATGGCGCAGTTCCGGCGCTGGCGGACGGACAAGAAACCTAGCGACTGCACGTATGCTCAGCTCGAGGTGGTGCCGGCGCAGGAGTTGATGGAGGTTTTTGCCGGGGGACGGTGATGGGGTTGAATGATTTTTTTCAGTCGTACCGCGGGGCCGTCGAGGCGGTGAGTTAGCGTAACGGCGATGTTACGCCAACCACGAGCTGGTATTCCGCGGTTAGAAGAAGTTGCACCGGGCGTGACGGGTTCACAATAGCCATACAGGTCCGGCGAACGTTTCGCCAGCATCATCTGCCGAGAAGTCCACTCGTGCTTATTCCATACTTGGCACCGACACCTCTTGGGCGGTCCGGGAGGCGCCACTACTACTCGCTGCGTAATGCAATCATTGGATCAATTTTGGAGGCACGACGCGCGGGTATCGCGCAGGCCAATCCAGACACCAGGCTCAGGAGAGTAGCTCCGGCCAAGAGAATGACGGGATCGCGCGGATTTCCTCGCACCCACTTGGCTATGACTTGGCTCAGGACGACCGAAAGAGCGACACCGGCGGAGATTCCGATCCCCAAGCTCCTCAATGCAGACCTATAGACAATTCGTAGCAAGTCTCCTCGTCGCGCTCCCAGCGCCATACGAATCCCGAATTCATTAGTGCGTTGTGCCACCGTGTAGGCCACAACGCTGTGCAGTCCTACGGCTCCGAGCGCCAATGCTATCCAAGCAAAAGCGCCAAATATCCACGCCGCGACATGCTCCTGCTGCCACTCGGGTTCATAAGTGAGGCGAGTTTCGAGATCATAAGCGCCACTGGTCTGATCCGGGTTAATGGCCCTCAACTGCTCGCGCACCGCATGCAAAAGCGTAAAAGGCGGGGCCTGTGAGCGAACTAGAATTTCCATGTACTCTGCCATGCTGAATGTATAGGGCACGTAGACGGCTGGTCTAGGGGCACTTCGGAGTCCATCATTGCGGGCGTCCCCGACGATGCCCACAATCTGGAACCAGGTAGCTCCGATATTTGGCGGCGACAGCACTGTGGCGGGATTGCCTTCGAGACCTCCCGATCTCAGCGAGTGCCCAATGGCATCGCCATTCAGAAAGTAGCGCTGCGCCAGCGTACGGTTGATCACGGCTACATGTGCGCCTTTGTTATTCTCGGCGTCGCTCCAAATCCGTCCTTGCAGCACGGGAATGCGCAAAGCCGCAAAGTACTCCGGGCTAATCAGGTTGACCGATCCGATCTCAGACCCACTCGAATCAAAAAGCGCCCCTGCACCAGGGGCTATGGGTTTGCCCAGGACTTCAAATCCCATAATCCATCCATTCCGCGGTGGCGCCGCATCGGTGGAAATCGCCGCTGTGATCACTCCCGGTGTCTCCGCCACTTTCTCTCGCAGTTGCTCAAAATAGGCTGCACGCGCCGGCCAAGTGCCGTAGGAGCTTGCGCGTAAAGGAATTCCTATCGCCATCACGTTGTGCGGGTCGTAACCGAGGGGCTGGTGGATCAGCTGGGCGAACCCCTTCATTGAGGAGCCCGCAGCTGCGAGCAACAATAATGTCAGCGCTACCTGCGCGGTGATCAGCATGCTGTGGGCCTTGCGTCCGCGGACACTGCCGGCTAACCGGCGCGCGCCAGACTGCATGATCTCCCCGATGTGCGTACGCGAAAGTTGCAGCGCTGGCCAAAGCCCGAACAGCACACCCGTTCCGAGCGCGACCGTGACGCTGAAAAACAGAACCGGGAGGTTGATACGAATCACGGCCTCGGAGGCGAACGTAGTTTGGGGCACCAGACGCAGCGTCAGTACCAGAGCGCCGTAAGAAGCTAGAACACCGAGCAACGCGCCAATCACCGCGAGAAGGAGCGACTCCGTGAGCAATTGGCGAATGATTCGGAAGCGGCCCGCGCCGACTGCGGTTCTCACAGCCAATTCATGTTGCCGCGCCGTACCCCGTGCCAGCAGCAGAATCGAGACATTTCCACATCCAATCACCAGCAGCAACATCACCGCGCCAAACAGCAAGTACAATGTCCCGCCCAAGGAGCTAACAACCCAGTCGTTCAGCCCATGCACATGGACCCTGAAGACATCCGGTAAATCAGTGTGCCTGGAACTGGCGAACTGTTCCACGAGGGTCTGCAGTGCGGCTTCGGCTGTGGCGCGACTGACGCCGGGCCGCAGAAGCAGATCGACGATAGATGTGCGCCCCGGATCTCGCAACAGCTTCAGCGGGAGATAGACGTCGCCGCCATACCAAGTGAATCGCGGCGCCGCGACGCCTACGATCTCGAAGTTCCTGTGATCAAGTTGCAGAGTGCGGCCCACGACATCCGGATTGGACAAGTAGTGTCTCCGCCAAAACCTGTAGGAAAGAACTACAACAGGTCGTGGCTCCTGGCCGTCCACTGCGTCGGATGGCCAAAGTCCGCGACCCAGCAAAGCGGGCACGCCGAGATCCTGGAAATTATTCGAGATGAGGCTCACGGCGTGCACCGTCTCTGGAAGATCTTGCCCGGTCAGCATCAGAGCGCTGTTGTCCGAAGCCAGAACGCTTTCGAGCACTGGTGATTGCCGCAAGGTCTGAATTTCGGCGCCATTTAGATCGACGGGGTCCCCGGAACCCGCTACGCTGTCGACCGTGAGTCGTACTATTCGATCCGCGGCAGGGTAGGGATAGGGATGCATCAAGACTGCATAAAGCTAAACACAGCGGTGGCCGCTCCAATGCCGAGCGCCAACGAGATGACTGCCGTCAGTGTGAATCCTGGACTTTTGATGAGCTGCCGCGCGGAATAGCGGAGGTCCTGCAACAGAATCTGCATAGCTGGGCCCTAGCAGTATGGGAGGTGGGTAATGGTCTCATGGGTGACTGGAGGTGTCACGGGCAAATCGGCAGTTAACTGTCGTAATCGCATTATAAGAGGGCGCCCCTTTGGGAGTAGGTTGTCATCGTTGCTCATGACCACCTACGAAAGGAGCACTCTCAATGACCGGTGAAAAGTATATTGGGCTGGACGTTCATCAAGCAACGATCTCGGTAGCGGTGATGGATCCCAGGGGCAAGATAGTGATGGAATCCATCCTCGAAACGAAAGCCACAACCATTTTGGAGTTCTTCGCGGGACTACGCGGAACTTTGTCAGTGACTTTCGAAGAAGGCACCTGGGCTGCCTGGCTCTACGATCTGCTCAAACCGCATGTTGCCAAGTTAGTGGTGTGTAACCCACGCAAGAACGCTCTGCTCAAACACGGAAACAAAAGTGACCGCATCGATGCTCGCAAACTTGCCGACCTGTTGCGTCTCAATGATCTCGAGCCGGTGTATCACGGCGAGACCGGCGTACGCATGCTGCGGGAACTAGCCCGAAGTTATCTGACCATCGTTAAAGATCTTTCCCGGGTCATGAATCGCCTGAAAGCTCTCTATCGCAGCTGGGCGATTCCCTGTGCCGGCCGGGACGTTTACTACACCCGCCATCGCAGCCAGTGGTTGGAAAAGATTCCCGAGGCCGGCACTCGCCGCCGAGCCGAGCAACTTTATCAGCAACTGGACATGCTGCAGCACTTGCGCCAGCAAGCACGCCGCGAGCTCTTGGCGGAGAGTCGCACGCATGCCATCACTGCCAAGCTAAGACAGATCCCTTCCCTTGGGCCGATTCGCTCTGCATTGGCGGTGGCTCTGATCCAGACCCCGCATCGTTTTCGCACCAAGCGACAGCTGTGGACCTACAGCGGACTGGGCTTGGAAACTCGCGACAGCGGGGAATACCACTACGTGCAAGGCCAAGTGCGGCGCCGCAAAAAGCAGGTGTCCATTCGCGGCCTCAACAAGGATCACAATCATGATCTGAAAGGTCTGTTCAAAGCTGCCGCCACCAGGGCGAGTGTGCAGCCCGGACCATTCCAGGATTTTTACCAGCGATCGCTGGCCAAAGGCCTCAAGCCGACCATGGTACGGCTCACGCTGGCGCGCAAGATTGCGGCCATTACGTTAACTCTGTGGAAGAAGGGAGAAAACTTCGACGCTGAGAAACTAAAATCGCAAGCCGCTTGAGCGTCTCGGGTTGAGAGCCCTTTCCATCTCCGGCGATTCTTTCTCTGGTGGTGGTCCGTTGGTTCTTGAGACGCTCGGGTTCGAGGGTGAGCATCCTAAACGCCTGTAGACGACACGGTGCCTATGGCATCCAGTCTCTGTGAAATCCCTATGCCCTCTCGGACGACCCGAAAAAGCACTAGGCCCCGAGCCTCAGATAGATCCATGGTTGCCAACAGGCAACCGCCGCGCTTGCCAGTTTCAGGACTCGATCGGCGTTGTCGCTACTAGATAAAGATGAAACTGAGATGGAACAACGTTAGACCTGACTCAACACTAGAGGGCAAAAAAGCAAAACCGAACGCCTCGCATAGCGGACAGGGGCTGGAAGTCAAGCAAGCTCTCTCCACTTCCGGTCGAAGGACAAGAGTGTTCTTGACATCCCCTCTTATAGATCAGGCGTTTAAACTAATTGACGCGTTCCAATATCTGTTGGGTAGTTTAGCGCGCCGGCTAGCGGGCTGAAGCCGCGCCCTTTCGGAGCGAGCCGCACTATTTTCCGAATCGCGGTCGTTCTCCAACATCTCAAGATGTCCAGACCAGTGGAATCCCACCCTAACGTCGCAGAGGGCGCGACGTTAGGATGGGGCACCCGCGCGAATCCCAAGGGATCGAGAGAGAGGCACCCGCCTACCGGTTTCGTTACTCTGGCATTGTGATGTTCCTACTGAGCTGGATCGGCGGTTCCATCGGACCACCAGCCCGCGGGAACCATGAATACGTTGATTGGTTCCGGAGCGCCACTGAACTGTGGATTCAGCATGACGGGAGACTTAGGCAGATCTGCACCCCAAACCGCACCGTCCATGAGCGGAGTGTAAAACATCAGGTGCGCCATCCAGTTGTGGCGCCCGCCATCGGTCAGGTACTGGTCCTTCGACATCATGTAAGACATGGCTCCAGGCTCCAGTGGCGGCAGTTCTTGTTTCATAAATTTCTTGATGCCGTCGATGATCTGCGCTTTGGACTGACCGGCCAATACCATTTCCGTTCTTTTGTAGGTCATCGGCAGGATGGAGCGGGCAGCCGGCGGATTGAAGCAGACCGGACCTCGAATTTTAGGGTTCCAGAAATTAGCAGACAATTCACCATCGAATGGTCCCATCCACCCTCGTTCCACGACGCAAACGAAACCATTCTTGCCCTCGGCGGCAGTTTCATAACCATGCGGCCCAAGCACCAGGACCTTTGCATCGCGGGATATTGCCTCTGGAGCCGCACTTCGTGCCAAGGCGATCTCGGCATTTCGGTCCGGCATCAGGTATTCGCTAAGCGCGGCCATGCTGGAATAAGTGGTCTTGGATTGTGCGTGCATTTGCGGGCCCGCACCCAGCGCGACGGCCAGCACGGAGCCAGCGAATCCGACTATCTTGGATGTCCTTCGGTCCATGCATTTCCCCTTTCAGCGCGGATCGTGGGACCCGGCTTCTATGATGCGGCCGTTCCACTTGCGGACAGTATTCACACTTCACTTGCGACTTGCAAGTAAGTATTGAACACTCTATGGAAAGATGGTTCGAAAGAAGGCAGGCCCAAAGCTGCGATCAGGATGCCCGCTGAATGCTTCGGTGGAGATGCTGGGCGACCGCACCTACAAAAACATTTCTGGATTGTTATGAGGGGATCGACACAATATTCCGGCCAACCGCCATGTATCATCCCTGTAATGGCGAAGCGGGCAAAACTCGCGCTGATTGCGCTGACCTTCGCCCTGCTTTGCGCTCGTCACGCTCAAGCACACCACTCTTTCGCCGGAACCTATTCCTCCGAAACTGTCACCCTCAAGGGCACGGTGGTCGAGTTCCTCTTCCGCAACCCTCATTCGGCGATTCTTCTGGAAATTCCCGGCGAGAAGAACAAGACCATCACCTGGGCCGCGGAATGGGGCACCGCCGGCCAACTCAGCCGTCAGGGAATCGAAAAGGACACGCTCCAACCGGGTGACCGCATTACCATCACCGGCAATCCCAGTCGTAACGCTGGCGACCACCGCCTGCGCATCGGCGCAGTCACGCGCCCATCCGACGGATGGAGCTGGAAGAGCACTTACTAATACAAGCCCGCCATGCGGGTGTGGTTCATTAGCCCAATGCGTAAGCGACGCCTACAAGCGCAGACTTTGAGCGAGCCACGGGCATGGCGACAGCCACTCTCGCTCATCAGTGCGGCCACTTAGCTTTCCACTCATCGGCGAGGCGCTTCGCCTGACCCAATTGTTCAGGGGTCATCCGCGACCCGAGCGCATCGCGCGCCGCAGCATATTTGTCGTGCACCGATCCATGTGTGCGAAACACTGCGATATCCATCCACTCGTAGGCTGCCACCGCATCCGCCGGCACGCCCGAGCCACTCGAATACACCAGGCTCAATTCATATTGGGCGGAAGCCAGCCCCAGATCCGCAGCTTTGCGATACCAGCGCGCGGCCTCCGCCGGATCGTGCGCCACACCATGCCCGCTGGCGTACAGCCGCCCGAGACTAAGTTGCGCAATGTGCATTCCCTGGTCCGCAGCCTTCCGGTACCAGCGCGCCGCTTCGGCGTAATCCTGGCCCACGCCTTGCGCTTTCTCGTACATCACTCCAAGGTTGAATGCAGCGTCGCCATTCCCCTCCTCGCCGGCCTTGCGATACCACTTCGCCGCCTCAGCGTGGTCGATGGGAAATCCCTGCCCGCTGTCATAAAGCCATGCGAGGTTCAGCGCTGCCTCCGCATGGCCCTGCTCCGCAGCTTTGCGATACCAGCGCGCCGCTTCTTGATGATCGATGGGAACCCCACCACCGTAGTCGTAAAGAAATCCAAGATCATTCTCGGCCTCGGCATTCCCCTGAGCGGCCGCCAGCCGGAAGCACCGCAGAGCCTCGCTCAGATCCTGTCGCACGCCGTCACCATTCCGATACAAGATGCCCAAAGCCGTCTGCGCCTCCGCGCTCCCGCTCTGCGCCCGCTTCTGCAACGCGTCGAACGACTCCTGCGCCTCCGATCGGCAACAGAGCAGAGCGAGAGCCAGCAGAACCGCACTCATTTTGGAAATGTTTGCCACTTACGATCCCTCAACCATCACAATTCCCGTCTCGGCGCGCGAACATGCTTTCCAACCAGTGCCCCGGTTTCAATTTTCATGCCGTCCAATATCCCACGCCGCCAAACGAGAGACAACTCTCTACTCTCTGCCAAGGGGGATGCACATGTGGCGCGGCAATCCGGCTTTCGGCAGCTATTTTTCAAGGAGATGCTGAAGCATTTAAAATAACGGCGGAGGCACGATGACACTGCTGCAGATTGATTTTCCCAGTCACGGTCCTTGGGGTGAGGATCTCACAAAGATGGCCAGCGATTTGGCCCACCACCTGAACAAAACACCAGGTATGGTCTGGAAAATCTGGACCGAAAACAGCCGCACCGGGGATTGCGGCGGTGTTTACCTGTTTGCTGATGAAAGCTCTGCGAACGACTTCCTAAAGGAACACCTGCCACGCCTTGATTCGATGGGAATCAAGGATGTGCGCGCGAAGGTTTTGGATGTGAACGAGAGCCTCTCGCACATCACACGAGCGCCGATCGCGGCTCCTGTGGCGAAAACGGCGTAGGGTTGAGTGCTGCACGACGAAGGCGTACTTAGTTGAGGTAATCCCAAGATATCGAGAGCGGTGGGATCCCACCCTAACGTCGTAAGGGCGCGACGTCAGGATGGGACACCTCGCAGCACGGTGCCATCAAGGATCTAGCGGCATCAGCCGCGTACCGCCGCTTCGATGGCCGCCACATTAATCTTCTTCATCGGCATCATCGCCTGGAAAGCGCGTTTGGCTACGTCGCCACCGGCCGCCATCGCATCGGTCAAAGCCCTTGGCGTGATCTGCCACGAGATGCCCCATTTGTCCTTGCACCAGCCGCACTGGCTTTCCTGCCCGCCGTTGCCAACAATCGCGTTCCAGTAGCGGTCCGTTTCTTCCTGATTGTCGGTTGCGATCTGAAACGAGAAGGCCTCGCTGTGCTTGAAAGTGGGACCGCCATTGAGACCGATACAGGGAATGCCCACCACGACGAAGTCGACGGTCAGTACGTCGCCCGCCTTGCCGCCGGGATAGTCGGAAGGGGCGCGGTGGACAGCCAGCACGTTGCTATCGGGGAAGGTTGCGGCGTAGAAGCGGGCCGCCGCCTCGGCGTCGTTGTCATACCAGAGACAGATAGTATTCTTAGCCACTTTCTTGCCCATTTTTCATCCCTTTTGCACGCCAGCGCGAACGCTGTGCCTGGCGTGCATTGCTTTTATTTTACGGATCGACGTTGTGGAATTTTGATGGCATTTGGGGGCGGCTGGTTGTTCGTATCTGCAGTTTCGGAAAACACTCGCCCGGAGGGTACGCCAAAAGCCCAAGATATCGAGAGCGGTTGAATCCAACCCTAACGTCGCAAAAGCGCGACGTTAGGATGTGGCACCCGAACTTGATGTAGCAAATTTTTCGTTGTTACAAGCCAACCTCAGCGGCTGAAGCCGCGCTCTGTTGACTTGGTTTTGGCACGACTGAAGTCGTGCCCTTCCCTCTAACCCTTCCCTTCAATCCTTGCAACTCGCTCAGCACGTTACTGCTCACGACTTCTTCCTTGCTGCCCGCAGCTCGCGCCATTCGCGGGTGGGGTCGTCGTCGGGGTCGGGCGTTTCCTGCTTGGGCCTGAGATTCTCGGGGACATGGCGGAGATTGACGCGGATGCGCGTCCAGGTAGAGGAGCGGCCGCGCATCGAGTCGACCAGGACGTCGTCGACGGCGAGAAGGTTTGCGACATCGGCGTGTTTCGATTTCCACCGGTCCAGGCCCGCCAAGGCTGCTTGTTTGTCGGGAGAGTTGGCGACCACGATTAGCGGCATCTTCTCGCGTGGTTTCTTCGCGGCGGATTTTTTGGTCGTGGATCGGGCCCGCGAAGGGGCCACTCGCGGAGCTTCGCCTTCCATCTTGCGAAAGTGCGGAGGCCAGGGGGCGTCGCCGAGTCCGGCGGCTTCGTCCTGGGCGGCGAGCTCCAGTAATTTTTCCAGGGAGCCCGGATCACTGTCCATGTCCGCGTGTGGGTCGCCATGTTGGGCAAAGCGTTTGGGAACGGTGAGAACGGTAAAATCGGCGGGATCGCAGTCGGGCACCTCGTGCCAGTGAAGCGGGGTGGAGACGCGGGCGTCGGGCAAGGGGCGCACGGAGTAGGCGGAGCAGGTGGTGCGGTCCTTCGCGTTCTGGTTGTAGTCGAGGAAGACGCCGTGACGCTCTTCTTTCCACCATTTGGAACTGGCGAGATCCGGCACGCGCTTTTCGATCGCACGCGACAGGGTTAGCGCGGCGCGGCGGATTTCGGTGAAGGTCCAGCGCGGTTGAATGCGTACGTTCACGTGCATGCCGCGGGAGCCGCTGGTCTTGGGCCATCCGCGAAGGCCCATTTCTTCGAGGAAGGATTTCACTTCGAGGGCGACGGTGCGGACGTCGGACCAAGGGACACCGGGGCCGGGATCGAGATCGATGCGCAACTCGTCGGGGTGATTTAGGTCGGCGGAGCGGACGGGGTGCGGGTGGAGCTCGATGCAGCCCAGGTTGACGATCCAGGCGAGGCCAGGGGCGTCGTCGACGACCAGCTCTTCGGCGGTGCGGCCGGAGGGGAATGACAAGGTGATAGTTCGCAGCCATGCGGGATGGTCGGCGGGGGCGCGCTTCTGATAGAAGGCTTCGCCTTCGGCTCCGTTGACGAAGCGCTTGAGGACAAGTGGACGATCTCTGATGCCGGCGAGGGCGCCAGGGGCGACTGACAGGTAGTAGCGGACGAGGTCGCGTTTGGAGAGCTTGGTATCGCGCGAGAAATAAGGCTTGTTGGGATTCGTTACGCGGACTTCGCGTCCCTCGATCGAAAGCAGTTCGGCGGGTGGTTCTTTGGCCACGGATAACAGGCTACCTTTGGGGGAAAGGTGGATCAAGGGCGGAGGGCTTGTAGGGAGAAATGTGGAGGGGGGGCGCTTTAAAGAGACTGAGAAGCTTACCTCGGCGGGTGAAGCCGTACATTCCTAACTTGCTTTTGGCACGACTGAAGTCGTGCCCCTTCCCCCAAAATCCCAGGACTCGGGAGGTCGTGGAATCCTGCGTTTCGAAAAACGCGAAACGGAGGGAACCCGGCCAATGCTAGAGCAGCCAAGTGCCCTCAAAGCATCGCGCCGGTTTTCACGCCGAGAGTGTTGAGGGCCATTTCCACCTTCAGGATGGCCTCAGCTAATAGAGGATGCTCTCCAATTTTGTCCTGGAGAGACTTCAGCAGAAGATGAACACCGGCGAGATGCTCTGCAGTTTGCTGGGGGTTTGGCTCGATTTTGGATTGGCTCTGCGGTTGCATGGTAATCACCTCCGTGCGGGAGACACCTCGATTGTAGTACAGGATCCTGGAGGGCGGATGACTGGGCTGTGCCGTGCCGCGATCGCTTTGATGCGATCTGGATGTTGCGGCAGCCGCCTGAAGGCTACGTCTGTTTTCGACGGTGATGCCAATTCGTAGACGAAGGAATGCGGGCTTGACCTAACATCGTCGTAGAATTTGAGGCTATCGCGATTGGGGAGATGCATGCAACCAACGATTCTCGCCGCATTCTTTGAATTCTCCCGCATCACCTTCTCGATGTCCTTGGCCGGCCTCGTGTTGTTCGTGCTTGGCCTACTGGCCGTGAAAAGCGATATCGCTCAGGCTCGTGGTCTCGACAGGATCGTAGCTCTGACCCGCCTGTGCTTCGCCATCCCGTTGGCGGTCTTCGGCGCAGAGCACCTTTCCGGCGGAATTCCGATGGACCTGGTGCCGCCGTTCGTGCCGTGGCATTTGTTTTGGGTATATTTCGTCGGCCTTGCGCTGATCGCCGCGTCGTTGAGCATCGCCACCAACATTCAGGTGCGCTGGTCTGGCCTGCTGTTCGGGATCATGATGTTTCTTTTTGTGGCGATGATTCATTTGCCGGGAGCGGTCAGCAGCGGCGCCCGAATCTTGTGGACGATTGTCATCCGGGAAATGTCGTTCGGGGGCGGCGGTTGGGTTCTGGCAGGAATTGCGATGGGCGGATTGCGCCGGCCGGGCAGGAATCTCATCACCGTTGGCCGCGTGCTAATCGCGATCGCCGCGATCTTTTTCGGCGTTCAGCACTTTCTTCACCCGCTGGGACTGCCTGGAGTTCCGCTTAAAAAAGAGATGCCCACTTGGATTCCCGCGCGCGCCTTCATCGACTATGTGACGGGCGCGTTTCTCATCGTGGGTGGAGGCTGCTTTCTGTTGGCGCGGAAGACGCGGATGGCGGCCACGTATCTCGGCGCCTGGCTTCTGCTTTTGGTTGTGGTGATCTACGGACCTGTCCTGATCGGGGCGCTGGCGGATCCGAGTAGTGCGGTGCAAGTCGAGGGGCTCAACTACTTCGCCGATACGCTCCTGTTTGCGGGAGCGATATTGTCGCTTGCCCGCGCCAAGACTGGGTCCGACTGAGCAGATTCTTTGCGGCACTACTCTACAATGTCGTCATGAAAGTCAATCAGGCAATCGAGCAGCGATTGCCATGGCATTTCAGACAGCGGGGTGTCCGATTGTCTGAGCTGGGGTTCATGCTGAGTTGCGGGCGTCGAAGAGAGTTATTCATGCGAGGTTGGAAATGCTGAGTCCAGAACAGGGTGGGCGTGAAGCGGGGAGTCGCCGGAGAACAGCGGTGGCGCTCTTGCTCGGCATTGCACTGGGCGTGCTGGGGCTGATGGTGATTTCGCGGCAGGCGGCGCCGTCGTTCTGGAGCGGGTGGGCCGGGCGGCTGCTGGGCCGCAGTACGCAAATCGATGTGAGCCAGCCGACGGTGGTAAACAAGATCCAGCAACTGCAACGGCTGGAGACTGTCGTGTACACGATGGATAAGGTGGTGAGCGGAGAAAAGGAGAACGCGATCCTGCCGAATTTTCTCGCGGGGGACCGATTGCTGATGGTGGTGCACGGCGAGGTGGTGGCGGGAGTGGACTTCAGCGGGCTGAAGAGCGGCGACGTGGCCGTGGAAGAGAAGAAGGTGGTGTTGCGACTGCCGTCGGCGAGGGTGTTTTCGACGCGCATTGATAATGCGCGAACCAAGGTGTATTCGCGGCAGACGGGGTTGCTGGTCCCGGTGGATCCGAACCTGGAGACGCAAGTGCGCCAGGAGGCGGAGAATCAGCTCCAGCAGGCGGCATTGCTGGATGGAATTTTGAAGACCGCGAACACAAATGCACGGAGTACGTTGACAAGTCTGCTGCAAGGGCTCGGGTTTGAGCAGGTGAAGTTTGAGTGAAGGGTGGATCTCTAGTTTTCAACACGACTGTTTCCATCTGGGCACCGCATCAGCGGTACTATTGACCTGGGCACAGAAGCAAGCCTCAGCGGCTGAAACTGCGATTTTTGGGGAACAAACGGCGCAAGCCGGTGCGAACGCCTGTGGGCGCCAATCGACGCGCAGGACATAATATTACTCATGTCTCGAATTGCGATGTCTGTTGTCATTCTCTCGGCTGGTGCACTTGCGTGTAGTTTTTTGCCACCCGTACACAAGGTGTCCCGGTCTTTTTCCGTTCACGTTAAGAATGACATTGGCCCCGTTAGCGGTCTGACCCTGAAGGTTTCCCGTTTCAAAACGGAAGAGTTTGAAAAGCTATCTTATGAACAGCAGCGGTCTGCCGACCCGAAAAGCTTCGAAGAACTCATTGCAGAATCCATAACTGATGGAACGGGGACGGCGCCTTTCGATTTGCACAGGACTGGTGCGTTCACGCTCTCTCCCGAAAGCCCAGCCAGTCAGTTGGATTGGGTTGGACTCGATGTCTCTGACCAGCCAGGTCCTCCGGTTGTGGAACTTCAATGGCCGGCGGTGGCAATTCTGAAGACTGTGCACCTTCGGGGCAAATTGGCGAAAGGCTTATTCTCCTCGCGTAGCACACCTTTGAAGAACAGTGCGCTGACACTTCACACTTTCGTCGATTATCGAGAAGTTGCGGCGACCACGACGGGTGATGATGGCGCATTCGATTTCAGAGGCGTTGCTCCCGGTCTATACTTCCTCCAACTACTCGACACACCCGAAAAGGCCAAGGATTTCTACAAACCGGAAGGCAATATTGCAATCTATGTCGCCCCCGACAATTCACGCGACAGCCTGATGATCAGCATGGTGAATACAAGCTGTGGTCTGTCCTATGACTTGGAAGAGAACAAGGCGCGTTACAGGCCGGAAGAATGCTTCAAGGGCGGCACGGCAGTTCAATGCGACTACTGAGTGCGGAAACCCCTGATAACTTCAATGATGGTCTAGCGGAATTTTTTCTCAGCCTCTGAGAGTGCTTCCCGATTTTGGCGCAGCAGCCGGACGACATCCACCGGCTCGTCTCTTTCGACCCGTTTTGAAATCATCGTTAGGGCATTGATGTTTATGCTTGTGTTCTTGAAGCGGAGCGTCGGGTCACGGCCATACTCGTCGGTACGGATGACCCAGTGCAATGGGAGCTCGCCAGCCAGAACGTCGCCGAAGACCACGCCCAAGCTTTGCAACTCGTAGGTCTGAGACTTCTTGAATACCTTGTCATCTAAGAGCCGCTGCAGAAGGGGTAAGTCTCTCTTTGTTCTGGTCAGTGACACAGTCCCGTATCTCTGCTTGGCAGCCGCCACTACAAGGGCTCTTTGTTGATCAAGGCGATCGGTGTCTTCCGGCAATAGGTCCGAAAACTTGGCCTCTGACTGGCCAAACAACAGGCTCGCGCAACCCAACAATGCCATTAGCAGCAGGAGTTTCATCGCTAGACAGCCTACCATTAGGCGCACGACTACAGCCGTGCCCTTCCCGAAAATCCCGAGCGGTTTGGAAGTGGTGAAATCGCACTTTTCGAAAATCGCGAAACGTGGGGCACCTAGTTTTCCTTGGTTCGTTGACTTGGTGGCGGATCGCTCTTAGCATTGCGGCCACGAACTGCTCTTGAAGGGGATCATCTGATATGGATCGTCGAAGGTTTTTGAGTTCGTCGGCTGCGGTGATTGCGGGGGCGGCGGTGCTGCCACGCACGGCTTCTTCTTACGAAAACATTGTGGGAGCGAACGACCGCATCTCGCTGGGGCATGTCGGCAACGGGAGCCGCGGCGGGGATCTGGATCTGATTGCCTCGAAGCTCAAGTCCAGCCACAACGTCGAGATGACGGCAATTTGCGATCTATGGAAGGTCAATCGTGAGAAGGCGGTGGCTACGAACACGGCGTACTACGGGCGGGCTCCGCGGGCGGCGCAGCATATCGAAGAGTTGCTGGCGATGAAGGACGTGGATGCTGTGTTGATCTCGACGCCGGAGCATTCGCATTCGCCAATTCTGAAGATGACGGCGGAGGCGGGGAAGGATGCTTACGTCGAGAAACCGATGGGCAACGTGCTGGAGGAAGCGAAGGGGGCGCGGGACGCGGTGCTGAAGGCGAAGACGGTCGTGCAGGTCGGAACGCAGCATCGCAGCGAGCCTTATCCGCGAATGGCGCGCGAAGTGGTACAGGGCGGGGAACTTGGGGAAATCAGCAAGATCGAGATTGTGTGGAATTATCACGGGCCGCGGTGGCGCGGGCGGCCGGAGGTAAAGGAGATTCGCGAGCAGGATACGGATTGGAAGAGCTGGCTGCTGACCAAGCCGGCGCGTCCGTTTGATCCGCAGATGTATTTTGAGTTTCGTTTATATAAGGAGTTTTCCAGCGGGATTCCGGATCAGTGGATGAGTCACGGGATTGACCTGGTGCACTTCTTCATGGATGAGAATTTCCCCAAGTCAGTGATGGCGCATGGGGGCGTGTTCGCGTGGCATGACGGGCGCGAGAATGCGGATACGTTCCAGGCATTGCTCGAGTATCCGAAGGGGTTTCTGGTCAGTTATTCGACCAGCTTCGGGAACGATGCGCCCAGCTTCTCGCGGTACATGGGGAAGAAAGCTACCCTGATGAACATCGGGGGCGAAGGGAGCCCACGGTACCAGGTGGTCGAGGAAAAGGGGAATCACGAGGACAATGCCAACATCGATAAGCAGCGCGGGGCGAAATCGATTCTGCTGCCGGGAGAGAAAGAGCTTCCGCCGATGGGGATTGATGATTTGACTTTGGAGCATATGGCGAACTGGTTGGAATGCATGCGGTCTCGGAAGGAGCCGCACGCGACCGTGCAGAACGGGTTTGCGCATTCGGTGGCCTGCATGATGGCAACGCAGTCTTACTGGGCGGGGAAGAAGATGTATTGGGATGCGGCGGGGGAACGGATTGTGGATAAGATGCCGGGAAAGGGTTAACCACAGAACACGAACGCACAGCGGAACGCTGGGTCCCTCGACTCCGTTCGGCTGGCGCCTCACTTCACTCGGGATGACATGAATTGAAGTGCGAGGGAAAAACCTGGACAAATAATCAGGGACTTCCGGTAATCAAAGACTTCAGGCGGCTTTGGCCATGAAGTCTAACGCTCGGGAGATATAGGGTTTCAGGTCGCGGCGGTGGACGACTGCGTCGAGCATTCCGTGCTCCAGCAGGAACTCGCTGCGCTGGAAGCCTTGCGGGAGTTTTTGGCGGATGGTTTGTTCGATGACGCGTGGGCCGGCGAAGCCGATCAGGGCGCCGGGTTCGGCTATGTTCAGGTCGCCCAGCATGGCGAAGGAGGCTGTGACACCGCCGGTCGTAGGGTCGGTCAGGACCGAGATGTAGGGGACTTTGAGTTCGTCAAGATGGGCTAACGCTGCGGAGATTTTGGCCAGCTGCATCAGGCTGATGACGCCTTCCATCATGCGGGCGCCGCCGGAGGCCGAGATGATGACGAGCGGGTGCTTGGTGTCGGCAGATTTTTCGATGGCGCGGGTGATGACTTCGCCGACTACCGCGCCCATGGAGCCTCCGATGAAGGCGTATTCCATCGCGCTCATCACTACCGGGCGTCCATTGAGTTTGCCTTGGGCGTTGATGACGGCGTCGGTCAGGCCGGTGTCGCTGCGGGCCTGTTTCAGGCGTGACGAGTAGGCCTTCAGGTCGACGAATTTCAGCGGGTCGGTCGAGACCAGGTTGCCGTCGAAAGTTTCGAACTGGTTGTCGTCGAAGAGCAGGCCGAGGCGGGAACGGGCGTCGATACGGAAATGCTTGTCGCATTTCGGGCAGACGTTAAGGTTGTCCTCGAGATCCTTTTTCCAGATGATCTGGCGGCAGCTGTCACACTTCACCCACAGGCCTTCGGTGCGCATCTTGCGCTCGCCGGAGGAGTCGAGTTCGCCGGATTGGCGTTTGAACCAGGCCATGGGAGGACCTTTGAGCTGCTATCAAAATCAGCTGGTGGGCTTGCGCCCACTCCGCCAGATGCCGCCCCCTGCGGGGCTTGCATTCTTTACTTGCCTGACCCAGCGCTTACGCGCTGGGCTAATTTATGCCGCCGCTGCGCGGCTGGGTTCGCGGCGTTTTAAGCGTCCGGGTCTGCGCTGACGGACCGTATTCTGCTGACGGACCGTATTCTTCAGAGCCCGTTTTCTTCGGAGCCCGCTTTCTTTGGAGCCCGCTTTCTCCGGAGCCCGTTTTCTCCACAGCCCGTATTCTTCGGAGCCCGTTTCTAGCCTGCGGTTATTTATCCGGCGGTTCTCGCCGTTCACTTCCGGAATACATCATCTTATATGTCGGAGGCTCTCTGGCCTTTCCAAATGCAGATCAGGGCAAATGCAAGCTATCAATACTCGATGCCACGCTGGGCCAGGACGCCCTTTTCGTAGGCGTGTTTTACCTGACGCATTTCGGTAACGGTGTCGGCCAGCTCGACAATTGTCGGATGAGCGTTCCGGCCCGTCAAGATAACATGAACCATGTCGGGCTTGTGGCGGAGACTTTCGGCGACCTTGGCGGGATCGAGCATGCCATAGCTGATGGCGTAGTTGATCTCGTCGAGGATGACTAAGTCCCACGCACCGGACTGGATTGCATTTTCTGCTTCTGACCAAGCTTCTTCTACCATGCGGACATCTTCCGGGTCGGGCTTCTCGGCGCCCACCTTCACGAAACCGCGGCCCATCTGCTTCATGACGAACTTGTCGCCGAAGGACTGGACGGCGTCGAGCTCGCCATAGTGCCAGGATCCCTTTAGAAACTGGAGCATGAGCACCCGCATGCCTTGGCCTACGGCTCTCAGCCCGGTGCCCATGGCGGCGGTGGTCTTGCCCTTGCCTGGGCCAGTATTCACGATGATGAGGCCACGGCGGATGTCGGGCATAGAAGTCGAATCTCTTATTGTACCTTGAGAATAGCCGCTGGTCGCCGGTCGTTGGCCGTCAGCTAAAGGTGACCCGTGCAGAAGCCAAGGATCTTCTCTTAGTGTGCCAGGCGGGTCTTTTGCGGTTTTGGTCGAGTCCGTATTGCGTCGATGTTTTATGCACCCGAATGGTGAGTGTCTACATCTTTAACTGCGGAACTGGTACGCTTGCGGGTTCGTATGCATCTTAAGATCGGGTCTTCCACTCGCACTCGGGTTGAGTTCGGAGGTCTCTCCGCATGAAACACAACAGGGTTGCACTGTTTGTTGCAACGGTGATGTTGTCTTCGAGCTTGCAAGCGAGGACGACGCGGCCGCAAACCAATGCGACGGGTCCGCGCGATGAAGAGGTGGTGCGCGAGATTGTGGACCTGGAGCGGCAGGCGAAGGAAGCGGCCCTGCATCGGGACGCGGGGTTCTCGGAGCGAACACTGGCGGAGGACTACGTGGCCATCAGCCCGCTGGGACAGGTGATTGGGAAAGCGGAGACGGTAGCGGCGCGTAAGACTGCGCAATTGAGGTATGACTCGATCGAAGTGACCGACATGGTGGTGCGGTTGTATGGAAGTACGGCCGTGGTGACGGCGCGCGCGGATGTGCGCGGGAAAGAGTTGGGTGAGGAGTTCAGCGGGCCTTATCGCTTTACGCGCGTTTGGGTACGGCGGTCGGGGCGGTGGCAGACTGTGAGTTACCAGGCCACGGTGACGCGGTAGATCTGAAAGCGAACCTCAGCGGCTAAGGCCAATTCATTTCCACATTTACGGCAAGCCTGAAGGCGACCCTTTCAAGGAACGAACTGCAAACAGACTTTTCTGCAGGGTCTGAGTCGCGCCCTTACTTCTTGCGACATTGTCCGTTTCGAAACCCAGTACACCTCAAGATCCTTCGTTGATCGCACATGGAATTGACCGCAAGCGAATTGAGGGCGCGTGGGATTGGCTTTTGGCGGATTGTTTCCTTGCGTCACGGCGTGGGATATTGATTGGCATGAAATTGGAACAAGTGGCGTTGACCGGAAAGCATGTTCGTCTTGAACCGCTCGAGCATCAGCATGTGGATGGACTGGCGGCGGCTTCGGCGGGGGATGCGGAATTGTATCGCTGGAGTCCCATTCCGCAAGGGAAGGACGAGGCTGCGAAGTATGTCGAGACGGCGCTGGCCTGGCGAGACGAAGGAATTTCTGTGCCCTACGCCACGGTACGCGTTTTAGACGGAGCCGTGCTCGGGTCGACTCGTTTTTTCAATCTTGATCGTTGGGGCTGGCCAGTTGGGCATGCGCAGCATGGGCGCAGCACTCCAGATGGATGCGAGATTGGTTACACGTGGCTGTCACGCTCGGCGATTCGGACTGCGGCGAATACCGAGGCAAAGTTGCTGATGCTGACGTATGCGTTCGAGACCTGGAAAGTGTTTCGCGTGTGCTTTCACACGGATGTGCGCAATGAGAGATCTCGCGCCGCAATTGAGCGGATCGGCGGGCAGTTTGAGGGGATTTTGCGGGCGCATCGCATGGCTGCGGATTTCATTCCGCGGGATTCGGCGCGGTATTCGATCGTGGCCGCCGAGTGGCCGGGGGTGAAAGAGCGGTTGATCCGGAAAAGGGATGGCGGGCAGGCTTGAGAGCGATGCCGCGCTGGGAATGCGAAGCAGATTGCCTGAGGCTCCGCCCCGGGAGATTCCTCCTGCCTTGCTGGGCTCGCTCGTCGGAATAACAATTCTCGCTCGGGTTTGGGCCGGGGCTGCATTGTGGCGCCGCTTCGCGGCTCTTCTTAACGATTCTTTCCGGATCTGTTTTCTGCTGCAATGTTTTCGGCCGCCTACGTTCTCAAGGCTCTGGCTGGGAGGAGGGAAATGAGGATGTCGAAGCGAGTTTTGGGCCTACGGGAAAATACCGATATCCTCGCGATTAATGGCTCAAAAAGGAAGGAAAACGGCTGACTTCTGCGTGTGCGGGTGCATCCAACCGACGTATGGGTGAGATTTCATGGCCATCTTTGATGAAACTTATCGTGTCATCGCGGTGGATAGTCAAGCATTGACGATCCAGGGGAATGTCAGTGGTGAAGTGTTGACGATCGTGAATCCGGAACCCGAGATTCCGTTTACGGCTGAGGAGTATCCAGTAGGACAGTTGATTGGGTTGACGGATCCGTCGGAGACGGCGATCAATTGAAGTGGAGTGGTCCCGCGAGAGAATGAATTCGAGTGTGGTTATGCGGACCTCTCGGAGAGGGTGTCCGTCCCCGTGTACTCAGCGGTGAGGCTGTTGTCCTTACGGGAGTCACGATAGCAGGCCGGCTTGGCGTCCGGCCGACCAGACGAGGGTGTGTGAGCCCACGATCGCAGATCGTTACTTTTTTGATTCTGGACGCTTCGGGTTCGGTATCGGCTCTACTTTTCTTTCATCAAAGAACACCACATCAGGACTGTGTTGCGTTATGAAGACACGTTCCGCGACCGGTGCTTCCCACTCTTTATTAGTATGGTTCTCCTCTTTTGATCACTTCGGTTTCGGTGGTCTTTTCCACTTCGCACGAGGTTACAGTCCCGTTGTTGCCGTCTTCCTCCCGAGGAAGCGGACTTTGTCCCACGGGTTGGCAATGCGGATTCGTAACTCTTAGGATGCGGCGGGTTTTACGATTCGAAGAACTGGACCAAATTGGTGCGAAACTTTCGGTTGATTACTACCGTTACCTTTACGGAAACCCCTGTCGATCTAATGATGGAGATACGGCAGGGAGGCCTGTATGCGTCTTCGGACGTGGCTTCTGTTCCTCGCGGTTTGTGGCACGGTTTCTTTGGCTGGCAGTCCGGCGTCCTTGGCTCAACAGGATCAGTCGGAAAATCACCGCAAGATAATGGACAGGGTTGTGCCCGTCTATCCGGCTTTGGCGCGGAAGATGAGCATCTCCGGCAGCGTAAAGATTGAGGCGGTGGTCGCGCCCAATGGGACGGTGAAGTCTGCGGGAATTCTGGGCGGGCATCCGGTGCTGGCGCAGGCGGGGCTGGATGCGGTGAAGCGGTGCAAATGGGAAACTGGTTCGGCTGAGACGCACGAAATCGTGGTACTGAATTTCCATGAGTAGCGTGGGACTGGGTTCGGATCTTCGGTAATCGTTGCTTCTATTCGGTGATGCTGCTTCTGGATGTTCCTCAGAGTCCCTTATCCCTCCTGATTTTCTCGATTGACTGCACGACTATGCCTGGTCCCAGCTGCCAGACATCCACAATCACGTTTTGTACGCAGCTACCAAGCAAGCGTTGAGTTTTGGGGCATGTTCGCGTGCCTTGCCACTCCGGACGTTCCCGCCCAGCGATCCTCTGAAATGCGACTTACATTCCGACGGCGGATGCGATGCGCGGCCAAAGCCAACCGAAGGTGCCGGCAGTCAGGAGCGCATACACCAATCCGTCGATAAGTTCTTTGATCGTCGTGCTGGCGGTTTGGCCTTTCCAGATTCCACTTGGCAGAACGCCGAGGCCGTACGCGAGAAAAGCAGCCGTACCGGCCACGCGGAAGACTGCGAGATAAGAACTACCGGGCGCGACAGTATGCGCGGTGAGGTACGCGACGAAGAAGCCGACCAGAAGCGTGTAGGCGAACCAGAGACCGAGGAACTTGGGCATGGCGGGCGGACCAGGAGGCATGATGTTGAGGAAGCCGACGGGGCCCTGTTTGTATTTTTCCTGGACGGTGGGGGACTTCATGTCCTTGTGGGTGCAGTACGGGAAGACGTACAGGGCGCGTTTCAGATTCAATCCGCGCAGCGTGGCCATGACTTTCTCTTCGTCGGGAAGCTGGTGGTAATCGCTGCGGTGGTAGGGCAGCAACATGTGCATGATGGAGCTGGCCACGAAGACGATGACGGCCGAGAGCACGATCGCGAGCCAGAGAGCGGAGAGTGGAACCATGAAGCCTCCTTGGTTATGCGGGGCCCAATTTTTCTATGGGGGAGGCTAACGTGTGAGTCGAGGTGGGGTCAAGGGTGAAAGGCGGCTTGAATCGCGGATGGTGGCGCTTTCGCGAGTGTCTATAATGTCGGCCATGAAGCAGACGCTTGCGCACGTTGCGATTGTTGTTCGGAACTACGATGAGGCCATTGCGTTTTACACACGGGTCCTGGGATTTCGTCTGGTCGAGGATACCGACATGGGCGGCGGGAAGCGGTGGGTGCTGGTGGCGCCCGCGGGGTCTGAGGGGACCCACTTGCTGCTCGCGCAAGCGGCGAATGCCGAGCAGGGGTCGCGGGTCGGGAACCAGACGGGAGGGAGGGTGTTTTTGTTTCTCCATACCGATGATTTCTGGCGGGACTACAACTCGCTGCGCGGGCATGGGGTGGAGTTCGTTCGCGAACCGAAAGAAGAGCCTTATGGGACTGTGGCAGTCTTTAAGGATTTGTACGGGAATTTGTGGGATTTGATTCAGAGAAGGTAGGGATGGCAATTCTTCTCGGCGGGCAAAAATAGGTGGTCCCGGCTGCGTGCACCGGGATTATTCGTGCCTGGATTATTTGCGGGTGTAGAGGTCGGTTACGGCTTGTTGAACTTTTTCGGACAGGGCTTGCATGTCGTGTCCAGTGAGGCCGGAGGTGGAGATGGGCTCGCCGACACGCATTTCCAGCGGTTGGCTCTTGATGTGGTAAGTGTTCATCGGAAGTAGCTCAAATGTGCCAACCAGGGCTACCGGGACGATATCGACCTGAGCTTTGATTGCCAGGAAGAAGGCACCGGGCAGGAATGGCTTGATCTGGCCGTCGGGTGTGCGGCCGCCTTCGGGATAAATCACGAGCGGGGTACCCGCCTTCAGACTCTTAAGCGCGGAACGGATGCTACCGATTGAGCCCGCGGGATTCTGCTGGTCAACACAGATTTGCCCGGAGCGTTTGAGGTGCCAGCCCACGATCGGATACGCGAGCAATTCTTTCTTGAACGCGATGCGGAACTGGAACGGCAGGTAGACGTAGAGGACCGGAATATCGAGCGCGGAGGCGTGGTTCACTGCGTACACGTGGGTGCGGGTCGTGTCGATCTTGTCCAGGCCGGTGACCTTCACAGGAGAGAGGATGGTCTTCATGATCATCCACGACCAGACGCGGGCGAAGTTGTGCAGGATGCGTTCACGATCGCCAAATAGAGATACAGGAATCGAGATGATTCCCAGGATCACGGTGTACGCCCAGATCAGCGGATCGAAGATAAAGTAAGAGCGAAGGCGACTCAGCAGGCCGTGACGACGCGGACGACGCGCCACCGGAGCGATGAAGCGCTCCACGGGGCTGAGGGCGGACGCGGCGGGAACTTCTCCGCTTTCGATTTCCGGCGATGGATTCTTGAAGGACACTGTCTATTCGATGCGCACGCCGAGCGCGCGCATCGCTTCTCCTACAATGTAAATCGAACCGGTAACTACCACCAAACCTCGTGAGCCGGCGGCGGCTCGGGCCTGGGCGAGGGCCGAGGGGAGGTCGGGGGCGTCAGCGATTTCGACCGCGACCCGGGCGGCGGCTTCGCGGATCTCGGCGGCGGCCGCGGCGCGCGGGTTGTCGACCTGCGTCGCGATGACCTGCTCAGCGAGCGGGAACAAAATTTCGGCTATCTCACCGATCGCCTTGTCGCGCATGGCGCCGAAGACGAATACGAGCGGGCGGTCCTCATAGGCCGCGGAGAGGGTCGACCGCAATGCCCAAGCGCCGGCTGGGTTGTGGGCAACGTCGAAGACGACTTCGGGATGGTCGCTGGTCGCGGGCAGAACCTGAAAGCGTCCGGGCCAACGTGTTTCGCGGATCCCGCGCTCGATGGTGGCGGCGGTGATGGTGGCGAATCCCTGGGCGGCAAGTTCCTCCGCGGCGGCAATGGCCAGCGCGATGTTGCGAAGCTGGTGGCGGCCGACGAGCGGTGTTTCGACTACGATTTCTTTCCCCAGTACCTGCAGCGGATAACGGGAAACATAGCCGGCCTTTTCGTGCGTGCTGGGAACGAGATACTGCGCGCTGTTCGGGGTGACGGGGGGCACGTACGGGACAGCATTCACGGCCTTCGCGTCGATGGCAAGAATAGCGTTGCCGATGACATCGTTGGCTTCAGGGGTCTGCGGCAGAGTGACCACGGGCGTGCGGGCGCGGAGGATGCCGGCCTTTTCGCGCGCGATTTCGGTGAGGGTTTCGCCAAGAAACTTCTGATGGTCAAGAGAAATGTCGGTGATGACGCTGAGGCGCGGGTCCACCACGTTGGTGGCGTCGAGGCGGCCGCCCATGCCGACTTCAAGAACGGCGATGTCCACCCGCTCGCGGGCAAAGTGTTCGAAAGCGATGGCGGTGAGCATCTCGAAAAAGCTTGGGTGCCACGGGAGTTCGCCTTCGGTGACAAGGCGCTCGGCGGTGCGGTCGACAAGATCGTGGATTAAGGCAAAGGTATCGTCCGGAATGGCGGCGCCGTTGATGCGAATGCGCTCGTTGATTTTTACCAGGTGCGGCGAAGTGTAGAGGCCGGTTTTGTATGCGGAGGCTTGGAGAATCGCGGCCAGCGTGGCAGCAGTGGATCCTTTGCCGTTCGTGCCGGAGATAAGGACTGCCGGAAGTTTTCGTTCCGGGTGCTCGAGGGCCTCGAGCAGAACACGCATGTGCGCGAGATCAAACTTGTGCGAAGGCGTCTGGGCCAGTTCATGGCCGAGGGCGAACATGCGGGCGATGGCGGCTTCGTAGGACAAGATGCGGTTGTTGGTCGTTGGTCCCTGGGCGGTTTCGCGACCATAGACCATTCTTAGGGTATCAAGGATGGATGGTGGTTTCGAGGGGTCGGCAGTGGGTGGTGCTGGGGCAGGGTTGAGGGGGCGAAGGGAGGATTGGGATGCCTCGAGAAAGGGCTAGAGTGCACGTGCAGAGATGAGAGTCGAGCGAGCGTGCATCGCGGGTGGCGGTCCTACGCCCCGCTTCGCCGCTGTCGTTCGGGCAGTCAGTCCCGTCTGACAGATCTCCGAGCGTATTCCTAACCCCAGGTAGCATCCAGAGAACGGAAAAGAACCTGGGGGGCCGACGGTCTCGAATATCCCTGCCAATCCGCCTTCGCGATTGCCGGGGTGGTGTATACAGACGGCAAAATGCTCCCTCAAGAGAAAGATTTGGCTATGGGTGCGATGCCCAGCTATTTCTGTGCTGCCTGAACATGCGGCGTTGGATATGTTTCAGCGGGAGGACCGATGCGCGTCTCCAGTTTTGCGTAGAGCGCGATGATTGAATTGGGACTTTTCGCCAGAGCGTCCAATACCCATTTCTTATTTGTTGGATCTTCCGAAAAGCGAGCTGCGTAGAGTACATGGCGGAACATTGTGAACCACAGGTTCGGATTCTGAACCGATGGGTAGTACCCTTCCAGGAACTCTCGAAATTCTTCCATTGCCTTATCCCGCGTTGCACCGGGAGGCGCCAAGGTCGCCAAAAGGTTGAGTGCATCCGCCTTCATGCAGAAGAACGCATCCGGAGAAGGCTCGTCATTCTCCTTTAAATCGTGAACGAGCTTGACAGCATCCTCAAAATGCTCAAGCCAATCCGAGCTGGAGCGTTCTTGGAGAGTCCATGGGACCGCTTGACCATCTCGAACCGGTCGCCGTGGGTAAGCCATCTCATCGCCTCCAATGTGGCTTCCGATTGTTTCGACTTCCCAATCAAGGTTTGCTGATAAGTACCATCGTCGCCACTCGGCCTCGCTTCGTCAGCTGAAATCTCTTTGTATTTGAGTCTTTACAGGATCAAGTTTGCTGATGATGCTGTTGCACTCATCGGCAGATTTGGCCAGTTTTCCGGCACCAGGCATATTGTCTGTGCAGCGACGACCGCTCACGTGCCGAACGATGTACGAGTGCAAGCTGGCATTAGTACGTCTGCCTCGGAGAGTGACATACTTTCCGACCTAATGGCCGGAACCAGTGAGGATTCGACGGCACCATATTCACGATCGGACCGTGAGATTTCTTGCAGAGCAGCTCCCAGTAACGACAAAAGTTCGCGCCTTTGAGGATGTGTTACTTTTACAGCGAACAGCATCTCTAACGCAGGAGGCACTTGTGCAGGTGCCACTACAGAGGTGACTAACTGACGGAGAAAACTAACATCTTCCCCTTCTGCGCGCTGCTTAGTCGTGAATGAATCTGAAAAAACAAAGACAGCAGCTTGGTAGTAGTCAACAACGTTGGGAGTAACTACTGTCGAGCAGCTAAGTTTTGGGGGATTGATGGGTGCAATTTGTTCGAAGAGGCGTAGTGCCTTTGTCGAGTTGAGTAAGAGCATCTCCCTCACAGCCCTGGCTTGCAGTGTCAGGGCCTCAAGCCGGTTTGCTCTTACGGCATTCGTTGCAACGGAGTCGGACCGGCCATCAGCTCTTTGCATGTACGGTAGATAGGCATGAGAGCCCGACCAATACGCTTCCTCCACCAATTCTTCCCTTTGCTTTTCTTGTGTCACGAGGGGAGATTTAGCAATCCGGAGAAGGGTATCGGCGCGAAATTCCGCAGGCAATGCGCGCCTGATCGATGAGTGCCGGTCCCTCTCGAGACTGACGCGACAACGGCTCACTTTGCAAGGAAAGGGCGACTAAAAACAGAGGAAGCATCGACAATCCTCACTTTTATGTTGTAGGGGTGCGACCGGCCCCGTCTCATTTAGCATGGAAGTCCCAAGCCCACAGAAATCGGTCACGAGCGGACCGGCAACAGTCGGTTACTACTTCATCAGTGACTCACTAACTCCTTCCCCAGCCTGCCCTTTACTTTCCTCACGCACTTCTGTTTTCGTTGTCGCCGAATTAACGGTATCCAGTAGCATGCCAGCGAGACGTTGAAGAACTTCGATCTGGCAGGCAACAGCGCCTTTCATGTCTCGAACTTCAGGATGGCCATGAGGATAGCAGCGCCCCAAATGATTCGGCTGGTAATTCGGATTCTTTGCCCAAAACTCTTGTAATGGCGGAGCAACGTCTTTAGTGTCACCGGTCCTAAGAGCCTCAAGTAGACCCCGGCTGGCAGCATCTACAATCGCCCCTGCTGAGGTCACCCCCTCGACCTCTCGTATGTTGCCTTCTCGTATGTTGCCTTCGAATCCCTCGGCTTTCTGCACGGCTGTGGGATATTGAAAATCCCATCCCATAACAGCATCCAGGGAAACCCAGACAGCGCGCTCGACACGGCTGTGTCCTTCCTCTGACAGACGCACGTTTTGGGCTGATTGTAATAATTCTGGGTCTGGGTGGCCACCGCCGTTCTCAGTAGCCTTGATAAAGCTCCGAAAATGAGCATCCAACGCGGACGAAACCGCTAGCTTGTCGGCAGCTACCAGATTGTTTTGTTCGACCGAAGGAACATCGGCACTTCCGATTAAAGGGGGAGCCGTTCCGATGTTGCAGGTACCGTCCTTCTTGCCACTAGGTAAGCACCTTCCACCGAGATCGCAGGTTGAGTTCCGCCCCCTGCAGTCAGAGGAGTAATAACAGGTGCAAATAGTTTGCGAGAACGCAGGAACTAAAAAGGAAAGACAGCACACGAGAAGAAAAGGGACCTTTTCTGATTTCATTGTTTTGGCCTCCTTAAACCCACATTATTGGTTAAAATCTAAGACATTTATTCTGTACAACACTGCAACTCAGGTGTGCTTAGAGTGGGAGCGATATCTCTTTCGCAGGAGCTCGAACGGTCGGGAATTCAGCAGAGCCGAGGAATTTGTGTGAAGGGAGACTGAAGGTTTGTGCTAGCGAAGGTAAAGAGAAGGACCGAAGTGCGAGCTAACATAAGCCCACCTCCAATTCCCCCTCAAGGAATTCCGGGAATCTATTCTCAGATTTCAAGCATGTCAAGTTCAAGTTTTGCAGAGCGACATAGCGGCTTGGCTCATTTTCAGGTCAACGTCCCTTCGAAAGGTTCTAACGTCCTTTAGCGCCTGTTGTGAACATGAAACCTCGGCCATACCTTCGGCCTTGCTGGCGAAGACCCGTCGAACACATGATCTAATGCTTGTCGCACTTCAAAATCACAAATGTCACTCCAAGAGGCAAAATACCAGCCGCGTGAGTAGAGTTCAAAAACCTCGGCTAGTCGTTCTCGACGTGCTGCGCTCTCATTTTGCAGATGCTCTAGGAAATGAATCATCCCAAGGGGAAGCAGTACCTCATCATCCTGAATCTTACTTGAGAAGAAGGGACGCAATGCCTCCGTGCCCTTTACGTTGACTTCTACCGTGGTAGTCCCGCGACAGGTAGATCCATTGGTTGAGGTCCAGGAAGATGTACAAGGGGCTCCGCACGAGGCCTATTCTAAGCGGATGCTACCGATGTCCTTCAACTCGGCCACCGGGGGGGAGCATTTTGCCGTCTGTATACACCACCCCCCTTCGCGATTGACCCTCTTTCTTCCGTACACCTAGAATGATCGGTCCGCAGTCCCTCTTTCCTGCTCGAGGAGAACATATGACACTTCGATCGTTGCTGGTGCGGCTTGCTATCTGCGTTGTGATCCTTGGGTTGGGTCTTCCCATGTTTGCGCAGTACACGGATATGGCGGCCGTCAATGAATTGGGTGGGCCGGCGGAGTTTGCCCGGCGGCGGGCGGAGCTGGCTAAGCAGCTCAAGACCGGGTATCTCATTATGTTTGCGCGGAAGACTTTGCCGGAGGCGGTGCATTATCGCGAGGACAATGATTTCTTTTATTACACGGGGTTGTCGGATCCGGGAGCGGTTCTGGTGATGGATTGCGCCAAGGGTAGCTCAATGATCTTTGAGCCGCAGCAGGCGCCGCGCACCAAACAGGTGTATGGGGCGAATCTGCTGTCGCTGGCGGAAGAAGAGCGGAAGAAACTAGGGTTCGAGACGGTGCTGCCGCTGGATGTGCTGGATCGTGGCCTGGCGTATGGCTTGATGCGGAGTGAGTCGCCAGAATTGTGGGCTCGGCTGACATTTGCGGATAAGGCGGACGGCGCGCGTCCCGAGACTGGTGGGGACTATGCCGAAGAGTACACGCACCCTTATGGCGACCCGTTGCCGGGGGATCGCGCGGCGATCAAGAAACTGGCGGAGCGGTATCCGGCGGCGCATTTGAAGGATGCGACGCCGTTTATTGATGCGATGCGGAATATCAAGACGCCGCAGGAGATTGCGGTGCTGCGGAAAAATGGGGCGCTGAGTGCGGAGGGGATCAAGCAGGGGATCGCGCACGCGAAGGCGGGTATGTACGAGTATCAGATCGAGGCGCAGGCGGATTTTGTGTTTCGGAATGGCGGGGCGTCGGGATGGGCGTATCCCGCGATTGTAGGGACCGGAGAGAATATCAATACGTGGCACTACTTTAACGATCGGCGGCAGATTCAGGCTGGCGATTTAGTGGTGTTTGATTTTGCGGCCGATCTGGATCATATGGCGATGGATATTACGCGGACGTTCAATGTCGGCGGGAAATTTCCGGAGGAGCAGGCCAAGTGGTACGCGGTCGATCTGGAGAGCCAGAAGGCCGTGATCGCGATGCTGAAGCCGGGGAATACTTACGAGCAGGCGTCGGATGCGGGGAAGGCGGTGTTTGCGAAGGCCGGGATCGAGAAGCAGTGGATGGGATTTCCGGGACACTTTGTCGGGCTCGCGACGCATGACGTGCTGATGGCGAAGGGGCCGATCAAGGCTGGGCAGGTGGTGACGGTGGAGCCGATCGTGGAGTTTCCGGAAAAGAAGATGCACTTCCGGGTGGAGGACACCATATTGGTTACTGACGCGGGGCCGAAGAATTTGTCTTCTGGCGTGGTGAAGGAGATTGCGGACGTGGAGAAGCTGGTGGGGAGCGCTAAGTGATGCGCGTTCCAGGGTGGAAAATCCTTACCAAAGAGGACACAGAGGGGCACTGAGAGCACGTAACCTTCACCACACGGGACACGGAGGGGCACGAAGAACTAAGACAGGCTTCTATCTTCCTGGAGTAACTTCGTGGGACATTGTGCGAATGCGCGCGTGTTTGCTGCGGACGCTGTGAGGTCGGCCGTGCAATTGTCGTGTACGCGACTGTACCAGTGATACTGTCCCACCGGGACCGTACTTTTCAGACCTTTTGCGAAATGGCATCTCCTGATGGAATGCCTGTATACCGATCGCGAAAACAAGCAAGCTGACAAGCGAGTGTTCTGAAGCGCTGGTAGAAAGGGGGATTTCTCGAGCGCAGCAGGCGCGGTCTACTCCGAACCCAGGGATGGAGCGGTGTTGCGACGAATCTTATTCATTACGCAGTTGGTGGTGGTTCTGCATCTGGGAATGTTTGCGCGGGAAGACGGTGCGCGTCCCGATGCTACCGGAAAGACTCCCGCTGTAGGCGAGAAGACCCATAGTCCGCACGGATCCCTGACCATCCCGTGCGAAAACTGTCACACAGCGAAAGGCTGGAAGCCGATTCGCGCGGTGCCTGAGTTTGAGCATCGCAAGACGGGATTTGCGCTGCGCGGGATGCACGCGAAAGTCGGCTGCGTGGATTGTCACAGCGATCTCGTATTCGCGAAGACGGTCAACCAATGCCAGGACTGCCACGCCGATATTCATCGACGCAAAAATACTGCGCAATGCGATGCATGCCATCGGGATACCGGGTGGCAAGTTTCCATTCACAACATCAATGAGCATCAAGATCGCTTCCCGCTGATTGGGGCGCACGCGATGGTGGATTGCTATTCCTGCCACAAGGTGGGGACGGTAGGTCCGTTCAACCGGCAGGGGCTGTCGACCGAGTGCTCCAGTTGCCACATGGACGATTTCAAGAAAGCAAAATCCCCCAACCATGTGGCGCAGGGATATTCGACGCAGTGCCTGGAGTGTCACAGCCTGATGGACAACTGGATGACGACGATTAATCCGGGGATGGCTCAACGGTTGAAATCGGGACGAAGCTTTTAGTTCTTAGTTACGAGTTATGAGCGGCTGGAAAAAGGCTTTTTCACCACAGAGGCACAGAGGACACGGAGAAGACGGAATTGAGATTTTTGCTTTCTTGTGGCTGGGCTGCAGGAGCGCTTCTTAAAGGCTTCGCAGGATTTTGGAAACCAATAATAAATGAGCCTAGGAGACGCCACCCTCCCGCTGGGTACGCGGGCAGGATGGGCCGCCTCGGGCATGTGAGAGAGATTCATGAAGAGATGGAAACAACTCCCCCTGGGATTGGTGTTCGTGTTGCCGTTTCTGATGATGGTGTTGCCGGGAACGGCGAAGGACTTGGGATCGCACGGATCGGCGGCGTCGATCGAACAGGTGCGTGTGGTGCCGAACGGCGACAAGCTGAAGATTGAAGTGCAGCTCACGGGGGTGGTGAATCCGCGAGTGTTGATTGCGAACAATCCGGACCGGCTGGTGCTGGAGCTTCCGAACACGAATGCCAAGGCGCGGCAGCAGCACATCGCGGTAAACCAGCAGGGAGTGAAGGACCTGCGGATCGGGTTGACCAGCGCGGATCCGATGATCACGCGGCTGGTGGTGGACCTGGACTGCGCGCATCCGTATGGATTGTCGACGGAGGGGAACACGATTGCGTTGACAGTGCTGCCGCCGGTGCCGGGCGAGGATCCGGCCACCATCCCGGGCATGATCGGAAATGCGATGGCGGGGCTTTCCGTGACCGAGGTGCCAGCGGTCACGAAAGTTGCGACCAAGCACGTGCAAATGGGATTCAAGGTGAAATATGTTGCGGCGGGTGTCGCGTACCTGACAGGCGGCAGGGCGGCGGGGTTGGAAGAAGGCATGATTCTGATCGTTCCGGAATCGAAAAAGGGTGGGCGCGTCATCAATGCGGGCGACGCGACCGGAGAAGTTGCGGAGTTGCAGGTGTTGTCGGTCGCAGAGACTTCGGCGGTGACGGAGGTCCACGACGCGAAACGGAATGTGAAGCCAGGGGACTGGGCGTACCTGTCGGTATCAGAGACGATGGCGGTTCTGGAGCATCGCGCAGCCGGGCGGAAGGGTTCTGTGGTAAGCGACAACTGGATCACGGTGGAGCAAGGGCAGGGATTTGTTGCGCGTCCGCCGGATGTCCAGCCGCGCGAGCAGCAACGCATCCGCGGACGGCTTGGGTTTGACTACAGCGGCATCAGCGGAACGACAGGGACAAGTTCCCAGGTCGGAATGGTGGCGCGCGCCGACATGACGCACATCGCGGGGACCCACTGGAACTTGCAAGGCTACTGGAGAGGTCGCATCACAAAGCAGTCGCGCACCGAAGAGGCGACGCTGCAGAGCGTGCTGAACAAGACCTACACCATGCAGCTGTACTATGAGAATCCGGAATCGAAATGGGTTGCTGGGTTTGGGCGATTGTTCCTGCCGTGGGCAAACAGCCTGGACGTGCTGGACGGCGGATACCTTGGGCGCAAGGTGAAGGATGGAATCATCGTGGGGGCGTTCGCGGGATCGACGCCGGACATGACGTCGTTCCGGTACAGCCCCAACCAGCGGATGGCAGGCAGCTTCGTGAATTTCGAGGGAGGGAGCGAATCGTTTCGTTATACAAGTACGGCCGGCGTTGCGCTGAGCACCATCAAGTGGCGGCTGGACCGGCCGTTCGCATTCCTGGAAAATGAGGTCTCGTACAAGAATACGTTCTCGGTGTATCACTCGTTGATCGCGGATTCACCGCAGGGGCTGACGACCAATGGGATCACGCCGGGAGCGGGCATCAGCCGGAGTTACTTGACCGTTCACTACCAGCCGAACCGGCGACTGGGATTCGATGTGTACCACAATTACTTCCGCGATGTGCCGACGGCAGCGACGGCGCTGATCGGGACAGGGCTGGTGGACAAGCTTCTGTACCAGGGTGTGAGTTTCGGCGTGCGAGCGGCGCCGATCAAGCATATCTGGCTGTACACGACGCTGGGAAGAAGCGACAGGACGGGCGATGTGCGGCGATCGCTGAACCAGATGTACGGAATGACGATCGACGAGATCGGACACACGGGGCTGCGCGCGGATATGCGGTATTCGAAGTTTGACAGTTCGTTCGGGAGTGGCGACTACAAGCTGTTGACGTTATCTCGGCATCTGGGCGATCGCATGATGTGGGATGCGCAGTTCGGGAGCCAGCGGTTGATGTCGCCGTTCTCGCAGAACCGGACGTCAAATTTCGTGGATTCGTCGTTTGACGTGAATTTGTGGGGGCGTTCGTTTTTGCAGAGTGGGTACACGTTCGTGCATGGGGATCAGCTGAGTTACAAGCAGTGGTACATGAGCCTGGGATGGCGGTTTGATCAGAAGCCGGAAGTGAATCGGGAGAAGGAGCAGTAGTCTTTCCGGCCTCCGGTGTCGGCCTACGGACTCATCATCTTTATCACGCGCACCCCGGGCTTGTGCCCGGGGCTACATTCTGGAGCCGCTTCCCGGCTCTCTGTCCGGCGTGCAGTTCTTTCCCAGGGTAAGTTTCGGTCGTTAGATCGGTTCCTTACCTCGGGCGCTTTGAGTGTTGTTAGTCTTGCAGGGCGAAGGCAGGCCGGACGACCTAAGGCATTTGAAGGAGCTGGCGGTATTCGGCCTTTTTTTCAGCGTCAGGATCCTGGTCGGTAAGCAGGCCGGCGGCGATGCGCAAGGCTTCTACTTCTTTTCTGACGCGCAGGATTTCCTCTTCTTTAATACGCAGAACTTCTTCGATCGTTTTCATGACAGATCCTTGGGACGGCTGGATTTAGGGCAATTACACCACCACGTGTATTGAATCTAAACCCAGGATGCCACCATTGGTACGTCTGAGAAGTACATCGGCTTAGTGGCCCGTGTGGTAGGGGTGGCCTTTAAGGATCGTGAAGGCCCGATAGACCTGCTCGAGCAGCACGACGCGGGCAAGTTCGTGGGCAAAGGTCATTTTGCCCAGCGAAAGCGTGGCATTGGCGGACTTGCGGATTTCGTCCGAGAAGCCATCGGCAGGACCAATGGCGAGGATCAGGGGTTGGGGGCTGCGGTCCTGATGGTTTTGGAGGAATTGGGAGAATTCCTCGGAGGTGAGTTGGCGGCCTCGGGAGTCGAGGAGAACGATGGCGTGGGCTGGGCGGGTGGCGGTTTTTTCGCGGAGTTTGAGGAGAGCGGATTCGTCAGGGAGGGCGAGACCCTCGACGTCGGCGTAGCGGGAGATTCGCTTGAGGTATTCGGTGGTGAGAGATTGGATGGCGGAGTCTTTGGTTTTGCCGATCCAAGCGATTTTTAGTTTCACGGGGTGATTTTACGCTGGTGGTTGTTTCATGGGCGGCGGCAGATTCGTCCTGTTTTGCTGCGCTCGGGCAATGACAACTCTTGGAAATTGCGGTGGGGACTCGCCCACATAAGCGCTGACTTAAGCAGAATTCCTTCCGGTTGGACGACTATCCACCCGGAACTCGGAAGTTAAGCTCGATTTCGCTTGTCAGTGAAGTGCGTTGGCATGAAGTCGTCATCCGAGCATCCACATCTCCTTCGCATTCGCCCGTTGACAATCGATAGTCGAGTGTCTACCATCGCCACCAAATTGACGGTAGAATGTCTTCTATGGCGAAGCAAGTGCTGCAACGAGCTGGACTCCTCCAGGGAACGTTGGACATGCTCATCTTGAGGACGCTTCTCTATGGGCCTGCTCACGGTCACCAGATCGGGAAGCACATTCAGAGGACCACGAATGAATTTCTGCAGATGCAGCACGGCTCGCTTTATCCCGCGCTGCACCGGCTCGAGCGAAGAGGGTGGGTCGTCTCCAAGTGGGAGACTGCGCCGGACCGTAATCGGGAATTCAAATACTACCGGTTGACTGAAAAAGGCAGGACGCAGCTCCTGGCCGAAGAATCGCACTGGAAGAAGATGGCCGAAGCTGTCGCACGCGTCATGTGGCCAGCCGCCGAGGAGAGCTGACATGAACTGGTGGCAGAGCAACAAGAGAGATGCGGACCTGGAGCGGGAGTTGCGCTCCGACCTGGAATTGGAGGAAGAGGAGCAACGGGAAGGTGGCATTTCGGAAGAAGAGGCTCCCCACGCGGCCTTGCGCGCCTTTGGCAATCCTACTCTTATTCGTGAACAGACTCTCGCTGTCTGGTCCTGGAACTGGCTTGAATCCCTCGGACGCGATCTGCGCTTTAGTCTGCGCACGCTTCGTCGGAGTCCCGGCTTTACTGTGATCGCGGTTGTGGTGATGGCTCTCGGGATTGGGGCCAATGTGGCGCTGTTCACGGTGGTGCGTGGCGTTTTGCTCAAGCCGTTGCCGTTCCATGATCCCGACAGCCTCATGATGCTCTACGAGGCAGGTCTAAATGACGACGACACGCCCCGCTTCAATCCGGTCGCAGGCGGCATGTACGCCGAATGGAAAGAGCAGAACCGCAGCTACAGCAGTCTCGGGCTGACGAAGGAAATCCGGGTCGGACTTTCTGGCTCGGGCGGGCAATTGCCAGAGAAGCTGAACAGCGCCTTGATTTCGTGGGACCTGCTCCGCACGCTAGGTGTACAGCCCGAGCTGGGCCGCGATTTTGCACAGAGCGACGACAACCCCGCGGCCAACGGAACGGTGCTGCTGAGTTGGGGCCTATGGAAGCGCCGCTTCGGCGGGGACCCGGCCATCGTGAACACGACGATCGATCTGGACGCCATGCGGTACACCGTGATCGGTGTTATGCCTGCGTGGTTCGACTTTCCTGACCCGTCGACGCAACTATGGACTCCGGTGTACCACGACAAGCCTGAAGAGACGATGACCTCGTTTAGCAATCATCTGTTTCGGGTTGTGGGGCGGCTGAAGCCGGGAGTTAGCGTGTCGCAGGGCGTTGCCGATTTGAGCCTCATTTCCCGGCGCGTCCACAACGCGCACCTCGATAACCCGTTCGTATTTCGGAGGGCCAGCAGTCGTCCGCTGCTGGATCACATCGTAGGCGACTTCAAGAAGCCGCTTTATGTGCTGTTGGAGGCGACCTGCTGCCTGCTGCTGATCGCCTGCCTCAATGTGGCGAATCTGCTGGTGGCGCGGGCGGAGGCACGACGCAACGAATTGGCCATTCGCACTGCCCTGGGCGGGGGCTGGCTGCGGCTGATGCGCGAGCGGATGATGGAGTGCCTGATGCTTTCGGCAGCGGGTGGGGCGCTGGGACTCTTGCTGGCCTTCGCTGCGCTTACGTGGCTGACGCAAACTCGCCGCGACATGAGCCGTGTGGAATCGATCCACATCGACGGCGTGGTGGCGGCGTTTACGGTCGGCGTTATCGTGCTGTGCGCCTTGTTTTCTGGACTGATTGCTGCGTTCAGTAGCAGCGACAAACGTATTCTCAGCGCGCTGCATGAGGGGTCGCGCTCGGTCGCCGGGGCCGGGTCGAGAGTCACTCTGCGCAAGGCGCTGCTTACGCTTGAGGTGGGGCTGACGGTGATCTTGCTCATTGGAGCCGGATTGCTGCTCAAGAGCTATGAACGTTTGCGTTCCGCCGATATGGGCTGCATTACGCAGAACGTGATCACGATGCACCTGGGCATCCCAGACGCGCGCTATGCAACGCCCGCCGCGCGAGCCAACTTCTACGACACGCTACTCGAACGAGTGCGCGCGCTTCCCGGAGTGGACGCGGCGGGCTTTGCGTCGGTTGTGCCCGGGCAAGGCCAGGCGACGGATTGGGCGTTCACCATTTTGGAGCATCCGCCTTTGCCGCAAGGTAACGGGATGACCGCCTTTGGCCGATGGGCCGATCCGAAATACTTCGGCGCGATGGGCATTCCGCTGGTCGCCGGAAGAACGTTTGACGCCAGCAAGAGATTGGATGCTGCTAATGAAGTAGTCATCAGTGAATCTTTCAGAAAGCGGTATTTTCCTGGCGAGGATCCGCTGGATAAGCATCTTCGCGTACGTGGGAGAGACGCCGTCATTGTGGGGATCGTGGGCGACATTCGTCATGAGATTGGCGAACCGCCAGAGCCGGTGCAATACCTTCCCCTGGATGCCGGTATTGAGGCTGTCGGTACGCTGGTGATTCGCTCCAGCCACGACCCGGAGCAGTTCGCCCTCCCGGTACAGCGCATCGTCTCGGAGATCGATCCTGATCTGCCCGTTTCGGACATCCTCACCATGAACCAGTTGCTTGGCAAATCAACCCTGGACCAGAACTTCAACACTACGCTGCTGGTGGCTTTTGCGACGCTGTCGCTGATCCTTGCCGCGGTGGGATTGTTCGGCGTGATGTCTTATGTGGCGGCACAGCGGACGAACGAAATCGGCATTCGCATTGCGTTAGGTGCCAAGCGCGAACACGTGATGCGGAAGATGCTGCTGGATGGAATGTGGCCCGCAGTCTTCGGCCTGGTCGTGGGACTCGCGGCAAGCCTGGAAGCCAGCCGGCTGATGCGCGATTTACTCTATGAAATCAAGCCGCTAGATCCGGAAGTATTTGCAGCGGTTGCCGCAACGTTGCTGGCGGCGGCTCTGTTCGCCTGCATCGTTCCTGCGTGGCGTGCGTCGCGGCTTGATCCCATGCAAGCATTGAGAGCCGAATAGGCTGACGTTCGGCAATCGCCTGGAGTCACTCTAAAGCTGGCGCAAATCGCCGAGTCGCTCACCGAGAGATCCAACCTAGGATCGGTACGGCTGACGGACTACCCCGGAAACAATAACTCCTTTAAGTTAGAGCTTATGGGGCGTCGGCCCGGGGCTTTGCTCATCTTCTCTGTCTAACCCCGGGCTAACCCCGGCGCTAAAACTCTTGCTCTGCGAGGGCGGCTTGGTTTTGAAGTGGAAACGGCTGTTCTTCATTTGGAAGGCGCGGGTCCTCGATCAACTTCAGTGGAGCTTCTTCATAATGCGTCTGACTGGAGGACTTCCATAGTTTCGGGGAATGGGCGGTCTTTACTTTCTGGCGGAGGCCAGGACGATCGTGGCGCCGAATTCGATGACGCCGTTTTTTTCGTGCCGGCGAATGGCGGCGTGGACTTCGGCGTTGATTTTGGGCCAAGCTTCTGCGGGGACCCGGTTTAGCAGGGGAAGGAATGGGGTGGCGATGGCACGCTGTTGCTCCCAGGCTTCTTCGACGGGGCCAGCCCAGGCCCAGGGGACAGTGCGAGTTTCTTCATAGGGGTCCGTGAATCCGTTTCTGCTGAAAGCTTCTGCCAGGCTGCCGGATCGGGAAAAGCGAAAGGGGTCGGGACCTCCTGGAGCGAGCAGTGGGCCTCCAACTTCGCGATGGACGACGCCGATGGTTGTCGCGAAGTAGGGTTGCTCTTTCGGTCCCCATGCGGCGAAGCATGCTCTGGCGCCGGGTTTGAGGACGCGGTGAAGTTCGCGAAGCGCGCGATCGATGTCGGCGAAGAACATCACGCCAAAGCGGGAGGTGGCGAGGTCGAATTGCTGGTCGGGGAATGGAAGCTGTTGCGCGTCGGCTTGCTGAGTGGTGATGTTAGTGAGGCCACGCTTGGATGCGCGTTCTGCGGCGATGGCGAGGAGGTCGGCACTGAGGTCGAGCGCGGTTAGGTTGCCCGTGGGCGCGATTCGGGTGGCGATGCTGATGGCGGGTTCACCGGTACCGGAGGCCAGGTCGAGAACTTTCATGCCGGGTTGGGGATCGGCATACGCGACCAGAGTCTCGGTTACGTCGCGGCCCATGGCGGCGGATTTGGCTTTCCATTTTTCCGCGGCGGTCATGCCGAAGGACGTGCCCCAGTCGGGTTGGAGGTCGCTGGTCATTGGGGCTTTCAAGATTTTAAACGCAAAGGTCGCTAAGGTTTGGAGAACGGGTGAGAGTTGGAGAAGAAGTTCCAAGCGCTGTGGCTGGTATTGAGGAACACAAGGTCCCTCGACTGCGCTCGGGATGACAATTTGAAAAGGGAGCGAACACGAATTACGGATTCGTCGCAAGTCACGGATTCGTGGTCACGGATTCGTACGGCGGCGCGATACTCGGAACTCCGAATCTATGCTCTTTTCTTTTTGGCGGGAGCGGGTGAGGTGGTGCGCTTTTTGGTGGCGCGCCTGGGAGCGGTTTTCAGGTCGGCGGGTTCGAGGCGCTTTGCGGATTTCCAGAGGCGCTCGAGTTCGTAGTAGCGGCGGGCTTTTTCGGCGAAGACGTGGACCACGAAGTCCACGTAGTCGAGCAGCACCCATTCGGCCTGGCGGTAGCCTTCGGTGTGGGCTGGGTAGAGTCCGGCCCGCTTAAGGCGAAGTTCGACTTCGTCGGCGATGGCCTGGATCTGGCGGGGGTTGGTGCCGCTGCAAACGACGAAGTAGTCGGTGAAGGCTCCGGAACCTTTTTCGAGCTCGAGGATGGCGATTTCTTCGGCCTTCTTTTCCAGGCAGGCGGCGATGGCTTCGGAGACTTGGCGGCGGGTGTCGTTGGTCTTCATGAATCGGTCGTTGGTCGTTGGCCCTTAGTCGTTGGCCTTGATGATTGTAAATGAGGGCGGGGATTTGGGGTTCCACAGGGTTGAACAGGAAAAGCTCATCAGCAAAATTCTTAAAACGCAAAGGGCGCTGAGGAATGCCGCAAAGGACGCAGAGAGAAATGCCTTTCGTCGCTAGCCGAACGGTCTCTCTGTTCTACTTCGGGTCTTTTGCCGTGGCGGTTTTGTAGAGGTCACATTTCTTGATGTAGTCCGCCACGGATGGATCGACGAATTTGCCCAAGGGTTTGCCGGCGGCGGCGGCTTCGCGGATGGTGGTGGCGGAGATGGCATGGTGGACGCCGTCGAGCACGTGGACGGTGGCTCCGGTCAGCACCAGGTCGCCGCGGGCGGGTTGTTTTTCGAACGGCTTGGTGATGTGGGCGGCGGGGCGGAGTTTTTCGGGGAGGGAGTTGGCTACGTCGGCAAGCGAGTATCCGGGGCGGGAGGCTACGATGAATTCGACTTCCGAGAAAAGTTGTTCTGCCTGGTGCCACTTGGCGATGTCGCGGAAGGCATCAATGCCGATCAGGAAGAAGAGCTCGTCGATTTTCTTGAGAGAACTTTTGAGGCGGCGGATGGTGTTGATGGTGTAGTTGGCGGCGGGTGGTGGGGTGGAGGAGGATCTCTTGCTTCCGGCCGCACCTTTCATCGCACTCTTGATGGGAACGATGGGCGCTGGTTCCGCGGATTCTTCGGCAGGGGCTTCGAGCAGCGAGGGGATCAGCGATTTGTCGGTGGCGGTGGCCAGCGCGACCATGGCGAAGCGGTGCCCGAAGGCCGAAAGCGGCTGTGTTTGCTTATGCGGCGGGATGTTGGCGGGGACGAAGAGCACCCGGTTGAGTCCAAACTTCTCGCGGGCGGCCTGAGCGAGGGCGGTGTGTCCGCGATGAATCGGGTCAAACGTGCCGCCAAAGAGTCCGATTTTCATGCCAATCCTTCCGAAGTGTGCCCGCTAGTCTCATGATTTTGACGAACTGTTGCAAGTCTTTGTTCCTCGATTTGCGGAAGGCGTGGGAAGGGGCGTATGCTGACGCTCTCGCAGGACTTCTTGCCACGTCGTCCCGCTCCTTGACAGCACACGAATTTGGCCGGGCAGGCCCCTGTCCGGATGGACACGGGCCGTTCGGGCCCATCTTGTTGGACTGCTGTAACTCGCCGCTTTCTCTTTGCGGCTCTAAGATTTACTTGTATGCGACAGAACCTCCCCCTTCTTCGCAGCAGTGTCGCTCCTGCCTCCCGGGATCCCATCCTGCGGTATGGCGTTGCGATACTTAGTACTACGCTCGCGCTGATTCCCGCCCTGCTGTTCTCCGATATCTCGGAAAGCCGTCTGGCCGTATTTGCGGTCGCGGTTATGGTCAGTGCGTGGTATGGCGGATGGAAGCCGGGGTTGGTGGCGACCTCTTTTGCGCTGACGGTAAGCGCTTACTATTCCCTCGCCGGGCCACACACTCCCACTGAGTACCGACAGGCGGTCATTCGCCTGGCGTTGTTTGTCACCATCGCAATCCTGATCTGCTGGTTCAATGGGGCGCTGCGCGCGGCTCAGGAAGGGCTGCGGCGATCGGAAAGTAATTTCCGTTCGCTGGTAACGAATGCGCCTTACGGAATCTGCCGATGCGATTCGCTGGGACACCTGGTGGATGTGAATCCGGCGCTGGTCACGTCGTTGGGATATTCGTCGGCCCAGGAGTTGGTAGGGCGGAATTTGAGCACGCTTTACGCCGACGGGCAGCAGTGGTTTTTGCTCGCCGACTACCTGCGCAACCAAACGGATTTTCAGGGACTGGATTGCGAATGGACGCGGAAGGATGGCTCGACGACCGCAGTGCGGTTGTCGGGGCGCGCAATCATCGACGACAAGAAGAATGTCAGCTTCGAGATTTTCACCGAGGACGTGACGGAGCGACGGGCGCTCGAGCAGCAACTGCGGCAATCACAGAAGATGGAAGCGATCGGGCGGCTGGCGGGCGGGATTGCTCACGACTTCAACAACCTGCTGATGGTGATTTCGGGATACTCGGAATTTCTGCTGGAGCGGCTAGGGCCGGATCCTTCGCTGCGGGGGCCAGCGAAAGAGATTTCGACCGCAGCCGAGCGCGCGACTTCGTTGACACGCCAACTGCTGGCCTTCAGCCGGAAGCAAATGCTGGCTCCGAAGGTTCTGGACTTGAATGCGGTGGTCACGGAAAACCTTAAGATGCTGACGCGGCTGATCGGCGAGGACATCGACCTGGTAATGATCCCGGGAACGGAGCTGGGCGCGGTGAAAGCGGATCCGGGACAGATCGAGCAGGTCATTCTGAACCTGGCGGTGAACGCGCGCGATGCCATGCCGCAGGGCGGGCGGCTGACGATTGAGACTGCGAACGTGACATTGGACGAGGCTTACGCGCGAATGCACGCACCGGTGCAGCCCGGCGACTACACCATGCTGGCTATCACGGATACGGGCGTGGGCATGGATAGCGAAACGCAGTCGCATATCTTCGAGCCGTTCTTCACGACGAAGGGGACCAAGGGAACGGGGCTGGGATTGTCGACGGTGTATGGGATAGTGAAGCAAAGCGGCGGCTATATCTGGGTTTATAGCGAGCAGGGCAAAGGAACATCGTTCAAGATCTACATGCCGCACGTCACGGTGGAGGAGGTGGCCGCGGTAGAGCAGCCGGCGGCGGCGGCCGCAGTGGCGCCTACGGAGGCTCCGCGAGAAACCATTCTGGTGGTGGAAGACGAAGTGAATCTTCGCCGCCTGACCCGTCAGTTCCTGGAGAACCAGGGCTACACGGTGGTGGAAGCCGCCGATGGCGCGGCCGCGGTACAGATCTGCGTAGCTCACCAGGGAATCATTCACCTGCTGCTGACCGACGTCATCATGCCGGGAATGAACGGACGCGAACTTGCACAGCGCGTTTCTGAAATACGACCGAACATGAAAGTGCTGTACATGTCGGGGTACACGGAAAACGCAATCGGCCACAACGGCACGCTGGATGCGGGCATCACGCTCCTCCAGAAGCCCTTTACCCTGCACGCGCTGAAGGCAAAGGTGCGTGAGGTGCTGGATCAATCCACGCTCCCCCAGGAGGTTGCCATGGCAGCGCGAGCAGTGATCAACACCGAGTCGCGAGTGGCTCGGGACAAGGTTCCACGATTCCGGGCGCAACGGTTCAATTTGCATTTGCCGCTGCGTTACCGGGAAGTCGGAGAACAAGGATGGCGGCAAGGAACGACGTCGAACATCAGTCGGTCCGGGCTTCTCTTCAATGCGGAGGAAGTCCTGCAGCCCAACGCACAACTGGAAATCAACCTGGTGTTGCCGGCGGAAATTGCTGGACTGAGCCCGACCGAAGTCGTTTGCCGCGGAGAAGTGGTTCGCTCGGTGGAAAGCGAAGGGGCTACGACCAGTCCGGCGCTGGCGGCGAAAATCCTGCAGTATCACTTCCAGCACGGTTCCCGCGTGTCGGAGGCGTAGTTTCGCAGGGACGGTCGATGCAAGGTCGGCTGGAGCCGGGCGCCAGGCTCGGCGAGATCTCTCAGGTTCTGCGGTTGGATTCTGGATGGTGGTGGGCCGCCGCGTTAATCCGTTCCCACGGACTGCACGGGTTCATTCCAAGGACGATGTCTGCGTCCCAGGCTTTCCTGTCTCACCGTTCACGCGAAATCAAGCAGCCTTGAAACACAAGGTCCCTCGACTACGCTCGGGATGACACGGCAGAAAGCGAAAGCCGCGGCAGCTATGCGGCTGACGCGGCCAGTTTCGGTAATTGAGTCGGTAATTGAGATTGTTCCTTCGGGAACTAGTCTTGTTCTTTGCGGAACTTCTTTCGGGCACGTTTGCGCGCCAGGGCCTGCTTTACTCGGCGTTTTGCGCCCGGCTTCAGATAGAAGGAGTGACGCTTGACTTCCTTAATGATGTCCTCGGTCTGCACCTTGCGCTTGAAACGGCGCAGTGCATTCTCGATCGACTCTCCTTCTTGCAGTCGAACTTCTGCCAAACCAATCACCCCCAAACGAGTCCCGGATGAGAGACGCTCCACTAGTATATAACTTCGGGGCGCTGGCTAGTTGAAGGGTGCCTGAAAACCTGGCCCTTCGCGATTCTGGGGCGAGTACATCCCTGGAACTGCCGCGAAAGGGCTCTTTCCCGCTTGCCCTGAGGAAAAGGCCCAGGTGTGGGTACCTGCAGCACTCAGAAGAGGACTCACTCCGAATAGCCGTCGTCCTGTTCATCGTCATCTTCTTCTTCATCTTCTTCATTCTCTTCATCTTCATCGTCTTCGTTGTTGTCTTTCTTGCCGTAATCCTCGTCTTCCTCTTCGTCGTCGATCTCATCCCGGACGATGACCGTCACGGCACCGAGACCTTTGGGAGAATCTTTTTTGATTTTGGTCATGATCCAATGGTACTCCCCAGTGAATCATCGATTCGCGGTGATATTGACGGATGGAGGTCTAGAGCAGACCTCAGCGGCTAAGGCGGATTCACTTTGCGGCATCTACGCCACGACTACGCGTGCCCTTGCAAAGACGCCTCCGCAAACCGACTTTTCCACGGCCTCTGAAGTTGTGCCCTTCTCCAAAAATCCCACGAGGAAAAGAGGGGTCGAATCCCACCCTTCGACTATGCACGGTTCAGGCTGAGTCGAAAAGATGAAACATGGGGCAGCCGGCACATGCTGAAACGGTTGTAAATCGTCGCTTACACGAAGTGCCACGAGTTTTCCCTAATGTGAAGTGGGATGAACGGAAACATGAGGAAAACGGTGCTGGCGGGAGATTTCCAATTTCATATTCTGTTGCAAACAGGAAACTTGCTATCAGGGGTGTTTGGCAGGAGGACTGCTCATGTTCCTTCATCTAGTTGGCGACGGAGTGTACGTTGAATCTCCTTTCTGCAGCACATCATCTGGCCTGGACACAACATCCGACAATATGGCTGTGTGAATCCTTTGCAATCTTGTGGTTAGTGCTCCGCATAGTTCGATCGACCTGGGCGCGGGTCGGGGTTTTGCAAATGCTGTGCGGACTGACGCTGAACGCCCTGGTCACGCAGGCGAATGCCGGAACGATGCCGGTAGTCGGAGTTCCGCCGACCGTTCGTCCGGCGGGCCCGGTCTGGCATTTGGCCACATCCAATACGCGACTCGCATTTCTGGCAGACCAGGCGTGGCTGGGACTTTTCAGTATTGGCGATCTTGTGCTGCTATCCGGGGGAATCCTGGTGGTCGCGATTTGCCTGCGTCGACTGTTCCGGCTGCGGGGAGGCGTGAACCTCAGGCCGCCGGGGTGGACATCGCGCGACGCAGCCGGGTCGCCCAGCGAAGCTTAGCTGCTGGCGAGAAAGCGGTCGCTACTACACTGAGGTGCGATCCCCTCGGTAGATCCGTCTTTGGCATCAGCGGCTTGCGCCTGCCGGCGCTTCGCGCTAGCCTCTTCCTCGACAAAAATGCCTCGACTGGCGCGTGTCCCCGCTGTTGATTTGCCGCAAGGCATGCAGGATAGCTACGCGGTGAATGACCGTATGAACCAGCTCCTGCTGGAGCATCTCGATCCTCGTGCGTGGCGGGCCCGGGTCCCTGGTGGCAAAGCGCGCACCATCGCCGCCATCTTTGCTCATATGCACAATATTCGTTGCAAGTGGCTTCGCTTATCGGCTCCGCACCTGAAGCTGCCTGCCCGGTTGGATCGCGCGCGTTGCACACAGCTGCAGGTCAAGAAAGCTCTTGCGCAGAGCGCCATGCTTTGTTCGCAGATGCTGGGGGAGGCTCTTCGCGAAGGACGCGTGAAGAAGTTTCATCGTGATGGCTGGGCCCGGCCGTGGACTCCGGGGGCAAGTATGTTTGCCTATATGATCGTGCACGACGCGCATCATCGCGGGCAGGTGTGCATGCTTGCTCATCAACTGGGCTTTCCGCTGGCGGGGAAAGCTGGCTACGGAATGTGGGGTTGGGAGAAACTCTGGAAGGACTGCGGATTTGAAGGGTTGCGGTGAGGTCTTTTAGATGGTGAATTGAGAGCTTGCCGCGGTGGACGCGGCTGGGCAGGCGAGGGCGCCTGTCCCTACGTGAGACGTGATTGTGCGGCGAATGAGCCGCTACTTATCGTTCGCGAGCCAGAACGGCTGTTTTGCGGGGACGAACTCTACCGGGACATTCTTCACGAACTCTTTTAGCCAGCGCGTGCATTCCTCCATGCCAGGTTGTTCGCTCGGGATGTGGCCGATCACGATGAGAGCTTTCTTTCGGCCTTCGCTCACGGCGTCGGCTGCGTACTCGACAGTTTCCCATTCGCGGGTTTCGCCGACCAACAACACCTGAACGTCGTCTTTCTCGAGGGCGTTGATTTCAGCTTTTGAGCCGGCGGCGCCTGGACTGAATCCTACCTTGCTGACCTTCATATCGCGGTCACCGACCACCCGCACGACCGAAGAGTCCAGATTCTTCGCCACCTGCCTGGCTAATTCTGCCAGAGTGGTTTCGGGCAGTACGAATCGATATTGGTTGTCTGGGTTTTGAAACTTCTTCCATCCGAGCGCCTCGACCATGCCGGCTTCGATTCCGTCGGGGCTGCGCAGGTGCCAGTGATCGTGAAAGCGCCAGACCACCAGGCCATGCTTCTCGATGAATGCCCGCTTTTCCGCCCACACGGGATCGCTTACGGGTATGCCCTCTGGCGTATCGAGATGCGCATAGAAGGTCGGCTCGTGGGTGATGATGAAATTCAAGCCTTTGGCCGACGCGCGCTGGAGTACATCCATCGTCGCCATCATGGTCACGGCTACTCCGGTCACCGGCGTGTCAGGGTTTCCGGCTTTGAAGGTGTCTACCGTGTCTTTCTGCCACTCCACACCCACCTGTTTCTGAATCTCGGCCACCAGGTTGCGAGCCGTGCTCTTGTTCGCTTGCCCGGAAGCTGCAAGGCTGAGCGCGAACATTATTGTGATCGCGTTCCAAATGCGAAGTGATCTTGTCTTCACGGCTTCTCCACGGCCTTTGCTGACGTTCACGAGTATTCAGGCTGCGAACGTCTTTATGCAGGCGTAGAGAGGAATGTTACGCAGGAATCAGATTTTTCACCATTCGTTATTGGGGGACAAACGGTGCCTAGCAGTGGATGCAATGGAGCTGGACGGCACTCATTAGTAGTCTACGACTTGCTTTGCGGCAACAGTTGTGGACCGCGCGTTCGCGCGCGTTCTTCGAGCACATCCAAGAGTTCTTCAAGCAGATCGTCGATGCAGTCGGTATCTTTCGATTTCAAGATCTCTTCACAAAGCTCGCGCCAATCACGCCGGGTGCTTTGACTCATCGCAACACCTCCGAAGTCTTTTTCAGCGCAGCCTGTCTAAAAGCATTCGGCGTGCCAGATCACTAAGTTATTGAGAGATGAGGTATACGGAAAATGGGAGTGTGTAGCATGCGCTCGAATACGGGGCACAAATGGGCTTAGCAAGGCTGCGGATTAGGGCCCCATACAGAGTTTCCCCTATCGAAGATGATAGGGACTCCCGGTATGCTCTACAGGTCTCCTAGGGGCATAGTTGTGGATGTAGTGGGATCAGAAGATCAGATTTATGCACTCATCGAAAAAGCCATAGCCACTTCGAATCCAGACAAGCTGGAAGAAGTGATGGCGGATTTGAGGGCGGCGCTGAAGGAGCACATTCAGCAGGCGAGAACGTCTGCCGCGTCGGCTTGGCCGTCGGTCTCTACCCGAAGAAAACCTTGAGGCGGTAGAGCAGGATTCTGTTGTCGGCTGGAACCAGATCCTGTTGTGCTTTTAGTGCAGTCGATCCCGCTCGGCCACTGCCTGCTGCTCCCCTTTATTGATGACCTCGGGATCGCTCCAGTAAATCGCTCCCACCCTTCCCTATATAAGACTGCGTCTATACTGATCCAATGCGGAACATTTCTGTGATGATGTTGCTGGGGGCGTCGTTATTCGGACAGTCGGTCGCGGGATTGAAATGGACCGCGCCAACGGGATGGAAGACGGAAGGCGAGAGGCCGATGCGTGCTGCGACCTACTCGATTTCGCCCGCCGCCGGGGACACGGCGAGCGCCGAGTGCGTGGTTTATTTTTTCGGCAATGGACAGGGCGGGAGTGTCGAGGCGAATCTGGACCGCTGGAAGGGACAGGTACACGGTCCGGATGGAAAGCCGGCGGATGCGAAGGTTGCAAAGCGCACGATTCACCAGCTCACGGTGACGACCATCGATTCGTCCGGCGACTATGGCGGGATGGGCGGTCCGATGGCGGCGTCAAAAACAGTGCAGAGCAACTATCGCCTGCTGGGGGCAATTGTCGAGGGGCCGGACGGGAATGTATTCATCAAGTTTACGGGTCCGGCGAAGACTATTGCCGCCAACCAAGCCGCGTTCGAGCAGTTGCTGAACTCATTCGATAAAGAGAAATAGTGGCGAAGGTTTCCCGCGGGCATTGTGCAACGAACTGGGGTGCGAGATAGACTAGCTGAAATAAAGCTGCTTATTTTTGGAGAGCCAGGCATGCAAGTCAGCACGATGTCGGAAGAACAATGTGGGGATCTGTTGCAGCGATCGTTTCTCGGCAGGCTGGGATGTTGCAAGGACAATCAGCCCTACGTCGTGCCCGTGGGCTTTGCGTACGAGCCCGGATACGTTTACGTGTTTTCTACACTCGGCAAAAAAATTGAGTGGCTGAGGGAGAATCCGAAAGTGTGCTTGCAGGCTGACGAAATCGAAAGTTCTTCGAAGTGGGGCAGTGTCATCGTGACAGGGACGTACCTCGAACTGCGCGAACCGCAATATACGGTGGAGCGGCAACATGCGCGCAAACTGCTAGCCAAGCATATCAACTGGTGGCTCAACGCGGTGACGGAACGGCGCGAGGAGACCGAGGACATGGCGATCAAGAACGTTTTTTTCCGGATTGAGATTGAGACGATGAGCGGACTTCGAGCTCAATAGAAAACCATCGCCCGGCGTCAGATCGGGTTTGATGAGAGGCGCGGCCCCGCAATAAGACACCGGCCCGCATTCCCCATGGTTGTTTTCGAAACCGTACATCAGGGATGACCATCAGAAGCGGCCGCTACGCTATGCCCTTGGTCTTCTTGTACGAGTCGAACTTGTCGAGGAAGCGGTCGATGTCTTTTTGCTGCAAATAATAGGGCGTCGAAAGGCGCAGCTTGTTGGGGTCGCCGCCGCGGATTCGGATTTTGTGCGTCTTCCATAGCCAGTTTTCCAGATCCATGCGCGGGACCGGCGAGACGTTTACGCTGACGATTGCGCAGCGCAGGGCTGGGTCTGGCGAGGTCCAGGATTCGGCGCCGCGCTTTTTCATTTGATCCAGGATGTAGTCGGCGAGATGGCGGTGGCGGCGCTCGATACGGTCCATGCCAATGTCGTTGGCCAGTTGGATGGAGGCGCGCAGGCCCCACAGCGCCGGCACGTTCGAACTGCCGATGCGCTGGAAGCGTTCGGCTCGAATTTTGGTGTCGTCCCAACCTTCGGTGGCGATCGTGTTCCAGAGACGATCCATGACTTCGTCGCGCACGTAGAGGAAGCCAGAGCCTTTGGGCGCCTGCAGCCACTTGTGCGGGCTCGCAGAATACAGGTCGCAGCCGAGTTCGCTGATGTTGAGGCGCATCATGCCAGGGACATGGGCTCCGTCCACCGCGCAGATAATTCCCTTGGTGCGCGCGAGGGCTGCGAGTTCCTTCGCCGGCAGGACCACTCCTGAAAACGTCGTGATGTGGCTGAAGAAGAGGACGCGCGTGCGCGGCGTGATGGCGTCATTGAAGAGGTTGAGCACTTGCGCCGCGTCTTTCACGGGGCGAGGCAGCGTGACTTTTTTGACCACAACGCCGTAGCGCTTGGCCTTGAGATTCCAGGGATGTTCTCCGCCTGGATGCTCCTGGTCGGTCATGAGGACTTCGTCGCCGGGCTTCATGTCGATGCCGTTGGCGACGTAGCTGTTGGCTTCGGTGGCATTGCGCAACAGGGCAAGTTCGTCGCGCTTGCAGCCGACGAACGCGGCGAGCGGGTCGCGGAACTGGTTCCACGCGGCGTATCCCCAGATGGGATAGTCCTCGGGATCCTGCTCGTCCATTTTCTCGGTCGTGGTGTAGCCGTCGAAGACGGCGCGCAGCACGGGCGCGGGGCTGGAGCCGACCGTACCGTTGTTCAAGTAGACTTCGTCCTCGGGAATCAGGAACTGGCGACGCATTTCGGCCCAGTACGTGTCTTCATTCTTATCGAGGAGGGAATGGTCGGGCAGTGGCGGAGTCTTTTCGAGTTGCGCAAACAGGTTGCTCCGGAAGGCGAGCGAGGCGGCGACTCCGGTGGCTGCGGTGGAGAGGAAATGACGGCGGTTGAGCATGAAGCCCTCCGGTCTAGCGTGAATGGAAGGCGTATGGTACGACCGCATGCGGTCGGGGGCAAGGGCGGTGTTGGGGCAATGTCGTTAGCACATCAAATGTCCGGTCGAATTAGCAGGTGATATGTCCGCTTTTCAGGCGGCGAGAGTAGGAGACCATGCGGAGCATGGATTCCTACTCGAAGGCCGCCGTGGAGCGGGCGATGAAAGTACAGGAAGTGATGTTGCGGGCTTGGGCCAAAAAGATCAGCTGGTGGCAGGCGGCAGAGATACTGGGCATCAGTGACCGGCATCTGCGGCGCATTCGCGAGGGCTACGAGAAGTTCGGCTATTTCGGCTTGTTGGATCGGCGGCGCGGACAACCCTCGCCCAAGCGCGTGCCGGTGGCCACCGTGGAGAAGGTGCTGGCACTGTATCGGGAGAAGTATTTCGATCTGAACGTGCGGCATTTTCACGAGAAGTTGTGCGAGCTGCATGACATAGATCTCAGTTACACCTGGGTAAAGTCGGCCTTGCAAGGGGCGGGGCTGGTGGCGCGCCAGCGCCAGCGTGGTGCCCATCGCAAGCGCCGGCCGCGGCGTCCTTTGCCGGGCATGCTGCTGCACATCGACGGTAGCCAGCATCAGTGGTTCCAGGACGAACGCTGGTATGACCTGATCGTGATCCTGGACGATGCCACCAGCGAGATCTATTATGCGCAGCTGACGGAGGAGGAGTCGACCTTGACGGTGATGGCGGGGCTGAAGGAAGTGATCGAGCGTAAGGGCGTCTTCTGCGCGTTGTACAGCGATCGCGGCAGCCATTTCTGGCTTACCCCGAAGGCTGGAGGCAAGATCGATCCGCACCGGCTGACACAAGTCGGCCGTGCGCTGCGCGAGTTGGGAGTGCCGATGATTCCGGCCTATTCGCCGCAGGCGCGTGGTCGTTCGGAACGCAACTTCGGCACCTGGCAAGGACGCTTGCCGCAGGAGCTGAGGCTGCGCGGAATCGGCAGCCTGGAGGCTGCCAATCGCTTCCTGCGTGAGCATTATATCGACGAGTTCAACGCTCGCTTTCAAGTGCCGGCGGCGCAACGGGGCACCGCGTTTGTGCGCCGCTCCAGCCGAGATCTGGATCTGATCTTCGCGCTGCAGTTCGAACGTACGGTTAACCGAGACAACACGGTAAGCATTCAGAACCTGCGCTTACAAATCCAACCGGTGCGCTGGCGCGCCACCTTGGCCGGCTGTTCGGTCACCGTGCATCAACATTTGGACGGAACCTTCACCCTTACCCATGGTCCCCATCGCTTGGGTCACTACAGTGCGGAAGGAGTGCCATGGGAGAACAACAAAATCGGCGCGCGACGGGCTGTGGAAAAGACGCCAGGCGGAAAAGTCCAAAAAACGACTTTCCCGCCTGGCTTGGAAATCTCGCAAACTGCGCGGGATTCCCACTTTCCCACAGCCTCGACTGCGGTTGGCTTAGCAACCTAAACCGGACATTTCACTTGCTACAAAAACCGGACATTTTAATTTGCTACCAACAGGGCGGTGTTGGGGCAAGTGTGCTACCTGCAGAGCGATGGAACGACCGAAAGTGTGCTTTCGTAGTTTGTTTGAGTCAAGAAGTATTCCGGGAGATCATCTGAGGACTATGCGCGTCGTTCTGCTTTATTCGCCGTTCGAATTCTCTGCGAGTTCGCGATAGCGGAGCGGGGTGATCCCTAACAGCCGGACAAAGGCGCGCCTCATCACGTCGACGTTGCCGAATCCAGCGCTCGAGGCTACCTGCTTGAGTCCTCTCTCCGTGCGTTCGAGCTGACGACGCGCGCCCTCCACGCGCATCTGCAGAACGTATTGCGATGGAGTCGTGCCTACCTCTCGTGTGAATACGCGTTCAAAATTGCGCACACTCATCGACATCCGATGGGCAAGGTCCTCTACGGACAGTTTGGTCTGCAGATGCTCGGCAATCCAGATCTGCAGCTCACGGATCGACATCATCTCCGAAGCCTGTGAGGCCAGTGAGATGCTGACTTGCGGCTGTCCACCCGGACGCCGCAGAAACAACACAAGCTCGCGCGCCGCTTCATGGGCGAGGCCGGCGCCACAGTCTTCCTCCACCCATGCAAGTGCGAGATCGATGCCGGCGGAAATGCCGGCCGAGGTGTAGACGTTTCCGTCTTTGACCCAGAGTGGATCGTGCTGCACGCGGACAGCCGGATATCGGGTTGCCATTTCGCGACCGAATCTCCAATGAGTCGTCGCCTTCCGATCATTCAGCAGCCCCGCCTCGGCGAGGAGAAAGGCGCCGACACAGACAGCACCCAACCGGCGAACTTCCGCCGCCATCTTCCTCAGCCAGGCAGAGAAAGTTGCGTCGCGTATGGATCGAGAGCCCAGTCCGCAAACTACAAGCACGGAGTCGCAAGCACCCTGGACTTTGTTGAAGTGATGCTTGGCCATGAACGTCAGAACTCCGCCTTCGCCTTCGACCGTCAGCCGGTCTGTGTTCGTGACGACCTCAATCGCGTAAATGTTTCTTCCCGCGAGGCGATTCACTGAGTTGAACACCTGCAAAGGTCCAACCAGGTCGAGTTCATCCACTGGGGGCACCACGACGACGATGATCCGGCGGCTCGAAGACTGGCGGCTCACGCCGGATTTGGGGTTTGGGGCAGCCATGCGTTCCTTACTATGCTGCCCAAAGAAGCGTTTCGCAAGGCGGGACAACACCGATGGCGGACTTCGATGTATCTGTGTCGCAAATCGCCTGTCCTGCCCGGCTAGGATTGCTCTCTCGCTGCAGTGAACTGAGGGGTAGAGGTTGCGTTCCCAGGGGGAGATTTCGTGAAGCATCGTTGGACAAGGATCCTTGGCGCAGTGGTTCTCGCGGGTACTATATTCCCGTCATTCCTGATCGCGCAAACGGCCCGCGCCCCTGAGCCTTTAGGACCGTATGCGCGCATCGCGATCATGCGCGCGCTGGACGGCCATGCGGTGGACTGGGAGGCTGGGTATATCCGGCACCTGGAGTGGCATCGGCAAGCCAAGGACACATTCGGCTGGTACAGCTATTCGGTCTGGGCATCCAGTGAGCGGCAACGGTGGATTATTTACGCAACCTTCGGACATACGGCCGCCGAACTGAGCAACCCGGTGTCGCCGGCCGAAGACGAGCGAGACAACATGCTCAACGTTTTGCCACACGCCCAATTCCTGGGAAACGGTATCTACGAGTTTCTGCCGGCACTTTCGCGAGGAAACGGTGTGCCGACTCCGACCCTGCGGGCCGAGTACACAACGGTGGAAGTCAACTACGGTGCGGGTAAGGCGTTCGAAGCGGCGCTTGCCGCCGAGCGATCAAAACTGCAGGCAGAGACGCTCTGGTATCGACTGGTCGTCGGCGGAAGTGCTCCGCTGTATGTCCGCCTCCGTCCGCGCGCAAGCTTGGCGGACATTCTCGATGAGCGCGCTGATCAGGCGCTTCCTGAGAAAGTGAATTGCTTCATCTCGAAAATGACTGTCGAAACACTCAATCTGCGGCCGAACATGTTGGTTAACGTCACGCCCGAGCCCGCGCGCTAGGCGGCGGTTGGCGATTCTCCAGGTTCGCGAGCGGAGGCAACTGCCGGAAAAGTTTACAAGTTTGTGCCTTGATCGGCGACGGGCTCTTGCGCAGCTTCTTCACGAAGTTCGTGGACTCTTTCCGCCATTGCGTACTTGAGTTTTTCGATTCCTTCTCCGGTGACGGCGGAGATGGGGTAGAGGGGGAGCTTTTTCTTTTTGCAGTACTGCTTGAGTTTGGCGAGCCTGTCTTTGTTGGCGGCGTCGATTTTGGAGGCGACCATGAGCATGGGTTTTTCCGCGAGGTGGGCGCCGAAGCTGTCGAGTTCACCGAGGATGACTTCGACGTCCTTGATGACGTCGGGACGGCCGCTCGCGTCGGAGACATCGACCAGGTGGACTAGCAGACGGGTGCGCTCGATATGCCGGAGGAACTGCGTGCCCAGGCCGGCGCCATCGTGGGCGCCTTCGATCAGGCCGGGAATGTCGGCGACGACGAAGCTGACGTCGTTTTTGTCGCCGACCACAACCACGCCCAGGTTGGGTTCGAGAGTGGTGAACGGGTAGTCGGCGATTTTGGGGCGCGCGGCGGAAATCCGCGAGATTAGCGTGGACTTGCCGACATTCGGAAATCCCACGAGGCCGACGTCGGCGAGGAGCTTGAGTTCGAGGCGGAAGACGCGCTCTTCGCCGGGACGCCCTTCTTCATGTTCGCGCGGGGCCTGATGGGTGGAAGTCGCGAATCGGGCGTTGCCGCGTCCGCCGCGTCCGCCGTGCGCGATGACGATGCGCTCGTCGGGGCGGGAGAAGTCCCAGACTTTCTGGCCGGTCTCTTCGTCGTAGACGATGGTGCCTACGGGGACTTTCAGGGTGACGTCGACGCCTTCGCGGCCGGTTTTGTTGGAGCCCTCGCCGTGGCGTCCGCGTTGGGCTTTGTACTCGGGATTGAAGCGAAAGTGGACGAGCGTGTTGTGGCGCTCGCTGGATTCCATGATAACGTCGCCACCCTTGCCGCCGTCGCCGCCGGAGGGACCCCCGCGAGGGACGAATTTTTCACGGCGGAAGGCCAGGCAGCCGTTGCCGCCGTCGCCGGCTTTGACTCGGATTGTGGCTTCGTCGATGAACACGGAAGAGCAGGTCTCAGGTGTTAGGTGTCAGGTCTCAGGAAAAGCCTTTGTCGTTGGTCGTCGGCTGTCGGCGAAATCCTGACTGTACGCCAGTGCGAAAAGTTGATCTCTATTTTGCGGCGGATAATTCCGTAATCCAGCGCAAAAACAATAGCCCCTCAGGATGCAAGGGGCCTCGTTTCGGAGGGCGAGGAACGCCCGCCGCTCCACTGACTAACTCTTGGCTGCGACGGGTTCCACCATGACGAATTTGCCCATCTGGCCGCGGTCTTTGAACACGATGCGGCCGGTGATTTTGGCGAAGAGCGTGTCGTCTTTGCCGCGGCCTACGTTGAGGCCGGGCTTCACGCGCGTGCCGCGCTGGCGGACGATGATGGTTCCGCCGGGGACGACTTGTCCGCCGAATGCTTTGAAGCCGAGGCGTTGCGCGTTAGAGTCGCGGCCGTTTCGGGATGTGCCTTGTCCTTTTTTATGTGCCATAGAAAATCAGTTCTCAGTTCTCGGTTGTCAGTTCTTAGTTAGCCGCTTCGCGGCGTTTTCTTACCCTTTGCGCCGAATCACTTCTTCTTTGAGGACGACTTCTTCGTTGCGGTCTTCTTGGTCGCTTTCTTCTTGGCGGCTTTCGGGGTAGCTGATTTTGTTTCGGACTCGGGGGCGGCCTTCTTTACCTTGGGTTCCTTCTTCGGAAGGTCTGGAGCTTTGAAGGATTGGCCGTCGTACGCGATCTCGGTGATGCGGACAGCGCTGAAAGCCTGGCGGTGTCCGCGGAGTTTCTTGTATTGCTTTTTGCGCTTGTAGTGGAAGACGAGGATCTTGGCGCCGCGGCCTTCTTCCATCACCTCGCCGACCACGCGAGCTTCGCTGGTGGGCCGGACGATTTCGCCTTCGGCAGCGGAGACGGCGAGCACGTCATTAAACTCGACCTGGCCGTCGGTACCGGTGCCGACCTTTTCGACTCGGATGACATCCCCGGGCGCCACCCGGTACTGCTTACCGCCGGCGCGGATGACCGCGTACATACACTCGCCTCCGAAAGATTCGTGCCCCGGCGCACACGGGCGCAATTGCGGGGACCTGTGATTTCCTTGTGCTTGCTGTGTTTTGCCGCGAGGCGTTTCGTCAGCCACGGCGGGCGGACCAGAACGGTGCCGCAGGTACAGGCAAACCCCACTATTTTAGCTTGGGGCGTGGAAATCGGTCAAACTGAAAGGTGTTAGGTGGGCCGCTCCGGGGGTACTAGTCGGAATGGTTGCTCTCCCGCAGGGATGCGATCTGCGGAGGATTCTAGGACGTTGGGGAGATTTGTGCGACAATGCCGCGCTGTTTGGGGAGGAATCTTCATGAGACCAGTGCGGACTCGGATGTTGGTGATGGTGATGTTGTTGGTGGCGAGCGTTGGGTTCGCTCAAACGAAGAAAGCGGCAAAGCCGGCCGGTGGCGGGCCAGACAAGGCTCATCTGCAGAAAATCTGGGACGCCTGGAGCACTCTCGATCCGGCGAATGCGGCGCAGTTCTATGCGCAGGGGCCGCACGTCTTTTTCGATATCGCTCCGCTGAAGTATGCAAGTTGGGATGAGTATCAGAAGGGCGTGGTCGCGGTGCTCGCGGATTTCAAGACGGCGAAGCTGACGGTGAATGACGATGCGGAGATCCATCCAGCGGGGTCGATCGTCTGGGCTACGGCGACTGTGAAAGAAGATGCGACCATGAAGTCGGGGAAACGGGAGATGGGGAATTTCCGTTGGACGGTAGTGTTTGAAAAGCAGGATGGGAAGTGGCTGATCGTGCACGAGCATATTTCGGTGCCGATGTCGTAGGTGAGGGTGTGAACAGCCGGGATGGTTGGGTTTCGGCTGTTTCTGTCCGCCCCTGTGGGGCGGGAAAAGGTCCCGACTTAGACCCACGGCTTGCGCCGTGGGTTTTCTTCTTGCGCCGCTGTGCAGTTAGGTGCTGCGATCCATTGCACCGAATACCACATCGCACAGCGCGCGTCACACGTTCATCATCTGCCCGGCATTCCGCTTCGTTGGTGAAGAAAACCGCGGTGATTGCAGTCAGTTACAGAACCCCTGTGACGGGCATCACAGACCTTCTGTGCCATCCCTGCCAACCTTGCTGGTAGATTTCCCGAGCATGAAAAGAACAGCGATCGCCGTGCTGCTGATTTTCGCTTTGAGCGGGGCGGGCGCCCTTGCGCGAGCGATCGATTCGCCAACCGTAAATGGTCGGTCCGCGGGAAAAACGTCGCCGGTGTCACATGTCCATCCGGCAATGAATCACCGGTGTTGCCATCCGGTGGCCACGCCGCGAATAGAAATCAGCCTGCCTGCAGAACCCTCAGGCATGCCGTGCGGTGGCCAGCACTCCTGCTGCTTGCGCCCGGGACCGGCGAATTCCCCAGAGGTCCTGACAACGCTCGGCCAGCAGCCTGGAGTAAATCGCGCTGCGGCGGTCGCGGATCGCACGAGAGACGCCAGCTCTCCAGTTCCAGCCAAATCGAAGTACGACGCTTATTTCCGGTCCGACTCAGAGTTCAACACGATTCTCCGTATCTGATCTCGAGTGAATGACCGTCTGCATGAGCCCTCTTGCGCGCAGAATCCCCTCGGACATCCGCGCGACCATTTCCACGAGAAGCATGAGTTCCCAAGGAGACTTTTCAATGAAACGCAATCTCATCGCAATTCTGCTGGCCCTGACCGTGATGTCCTGGGCGCAGTCCACCACTCCCACCCAAACTCCAGCGCCCGACCAGAAGTCCGCTCCAGCGGATACGAAACCCGGCTGTCCGTGCTGCGAGAAGATGAGCTCGGCTGATCACAGCAGCATGCAGAAGGACATGAAGGCATGCATGCACCATGATGCCAAGGACGGCAAGGAAACGATTGCTTGCTGTGGCGACAAGGACGCCAAAGACGCCGCATCCTGCTGTGGCAAGGACGCAAAAGCGTGCAGCAAAGATGGCAAGACGATGGCCTGCTGCGCCGAAGGGAAGTGCGCCGAAGGCCATGAAATGGCCTGCTGCTCCGCGAAGGATGGCGATGCAGCGTCGCACGGCTGCTGCGGTGGTAACTCGTGCGGAAAGCATGACCATCACGAGCACGCGACCCCCGGCAACTAGTATCTGAAACGCGAAAAGCCCCAGTCATCGCAGCTGGGGCTTTTTCTTTGGGCTTTGTGCGCTTCAGTTGTAGTCGGCGGTTGACGGCGGCGAATTATTGTCTTCCGAAGCTCGCATCTCTCTCTCCAGGCGATCCAGCAATTCCTTTCGTGATTCACCCTTGAGTTCCTTCTGCAACTCCTCGAGCGCCAGCGCCACCACGTGATAATGATGCGCTCCCGCGAACCTGGGGTCCTTGGTGATATCGAGCCACACATTGTGCATCAGGCCTATGTCCTGCGGACGCATGCGGGGCGTGTGCGGTCCAAGCAGGTACTCATGAAACGATCCGTCGGGTTCGTAAACCATTAACGTGAGCCGAGGCCGCGGTTCCGGCAGGCGCTCCCAGGCGTCCCCGGTTAGTTTGCCTTGCTCGTCCACACTCAGTTTGTTTGATCGACCGCAAACGATACGACCCGAGGCTAGTCTTTGCGCCGTCACCATGATGGCTTCGAACACATCTGTTCCGGGCACGACCAGCAACGACACCGGTTTGCCTTCCTTTTCAGCCACCGCCACTACCGCCGTAAATAGTTCCTGCTCGTAGTGGTCGAAGATCTGGCTCGCCTCAAATACGGAGCTGCCGCTGAAAGAATGTTCGCGGTGGTAAAGCCGCGCACTCATCACGACTACATCCTGCTTTGTTGTATCCGAGCTGCGCAGCACCGCCTGCAGGTAATGCAGATTTCTCGGATCGCGCACCGCCACCAGAATGTTGCCCGGGCGGACGCCCATGGCTCCGCTGCCCAGTTCCTGATTACCGTACACGCGGAATTGCTCCAGCCCTTCCGGCCGTCCTTTCCGCGCCCTGGCAGCGTGGCGCTCGGAGTACGTGAATACAACAAAGAAGACGGCGCTAAAGGTCACGCCCGCGATGGTTGCTTCGGACTTGGTGAAGAAATTCACGATCGCGGTCATGAAGAGCACCGCCGAAATCGCGACTAGTCCCAGCGGAATTTCCGTGCCGAACAAGGTCAGGTTGCCGGGCACTTTCCACTGCCGCTGGCCGGGTTCTTTGTAGCGGAGCACCAGCACCGCCAGCGACATCAGCGAAAAACTCCAGATGACGCCGAACGCGTACAAGCCGGCCAGCAAGAATACGTTGCCCCAGGTCGCGATGATCGTGAGCAACTGCATTCCGACAATCAGGTTGACGATGCGGTAGGTCGTCCCGTAGTGATGGTGCGGTTTTTGCAGTGCGGGAGTCAGCACGCCGTCTTCGGCCAGGCGGTTCAGGACGCCGTTCGCCCCCACGATGGAAGTGTTCTGCGCACCCGCCAGAATCAGTACCCCGACCAAGACGACGAAACCGCGGAAAATCAACTTTGCCCAGGGGGGGCCGACTACGAACATCGCCAACCCGCCGATCAGGTTGCCGAAGTATTCCGACCTCACATGATCCGGGATGATCATCACGGCGAAAAAGGAGACCAGTGACGTGAAGAGCAGGCTGTAGATGAAAATCACGAGCCCGGTCTTTTCCAGGTTCTTCAGCTTGGGGTGTTCGATCTCGCGGTTGACCTGGGCAAGCGTCTCTTCGCCGCTCATAGCCAGTACGGAGTGGCCGAAACCCACGAAGAAAATGATCAGGCTCAAGTGGCTAAGCCATGTGCCGTTCAACCAGCCCAGGGAGTCGCGGTTCAACGAAACCACACCGAAGTGCATCGGGTTGGGCGGCCACTGGATGCCTATCTTGAAAACCGTGATCGTGCACCAGAGCAATAGAATCACCACCATCACGGTAGTGATGATCATGATCTGAACAGCCTTCTGGCTTGATTCGTGAATTCCCTGGATGTTCTTCCACCAGAAATAGAGGGCAATCACGACGCCGAACATTGCCGCGAAAGTGTTGGCGGGGAATGATGGCAGGGGATGGCCAAAGTGCCGGCTGGTCTCGACGATGAAGCCGGCCAGGTATTGACCAGCTGAAACCGCGCTGATGGGCCCGGTAAGGACGTAGTCGAACAGCAGGGCTGAGACCGAGAATTTCGCCAGCGTCCCGCCCATGGCCTCTTTGACGACGCGGTATACCCCGCCGCGCACGAACATCGCGCTCGACTCGATGTAGAGCGCGCGGACGCAATAGCTGAACAGCATGACCGCGAGAATGAACCACGGTGCGCTTTTGCCAATGACCTTCTCCGCGTCGCCACCGGCGTAATACGCGGACGAGGCAAGATCCGACAAGACGATCGCGGCGGCCCGCCAGAACGAGATGAAGGTCAGCATCACCGTGGTGGCGACGAAGACCTTTACCGCTGGACGTTTGGAACTTTCCAGGAAAGTAGACATGAAAAAAGGCCGGTCAGCGAAACCTTACGAAGATAGCATAGGGCAGGGCACTCCCACAGCGAGGCCGATGTTGTAGTCGGAGCTCGGCCAAAGGCTAACTCATTCTGCTCATTGCGATTTCGGGCGGGGAGCGATGTGCGTCCTGGTGACCCGCTCGTGCCAGCACAGGCCGTCCTCGTCAAGGAAGTGCCAGGCGTAACCCAGTCCGAGCGAGATCGCCGACAGCATCGCGCAAAGGACCCGAGCACGGCGCGTTTTTCGATTCACGGGGATTCCATCAAACCGCTGCAGCTGCAGGTGTAGAAGGCGTAAGCCCGGTGTCGACCCCGAATAGACTACGAGCAGGTACTGATACGCTCCCCAACCAAGGACCAGCAGACTGGTTCCCCACGCGGCAATTTGTGCAGGCACGGGCGCCAGGTTCACAACCTTGTAGAAGATTGCTCCAAACACTGCACCGGCCGCCAATACCAGTGCTCCGTCGATTGAACCCGCCAAGAACCTTTGCCCAACAGACGCTGACTGCAGCGGCATGTCGATCCCGGGACGCCGTTCGGGCTCGGGCTTGGCGACTTCCTCGATTGTCATCCCACCCAACGCGGGCGGCGGGGGAACGATCTCTGGAGCCTCCAGGATGCGCGGTCGATCGAGAATCGTCTCCGCCAGGTCGTCCGCCCTGACCACCGGAGTGTAGATGGTGCGTGGGAACTCGATCAGTTTCCCGGTGCTGTCGTTTCGCCGGCGCTCAGGAACTGGCGGGACCACCTCAGTCGTCCATGTTTCTGGAGGGGATGCTGTTTCAGGTGTCGGCTGCACATAATTCACGGCCACTGCCTGGCGCATCACTGGAGATGCTTGCGAAGTCGCCTGGACCGGGGAAGACTGCGCAACGGGATCGTGTCCGGCCCACCGTGTTTCAGGCTGTTCGAATTTCAGCCGCAAGGAAGGATAGCGTGGAGGACGAGGCCGCCGCCTGGCGTGGTAGCGGTTCAGTCTTTCTGACACTTCTTTGCGCCACGACGATCCATCCTGACCCGGGAGAAGGGATTCCTGGGCCGTCGCGATTCCAGATGTGCTTTCAGGCACACCTGTCTCCAACCCGCTATCTTTGGCGGGTCGAGCGCCGGGCACACAACGGCAGACGTCGCCGCAAAGCGAACAACTCATGGATGGTCTTCGGAGAAACGCCAGGGCCAGAGCGAGGCCGTGTTGCGGAACAAACGAACGGAACTTATCTTACTTCAGCGCTTTGCCTCTCGGGCCAGCGCCGTGCTAAGGTCACGAGGTCCCCGAAACTCAACTCAGTGTTGGGGTCTCCGTGCGCTTCCGATGATCTCCCGCACACGATTCCTTATCACGGCGGCCTACCTTTGTCATCTCCTTCTCGCCCCGCTCTTAGTTACCAGCCAGTTGCTTGCTGCCCAAAATCAAACTGAGACTCCCGAAAATCCTCGCATCGCGGCGCCAAATCCGCTGCCGCGGGAGGAAAACGTCACGATTTCGGCCACGGAGAGCCAGGAAAAGAATGGCCCGGTCTACACCTTGCGAGGGCACGTCGAAATCCACTACCGCACCTACGCCCTCTACGCCGATGAAGTCACTTTCAATTCCGATACCGGCGAAGCGGTCGGCGAAGGCCACATGGTTTTGGACGGCGGTCCGAATGACGAGCACATCGAAGCGAGCCACGGCACCTACAATGTGAAGACCGAGAGTGGGAAGTTCTACGGCGTCGTTGGCACGATCGGCGTTCGCATGAAAGGCAGCGCATCGGTTCTTACCTCGGCCAGCCCATTCGCTTTCGCGGGAAAGATCGTCGAAAAGACCGGCCCGGATCACTTCATCGTCAATGACGGCTCGGTGACCACCTGCGAACTGCCTCGTCCGAAGTGGACGTTCAATGCCCGGAAGGTCGTGGTCGACGTAGGCGCCAACGCCACGGTGTATCGCAGCAGCTTTCGCATTCACGGAGTGCCCGTCTTCTATTTCCCCTTCGCCGCTTTCCCGGCACATCCTTTGGGAAGGAAATCCGGCTTCCTGATTCCAAGCATCGGACGTTCCTCCACCAAGGGGACCATCGTCGGCGAATCCGCGTATTGGGCGATCAATCGCAGCATGGATGGCACCGTCGGAGCCGAGTATTACTCGCAGCGCGGCTGGGCACAGCGCGGCCAATTTCGCGCCCGTCCCAGTGACACCTCCTACGTCAACCTTACCTACTTTGGGGTGCTCGATCGCAAGCACCAGGGCGGGGAAGAGGTAACGCTAAGCGGGGAGGGACGTTTCCTGCAGAACTTTCGCGCCGTTGCCAACATCGACTACCTGAGCTCCTTTGTGTTTCGCCTTGCATTCAGCGAGACTTTCACGCAGGCGGTCAACTCGGAAGTCAAGTCCCAGGCCTTCCTCTCCAACACCACACGCGGCTTTTCCTACAACGCTCTGGTACAACGCTACCAGGATTTTCAAAGCTCGCAGAATGGCGATGCCATCACGATCCTGCACGCTCCCAGTTTCCAGCTTTCGAGCGTGGATCGACGTCTTCCGCACACGCCTTTCTATTGGTCGCTGGACGCCGCGGCTGAAGGACTCTCCCGCAGTGAACAGGGATTCCGCACTGCCGACCTGGTTGGCCGCCTCGATCTTTCGCCCGCGATCTCAATGCCGCTCTTATTTCGGGGATGGTCCCTGCGGCCCGAACTGGCCCTTCGCAATACGATTTACACCCAGCAACTCGAGCCGGGCGCAAACGTCGGCACCGCGCTGAGCAACACCATCAACCGCAAAGCCCTGGAAGGAAGGGTGGAGCTGCGGCCACCCGCGCTGACACGCATATTTGATCGCTCGGTTGCTGGACACAAGCTGAAGCATGTCATCGAGCCGCATGTCACCTACCGCTACGTCACCGGCGTGAACAACTTTGACAGTATCTTGCGTTTCGATGCCCGCGACATTCTAAGCAACACCAATGAGGTCGAGTACGGCATCATCAATCGCTTGTATTCCAAACGAACTTCCGGGCAGCCCGAGGACTGCACCCCGCAAGACATGTATTCTCTTCGGATCGGCGCTCCGGGGGAACAGATCCAACCGTGGGAACGCACCTATGTCCCGGAGAACATTCCTTGTTCCGCAGGCCCTCACATTCGCGAAATCGTCACGTGGGAGATCGCCCAGAAATATTTCCTCGACCCCGACTTTGGCGGAGCACTCGTGAGCGGCCGGCGCAACGTATTAACCACGACCGCCGATTTTTCTGGCATCGCTTTTCTAACCGAGCCGCAACATTTGTCTCCACTCATCTCACGCCTGCGCGTGCAGACCAGTTCGCAAGCCGACGCCGAGTGGGACCTCGACTACGACTTCAAAAAACACCGCATCAACGCCAGCACGGCGTTGCTGAACTATCACGTCGGGGCTTTTACCTTCGGCGGGGGCGACGCCTTCGTGCAATCTCTTCCCGGTCTGACCGGCACCAGTGCCGTCCAGCAGGACTTCAACCAGTTTCGCGTTCTCTTTGGGTATGGGCATCCCACCAAGCCCGGCTTCAGCGGTGCCAGCAGTTTCGGTTTTGACTCGAACCTCGGCTTCCTGCAATATGCCACCGCTCAAACAACCTACAACTGGGATTGCTGTGGCGTCACGTTCGAGTACCGCCGCTTCGCCCTCGGCTCGGTCCGAAACGAAAACCAGTTCCGCTTCAGCTTCACCTTGGCCAACATCGGCGCCTTCGGCAATCTCCGCAAGCAGGAACGCCTCTATTGAGATATCGCGGCGTGGGAATTCCGGTTCGGCGGCGGGGCCGAGAGCCTGCCGCCGCACCCCATGCATACACGGCCCCATCGTATTACCATAGGCCTATGGCAGTCCCCGCCGAACTCGAGGCCAAACAAGCCAACTTGCAGCAGCGGCTCTGCTCGCTCGGACGTACGTTGATTGCCTACTCCGGGGGAGTTGATTCCGCGTACCTGGCGTGGGCTACATACCAGACTGTCGGATCCAGCATGCTGGCCGTTATCGCCGATTCGCCGAGTTTGGCCCGCACCCAGCTTGCCGACGCTGTCGCCTTTGCCAGAGAGCACAGCATTCCACTCGAAGTCATTCCCACGACCGAGTTGGAACGTCCCGAATACGCCCGCAACGATGCGTCCCGTTGCTTCCACTGCAAGGACGAGCTTTTTACGGTCATGGAGTCCTTCCGCTCCACCCGCGGATTCGACGCCATTGCCTATGGGGTGAACGTCGACGACCAGGGAGACTTTCGCCCTGGCCAGCAGGCTGCCCGACAGCATCATGTTGCGGCGCCCCTGCTCGACGCCGGCCTCACAAAAGATGAAATCCGCACTTTGGCCCAGACAGCCGGCCTGCGGGTCTGGGATAAGCCCGCCTCCGCCTGCCTTTCTTCTCGGATCGAGTACGGCCGTCCCGTCACCCGGGAAGCCCTGTCCGCCGTCGAGCAAGGCGAGGATGCTCTGCGTGCGCTTGGCTTCCGCCAGTTCCGCGTCCGCCACCATGGCGAGATCGTCCGCCTCGAGATTGCTAAAGAGGAGCTTCCCCGCGCCCTTGACCCGGCTTTGGCCGCCGAATTCACCCGCATCTTCAAGGCACTGGGTTTCAAGTTCGTCACCCTCGATCTGGAAGGCTTCCGTTCAGGCTCGATGAACACCCTGCTTCCTCCGGAAGACCTGTTGCGGGCAGTCTAGTTTGTTCTCGGGAATGGCTGCCCCGCCGCCTCGGTCCCCGTCTAACCCCTGTGAGATAATCGACTTTTAGCCCTGATGCTAAGGCGGTTCCTAGTGACGCTGGTCCAACGCTCGTTTCTTGTCTTAATTCTTATTTGCCTCGGTTGCAGCGCCCAATCGACCTCTCCGGACACCGCGAAGGCCATCGAGCGCCAGGTACGCGCCTACTACAAGCTGCCCCCCGACGTGCAAATCACGATCGGTCAAGTTCGCCCCAGCGACTTCACTAACTATGACGCCGTAAAACTGACCTTTACGAAGGGCACTCGCAAGGACGACTACGATTTCCTGCTCGCGAAAGACGGGAAGACGCTCGTCAAACTGACGAAACTGGATCTAACCAAGGATCCAAATGCCGAGCTGATGAAGAAAATGGACGTGTCAGGCCGTCCGACCCGCGGGAACAAAGGCGCGAAAGTGATCGTCGTCAACTACGACGATTTCCAGTGCCCCTTCTGCTCGCGCATGCACCAGACACTGTTTCCGCAGATTTACAAGGAGTACGGCGACAAGGTGCTGTTCATTTACAAAGATTACCCGTTGGCGGAAATTCATCCCTGGGCGACCCACGCTGCGATTAACGCCAATTGTCTGGCCGCGCAGAACAACGACGCCTATTGGGATTTCGTCGACTACCTGCACGCCAACCAGCAGGTCGTGAGCGGCCAGCAGGGGCATGACGCGCAGAACGCGTTTCTCGATCGCTCCGCCGTGCTCCAGGGACAGCAGCACGGAGTTGACTCCGTGAAGCTCGCGGCTTGCTTGAAGACTCAGGACGAAACTGCGATCAAGGCTTCCATCAAAGAAGGGGACACGGTCGGCGTAACTGCAACGCCTACCCTGTTTGTGAACGGCGAAGAGATGGACGGCGCGCTGCCGATCGCCGAGATCCGTGCCATACTCGACCGCGCACTGCTGCAGGCCGGAGTTCAGCCTCCGGCGCATCCTGAAAATGCGCAGGCGACGGGATCGGGCCCGGCCACTAAATGACACCTGTTTTTTCGAACCGCTGATCCGTACCCATGGGGGATCTTCGCTTGAAACTCAATTCGATGCTGCTTCGCTGCGTGCTGCTGTTGGGTGCCGCGTGTTCTCTGATCTTTCTCATCGCCTGCCAGTCCAAGCAAGGCGGTGCTGACGTCATGGCTTCCGTGGATGGGCGCAAGATCCTGCGCTCTGATGTCGAGAAGTACTACCTGAACCAGACCTCCGCTTCCGATCAGCCGCAGGCTCCCATTGGCGAGCAGGCTACCAGCCTGCGCCTCAGCATTCTGCGCGAGCTCATCGACGATGAGATCCTGATGCACCGCGCCGAGAAACTGGGCCTGCTGGCGACTGACGAAGAAGTTGATCGCAAGATGAATGAGATCAAGTCGCCTTACACGCAGGAACAGTTCGACCAGAAGCTGAAAGACAAGAAGATCACGCTGGATGACTTCCGCCGCGACCTGCGCCGTTCGCTCACAGTCGAGAAGGTTCTGAACAAGGAAGTCACATCGAAGATCAACATCACCGACCAGGACGTCAGCGACTACTACAACGCCCACAAGGGCGAGTTCAATCTGATCGAAGCGCAGTACCACCTGGCGCAAATCTACGTCTCGCCCATGCCTAACCCGCAGGTCCACAACCTCAAGAACGACAAAGCTCAAAACGAAGCCGACGCCCGTAAGAAGACCCAGATGCTGGCCAACCGGCTCGACAGCGGCGAGGACTTTGCAACGCTCGCGATGAACTACTCGGAAGACAGCGAGACCTCCGGCAACGGCGGCGACCTGGGGTTCACTCCTGAATCGTCACTGCAGCGCACCGATCCGTCTACCCGCGAGATCGTGATGAAGTTGAAGCCTGGGCAGTACGGGCCGGTTATCACGGTGCAGGATCCGGCAAGCAAACGAATTGTCGGCTTCCGCATTGTGAGACTTCTGGCGCGCGAGCCCGCCGGCCAACGTGAACTCGCCGATCCCCGCGTCCAGCAAGCCATCCGCTCGCAGTTGCGCGACCGCCGCGAGCAACTCCTGAAAGCTGCCTACTATGAGGTTTTGCGCGATTCGGCCAAGGTCAACAACTATTTCGCGGATGACATCCTGAAAAACACGGGACCGGCAAAATAATCGGTCGAACGCGCCTGCCGGAGGTCCAGGGTCTTCGATCTGCAATCTAAGCCTTGCAATTGGACACCGCAGCGAGGATGAAGATTGCAAACTTCATTGGAAGACCTAAGTCTTGCATTTCACTCCACCACCGCCAGAACATCCCCCGCGTTCACATTCGCGCCCTCAGCCGCCAACATCCTCCGCACTACACCCTTCTTTGGCGACTTGATTTCGTTCTGCATCTTCATCGCCTCCACGACCACTACGCCCTGCCCGGCTTCCACTTCTCCTTCTTCCTTCACCAGAACCCGTACGACCTTGCCCGGCATCGGCGCGAGCAGTTTGCGCGGACCTTTCCCGTCGTCCGCCATCGCGCGACTGCGCAGGGAGCGCGGATCACGCAGTTGCACGGCATAGCGCCGGCTGCCTACCCACAGGTGCATGTCCGTCGCCGTTCGCTCTCGCTTGATCTCATACGCTTTGCCGCCAATGATGACCGACAGCACATCGCGGCGCGTCAGGACTGCGTCGATCTCCACCTCGCGCCCATCCAGACGGCTTTCCCAGCGCCCGTTTACCCGATTCAGTTCGAGCCGGTAATTGGTGCCTTCGACATTGATGTCGTAAATCATGGGGTGAGGCGCGCCTAGCTGATTCCTTCTTGTCTGGCCGTGCGTTTCCAGTTCGAAGTCAACGTCCCGCCTGCTCCGTTCGCTGAAGCCTCGTCGCTCTGCACTGCGGAGGCCGGGTCGAGCACAGCGAACACTCCGGCGGCAATCGCGGCCACTGCCGCCGCTCTCGCATCGGCGGGCGCGGTTTCATCTGGTTGCGCCAGCAGCCGATCCAAATAGCCCGTATCCAGGCGCCCCGCAATGAATTCCGGATCGCTGAGGATGCGCCGGAACAAGGAAATATTCGTCTTGATGCCGCCTACGAAGTATTCGTTCAGGGCGCGCACCAGACGCGCCCTCGCCTGCTCCCGGTCCGTTCCGTATCCGATCAGCTTGGCGAGGAGGGGATCGTAATCGATGGGCACCGTCCACCCTTCATACATTCCGCTGTCGCGTCGGATCCCCGGCCCGGATGGCGCCAGCAGCAACGTGATTTTCCCGGGACTGGGGAAGAAGTTGTTGTCGGGATCCTCCGCATAGATCCTGCATTCGATCGCATGGCCCCGCAAATGCACGTCTTCCTGCTTGAAAGGAAGCCTCTCTCCGGCTGCAATGCGGATTTGCAAGTGCACGAGATCCAGTCCGGTGGTCAACTCGGTTACCGGATGCTCCACCTGTAGACGCGTATTCATTTCGAGGAAGTAAAAGTTCTTCTGCCCGTCGACCAGGAACTCGATAGTCCCGGCATTGGTGTAGCCCGCCGCCTGCGCAACTCGCACGGCGATTTCTCCCATGCGCTGGCGCATCGCGGAATCAACGATCGGTGAAGGCGCCTCTTCGAGAACCTTCTGATGGCGCCGCTGTATGGAGCATTCCCGCTCGCCCAGGTATACGGTGTTTCCGTGCTCATCGGCGAGCACTTGCATCTCGATATGCCGCGGATCGAGGATGGCCTTTTCGATATAGACTTCGTTGTCGCCGAAGGCGCGCTGCGCTTCACTTTGTGCGCTTTCCAGCGCTGGCCGCAATTCTTCGGCGCCATGGACCAGCCGCATGCCCTTCCCGCCTCCGCCCGCGGCGGCCTTTAGCATCACGGGATATCCGATCTTGTCCGCGACCGCGGCTGCTTCTTCCGGCGACTCCACGCCCCGCGAGGTTCCGGGCACGAACGGGATACCCGCCTTATCCATGTTCTGGCGCGCCCGGGTCTTGGACCCCATCATTTCCATTGCGGCAGCCGTCGGCCCGATGAACTTGATTCCAGCCTCCGCGCAGGCATGGGCAAACCGCGAATTCTCGGAAAGGAATCCATATCCCGGATGGATCGCGTCCACCCCGCTGTGCTGGGCGGCCGCGAGAATCTTCTCAATATTCAGATAGGACTCGGCCGCGGCCGCGGGTCCCAGGGGATACGCCTCATCGGCCTTGCGCACGTGCAGTGCTGCCCGATCCACATCCGAGTACACCGCCACGGACTGAATACCCATTTCACGGCACGCGCGAATCACGCGCACCGCAATCTCCCCGCGGTTGGCAACGAGAATCTTTTTAAACATGCAAGGAAAGGCCTGCTGAAGCGCTCGCAGGGTAATTCTAGCGGACGGGCTCTCCAGAACTGAAGGCTGAAACTGAGAGCTGACAACCGAAGTCCCAAAACAAAACCCCTTCCCAGAGGAAGGGGGTGAAGTCTCGAACGGAAGGTCCTCTACTTATTCTGATCCATGGTGATGCCCGTGGCTCCGGGCTGTTTTTCCGCCTTTGCCTTCTTGACGGCAAGAGTCTTATCGACCCACTCGTCGGCGGTTTTCAGATCTGCGGCTCGCGCGCTTGGATCTTCGCACTGAACATCGGCGCGTTCGCGGTACATCAGGTTCATGTAGGCCATCGCGTCATCGTAGTCCGGACGCAGTTGCAGCGCCTTGTTCAGATTGTCGATGCCTTCCTGAATGTTCGGCATGTTCTTTTCTTTCAGGCCCGCGCAGACTTTCTTGTCTTTTAGCGGTTCTTCCGGCTTCAGGCCTAGCTTCGCCCGCTCTTCCATGCGCGGCTGGTAGGTCTGCGTCCAGTCGATCACGGCCACGGAGTAGTACGGTTCGGGATCGTTGGGGTCGAGATCGGTGGCCTTCCGGTAGTAGTCCTTTGCGTCGTTGAACTTCTTCATCTGCAGGAACAAATACGCGATGCCTTTAACGCTGTTCACGTTCTTCGGATCGCGCTGCAGCACTTCCTTGTACTGGTCGATGGCCTGCTCGGCCATCTTGTTGTTATCGGGAGCATCCGCGCCCGGAATATATTGCTGGGCGAACGCGGTCGCGAGATACAGGCGCGCGTTCAGAAGGGTGGGATCGAGTTCCACTGCCTGCTGGAAGTGGTTAATCGCTTCTTCGTACTTGGCATTCTTGTACGCCAAAACGCCCTTGTTAAGCTGGTCGCGGGCACGCAGTTTGCTGCAGCCCGTGGTGGAGAACAGCATCAGCCCCGCAGCGAGCAGTGCTAATACTCGTACGCTGGTTTTCATTGCGTTAAAAGTCTCCCTTGCCAGGAATCCTGGGACCTTACCATCGCGAATAGGATTGCGCAAATTCTGAACGAACCGATGCCCAGGCGTGATTGCCTGGGCGTTCTTGCATCGCTTTCGGCGCGGAGCGCACGGACGGATTTCTCCGTGCCGTGCAGCAACCGTGCGTGCCTGCTGATTCTACTGCCCGGCTTCGATCTTGGCTGTGATCAGGCCAACTTTATCTACGCCCGAGGCGTGCGCGATGTCGATCACGTTTGCCACATCGAAGAACGGCACGTTGTCATCGCCCTTCACGAACATGACCTTTTCGGCACGCGTCTTGAAAATATCGGTCAGACGGTTCTGCAGGTCATCCCAGCTGGCGTCCTCCTGGTTGATCTTCAATCCGGGAGTCGAACTGGCGCCACGATCGATCAATTGCACCACGATCGTGCGGTCCGGCGCCGTCGTCTGTTTCTGGTTCGGCGGCGGTGGCTGGGGAACCAGTGCGTCCAGTCCCTTAGGCGTCAAGGGAGTGATCACCATGAAGATGATCAGCAGCACCAGCAATACGTCAATGAGCGGCGTTACGTTGATATTTGCGCTTTGGCCCCCGCTCGGGCCAACTGCCATACTCATAAAATTTCTCCTCTATTGACCACCGGCCGGAGGCGTCGTTACCGGCGCTACCGTTCCGCCTTTATCCTTCCGCTGGTCGGTCAGCAGGCCCAATTGATCGACGCCCGCCGCTCGGATGTTGTCCACGACTTCCACCACCCGTCCGAACTTCGCCCGCGCATCGGCGCGGATATAGACGCGCTTGTCCGACTTGTTGGCGAGCCGGTCTTTCACTTTGCCCGTCAACTGATCCGGAGGAATCTTGTCGTTTCCAAAGAACACATCGCCCGTGCGCATCACCGCCACTACCAACGCATCTTCCTTGTCGGCGTCCGGCATCTGCTCGGGATTGTTTACTTTCGCCAGGTCTACGCTAACGCCCTTCTGCAACATGGGCGTGACCACCATGAAGATGATCAGCAATACCAGCATCACGTCGACCATAGGGGTCACGTTGATGTCGGAATTGACCTTGGCGCCTTCGTTTCGTTTTGCCAGTGCCATAGGCTCACCTTATCCCTTGCGCTTGCTGCGGGTTCCGGTAATCGGCAGCCTGCAACGGCCGGTTGCCTGAGTGCCCGGTGCGGGAGCTCGCGCTCCGGCACCGGACCTTGCAACTCATAACCGCAGCCACTGCCAGATCAAACTAGGAACGGCGCAGGCTTCTCCGCTTCAGGAAGTAATCGACCAGTTCGCTCGACGAGTTATCCATTTCCACGTCGAAAGCTTCTACGCGGCCGGTCAGGTAGTTGAACATCATCACGGCCGGAATCGCGACCAGCAATCCCATAGCGGTGGTGACCAGCGCTTCAGCGATACCGCCGGCGACGGCCGCCAAACCGGTGGCCTTCTCCTGCGAAATGCCTTTAAACGCGTTCAGAATGCCGACCACCGTGCCGAACAGTCCCACGAAGGGAGCCGTCGATCCGATTGTCGCCAGTCCGCCGAGTCCGCGCTTCAGTTCCGCGTGAACGATGGCTTCGGTGCGCTCCAGGGCGCGCTTGGAAGCCTCGATGGTCTCGCCAGGGATCTCGCCCGGGCTGTCCTGGTGGGCCTTGAATTCCATCAAGCCAGCCGTGACGACCTTCGCCAGGTGGCTCTTCTTGTTGCGCTCTGCAACCTTGATGGCTTCGTCAATCTTGCCATCGCGCAGCGCGCCGGCTACCGCGGGGGCGAAGGCGCGCGACTGTTTGCGGGCCGCGCTGAACGCCATCCAACGGTCAATCATCACGCCGATTGACCAGCCCGACATGATGAACAGAATGATGACCACGATTTTCGCCAGAATGCCCATTGATTTGAGCAGCGAAACCAGGTCCCAACCCACCGCTCCTTCCTGGACCACCCAGGCGGCCAGCGCGGGTACATGATGTACAGCACTTGCAAGATTGGCTACGAACATGAGTTGCTTTCCTCCTCAGGAACTCGTCAGAACAGCTTCGTTCGCTACTCTGCGTCTTTGAACCAGCGCTTGCGCCGGAAGTGGTGCCCCAAGCTCCTCTTCTCCCGGTTCCGCTTCAAAATCCGCGGAACAATTCTGGGTTACTGGCGCTTCGGCACATGAGACGCGGCCGCGTCGGTTCGGACACCCTGCCCGGGCCACGATAAGGTGGGAAACGGGGAGGGGAATCGCCTTCAACTGCGACCGCTTACGAAACGAAAACTCTGCCGAGGTTTAGCCGCCCGACAGAGTGAAGTTCACCTGAACCTGTGTTTCCACGGCAACCGGCTCGCCGTTCAGCATGTAGGGCTTGTAGCGCCACTGCTTCACGGCTTCAATCGCTGCCGGCGCCAGCATCGGATGTCCGCTGATCAGACGCAGATTCTCAATCGCCCCATCCTTGCTGATTTCCGCCTGGAGCAACACCGTGCCCTGAATGCGAGCTTGGCGGGCCAGCGGGGGATAGTTGGGCTGCACTTTCTTGACCAGCAGTCCCTGCGATACGCCCAGCGAAACACGGACGCGCTGCGGAGTCGCAACCTTAGGCACCGCTACCGGCGTGGAACTGATAATTCCGCCGATCACACCGCCCATCTGTCCACCCGGAACGCCGCCCGGAACGCCGCCCACCACACCGCCCGTCGCCATTTCCGGCGGGGGCGCTTCCTCTTCCTTAATCATCTGGACTTTCTGTGGAATCTTGGTGGGAGTGCGCAGCTGGCCATTGACCAGATCGCTCTGAATTTGCTTGACCACTTTAACCGGGGCTGCTGCCGGAGGAGGTGGAGGTGGCGGAGGTGGCGGTGGGGCCACCAGGAAGGTCATCAGCTGCTGCTTGGGCAGCGCTTCAGTGAAGATCAGGGGCAGCAGAACCAGGACACCTACCAGCAATGCCTGGAGGACAAACGAGATGGTCGTCGTTGCTCCCCGTTTCGTTTTCAGCCGTCCGCCGGACTCGATAAGGCTATCTTCGAACATAGGCTTCTCCGTACAAACCGACCCTACGTATTCTTAGACACCGCACTATTGCTCTTTGCTCCCGAAACCTCCCCAACCCAGTGCAAAGCGCCTGCCGCGGCCGCCCTGCCAGATAAAACACACCTTGCTACCTTTAAATGAGCGACTTACCAACCAGAAATCCCCGAAATCCTGTAGCTCTGAACCATTGAGACTGCAATTCTTTTACGACTTCAAACAGTTATCTTTCTCCGATTCGATACCGCCCTCTGGCGGTTGCACCCTAAACGTTCGCTTTTGCCTTAGCGCGTTTCCCGGGGTCAACCGGCATGGAAACCGGTGTTTTACCCCGTCCCGAGCGCCATTCCTGATAGGCCACCAAAATGGGAGCGGCAATCGCGATCGACGAATACGTGCCAATTAAAATGCCGATGACCAGCGCGAAGGAGAATCCGTGCAGCACTTCGCCACCGAACAAGTACAGCGCCAGCACAGTAAGGAACGTTAGGCCCGCCGTCAAGATCGTTCTGCTTAGAGTCTGGTTAATACTGCGGTTGACGATATCCGCCAGCTTCTCCCGGCGCATGAGCTTAATGTTTTCCCGGATGCGGTCGAATACGACGATGGTGTCGTTGTTCGAATAGCCCACCAGGGTCAGGATCGCGGCCACCACCGTAAGAGAAATCGGCTTATTGGTCAGCGAGAACGCGCCGACGGTAATCAACGTGTCGTGGAAGACGGTCACGACCGCGGCGACGCCATAAATCCATTCAAATCGCACGCCCAGGTAAACCAGCATGCCGGCCAGTGAATACAGCACCGCCAGCTTGGCCTGCGTCTGCAACTGCTTCCCAACCTGTGGACCCACGATCTCGACATTACGCACGCCGAAATCCGAGAGATAGAAGCCGTCCTGCAGAGAAGCTACGACCGGCGCATCGGTGGCCGCCTTGAGTTCGTCGATCGAATTCAGCACGCCACCCTTGGTCTTATCGCGGTAATTCACGATAGCCTGCGCGGTCGCGCCATACTTCGCGTCAGCGTCAGTTCCCAGGTGCTGGGGATCTTTTTCCAACAGGTAATTCTTGATTGTCAAAGAACTGGCGTTGTTCAGATCGACTTTGCCGGCGGGAGCGTTTGTCTCCAGCGCCGCAATGATCTGCGCCTTGCCCTTGTCCAGTGCTGCTTCGCTGGTCTCCTGCTCCGCCAGATCGATCAGGACCTCGTTGAACTCCGGCTTGTCATAGCCCTGAATCTTCGCGTTGTGCAGTCCGATCTTATCCAACGCCGCGCGAATCGCGTCGTTGTCGGGCGTGTGCGAGAACCTTACGTAGACCAGCGTGCCCCCGCGGAAGTCTACGCCCAGCGGGATGCCGTGCCAGAAAAGCATCGAGAGCACACCCGCAATGCTGAACACCAGTGAAAAGGCGAGAAAATACCACTTTTTCCCAAGAAAATCTATGTTTGGATTGCGAAAAAATTCCACGCGCTTCTAGACCCTTTCGTCCGCGTTTCAGAGGTTCAGTTTCAAGCTGTAATCAGCTTGCCTGTCTTCTTGCTCGAAACTTGAAACTGGAAACTCGAAACTGTTTTACCCAATACTGAGTGCTTCTCCGCGCTGCTTGCGGCTCAGCACGTAATCGAAAATCACCCGTGAAACAAACACTGCCGTGAACAGGTTGGCCAGCAGACCGAAGGTCAGCGTGACCGCGAATCCCTTCACCGGCCCGGTACCGAAGATAAACAGAATGAACGCCGAAACGATGGTGGTGACGTGCGTATCCACAATCGTGATCCAGGCATGCGCGAATCCCTGATCCACTGCCGAGGGCGGGGTCTTCCCATTGCGCAACTCTTCGCGAATGCGCTCGAAGATCAGCACGTTCGAATCCACGCCCATGCCGACCGTGAGGATCACGCCCGCAATTCCGGGGAGCGTCAGGGTCGCACCGCTAAACCCCAGGAAGCCAAGCAGGATGATGAGGTTCAGAATCAGCGCCACGTCCGCGTTAACGCCGGCGCCGTGATAGTACACGAGCATGAAGATCAGCACCGCCAGCATGCCGATTACAGCCGCCCGAATGCCCGAGCGGATCGAATCCGCGCCGAGAGATGGGCCGACGGTGCGTTCCTCGAGATACTTGATACCCGCCGGCAGCGCGCCAGAATTCAGAATCAGGGAAAGATCTTTGGCCTGCTGGTCGGTAAACCGTCCTTCAATCACGCCCGAGTCGCCGATCTCGCTCTTGATCACGGCGACTTCCATTACCTTGTTATCGAGCACGACCGCCAGATAATCGCCGACGTGCTGGGAGGTGAAATTCGAGAATCGCCGTCCGCCTTCCGCCGTCAGGAAGAAATTCACTTCCGGCTGCCCGGTCTGGGAGTTCCGGCCTACGCGCGCTTCGCGCAGATCATGACCGGCAACCGCGGAGACGCGCGAAATGATGTACACCGCGTCTTCCCCGCTGGCGCCGATATTCTTGCCATGCATCAGGACGCTGTTATCGGGCAGCACGCCATTCACCGCTGCCAGCGCGGCCGCCTCGTCTTTGTAGGTCGCGCCGTTGTTCATCGCCTGCCGGATTTCTAGCATGGCGGTAGACTGCATAATTTCTTTCACACGCCCGGAATCGTCGATGCCCGGCAACTGGACAAGAATCTGGTAGTCGCCCAGACCATGCTCCTGGATCACCGGCTCGCTCACGCCTAGTTTGTCCACGCGGTTGCGGATAGTCTCGATCGCCTGCGAAACCGCCCGGGTTTTCAAGTCTGTCAGCTGCTGCTGCTTCATCTTCAGAACCCAAGAGTTCTCCGGTCCTGAAGTCGCATCGTATTCCGGCAGCCGGTCGCTGACCAGGTTCCGCAAATCTGTGGTTACGTCGGGCGGCACTCCCTTGATGAAGATCTGGTCCGGATTCTTCGTGGGATCCGGCTGACTCATATCGGTGTAGTTGATCTTGCGCGTGCGCATTTCGTCCTTCAAGCGCTCCATCGCGCGATCAGCATCCGCCTTCACGGCATCATTCACTTGCACCTGCAGGATGAGGTGCGTCCCGCCCTTGAGGTCCAAGCCCAGGTGAATGCGATCCGTCATGGCCGAGAGCAGACCCGACCCCGACCAGCTCTGCGGAATCCCGAAGATCCCAAACAGAAATACCAGCATCGTTACGACAATGACGATGACTTTCCAGCGCAAGTTCTTATTCATGACAGAAAATACATTCCCTTAGTCAGCTGACTTATCTGCGCTTCTTTGCGTCCTTTGCGAAGCCTTCGCGCCCTTCACGGTCAAAAGCTTCTGCTCGAAGCTACTTCGTCGCCGTTTCTTCCTGTGTAGTCACCGTGACAATCGATCCGCGGCTCACTTCCAACTTCAAATTATCCGGCGGCACGCGCAGGGTGACGGAATCGTCCTTCATCGAGAAGATCGTCCCCTTCAATCCACCGCTGGTGATCACCTTATCCCCCGTCTTCAAATCCGACAGCATCTGCTGCCATTTTTTCTGCCGCCGCTGTTGGGGAAGGATCAGGAGGAAGTAGAAAACGCCGAAAATCAGCAGGACAGGGGCCATCATTCCGAGAGCCGCCCCGCCGCCCATCTGCGCCGCCAAGAAGTATAAATTGCTCATGAAACCCTAAAAAGACGCACCCATCTCAAAATTAACGCCGACGCGGCCAGCGCCTGGTGCCCTCGATTGTCACCGCGGGAGTACTCGTGTGTTCCGGCCGGGTATCCTTCGCTTGAACCTGGGGATCGGGAACCTACGGCTTTGGTTGAGACGAGACACCAGAATGAAAGCGCGCCCCTTCCCCAAGTCGAATAGAATGCCGCACCCTCCGCATAGTGTCAAGGTAGAAACTAAGGTTGTGGATGGTATTTAAAACCTGTGCCAGCACTTCGTTAGCCGCATAAAGGTGCCGCAAATAGGCCCGCGAATACCGCGCGCAGACCCGGCAGGAACAAGCCGGATCGAGCGGCCCACTATCGGCCGCATAGCGGGCCTGCTTGATGGAAATTTTCCCTTCCGAAGTGAACAGCAACCCGTGCCGTGCGGCCCGCGTGGGCAACACGCAATCCATCATGTCGATCCCCATGCCGGCGTACATGGCGATTTCTTCCGGAGTCCCCACCCCCATCAGATACCGCGGCCGGTCCGCGGGAAGATGCTGCAAGGTCGACTCGACGACCTCACGCGTGGTCTCCCGAGGTTCGCCCACGCTGAGCCCGCCGATAGCGTAGCCAGGAAAGTCGATCGCGACGGTGCGCTCAGCGGATTCCTTGCGAAGATCGAGTTCCATTCCGCCCTGGACGATGCCGAAGAGGGATTGGGTGGCCCCGGCCAAGTTTCGAGTTTCAGGTTCCAAGTTTCCAGAATCGTCGTTTGAACTCGAAACTGGAAACTCGAAACTCTTAACTGCCTTCCAAGGCACTTGGTGCTTGTGCGCCTCGAAATACTTCTTCGACCGCTCCGCCCAGCGCAAGGTCATCTCCATCGACGCCCGCGCCCGTTCGCGCTCCGCCGGAAACTCGGTGCACTCATCAAACGCCATGATGATGTCCGCGCCTAGCCCAATCTCCGCCTCCATCGCGCTCTCCGGGCTGAAGAAATGTGACGAGCCATCGAGGTGCGAGCGGAATGTAACTCCCTCTTCGGTCACCTTGCGCAGTTCGCTGAGGCTAAAGACCTGGAAGCCGCCGGAGTCGGTTAGAATCGCGCGATCCCAAGACATAAAGCCGTGCAGGCCGCCCAGCCGCCGCACCGTATCGACGCCCGGCCGCAGGTAGAGGTGGTAAGTATTGCCAAGAAGAATCTGAACCCCAAGATCCTCGAGCAAATCCTGCGGCACGCCTTTTACGGAACCAAGGGTCCCCACGGGCATGAAGACCGGCGTTTCCACCACACCATGCGGCGTCGTGAGCTTTCCTGCTCGCCCTGCTCCGTCACTGGCCTCGATCTGAAATTGAATCGACACGGTGGTTGGATTTTAAAGCAGGGAAGAGACGTGGTTGAGGGGCAACGAGTGTAAAGGGATTCTTCAACAACTAGGCTCGCAGACCGAGCCGACCCGCAACTTATTCACATAGTCGTCGAGTCGCCGTATGCCCATTGTCCACGAAAAGTAAAAGAACCAAATTCCATGAAGAACTGTCCATCCACCTGACTGAATTACGCGATCTGGCGAGGCAACTATTCCGAATGGATTCCGTTCGGTCTGGCATGCGATAACGGTGCAGCACCTGCTGCCTCTTCCTCCTCCGAGAATGCTGTCGAAAATGAGAACTGATACTCCGTTTTGATGTCCCTCGATCATATTCCAGACTTGAGTAATTCGTCTGCCGCAGGGCTGACAAGTGCGGGAAAACCCGTCCGGAAAAGGGGGACTGGTCTTGGGGTGAGAGGGGTGCCACCATTTCGGAGCGGGGGGACCGATGTACTGGAAACCCTATCTGGCAGCGAAAGCGCGTATACCCCATGCACGAGACATGTGGATGATTGTGACCACGCCAAAGACCAGTGTCAGTACGGCTAGCACCGGCAGGAACTTGAGCAGTATCACAGCCACTATTCTGATTCGCTCACGCTACCATGTCTAGGATGATTGTTGTGATCAGGCGACCACACATTGACATCGGGAAGTCCTCGTGTCCCCAGTTCGCTTTTGTATTGGGCGCTCACCTGCGAACTTACTCAGCTCTAAGCAACCAACTGAGCGAACTTGTCGAGATCAATATTCCCGCCCGACACGATCGCCACGATCTTGCCGGGCCCGGCCTGGCCGGATCGAGCAGCAGCCACCGCACATGCGGCAGCCCCCTCGATGATGACGCGGTTGCGCTCCGCCACAAGCTTCATGGCCTCAGCCGCCTCGTTCAATGTCACCACCAAGGACCCGTCCAGCAGTTTGCGAGCGTGTTCGAACATATTCGGGAACACCATCTTGCTGCCGATACCGTCGACAAAAGACGGCTGATATTCCACCGTGCGCGGCTCCCCCGCCGCCAGAGACGCCGCCAGCGGGGCAGCCGTCTCGATCTCAGCGGCATAAATCCGCACCTTGGGCGCGAGTGCTCGCAAAACCGCCGCAATGCCGCACGACAGGCCTCCCCCGCCCCATGGGATCACGACCGCATTCACGTCTGGCAAATCTTCCAGGAGTTCCAGCGCGATCGTGCCGTTCCCCGCCATGACGTGCGGATCGTCGAAGGCGTGAATAAATGTTGCATCGACGCCAGGGTAAGAGCGCGTCTCGAAGGTTCGCCACCATTCGGCGAAGGGAACCTTGATGACCCGCCCACCCATCCGTTCCACGGCGCGAGTCTTGGTCGCGGGAGCCGTATCGGGAGCGATGATGGTTGCAGGAATCCCCAGACGCCGCGCGCAGAACGCCACACCCTGAGCCATGTTGCCCGCCGAAGCGGTTAAGACTCCGCGCTCAAGTTGTGCGGGCGGCGTCAGAGCCATTACGTTCGCTGCCCCGCGAATCTTGAACGAACCAATCGGCTGGAGATTCTCGAGCTTCAAATACAACTCGGGCTCTGCGTTACAACGAACGAGCGGAGTACGCAATGCAAACCCGGTGATGTTGCGTCGCGCTTCCCGCGCTTCAGAACCTGAAATCGGCATCGCCGTATGGTAGATGATCCGCACTGGTGAATCACCATGTCACGAAGATACAATCGTGGTCACACGCAGGTGTGACACAGATCACGGCGGGGTTGTGAGGCAGACAGGAACATTACGGCCACGATAGTAGCCGCTTGGCGCTTCCCGCGCGATGTCGGCGCTAACTGAATGGGAGATTGTCATGAAAACTTTCAGGCGACCGGTCGTGGCTATCGCTTTTGGCATGCTCTGGATGGCCAACCTTGCCCAAGCTGGCGAAGTGAAGGGAAAGGTTACCGCTACAGGGTTGAAGTCCGCCCAGAACATCGTCGTCTACATCGATGCCATTCCGGGCAAAAAGTTCGATCACCCAACACAACACGTAGCGGTTGACCAGCGGAATATGCTTTTCGTGCCTCGCACCACGGTCATCTTGCAGGGAACAACCGTCGATTTTTTGAACCACGATAACGTAGCCCACAACGTGTACTGGCCGTCGATCAACGGCGAAAAGCGGTTTCGGCATAGCATGACCATCGTGTCGCCCAATCAACAGAAATCGTTCGAATTCGACAACGTCGGAGCGGCCGAACTCCTCTGCAATATCCATCCCGAGATGATCGGCCATGTTGTGGTTGTTCCCACGCCGTATTTCGCATTGACCGGCAATGACGGAACGTTCTCGATCAAGGACGTCCCGCCGGGCACCTACACGCTGAAGACCTGGAGCGAAGACGGCAAACCCACAACCCAGAAGATCACGACTGGCGATGGCGCTACGAACGCCGACATAACCGTGACGAAGTAGATCGATGGGCCGCGACCCGTGAGGGATATAGGTGATGCCGTGACAAACAAGCGCACAAATCCGGCAGTTCTGGGAGTGTTCGCTGTCGCCGTCTCTGCGTTATTGCTTGCCCAGGGCGACAACGTTTCTGTAACGGCTGTTTCGGGGGAAAGCTGGATCCGTCACAACCATTCGACGTTCAGCGAAACCAGTATGGGTAAGACATGGGACTTGGGTCCAGCACCGTCCACCTCGGGGAAGGAAGCCGCCTCCTGGCGTCTGGAACTCTCGCCCGGTTACGCGACGCAAATCGTCACATTGCATGGTTCGGATCTTTATCGCCTCAATTGCCAATCCTGCCATGGGCCGCTGGGCCACGGCGCACCCCCGGAAATAAACTCGATCACGGGCCCGGTCCAGGCGACTTCCCGCGAGGCCACCTTGCAGCGAATGCGAAAGCTTGGACGGGAAATGAGCCGGGCCGACGCGAACACCCTCGCAAAGGACTCCAAGGTTCTGTTGCGGCATCGGCTTCACCTCGGGGGAACACACATGCCGCCACCCACCTTGAGTGAAGCAGAAATTCGCGCCCTGGTGCCCTACCTGGAGCAACTTTCAGACGTGCCCAATGCCCAAAACAACCTGGTAGTAAAGGAATCGTCCTACCGCGTCGGTGAGCACATTGTGAAGTCGATCTGCCACATCTGCCACAACGCGACCGGATCGAACCCCGATCCCGGGCAAGTCCTGGAGGGCGCAATTCCACCGCTCTCCACCCTTACCACACGGGTAAGCCTTCCCGATTTCGTCCGAAAAGTCACAAACGGCTCGACCATCGCCCTGGGCACGCCACCCGCGCCTTTCAGAGGCAGGATGCCCGTTTTTCCCTTCCTGAGCCAGGACGAAGCTGCCGCCGCCTACGAATACCTGGTTCTGTATCCACCGCAGCAGTAGAATCAACAGAGCCGGACCCGACTGAGACCAGTAGAACGTCGTGCGTGCAAGGGCAGTTGTAAGGCTGGGTTGGACTATTCGACAAGATGCTGGAGTCCTCTCACACCCCCAAAGCGACAATCTCCCCTCGGACCACTCCGCCGCTCAGCGTTAACCTTCCCACGGTCACCGGCAGCTTGAACCGCCGTGGCCCTGCGCTCCCCGGATTGAAATACAACACGCCGTTCTTCATCTCCGAAGCGGGTTTGTGGCTGTGCCCGTAGACCACCACTCCAAATCCCGCCGCCTCCGGCTTCAGATCCAACTCCGCGAGAATATGCAGCATGTAAATCGACACGCCCTCGATCTCGACCACTTCATTGAGAGGAATTCTACGCGCCCAACTAGCAGTGTCGACATTCCCGCGCACCACCGTCACCGGCGCAATCTGACGCAACTCGTCCAATACTTCCGGCGCGCCTACATCGCCCGCATGCAGGATGTGCGCAACTCCGCGTAATGCTTCGACCGCCTGCGGCCGCAACAGTCCGTGCGTGTCGGAAATAACGCCCAGAACAGCCATCAGCTTTCAGCTCTCAGAGTTACATTGACTTGAAGGAAGATTGAACATGTCTCTTGGTCAAGTGTTCTGACTGACAGCTGACGGCTGAAAGCTGACAGCTAGCCCAGCATCCGGTTCAAATCCGCATACGGAACCCCATCCCCCATCGATGAGTAAGTCCCGGTCGCTTTGAGTTCCTCTCCAATGCGCTTCACCAACCCCAGCGTCGCGCGCATTGCGCTCGATCCGATGCTCACGCGTGCCACGCCCAGTTTCTCCAGTTCCGGCACCGACGGCGACCCCGGGCCCACCAGGATGTTCACCGGACACTGCGTATCCCGCACGATTTTTCCAATCGTCTCCACATCCGTGACTCCCGGAAGAAACACGCAATCCGCACCCGCGTCCCGATACGCCACCAACCTTCGGAGCGACTCGTCATAGCGCGTGCCAGGCTCTCCGACTTTTTCGAGATAGACATCCGTGCGTGCGTTCAGCACCAGCAAAACGCCCGTTTTAAGCGCGGCCGCCTTTACGGCGCGAATTCTCTCCAACTGCAACGGCAAGTCCACCAGCGGATTCGCAGCGTCCCCAGTCGTGTCTTCCAGGTTGAGCCCGACGGCCCCGGCGGCGATCACCTCGCTTGCCGTACGCGCAGCATCCTCCGGGCGCAACCCGTATCCCGCCTCCACGTCTGCCGTAACGGGGACCTTCACTGCTCGCGCAATCCGTCCCACCCGGGCCAGCATCTCCTCCCGTGAAATCTTCTGCCCATCGGGATAGCCCAGCGAGAAGGCAACACCTGCGCTGGTAGTTGCAATCGCGCCAAATCCCGCTTCTTCAAACACGCGCGCACTGGCGACATCCCAGGCATTGGGCAAGACAAGAACCTTGCCCGAGCGATGCATCGCGCGAAAAGCCATCGCCTTCGACTTCTGCTCTTCAATATTCATTTGCGTCCCCTGGTCCGAAAAGAATTCCCCTGCGCCCTCTGTGGCCTTTCTCTGCGCTCTCTGCGGTTTAAGATGTTGCGCCGCGCACGCCCGATGCAAACAAGCGCGGACTACTTCTTGACCCGCGCCAGGAACTTCGCCACGCTCACGAACGCCCGTCCAACCGTCCCGCGCCCAATCTCCTGAGCCCCGTCGCTCGCCGAAACGCGCACGGTATAGAACTTCCCTTCCAATGCTTCAACCACCGCCTCCGCCTTCACGCGCGTCCCGATCCCGCTCGCCGCACGATGCTCCACATGAATCGAAGTGCCAACCGTAATTTCATCGCCTTCGGCGTAAGGTTGCAACGCGTGAAACGCCGCCGTCTCCATCAGGCGGATCATGTCGGGCGTCGAGTACACCGGAGGCAAGGACGGGTGATGCGCAGTCAGCGTGTGCTGAAACTCGACCGTTTCCTCGGCCTCGCCTCGAGTTCCCATGGGCACTGGCTTCGCCATGCAATTCTCCTCCGCAATTACTGTTGTGCTGAAAGCTGCACAAAAGACAAAGCCACCGATCGTGCCGATCAGTGGCTCAAACAATCCATTCGAGACTAGTTGCTACGCGGCGTTCGCCGTTCTGCGTGCTTCAATGCCATCCAGTGCGGTCCACAGTGCTTTGGCTGCCGACTCTGCCGAGTTAAGCGCTTTCTCGGATGCCCCGGGATTCTCCGTCAGCTGTTTCCCGAGTTGATCGCGCCATACATTCGCGTGATACACGTCCGCGGTTGCGTGCAGCGAGAAATAGCGTGTCGTGCGTTCGTCGGCTCCGTAGCGCTCCCGCAAGCCGCGCTCTTTCTCCGTCGCAACGCGCGGCACCTGCGACTCATACGCGTAGAAAGCAGCCAGGGCCTCGGCGGGCGTGCCGTTCTCGGCCACCCGCGTGAAGCACTGCACCAGATCCTTCACTTCCGGAACAGCCTTGTGCCCGTAGGCACTGCGCGCAGCGCCCATCCCTTCTGCAAAGTCCATCCACAAATCCGAGTGCGCATCCTCCGCCTCGCCGCCCTGCTCATCGCGCATGTTGGCGAGCACGGCCTGACGCAAATCGCCGTCGTTCAGTCGCAGCGCAAAGGCCGCCAGGTACGATGGAAATGCATTCACGTGCTGGTAGTAGTCGAGCGCGTACCCGCGCAGATCTTCGCGCGTCAACTCTCCGGCGCTCCATGCTTTGTAGAACGGGTGACACAGCAAGTCGTACTTCGCGATGCGAGCGTCTAGTTCTCGAAAAAATGCCAACTGGTCCATGAATTGGTTCTCCTTGAGGCAGCCCAATATAAAAGGCGGACAGGCCTTGTGACAAGCAACGCGGTAAGCCAGAAACAAGCTTCCCAGTCGCATGTGCTTGGGATCACGACCGTTACTGCGCACTGAAAAATGCTCGAGTTGCTAAAATAGTCACAAGCCCACCCGAGTCCCGTTGGGAAGTTACAACCATGCAGTTCACCGAACAATTCGACGTAGTCGTGGTCGGCGCCGGACATGCCGGATGCGAAGCCGCCATGGCCGCCGCCCGCATGGGGTTGAAGACTGCCCTCTACACGCTCAACGTCGACTTGATCGCCCAAATGTCGTGCAATCCAGCAATCGGCGGAATCGCCAAGGGCCACCTGGTCCGCGAAGTCGACGCCCTCGGCGGAATCATGGGAGAAGTCACGGATGCAGTCGGCATCCAGTTCCGCCTCTTGAATACGTCGCGCGGCCCAGCCGTCTGGTCCCCGCGCGCCCAATGCGATAAGCAAGCCTACCGCCTGAAGATGCGCGAGGTCCTCGAGTCGCAGCCCAATCTGACAATCAAGCAAGCGGAGGTGGCGGATCTGATTCTTGAGCAATTGCCAGTCGCAGGTCCCCAGTCGTCAGCCAATGCCTACGTAGGGACAGCCGCCTCCGGCTGTCCAGCCGAGCAAGGCTCGGCAACTCTTGCCAACGACCGAGAACCTACACCCGACGACGCTTCTTTTGCTGACGACCGGCGACTGACCACTAGCGACTGCATCCTGCGAGCCGTCCAAGGCATCCGACTCCGCGACGGCCGCACCGTCCGCGCCCAGGCCGTCATCATCACCACCGGCACTTTCCTCAATGGCCTGATCCACTGCGGCGAGCAGCAATATCCCGCCGGCCGCTCCGGGGAACCAAACGCCGTGCTCCTGGGCGAAGCTCTGAAGAACCTCGGCCTGCGCGGCTGCCGCCTCAAGACCGGGACGCCTCCCCGCCTCGATGGCCGCACCATCGACTGGAAGCGCTTCGAGATGCAGCCCGGAGACGCCGATCCCACGCCCTTCAGTTTTCGCACCAAGCGGGTCGCGCATCACGACACGCAGGTCCCCTGCTACATCGCTTTCACGACCGAAGAAACGCACCGCATCATTCGTGAGAACGTGCACCGCTCCCCGATGTACAGCGGCCAGATCCAGTCCATCGGACCGCGCTACTGTCCGTCGATCGAAGACAAGATCGTCAAGTTTCCCGACAAACTCCAGCACCAGCTGTTCCTCGAGCCCGAGGGCCTGAACACGCACGAGATTTACGTTAACGGTATGAGTACTTCGCTGCCAATCGACGTGCAACTGGCCATCTTGAAATCGATCCCGGGCCTCGAAGCCGCCGAGATGATGCGGCCTGGCTACGCGATCGAGTACGACTCCATCGATCCCACCGAACTTGAGCGAACGCTGGAAACCAAAAAAATTGCCGGCCTGTTTCTGGCCGGACAGATCAACGGCACCAGTGGCTATGAAGAAGCTGCCTGCCAGGGCCTGCTGGCAGGCATCAACGCAGCCCTGAAAGTGAAGAAAGAATCCCCGCTGATCCTCGATCGCACCGAGGCCTACACGGCAATTCTGATCGACGACCTGATTTCGAAGGGCACCAACGAGCCTTACCGGATGTTCACGTCGCGCGCCGAGTTCCGCCTGCAACTCCGCATCGATAACGCCGACCGCCGCCTGACACCTCACGGCCGCAGAGTCGGCCTCATCAACGACGAAGCCTGGTCGGACTACCAGAAGAAACAGCAGCGTCTCGAAGCAATGAAGCAGCTACTCGAGAAGACCAAACTCACATCGCAGATGCTCAGCAAAATCACTTTGCCACGCGAGCAATTCGGCGAGGCCGCACACTCACTCAACGTCGGTCACCCCGCGAGAAGCAAGAATCAGCTCACCGATTGTCATCCCGAGCGAAGCGAGGCGCAGCCGAACGCAGTCGAGGGACCTTGCGTTTCCGGCGGAAGCCATACTCTTCCAGATTTCTCTTCGGCTCTGGGCCAGCCAATCGCACAACTGCTGAAGCGCCCCGAAGTAGCCATCGAGCAGCTAACCCCGATCCTGCGCGAACTGGCTCAAGACTTCTTCGGAGCCGAAGGGGTGGCAGGACTAGCCGACGACCGACGACCGGAGACCGAAGACTGCCTCTCTTCCCGACAGCGCAACGAGCTCAAATCCGTAGAAACCGAAATCAAGTACGCCGGCTACCTCACGCAGCAACAGCGCTCGATTGACCGCCTGAAAAAAGCCGAGCAGCGCGCTATCCCGGAATGGTTCGACTACCGCGCCGTGAGCGGCCTGTCGCGCGAAATGCAGGAAAAGCTTCTCAAGATCCGGCCGCGCACGCTCGGGCACGCCGCGCGCATCCCGGGTGTGACCCCCGCCGCCGTGTCTCTGGTGAACGTCTATATCGAACTGCAAGCGAGACGTCGCGAGCAGGCTGCCACACTCTAGAGACTTCAGATAAAACCAATCACTTCCGCGTACTACACGCCTGTTCGGCCACCGCCGGCAAGATCCGCTTCACCAGTTCCTGATTCGAGGCGGGATCCTTCAAGATCGACCACCCCGTAAACACCGCGATCAGGTCTTTCTCCGGAAACACCATCAGCCGCTGGCCTCCGAATCCCAATGCCATCCACACGAATCCCGCGCCGTCGCTTCGCGGCAGCAGCCACCACTTGAACCCGTACTTCATTCCTTCTTCAGCGTCGATGAACGGCGACAGCGATTGCTGTACCCATTCCTTCGAAACGATCTGCTTCCCGTCCCACATCCCATCGTGCAAGTAGAGGTAGCCGATCTTCGCCAGGTCCGCACTGTTCAGAAACAAACCGCCCTCGGTATCGACAACGCCCATCGGTGATCGCTTCCAGTAGTGCTTCATTCCAAGCGGCGTGAACAGGTATTTTTCGCCATACTTCTCGATGTCCTGGCCGGTTTCCTTCTGGAAGATATAAGCCAGCAATTCCGAAGTCCCGCTGCTGTAGTTGAAGACCGTTCCCGGCTCGTTCACCATGGGGTGATCGATCACATATTGCACCCAGTCTTCGCTCGCCTCCATCAGGTTCGCTTCGTTCTTAGGATCATCGTAGGCGACGTTTTCGATCCACGCCATTCCGGTCGTCATGGTCAGCACGTGTCGCAGGGTGATGCGTTTCTTCCGGTCGTCCACATTCTTTACCTTAGCGACGTCGAAGTAATGCAGCAGCGGAGTATCCAGGGTCGCCTTGAAATCCCCGCGCGTGATCGCCACGCCCAGAATGACGGAACTCACCGTTTTAGAGACCGACTGCATCGTGTGCATATCGGTTCCGTGGTAATACGGGTGCCATGCCGGATCGAAATAGTTATACGGACCGGTGAGGCGCGCATTCAGCGGCCCTTTGACCTTGACCTCTTTGCCGTAGATCTGCCCGTAGTTGTGGGAATACTTGTTCTGGAAAACAGATACGCCGCAGCGGAATACCTCGAAGCTGTCCACCAGTTCGTACTTGCCGCTTTTCAGGTCCGCGTCGAACGACGACAGGACTTTTTCATCCAGCCCAACGCTGGCGGGCTTGTCCTGTTTCCATCCATGCGTCGGCCACAAGACTGGGGTGTTGATTTGAAAAGCCTGGGCTTCTGGCAGCATTACAAAAAGGAAACAGGCGAGGGTTCGCACAACGGACATGATCCGCATCATGGTTGTCATCGGAAGCTGCCCTTTGTCAGGGGATTGATTGCCGAGGCGAGATCGTACGGTGACGACGTGAGGCTGTCAAACAGCGGTATCCCGAATCGCGCCTGTCAGAGAGAGGGCGCCTTTACGCGGCGATCTTCCGCAGTTCCTGCAACAAGCCCTCGATGTCCGGCAACTGGTCGATCGGATAGACCTTCGCAAACTGGATCACGCCACTTTTATCAACAATGAAGGCTGCGCGCTCGCTGATGCCCGGCACCGGTGGCTCTTCGCGCAGGATGCCGAACTTGCGCGTCACTTCCCCGTGGGGGTAGAAATCCGAGCACAATGGAAACCTCATCATGCCGATTTCCTTCCGCTGCCAGGCCAGGTGGCTCTCAATTGAATCGACGCTGATGTCCAGCAGTTTCCCGCCCGCCGCCTTGAACTGCGCGTGCAGCGAGTCCAGAATCGGCAGCTGCGATTCACACGTTGGCGTCCAGTCCAACGGATGGAAAGTTACCACGACATTTTCTTTTCCCAGGTAATCGCTGAGCCGGAACTCTCCCCGCTGCTCGCCTTCCACGGAAGGCAACTGGAAGTCCGGTGCCCGGTCGCCGACTTTCAATGCCACCACGCCCCCTTGATCCTTCTAATTCTTGATTGTAATTGCAAGTTGGGGTTAGGGCCCTGAATCTGGACGATGAAATCCGGTTTCCGAACGCCTTTCGGGCGCACCATGCCCCGCTTTGCCGGCTCTTCACGGTTTCTCAGAATTCACAGACCTGTAACAATACCGCGCTCTCCCGACGATAATATTTCTCGATGGCACTCGCTTCCCAAGAGCCCCTGACTATTGAAGACCTCAGCGGCCCACGTCCCGGCCAGCGCATTCTGCGCCTGAAGGGACCGGTGGTGCTCAGCACGCTCTTTCATTTCCAGTCGACCCTGCGGGCAAAAGACGAGCCGTCGCTCATCATCGATTTCACTGGCGTTCCCTACATCGATTCTGCGGGCATCGGAGCCCTGGTCAGCGCCTACGTGACGCACAACAAGGACGGTCGCTCGCTCGCCCTGGTCGGGGTCAATGACCGCGTTCGCAACGCCCTGATCGTGACGCGGGTGGAATCGTTTTTTCGATTCTTCCCCACCGTCGCCGACGCTGAAACGACCTAAAAATCTTTGCGGAATGAGGCACCGGGCGTTCTGGATACGGCAGCGCGCAACCCGGCCAACAATGTTTACATGTTCTTGACCCGGCTATTGATCACGCATTAGAGTTTCGGCCACCTGATTCAAGGAGGCCCGACATGTTGGATGGCTTCAAGAAATTTGTCCTTCGTGGAAATGTCGTCGATCTGGCCGTAGGCGTTGTCATCGGCGCCGCCTTTGGCGGAGTCATCACCGCCTTTACCAAAGACCTCCTCACGCCGCTGATCGCGGCGATTGTCGACAAGCCCGATTTTAGCTCGCTCGGTTTTACCATCGGCAAAACCCCGTTCCCGATTGGCGATTTCATCAACGCAGTCGTGTCGTTCCTGTTGGTGGCGGGAGCCGTTTACTTCTTCGTCATCGTTCCGCTGAACGCGCTGATGGCCCGCTTGAACCCGCACAAGGAGGAGGCGCCCACGACCAAGCCGTGCCCCGAGTGCCTCAGCGACATCCCCATCGCCGCCACCCGCTGTGCGCATTGCGCCCAGCCGGTTCCGGTAGGCCGAGCTGCCTAGCAAACGCATTTGACAAATTCAAAACGCACTCCACAACGCGTTCTACAAACGTGCTCCATAACGCGCTCGGCTCCCGTCAAAAACGCCCTCGGCGCCCATTAGCCACGGAGCGGCGAAATTCATTAGCCCAGCCCCGTTAGGGCAGGGTCAGCTGTCTTTAAAAGCAAACAGCCCCGGAAGGGGCGCTAGCAACTTCGCTCGGGTCCCAGACATACCCTGACCCGCCTCCTGTACCATTAGCCAGAGATGCCCCGCATCCCCCTAATCCTCGCGGTACTCACCATCGCCACGACCGTGTTCGCTCAATCCTCCTCCTCGTCAAAGAACAAGCCCTCCGCTCAACATGTAACCCGCAACCCAACCGCAACCGCCACGGCTGAAACCCTCTACCGCAACCCCGAATTCACCTTTGCCTACAAAATCCCCTACGCCTGGGTCGACCGCACCAAGGACATGCAGGACGACTCCACCGATCCCGCCAAGTCCCGCCTTCTGCTGGCCGTCTTCGAACGCCCGCCGCAGGTCACCGGCGACACGGTGAATTCCGCCGTGGTCATCACGGCCGAAAGTGCCGACTCCTATCCCGGCCTGAAAACCGCCGCGGACTACATGGGCCCGCTCTCCGAACTCACCACCAGCAAAGGCTTCACGGCGGATGGAGGTCCCTACGAATATCCCGTCGGCCCAACCACTCTCGTGCGCGGTGATTTCACCCGCACGGTTGGCTCCCTCGCAATGCATCAATCATCCCTGGTGATGCTGCGCAGGGGCTATGTCGTCTCATTCACCTTCATCGCGGGCAGCGACGACGAACTCGACGAACTGATCGAGAAGCTCTCTTTTCCTTCCGGGAAACCCTGATCGACTCTCGCCGCCGCAAGCCCCCTGTTTCAACCCTCCTAACCCCCACCAAAATCATGGGTTACCGACCCGGTTCGCGGTTCAAAAACGCCCCTTTCTGTGGTAGAATGAAACATGCTTGGAAAGCCCCTAAGTCCAATAAATATCAATAATTTGAAGTGATCCTGGGTTGCCCGAAAAGTACCACCAGCCAGGGCCAAGAAACCAAGCGATTTCCACGGAGCTGAATGGCCACTAAAGAGACTCTGAACCCCGCTGCGATCGCCGACGCGAAAGCAAAAAATGAAAAGACTCCTGCCGCCAACGGCAATGGAGATTACACCGCCGATTCCATCAAAGTTCTCGGCGGGATGGAAGCCGTCCGCAAACGCCCAGCGATGTACATCGGCTCGACCGGCGAAATGGGATTGCACCATCTGGTCTACGAAGTCGTCGACAACTCGGTCGACGAAGCGCTCGCCGGACACGCCGACAAGATCGACGTCACCATTCACATCGACAACTCCGTCACCGTCATCGATAACGGCCGTGGCATTCCGGTCGAGAACATGGATATCGATGGCGAGAAAATTCCTGCCGCCCAGGTCGTACTGACCAAGCTTCATGCCGGCGGAAAGTTCGACTCATCGTCCTACAAAGTATCTGGCGGCTTGCACGGCGTCGGCGTGTCTTGTGTCAACGCGCTGAGCGAAGAACTGGATCTCGAGATCTGGCGTGACGGATTCACATGGGAGCAGACCTATTCGAAAGGCGAGCCCACCAGCAAGCTGAAGAAGACCGGCGCGGCGAAAGTGAAAACCGGCACCAAGGTCCGCTTCCTGCCCGATAAAAGCATCTTCACCGCCACCGAATACAATTACGACACGCTCGCCCAGCGCCTGCGCGAACTCGCCTTCCTGAACAAAGGCCTGCTCATTACGCTTACCGACGAGCGCACCACTGACGCGAAGACCGGCGAGCACAAGCACTCCGACTTCAAGTACAACGGCGGCATCTCCGAGTTCATCAAGCACCTGAATCGCGGCAAGCAGGTTCTCCACGACAAGCCGATCTACATGGAGGCAGAGAAAGACAGCGTCGTGATGGAAATTGGCCTGCAATATAACGACGCCTACTCCGAGAGCGTCTTCAGCTTCGCGAACAACATCAACACGGTCGATGGCGGTACCCACCTCTCCGGCTTCCGCACCGCACTGACCCGCACCATCAACTACGCCGGCCAGCAGATGGGTCTGTTCAAAGACGTGAAAGAAAACCTGACTGGCGATGACGTTCGCGAAGGATTGGTCGCCGTGGTCAGCGTGAAGCTGCCGCAGCCCCAATTCGAAGGGCAGACCAAGGGCAAGCTGAATTCCGACATTGCCGGCATCGTGCAGGCATTCGTCAACGAAAAGCTGGGCGCATTCTTCGAACAGAACACCACCGTCGCCCGCAAGATCATCAACAAGGCAATCGATGCGGCCCGCGCGCGCGAAGCCGCCCGCAAAGCCCGTGACCTGACCCGCCGCAAAGGCGCGCTCGATGGCGGAGGCCTGCCCGGCAAACTCGCCGACTGTTCCGAGCGTCAGCCCGAGCGCTGCGAATTGTTTCTGGTCGAGGGCGAATCGGCAGGTGGCACGGCAAAACAAGGCCGCGACCGGCGGTTCCAGGCGATTCTTCCTCTCAAGGGAAAAATTCTCAACGTCGAGAAAGCGCGCTACGACAAGATGCTGGCGCACGAAGAAATACGCGCCATGATCACCGCGCTCGGCACCGGTATCGCCAAGGACGACTTTGATCCGACCAAGGTCCGTTACGGCAAGATCATCCTGATGACCGACGCCGACGTGGACGGCAGCCACATTCGCACGCTGTTGCTGACTTTCTTCTTCCGCCACATGCAGGAGCTGATCAAGCGCAACCACATTTTTATCGCGCAGCCGCCGCTCTACGGCTTGAAGAAGGGCCGCAGCCTGCAGTATGTGAAAGACGACGACGCGCTCGACAAGATCCTGCTCAAACGCGCCGCCGACAGCATCGTGATCCGCTACGGCCAGGGCGCCGCCAAGCTCGAAGGCGGCAGCCTCTCGCGCTTCATGGCGCAGCTCAAGGAATACCTCGGCTTCTTCGACAAGGTCGACAAGCGCCTGCGCTCCGAACAGGTCACGGAGCTGATCCCCAAGCTCGACCTCGCCAAGCGCGTGGACTTCGAAGGCGACAAGAATACGCCATCGAAGAAAGTCGAAAAGCTTGAGAAGGAACTCAAGAAAATGCAGAAGGAGCGGGGCTTCAAGGAAGTCGGCAGCCGCTTCGACGAAGAGCACAATTTGTGGGAAGTATTCTTCGTCAGCAACCAGGGCACCGAGCGCGTGATCAACTGGGAGCTGATCTCCACCCCCGAGTACCGACAGTTGCTCACCAAGTTCAAGCAGATCGAGCCCTACATGGAACCGCCATTCATGGTCGAAAGCATCGTGAAGGAAACCTCCAGCGCGGATGCAGCCGACGAGGCAGCTGAAGCAGAAGGCGATACGGTCGAACAGAAAGCCGAGAAGGCCGAGAAGAAACAGGCCACGGGAAAGACCGCAAGCAAGCGCAAGGCCGAGCCCGAAGTGGTCGAAAAGTCCAACCTGCGGGAGCTCTTCAAGTACGTGCAGGAAGCCGGCGCCCGCGGCTACGAAAAAACCCGCTACAAAGGGCTGGGCGAAATGACTGCCGAGCAGCTCTGGCAAACCACCATGGACCCAGAGCGTCGAACCCTGCTCTCGGTGAAGCTCGAAGATATCGCCGAAACTGAAACCATCTTCACCACGCTGATGGGAGAAGACGTTGAAGCGCGTCGCAAGTTTATCGAAGAAAATGCGCTCGACGTAAAGAACCTCGACATCTAACGAACCATGTAGCGCGGGCGCCCTCGCCCGCGTTCTCTCAAGTCGAAGATCGGGCGGCGAGTGCCGCCCAATTTTTTGTTCCGCATGAAACCAATCGCCCTGGCCACGTCGTCCAAATATCCCAACCTCACCGACGACGACCGCCTCCTGCTTTCCCCACTCGCCGACCAAGGCATCCAAGCCGAAGCCGCAGTCTGGAACAACTCAGCGCACGACTGGTCTTCCAACGGAGGTGTCGTGATCCGTTCCTGCTGGGACTACCACCTCCACCCCGAAAAATTCCTGTGCTGGATTGCGGACCTCGAAACTCAGAACATTCCCATCTTCAATCGCGCCGAACTGATCCGCTGGAACGCGAACAAAGCGTATTTGCGCGATCTGGAAGCCAAAGGCGTCGCCATCGTCCCAACTTTCTGGGCAGAAGGAAGCGACCCCTGCTCTCTAGAAGACAAGCTCCACGAGTTGGGCTGGCCGAAAGCCGTAGTGAAGCCGCGCATCTCCGCCACTGCCTACCGCACGCAACTCGTAAACGCCAACGCCGCCGCCACCGCGCAAACTCTGTTCGACGATCTCCGCCGCGGGACGGGCGTCATGCTCCAGAAATTCATGGACGGCATCGCCGGGGAAGGCGAGTGGTCTGTCATCTTCTTCGCCGGCGTCTTCAGCCACGCTGTCCTCAAAAAGCCCAGGCAAGGCGACTTTCGCGTGCAGAATGATTTTGGCGGCACCGCGCAGCTGTGCGATCCTCCGGCTCACGTCCTCTCAACTGCCATTCGGGCGGTCCAAACGGTCGCACCAACGCTGTACGCGCGAGTCGACGGTGTAGTCGACGAAGGCAAATTCCGCCTGATGGAACTGGAACTGATCGAACCCGCGCTGTTTCTCGCAGAGCATCCCCAGGCGCCCGGCAGGTTTGCCGCTGCGATCTCCGACGCGCTAGCGCCACGAACCACGTAGAGGCAGCCGCCCTCGGCTGCCCAACGAAGCTCCAGTTCAGCTCGCGTCTAGGCGCACAGCCCTGCACAAATCTCTGCAAGTCACGATAAACCGCTCGTTCTTCTCGCAGGAGACGAGACATGTCGGCAATTTCGGATTCCCTGAAGTCGGCGGGAAAGATCTGGACACCGTTGGCAGTCAGCAGTGTAGTGATCCTTCTGGCCGCGATCATCGCCGCCCCAAACTTGTATCGAAGTCGAGCTGTTGCTGACGAAGCAAGCCGTCTGTCAAGGCTGCATCGTGCGGAAGAATCGAAGCGCGAATCCGTCGCTCACTTGTACGCGGGAGCCGCTCAGGGCGACAAGCTGGCGCTTACCGATAGCTCGCCGGTGTCTTTACCCAGTGCGGGTCTGAATAGGGCGCAGATCATCTCCCACGTGCCGGCTGAGGCCAACAGTTCATCCCAAACCAAGGCCCCGAGCGCGGCCGACGACCGCAAAATCGTCCGCAACGGCACTCTGGAACTCACCGTGAAGAGCCCCGCCGACGCCGCCGAACAGATCCGCCTCATGGCCGAATCCATGGGAGGCTACCTCGAAGCGGCGCAGATCGGCGGCACCAAAGAAGCGCCCACCGCCGACATCACGATTCGCATACCCGCCGCACATTTTGAAGATGCGAAGGCGGGCATTCGCAAACTGGCAGCCCGCGTCGAAAGCGAAAAGACCGACGCGCAAGATGTCACGCGCCAGTACGTCGACATGGAAGCCCGGCTGCGCAATCTGCGCGCCGAAGAAGCGCAGTACCTCACCATCATGAAGAGCGCCTACAAAGTGGAAGACCTGCTCGAAGTCTCGGAGAAGCTCAGTGAAGTTCGCGGCCAGATCGAACAGCAACAGGGCGAGTTCCAGACGCTTTCCAAGCAGGTTGAGACCGTCGCCATCACGATTTCGCTGCGCGCGCTAGCCGATGCGCAGGTGTTCGGCCTCAACTGGCGCCCGCTTTACCAACTCAAAGTCGCCGCCCGCGACGGCCTCGATGCCATCGCCGACTACGCCGGCACCATGGCCGTAATTCTGTTCTACATACCAGTAGTCCTTGCCTGGAGCCTCACGATCCTGTTCGCCCTGGCGATGGGCTGGCGCGTAGTGCGCTGGAGCGGTCGCCGCTTCTTCAACTGGCCCGTGACGGTCGCTCCGCAGAAGGCAGCGGATTTGATTTAGCAGCGACAGGAATAAACCGCGGGCAATGCCAGTTCGTCAATCCAGTTCCAGGTCGGCAAGTCGCGGAGGTTCGTATGAAACACCAAACCCCGGGCCCAGGAGTACGGGGATTTTTATGGGGCCAACGTTCAGCGCTACCTCTGCCGGTTACTCGTCGCTTATAGCACGATTACTTTCGATTACTAACGTGCAGGCCCCACGCGCTAGCCGCACGCCACTCGCGCAAGTTTCCTCCGACCCCGCGTTCTCACAACAGACGCGATGAAATCCGCGTTGCTGCTGAAACGAGGAAACACAAACGTGAAAACATTTTTGCTCACCCTGGTGTTATGCATCTCAACCATCGCTCAGGACAAATTACCAGCAACAGATTCTCAGCCCGCCCTCACCATCTACAACCAGAATTTCTTCGTCGCGCGTGAACATCTTCCGCTCGACCTGAAGTCTGGCGCCAACCACATCGAATACTCTGGCATCGCCGCGCACGTGGAGGCCGACTCGGTCATTCTGCGCGACCCCGCCGGACGCACTCTCCAGATCCTCGAGCAGAACTACCGCAACGATCCCGTCTCACAGGAACTCCTGCTCTCGTTTTATGAAGGCAAGACCATCGAATTTCAGGTTCAGCCCGGCCAGATCATCAAGGGGAAGATTATCCGCAGCGGCTACGTCCCCAGTTACAGCTATGCCAACGGATACCAACAGCAGCCCGCGTACAGCCAGCCCATCATCGAAGTCGACGGCGTCCTGCGCTTCGGACTTCCCGGCCAGCCTCTGTTCCCCGCGCTAAGCGGCGACTCCATTCTGAAGCCGACGCTCAGCTGGCTGCTCGCAACGGACAAGCCGGGCTCCTTCGACGCCGAACTGTCCTACGTGAGCGGCGGCATGAACTGGCATGCCGATTACAACCTCGTAGTTGCCGACGGACCGAGCCAGACCAACCTCGTCGACCTGGTGGGTTGGATCACCATGCAGAACCAGAGCGGCAAGACTTTCGAGAACGCCCAGATCAAGCTGATGGCGGGCGATATCAACAAACTCGCGCCCGCTGCAAGCCCAATAGCAGGGATGGCCAAGGCAGCGATGCGGATGGCGGACGAGCGCAATGACGCTGTCGTCCAGGAGAAATCCTTCGACGAATTTCACCTCTACACTTTGCAGCGCGCGACAACGCTCCACGATCAGGAAACCAAGCAGGTGGAGTTCGTAAGCGCAAACGGAATTCACTCGCAGCGTCTCTACGTCTACGACGGCGCACAGGTAGCCCAGTACGCCTACTACAACCCTGACCAGATCCGCCAGGATCCCACCTATGGTACGCAGTCCAATCCGAAAGTTTTTGTGATGCAGGAGTTCAAGAACTCGGAAGCCAACCATCTGGGTATCGCGCTACCCAAGGGCCGCCTGCGCTTCTACCGCCGCGACACCGATGGCCATCTCGAGTTTATCGGGGAGAACTCGATCGATCACACGCCCAAGGACGAAACTCTGCGGCTCTACACCGGCAACGCCTTCGACATCGTCGGCGAGCGCAAACGCACTAACTACCATGTCGAAACCAGCCAGCGCTGGATAGATGAGTCCTTCGAAATCCGCGTCCGCAACCACAAGAAAGAATCCGCCAACATCCGCGTTGTTGAGCATCTCTACCGTTGCAACAACTGGAAGCTGGCCGAGCAGTCTACCGCTTCGCGCAAGACGGATGCTCAAACCATCGAGTTCCCCATCACTGTGAAACCCGATGGCGAGACGGTAGTGACCTACACGGTGCACTACTCGTGGTAACGCGCGGCGGCATGTCCACTACGGGGGACCCGGGGAGCCGGACGAGCTTGTTTTTGAGTGCGGGTGGGTGGAGTTATATCTGCTCACGATGGTGTCCGTCAGGTCGGTTTCAGGCTTTGTCGAGGCGACCTTTTGCTGGGCCTCGGGACTTGCCCACCATAGCAAGGGACCTTGCGGCCAGGGCACGGTCACATCACCCTCCAGGCCGCGGCTTGTATCAACAATCGCGATGAACTTTCCTTTTCGGGCCACACTAATGATAATCGGACTCATCTTGGTGACGATCCGTTGTGTGATCTCGTTGTGCTGATCCTGAGAGCTCTTGGTCGCCGCTTGCGACGAGGCTTCGAACAATTTCTGTTTTGCATCGATCTCGCTGCGGAGGCTCGCGCGGTCGGCGTCGCTCGTAGAGGACGCCTGAGAATTGAGGCGCTGCTTGAGTTCCTCAATCTCGGCGCTCCTTGCCTTTAGTTCCTTTTGCTGTGGTTCGAGTTTCTTAGACAGCTCCTCGAATTCGTACCGCCCCTCGTCCGTCATGGACACTGCGCGCTCAAGATTGAGGCTCGCAACCTTGTCATCGTGGCTTCCGGCAAGGGCGTGCGTAGCCAGCAGCAATATTGACATGGGAAACATCACGCAGCGTGGAAGGTGCATAGCGTTTCACCTCCGAGGTATTGTCCCGTTCGCAGGCGGGCGTCAGGATACTCTGCACGACCTCGGAAGCAAACAATTCGGACCGGCTTGCGACGGACTGGTCGATTGCCGGCATGGAAGGTCATAACCCAGAACGAAATCCGTCGCGTATGAGCTTCTCCCCTGGGTAGCTGCGGGCAAACGCCGCTCCGAGACCGGCAATCAACACGAAACATAGCGCGCTAGCCTCTGGCCCCACGCTGCCCCCGGTCAACCAATCCGGACCCTGAAATGAGGGTCGCAGCAAGTGCCCTGGCTCCATTGTTCCGCTATCCGGCACTGAATAGAGAAACGTCTGTCCCCAATCCCAGAAAGCATGAAACCCTACCGCAAACCACAGACTTCCGGTGCGGTACAACGTCAGGCAGAAGAACAGCCCGATCGCCACCACGGCCAACAGACCGAGCCACGTCTCGCCCGGGTTACGCACGTGAATCGCTCCAAAGAGCACTGAGAGCGCGACCGCCGCTGGCCAAAACCCCCATCCGCGCGACAGCGTGTGCAGCGCATATCCACGCAACAGGAATTCCTCGAAGATCCCGACCAGCACAAAGTACACACCCCAAAAAAACGCAAATCTCAGAGCACGCACTCCGTGCAACGCCACTGGCCCGAAGTAAAACGCGTGCACTGCGCGCAGCACGAGTAACAGAACAGTGATCGCCGCCAGTCCCCACGCGGCGCCCATCCAGAACAATTTTCCGAAAGCCTGCCGGGGCGGCAGCCCATAGTTGCCCATGCTGCGCCCTTCGAACCTGCCGATCACGATCGCGGGCAAAATTGCCCCGACGAGCATCGCGAACTCCTGATACATCTCGCGCCACAATATGGCAGGACCTCGAACGGGCTCCGCGAAAAGCGACACGCCCAGCCACATCAACCAATACGTCGTCAGGGCAACTGAAACGAAGTATCCCAGCGCGCGCCACTCCGGGCGCAAATCTTCCCCGGCAAAAAACAACACCTCCCCCGCGAACCGCTTGCGAGGCGAATCCGTCAATATTTCCGCTGAAGGGTCCGTCCCCGGTTCTAGAAGCGGTTTCTCGGGCGGTGCCGGCGTTGGATTTAGGGGCTCACTCATCACGAAGTTCGCGGGATCAGGCCCCGACATGGTAAAACACTCGCTCCTTATTCTGTCGCCCGATTTTTATGCTGGGACCTGTAGGCAAGCCGCAATGGATGGCCGGAACTCTGCTCCTCATTTTTCTCGCGCAGTGTACATGGCTCATCACCCGCAGCCTGCGCACGGGGGATATGGATCTGCGCGAATGGTACCGCCTCGACACCGGCTTGCGCCTTTGGCATCGCTCCCCGCGCACGGCGTCCGCCCCCGATCCTCACTCCGAATTCGGTCCCGGCCCACCGCCGCGCATTCGAGACAATGACGGCATCGACCCCGATCACTCCGCGCTCTGGTATCTGATCTCGTCCGCACCACTGCTCGTGTGGCCGGGTCGCTTTCAGTCCGATTCGCTGCTCTATTGGGGATTTCTCGCGCGTACGCCGCATCTGATGTCCGGCCTGCTGCTGGGCGCATCCCTCTGGTACGTTGCCCGTCGCCTCTACGGCAACGAAGGTGGATTCATCGCGCTTATCCTTTATTGTTTCTCTCCCGGAATGATTCGAGCCGCCTCGGTCTGGTTTGCGGAACCGGAAGCCGGCGCCGCCTGGGGCGCCTTCGGGACCATCTTTACTGGAATCGCGGTCGCGCACACGCTCTACGCTCCTCGCGAAGTCGTCCTATGGAACTGGCGGCGCACAGTGCTTCTGGGCGTCTCCATCGCGCTCGCGGTTGGTTCCCAGTTCTCTCTCTTTGTTCTGGCTCCGCTCTCCCTGATCTTCATGCTCTATCTCGCGCCCACGCGCCGCGGCGCCACCGCCATTATCTGGCTGGCCGCCTGCGCAATTGCGTTCGGGTTGCTGTTCGCCGCATATTTTTTCCGGCCCACCGTTTTCGTAGATGCCCTGCGCCATGCCAATTGGCTGGGCTTCACTCCGCAGGTATTCTCCATGCCTGCCGCGTATCGCGAATTATTTGCTGTCCTCGGTCAGAACAGCCCCGCCCTTGTGTTTGCCTTTCCTGTCACGCTGGTCACGTACGCGCTTTGGCCCAGAGCTCGCTACTTCGGCAACACCGCGCCTCTACTCGTCGCGGTGTTTTGCCTGCTCCTCGGCTTCGCCACCCCACACTACCAGGGCCTGGGCTTTCAGCTCATCGCCGTCCCATTCCTGTTTGTGTTCGTGGCCGGAATCTGCGCCGACCTGCTGGAAACGAAACAGCGCACCCTTGTGATGGCCGGGACCTTCGGCCTGCTGCTGGCCTACGCCTCCTGGAGTCTGGTCGAGCTAGCCCGGGCGGGATCGCACTGACTCTCCTCTCGAAGCTAGAACCACGCAAGAGTACCTGCTGAACTCGTTCTTTCCGAGGAAGGAGCCTTCCCGCTCGGGGGTCATGCCGATGGCTCTCTCTAGACAACCCCCACTAGCTCACAGACTTAGTCCAGCAGCAGCAATGGATCCAGCCTCGTCCCAACTACGGAGGTTACCCTGATTACCATCCACTTCCAGCTGCTCAGAACGAATTGCGCTCCGCCAACATCTAATAAGTGAGGAGAATGCCATGCCGCTTTACCTGGAGTATGATGCCCACATGCGGTACTGGACGCCGCTTCTCGCGGTTTTGCTCGTCGGCCTCTTTTCCCTCTCGGCCTCAGCCCAGGCGAACGGTGTGCCGCCTTCAGTCACCTCTTTTGGTTTCGGCGGGCATCCCGGCTTCAACGGAGTTGCGCCCAGCGTGACGTCAGTCGGGCCGCGTGGTGCAGTTCCGGCGCACCCGGTGCATCCCCGTCCATTTCAGCCGCAGGCTGGCGGACAGCCAGGCCATCACCGCACTCACGACGGAAACAACGGCCATCATCACGATGGCAACAGCGGTTCGGTTTATTACGTGCCGTACTATGTCCCGTACTATCCCGAGACGGATTACGACGGCCCAGTTGCCGATGAAGCGCCTCCGCAAGCTATGCCTGAGCCGTACGAAGGCGGGCCAACAATTTTCGATCGCCGCGGTACCGGCGAGCGCGCCGCCAATGACTACGTACCCGACAAACCGAGAGCAGCAGCCCCGCGTCCGCCTGCTCCGACCGCAGCTCCCGAAGAGGCGCCGCCGGCCGCAACTCGCGCCGCTGATCCCCCAGTCGCCGGTTCCGAGAGCGTAACTGCTCTGCAGCCGACGATTCTGATCTTCAAGGATGGGCACAAACAGCAGATCAGCAACTACGCCATCGTGGGCGCGAACCTCTACGACCTTACCCCCGGTCGTCGACAGAAAGTTCCAATCGCCGACCTCGATCTCGTGGCCACGCAGAAAGCCAACGACGAGGAAGGCAACGACTTCAAGCTGCCGCAACTGCCCGGAAACTGATTTGCCATGTTAAAGCGCGCCATCGGAGGCTCGGTTGCAGCACTTGCCCTCGCGGCAATGTTGTCCGCACAGACCGCGCACACGCCAATGCGCATTTCGAATCTCCCGGCTCCGGGATCGTTGCCGCACCATCGAATGCCGATTGTTTCCTATCCAGGGTTTCCGCTGTGGTCGGATTCCTATTTCCCGGCCAGTGACTCCGCACCATCCGTGATCGTAGTCCAACCACCCGCCGCGCCAGCCGAGCGCGTGCTTGCTACTGACGAACCAAAATCAGCCGCACCTTTGCTGATCGAATGGCAAGGCGACCGCTACATCCGCCGCACATCGACGACAACAACCGGTTCACACGACTCCCAGCCAGACTACGTGGCCGATACAAAGGCCGGCGCCTTCAGAAACACCAAAACGGCGCGGTCATCCCAGGTTCCATCTCAAGGCAATCGGCTGTCGAATCCGGAACCCCCGGCCACAGCCTTCATCTTCCGCGACGGACATCGCGAGGAATCCGACAACTACTCCATCATCTCCGGCGTGATCTACGCGCGCGGTGACTATTGGACCACCGGACAATGGTCGAGGCAGATCAAGCTCACCCAACTCGACCTTCCGGCCACCGTAAAAGCAAATCAACAACTAGGGATAACCTTCCGAGTCCCGGCTGCTCCAAACGAAGTCGTCACCCGCCCCTAGGCATAGTTCGACTCGAAGAATCGCTTCGGAACAAATGAAATTCGTCGCGTAGAGGCGGCCGCCTCCGCCCAAGGGGACGGCACGGCGCACTTAAGCCCGCAGGGCGAGATTCATTAGCCCAGCGCGTAAGCGCTGGGATCTATGCAACCCGAGAAGAGAGTCCCGGAGGGGCGAAAGCAAATGAGCCATACCTACGCCGCCAACGTTGTCCGTTGCATGTTCAGCACCAAGGGAAGTCTCATCGCGCCGGATCGTCGGGAAAGGCTCTGGCCTACCTCGGGGGATCGCGCGGAAGTGGCGCCCCTCCGGGGGCTCTTGCTTCGGTGCGGATCGGCGTCCCAGCGCTGACGCGCTGGGCTAATGAATTCCGCCGCTCCGCGACTGCTTGAGACCGCTTCACCGCGCGGTCTTGAGTCCCTGATCACACTTCGTAGATCGATCACCTTTCGGGGACGGATCAAGCTTCGGGGACCTAGCATGTTTTTCAGGGACTGCCCGCATTTTGCGGATTGATCGCGCCAGGGCCGCTCGAGGACAGGCAGATGCAGTAACCCATCCGAGCTACATCGCAAAATCGGCAGCACACTCCATCGCATCCCCTTAAATCCTTCACATTGCGCCGAACCCTCCACCAAGCCGCCCGCATCCATACCCTTCATGCGCTCCCCCTGCGATGAAGCCGCGATCAACTCTTCCTCCGCCGACGCTCCGTGCGCTCCACAATCCGGCCCCTGGATCCTCTCCGCCGCAATCCTCGGCAGCAGCATGGCTTTCATCGACAGCACGGTCGTCAACGTTGCCCTGCCCGCGCTCCAAGCCAGCTTCAAAGCCACCGTGATCGACGTGCAATGGGTCGTTGAGTCCTACGGCCTGTTCCTCGGCGCGCTCATCCTCGTCGGAGGCTCCGCCGGAGACCTCTTCGGCCGCCGCCGCATCTTCGTCACAGGTATCACCATATTCGCCTTCGCCTCCGCTGCATGCGGACTCGCGCAATCGATCCATCAACTCATCATCGCCCGAGCCCTTCAAGGCGTCGGAGCCGCGCTTCTCACTCCCGGCAGCCTCGCCCTCATCAGTGCATCGTTCCCCGAAAAAGATCGAGGGCGCGCTATCGGCACCTGGTCCGGCTTTACCGCCATTACTATGGCATTCGGGCCGGTACTCGGCGGATGGCTCATCGAGCACGCTTCCTGGCGCTGGATTTTTTACATCAACCTTCCGTTGGCTGTGGCGGTCATTGTGATCTCTCTGAAGCATGTGCCGGAAAGTCGCGGCCCCACCGCGAAGCGCCTCGACATCCTCGGCGCGCTGCTCGTAACTGTCGGCCTCGGCGGTCTGGTATACGGACTGGTTGAATCTCCGCGCCTCGGATGGCACGATTCCGGCGTCATCGCGAGTCTGGTCCTCGCCGTCGTCTGCCTCGCGGCCTTCCCCTTCGTTGAAGCGCGCGCCGTTAACCCGATGGTTCCGCTCGCGCTGTTTCGTTCACGCACGTTCTCCGGCGCCAACCTGCTCACGCTCTTCCTCTACTCCGCGCTCGGAATTTTCTTCTTCGTCTTTCCGATGAACCTGATCCAGGTGCACCACTACTCCGCCACTGCCGCCGGAGCCGCCGCCCTGCCACTCATTCTCCTGATGTTTCTTCTCTCCCGCTGGTCCGGAGGCCTCGTCACCCGCTACGGTCCAAAACTTCCTCTGATGGTTGGACCGCTTATCGCTGCGGCCGGTTTCGCGCTGTTCGCCGCACCCTCAACTGGCGGATCGTACTGGACCACATACTTCCCGGCATTCGTCATCCTGGGATTCGGAATGGCCGTCAGCGTTGCCCCGCTCACCACTGCCGTGATGACCGCAGTCGACCGCGAGCGCTCCGGCACCGCCTCCGGCATCAACAATGCCGTGGCTCGCGTTGCCGGACTGTTAGCGGTCGCAGTCTTCGGGATTGTGATGGTCAGCGCCTTCGCGACCAGACTCGATCACCGTCTCGCGTTGATCGAAGTCCCGCAAAACGTCCGAGATGAAGTGCGATCCGATCGCACGAAGCTGGCCGCTATCGAGCTCCCAGCCGACCTGAATCCCGCAAAGTCCGAGGACGTCAAAGCGGCCGTCGCGAATTCCTTCGTGTTTGCTTTCCGCATCATTGCCCTCTGCTGCGCGGCCCTGGCAATCGCCAGCACCGCCACTGCTTCCGCCATAATCGATTCGAGACCAATCACCGCTCCGTCGCAAACTCACAAATGAGAGCCCGTCAGAGCTTTCAATGGAGCCTCTGACGTCCCCGCCGTAAGCCGATCAGTTAACCTCGATTGGCCTCCTTTTGGGCCCCTTATTCGTGGTATAATTCTGTGTACATAAAGGCCAATTAACTTCCTCTAAATGCAATGCTTTACAAGAAACTCGAGACCTTCGAAAACTCCCGAAGGCGAGGCCCCAGTCGCGCGTCCGAATTCACAAAAGCGAAGAACGACAAGCTGGTAGCCAAGAGCTGATTTCTTATGGCAGACGATCAAAACCCCGAACTCCCATTGACTCCCCCGCCCCCGGGCGAGGGTGGTTCCCCCGGCGCCCTGAACATTCAACCCGTCAACATCGAAGACGAGATGCGCCGGTCGTATCTCGACTATTCAATGTCGGTCATCATTGGCCGAGCGCTGCCCGACGTTCGCGACGGATTGAAGCCTGTCCACCGCCGCATTCTGTACACGATGCAGCAGATGGGCCTCGCGCCCAATCGCGCCACCCGCAAGTGCGCCCGCATCGTCGGCGACGTGATGGGCAAATACCATCCGCACGGCAACCTCGCTGTCTATGACGCCCTGGTGCGCCTCGCGCAGACCTGGAGCATGCGCTACCCGCTGGTATTCGGACAGGGCAACTTCGGCTCCGTCGATGGAGATCCTCCGGCAGCCGACCGCTACACCGAAGCCAAGCTCGCGCAAGTCGCCACCTCGTTGCTGGAAGATCTCGACAAAGAGACCGTCGATTTCCGTCCCAATTACGACGACAGCGAAGTCGAGCCCGAGGTCCTGCCCGCGCGAATTCCGAATCTCCTGGTCAACGGTTCCGACGGAATTGCGGTCGGCATGGCCACCAAGATTCCGCCGCACAACCTCACCGAAATCGTCGACGCCACGATCACGCTGGTGAACAACCCGCACGCCACGCTGGCGGAGGTTTTGAAGTTCGTGCAAGGCCCCGATTTCCCGACTGCCGGCATCATCCACGGCCGCGCTGGAATCGTCGATGCCTACAAGACCGGCCGCGGCCGCTTCATGATGCGCGCCCGCGCTGCCATTGAGAGCCTCACCAAGGACAAGCAGGCCATCATCGTCACCGAGATTCCCTTCCAGGTGAACAAGGCCCGCCTGGTCGCGCGCATCGCCGAACTGGTGAACGACAAGGTCATCGACGACATTTCAGACATCCGCGATGAAAGCGACCGCGACGGCATGCGTATCGTCGTCGAACTCAAACGTGGCGCCGAACCTCAGATCATCCTGAACCAGCTCTTCAAGCACACCGAGATGCAGCAGGGCTTCAGCATGATCCTGTTGGCCATCGCCCATGGGCAGCCACGTGAGATGGGCATCATCCAGGCCCTCCAGTACTTCATCGACCATCGGGTCGAAGTCGTGCGCCGCCGCACCGCTTACCTGCTGGCCAAGGCGCAGGATCGCGAGCACATCCTCGAGGGGTACCTGACTGCGCTCGATCACCTCGACAACGTGATCACCATCATCCGCGCTAGCGCCAACCGCACCGATGCCCGCGAAAATTTGGTCGCCTACTTCGGTGGCAAAAAGATCGACATCAACACCACCGGCCGCGCACCCAAGCTCGATCCCGAAAAGCCCTTCACTGCCAAGCAGGCCGATGCCATCCTCGAACTGCAACTGCATCGCCTGACCAAGCTCTCCATCGATGAAATCTCGAATGAGCTGAAGGAAATTCGCGAGCGCATCACCGAGTATCAATCCATCCTCGGCTCGGAAAAGAAACTGCGTGGCGTGATCATCAAGGAACTGGAAGAGGTCAAAAAGCAATACGGTGACGCCCGCAAGACCGTCATCGAAGACGAAGCCGCCGAAATCCACCTCGAAGACCTGATCGCCGACGAGCAGGTCGCCGTCACGGTCAGCCACTCCGGCTACCTGAAGCGCACGCCCATCTCCACCTACCGCATGCAGCGTCGGGGAGGCACGGGACGCACGGGCATGAAGACGCGCGACGAAGATTTCGTCGAACAGCTATTCGTTGCTTCCACCCATGCCTACATCCTGATCTTCACCAGCGCCGGTCGCGTGTATTGGCTGAAGGTCTACGAAATTCCCGACGTAGGTCCCGCCGGCAAGGGCAAGCACATGGGTAACCTGATCTCGTTGCAGCCCGGCGAGACGGTGCGCACCATGCTCGCCGTCCGCGATCTCGAAGAAGAAAGCAAGTATGTCTTCTTCGCCACCCGCAACGGCACCGTGAAGAAAACCGACCTTAAGGATTTCTCTCACGTCATGTCGCGCGGCATCATTGCGATCAACATCGAAGAGGGAGACGAACTGGTAGCCGCCACGCTCACCGACGGCCAGCAGATCATCTTCCTCGCCTCGCACGAAGGCCAGGCGATCCGTTTCGAAGAAGACGCGGTCCGCTCCATGGGACGCAACGCGACCGGTGTCCGCGGCATGAACCTCGAAGACAAGGACTACATCGTCGGTATGGCAACTACGCCGAAACCGGGCGCGCCCGGCGGAGGCACCGGCCTCTCTGCCGCTCAGACCAAGGCAGCCGCGAAAGCTGCACCGCCGAGCGATGAAGTTGCCGACCTGGTCCCCGAGAAGGGCTCGTTGATCCTCTCCGTAACCGAGAACGGCTACGGCAAGCGCACACCCGCCGACGAATATCGCCTGACCAATCGCGGAGGCAAGGGCGTCATCAACGTGAAGACCACGGAACGCAACGGCAAAGTCACCGGCATTGCGCAGGTTTCCGAAGAGTCGCAAGTGATGCTGATCAGCCAGTACGGCAAAATCATCCGCATGGACTCAAAGACCATCCGCGAATCCGGCCGCTCCGCTCAAGGCGTCCGTCTCCTGAACCTGGAGCCCGGCGACCGAGTAGCCGCCGCCGTGGTTATTCCGCCTGACGAAGCCCCGGGCAATGGCAACGGCTCGCTGCTTCAGTAACGTTCAACCTGTTTCCTGAGGGCGCGAGCAATCGCGCCCTTTTCATTTGCGCCCTTCCCTCACGGAGGTCTACATTAGCGCCCGAGGAAGATCCATGAAACGATTGCTGGTCTTGGTCTGTTTATTTGAGTTTGCCTTGGCATCCGCTCTTCCCGCGCTCGCTCAGGGCTCTCCTGACGTCGAGAAAGCGATCACCGACCTGGAGCACAAATGGGCAGAAGCTCAAAGAGACGGCAAACCCGAAGTTGTCGACCCGCTACTGGCCGACCGCTTTACTAATACCGACACCGACGCTAAGGTCTCCGGCAAGAAAGACCTGCTCGCGAACCTGAAAGGGGGCAAGTGGGAACACAACGCGATCAGTGACGTAAAGGTCACCGTGTTCGGACATGTTGCTATCGCCACCGGAGCATGGGCAGGCAAGGGAGTCGACGGCGACGGCACAAAAGTCGACCGCCACGAACGTTGGACCGACACGTGGGTCCGCATGCCAGGCGGCCTCTGGCAATGCGTCGCCAGCCAGCAAACCGAACTCAAGCAATGACTGAGATGTGAAGTGTCGGTGCCCCAGGTTCGCGTCCGCTCTTTGGACGTAACCTGGGCCTGGACGAGCCATTACTGCAACGCCGGATCCCCGGGCATTGGATGACTCGCTTCATTCGCGTGCGGCACCAATTGCTTGTACACCGCTTGCGGCACATCCGACTTCCAATATCCCGCCGTCTTTGCAAATCCCACGATCCCCACGAACATCACCGCTACCCCAGCTGCAAACACCCAGGTTGGCATCCGTCGCGGCGCCGAAATTAACTGCGGCAGCGCCATCTGCAACGCGCCTTCTGCCGGACACACGGCCACGCACTCCAGACAGCCCGTGCACTCCGCCGACTTGATCGTGATCAACTTATCGACTGGCAGTGTCGACGGGCAGGCCTTCGCGCATTTCGAACAATCAATGCAGGTCTCTACGTTCCGCCGAATCCGAAACGGGCTGAACAGCGAGGAGATTCCCAGCAGCGCCCCATAAGGACACAAATACCGGCACCAGAAGTTCTGCACGAACAGCGAAGCCACCACCAGCACGCCCACCACCAACAGTCCAGTCGAACCAATGAAGCGGAAGAAGTTCAGCATTTTTACGTCAGCGACAATTCCATACGGGCTCTGCATGAATGCGGAAATCGACTTCGCCGACATGCTCGACACGGTCCATACGAAGAATCCCAGCAGCACGTACTTCAGCCCACGCAACGGAATATCAACCCAGCGCGGCAAATAGAAATTCCGCCCGAACAGCTTCTTCCCCAATTTGCCGATGAATTCCGAAATCGTTCCCACCGGGCACAGCCAGCTGCAAAAAGCCTTGCGAAACAAAAACGCGATCGACACGAAAGTCACCAACAAGAACATAGCCGCTGGATGTAACTCCGGCACCCGCCCCGTCAGAAGAAAATACTTGAAATTCATCATGCCTGCGATGGGCAGCCAGCCCTCGACTCCTGCGGGCCGCGACACGTAAGCCGACGCACCTGCCGTCTCGTAGTGCCGCACCCACAGGTAGAACTGGCCGCCCAGCCAGACATTCATCAGGAAAAATGCAAACTGGTATCCCCGCCGCAATGCCTGCGAGTAGTCGCGATCTGTCCGGCGAATCAACTTTTTCTTTGGAACTGCGCCGGGCGCCTTTATGGATGGAAGATGTTTCTTGAACTCGGCAGCATGCGACACCGGGGGCGGCGTTGCGATTATTTCGTTATGAAGTTGGGTTGCCATGACTTGCCTCACCATGCACAGGCTAAAGGCCTTGTCACACGATGGCTGTGACTTATGTCACATAGGCAAATCGTTGAGTAATGGAGACTTACTGACTTTGGCGTGAAGCAAAATCGCAGCCTTACTGTGCCCCCGAAAAGTCCACCACTTCATTTTCCAGCGGCAATTCATTTCGATGCGTGCCCGGAAACCATCCTCGATCAATCTTGCCAGGATCACCTTTCTCAAAGAAGGCGTCTTCCGGCTGCATCCTCCCCTCGCTCTGGAACCCTTCAATCTCATAAGGCAGACCGTTTGACGCCAAGGGTGATGGCCCGTCCATCACGTGAAAATGCAAATGCGAGCGCGCTCGTGTTGCCGGTGTTGCCGAGATGGCCAATCACGTCCCCGCTTTTCACACGATTGCCTACTTTCACTGCTACGGTTCCTGTCTTTAAATTGTGCGTACAGTGCAAAGTTCCCGTTCCCCATGTCGACCACGATGTGATTTCCGGGAAGCGTATCCACCGTTACGCCCTTCAAAGCCCCGCCAGGCACTTGTTCGTCCATTCCGTCGGAAGCTTCGACCACCGTCCCGTCCGCCGCCGCATACACCGGCACGCCGAAGAACGGATAGCTGCCCAAGCTGACCGATCGGCCCGGAAAATAGGCGCCCATCTGCACTCACGCGCACGAAGTCGATCGCAAATCGCTGTGCGATGTAGGGCTTCCCATCAAACACCAGCACCGCCCGCGGTGCGCGCTGATCTGTTCGCAGCAACCGTTAATCACAACCCAGCCCGGCCCTCGTAACGGAGCCGCCACGACTAGCGCTTTCCTCGTATCGATCGGCGTCAACGCGCCGTCAAACGTCACAGCACCTGGCAAGTTCGCCTTAGGATCGAGAGCCGTGCCTTTGTGCTCATTGGCTGCGTCAGGCGTCAACCGCGTGATCGAAACGCGATGCTTGATCGCTGTGGGAAGGGTCGCGCTCGACGCTAAGGTCACATCCCGGAAAGCGTAAGCAGAATGAGACGCTGCCAGGGCCGTCCCCGGGTCGCCTCCATTGATCCGGAAAAACTTCTGCCAGCTTTTTGTCTTTCCACTCCGCCAGCACCGAGCCAGTGTCCGCATCGATTGCCGCAATCGAGTCAATCTGCGCGAGCAATTTCGAATCATTGACGATCGAGAGTTCGTAAGCAAGATGAACTCGTCCATCCGCACCAGCGACCGGCCGCGGCGAGATAAGAGGCTGCACAACAATCGTCGAAAACACCGGTCCGTTCTCGCCCGCCACCGCCTCTCCCGCAAAATTCGCGAGGAATATCAGGGCCATGGCACAACTAACTCTCCACGAAGCAAGCTGAACAGATCTGCGCACGATGCCTCCCTCAGTTGAATCACGGGATACTGCCACGCAAACGCAACTTTTTTGTCCATCGATACGCAACCATGGAGAGGCGGAGAGCCTGCCCTGGGCGAAGTCGAAGGGTCTCGCCCGCCGGGGCGCCGAAGCCGCGTGCTCCTTCCTCGATCGCTTACACGAACGTGTATCTTCTGTTGTAGCGGAGCGCCCCCATGATTCTCGACCTCAGTCACAAACTCGCCCCCGGCATGCCCGCCTATCCCGGTCTCCCGATCCCGAAGTTCCACGTCTTCCTCTCGCACGGAGACGCCGGCAAGCACACCCACTATTCCCCCGGCACCACTTTTCAGATCGCGTCCTACGAACTCGGCGGGAATACTGGTACTTACCTCGACGCCCCGTTCCACCGCCATCCCGACGGCCTCGACATCGCGGCTGTACCTCTTGAGAAACTCGTGAACGTTCCCGGCATCGTAGTCGCCGCCCCGGAAGATGGGCCCATCGAGCCGTCGGTCGTCTCCGGATTCGCCGTTCGCGGCAAAGCTGTACTAATCCACACGAACTGGTCGCGTCACTGGGGATCCGATGGTTATTTTCGCTCCGGCCCGTTCCTGGCCGCGGCCGCCTGTGAACATTTCGTCCACGCTGGGGCCGCATTGGTCGGCATCGACTGCGCCAACATCGATAACATGCAAGACCCCGCGCGGCCCGCGCACACCATCCTGCTGGCCGCAGGCATCCCAATCGTCGAGCACCTGCGTGGTCTCGACCAATTGCACGCTCGCTCCTTTCGCTTCTTCGCAGTTCCTCCCGCGATCGAAGGCGGAACATCATTCCCGGTCCGCGCGTTGGCGATCTGCGAGTGAGCTCTGGGTTACTGCAGGAGGACTTGCGGGAGCTGGAAAAACGGTGGTGGAAGGGGGTAGTTTCTAGAGCCGAATGCAGTTCCGCGTGCTTCTTGCCGTGTTTTCCTTTGTCATCGCTCTCATCGCCACGGCTCTGATTCCGGCCGCCTATTACGGTGACAAAAATATCATTTGGACGAAGCGGCTCGTCGTCATAGCGGCGATCGCCGCAAGCATTTTCTTTATCGACCTATTGCGTTGGATCTTCTGACATCTGCGCTGCAATCACCGCATGGTTAGAGAAGTGTCATAAAAGGAGCATGCGCCTTCCGAAGACCGGCTTGAGCCCTCTGCCTCACTTCGCCACGCTAAAACTAGTCCACGGATACGCCTTCATATCCCGTTGCAACTCTTTCTGCCAGGCGAACTCGGGATGCGCCTTCACGTGTTCCGCAGCCTTGAAGTCCATGCCACAAGCATGGCCCGCTGCAGCCAGAAATGTCATGTCGGCGGTTAGAGCTGCATCCGCCGCCTTGTTCTGCACGGCGCCCGCCATTCCATAAGCGGATTGCCAAGGCTGCGATCCTCGGGGTGAGAGATCGATGTGGCCATCGAGCGTGCGCTCGTCGGCTTCTTCTTCTTTCGTAAACGTGTCGTAGTGATCAGCTAGAAAGTGTTCCGCCGCACTCACGTCGATCTTGCCTTTGTTCTCGGCCATGAGCTGCTCCCAACGCGCGTGCCGTGCCGTCGCGCTCTGGCTCATGTCCTTCGCATCGAAGTCCGTCTCTTCGCGGATGAGTTTCTCGTTGATCGGAAAATTCGATCCCACAAAGTAGCCATCGCTCTTTCTTTCGAGCGTAACGTTCTTCAACCCCAGCTCGAGCCGTCCGATTTCATTCTTATGGGTATCGGCCAGGAGCCAGGTATTCGCATAGCCACCGTTATTTCCTTCTTTCATGATCCGCGTGAAATCGTCGATGGACGACGAGTATTGCGCTGCCTTACGCGCCCGCACAAACTCCGGAATGCCCGCCGTATCAAACCCGAAGAAATGTCCAATCGTAGTTTCGGTGATGACCATGCCTGCCGAGTTCGTAACAAAATCATCGGCACTGTGGATCACGCCCGGCAGCCCATCCATCAGCATGCGCTTGCCGTTAGCTGGCACGATGTCGAAAATGATCGTCCAGCGCTCTCCCTCGAGATAGGTCGACCAGTTGTTGTGAGCGATCACGACCTTGCCATCTTTTGTATAGCTTCCCGTGGCCACGAAAGCGCTGCAATGCTCGGGAACTCCCAGCGAAGCCGTCTTGATCCCATGGGCCCGGTCGTACTCCTTCACGTAGTAGCCCCACTCGGTGCCGGCATTAATTGCCACCACATCCCAGACGTCAAGCTTCACGCCATGAGCATTTGCACCGTCGGCGATCCCCTGCAATTCTTCGCGATACTCCGCCTCGATGTGCGGCCACATCATGTTCTGCGCGGCATCGCGGAAGAATGCCCAGTCTTTCTTGCTGTCGTGAGTCTGCTCGAGCGTCGTGACCTTCAGATAGTCTTCGATCTCGGGCGCCAGCAAATATCCATTCTGATAGCCAATCTGGTGCGGCGTGCCCTGGAGATGCACATAGGTCCAGCCGTTCTTCTCCGGCCGGCGAAACGATCCCTTCAACTCGCTGTCCTGCGGAGTGGCGCGGGAGAACGACAAAGACGACAGGGACACGGCAACCGCCAGCACTGCCAATCCGCCCAAACCCGCAAACCAACGCCACATGGCATCGCTCCAGAGAATTCAGATGTCGGAGGATTTTAGCAGAGGGCACCCCGCGGCGCCGCGGTATCTCAGTGAGCTCAGAGGAGCACTTTCCCGAGTTGAGATTTGAGGCAGATGCTTTCCTTACCCCTTCCTCTTGTAGTGAATCGGCCACTGCACCTTCCAAGTCTTCCCGCCATCGGTCGACGACTCCCAGCTCCAGTCAAACTCATTCCGGGTAATGTTCTTGAACACCATGCGCTGCACGGCCTTGGTTCCATCGGTACGCACCGCATCTCGTGCCAGGATCATCTGCCCGTCCTTGAACTCGCCCACGAAATCCAGATAGCCGCCCTCGTTGTCCACCCAGGTCTGCTTCCACTTGCCCGCGCGCGTATCGAAGATCGACACGCTCATCCCGCGCAGATGCATCGTGCTCTCCCCTGAGAAATTCTCTTCGACCACGCACGTCTCCAGCACCCTCCGGACGCTGTTCGTTCCGTGATCCGTTTCCCCCTCCTTCGTTCCCGGCCAAGTCAGATCCCACTCGCCCACCCAGAATTCAAGCTGTCTCTGTTCCGGCGCCGCGCAAGGATTCGGCGGCGCAGAAGGGGCCACCGCAGCCTGCTGAGCAAGCAAAGCCCTGCCGACCAGACATAACAAAATCACCAATGAAAAGCGCATACGTGAGGCCTCTCCCTTCTCTAAGACGCTGCAGCACAAAAAACGTTGGCATGTAGCTGCAGACGCCTCGTCTGCTCAGGGAGTTTGCCTCTAGCCAACGGTGTTCCTTGTCATCCCGACGCGCGAGCGAAGTGAGGCAAGCGAAGTCTATCCGCCAGGAGTCGCTAAGCATCTGGCCACCGCCCAAGCCCACCCTGCTGACATCCGCTCCCCGTTTCTGATACACCTTCTCCCTTGCCCCCGCACTCCGCCATCGTCCTCTTTATCGCCGGAGCCCTCGGCGGCGCGCTGAACGCCGTCGCAGGCGGAGGCAGCTTTGTCGCGTTCCCAGCGCTGCTCTTTACCGGTGTCCCACCCATCCCGGCCAACGCCACCAACTGCTTCGCACTTTGGGTCGGCACCACCGCCAGCGGAGGCGCCTACCGGGAACGCCTCAACATCAGCCGCCGCGTCCTCGTGGCCCTGATCTTGATTAGTGTGATTGGCGGAGTCGCCGGCGCGATCCTGCTGCTCAAGACCCCAGCCCACACTTTCATGCGAGTTCTCCCGTGGCTGATGTTGGGCGCCACCTTACTCTTCGCCTTCGGCAAGAGACTTTCCGGCAACCGCCCTTCCAGCCTTGCGCACGACGCTTCCACCACCGCCCTGTTCTGGGCTTGTGTTTTTGAATTCTTCGTCGCGATTTACGGAGGCTACTTCGGAGGCGGCGTCGGCATCATCAACCTGGCCATGCTGGCGGCGCTCGGAATGACCGACATCCACGCCATGAACGCTTTGAAAGTCGTGCTGGGCGCAGTCATCAATGGGGTGGCGGTAGTTACTTTCATCGCTGCCCATGCGATTGTCTGGCCGGCAGGCATCGTCATGACGATCGGCGCGATTGCAGGGGGCTATTCCGCCGCACACTTCTCCCAGAAGCTTCCCCAATCCTGGATCCGGACCTTCGTCATCCTGGTGGGAGCGGGCATGACGCTCTACTTCTTGTACAAGGCGTATTACTTGTGAAAGCGGCTACCGTCGAGAAACCCGACCATCTCGTCACAAGCGCAACCGATAAATGCGCTCCGACTCAACTAACGCTTGCGGATGGAAATGTTGCGCCTGGATTTACTTCTTCAACAATGCTTCCAGCGCCTTCTTGAGATCAGAGCACTGGAAGGGATAACCGCTGGTGACGAGACGGGCGGGCTCCACGCGTTGGCTTGCGAGCAGAACTTCCTCGCCCATTTGTCCGAAAAGCGTTTTGATCGCGAAAGCCGGCACGGGAAAAATTGTGGGACGCGACAATACCGACGCGAGCGTTTCCGTGAATTCTGTGTTCTGCACCGGGCGCGGAGCCACCATGTTCACGGCTCCCTGCAGCAGATCATTCTTCAGGATGTGATGGACGGCGCCGGTCCAGTCGTGAATATGGATCCAGCTCATCCACTGATGGCCCGAGCCCAGCTTACCGCCCACACCCATCCGAAACGGCGGCAGCATCTTCTGCAGAGCTCCCCCTTCGGCGCTCAGCACGATGCCGGTCCGGACATACGCGGTGCGGATGCCGGCATCGACGGCCGTTTGACCTGCCGCCTCCCATTCGCGGCAAACGTTCGCCAGGAAACCCGCTCCAGATGCGCTCTTTTCATTCAGCACTTCGTCGGCGCGGTCTCCGTAGTAGCCGATGGCCGAGGCCGCGACAAACACGCGCGGTCGCTTGGTCGCTCTGGCCAGCGCTTGCGCCAAGGTGCGCGTTCCGGTGACACGACTGTCGCGGATCTTGCTCTTCTTGGAAGCAGTCCAGCGGCCTACCACCGATTCACCCGCCAGGTGAATCACGGCATCGAATCCGGAAACCGTATCCGGCGCGAGCGAGCGCGAGGCATCCCAGTGAATCTGGTCGCCGGCCGTTACTCTTCCCCGCACCAGCCGAACGATTTCGTATCCGCGAGCTTGCAGGGTCGGCACCAGAGCCCGGCCCAGCAGTCCAGATGCCCCGGTCACCAGCACACGCGCCGCATCGAGAGCCATGGTCGCCAATGTAGCAGAGCCCGCCGAGGATGTTGATTTCTTTCTGCGCATTGGCTGTGCGCGCAATGAGATCTTTCTCCACTGGAAAAATCGCAGACGATTCCTTGTGTGGGAATACCGTGGGGGCCCGCGATCTTTGACGTTATAATCCAGTTACGGCCTAGGGCTTCCTGGATCACGCTTCGGTAACTGGCCTCTCCGAGTTTCCCACGGCTATAATCCTTCATGGCGACCCTGCGCCAACAGATCGCAACCAACGTCCTCTCGGTCACGAAGTTCCGCGACCTGATGAAGAGGATGCAGGCCAACCGGCCGACCGATGATCTGGAAATCGTCAAAAAAGCCTACGACTATTCGCTGCAGGTGCATTCCGGCCAGACCCGCGCGTCGGGTGAACCCTACCTGGTGCATCCCCTTGAAGTGGCGCTGGTTTTGGCCGAGATGAAGATGGATCCGGTCGCCGTTGCCGCCGGCCTGTTGCACGATTCCGTGGAGGATACCTCGGTCACCATCGTCGATATCCGCAAGGAATTCGGCGAGCAGGTGGCGCACATCGTCGAAGGCGTCACCAAGATCAGCAAGATTGATTTCGTCACCAAGGAAGAGCAGCAGGCTGAGAACCTCCGCAAAATGATGCTCGCCATGGTGGATGACATCCGCGTCATTCTCATCAAATTAGCCGACCGCCTGCACAACATGCGCACGCTCGAGCATTTGCAGCCGGATCGCCAGCAGAAGATCGCCAAGGAGACGCTCGAGATTTACGGCCCGATCGCGCACCGGCTCGGCATGGGCAAGATTCGTGGAGAGCTTGAGGACCTTGGCTTCCGCTATCTCGATCCGATTGCCTACGAACAGGTCAAGGACGCCGTCGAATCGCACCGTAAGGTAGGCGAAGCGTTCCTGTCGCGTGTGGAAGGCGTGGTTCGCGACAAACTGAAGGAAGCCGGGATCACTGCGAAAGTTGAAAGCCGCACCAAGCGCTATTACAGCATCCACAAGAAGCTCATCCGGCAGCGCATCAATGTGGACCAGGTTTACGACCTTTATGCCATGCGCATCATCACGCGCTCGGTGCAGGACTGCTACGCGGTGCTGGGGATTATTCACAATGTCTGGCGGCCGGTGCCAGGGCGCATCAAGGATTTCATCGCCATGCCCCGGCCGAATTTCTACCAGTCGCTGCACACATCGGTGATCACCGAGGACGGCACACCCTTCGAAGTGCAGATCCGTACCGAAGAGATGCACAAGATGGCCGAGGAAGGGATCGCGGCGCACTGGAAATACAAAGACGGGGCAGTTTCTGCGCAGGACGAGCAGCGCCTGGCGTGGCTTCGCCAGGTGGTTGAGTGGCAGCGCGACGTCTCCGATCCAAACGAATTTCTTTCCACGCTGAAGATCGACCTCTATCCCGAAGAGGTCTACACCTTCACGCCCAAAGGCAAAGTTGTTGTCCTCCCGCGCGACTCGACGCCGATCGACTTCGCGTACTCGGTGCATACCGAAGTCGGCCATGCGTGCGTGGGCGCGAAAGTGAACGGGCGCATGGTTCCGCTGCGGCACAAGTTGCACAGCGGAGACATCGTCGAGATCCTGACCCAACCCGGTCACAAGCCGAGCCGGGACTGGCTGTCGATCGTGAAGTCGTCTCGCTCGCGCAACAAGATCAAGCACTGGCTGAACATTCACCAGCGCGAGCGGGCAATTGAAATCGGTCGAAAACTGATCGAAAAGGAAGCCCGCAAGTACCGCATCCCGCTCAAGGAACTTAAAGACGAAGAGCTGCAAAGGATCGCCTCCGACTACGGACTGGGCCGCCCGGATGACCTCATGGCCGGGATCGGTTACGGAAAATATTCTGCGCGGCAGGTGCTGGCAAAATTGACCCCCGGGGCGGGGCAGTCGCTGGCGGAGACGGAAGATACCAGGGAAACCGAATCCGCCGTCACCAGCGTCGTACGCCGCGTGTTTGGCGGCGATAACCACGCCATCACCGTGAAGGGCTCCGGTGATCTGCTGGTCTATCGGGCGCGCTGCTGTAACCCGATCCGCGGAGAAGCAATCGTGGGCTACGTAACCCGCGGCAAGGGCGTGGCCGTGCATGCGGTCAGCTGTCCGAACGTAGTCAATCTCATGTATGAGCCGGAGCGGCGCATTGACGTCTCCTGGGCAAAAGACGAATCCACACCCAACATCTACCCTGTCAAGCTGACGGTCTTTTGCGATGACCGTTACGGCATGCTGAAACAGATTACGGGCGTAATCGGCGACGCCAAATCCAACATCCGCAACATCGAAGCCCGCACCGCCAACAGCCAGGCAGTGGTCGAGATCATCCTCGACATCAGTGATCTCAAACACCTGGAGACCATCATCAACGGCTTGCGGAAGATTCCCGGCGTGCGCGATGTGCAGAGGCTGCAGAAGATCTAGTCGCCAGTCGCCAGTCTTCAGCAAGTTCTAAAGCGCCGTTCGCCGATGTTCGCTGGTTGTTGGCGAATCCTGATAACTCACGGTTCAGCCGGCGCTCATGGATTTGACTTCACTCGAGCACATCTGCATTAATCTGCGAGGCCAACGTTTTTCAGCTGACGACTGACGAGTAGCGACTGGAGACTGTTTTCATGCGCGAAGTGATTGTTACCAAAGACGGCCCGGCGGCAATCGGACCTTATTCACAAGCGATCCGGGCGAACGGATTGGTTTTTGTTTCGGGGCAGATTGCGCTCGATCCAGTCACCAATACGCTGGTCACCGGCGACGTGGCGTTTCAGACCGATCGCGTGCTCAAGAACCTGTCAGGAATTTTGCGCGCTGCCGGCACCAGCCTGGAGAAAGTTGTGCGCTCGACCGTTTTCCTCAAGAACATGGGAGACTTCGCCGCCATGAACGAGGTGTATGGGAGCTACTTCAGCGTCGCGCCGCCCGCTCGTTCCACCGTGGAAGTGGCGCGTCTGCCCAAGGACGTGCTAGTCGAGATCGACGTGATTGCGCTGGCATAGACTATAGGTTTAACCGCAGAGGACACGGAGGCTCATGGATCCAAGAACTCCCAAGCTGCAATCCCTCCGTGAACCCCTGTGCCCTCTGTGGTTGATGATTTTTACCAAGGAGCGCAAATGATGAAGGTTGGAATTATTGTCTTGGTTGTACTGGTAGCAGTCGCCTTGTTCGCGCAGAGCAAGTCCGCCAAGGCTCCGGCTGCAGGGGGTCCGACCAAAGTTACGGGCGACGGAACCAAGACCGCCTCCGGCTTGCAGTATTGGGACATCAAGGTCGGCACTGGCCGTACCGCGGATCGCGGAAACACCGTGCACGTCCACTACACAGGCTGGCTCACCACCGGAAAGAAATTCGACAGTTCGGTCGGAGGGCCGCCGTTTCAGTTCCGGATCGGCGCACATCAGGTAATTGCCGGCTGGGAAGAAGGCGTCACGGGGATGAAAGTTGGTGGCAAGCGCCAGCTGCGGATTCCTCCAAACCTGGCGTATGGCAAGGAAGGCTACCCGGGCGCGATCCCGCCGAACGCCACCCTGGTTTTTGATATTGAACTGCTGCGCGTGGAGTAAATCGAAAAACTTCGACCACAAGGGACACGGGGGCGCACGGAGAAAAGCTCGCTAACCGATAGCTCCTCTGCGAAACCCGTTGCCCTCTGTGGTTATCGGCTCTTAGGCTTTGACGACTTTGCCGCTGCGCAGGCAGGACGTGCAGACGCGCATGCGCTTGGTGGTCGCGCCGACTTTGGCGTGCACGGGGCGCAGGTTGACGTTCCAGCGCCGCTTGCTCACGTTATGCGCGTGGCTGATCGTGTTGCCGCTCATCGGCTTCTTGCCGCAAATCTGACAAACTTGTGCCATCGGACTGCTCTCCAGAACTCTTGGAACTAGTTGTGCAAAACATAGATTGTACAGGATTTGAGCGGGTTGGGGAAGGGCCGGGCTTCAGTCGGGCCGAATGCAGAAAATGAGGCTGGCGGTTCAGCCGCTGATAAGTGTCTCAACTACCCCTGCGGCTATCATCGACCTGCATGCGCTCGGCAGCAGCCAAGATGTCGGAGTGCATCCGCAATGATCTGCGCGCGCCCCGCCTTGGACCGCACCTTCGGTTCTGGCCGGTCTACTATGGGCATCGTTGGTGCAATCGCGATGTTACGCCAACTGACGGTGCGTGCCGCGCCGATATTCCGGTGAAAAGTGAGATCGTTGCACTAATGTGAATCATGCGCGACCGACCTCGCAGCAGCTAATGCATCGAAATATTGTTTTATCTCGGGTTCCGACAAGGTGCGGGCCGCAATTGCATCCCCTTGCATCTTTCCGACAGGTGCCTTGAGTGAAAGAAACTTCCTTTGCAGCGCGTAAGACGACAGTGCTGCCTGCAATTTCTTGAGATCGCCAAAGGCCGCTACCGATTCCCTCGCAGGTTTCCCTTCCGCGAGAGCCTTGAGATATTGGACCAGTAGTTGGTGAGAATCCGGACTGCCAATCATCAGATAGTGTGTGAGCAGCCAAGATTCCGCATAAAACATTGATGCTTTTTGCGCTTCGTTGTAATAAGGCGATTTTTTATCGACACTAACGAGAACATCAAGGGGAATCAGCCGATTCTGTTTGAGCAGCTCCAACAAGTCGCGGTCGGGCTCACCGACAAGCGCATACTCATCCTTAATTTGTGTGCGTCCGTAGAACTCAGCCAAACCCTCTGAGAGCCAAAGGGGTAAATCCGGAAATATGGGTACAGTGAGTGCATGGTAGTACTCGTGATAAAGAGTTTCGAAGCGGCCGGAACGCTGCGTGTCGAGTTCGACGATTGCGAAATATCTGCTCTGATTATGGAAGAAGACGCCCGCCGGGTGTACACGATACGGGGAAAAGCCTCCGGCAAAGTATTCGGGAAGCAGTTTGCGCATCGCATCCGCGTTCTTAACGGCGAATACTGTTACTGACGGGCTTCGACGCTTTGTTGCAATGGCGAGGGATTGTTGGAAGAACGCCTGAATCCGTTCGAACTCTATCGCGGTCGAGCGCCCTTTCTGTTCGCCAGCGTCTGTAACGATGACGAAATGAGGGGTTTGGACCTCAATCCAACTATCATGTTTTGCCGCAGAGAAACTGGCCCCCCAGAACACAAACGCGGCAAATGCAACAGACACGGCTTACGGTATTTTTGAGTCGATCACCGCCCATAGCGCCGCGAATCATATACCGGGTCGAGGCTCCCTCCTGTGGGACTTGAGGTAATTGACGAAAACACGCAATTACACACACTGACCCCCATCAACCGAATCGGGCCACTTGATGATCCCGAATGTTGCCTGCCGTAACTGATCGATTTCCATCGCCCCGTCACGTCGTTCACCCAACTGCCGCTCGAAGAGGTTGCCACCGTTTGAAATTGCATCGTCCAATGAGGGTCCGATCCCAATCTGGAGGCAACCCCATCTGTACCGGACGTAGACAAACCGACCATCGGAAGTCTGGCCTTCCCATTGCGAGGGAGAACGCAAGCATGTCCGGACCAGATTTGTAACGACGACATCGGGCATAATGGCTGGGAAGACAATAGCATCGTCCACCTGACTGGTGTAAACAGGCGTGAGTGTTGAAAAAGTGCGTCAGCAGAAGGTGTTTTCGGCTGCGAGTATGCCTTGTCGGCTTTTTTCCTCTCCGTTCGGCTAAGGGGTGGCTGGCAGCAGCGGTCTCGTTGGTTGGCAGAGGAACCGCACGAGTCGCTTGATGTTCTGCGCAGCCGCCGCCAGGAAGAACTGCTCCCGCACGAACTTCAACCTGCGTAGGCGTACCCGACGCAGACCAATCTGATTCTTGAGTTCCGCAAACAGGGCTTCTACTTTTTTTCTTTGCCGCTGTGCGTGGGCAAACTCTGGTGTGTTGGCCAACTCGCGGGCACGTTGCCGGGCCAGCTCATCCATGTGGATCGCAAGATATTTGTATCGTCCACTCGTGCATTGTGGTTTTTGCGAGCATGTCCCACAACGTTTGGCGCTGCCCATGTAAGCGTGAGCACGATTGCGAACATTCAAGCCAACGTAGTTGAGTTGTTCTCCCGCCGGACAGCGATAACTGTGCGTTCTCACCAGCGAACGCCGTTCCTTCGCGCAAGTCGCGGCTTCAGCCGCCGAGGTTTGCTGTTCCGAACGAACATTCGGACCAAGAAAGGCCCTAGCGGATTTTGGCTGCTTTTGTATGCCCACGCAAGACTATGTCCATCGCGGGATCGCGCCCGGCAATGTAGTCCGCAAAGCTCGGGCCTGCCGGATAGTCCGGCGCCAGCGAGTCGATGCTCAGCTCTTCAAAATAGGGCTTTCGGTCCGGATACTCTTTGTGGGAGTAACGGTGGAAGGAGTCGGCAAAATGAATGGCAATTTTGGAATTCGGCAAATTGATGTTGCCGCCCTCGGACCAGTAGTCCAGACGGTCTCCCACTGGTTCCCCGATGAAGGTCGCTTTCCCCCACTGCTTCCATTGCGCCGCGTGGTAGAGGCCCGCGGAGAAGGTCGCGCACCCGGTGATCACATAGACAGGTCGCCCGGCTGCCTCTTGCTGCAAACGAGTCATTAAGTCCTTGGAGAGATCGAGATTCCCGCCGGTATTAAAGCGCAGATCGACTACTAGTGCATGCGCCTTGGGATCGCGCCAGGCCGATTCCAACCGCTTGCCGAATTCGCTGATCTTCTCATCGGCCTGGTCCGCGCACCGATTGAACTGGAAATACAAAACACCGGAATCCTGCACTTCGAACCAGTAATTTTTTTCCAGATGGCTCAGGTAGGGCGGCACCGAGGAGAACTGCAATCCAACCAGTCCCTGCTCCGGCTCGAACGATCGCGGTGCAAGGTTCGGCCACGCCTCGACCGTGTGATCCTGCTTGCGCAGAGGCATGGGTTCAAGCTCCACGGATCGCGCGCCATTCGCACAACGCAAGGTCCAGCGGGCATGGTTCATGTCCGGAATCAGGTCGAGGCCGCGCAGAATCTCCGGACTGGTCAAGGTGTAGGTGCTCATGTACTGCGCCCAGGTCTGGCTGCCCGAATAAAGTGGAGTTACGCGTTCGAACGCGTCCGAGGCGGAATGCGTTCCGATCTTTAACACCTCACAACCCAGCAGATCGCTGTGCTCCGGAGTGGCGCGGATCACGCGCAGTTCGTTGCGAAACCACCACACGCGAATGGGATATTGGCGAACGACCGTGCGGGCGCGAACCAGGTACAGCCGCGTGTGCCCGTTATCAGCCACCCCCACGGCCTTCGCCAGTCCAACCATCAGGTGCGGGTCGTCCAGCATTTGGACATGGCTCTCGAGTTCTGCGACTTGCTTCAAATATTGAGCACGCGTTGCGGGAGTGAAGCTTCGGTCCAGCTGGGGAAGCTTGCGGGCAGCGTAGGCGAGGTCCTGCTGCCAGGCTTCGACACGATCCTTGGCTGGCGGCAGCGGCGGCTCTCGCTCCATCCAGAACTCTGCGGTGGTCTGGCTATCGATGACCTCGCCAGCAATGCGGTCCGCGTGGCGTTCGCCGCGAAAGATCGCGGGTTTGCTCTCTCTCGTGCGGATTTCGATGCGATTGCCGTCATGGCTGACGATGTCGAAGGGAATCTTCTGCCCGAGCATCTCGTAGATCCCGGCTGAGGGCGATGTGAAATCCATTTGAAAGAAGAACGCTCGCCCACCCACCCGGATGGAACCTTCCCAATGCTCAGCCGGCGGGGTCTGGCTCAGGCCGAAACTCGAGCAGAGGTACCAAGTAAACAAAACACGCCACAGACCGCGCAGAAACATATTGGTTGGACGTGTGAAAGTTTGGCTGGTTAGGACGTTGATGTCCCGCTGCGTCGTCTTCACGACAGTTGCGGCAACTGAAAAAGGCCCCGACCAGCGGGGCCTCCTGCAAAACGGCAGCGATGGCTACCGCTACGGCGCCGGTACCGCCACCCGATTGCCCGGAACGATCTGGGTCTGATACGCAAAGACTTCGCGGCTGCGCGGATTGACGAAGACCTTCAGCCAGTTCACGTCATTCGTGCCGTTTTCCTGGTGGTCGCCGAACGTCTCCACGCGCGTGAAGTTTTCCAGACGTTGCCCCAGGGAGTTGAGGAACGGCTTGTCGACACGGAAGTAGTGCGAATCCCCGTGCACATAGGCGACCGGCTTCCTGAAGAGAGTCACTTGATCTCGCAAGGCAACCAGAAACGACTGAAACCCGTCCGCCAGGCCGTCGGTTTCCGCCAGTGTCAGCGGATCGCGCACCGGGCCGCGGGTGGCGTCGGTCGCGTCGAATCCGGGATCGGCCTGGGAGATGAACATGATCGCGGCTGAGTGGCGCTTCGTGGCTTCCGCAAAAGTTTCCTGCATCCATGCGATGTTGGCCGCGTTGCGGGCCGCGAATTCGTTCGGATCGGGAGCCGTGTCGCAGAGATTGTTGCAGGAACCCTGAATGTTCAGCGTCGCATAAGTAACTCCACCGTAAGTCCACCGGCGGTTCTCGACGCAAGGAACGTTACCGCTAACCCCGAGGCAAAGCGGGGTCGACTGCACCTGCTGCCGCAAGCGGCGCTGGCCGAGCGTGAAGGGACTGCTGAAGAAGAGCGTCCGTTCTTTGTCGAGTTGCGCCGGAGAGTTGTAGCCGGCGGTGCGGTCGCAGTCGGTCCAGTCGTTGTCGCCCGGAGTGAAGGCAGCGGGCGCCTTGAGCGAACCGAAGTAGCCTAGCGCCTGCGTGTAGACGGCATCCGTGCATTCGCTCGATCCGCTTTTCAGATCGCCATCGTGCGCCGTGAAAGCGAGGTTCTGGGAGTTCATGTCCGCGATTAAGTTGGGCACGCCGACCGTCGCCTGCACCGTGGAGTAGGGCAGATCGCCCCAGAGCCCGATCGCGTATGGCGAACGGTCGTCGCCCGCAAAGGCGGCTTTCGGAACAAGCGAGATGGCGAAGATAGCGATGGCGAGGATGCGCAGAACACGACGTGACGTACACTCCTGGGTCATTACGTTCTCCTTGCGAGGGCTGGAGCCCGGATATTGGTTAGGAACGAAGTGCCAGCCACTCTAGTGGAGCGTTGTTTACAGGAGTGTGAAAGCGCCGTGAATTGTCGGTAACAGTCGGAAAGTTGACCATTTGGGACAGGCGCTCCCCCTCCCCTCAGGCATGCGATACTTGAGATATGCAGTCCCCGCTGAAAGCTCCCAGTGCCAGCACGGATCCCAAGTCTGTGAAGGTAAATCTAACGACTGGGACGGGAATGGAGATCGATTGGCGCGACGGTCACCATTCGAGCTATTCCTTTGTTTTTCTGCGAGATGCCTGCCCTTGCGCTTTATGCGAAGACGAGCGGGGAAAGGCTGGCCGGGCCCCGGGTGAGTCCGTGAAACCGGCACCTGGAGCGCTGCCAATGTTCAAGGCCGCCGCTAAACCACTGTCCGCCGAGGGCGTGGGCAAATACGCCATCAAATTTAGTTGGAATGACGGGCACGACCTTGGAATTTACTCGTGGGCGTTCCTGCGGGAAGTGTGCCCCTGTGCGGAATGCAAGGCGGAGCGGGAAAAGGCAGGATGAGGGCAGCACTGAGGACTCAAATATAAGCTAGGGAGAAATTGCCAAAGCTCACCACTGTGTGCAGCGTCGGTTTCAAATCACCCAATTACCAAATTACGAAATTATCAAATTCCCTTGTCCTTCTTAGATCAACTCAATCCCCAGCAGCGCGAGGCCGTCGAGACCATTGACGGGCCGGTGCTGATCCTCGCCGGCGCTGGCAGTGGCAAGACGCGCGTCATCACGTACCGGATCGCTCACCTGATCGAAAATCTGGGGGTGATGCCGGAGTCGATCCTTGCCGTGACCTTCACCAACAAGGCCGCCGCCGAGATGGTGGAGCGCGTTGAGAAGATCGTCGGAGGGCTGTCGGTCGCCAAGCCTGTGATCTCAACATTTCACTCGTTCTGCGTGCGAGTGTTGCGCCGCGACGTGGAGGCGCTGCGCATTCCCTCGTCGGTACCGGGGCAGCCGCCCACCGGGCACACCAAGAATTTCGTGATCTACGACGAGTCGGACCAGCAGAGCATCGTCAAATCCGTAATGAAGCGGATGGGAATCGATGACAAGGAACTCACACCGCGGATCGCGCTGGGCCGCATTTCCTGGGCGAAGAATCACATGCTCGATCCGCAGGAAATTTACCTGCAATCGGCCGATCCCAAGACCGAGAAGATCGCGCACATCTACGAGGAATACCGCAAGGAACTGCGCAAGGCTAACGCCTTCGATTTCGACGACCTGCTGCTCGAGGCGTTGCGTCTCCTGAAGTCCGTTGCGGCGGTGCGCGATTACTACAACCGGAAGTTTCAGTACATCTTGGTCGACGAATACCAGGACACAAACCGCCCCCAGTACGAACTCATGCGACTGCTCGCGGGCACGCGCCACAACCTGTGCGCGGTCGGCGATGAGGATCAGTCGATCTATTCGTGGCGCGGAGCCGACATCCGGAACATCCTTGAGTTCGAGAAGGACTTCCCCGAGGCGAAGATTGTCCGCCTGGAGCAGAACTACCGCTCGACGCAGAGCATCCTGGAAGCGGCTTCGGCGGTGGTCGCCAACAACGTCAAGCGCAAGGGCAAGAACCTGTGGACCTCGCGCCAGGGCGGAGCCAAGGTTGGATATTACGAGGCGCCCGACGGCGAGAATGAAGCGCTGTTCGTCGCTGACAGGATCGCAAAGTATCTGAAAGAAGCCGTAGAGCATGGCGAGACGCCGCGCGCCGCCGTGCTCTATCGCACCAACTCGCAGTCGCGCCTGTTTGAAGAAGCCATGCGCCGCTACCAGTTGAAATATCACGTGGTCGGCGGCTTTTCATTCTATGAGCGAGCTGAGATCAAGGACATGATCTCGTACTTGAAAGTCATTCTGAATCCGGATGACTCGGTGTCTCTGCTGCGCGTGATCAATACACCGGTGCGCGGGATCGGCAAAACCACCATCGTGACGCTGGAGAGTCTGGCGCTCGAAACCGGGCTTTCGTTGTGGGGAGCGATTGGGCAGGCCATTGAGCGGCAACTGTTGCCCGCGCGGGCCTGCCTGGCGCTGAGAAATTTTCGCGACCTGATTGAAGATGCCCGGGCCATGGCGGGTGGAACGTATGTGGAGCGCTTAGCGGCGGATGCCGAGATGATGGAGAGCCCGGCAGCCAGCAGGAATGAGTCCGGGGAGCGGAGGGCGCCCTTGCCCGATAAAGCAGATGAAGCCGACTCCTCGCCTGACGATGCCACGATGTTTGACCCGTTAGCATTTGATTTCGAAGCGGTCGAAGACGAATCTGGCAGCGAAGAGCCGGCTGGCGAAGCCGCCTCGGCAATCTCAGGGCAGGCTGGCCGTCGGTCCACGGACAATGAGTTGGTGGACGGGAACGCAAATGGATCTGTCGACGTCTCCGATGCTTCCAGCGACCGTGCCTTCCGCACTCCGGGTGGCCCGGCCAATACCGCGGAGATTCTCAAGTTCCTCATCGACCGCACCGGCTATATCAAGCTCCTCGAAGCCGAGGACACACCTGAGGCCCTCTCGCGCATCGAGAACTTACGCGAACTCGTCAACGCCGCGCTTGACTCGAAAGATCGCGGCGAGACGCTGGAAGAGTTCCTCGACCACGCGGCCCTCATCAGCGATGCTGACGCTTACGATGAATCGGCCCGCATCACGTTGATGACGCTGCACGCCGCCAAGGGACTGGAGTTTCCGCTCGTGTTCCTGTGCGGGCTTGAGGAAGGACTTTTCCCGCACTCGCGCACGCTGCTCGAGATGGACGACATCGAGGAAGAGCGGCGGCTGTGCTACGTGGGCATGACGCGCGCCATGGATACGCTGGTCCTGAGCCGCGCAGTCTACCGCCGGCGGTACGGGACCGACCTGCCCGAAGCCAGTGTGCCCTCGCGGTTTCTGGAGGAGGTGCCCGCAGGTCTGGTCGAAGAGCTAGGCGGCTCGCGGCGCCGGCCGTGGATGGGCAGCTATCCACCGGGGACGAACCGCTCGGCAGCGTACGGGCAACAGCGTCGCGGCCCCAGCGACGACCACACATCCTCGCACTATTCCTACGAAGACGAAGACCAGAGCGTGGCCTGGCAGCGCGAGCGTGCGGAGCGCGCCAAGCCGACCTACTCCGGCAAGAGCTACAACTCGATCGACAATATCGCCGAGTTCTTCGCGTCGCGGGGCAAGAAATTCAGCCTGCCGAAAACCGTGATCGAGGAACCCAAAGGCAAAAAAGGCTTCCGGCCCGGGCAAAAAGTGCGCCACCCGAAATACGGGGAGGGCACCGTCTACCAGCGAGAAGGAGATGGGGAAGACGCCAAGATTACGGTACAATTCCCGAGGTTCGGGCTGAAGAAGCTGGTGGAGAAGTATGCCCAGCTGGAAAAGGCCTGAGTGCATTGAGAAATTGGGGAATTGAGTCATTGGGAAATTTGTAATTTTGTAATTGGTAATCTGTGATTTGAAAACGCGTTTTGCGCATTGGTTTTCAATTTTCTCAATTACCAGATTTCCCAATTACTCAATCGGAAGACGGATTCAAAAATCTGCAGTTCTGGACAGCGAAATCAATCTATGGCTAATACCTCCTCTCTCAGCAAAGACGACCGCAAGAAAGCGAAACGCGCTTCGCGCAAGAAGCGTAAAACCGATAATCCGCTCAAGGCCCGCGATTACGCTCGCGGATCGAAGAAGAGCAAAGTGAAGAAGATGGCACGCGGTCAGTCCAAACGCGGCTAAAAAATGAAGAATTAGGGCGGGTCTTGCGATCCGCCCTTGATTTTTGCAGGACCTGAAAGCAACAAAACTCCGTCATCTCGACGTCTCAGGTGGAAGAAGCGCGGTCCGCCCGGGAAGAGGTCTCATTGACACAGACATCCACCGAACCTGCCGGACCGTCCGACACCACGACGCAGAATCAACTTCTCTGCTGCAAGTCCATCGACAAGCTGATCGCTGACGCCGACGCCCCCGGACACCGGCTTGAGAAGAAACTCGGGCCCTGGTCTCTGACTGCGCTGGGCATCGGCGCCATCATCGGCTCGGGCATTTTCGTCCTTACGGGCACGGCTGCCGCCGGCGAACATTTCGAAGCGCCCTCTATCCTGCACGCGCAGGTGCTCGACCTGTTCGTGAATTTCCTGCGGACGGGCAGCACTGCCGGGGCGCTGATGCATGGACGCCCGGCGGCGGGACCCTCGATTGCGATCTCGTTTCTTCTGGTGGCGGTGGCGTGCAGTTTCGCCGGCTTGTGCTATGCCGAACTGGCTTCCATGATCCCGATTGCCGGCAGCGCGTACACCTATTCATACGCCACGCTCGGCGAAATTTTCGCCTGGATCATTGGCTGGGATTTGATCCTCGAATATGTTGTCAGCAACGTTGCCGTGGCGGTGGGCTTCAGCGGATATTCCAAAGCGCAGTTAGCGGCCTTCGGCATCAACTTGCCTGAAAAATGGGCGAGCCCGGTGTTTGCGGGGGGCCACTGGACGGGCGCCTACTTCAATCTGCCCGGCTTTCTGATTGTGTTTATTTTGACGTTGCTGTTGGTGCGCGGCGTGCGCGAGTCCGCCGAAGCCAACAACGTCATGGTCCTGATCAAGCTGGGCGCGATCCTGACTTTTTTGGTGGTGGGCGGGATGCTGGTGAAGCCCGCGAACTGGACGCCCTTCGCGCCTTCCGGATTCGCGGGCATTGTGACGGGCGGCGCCATCGTCTTCTTTACCTACATCGGTTTCGATTCGGTATCCACGGCCGCTGAGGAATGCCGGACGCCGCAGCGCGACTTGCCGTTCGGCATCATCGCCTCGCTCGTGGTATGCACGGTGCTGTATGTGGGCGTTGCGATCGTTCTGCTGGGCATGCTCAAGTACACGACGTTCGTGTCGGGCGAAGCGGCTGAGGCCCCGGTAGCCTACGCTCTCAAGGTGCTGGGTGCGCACCCGTTCTACCGCACGGTGATCGTCGTCGGTGCGCTGATGGGGATGATTTCCTCGCTGCTGGTCTTCCAGTACGGGCAGGCGCGCATCTGGTACGCGATGTCACGCGACGGCTTGTTGCCCAAGCTCTTCTCCGCGGTCCATCCCAGGTTCAAGACACCACACTGGTCCACCTGGATTGCGTGCTTCGCCGTGGGCATTCCGGCCGGCATGGTGGACATCGGGGACGCGGCCGATCTCTCGAACATCGGCACGCTGTTCGCCTTCACGCTGGTGTCGTTGGGAGTGATCCTGCTGCGCCGCCGGCAGCCCGACCGGCCACGCGCTTTCCGCGTACCTTTCGTGCCGTGGTTCCCGCTGATTTCAATCGTGCTCTGCGGCGGACTGATGACAGGACTCACAGTGATCACGTGGATCCGGTTCGTGGTGTGGCTGGGATTGGGGCTGCTGATTTACTTCTTCTACAGCCGCCACCACAGCGAGTTCGCAAGGGGGAAGGCGTAACGGGCTTGCGTCAGAAGAGTTGTGAAAGCGACGCCGGACAATGATTGTAATCGCCAATCAAACGGTACGTGCTACGCTGGTTCCCCTCACCTGATCGAAAGTGCGAGTTGCGGCTTGATATGCGTCCACTCGTTGTTCTTTTCGCATTCTTCATGTGTACAGCGGTTCTTTTTGCTCAGAAGAAGCAATCGCAAGTTGCCCCGCAGAAATATTTTTCCTCGGCGGAGAAGCAGTGGTGCTCGGTAATCGAGTCCTCACTTGCAGCGACGGCGGAGGACCTGCAACCAGCGATGCGGTCACTGGCCTTGGACATGATTGCGAGTGGCCTCAAAAAATGCGATCCAAGAGCGGTTCGCCGGGTGCTGATCGACGCGTTCCTTAACTCCGTAGCGATCCCGAGCACTGAAGAAGAGCTTGAGCAGCGAGCACAGGCGGACACGGGATTTGACGAGCGAACGCAAGCGTCGTTCGCCAACCTTGAAGCCAAGCGGATTCTGCAAACCGACTCGCTGACCCACTTACTTGCCGAGGATGAACGAAAGGTTGAGTCTCTTCTGCATCAAGCGGAGCCTAGTGTCAGAACCGAGCTTCTGCGTCAAATGATCTCCGATGCAGTAGCTGCAAACTAGATCAGGCACTAAACCTCCTCAAGCGATCGCCACATGAAGGGTTCCCGTACGGTGAAGCCACGAACCTGAGGCTCGAACTGCCTCCGGCAAGTGAGATCGAAAAACAACAAATCTTCGGGTGGGCGATGGCGGCCGATCACGAGCAGCATTCGTTGGTTGTTGGTGGCGATGATTTCGGCAGCATGATCGTGCGATTCTGGCAGCATTTGGCTCCACCCGTTGTGTTGCAAGCAATCTCCCAGGTGCTCGATGGGGCACAGTCAAACAAGAGCGCAATCAGCCTGGGCTCAGGTTCAAACAGAGTAAGTTTCAACAACGAGTATCAATACCGAGTCTTCGAATTTCTCCCCATCCTGGGGGAAATGGACAGCGATCAGGCGGACCGCCTCCCGCATGATTCACCTGAAGCGCAAGCACAGGTCAAGGATTTCCCGAACGGAATCCAATCGCTAAACCCGGCGATCAGGGATACCCCGCTGAGGAAAGGAGAGGAAGCCTCGACAGGGGGGATGGTCGGGATGGGAATAGCTCCCATGTTGCAGCAAGCAAAAATTACTGAGGCCTATGAATCTCGCATCGCGGAAATCGTGCGGGTGGCGGAAGCGATCCCCAGCAGGCGATCGAAGCGGCAAACGGCTTACCTAACTCGGCAGGCTCGGCGGCTCCTCGCGCCAAGGCCCTGCTCAATATCGCCCAGGTCACGATGACGAAAAATCCTTTGTCGGCACGCGATGCTCTGGAAGGGATGTCCGAATCTCTACGTAATGTTGAGCCCACCGGCCGTAGCGGGCCCAGAGACTACTCGGCAGAAGGTATTGAGATTGCGACAAAGATCGAAGAGATTGATCTGGCAAAGAAGTTATTAAAGGAAGGTATAGGGCAAGCTGAAAAACTCAAAAATAAAGACGCTGACTCTGATGATCCCAACCTGGCCTTGAAGGCTTGGTGGCCTTCAACTGCAATGCTCTCGAAGCTGATATTGACCGCATCAAGAATTTCGCCTCGGACCGCATTGGACGCGATGCAGGGAATCACTGACTCCGAAATCCGCTTGTTCTGTCAGGTTAGGCTCGCCAACCGACAACTGGGAGCGCGAATTGGACAGACGATTGTCATGGTGGACAGGAAGCAGTCAGCATGGAGTGAGTATCGCGCTGCGGAAGATTAAATGCCGAGCGTACTCCAGCCTTCGTGTCGGCAGAGTCTCTAGGCCAACGACCAACGACCGTCGTCTCAATGCACTTCATCTTCGGCGGGGGCGGCGTCAGGCGTGTCTACCTTCATCGCTGACGGGTTCGGCGGCGTCATCGGGGTTGTCTGAAACGCGCCCGGATCTTTTCCTGCGAGAGCGGTCTTCATGAATTCCATCCACATAGGTAGCGCGGCATGGGCGCCGCTTTCTTTCGCGCCCAGTGTTTTTTTCTCGTCGTAACCGATCCACACGCCGCAGGTCAGCGTCGGAGAGAATCCGACGAACCACGCGTCGGTGAAGTCGTTCGTGGTTCCAGTCTTGCCCGCGAGCGGCAACTTCAATCCTGAAGCGGCCACGGCCGTGCCGTGCTGCACGACCTCCTGCAGCATCGAGGTCATGATGCGCGCGGTGCGCGAGGAAATCACGTCCTTGACGTCGGGAAAATCCTCTTCGAGCACGCGGCCTTCGTAGTCGGTCACCTTCGTGATGTAACGGGGAATGAGGCGCACACCATCGTTGGGAAAAACGCTGTAGGCGCTGGTCTGCTCGAGCAACGTAACTTCGGCCGCGCCCAGGGCCACGGGAAGGTAGGGAGGGAGGTTGGATGTGATCCCAAAGCGGCGCGCATACTCAATTACGTTCTTGATTCCAAGGCGGTCAGCCAGTCGCAGAGTTGGAATATTGCGCGACTGCGCGAGCGCGCGCCGCAGCGTGATGGTGCCTTCGAACTTCTCGTCGTAGTTGTGCGGCGTGTAGGTCGAGTTCCCGGTCTCAAACGAAATGGGCGCATCCAGAATCGTGTCGTCCGGGCTGCCGCCCTGGTCGATGACAGCGGTATACACGTACGGCTTGAAGGAAGACCCGACCTGCCGCAGCGCCTGCGTGGCGCGGTTGAACTTCGATTCGTTGAAGTCGCGCCCGCCCACCATGGCCTTGATTTCTCCGGTTAGGTTGTCGATGGCGACCAGCGCTCCCTGAGCGCCGGAATCCTGCTCGAGCGCAACGTGAGCGACGCCGTTCTCGCCCAGGCTGAGTACCTTCACGTAGCAGATGTCGCCGAGCCTGAACAATTCCGGCAGCCGCTTCTGCGTCCAGGCCGCGTCCTGCGGAGTGATGGTCGCGTGGTAACGCCCAAACTTTACGGTCGCCGAGGCGGGAGTTACCGCGATCACCAGCGCGTGCAAGTAGCTATTGACCTCGGGCTCGTCATCCCAGTCAGGATGGCTGTAGTGCTCGAGCGTCATTTCGCCGGAGAGAATGTTGGTGAGGTGGTTCTTCCATCCGTGGCGGCGCTCGTAGGCGGCGACCCCCTTGAGGACGGCCTGATTCGCGGCCTTCTGCAAGTCCATGTCGAGCGACGTGTAGACGCGCAAGCCTCCTTCATGCACCTGGTCGCTGCCGAACTTGTTTTCCAGGTAGCGACGGATTTCTTCGACAAAAGAGGGTGCCAGAGAATTGGGATCGTGCTGCACATTCAACTGCAGAGGCTTGGCTTTAGCGTCGGTGGCCTGCTGCGCGGTGATTTTGCCATCTTCGAGCAGGGCATTGATCACGAGATTACGCCGCTTCAGAGCGCGATCGGGATGGAGAACCGGCGAATAGTATTGCGGTGCCTTGGGCAAGCCGGCGAGCAGGGCGGCTTCATCGAGCGTGAGTTTTTTGGCCGGCTTGCTGAAATAGTATTCGGATGCCGACTCAAAACCGTAGGCGCCCTGTCCCAGGAAGATCTGGTTGGCGTACAGCGTGAAAATCTGTTGCTTGGTAAAACGGCGCTCGATCTGGATGGCCAGCAACGTTTCCTGGATCTTGCGATGGAACGAGCGGTCGGGCGACAGAAACAGATTGCGAGCCAGTTGCATGGTCAGGGTGGACGCGCCTTGCACCCTGCCCCCAGACTCGATGTCGCGGTAGGCCGCACCCACAATGCGCCACACGTTGACGCCGGAGTGCAGGAAAAACTCCTTGTCTTCGGTTGAGATCAATGCGTCCCGCAAAATCTGCGGGTAATCCTCGTAGCTTGCGACCACTCGTCGCTGCAGCGCGAATGTCCCGATGATGCGGCCCTGGTCGTCATACAGTTCGGTGATGGAGCCGGGCCGGTAGTGTTCCAGTTCATCGACCTGGGGCAGGTCCGTAGAGTAAACGAGCAGCAGGCCCGCGGTCGCACCCAGCAGCGCGGCAGCCAACACCAGCAGACCCAGGAGAACGCGCCCGACGAGCTTCCGCCCCGCAACCTCGGCCGGAGAGGCGTCCTGGAAAAGGGTATTCATGGGATGGGATCAGGATAACAGCCGGGTAGTCGCTAGTCGCCAGTCACTGGTCGTTGGTCGTTGGCAACCAGGTCGGGCCGAAGGAGTCAGGAAATTTGTTCGGCTTTAGCCGCTGAGGTTTGCTTTTTGGAGGTCCCAGGAAAGGCTCACTCAGGCGCTAAAGCGCCAAGGATTGCCGATATTCTTGGCACGACTGAAGTCGTGCCCTTCCGGTCCCCGCGCCGCAACGCAAACAAAAACCGCGCGCCAAAGGCGCGCGGTTCGATCTTGCCAACGACTAACGACTGGAGACTGACGACTGCTCCTACGCCTTCGTTTCCCGCTTCTTCAGGACTTCGATCGCTTTGCGAAGCTGTTCATCGGTCTGCGGGACTTTTACTTTGTTCTCGTCAGCCGGGGCCGCCGAATCCGGTTCCTCATCAGGACCTGCGGCGTCATCGTCCGTATCCGCAATCAGGACGTTGGGCGTAATCGCCACATCCTGAATCGCCTTACCGCTGGGTGAATAATACTTGGCTACAGAAAGGATCAAGGCCGAACCATCCGGCAAATCGATCAGCTTCTGCACCGACCCGTCGCCAAAAGTCTTGTCGCCGACCACGTCGCCGCGCGCGTTTTCAAGAATCGCGCCTGCGACCACTTCGGCGGCGCCTGCCGTCCCACGATTCACCAGCACAACCACGGGCAAAGTGGTGATGGCTTTTGCCGGGTCGGCCGTGAACGCTTCGCGCGGATACTTCTGTCCCTGCAGGTAAGTGATGGTTCCGTGATTCAGAAAAAGGTTGGCAGTGGCAATGCCTTCTGACTCGTCGCCTTCACCGTTATTGCGCAGATCAAGCACGAATTTCTTCGCGCCCTGCTTCTGCAGTGACTTAATGCGGTTGGCAATTTCCTGCGATTTGCCCTTCGTGAAAGTGTCGGCCTTGATGTAGCCCACACCGTCTTCCATGAGCTTTTCCGTCGCCGTGGGGATGGCCACGACGTCGCGGGTGATCGTCAGCTTCTGCGGCTCGGCTCGGCGCGCGCGAACCACGGAAACCGTCACGTTCGATCCGGGCTGCCCACTGAGCAGTGCGCGAATTCCAGCCAGCGACATTTCCCGCGTGCTGTGGCCGTCGATCGCTTCAAAAATGTCGGAACCTTGAATGCCGGCTTTATCCGCTGGGCCGCCGGGCACCACTGCGATTACGGCTGCGTAGCCGAAACGCTTGGAAATGGCTGCCCCGATATCCGCCTTCGCATCGCTTTTCTTGGCCTTGTAGTCGTCGTACTCCCGGGGACTGAGATAGCTGGAATTCGAGTCCAGCGCCTCGAGCAGTCCGTGCAGGGCGCCATCGGTCACCTTGGGGATGTTCGGATCCTCGACGTACTCGCTGTTCACGCGCGACAACACCTCGCTATACACCTGGAGCTGGCGGTAGGCGCCATCGTTAGACGAGGCGCGTACGCCACCCAGTCCACCGACCACCATGAACAACAGAACAGCAAACGACGAAACGAGAATTGCAGCTTTAGCCTTCATAGACATCGGGTTGTGATCATCCAGCGCAGGAAGGGGAGTTCACTTCCAGAGGAATACTCGCATTATATCCTTATTGATGTTCATTCCAGCCCGGGGGCTGCTTGAAATGACACGGTGGTAACCGGTTGGAAGGATTCTTATCTTGCGATGGGCGGGTCTGCCGAAGCTTCAGGATTGTGCCCATTTCGGGAACTGCGATCGGCCGCTTCTTAAGCTCCTTGTACTTATCAGGTTAGCTGGAACGGCAAGCGGCTTAGTTGGGATACTTGAAATTCACGGTGAGCATCGTTTGAAAATCGATGGCCTTGCCGTTTTGGGTGTACGGCTTAAACCGCCACTGTTTCACTGCGTCGAAAGCAGCCTTTCCGAGTACGAAATATCCCTTCACGAGTTTGAGGTCGCGGACCGTGCCATCCCGCGAAATCCAGGCTTGAAGAACGACCGGGCCCTCGATGTGCTGTGACAATGCCTGTGGGGGATAGTCGGGGTCCACTTTGTGAAGCAGCAAAGCCAGTGTCGTTTCTTCCGGGATGCTCGAAGGCTCCAGCGAGCTTGCAGGAGCATTCGATGGCGAACTCTTCAGGCTATCGGGAATGATGACACCGGTTCTGGGCTCACTTGGTGTGGGCTGAGTTTGCGGTGCGGGCGCCGGCGGTTGAACAGGAACAGGCTCCGGGGTTGGCGTTGGCGGCGCGACTGACGATTGTGCTCCGGGTTCGGGCGCTGCGGCCGGCGGTGCTGTGGGCGCAGGGGCTGTGGGCGTGCCATCGGATATTGTGGGCTGAGACGATGTATCAGGATTGCCGGCCGCATCTTTGGGCGGTAGCTGCGCGCCTGCTTTTGGGATCGCCTTGGTCTCGATGATCTGGATCTTGTTGGGATCGATCTCTCCGGTCGGGATCGGCCCAGGGTCACTGGCAGCCGCGTCGTCGGGATTCGTGAGGGCTTCTCCGGCAGACGGCTTTTCTGCCACCGGCGCCTGAGGCAGAGATTCAGCTGGCTTGGTCCGGCTTGCGAGAGACTTCAGCGAAAATGCGTGGAATGCCGAACTCACTTTGCCGAGGCAAGAACCCCCGGGAGCCCATACATAGAGAACGGCAGCGACCATCAGGCACGCAACCACTGCGAAAATCAGATAACGCGGAGGCGAAGAACTCTCAGCTTCTGCGCTCGTCTCTTCAGACCCTTCCTCTTGCGCCAGAAAAGACGAGAACACGCCAGTCGAATCCTGAGGTGCGCGGGGCGCAACGACAGGCTCAGGCTTAGGTTCCTCGGGATTCCCGCGGAACACGGCGCGAACATCGTCCCACCTTTTCTTGCTGACCGGCTCAGGAGTAGGCGTCTCGACTTCCTGCTCTTGTTGCAGCGATGCAGGACCGCGCGCCACCTGAAAGTTGGACGGGGTCGAGTAGTTTGGCTTTATGACTTTCTGCTCCGCTTCAAGAGCACTCTGCATCATCGTTTGCGGCAGGAACCCGGATTTCTGCGCGGGCGCCTCCGCCACAACCGGCAATTCGGGAATAGCTTCTGACTCAGCGCGAACGGCCGCGTTGCGAGCATCCTTGTCGCGTTGTTCAAAGCGGCGGGAAAGAATGAGATCACGCGCGGTGGAAAGCGTGTCGTGGGCCTGAACTACATCAATCGGCTTCTTGATTACGGAATTTGCGCCTTGCTGCAGCGCGCGAGGAATCGAGGTATCGTCGGAAACGAGAACCAGGTTGAGCCCCAGCGCTTTCTTCTCTCTCGCGGTCTTCAGCAAGAGCGCAGCTTCATCTTCATGAGCCCAGTCGACGATGATCGCATCGTAACGCTCGGTTGACAGCCGCCCTACGGCGACGAGCATCTCGGGACAGATCTCCGCTTCAATGCCTAAGTCGGCAAGAAGTCGACAGAGCGTGGCAGTACTGCCTCCGTCGGATGTGAAAAGAAGTGCGCGGAGATCCATTGCTCTCAGGCTAGTAGGTGGTAATCGTTGCAGCAAGTTACGGAGGTGGAGCAGGCCAGCACGGGAGGCCCGGGATAGAGTGAACAAGGACATGTACGACTGGGGAAGGCGCTCGGGAGGAACTTCTGAGCACGATTTCCGCATGATCGCTTGTGTCGCTGCCGTGCAACCCCTTTTTTCTGTATCAGCTACAATCATGAAACCTCCAGTCCCATGCGCAGGCTTTTCTTTCTGGGTTTCCTGACCACCGTGTTGAGTTCTGCGCAGCAAGGTCAGCTTCCGGTTGTCCATCCCGGAATCCCGAAAGCTACCGTCCTAAGTTCCAGCCTTCCGCGATTCGAAGATGTCGGCCAGCAGGCCGGCCTGAGCGTCTCCCACATTTCCTCGCCGGATAAGCGCTACATCATCGAGTCCGTCAGCGGGGGAATCGGGCTCATCGACTGCGACAATGACGGGAAACTGGACATCGTGGCCGTAAATGGCTCGAATGTCGACCGATATCGCATGCAGGGTGGGGATGCTCTGGTGACACTCTACCGCCAGGACGCCAATCTGAAGTTCACCGACATCACCAGCCAGGCGGGGCTCAATCGAAAAGGCTGGGGGATGGGTGTTGCGGTCGCCGACTATGACAACGACGGCCTTCCCGACCTATACGTGACCGGATACGGTGGGAATGCGCTGTATCGCAACCTGGGCAACTGCAAATTCGAAGACGTCACCGACAAGGCCGGGGTTAAGGGTGGCGGTCTCAGCCTGGGCGCGGCCTGGGGAGACTACGATCGCGACGGCAATGTCGATCTTTTCGTTTCCCGTTATGTTCACGTCGACATGAACAAGCTGCCGGAGTTGGGCAGCAACGAGAAGTTCTGCCAGTTCCGTGGGGTGCTGGTGCAGTGCGGTCCTTGGGGAATGCAGGGAGAAAGTGACTTCCTGTTTCACAATCGCGGCGACGGAACTTTCGAGGAGGTGTCGAAGAAGGCCGGGGTGGACGATCCGCATCATTATTACGGCATGGGAGTGGTCTGGGGCGATCTCGACAATGACGGGTGGCCCGATCTGTACGTCGCCAATGACGCTGGCCCCAACTACATGTATCGCAACCGGCATGACGGTACCTTCGAAGAAGTGGGCCTGCTGGCGGGCGCCGATCTCAGCGGCGATGGCCAGGAACTCGGTTCGATGGGCGTCGATTTCGGAGACTACCGGCACGAAGACCGCCTGAGTGTGTTCGTGACCGAGTTCGTGGATCAGTCGGACACGCTGTATCACAATAACGGCAAGGACGGTTTCACCGATGTCAGCTTGAACTCGCAGATCGCGCAGCCCAGCCACGCTTACGTGGGATGGGGCACGGGATTTTTCGACATGGACAATGACGGCTGGCTGGATATTTTTGCGGCCAACGGCCACGTATATCCCCAGGTGGACACAATTCCGAATGCAGCGCACTTCAAACAACCCATCCTGCTGTTTCGTAACAAGCGCGACGGGACATTTGAAGAAGTAGCGTCGCAGGCGGGCCTGGGCGATCTGCCATTGCACTCCAGGCGCGGCGCGGCGTTCGGCGATATCAACAACGATGGGTGCGTCGACATCGTCACCCTGAATGTCGGGGAGCCGCCCTCCTTGCTACTGAACCACTGCGATAGCGGCAATCATCGGGTGCTTTTCAGACTTCTGGGCACACGAAGCAATCGTCTGGCGATTGGCGCTCGAGTCAGGGTTCGGACGGGCAAAGTCACGCAGATCAGCGAAGTCAAGGGCGGCTCCAGCTACATTTCGCAGAATGATTTGCGACAGCATTTCGGGCTGGGCGCGAGCGAGAAGATGGACGAAGTGGAGGTGCGCTGGCCGAACGGAACGGTGGAAACTCTGCGCGACGTTCCAGCCGACTACATTTACACGGTGGTGGAAGGCCAGGGAATCAAGGATAAGGCGCCGCTGGCACCGACTGAAACCGCGGCTCCGAAGCGTTAGGAGCCCGGAGGAAGATGAGTTGGCGGTAATTCTGCCATACAAAATCGATTTTGTGAGATACAATGCTTTCGCTCATCACTGGCGCGGGCGTCGGTTCCCGGGTACAATTCCGCTCCGGCCCGACGGCGGCCGCCCTGCTTGCGGGCGCAGCTCCACGAAAATCTATGCCGAAAGACAGGAAGCAACGTCCTAAAAAATCCGGAGTTGTCACACTCAAAGCTGTGGCAGACCATTTAGGGCTGACCCCAGGAACCGTCTCCTCCGTTCTCAATGAAGCGCCCTCGTCCCGGTCCATTCCTCAGCGAACCAAGAATCGCATCGTGGCGGCGGCCCGGGAACTGAATTACAAGCCGAACTTCTTTGCCCAGAGCTTGCGCAGGAAACGCACCTATACTATCGGCGTGATCATGGAGGAAATTGGAGATGCGTACGGTTCCATGGTCATCAGCGGGATTGAGCAGTATCTACGCACCAAGAACTTCTTCTTCCTGACGGTCGTCCATCGCCACGATCCCGAACTGCTGGACCGGTACGCGCAAATCCTGCTGGAACGCGGAGTCGAAGGTTTCATCACGATCGATATGCAGTTGCGCGAAGCACCTTCAGTGCCGACGGTTGCCGTGGCGGGGCACAAGGATTTCCCGGGCGTCACCAACATCGTGCTCGATCATCACCACGCCGCTCATATTGCCCTGCAACATCTGGTCGACCTGGGCCACAACCGGATCGCTTTCATGAAGGGGGCGAGCTTCAGTTCGGATTCCGAGGTCCGCTGGGATGCCATCCGCGAAGCAGCCAAGGATCTGAAAATTGAAATCAGGCCCGAACTGACGGTGCAGATCGATATCAACGATTCCACGCCGCAGCTGGGATATCCGTTCGCAAAACAGCTGCTTGAGCGTAAAGCCTCTTTCACGGCGCTCTTTGCGTACAACGATCTTTCGGCGCTGGGCGCGATTCGTGCTTTCCAGGAAGCGGGCTTGCGCGTGCCTAACGACATCTCAGTGGTGGGCTTTGATGACATCCAGGGCGCCGCCTACAACACTCCGAGTCTGACCACCGTGCGCCAGCCGCTAGCTCGGATGGGAGCCATTGCGGCACAAACGTTGCTGGAACGTATCGAGACCAGTCAGGAAGAGGCGAAGGAGATTGCGGTCGAGCCGGAATTGATGATTCGTGAATCGACGGCACGCCGGCCGGGGTAAAGGAAGAGCAACCGGCCGCCCGCAACTCTGACGACAAATTGTCTGTGCTCATAATCTTATTATGATTCACTTCTAGCTAAGTCGTTGAAGGTTCGTCGAACGGCAGTTTTGGTCTGCAACCCACCCCACAACCACTGCGTGGAATGCCATCGTAATGGCCTTTAGAGGCTCGTAGCGCGCTAGCTGGGGTCCGGATGATGCTCAGGTCATCCTGACCTCCAGATGCGCGCCTCAACGCTCCGTACGCGCGATATTACTTTTAGATAATGCGAACGGGCCGGTCGGAGTTCTTTCTCGAGCACCCGTGTGAGCGCGTGTCGCGATGCTCAGATCTTTTCAATGACTTTGCGGATCCGCGAAAATGCCCAATCAATTTCGTCGCGGCTTATGGTCAGCGGAGGCGCAATACGAATCACGTGGTCGTGCGTTTCCTTGCACAGGATGCCTTGCTCCTTCAATGCCTCACAGTAAGGACGCGCCGCCTCGTACAATTCGATCCCGATCCACAAGCCGATACCCCGGACCTCTTTCACATTGGAGCTGCGCATGGTCTTCAGGAGCGTGAGGAAGTACGCGCCCAGTTCTGCCGAGCGCTCCACCAGGTGCTCCTCGACCAGCACGCGCAGCGCCGTGCGCGCCACCGCGCATCCCAGCGGATTGCCGCCAAATGTGCTGCCGTGATCTCCGGGCTTGTAGACACCCAGAATTTCATTCGACGACAGCACTGCCGATACCGGGTAGAACCCGCCAGCCAGCGCCTTGCCTACGATCAGGAGATCTGGACGAATGCCCTCGTGCATGTAGGCAAACAGCTTCCCGGTTCGCCCAAGGCCGCATTGAATCTCATCGGCAATCAGTAGCACGCGGTTCTCGCGGCAAAGGTCCGCTGCCTGTTTCAGAAAACCCTTGGGCGGAATCACGATCCCGGCTTCGCCCTGCACCGGTTCCACCAGGAACGCGCACGTGTTGGGATTAATTGCCTGGCGCAGGGCCTCAATGTTACCAAAAGGTATGACCTTGAATCCGGGGGTGAAAGGCCCGAACCCGTCGCGATATTGCTCGTCGGTGGAGAAGCTGATGATCGTCACGGTGCGCCCGTGGAAATTATTCGCGCACACGATGATCTCCGCCTTGTTTTCCGGGATGCCCTTCACCTTATAGCCCCACTTGCGCGCCGTCTTAATCGCCGTCTCCACTGCCTCCGCGCCCGAATTCATCGGCAGCGCCTTGTCGAAGCCTGTAAGTTCGTGGAGTTCGCGATAGAACGGGCCCAGCTGGTCGTTGCGAAACGCGCGCGAAGTGAGCGTCACTTTGCCGGCCTGCTCGATCAGCGTTTGCTGAATCCGCGGATGGCAATGCCCCTGGTTGACCGCTGAATAGGCTGCAAGACAATCGAGATAGCGCTTGCCTTCGACGTCGTACACCCACACCCCCTCGGCATGTTCGATAACGATGTCAAGCGGATGGTAGTTATGGGCGCCGAACTGGTTCTCGAGTTCGACGAAGTCGCGTGTGCTCCGTTCCGTAATCGCTTCGACCGTCATGGAAATCCTTTCCTGGGAATGCGAATTATTCTTTTTCCAGCAGCATGGTCAACAGCGCCATGCGCACATATAAGCCGTTGCGAGCCTGGCGGAAATAAAGCGCTCGCGGATCATCATCGACCGATTTGTCGAGCTCGACCGTCCGTGGCAGCGGGTGGAGAATGAGAGCGTCCGATTTCATCCGGCGGAGAACCGACGAGTCAATCGCATAGCGCTTCAGCGCCGCCCGATCGCAGACCCGCTCCGGATGGATGCGCGTCTGGTACACCACATCCACCTCTCCCACCACGCGATCGAGATCGGTTTCCTGCACGTACTGGACATCATGCTCGTCAAGATAGGCGAGGATGTCGCTCTTCATCTGCGTTTCCGGCGGGCTGACGAAATACATCTTGACCCGCTCAAATTTCGCCAGCAGGTAAGCCAGCGATCGAGCAGTGCGTCCTTTATCGAGTTCGCCGATCAAGGCCACGCTCAACCCGTTCAGCGTGCGCTCACGATAAATCGTGTAGAGGTCGAGTAAGGCCTGCGTGGGATGCTGTCCTCCCTCGCCATCTCCCGCGTTGATCACCGGAACGGGCGAAACCATGGCTGCGCGCTGGGCACCGCCTTCCTGGTGGTGGCGAATCACTATGACGTCGGAGTAGCAGCCCAGAATGCGGATTGAATCTTCGACCTGCTCTCCATCCATCTCCGAAGAAAACACGCGGGCGTGCTCGGTCGAGAGAACCCGTCCGCCCAGGCGATGCATGGCCGCCTCGAAGGAAAAGCGCGTGCGAGTCGACGGCGCATAGAACAGCGTCGCCATGATGCGGTTCTGATAATCGAGCGAACCACCCCGAGCGACGATGCGCTCCATGCCGCGCGCCCGGTCGAACAGTTCCATCAGCAAGGGCACCGTAAACTGCTGCGACTCGACCACATGCTGCAGCTTCGAGCCGCGCGGAATGACGGGGGATGCGGGCAACGCGGTCACCGGCTCTGCCATGATTAACGACCTCCCACCGGAACTTCGGCGCCCAGGCGCACATCTACCTTCACAGTGCTTTCGGCGGGCAAAATGTGTGTGCCGGCCGCGCCGCCTATGGCATCCCGCAGATGATCACAGGATGTGATGATGGCTTCCTGGCCGCCGCTTTGCAGGAAGCGCAGCACCGACTCGATCTTCGGCCCCATGTTTCCGGGCGGGAATTGTCCGGCTTCCATATATTGCTGCAATTCGTCCGCGCGGACCTGGCGCAACGGGCGTTGTGATGGCTTCTTAAAATCGAGGTAGACGAAATCGGTATCGGTGGAAATGACGAACAAGTCGACACCCAGTTGCGACGCGAGCAGGGCCGAGGCTCGATCCTTGTCAATGACTGCTTCGACGCCAGACAGCTTGCCATCATTCCACATCACAGGGATTCCGCCGCCGCCGCAGGCGATGACCAGCACGTTGCGCTCGACCAGGTCGCGAATGACTTCCAGTTCGACAATCTCGAGGGGTGTTGGTGAGGGCACCACACGGCGATAACCACGGGAGGCGTCTTCGACGATCTTCCATCCGAATTGCCGCTGCCGCGATTCAGCCTCGCCATGCGAATAAAACGGCCCGACAGGCTTACTGGGCGCCTGCATAGCTGGGTCTTGTGAGGAAACCACGCACTGGGTCAGCAGCACAGCAACGGGCATGTGCAGTCCGGCCGCCTTCAGTTCGGTCTCGAGCGACTGTTCGAGCAGGTAGCCAATCTCACCTTGTGTGCAGGCATCGCACACGTCGAGGGGCTGGCCGGGAACCTCGCTCGCGCCGCGTTCGGAACGTAACAGCGCCGCGCCCACCTGCGGTCCGTTCCCATGTGTGAGGACGACCCGGTGGCCGGCCGCGCACAGGGCGACAATCTGCGCTGCGGTCCGGCGAGCGTTCGCCAGCTGCTCGGCGATGGTGCCCTTCTCGCCCGCGCGGATCAGCGAGTTCCCGCCGACTGCCAGTAGGATCGTTTTCATAGTCAACGGCCAGCAACCGGAGAATCGCCACCCTCGTCACAGCCAACTGCGCAGCTGCGTGGTCAGAGCCTTTCGGTGTGTCCGCTCAGACGTGCAGAGTTTCCTGCAACTCCACCAGGCTCGGTAGCCGCACGAACTCACCCTTCATCAATTCCAGCATGATGGCCTTTTGCGCATGCAGCCGGTTTTCGGCCTGCTGAAAGACAACGGATCGCGGCGAATCGATGACTTCGTTCGTCACTTCGTCCCCGCGGTGTGCCGGCAGGCAGTGCATGAAGATCGCATCCTTCTTCGCCTTCCGGAAAAGCTGCCCGTTCACCTGGAACGGACGGAACAACTTGCTGCGCTTCTCCGCTTCGGCTTCGAGTCCCATGCTTGCCCAGACATCGGTGTAGACCACGTCCGCGCCGTCGACCGCCTCTTCGGCGTCATTGGTGATGGTGCAGCTTGCTCCCGTCTCGCGTCCGCGCTGGCGGGCCCACTTTACGGCATCGGCTTTCGGCTCGTAACCGTGCGGGGTGGCCACGCTCACTTCCACGCCCAGCTGCGCGCCGGCAAACATCAGGGAGTGCGCCACGTTGTTGCCATCCCCGACGAACGCCAGTTTCAGCCCTTCCAGGTTGCCCTTCGCTTCCCAGATCGTCAGATAATCGGCCATTGCCTGGCAGGGATGGCTGTAGTCGGTCAGGCCGTTGATGACGGGAATGTTCGCGTACTCCGCAAGCTGCTCGACGATTTCATGCGCGAAGGTGCGAATCATGATGCCCTGCACCATGCGTTCCAGATTCTTCGCGACGTCATAGATCGATTCGCGCTTGCCCAGATTGATTTCCGCAGGTGACAGGTAGACGGAGAATCCGCCCAGCTGTTGAATGCCGACGTCAAACGTGACGCGAGTGCGGAGCGAGGGCTTCTCGAAAATCAGGGCCAGGGTTTCCCGCTTGAGCGCCTCACTGTAGGTCGTCGGGTGCGTCTTGATCTGGCGGGCAAGGATCAGCAGGTAAAGAATCTCCTGCGGGGAAAAGTCCCTGATCGAGATAAAGTCGGTGCCCTTCATTGCGCGCCTCCCGCCACCACCGGCTCGTGCTCGTGCACAAATTTAGCCAGCAGGTCCGACAAGCCCGGCTTCGTGCATTCTTCCACCTGGTACGACACCCGCATATTGGGCCGGTCGATCTTGATTACGCCTGCGAGATCAATCGGAGTCGCGATGAGAACCAGATCGCAAGGCACGCGCCGGATCGTCTCTTCCAACTCGTGCCGCTGCATGTCGCTGTAGCCCATGGCGGGCAGCAGGCTGGTCAGGTGGCCGTATTTCTCGTAGGTAGTGCGGATCGAACCCACTGCGTACGGCCGCGGATCGATCAACTCGGCTGCGCCACACTGCCGCGCGGCTACGACTCCTGCGCCGTAGGGCATCTCACCATGCGTGAGGGTTGGGCCGTCTTCCACCACCAGAACGCGCTTCCCGCGAACCAGTTCCGGATCGTCGATGGTGACGCGGCATGCGGTGTCGCACACGACTGCATCCGGATTGCTGAGCCGGATGTTGTAACGGACGGTGTCGATGTCATGCTGCTGCGCGGTATCGACTTTGTTGATGACCAGGACATCGGCGCGGCGCAGGTTCACTTCCCCGGGGTAATACGACAGCTCATGTCCGGGACGATGCGGATCGACGACCACGATTTCCAGGTCCGACTTGTAGAAGGGCGTGTCGTTGTTGCCGCCATCCCACAGAATGACATCCGCTTCTTTCTCGGCCTCGCGCAAAATTCTTTCGTAGTCCACACCGGCATAGACCACCGTGCCCTGACGAATGTGCGGCTCGTACTCTTCCCGCTCTTCGATGGTGCACTGGTGCCGGTCGAGATCTTCCATCACCGCAAAGCGCTGTACGGCCTGCGCGGCCAGGTCGCCATATGGCATGGGATGGCGGATGGCCACCGGTTTACGTCCCAGTTGGTGGAGCCGCTCGGCAACCAGGCGCGAGACCGGACTCTTGCCGCAGCCGGTGCGCACTGCGCAGATCGAGATCACGGGAAGATGGGAAGGGACTTGCGTGTGCTCGGCTCCCAGCAGCCAGAAGTCGGCGCCCGCTGCTCCCACGCGCGAAGCGAGATGCATCAGATTCTGGTGCGAGATGTCGCTGTAGGAAAACACAGCGATGTCGACCGAAAACTCGGCAATGAGTTTCTCCAGATCCTTTTCTTCAAAAATCGGTATGCCATCGGGATACAAGCGCCCCGAGAGGGAAGGCGGATAAACCCGGCCTGCAATGTCGGGAATCTGAGTGGCCGTGAAAGCCGCGACCCGGTAGTCGAGGTTGTGGCGGAAGAACACGTTGAAGTTGTGGAAGTCTCGGCCCGCAGCGCCAAGCAAAAGGACGGTTTTCATGGTGACCTCACCACTCTGAAGTTACCCTGCATCTTCCGATGAAGGGCGGGCGCTCGGCTGTGCCCGGTATCACAAGCGGGTGTGACCTATGACTCGTGCATCGCGCTGCAAGGGCGTCTGGGCCTACGTGATTCTCTACCTGATCTGCCCCGGAAAACCTCGTAGGAAGTTTTTTGTCTAGGGGGACGGGCGAATGCATCTCATACGCAGGTACCATGGCGAAGGAAGTTTGAAATGCCTGCAACACTCGAAGAAATAAAAGGGGCTGAACCGCGGTCGGCGAAGGCCCCTGGCCGCCGAAAGATATGGCGATTGCTTGCCATAAGCGCGGGCGTCGTTCTGATTGGCGCCGCCGTTTTCGTCTATCGCGATTGGCCGTTCACGCCGGGCAATGTGGTGAAAGAGCTGGAACTCGCGACTTCGAGCAAAGTGCAGTACGCCACCTTCCGACGGTTTTTCCTGCCTCATCCCGGATGCGTTTTGGAATCGGTTACCCTCACGCGTGGTTCGTACCCAGGTCAACAAGTCATGAAGATGCGTCAACTGACCATCAAAGGGAAATGGACCGGGCTGATTCAGAAACATGTTGCCGTGATTCGCGCCGATGGCGTGGAGGCCGTGTTTCCTCCCATCGGTACTGGCCCGAGTTGGAAGCCGACCGAATCCAATGTAGTGGTGGACAAGCTGATTGCGAATGGGGCGACGCTGCAGTTCCTTCGGCACAATCCCGCCGAACCGCCTGTAAAGTTTCTTATCCAGAAATTCGTCGGACATCATTTGGCCACGCACGATTCGATGCCGTACGAAGTCAGCCTGCTCAACCCGCAGCCACCCGGGCAAATCGACGTGAGCGGAACGTTTGGACCCTGGAAGAGAGAGCAAATCAGCCAGACACCGGTGTCGGGAAACTATTCGTTCCGCAATGCTGACCTCGGTTCGTTGGGCGGAATCCAGGGGATTCTTTCGTCCGACGGCATGTTTCAAGGAACGCTGGAGAGTATTGAGATCAAAGGCAAGACCGCGACACCGGACTTCCGTACGACCGACACTCCGCACAAGCTGGACCTCAAGGGCGAGTTTCATGCCGAGGTCGATGCCACCAATGGTGACGTGACTCTGGATCAGGTTCGGGCGGTTTTGGTGAAGACGATTATTTTGTCGCGAGGCAAAGTGGCATCGCACCGAACCGAGGATGGGAAGGCGGCAGATCTCGAATTCGATGTGCGACGCGGCCGTATTCAGGATTTGCTACTCATGTTCGTGTCGGCCAAGCAGTCTCCTCTGAACGGGGAGATCAGCCTGCGAGCCCAAACGCATGTGCCTCCGGGCAAGGCTCCGTTCCTGAAAAGAATCCAGCTGAACGGCGATTTCGGAATCGAGTCTGCCAAGTTCACAAAAACGGAGACGCAAAGCAGCGTCGACAAGCTGAGTACCGCAGCGCAGGGGCAAGGCGATCAGACTGACAATCCTGACAGCGTGGTTTCTGATGTAGAGGGTCACGTGATCGTCAAGGATGGAGTCGCTACGTTCACTGGGCTGAGGTTCCGAGTGCCGGGAGCGCGTGCCCGCCTCGACGGCACGTTCGACCTGATCACCGAGAAAGTAGATTTGCGCGGAATGTTGTATATGGACTCGAAGCTTCCGGAGGCGACCTCGGGAATCAAATCATTCCTCCTGAAAGCGATTGACCCGTTCCTCAAAAAGAATCGCCGGGGCGGCGCCAAAATGCCGGTCAGCATCACCGGAACCTACCAGCACCCCTCCTACAAAGCCGACCCCATCTAGCTCTGGCCTGGCCATACAGGGCAGCACAGAGTTTACGATTTGTTTCTGAACCAGCGACTATAATTCCCGCGCGGCACTTGGTTTGCCCGCACTCTGACAGGAGGTCCGGGGGGATGCAACCACTTCTTGGAAAGTGGAAAGAAGAGGCGTACGTACTGATGCGCTTCATGATGGGATTCATGCTGCTGTGTCACGGAGTTCAGAAACTTTTCGGATTGCTCGACGGGGAAGGGCATCCCCAGGGATTGTGGATGCTCGCGGGCTTTATCGAGACTCTGGGCGGTTCGATGGTTATGGCGGGACTATTCACTTCGCCGGTGGCCTTCGTGCTCTCGGGAGAAATGGCCTGCGCCTATTTCATGGTGCACGCCCACCTGCGCTTCTGGCCGATTCTGAATGGCGGCGAGATCGTGGTCGCGAATTGCTTCACATTCCTCTACATCGCGGCCAAAGGCGGAGGACTCTTGAGCATGGATTCGTGGATGGAACGCCGCGAGGGTCGGCTGGAGAGTGGAGGAGCGCCGCTTTCTCGATGACGATCTTCCCCTCGTTGAGTCTCGAGATTGCACAGCGGTCAGCAGATTTGCACAGACGACGCCCGGTAACGCTTCGGCTCGGCGAAATGCGCAACAGGCCGACTCAAACTGTCCAACAGTACAATTACTTTAGTCACATGGTTTTCCTCAGGCTCTTAGGTAATAATGTGCGCGTCTCCACTCCACTTCAGGAAGGTATACGGAACATGTCAGTTCTCCCCCTACTTGCCAGGCTTTGGTCTGAGGACCAGGGTCAGGACATCGCTGAATACGCTGTGATGCTAGCTGTCATCCTCGTGCTCGTTGTGGGCACGGTTCGGATGATCGGCTCCAACGCTAACGGTGTTTTTTCGCAAGCCGCAAGTTCGATTCAATAACAAAGCCGTTTACACTGACTGTGAATGCCGAGCATTGGCACAGAAAGTACAATGCTCGGCACCGTTTTTTTTGCCCCTCTTCCACGCGCGTCCTTCCGAAATTTTCCACGAAATATAAGCAGTCGAGCCGCTGACGCGAACTGGGACGTTCAGGAAATTTGGGAGTTTACTGACATCAGCCGGCGAGCCCGGCGAACTGTCCCGTGCGCGTCATTTCGAAAGCATTTGGCAACTTTTTTGGAATTTATGTGCAAATCCTTGCATTCTCCCGCCCCTAAGTCCTTGCCTTAGAGACGGATAAGTATTAAATTCACATTCCCGTAACAATTGCGGGGGAGTGGCTCCCGGGCTGCTCTCATTAATTTGGTATGTCTAGCAATATCGTCGACTTTGGCAAGCGTCGCTCTTCTGCTGGTCCTTCGTGTAAGAGGCTCCCCCGACAGATTGCTGGGTTCGATTGGATCGTTGGCGCTCCATCCGTCCGCAGTTAACGACAGACAGCGCGAAGTACTGTTCCGAATCTAAGGAGATTTGAAGTATGGGGAAGCTGATTCTGGTGAGACATGGACACACGTCGCTCAACAAGCCGGGCGAAGACGAACGGCTGCGCGCGTGGCTTGACGTCCCACTGGACGAGACTGGGATTCGAGAGGCGGTCGAAACGGCTGGCAGACTAGCCGACTATCCGATCGAATCTATTTACTGCTCCGACCTGAAGCGTGCGCGGCAGACCGCCCAAATTCTGAAAAGGAAAGTAAAAGCGCGGATCACCCCCACAGAGGAATTGCGTCCCTGGAACCTGGGCGTGTTCGGGGGAGAGAAGATCAAGGACATTCTGCCATTCCTGAATATGCTGAATGAGCGGACCGACCTGCCTGCGCCCAGCGGCGAATCTTTCGATCAGTTTTATGCTCGGTATTCCGCAAGACTCCATGAACTGCTGAAGATCGCGGATAACGCAACCGGATATATCCTGGCTGTCACCCACGTCCGGAATCTGCTGGCTGCCACTGTTATTGTCCAAGGCGGCGATAAGTCAGAAGTGCCGGTGTGCGGGGGACCCAGCACGGGTGCCATCACTATCGTGGAACGCATTGAGGGCAACTGGAGGATTCGACGGGATGATGGGCGCGAGGTCGTGCAGACGGTCGAATCTCAGACCGATGCCAAGCCAACGCTGTTGGAGCACAGATCCGCTATACGAGGGGGAGTCGGCCAGCGCAGACGATCCATACGCGCAACTGCATGAGGGGGGGCCGCAATAAGGCGCCAGTTTTCGTGCTAGGGTGCAGTCGATCGGGCACAACGTTGCTCTACCACATGCTGCTTTCCTCCGGGAACTTTGCTGTTTACCGGATGGAATCGCAAGTCTTCAATCTGCTTGAGCCCCGCTTCCGTCCGCTCACCGTGGCAGCGAATCGTCGAAAAATGTTGGAGGCGTGGTACTCCTCTCGGCTCTACACGCGGACAGGCCTGACAGCCGACGAGGTCGAACCACGCGTGATGGCCGAATGCCGCAATGGGGGCGACTTCCTCCGGATCGTCATGGAGGAAATGTGCCGCAAGCAGGGTGTCGAACGCTGGGCAGAAACCACTCCCGACCATCTGCTCTATATCAGCTGGATCAAGGAAACGATTCCGGACGCGCTCGTCATCCACGTAATCCGCGATGGGCGCGACGTGGCGCTTTCGTGGGAGAAAAAAGGACAGATCCGTCGACTGCCCCTGGACCGCCTGCGGCCCGCCATGGCCGCGGGCATTTATTGGGAGTGGATCGTAAGCAAAGGACAGGACGCCGGCAAGAAACTGGGCGAAGACTACTTGGAACTCCACTACGAAGATTTAGTCCTGAAGCCCAGAGAGGTCCTCGCGCAGGTGGAGCCCTTCATTGAACACAACCTGGATTACGAGCAAATCACCCGGGTTGCGATCGGTTCGGTAGCGGCTCCCAATACTGCGTTCAAGGGTGAGTCGCGTAGCCCGATTGGCCGCTGGAAGACTGACATGGCAGCCTCAGAGTTGGAAACGCTCGAATGCCTGGTTGGCGGGGCCCTGGAGCGGTGGGGCTACCCTTTAAGCACAGCCCCGTCACAACGTGCCGATCTCGCGCTGCTGAAGTCAATCTATCGTGGCTATTTTGAAACTAAGCTGTGGGTGAAAACAAGAACACCTGTCGGGAAATGGTTTGTGACCCGCGACCTGTCGTGGGTTTAGTAGATGGTTCGACTGGTCGGTGCATGATGATGAGGCCGTCAAACGGTGGATTCTTTTACGGTCGTCTTGTCCACTACGCAGGAAGCCTGAATGCCACAGTAACTACTCCGCGGCTTTCAAGATCGGCACCAATTGTGCTTCCAGGACTGGCCGCAAGGTTTCTGCAAATGTTCTGGTCATGTGGTTACTATCTCGATAAATCACCAGGCCTCCCTGGATAGCCGGGCAGACTTTCCCCTCGCAGAATCGGTCGGTCAAGTCGATAAAATGGACGTTGGGAAAACCGCGAGCGCCGGCTTTCTCAGCCTCGAAGATGGCCGGGTTTAAACCTTCCGACTTACTTATCGCGCACAAGCCGCCGGGGTACCAAGAGTGCCGGATGGACCGGGCCAGGCACGTGGGGATGTCGAAGGGAAAGAATGGATTGTCGCGCATCGCGACCACCCTGATTCCCGCCGACGACAGTGCTTCGAATGTCCGCCTCGTACCGTTTTGCCATTCATCCAGTGAGGCGTCGAATCGGCTGGCAGGCTTTCCCTTCTGTCCCAGGTAAATGGTCGAATTTCCCAGAATCACAAGTGCCGGATGAAGCGCTGTGATTTGCCGAACAGCGTCCGCGCGCCAGGAGGCACATGGTTGCGTGTTCGGGGGCTTCACAACGATGTCGGTCGCCGGGCACGCTGCCTTCAGTATCGTTGTCAGCTTCCAGCCGTTGGCGCTCGCAATATCGGTCAGGGGATTCACCCACTGCATGGCGTGAGAGTCGCCGAAAAGCACGATATTGGTCTTGGAGGCCGTATCCCCGAAGGCGCACGTCTGGACATTTCTGGATTGCATGGTGGCCATGCAACGTCGTCTCACAGCCTCGGACATCGGGTTGTCGTCGAATGTTGCTTTGATTGCTTTCATGTTCGGCGCATCCGCGAGCCGGGCGGCAAATCTGATGGACACGACACCCAGAGCTACTGAAAACAGCGTGATCGCGGCCCCCAGGTACAGCGAGACCGCGGGGCGTTTCACAAGGTAAGGATGGAAACGAATCGGATTCTCGACGTAATGGTGCGTGATGGCAGCAACCACCAGGGCGGCTACACAAGCCGCGACCTTTCCCGCAAAGGAGACAGTGGGAAACAGTGCCGCGGCAAAAACCAGGAATGGCCAATGCCACAAGTACCAGGAATAGGAGAGAGTTCCCAGAAGGAGCAGAGGCGCGGAGCCAAGCACAATACCGGAGCCGCGTCGTGGTTGTTCTGACCCGGCGACTAAGGCGGCGATGGTCCCCAGCACCGGTACCAACGCAACCCAGCCGGGAAAGGTGCTAACGCTGGAGATGTAGTGTCCAGACGCCAGAATCATGCCAATGCCGAGCCATCCGAAACCCAGCCACACGCGGGATGGCAGTTTCATGAAGCCGACCGGCAATAGAGCCGCCAACCCACCGATCCCGAATTCCCAGGCTCTGCTCGGCAACTGGTAGAAGGCAAAAGTCTGCGCCCTCGCAGTCGACCACACGCTTACGGCCAACGAAAGCAGCGTCAACACCGAAAGGACTACAAGCAGAGCCTTCCTCGATCGCCAGAAGAGCAGACCCAACATGATGAGCATGGGCCAAACCAGGTAAAACTGCTCCTCCACGGCCAGCGACCAGGTATGTAGCAGAGGATTTGATTCCACATCGGGGTTGAAGTAGTTGGCCGCATTTTTAGCGAAGAAGATGTTGCTCATGTAAAGCGCGGTGGCTCGTGCGGCTCGGCCGGCGAAAGCCAATTCCTGGGGAGCCATGATGAACGCGCCGATCAACAGGGTTACTGCCAGGGTCAATGCTGAAGCTGGCAAAAGACGGCGTACTCGGCGGGCGTAGAACTGCAACAAGCTCAGCCGCGAAGTTTTCTGAATCTCGGCGACCAAAAGTCCGGTAATCAGGTAGCCAGACAGCACAAAGAAAACATCGACCCCCACGAATCCACCCGTGACGCCGGGGACGCCGCAATGGAAAGCGACCACGAGTAGAACAGCGATTCCGCGCAGCCCTTCGATGTCGGACCGGTAGGTGGATGACCGGGTGTTCGCGTGGCCTTTTGCGCCAGAGACTTCAGGGCCGACGTTCATCGGCAATGCGCGGAGAAGAACTCGGAGTGGGCTCAGGAAGGGATGTGCCAAAGTTGAAGAGAAGCTGAGCTTGCCTGACCGTTTCGTGGGGCCTTCGACGGGTGGCACTGGAGATGTCGATGACTCGCTTGCTGCTTCACTGGTCTTCTGTGAGCCAGACATGGCAACCCAACTTCCCAGGAATCAAGATTGGTGGCGGCGGTTGGACTCGAAGCCTGCCGCGCAATGAAAGCACGTAACTTACAGATTCTTCGATAGGCTAAAAAGGCACCAAAAGCACGTTAGGCGAATCGGTAACACAAATTAGCACAATTTAGGCGGCGGTTGGGCGAAACCGCGAGGGCGAAGAATTGGCGCAATGTAGCACAAAAACTGCATCGCCTTCTTTGTTGCTTTGCGCGAGTCCGCAGGAAAAAATCACCCGGTCCCTATTGTCAATGAGTTCTATCAAAAGGGATGTCAAGAAAAAAGTTCTGCCTCGACCGGAGACGAGGTGTTTTCTCGAGATCCAGCCCACTGGAATTAGGCTTCCCTGAAGAAGTTTGACTTGTGCCCATTCTGATAAGTGTCCTCTGGTGAGTTAGCGGGGGCGTCGAGTTTGCGAGAGCGACAAGCGAATGGCGACTCAAGGTCAACCATGGTTCTATCCGAGGCTCGTGGCCTATAGCTATTTCTGGTTATCCGAGGGGGCATAACGTGTAATGGGTGACTGGGTGCCTAAGGCACCGGGCCGGATCTCATTGACTGATACTTCCCTCGAACCGAGCATCTCGAGAAACCGACTCAACCACTAGCAGAGGGAACTGTTCGAATGGAAGGCCGTTCCTCAGAGATGCTCAAGCTGCTTGTCGTTGCAACTGTTTGGGGTCGAAACTCACTCCCTTCTTCCAAATGATTAAGATGATGGCGGCAATCTTCCGTGCCAGGGTGAGACGGGCCATGCTGGGCCGCATCCCTTTCTCCACCAGGGCCGCATAAAAATCCTGCAGCGGCCCGGGGCGTTCGATGGCCGAGACGGCCGCCCCTTTCAAGATATTTTTCAGATCGTGATTATGGTTGCGATTCAAACCACGCACCGTGATGCGCTCGCGGTTGCGGTGCAGTTTCCCACGCACAAAGCGGTACTCGCCGCTGTCATAGGTCTGGACCGCAAAACCGCTGTAGGCCCAAAGCTGGCGCTTGGTACGGAAGCGATGGGGTGTCTGTAGCAAGGCCACCAGCAGGGCGGAGCGAATCGGACCGATCGAAGGAATTTGGCGAAGCAGTTTCACAGCCGCATGCTTGCGACTCTCCCGCAACAGCTCGCGTCGTGCTGCCTGGCGCACGGGTTCGAGACTATCCAGTTGCTCATATAAATGCTCGGCTCGAATCCTCACCCCTGGTTCCACCAGCTGGGCCAGCCACTCGGCACGATGACGGCGGCTATAGACGCTCGTGCCCGCACAGGGAATGCCCCAACTTCGGTACACCGACTTAATCCGATTCATCACCTATGGGTAATAGAGATTTTGCAACAGCTACAGGAATCAACCAGCCTGGTTAACCGCATTGTCCCTCTGGGGCTACGTGATCGCGGTCGTCGATTCACGCACCACCAGCTCCGGCTCGACCGCGATTTCTTTCGGCTCGTCTTTCTTACTTTCAATCCGACCGAGTAGGATCTGCGCCGCTAGGGTTCCCATTCGCGTGAGAGGCTGCCGCACTGTGGTCAGGCTGGGAGTGTTGTAGGCTGCACCTTGAATGTCGTCGAAACCAACCACTGAAATATCATGCGGCACCCGCAGCCCCGCTTCCTGAAATGCACGAATCGCGCCCAACGCAGAAAGGTCGTTGTATGCGAATATGGCGGTGAAGGGCACCTTGCGCTCGAGCAACAGCTTGGCAAACGGATAGCCCATCTGGGGAGTGGCCTCAGTGATGTCAATCTGGACGGTCAGCTCTGGGTCGATTTTGACCTTCAATTCCTCGGCCACCTCACTAATGGCACTCCAGCGGACTTCGGAGTCAGAACTGGCGCGCGCGCCCTTCATGAAGGCGATCTTCCTGTGTCCCAGACCTACGAGGTGCTGCAGCGCGATGCGCGCAGCATGTCGGTGGTCGAGCACGATGTTGGTCACGCCGGTAAACGTCCGGTGACCCGCCAAGGCAACCGTCGGCAGCGAAGGCGCTTCGCGCAACTGCATATCCACAGTGATGAAACCTTCCACTCCACGCTCCAGAAGAATTTGCGCGTAGCGATCGAGCAGCTCCGGATCATGCCGATGGACTACCGTCAGGAAAAAGAAGTTCTTTGATCGGAGGTATTGCTCGATTCCGCTGATGATCAACGAGCCGAAGGCATCGCCAATCTCCTCGACGATAACGCCAATCGTATAGGTCCGCTTCTTGCGCAGCGACTGAGCAAAGAAGTTGGGCCGGTAGTTCAGTTCGCGCGCCGCGGCCCGAATCCGGTTCTTCGTCCACTGGGGAATGGATCGCGAAGAGGGTGCATCGTTGAGGACGGAGGAAACAGTTCCCGGAGTCAGCCCCAGATGGTCCGCCACAGCTCTTAATGTGATTGCGCCTGATTTCTTCGGTCGAGGTTTTCTGTCCTTGGTCATAGCCGCCGTTGACGTTTACGATACCTGCCGAAATCATCGAGCGCGATTGTATCCCGGGATGCCGTCCTCCGCCAGACTTGGCACAGCAACTGTACCTTACAAAATCGATTTTATATGAGAAACTCACAGGCGAGCACTCAGGCGTAGAGGGTGATTCTGACTTTTCGACCTCGCAGTCCCCACCCCTGCTCTATTGCTCTTTTGGCGATGTCCCTCTGCACTTTGGGATGGGTCGTCGTTCGCCGACCTTCCACCTCCGAGACTCAAATCGCGTTTTTTTACGCTGCCGTACGTGATATGTGACTGCGAGGTACCCAGCTCACGCAGAAGGTGGCACACCAACTTGTAAAGAATACTTCCGACCGTCGGAATCGGATTGACGCGTGAGATCACTCGATTTGCGGCTGACCAACCCAGCTGAGTCTCTGGCTCGCACAAACTATCGACAATCACCAACCACACCTTAGTCGGGGTTGGTGCCGCTGGATTTTAGTCGACTATGCCCTTCCCTTCTGTCACCCGAATGTAGCGGTTGATCGGCAAACTGGAGATCTTATCGATCTGTTTGCTAGGGGCTGGCCAGTGAATCTCAAGTGCATCGATTTTCAGCGCACTCCCGATTCCCAGAACTTCGCGCGGATCGTGTGAAGATAAGTAGCTGCCGCCGTTGTTCTTGAGCCTGAAGCGCCTTCTTCCGCCGGCGGTCCAGTAGATTTTCGCGCCGATGCCGTCGCGATTGCAGTGCACACCTTCCAGTTTGATCCCGAGCCAGTTGTTTCCCTTGGCTCCACGATTGTTGAGCAGCAGGGGAGCACCGCCGTTGTTTCCAATGATCACGTCCAGCGCACCGTCGTTGTCGTAGTCGCCGACGGCCAGGCCGCGCGCCGGGAAAAACTTCTTGAAAGCGGGACCAGCGTGCTCGCTGACATTGTGTAAGCGGCGATCGTCGCCCTGATGAAACAGGAGCAGCGGTTCCTTGTATTTCACTTGCATCGAATAGTCGTCGATCATGTCGTCGGGATGCCCGTTGGCGAGGATCAGATCAGTCGTGCCGTCGTTGTCGTAGTCGAAGTATTTCAGGCCCCAGCCGCTCAGTAGACGTGTCGCCTGAGCGACATCGCTCGCCTGCGCCACATCGCGGAATGTTTCGTCTTTGTTGTTCTGGTAGACGGAAAACATTTCGTGATCGACGTTTGCGACGAACAAATCCTGCCATCCGTCGGCATCGAAGTCGGCGGCATCCACGCCCATGCCGGAGCGCGCCTGGCCGCTCTCACTAAAGCCAACTCCCGCCTGAAGGCCAACTTCCTCCCATTTCCAGCGGCCGTTTGCCGCCGGGCCACGATTGAGGAAAAGGAAGTTCTGAACGGTGTCGTTCGCGACAAACAGGTCCATCCGTCCGTCGCTATTGATGTCAGTCGCTACCACGCCGAGGCCTTTGCCAAGCGCTTTCGCGATATCCGTGCCCTTGCTCACCTCCGTAAATGTGCCATCGCCATTGTTGTGATAAAGGAAGCTCGTGGTGGGGCGGAAGACGCGGGGAATACAGTAGTACTTCTTGCCAATCTTGTTGTCGCCACACTCGAACTTGTGTTCGCCTGAATAGTCGACAAAACTGCACACGAACAGGTCGAGCCTGCCGTCATTGTCGTAGTCAAACCAGACAGCGCTGGTAGTCCAGCCGGGAGTGGCAACGCCGGCTTTCTCGGTGACGTCGGCGAAAGTTCCATCGTGGTTGTTTTTGTACAATGTGCACTTGCCGTAGGCAGTCACAAAGATGTCCGGCCAGCCATCGTTGTCGTAATCGCCGACCGCGACTCCCATACCGAAAGAGGTTCCGCCGAGCCCAGCCTTTTCGGTAACGTCCCTAAAAGTGCCGTTTCGATTGTTTTTGTAGAGGGCATTGCGCACCGGCTTGGTCGGCTTCCAGAAGTCGCTGGGACCACTGTTCACCAGAAAAATGTCTACCCACCCGTCGTTGTCGAAATCAAGAAACGCACAACCGGGACCCAGCGTCTCGGGAAGATAGTGATTCGCCGAGATGGCGTTGTCGTGCACCCACTCAATGCCGCTCGTCGATGCTGGAACCTCCGCGAACAGAGGTTCGGAGGCTGGGGCCGCTTGCTGTCCGCATAAACGAGCTGCGCCGAAAGCGCCGGCCAGCCATAGCCATTCTCTTCTCGAAATCTTCATAGGGAAAACGTTTGGGAGGACGCGCCTGCGGTCACTGCGCCTTGACCCCAGGTTGCTTCGCTTGCGCTTCAGCCGTTAGCTTCTCAACGATACCTTTCTCGCGGTTGCCTTCAGTGGGCCGCTTCAGGCGGAAATACGCGATCGACAACGATACATGAGCCTCCGTGAAACCTGGAGATTCTTTGACGATCGATTCCAGTTCGCGCCGGGCCTGCTCGGCCTTTCCTTCCGAAAGATCGATGGCCGCCAGTTGATAGCGCACGGCTAGATCTCCCGGGCGCGTCTCCAGCGCGCGCGTAAGATAGGACTTCGCCGCGTCAAATTTCTGCTCTTGTCGGAGCATTGCGCCCAACTGAAGATTCGACATGTAATTGTAGGGATCGATTGCCAACTCCGACTGAAATTCCTTGCGTGCTTCGTCTGGCCCAGCGGTGACCTGCAGGGCTTGCCCGTAGAGAACGTGCACGCCGGGAAGCTTCGGGTCCAGCGCCACCGCTTTTGCCAGCTCATCGCGTGCGCCTGCGAAATCTGCAGCCTCTATTTTGGCGGTGCCCAGCATCAGGTGCGCTTCAGCAGACTCGCCATTCCGCAAGATGCGATCGACCAGTACCTGTCCTTGTTCGACTTGATGGTCGCGAATCAAGGCGGTTCCCAGCAGATATACGATCCCCATCTCATCGGGGTCCTTCTTGTACACAGGTTGCAGGAGGCCAATCACATCCTTGTTCTGCCCCAAGCGCAGGTAGCAGTCGCCGAGCAGCAGGATCGCCTGGACATTGCCAGGCTCCTCTTTGTGGACGCGGACCAACTGATCGACGGCGTCCGCGATTCTTCCCGTCTTGTAATAGGCGAGCGCAAGGTTCAAGCGGAGGCCAGGAGCGGAGGGAGCTTGCTTAAGAGCAATTTTGTACTCGGTGATCGCTTCGGCAAATTGTCCGAGTCCGGCCAGAGCGGCGCCCAAGTTCGATCGAATCGCCACCGCGTCAGGCTGGACCTTCAAAAGCTGCCGGTACTCCTGCACGGCTCCCTTGAGGTCCCCCGCCTTCTGCTTCGCCATTGCGTCGTTGAACAAGTTCCTGAGGAGTCTGCGCAACTGCGGCAGGAATACCAGCGAGGAGCATCAAGATCAGAGGAAAAATGACTCTCCGCATACCGACTATCGGCCCCCACGCGGCAGGCGCGATTCCTTCACAGGAGTTGCCGCCTTGCGCAGCGCAGCTTCGAGTTCGCTGGGATGGAAGTCCTGCTCGCTCAGTCCCGTGCTGAACAGAATCTTGCCACGCTTGTCTACCACGAATGCCTTGCTGGGCCACGCGGCATATGCCTTCTCCGCCGATCCATCCATGCTATCAAGAAGGGTAGGGAACTCGATGTGCAATTTTCGGACGCACATAGTGGCGTGATCCTGGCGTTCGCCCATGTTCTTCGCGGGTTCCAGCACGATGCCTTCGCGCTGATTGCGAGTGCTGGCCCAATCGTTCGTAGAGTGCGCCTCGCGAATGTAGATCAGATAAAACGGGATCCGGTTCTTGTATTCCGGATAAATCTTGTTGAGCGTATCCGCCGCGCTCCGGAAATTCGGACATGTGTAGCTGCCGAATACCAGCAGAGCCGGGCCGTCGTTTCGAAGTTCACCCAAACTAACGCGGGCGTCGGTTCCCATCCGGGTGGCGTTGAAGTCCGGCGCGGCTTGGCCGGCGCCAGGTCCGCTTGCAGCTGATTGCCGAATTCGGACTCAGATCCGCGGCCAGCTTCTTCTCGCGAGTCGCTTCGGCCGTCAGATGAAGCTTTGCGTCCACGTCTGCGAGTCGCTGGTGCACAGCGGCGGATTTGGGCCACTTCTTCTCCAAGACTTCCAGTTCACGACGGGCTTCTCCCAGTTTGCCCTCGCCTTCGCTGACTGCCGCCATTCCAATGCCGCTGGGAACGAATTCGGACGAACGAGCAGCGCCTGCCGCACCAGAGGCTCGGCATCCTTCCATTGCGAGCGCGCCGTCAGGATCTGCGCGAGGTAGAGGTTGGCCTCGAATTGGTTTGGATCGGAAGCGAGTTCCTTGCGAAAAGCCTCAGCAGCCGCATTAGGATCGCCCGTATTGAGGAGCGCCTGTCCGTAAAGAGACTGCAAGCCGGGAAGGCTCGGATTCAGTTCGATCGCGCTAGCCAGTTGCTTGACCGCGGCAGGAAAGTCTTTGGCGGCGAACATCTGGTTGCCAAGTAGAAACCGCGCTTCGGCGGAGTCTCCTTTGCTCAGTATGCGGTCAACGCGTTTCTGCCCTTCTGCGATTTGCCCTTCGTTGAGGAGAGCAGTCCCCAGCAGGTAGGCGATCGCGAGGTCGTCACTGTGCTCCGCCTCGACGGGGGTCAGCAGTTTGATCACATCCCGGTTTTCACCCATCCGCAGTTGGCAATCGGCCAGCAGGAGAATCGTTTGCAGGTTGTCTGGCGACATCTCGTGGCTTTTTGCGAATTCGCTTGCGGCCTCCGCGATGCGTCCCGACTTGTAGTAAGCCAGCCCGAAGTTGCGGACGATGTCCCCGTTTTGCGGGTCGAGGGCCGCGGCCTTCTTGTATTCCGTGATCGCCTCGTCGAAGCGCCCCAGATGCGCCAGTAGCACCCCTAGATTCGCTTGTATGGCCGCTTCCTTGGGCCGGGCGGCCAGAAACTGTCGATAACCCTGAACGGCTCCTTCGAGGTCTCCAGCTTGCTGCAGTTCCATGGCGTGGCGCAGCGTGTCTTCGGGTGAGGACTGGCCGAGGGTAGTGCCCACCAGTAGAAATGCGGTGAACAGGAATCGCAGCATCGACTTCAAGTTGGATTCGAGAGACCCAAAAATGGGATGGCCGAAGCCATCCCATTCTAAACCCCAACGCAGTGCTCCTTCGATTAGAAGTAGAACTTCACGGTGAATTCAAGTGTCCGAGCCCCTTCCTTGGTTGTTGTTTTTCCAAAGTTGGGGTTATTCAGCGTGACGGCCTGCGTTGTCGCATCTTGCGTGAAGTTCAGGTTCAGGTTGTTGGTTCCGTTGAACGACCACAGCGGATGATTCAGGAAGTTATATGCCTGAACCCTAAACTGCAACCGCTTCGACTCCGTGATCTGAAAATTCTTGAACAGTGCCAGATCGGAGTTGAAATATCCGGGACCGTAAGCTACGGGCAGGAGGATTGGACCGTTCTGGCCGACCACAGTCGGAGCGGCGAAGCAGGCTCCATTCACATATTGATGTGAAGACAATCCGGTGGTCGGGTTGCACGTTGCCAATGGCTGCAGCTGAACAGCGTTCGTTCCCATGATCGACTGGTTGCTGATTGTGATTCCATGGCTGCCATCCGGATTCGTCAACCCCTCGGAACCAGGGAGGATCGCATTGTTGAGCGACATGTTGAAGTTGGTGTTGTTGCTGAGACCCGTGAGGTTGGCGCCACTCTGCAGCTGGGTAATGCCAGAAATCTGCCAACCACTCGTTACGCCAGCCAAAACGCCATGTGCGTGCAGCGGGTTGCCAAAGTCAATTGAATACGCGATGTTGAACAATTGACGGCGATCGCCCGGCATCACACCATAATTGTGGGCCAGATTAAACGGGTCCAGTGTGACCGATGGGCCGTTGGCAGGATTGCCTGGCTGAACGATTCCCAACGACTTTTGATAGGTGTAGTTTGCCTGGATGGTATAGCGTCCGGCATGACGTCCCCATGTCATCTGGAGACCGTTATAGTTGCTGTAGATATTGTTCACAGCAATATTCATGTCCTGATAGCCCTGCAGAGGACGGTAAGCATCCGAGTTCGCCAGGGACGGATTCGGTTGTGCCACGGTGGGCACAATCGTTCCGATCGGAATCAGGTTGATGTTGCTGCCCGCTCCACCCACACTCAACTGGTCTCTGCTTCGGTTGCCGACATAGGCAACTTCTAACAGGCCTTGCCAAGGTGTCTGCTGCGACACGGTGAAGCTCCAACTGTCGGTGAACGGCTGCTTGTCATCCTTGGAATCAACTGCAAACGGTGAGGCGGGTGACGCCTGGACGTTAATGCAGGAGAGGTTTTTGGCTAGGAGTGGACCGGCGGGATCGTCAGTGCAAGTCGAACCTGTTGTGAACCAGTTGTTCGGGTTCAAGTTCGCCTGAGCCGACCCGGCTGCAAGGTCCAAACCGTTGGTGAACTGACCGGAGTGGTAGTAGAAACGCCCGAAGCCACCGCGCAACACCGTCTTGCCGGTGCCGAACAGGTCATAGGCTGCTCCAAACCGTGGTTGGAAGTACATCGTTTTCGTTGGGAAACCGGTTAGAGGTACCGCCTTATTCTTGGCGTGCCATTCGAAACCGCAGAAGTTTGGTGAAGGCGCACAAGCCGGATCATAGAGTGATGGATTGAAGATCGAATATCCGAAGCCCTCCCTGTCCGTCCAGGGTGTGAAGTGTGTCAGACGCAGTCCAAACTCCACAGTCAGGCGCTTCGTGGCCTTCCAGGAATCTTGGCCGAAGAACTCCAAAGTGTTATAGGAAATGTTATTTAGCCGGTTCAAGTTGGCCTCGTTGTAGCTGGTCATATTCCCCGTAATCATATCGGCATAAACGTTCCCATAGCTCTTTGAGTTCGAGGGCAAGTATTGCATGTATCCATTGGTGTTGTTGTTGGCTGGCTGCGCATTGCGGATCCATTCGTAGAAGAATCCAGCTTTGATCGTGTGCGTCTTAATGACCTTGGTCAGCGTGTCGCTCACGCTGGGCATGTACTTGTTGGCGTAGAGCCCAGAGGACTTACCGCCCGCTTCGAATCCACCGGGATTGAACACGAGCGCTGCCTCGCCACCGCCGCCGTTGTTGCCAAACGAGGGAATCTGCGATACGCCGTTATTGAACAAGCCAGCGTAGCCGTAGCCGACTGCCGCACGATCGACCTTCGCCGAGTTAGCGAAAACGTTCGGGAAGCCAATGAACGTATAGGCCGCCACAGTCTCGTTCGTCATAGTTGGACTGAAGACATGCGTAATGGTTCCCGTGATGGAGTCGGACTTGTTTTTCCCCTGGATCTGGCTGGGGTACGGAACCTGGTTTGTTTGGCGCCACCACAGACCGACCGGGAACAACTGCACTTCGCGCTGGTAGTTGTAGCGAACGAAAACCTTGGTGTTGTCGCTGATGTTCCAATCTACGCGCGTGGTGAATTGGCGGTTGTTCTGGTTAAAAATTTGCGCCTGTACATAGTTATAACCACCGGTAGCATCAGGATTGGCATTGGGATGTGGATATAAATTCATCAATGCCTGCATATTGGGATCGAGCAAATTGGGCAGAATGTGCCCTGTGCCATCGAGAATGGTAGGGCTGGGCGTGCCCGGGGGGTTGCCTGACGCCGTCTTGTGGTTGTTGCCGCCTTCCTTGTCGAGTTCTGCTTGCGAAAAGTCTCCGGCACGCATCCCGTCGGTTGGCACGGTGCCTTGCAACAGTCCGGTATCGAGAACCTGGTAAAAATACTCAAAGCCAGCGAAGAAGAATAATTTGTCGCGGTTCTTGTTGAAGCCAGTTCCCGGGATTATTACCGGGCCTCCGATGCTGCCGCCAGGGTAGTAGTACTTGTTCTGTGGTTTCTTCAGGCCCTGATGGCCGTTCAGCCAGTCATTCGCGTTCAGCGCAGCGTTGCGAGCAGAGAAGAATCCGCTGCCATGGAAGTTTGATCCACCTGACTTGGTCACCGAGGTGATCAGCGCCGGACCTTTCTGGTTTTCAGCGCTGAAGTTCGAGGTGAGAACCCGGAACTCCTGCAGGAAATCCGAATTGGGATTGACCGGTGTATCGCAGTTGCAGCCCGGGTCGGACACGTGGGCACCGTCGGCGACGATGTCCAACGAATTGTTCTTTAGACCGTTGTAGGAGAAATTGTTGTTCAGCGGGCTCTGGCTGCCAGCGTCTCCGTTGGCATTGATGCCAATCGTTTGGCCACTGTAGCTCGCCTTGTTCCCCGTACCGGCATTGATGCTGAACCCGGGCGTGATCTTTATATACTCTGCAGCGTTGCTGCCGACCTGGGTGAAGTTCTGCAACTCTTTCGCAGCGAGCATGAACGATTTCTCGCCGGAGTCAACCGTCGCGACGGCGAAGTCCTGTTCAGCCGTGACTTCAACAATCTGTGTGGCACTGCCTACGGTCAAAGTCACGTTGTTATTGCGGTGTTCGCCGCCGCCCAGGCGAATATTGCTCGCCTTGTATGTCTGAAAGCCTTGCGCTTCCACGGAGAGAGTGTACGTCCCTACCGGAACCGACGCGAAAGTGAAGTAGCCATCGCTGTTTGTGACAGTCTCACGGCTCGAACCCGAAGCTGCATCTGTAAGAGTGACTTTCGCGGCGTTGACCATTGCGTTGGATGGGTCTGAAACCACGCCTGTCAAAGTCGCGAAAATTCCTTGCCCCAAAGCATTCGCGCCGAGCAGCGCGAGCAGGCACACCAACACTGCAAACTTCACTTTGTTCGACATGGAAGACTAACTCCCTTCGAATCGCCATCAATTCGTTCGCTGAATGCCCCAACGGTAAGAGCCGGTTCGGCGCTGTACTGTCTCCCACAAGACAGTCTGTCCAGATTCGGGCGGTAATACTTTTGTATTAGCGTGAACCGACGCCGATTAAGCCTCAACCAGACATGCGTTGTCAAGCACAAAATCGTTATTCTGTTAGACGTTTTTCCATTTCAGGCACACATTCTGAGCGAATGTGGTGTTCAATTTCGCAACAGAATGTAGGAGGGTTAAACGCGGAAGGCGGCTAAGTCTGACCCGGACTTTCGTGAACAAACCGAATGTGGAGGGACCTGGCGCGCTTTTGGCGCGGAACAGCCAGGGAAGCCGCTATCTGCAGTCTCCAGCGGCCCAAAAATAACAGATTTTCGGCCTCGTAAGACCAAACCCCACTGGATACAAGGACGCCAGGTTGCTGTTCGCACAGGTTAGGCGAGGGCGGCGCATCCAGCTAACCGGTAATTTACCGCGACGGGAAACTCCCTTCTCGAAGTGCGAACTAGCTCCAAAGGCGATCCCACGAGCGCTCCTGATCCCATTCCGGCGTGGGATCAAAGTAGCCGGTCTTTGGCGCCAGATGCTGGCGCGCAACGTCTTCGTTCAGGGTCACGCCCAGACCAGGCCGGTCCGGAACATCGATAAAACCGTGGTTTATGATCGAAGTCTTCACTCCCTCTTGCACCAGGGAAGACCACCAGGGCACATCGAGAGAATGATTTTCAAGCGCCAGGAAGTTCAAGGTGGCCGCGGCACAGTGGACATTGGCCATGCAACTGACCGGTGTGCCTGCGAAGTGCATCACCATGGGCACGCCGTACTCCTCTGCCATATCTCCAATTTTGTGGGTTTCGAGAATTCCTCCCGACGTTGCCAGGTCCGGCTGAATCTTGCCAACTGCCTGCGCCTTACACAACACCTCGAATGGCTCTTTCAGATAGATATCCTCTCCAGTAAGAAGCGGTGTGGGGCTTTCGTCGGAAATTTTCTTCAACAGATCGGTGTAAGTCCAGGGTAGGACGTCCTCCAACCACGCTAAATTGTATTTCTCGTAGGCCCTGCTGAGCCGAATAATGGATTTCACACCCAGATGTCCCAGATGGTCCATGGCAAGGGGAATCTCCATGCCCACCGCTTCGCGGATTGCGGCGACGTACTGCTCGAGCATGGCGATACCTTTGTCCGTGACTTCCATCCCGACGAACGGATGCGGCAGTTGATTTTGTTCCCAGTCGGTGAGGCCTGAGGGCCCGCTGACGGTGCCGGGGGTGTCGGCGACCATCTCGATTCCCAGATCCATCTTGAGCCAGGTGATTCCCATGGAGTCTTTGCGCTCCTTCATGCGTTGCGCATAGACTTTGGGATCCTTGGATTCGGTGGTGTCGGCGTAGAGGCGGATCTTGTCACGAAACTTGCCGCCGCCCAGCATTGTGTAAACCGGTGCGTTGTAGACCTTGCCCATAATGTCCCAAAGCGCCATTTCGATCGCGCACACTCCGCCGCCCTGGCGCGCGTGTCCTCCGAATTGCTTGATCTTGCGGAACATTTTGTCGATCTGCAGCGGGTTCTCGCCAACGATCCGGCTCTTGAGGAAGAGTGCGTAGGTTGCACTGGCGCCGTCGCGCACTTCACCCAGCCCATATACTCCCTGATTCGTGTCGAGGCGAATGATGGGGCAGGGACTTGGCCCCGGCTTCACGATCGTGGCCACGCGCATATCGGTGATCTTCAGCGTGGAAGGGCTGGAATTCGTGTTGACGCCTTCGGGGTAGGCCTGCGTGGATTCATGAGCCAAAAGCGTGCCGCCAAGAACCATGGCAGAGGTTTTCAGGATCTCGCGTCGGGCGAACAGTTTCTTCGTTGCATCCATAAACTGCTCCATTCCTCGCAACATGAATGCGGAACTGTACGCTTGTAACACCAAGATTCAGGTTTGACAAATCTTCGTCGATTTGAGAGCTTCGGTGGCATTCTTGCCCAGCAGTCTGCAATTCACGCCACTTGCGTCCTTCAGTCTGCTTATTCGTTCCTGATCGGAGGTAACCGAATGATCCGAATGGCAGTCAGTCGCAGCACCGGCATGGTTGTTGTTGCACTCACGTTCGTCGTTGGTCTGATGCTGTCATCGCGGATGCAAGCGCAATTGCTGTCATTTCCCAAGCCGGATCTGGTCGACTACACCGCGCAGAATCCCTTCGATCGGCTCCCGGACGGCCGCCCCAAAGTTCCTGACGACCTGATCGAAAGAGCCCGGGGATTGTCGTCGGAAGAGGTGTGGGCGGTCCTGGAAGAGAAAGGATTTCGCAATCAATACGCCGATGGCTTCCAAGTGCTGCATCCGAGCAAGACCATGGTCGGCCGCGCGTTTACGGTGCAGTTCATGCCGTTGCGCTCTGACGTTGAAGACGTCGCCAAAGCCAAGGCGAAAGACCGCGGCATTCCGCAATTGACGAATCAAACCGCGATCGACATGCTACAGCCCGGAGATGTTCTTGTCGTTGACCTGTTCGGCAAGAAAGTGAATGGAACGATTGTCGGTGACAACCTGTTCTATTACACGATGAAGGCGACACACAGTGGGGGTCTGGTTGTCGACGGCAGCATTCGCGACCTCGACGGCATTTCGGAAATCGACATGCCCGCCTACTTCCGGGCTGTCGATCCGACTCCAATTGGAAATGTCATGCTCACGGGTATTAACGTTCCGGTGCGCATCGGAGGAGTCACCGTGATGCCGGGAGATCTCGTCGTTGGAGACCGGGAAGGCGTGTACTTCGTGCCGCCGCAACTGGTCAAGGAAGTTCTCGATCATGCCGACGAGACCCACATTCACGACGAATGGACAAAGAAGAAATTCGACGAGGGAAAATACAAGTCGAGCGAAATCTATGGATCGCCCAAGGATCCGAAGCTTCAGCAGGAGTACAAGGACTATTTGAAGAAACGGCTCGACGAAATTCACCAGCAGCGCAGCTCAAAATAACGGAGGTGCACCATGTCGAAGGGCAACGAAATCACACGACGTGGATTCATGACGCGCGTCGGTCAAGGTCTGGTTGCAGCGAATGCTGCCGGGATGCTGCTAAAGGATGCCTCCGCGCAGCTGGTTGTTCCGGAGCCTCCTGGCAAGAAAATGGGATGGGCCATCGTCGGCCTGGGCAGCCTCTCCATCCATCAGATTCTGCCTGCATTTGCCCAATGTGAGAAATCGAAGGTCGTCGCTCTGGTGAGCGGCCATCCCGACAAGGCTAACAAGCTTGCGCTACGGTATGGCGTCAATCCGAAAAGTATCTACACCTACCAGAACTACGATTCGATCAAAGACAATCCCGAAGTCGACATTATTTACATCGTCTTGCCAAACGGCATGCACTGCGAGTACACGGTGCGCGGACTGCAAGCGGGAAAACACGTGCTGACCGAAAAGCCGATGGCCAACACGCCGGCCGAATGTCAGCAAATGATCGACGCCGGCCGCAAGGCGAACCGCAAACTGATGGTCGCGTATCGCTGCCGCTACGAACCTTACAACCAGGAAGCAATTCGTATGGCGAGAGTCCAACGAACTGGGCAAAACCAAGGTGATTCTCGCTGACGCCGGCTTCAACATGAGCGATCCAAATCAGTGGAGGCTGAAAAAAGACCTGGCAGGCGGAGGATCGCTGATGGACATCGGCATCTACGCCCTGCAAGCCGCGCGCTATCTGTCCGGCGAAGAGCCGACACTGAGGTGAATGCAATGATGTACAGCACGCCTGGCGATCCACGATTCAAGGAAGTGGAGGAGGCGATCAACTTTCAACTGCGCTTCCCAAGCGGAATACTCGCTCAGCTGCACGTCAAGTTACGGATACGCGTGGCAGTCGCACTACCGGGTGGTCAAGTCGGAAGGCTGGCTTGAGATGGATCCGGCGACCGCCTACAGCGGTTTGCGCATGCGCGTACACCACGGAAACACGATCGAAGAAAAAGATCTGCCCGTGGTCGATCACTTTGCTTCCGAAATGGAGCACATGTCCAGCTGCGTGATGGAGAACAAGGAACCGCTTACGCCGGGCGAGGAGGGTCTGCGGGACCTGACGATTATGAAAGCGATCTACCAGGCGGCAAGCACGGGCACAACCGTGAAGCTCTAAATTTGGGCTTCGCAGACAATGCTTGCATGTCGTCCTGTGGTTATGCCTCACGGCTTGACCGTGATCTGCTTTCCCGAATACCGCACTATCTTGTCGGGTTCCTCGCTTGCTTCCACGCCGACTCCGTGATTCTCGCGGACAAACACCACGCGGAAGCTTCGATCCTGAAGCATCCCCGCAAAACGACCCTTACGGTCGCCGACCGTCAAGGTTTGTCCGGCTTCGTCCCAGTGAAACGGGATCGTCGCATAGGCTCCGTTTTCATAGTTGTAGTTATCGTTTTCATCTTCGTAGAGTGTGAAATCACCATTCGCGCCTCTATAAATGCGCAGTTCAATCGGATTTGGAGGTTTTTGCGTGCTCCACTCTTCGTCGGGTCCCATTGGAATGATCGATCCAGCTCGAATGAACAGAGGAATACTGTTCAAGGGAGTTGGAGCATCGACCGTGCGCGCGCCGTCCATCGTGGTGCCCATCCAGAAATCGAACCACTTGGACTGCGGAAGATAAAGCCGCCGAGATTGTGTCGCTGGATCAGTTACGGGGCTTACCAGGATGGCGGGCCCGAACATGAACTGATCGCCAATGTTTGCTGCCCGCGCGTCGGTGCGAAAATCCATCACGAGGGCGCGCATCGGGGTGTAGCCCTCGCTGGTGGTCTTCCACGCGAGGGAATAAATGTAGGGCAGCAGGCGATAGCGCAGCCGATCAAAGGTGACCAATATCTTTTGAGCATCGGGACCATAGGACCACAGTTCGTTCTGATCGGTGCTGCGAGTCCCGTGAACTCGGAGGATTGGATTGAACGTGCCGAACTGAAACCAACGAATGAACAGTTCGCGATAGGCTGGATCGTCTGGGTTGCCGGAGACGAATCCGCCGATGTCCGTAGTCCAGTAGGGTAAGCCTGAAAGCGAATAATTCAGACCGGCCGAGATCTGCTTTTTCAGGAATACCCAATCGGAGTTCACGTCACCCGACCAGACTGCCGTGGCATTTCGCTGCGCGCCCGCAAAGGCCGAGCGACTGAGGATGAAAACGCGCTTGTCGGGGCTGGCCTCTCGTTGACCCTGGTACACGGCCGAAGTGGTCATGAGCGGAAACATGTTTGCGAATCGGGCGCCATTGCCGAGCGCGGTTTTATTGGTCGCGAGAATCGTGGTTTCCTGCCCTTCGGTTTCCGGCTCTGTAGTGTCAAGCCACCAGGCATCCACTCCGATCTTGAAGAGAGCCTTGTCCATCAGGTTCCAGTAATACTTTCGCCCTTCCGGGTTGAAAGCGTCGTAGAGGGCCTGGCCTGCTGGATGGAAACCGCCCACCTTCGTTTTCGCGATAAAGAATCCTTGCTTCTCCATGTCGTCGTAGGTTTTGGTCCCGGGACGAAAATAGGGCCAGAATGAAATCATCAAGTGGAAGTTGTTGGAGTGCAGATCATCCACCATGCCCTTGGGATCGGGATAGCGCGCTTTGTCGAAAACCGGTTCTCCCATCGTGTACCACCAAAACCAATCCTGCACGATGTTGTCGACCGGGATATGCAGGTCGCGATATTTGTGGGCCACAGCGAGCAACTCATTCTGGCTCTTGTAACGGTTTTTGCATTGCCAGAACCCATAGGCCCACTTGCCGAACAGGGGAGGAGCACCGGTGAGTTCCCGGTACGCGCCAACAAGCTGATCGAACTCTGGTCCGTAGATGAAGTAATAGTCGATGACGTCGGCAACCTCGGAGCTGACGTACAGCGCGCTTAGGAATCGGTTGTTAAAGCGGCTGCGAGAGGTATTGTTCCAGAAGATGGCGTACCCGTTGCTCGACAAGAAAAAAGGGATGCTGATGTTGGTATTGTCCTGGGAGATGTCGACTGCTTCGCCCCTGTAGTTCCACACCCCGCCCTGGTGCTGGCCGAGACCGTAGAACGCTTCGTATGATCCCCAAAGATTAGAGAACATCTCGGAGTGGTGAGTGTGCTCTCCGTTCACGATGACCGGCGTGAGGCTGCGGCCATAGTCTTCGAAGAGCTTCTTTTCCTCGGCGTCGTTGAAACGAATGTTCCCATCTTTACGGGTAACGGTCACTCGCAACCGACTTGTGGAAACAACAACTGAATCTTCCCCGGCTTTCATCGACCACTGAGTGGCGGGCCAATTCTTCTTGATAACCACATAGTCTGGCGCGTTCGGAAACGACTGGCTGGCGGTGTACAGAACCCGGATAATCGAATCCGAACAAACCTGCAACTTCATTACTCCCGACTTAACCACGAAGCGGACCCCGTCGGGCTCACGTTGCACATCGGTGACCGGGTCGAGATCTTTCCATTGGGCCGTGGCAGGAATGGAACCAAAGAGAAGGAAGCCGACCGTCAAACGCGTAATCAGAGAAAATCCAGACATCCTAGGACACGAGACGAGAGCGAGCAGATATGGCAACACGGCGGCATGTTAGCGTGGACCGAAACGCGATGCAACGTGAACGTTTACATCTTGCGGCGAAAGCGGCCACTCGGCCTCGCCCAAACTACTGCGCGAACCTCGTTCAAGAAGAAAGTCGTACTCTCGAGTGTTGATGGAGATGGTGATGAAGAATTGGCGGTTCGATTTCAAAAAAGCGTGTTACCAGGGTTGACGTTACCGGCCTTGCTAATCATCTGCTGAACGGAAGCTCCAGCCATGGAGCTCTCGGAAGTTCCTGTTCAGTACGCGGTGAACCGTGGCGCGCGTCGGCAATGTTGATCAGCGTGCCTTTCTTAACCTCTCCGAACAATACGTACAGCGCTGCCGTTGCAGCCCTCTCAGATACCCGTAGCTGTTATTCGGAAGCTGTAGGCATATGAACTCGCTGGTTTTTGCGGGAGGTCGATCTGCAAATCTTCCGCCCGCTGAGACCAGTGAATCTTGGCGTTTGACCCCAACAAACTGACTGCCGTTACTGTGACGCCGCTTTTCTGGCCAAGAGTATGAATTACCAGTTGGCCACTCTCCGGCCACGCTAACGCAATCGCATAAAGGTGTTCTTGACCAGTGGTGAAGCGGACATCTTGAGCGGTAAAGGCCTTTTCTTTTCTGTCCTGAAACGCGCCTTCCGCAACTTTGGTAGGTCCCTCACCATAGACGCGCCAAGGCCGAGTTGAATAGATCGCCTCTCCGTTTACACGAAGCCAGGCGCCAATCTCCCGTAACACGGTCTGTGCTTCATTCGGAATCGTGCCATCGGATCGCGGACCAATGTTCAACAGGAGGTTACCGTTCTTGCTAACGACATCGATCAATTGCCAGACCAGTGTCTGCGGCGATTTGTAGGTGTCGTTCTCGATATATCCCCATGATTGGTTGCTAATGGAAGTGTCTGTTTGCCAAGGGAGGGAACGCAACTCGCCCAGTTGCCCACGTTCCACGTCGTGTACCGCGGCTCCTTCAGGTATCGCGTGTTCCTTGTAGTTCACGACCGGCAGTTGTCCGCGCTTTGCCGCCCGGTTGTAGTAGAACGACAAAAACTCCCGAAGATACGGCTCGAATTCGCTGCGCCCGATCCACCAATCGAAATAGATCAGCTCGGGGTGGTATTTGTCGGCGACTTCCGTCGTGCGAGCCAGCCAGTCGTCGAGAAAGGCCGGATCTGGATGACCAATCCAGTCAGGCTCGCTGATGTCAGGATGAGCAGGCCCGTAGAGTGCAGCGTAGCGCGGATCTTGCACGTCGGAGTCAAAGGCGCGCCCACCGTTAAAAAAGAAATAATGCTCTGCGCGATGAGAGGACAGACCGAAGTGCAAACCTTCCCGGTGAATGGCCGACGAAAGCTCGCCGATGATGTCACGGTGCGGCCCCATCTTCGAAGCACACCAATCGGTTAATTCCGAATCGTACATGGCAAAGCCATCGTGGTGCTCAGCAACTGGCACTACGTACCTGGCTCCGGACTCGGCGAAAAGCTTGGCCCAGGCCTGCGCATCGAACTTTTCCGCATGAAATATAGGGACAAAGTTTTTGTAACCAAAATTCCGCTGCTGTCCGTAAGTTTGGACGTGGTGTTGGAATTCAGGTGAGCCCGAGATGTACATCAGGCGCGGATACCACTCGCTGCCAAATGCCGCCACGGAGTAGACGCCCCAATGCACAAAGATTCCAAACTTCGCGTCCCGATACCAATTCGGCGTCCGATATTGTTCCAAAGATTTCCAGGTCGGTTGAAAACGATCATGTGCGCTGTGTCTGCGCACTTGCTCCAGTCTGATTTTGCGTGCCGAAGTGTATTGACTTATCGATCGCTGCCAGACGAGATCTTCTGCGTTGGGGGTTTGTGAATAAGCAAGTACAACCAGGACAAGCGTAAACGATAGGCTGAACCACGCATACAGATGGACTCTTGCGAGCCAGAGTCTCGAAAATTGATGCTGCTGATAAGCGTGCTTGGACGTCATCGCGGCGAGATTGTAGCAGCATTCCTCAACTATTTCGGGGGCTCTGAACCCAACGCAGGCGTCGCCGATCTTTGATCGATTCCGGTGAGGAAGCGCAAATCGAACCGCCGTTGCCAAGACCCAAGCCGCAAGGCAGACGTCCCCGTATGCCCGATCGAGTATGCCTGAAGGGCATTGTGTCCGGCCGCAGATCGTGTGGAACTGCCTTGGACGCCTTGCTAAAAGAGGGGATTTCCAGACTACCTGGAGCAAAGGTACTGACCGGGAGTAAGAATTGAGATTGGTTCGTCACTTCCGCTAGTGCTCCGCGATGTATCCCCGGCAGTGACTGGGGGTTACGCAGTACCGGATCGTCGATGAGGCGGTTCTCACGCCGGGTACGCATTATCCGCGCCATGCCATGCCTCTCCCCGCCCTACCTTCCGAGGTCCGTGACGTAACTCACGCGCCTGAGCCCAACATGTTTTTGTTCAGTTGCGGTGAAATGCAATGAAGTCTTATTTTTGGGAATCCGTAAACTATGCACCTGCGGGGTCTTCCTCGACGGGTTATTTCGCAACAAGTCCACTTGACAAGCAAGTGAAACTTGTAGTCTCTAGAGTTCCCTTCCCCCCCTCCCGCGTCGTCTCCTCGTCCTTCGTGCCCGCGTCCTCGCGTCGTTCTCGTGTCTCCGCCTTTTCCCGCCGTCTCCCCCTTTCGGCTTCGCCCCCTCTCGCTTTCACGTTGCTGGTTGGTTCTTCGCTCCCGGGCCTTGTCTTTCGGTGGTCGCACTCTCTTTTCCGTCGTTTTGTTGGCGGTCGGACTGTTGCCGACCTACTTTACGGCGTGGCCTTCTACGGTCGCGTGGCTACTACCACGCACACGCCTTGACTTCACCACCGACCCCTCGTTCCGCTCCCGGGCCTTGGATGCACTCGCGCCGCTGTTCCCTACGTCCCGGCTCCCTCATAGCACCACAGTTCCAGCAATGGGCCAGCGATCGATTTTCAGCGCCCCCCTTGTCATCTCGCACCAACAGCGCAATCTTGTCCTTTTCCCGCCGTCCGTGGAGAACCGTGCCGCTGTCCCAAACATGGCAGGCCCCGTGTCCCCTTCTCTGCACCACGAAAGCCATCCCCGTGTTGGCTTCGTCTCGCAAACTCATGGTGCAAGAATTTCCGATCATCCAACTCCCGACCGTGCTGGTTGTCATCACTTCGTACTGAACGGCAGAATCGGCTTCTTTGGGATCACCGGCCCACACGAGGCCTGTCATGAATAAGACCAGAGAACATATGAAAATAGACCTCACAGTAACTACCTCCAACCGGAATATCCATCTTTCAGAACAGTCTGACCCGCCAGAAGATTCCATGGCCCGAGAGTTTCTGCTGAGGAAGCGCGGGGGAGTTGGATTGAACAATCGCTGCGGAGCAGTGCTCTCACCGGAGGCAACATAAGTTGCCGCTACACGTCCGGCAATTTACACCGTTGTCCGCTTTCGCGTCAGGGGTGGTGACTGACGTCACCGTGGGTTCGTGATAATTCGGGCGATTGGCTGTGCCGTGAAATCACCCTCCGGTCCGAGGGCGAGCACTTCCATCTACAAGAGAAATTAGCGCCGTCAACTTCAGTATGCGGCTGGAACTTGCGCGTCAGCTCTACCTCATCCCAATCGACTAGGGTTCCAGCCCTTCCAAATGCCCGTCAGCGCGTCCCCTAGCGTTGCTTCAGCGGTGCGTTTGTGGGTTCCAGCGGGGGTAAGCACCGCCCAGAGTCTCCCAGTTCTCCAGCATCATCCAGCGTTATAGTCCAGTCAATGAGTGAGATGGCGATTTGTCAACAGCCGGAAGGCCCTGTGATGGTTTTCGGCATGGACTGGTGGGACAATTAGACGATGGAAGATCACACTGCCCAACGACATCCCGGCCCTTGGTGGGTGATGCAACTGGACTCCGAGTTTGCCGGATTGCTTGTCGCTGTCGGCTTTCTCGTAATGGGCTTGGTTAGTATGCCCATTGCCACAGTGTTCGTGATTGGGACTGTTGCACTGGGAGTGGTCGTCGCTCTGCTGCTTCGCTTCGTTCCTAGGAAAATCAGCCGCGTGATGGTGGGAACGATTATCATCCTCGCCGCGTTCGTGCTGTGGTGGGCAGAACATAAACCTCGACGGCCGCACACTGTCTCGTCAAACGCACTTTACGTCGTGCCAAACAACTTGCCGCTGAGGTTGCGCCAGACTGTTATTGGTTGGAATGCTGGTTCGATCTGAATGAGAATGTTGATCGATGCAAGCTTGCGGATACCAGCGGAAAAGGTGTGTTTGAAGATGTCTACGTCACCTGCGGAAGCCAAGCCACAATTCCACAAAACGAATTGGTTTATAAGCAGGAAACCGGACGAAAATGGATCCAATCGCATGACGAGAGCGTTAATATCCCCGTTCTTTACGTTCGATACGACCAGATCTTAGTTCCGAGAGGCCTTTACACAGAAGCGAAACAAGAGGGCTTTTGTTACGGTAATTGAGAGACACTTGACGAAAACAGGCCATTACGCTCATTGAGAATTGGCCGAACCGGGCCGATGAGTGTTATGGGGATTGTTCGACAGCTAGCCGTTCGTTCAGTTGTCAAATTTGATCCGAAGTCGGTCGGCTTGTTTTCTGGTGTGCAGCAAACAACCTTCGAGAATGCGGCTTGTCGCAGATACCGGCGGGTCGGAGCTGTGACCCGTCGGTCTGAGTGGCCGTTCATGAGGCAAGGTCCACGTTCACGAGCCAAATGTAAAAGCAGAATTCACTGCGTTGTGTTCTACTGCCGCCAGCAGGGCGTTATCCGTAATGATCTCCTCTCCTTTTGATCGATTGGATTATCCCAGCCTTCGTCAATGCGTGTACTTGAATCAGGCATCCCTCGGGTTGATCGGTCAACCAGCAGTAACCGCAATGCACACTTTCATAGACAATGTAGCCAGGCATGGCAACCTCTACATGTCCGATAGGGATGAGGTGGCATACTGCGAGACGCTCCGCGAGCGCGCATCGCGATTGTTTCATTGCGATTCCGCGCAAGTCGCGATCGTCGCGAGCGCAAGTGAGATGTTGGGGCAACTTCCGATGTTGCTTCAGCCAAGACCAAAGAGCACAATCTTGGCCGTTTCATCGGACTTTCCTGCCATAACTCGGCCATGGCTTCGTCTGGCTGCGCTCAAAGACCATACCGTGCGCTTTGTTGATGACCAGCCTACCTTTGATCTGACCGATGTACTCATTGAGGCAATGGGTGAGGATACTTCTGTGGTCGCAGTGAGCAGTGTGCAATACGCTACGGGAACAGTAGTGGATATTTCTCGCCTGCGCCAGAGGACTGTCCAGGTTGGTGCGCGTTTGATTGTAGACGCCACACAAGCGGCAGGTGCAATGGGGGTGAACGCTGCGGCGTGGAATGCTGATGCGGTCATTGCCAGCGGCTACAAATGGCTTGGTGGACATGGCGGCGTTGCACTGGCAATCATGTCGCCACGCTTGCTTGAACAAATACCCCCTTTACCAGGTTGGATGGGCGCATCGGACCCTTTTGAGTTTGATGCAACCTCTGTGTCGCTAGCTAATGATGCGCGGCGTTACACGCAATCAACAATGTCGTACGTCTCTATCGAGGGTCTCGTGGTCGCAATTGAGCAGCTGTTGTCCTTGGGTGAAACTCGCATTGAGGCACATGCGCGGAGTTTGGCAGCAATGTTGGTTAGCGAAGCCAGCAAGTATGGGTGGCAACCGTTTCGTAGGGTTGGCGATCCTGCTGGGTCTCCACACATCATTTCACTGGGTCGCCTTCGCGCAAACGTACAAGCACTTGGGGAAAGACTTCGTAGTCACAAAATTGTGTGCAGTACACGTGGTGGACGCATTCGGATCTCGCTCGCCCCTTACAACGACGAAAGTGATGTCAACACACTTATCGAAGCATTTGCAGAAGCAGGTTCGGGTCCCGCGTCAGGGTAACGGGATAGTAGTCTGCGTGATGCAGCACATGTACACACACTGCACTTTGCATCCTCGTTGTCCTCAGATATTCACGCGGCCGCAAGGGCTCTGACATGCGGTGCAGTCGTCAATTGCTAAGGTTGAGCGAAATGATGCACGCTCGGAGCCCGGTGGCAACACCTTAGACGGTCAGTGAGCGTAATGGCGATGTTACGCCAGCAATCCATCACCACGCACATCGTGTGGGCTCGCTTGTCCGTCTGAAACAACTGACAGTATCCATATTCTGTAAGAAGAGTAAGATCACCCGCCGAGCAGTTCCTCGGGGGAGGGCTGCTCAAACATACGTCCCAGGACTCTTGGAGACTGGGACGTTTTGTTCCGCTTCAATTAAGCGTTAATGAGTGTGAAGCGGATATTTTCACCAATTGATCCTTGCGATCAAATCCAAGCTCAGTCGACCACTGAGCCATGCAAGCCCGTGATGATTGAGAATGCTACGAAGCCGATGAGCGCCATCAGTCCCAGGGACAAGATTGATGCCAGAGTAAAACGGGCGATAAACCGAGGTAGACGGGGTGCATCTACACAGATGGGCAACGCGAGTGCGACAGTGAGTGTCGTGCCTGTCAAGCAAAATAGAGAGGTTATCAACCAGTAGGTGGCCCGTTGTTGTGCAAGGGCCACGTCCGCTTCGCGCCCTCGTAGTCCGAACAAGTCACCCGCAATGACCTCTTGCCCAACGTAGCCGAAGTAGCTAACGGCAGATGCGATGGAGAGTAGCACCACAAAAGCGCCGACAACCCAAAAGCGGACTGACGCTCGTCGATCGGTGGCTGCTTTCATCTGGGGAGGAATTTACACCTCGAATCGGCTGTAGTTCCGAAGGCTCCAGTAGCGTCTTCGTTTTGGCAAAAAATCCCTCCCGAATGGGAGTTAATCCTTGAAGGGATCCTTCGGGAGGGACCCTGTGCTGAGGTCACTGCTTTCGTTAAAGGCTCCCAAAGAACGGCACCCCGCGTCACCTAGCAATAATCACAGTCGTTGGGAGTGTCGGCTTCGTGCTTAGCGAAAAGAATTCCCTGGGTGGCTCGGCCCGAGCTGACCGGAAGTTGGATCAGGCATGCAAGGGGCCCCAACGAACAGGCAGCGCTAGACCGAGTCGACTGGAAGGCTAGTTTGCTGGCGCGCTGATGTCGTTGCTCTGGAGCACGGATGGCGCTACCACCGGGGTCGACGGAGCAGTGCCGCTTTCATCTTGACCCAAGGGAGAAGTGTTACTGGATTAATATGGGGAAGTACCACGCCGAGATTCATACCAGAGGGCAAGCTCTAGCCGGTTCCAGAGCCCGAGCTTGTCATAGATGACTCTCAGATAATTCTTCACGACGAGTTCAGTCATTCCGATGGCCTCGGCTACATCTCTGTTCTTCAGACCTTCGGCAACGAGCTCGATGATTCGGTATTCACGTTCACTTGGGACGCGGTTTCCGTAGCGTTCGATTACAGACACGCTTGCCTCCGATACAAACAAGATAGCGAGTGAAACTCGCTTGATATGCGAGCATAGGCATTGACACGGTCATTGTCGTTGCTCAAGCGCAATCTGACTGGACCCATAGACCATGTCAAAAAAGCTCGGTTAGCCAAGGCAAGGCGTTGCTGTTGTAATCGCTGTTGTTGCAGATCAGGCCATAGCACCAAGCTTGCGGTGCGCCGTGAAAGGCGCTAGTCCTCAGCGGGTGAGAGTCCCGCCCGGGAACTGGTTCGCTCCACCCGGTAGCAATCAGAGCGGCGATAGAGGAAACAAAGTCGTCGGAGCCTCTGGTGTAGAGGGTCGCTTAGGCGACTTGGCGAGCATGCAGGCCGTAACGTGAGTGAACGCTGAGCAGGCCCCGAAACGTGCAATGCAGGAGCCATCCCATCCGTAAGCCAGGGAGGGCCGACGCTGATGGAACAGTACGAGCGAATGAGTTCCATCAGACCTGCCGGGGTAGTGGCGACGGCAAGCAAGCAAAGGGGAGTAGCAGCAACACGGGAAGCCCCAGCGGTGATCGCCTCGGCGATCAACCGGCACCTCGTGAGAGGCAGGCTGGGCCGTATGGGGTGACGGAGAGGCCCGTATGAGCGATGAAGCCGGGTAACGCCGGTCGAGCAAAGGGGCCTCGGTTGAAAGGAAACGCAAGAAGCGACGAAGACGGAGGGATTGGCGTGAGTCTATCAACCCCAGAAAGTGTTCAGAAGTTGCAGACGGCGTTGCACGACAAAGCGAAGGAAGCGCCCAACTTTCGCTTCTATGCGCTGTATGACAAGGTGTACCGCAAGGACGTTCTGGTTTTCGCCTACGAATGCTGCAAAGCCAATGGCGGAGCAGCAGGAGTCGATGGCCAAACGTTCGAGGACATCGAGGCGTACGGCAAGGAGCGATGGTTGGACGAACTGGCGCAAGAGCTGAAGAACCGAACCTATCAACCACTTCCTGTCCGGCGGGTGTACATACCCAAGCCCGATGGGAAACAGCGACCGTTAGGAGTGCCCGCTATCCGCGACCGGGCAGCGGAAATGGCAGCAGATTTGGTACTCGGACCGATATTCGAAGCCGACCTGCAGCCGGAACAGTACGCCTATCGGAAAGACCGCAGCGCACTGGACGCCGTAAGACAGGTCCACAAGCTGATCAATACTGGCCATGGAGAAATCGTAGATGCAGATCTCAGTTCCTACTTTGACACTCTTCCGCATTCCGAGCTTATGAAGTCGGTAGCTCGCCGGGTCGTAGACGGGAACATGCTCCATCTGATCAAGATGTGGCTGGAAGCCCCGGTCGAAGAAACGGATGAGCGAGGAATCAAGCGTCGAAGCACGAGAAACCGGGATGAAGGTCGGGGTAGTCCACAAGGCTCTCCGATCAGCCCGTTGCTGAGTAATCTGTACATGCGCCGGTTCGTGCTCGGGTGGAAGAAACTGGAGCACGAGAGACGTCTGAAAGCGTACATCGTCAACTACGCCGATGACCTCGTGATCTGTTGTCGCAGTCAGGCCCAAGAGGCTTTGGCCACGATGCGGAACATGATGTCGAAGCTGAAGCTGACGGTGAACGATACCAAGACGCGGGTCTGCAAGCTGCCGGAAGAAAAGTTCGACTTCTTAGGGTACACGTTCGGGCGATGCTACTCGCCGAAGACGGGACGGGCCTATTTAGGAACGACTCCGTCGAAGAAACGGGTGCAACGCATTTGTAAGGCGATCAGCCAGGAAACCGGACGGAACAAGACCCTTCTGCCCCAAGAAACAGTAATCACGACACTCAATCGAATGATGATTGGGTGGGCGAATTATTTCTGTTTGGGACCAGTCAGTCATGCCTATCGAGCTATAGACCGACATGCTCGTCGACGGCTGCGCCAGTGGCTGTGTGCCAAGCACAAGCTACGATGGCCGGCGACCAAACGGTACCCGGAAGCCGCCCTGCATCCGCAGCTTGGGCTCGTCCAGCTTAGTATGCGAACGACCAGCTTTCCGTGGGCGACCTCGTGACACTTTCTCCGAGAGCCGAATGCGTGAAACGCGCCTGTTCGGTTCGATGAGCGGGAACAGGAAACAGAGCCATGCCAAACCGGATTGAGGCGACGCTGCGAAAGCCTCGTCAACAGCCACCGGGAGACTAAAGCCACTGCGCCTGTTCTCGACTCCACCCGTTTGTTCGCCCAAATCCGGGTCAACGAGTGTAATGGCGATGTTACGCCAACAACTAACCGCCCCTGCAGGCATTGTTCCTCCTGTGGGCCTACCCACCAAACATGCAAACCAAAGGATTGGTGGCCGACTGTGTTCGATTGTCGGCCACCCAAGTGTAGCAACTTCAGTACGAGGTGAATTCTTAAGCTGCGATCTTCTGGCCCAGGAAGTCCTTGGCTTTGGTTTTTTCGTCGTCCCACTTCTTCAGCTGCTCGGGACTAAGGAAACTGACGACCCGCTGACGAATCGCATCGCGATTTGCAACAACTTTGCTGATGACCTCGGCTTTGGTCGTGGTGGGATTCTGTTGCATGTACTCTGCGATCTTTTCTCGAGCTTCCGTAAGAGCGACGCGAAGCTTTTCCTTTTGATCGTCGGTGAGGTTCAGGTCGCTAGCGAAACGCTTCAATTCGGTCACCACTTGTTCGCGTTCTTCAGCGCTCAGATTCATGACATTGCTCCTTGATCGTTTAGTGGATTTATCGTTCTAGGTGGATCGAAAAGCACTGCCCAAGAAGGTTCTTGGACGAGGCTTCACGCAACTTGTAGAAAGGAGATGCGAATCCTAGAGGGTGGTTGGTGTGCTGGGAACTGTCAAAAGTTATAGGAGCAACGGGAATCTGAAAGCCGCGTCCTCTCGACAGTTGACGAAGTCAGGTGATTACACTCATTGACCCGAGCGGGCCTGCTGGCTCTTCTTCTTAGCCCACCTTGAGATCGATAAATCCACTAAACGATCAAGGAGAAATGTCATGAATCTGAGCACTGAAGAACGCGAACAAGTGGCGACCGAATTGAAGCGTTTCGCTAGCGACCTGAACCTCACCGACGATCAAAAGGAAAAGCTTCGCGTCGCTCTTACGGAAGCAAGAGAAAAGATCGCAGAGTACATGCAACAGAATCCCAACACGACCAAAGCCGACGTCATCAGCAAGGTTGTTGCAAATCGCGATGCGATTCGTCAGCGGGTCGTCAGCTTCCTTAGTCCCGAGCAGCTGAAGAAGTGGGACGCCGAAAAAGCCAAAGCCAAGGACTTCCTGGGCCAGAAGATCGCAGCCTAAGGATTCACCTTGTACTGAAGTTGCTACCCTTGGGTGGCCGACAATCGACACTGCCGGCCACCAATCCTTTGTTTGCAAGTTTGGTTGGTAGGCCCACAGGAGGAACAATGCCTGCAGGGTCCGGTTAGTTGTTGGAAACATCCCCATTACACTCATTTGCCCTCAAAAAGGCGAACAGACGGGTGGAGTCGAGAACAGGCGCAGTGGCTTTAGTCTCCCGGTGGCTGTTGACGAGGCTTTCGCAGCGTCGCCTCAATCCGGTTTGGCATGGCTCTGTTTCCTGTTCCCGCTCATCGAACCGAACAGGCGCGTTTCACGCATTCGGCTCTCGGAGAAAGTGTCACGAGGTCGCCCACGGAAAGCTGGTCGTTCGCATACTAAGCTGGACGAGCCCAAGCTGCGGATGCAGGGCGGCTTCCGGGTACCGTTTGGTCGCCGGCCATCGTAGCTTGTGCTTGGCACACAGCCACTGGCGCAGCCGTCGACGAGCATGTCGGTCTATAGCTCGATAGGCATGACTGACTGGTCCCAAACAGAAATAATTCGCCCACCCAATCATCATTCGATTGAGTGTCGTGATTACTGTTTCTTGGGGCAGAAGGGTCTTGTTCCGTCCGGTTTCCTGGCTGATCGCCTTACAAATGCGTTGCACCCGTTTCTTCGACGGAGTCGTTCCTAAATAGGCCCGTCCCGTCTTCGGCGAGTAGCATCGCCCGAACGTGTACCCTAAGAAGTCGAACTTTTCTTCCGGCAGCTTGCAGACCCGCGTCTTGGTATCGTTCACCGTCAGCTTCAGCTTCGACATCATGTTCCGCATCGTGGCCAAAGCCTCTTGGGCCTGACTGCGACAACAGATCACGAGGTCATCGGCGTAGTTGACGATGTACGCTTTCAGACGTCTCTCGTGCTCCAGTTTCTTCCACCCGAGCACGAACCGGCGCATGTACAGATTACTCAGCAACGGGCTGATCGGAGAGCCTTGTGGACTACCCCGACCTTCATCCCGGTTTCTCGTGCTTCGACGCTTGATTCCTCGCTCATCCGTTTCTTCGACCGGGGCTTCCAGCCACATCTTGATCAGATGGAGCATGTTCCCGTCTACGACCCGGCGAGCTACCGACTTCATAAGCTCGGAATGCGGAAGAGTGTCAAAGTAGGAACTGAGATCTGCATCTACGATTTCTCCATGGCCAGTATTGATCAGCTTGTGGACCTGTCTTACGGCGTCCAGTGCGCTGCGGTCTTTCCGATAGGCGTACTGTTCCGGCTGCAGGTCGGCTTCGAATATCGGTCCGAGTACCAAATCTGCTGCCATTTCCGCTGCCCGGTCGCGGATAGCGGGCACTCCTAACGGTCGCTGTTTCCCATCGGGCTTGGGTATGTACACCCGCCGGACAGGAAGTGGTTGATAGGTTCGGTTCTTCAGCTCTTGCGCCAGTTCGTCCAACCATCGCTCCTTGCCGTACGCCTCGATGTCCTCGAACGTTTGGCCATCGACTCCTGCTGCTCCGCCATTGGCTTTGCAGCATTCGTAGGCGAAAACCAGAACGTCCTTGCGGTACACCTTGTCATACAGCGCATAGAAGCGAAAGTTGGGCGCTTCCTTCGCTTTGTCGTGCAACGCCGTCTGCAACTTCTGAACACTTTCTGGGGTTGATAGACTCACGCCAATCCCTCCGTCTTCGTCGCTTCTTGCGTTTCCTTTCAACCGAGGCCCCTTTGCTCGACCGGCGTTACCCGGCTTCATCGCTCATACGGGCCTCTCCGTCACCCCATACGGCCCAGCCTGCCTCTCACGAGGTGCCGGTTGATCGCCGAGGCGATCACCGCTGGGGCTTCCCGTGTTGCTGCTACTCCCCTTTGCTTGCTTGCCGTCGCCACTACCCCGGCAGGTCTGATGGAACTCATTCGCTCGTACTGTTCCATCAGCGTCGGCCCTCCCTGGCTTACGGATGGGATGGCTCCTGCATTGCACGTTTCGGGGCCTGCTCAGCGTTCACTCACGTTACGGCCTGCATGCTCGCCAAGTCGCCTAAGCGACCCTCTACACCAGAGGCTCCGACGACTTTGTTTCCTCTATCGCCGCTCTGATTGCTACCGGGTGGAGCGAACCAGTTCCCGGGCGGGACTCTCACCCGCTGAGGACTAGCGCCTTTCACGGCGCACCGCAAGCT
>CAVXXV010000022.1:0-59826 GCA_963765755.1 uncultured Acidobacteriota bacterium | reverse complement strand
CCTTTTGGTCGAAGCTGTACCACCCCGTGCCTTTGGTCCCTTTCCCGTAGCGCTGGAGATATTGCTCGCCGTTATCGCTCAGCATGTCGTGTTCGCCCGGCACAAAGTAGATCTGTTTCACAGACACTCCTCTTAATGCCTGGTCCAGGGTGTCGAATTCACTCGGTTTCGAGAGCTGGCTCAGGTCGCCGGTGTGAATGATGAAATCCGGTTTGTGCGGCATGGCATTGATCTTGTTGATCGCTGTTTGCAAAGTTGTGGTGACGTCCGGATTGGCCGGTTTGTTAAAGCCGATGTGGCTGTCGCTGATCTGCACAAAACTGAAGTCGCCGCCTTTGCTGGCTCCCTGGCTATGGTTTTTGGCGAATGCTCGAGACGCAGGGATGCCCCCACTTAAAGTCCAGACCAGGCCGGTGCCCGCCCACGCCATACACTTCAGGAATCCACGGCGGTCGACGCCGTCATCGTTGAGGTCTTGTAAATTCTGATTAATAAGATTTTGTGCTTTGTCTGTCATTTTGCACTCCCTATTTCTTGGGGTCTGAGCTGATAACCGGCGTGAGCGGTTTTTATTCCCTGCAAAATCGAACAAAGGCGGGAAATTTCTGAGTTTGTCTCGAAAAGCCCTACTAGCTCCTCAAGAAGGCGGGACAGCAGGAAAGAATTACGGCACAAACTTGTAGCCCACACCGTGGACCGTTAGAAGATGGGAAGGGTTCGCAGGGTCGGTCTCCAGTTTCTGCCGTAACTTCAGAATATGGTTATCGACCGTTCGAGTGGTGGGGTAGTTCTGGTATCCCCAAACATCATTAAGAAGTTCCTCTCGCGAGATGACGCGCTCTGCATTCTTCGTGAAGAATTCCAGTGTCTTAAATTCCTTTGGGGTCACAGTGATCTTCTCTCCCGCACGAGTGATCTCCATCCTGGAAAAATCTACGATCACATCCTCAAAGAGAAAGAGGCTTTCCGGGTTGACTCGTGTCGCGCGTCGCACGACCGCGCGTAGTCGGGCAACGAGCTCCCTCGGGCTGAACGGTAGAGTCACATAATCGTCCGCACCCATTTCCAGGAAAAGAACTGTGTCCGCAACATCTGGGTTCGCGCTAAGAACCACAAGGGGCAGACCGGAAATCGAGTCCGCAATATTCCTGCAAAGATCCCATCTGGAAGATCCGGGATTCTGCAGATCGAGGATCACTGCGGTGAAGGGTCTTTGTCGAAGCTTTTCCAAACCAGCCTCGCCATCTGGGACAACCTCCACCCCATAGCCCTCCGAGGAAAAAAGTCGCTCAAGAACCCTCCGTAAAGCGCTGTCATTGGCGATGACCAAAATCCAATCTGTTGTGGCCGATCGCAGTTCGCATACTGGTGTGCTCAGAGTCCCTGCCAAGGTGGTGGTTGCCATAGTTTTTCCCCTTTTATGGAGATCGTCGCTTAATTCACGCTTTCATCCGAGCAGAGCACGAGCCCCTCTCGCGCACTGCGCCGATGAGAGGAACCCTTCGATCGCGGGTGCAACGCAAGATTGCCCGCAAGTGACTCACGAACAGCCCTTCGAGCTCTCGTCAGGCGTGACATGACGGTTCCGATCGGGATTGACAAGATTTCCGCGATCTCCCTGTACGACAACTCCTCCACTTCAAAGAGCAGGAGGGCCTCGCGAAAATGCGTGGGCAGTTCGTCGATCGCGCGCTGCACCTGTTTGCGGGTAGAGCGCTCAATTAGAATCGTTTCGGGAGTCTCACTCTCCACAGCCAGCTCAGGTCCCTCTGGCTCTGAGTCCGCGGCAAGGGTCATACGCCGTTCAAGTCTTGAGCACGAACTCAGGAAGGTGTTCTTCAGGATTCGAAACATCCATGCCCGGAAATTGGTGCCGGTCTGAAACGAGGCGAAACTGACCAAAGCCTTTCGGTAAGTTTCCTGGACGAGATCCTCGGCATCGCTCTTGTTGCGCACGAGCCAGTGCGCAAGGTTGTACAGGGAATCGAACAGAGGCATGGCCAGCTCTTCGAATCGTGTCGACGGACACTTGTCATCTGTGGATGTAGTCCAGAACTGAACCATCGCTGCTGAGCAAAAGCCAATGTGACTCATTCTGTTCTCCTCAAAGGCCGCGACCGAGTTGTGCCGCTAGCCGAATGGCAATCTGACGCGCCCCTCGTCTGGCGTCAATTAACTGAGGATTTTTCCGACATATCCCGTTCATTGCCCGACAAATGATTGGTGGCTAATGAGTTACGCGCACACCTGTCCTGATCGGAACGCTAATGGGTAAAGTGCTAGACTTCCGTCCGCGCCCAAAAGCGATATGGAACCCTTGCGCTCCACTTCCGTCGTGCGATTCGGCACCTATGAGGTCTCTTTCCAGTCGGGCGAAGTGCGAAAAGCGGGGCTGAGAATCAAGATCCAGCAGCAACCGATGAAACTGCTAGAGATATTGCTGGAGCGTCCTGGGGAAGTCGTCGCCCGGGAGGAATTGCGCAGCCGAATCTGGCCCAACGAGAGTTTTGGCGATTTCGATCAGGCTCTCAACATCGCCATTGCGAAGCTCCGGAGCGCATTAGGGGACTCGGCTGAGAATCCGCGATTTATCGAGACTCTTCCGAAACGTGGCTATCGCTTCATAGCCGACGTGTCGGTGGTCGATCCAGAAACACGACCGACCGGACCTGGATCTGCGCCTGGGGACCTGCCGCCGACAGGTGCTCTCAATAAGGTCAATGGCGCTGAACTGGGTGTCGTCCCCAAACGCCGACTGTGGACAACGCGCCCTATCATTGCCACCTCGGCCTTGATGCTGGGTCTCTCGATTCTCGTCTGCTTACTTCTTTGGCGTGGCCGTGCAACAACGGGTATCCGATCCCTTGCGGTGCTTCCCCTGGAGAACCTCTCCGCCGATGCTTCACAGAATTACTTTGCTGACGGCATGACGGACGAGCTGATCACGGACTTGGCACAGATCAGCGCTTTGCGCGTGATCTCCCGCACCTCCGTAATGGTCTACAAAGGAGCGCACAAGCCTCTGCCGCAGATCGCTCGTGACCTGAACGTGGACGCCGTGGTAGAAGGCACCGTCCTTCGTTCCGGCGACCAGGTTCGAATCACGGCGCAGTTGATCGACGCCGCTACGGACAAGCACTTGTGGTCGCAGAGCTATCAGGGCGAACTGCGCGATACGCTCGCCCTCCAGAATAGGGTGGCTAAAGCCATTGCCGATCAAATTCGGATCAGTTTGACTCCGCGGGAACAAGCTGCGTTGAAGAATGTAAAGGTTGTTAATCCGGAAGCCTACGAATCCTATCTCAAAGGGCGCTTCTTTTGGAATAAGCGAACGGCAGACGGATTGAAGGTTGCTTTGGCTTATTTCAAGCAGGCAATCGAAGAGGACCCGAAATACGCTCAAGCTTATTCTGGTTTGGCCGACACGTATGCTCTGTTGGGCGACTGGCAGTATGCGGTCATGACCCCCAAGGAGGCACTTCCCAAAGCGAAAGCGGCTGCGATCAAATCTCTGGAATTGGAGAGCGGGCAAGGTGAAGCTCACAACTCACTTGCATTCGTCCTGGATGGGTTCGACTGGAATCTGGACGCTGGTGGCAAGGAATTTCGGCGGGCCATTGAGCTGAGCCCGAGCTACGCAACTGCTCACCATTGGTATGCCTGGCATCTAAGTCTTCTGGGACGATATGACGAAGCTATCGCGGAAATGAGAAAAGCTGAAGACTTGGATCCACTGTCTCTGATCATCAACGCCGATTTGGCAGAACTGCTCCTGCTGGCGCATTCCTATGACGAATCCATACGGCAGAGCCGCAAGACGCTCGAAATGGATGCCAACTTTGCTCTCGCCCATAATCAACTCGGCCAGGCATACCTTGGCAACCACATGTACGGCGAGGCAATCGCAGAACTGCAAAAAGCGGTCCAGCTTTCCGGAGGCAGCCCGACGTGCGTCGCGAACCTTGCTCGCGCCTTTGCTGCATCCGGAAAAAAGAGCGAAGCAGTAAAGCTGCTCGGCGAACTGAAGACGCGCTCAGGTCCCGGTCATGCCAATAATTCGGAGATCGCCATGGTCTATGCCTCCCTCGGAGATAAGGACCAAGCCATGAATTGGCTTGAAAAAGGCTACGAGGATCGATTTAACCCGGGTGTCCTGCTGCGGCCGGGCTTCGACCCTCTGCGCTCCGACTCGCGTTTCCAAAACCTTATACACCGCATTGGCCTGCTCGGGTGAGATGTTGCATTCGTGACCGTTGCCAGGAAAGTTTCGGAATCGTGTTTCTGAAGGCGATCGGGCTGCTGCAGGCCAGATAATCGCCGCTCAGGCGTTTGCCATCCCGAAGGTTGTGAAGCACGGGTTTCTGACCGAAGCCGACAGTGCACCAGACATTGCAAGAGCGATCGAGGGCTCTATGCGAGTCCATTCATGCGCTAGCACAGGGGCGCCGGTACTAGTTTTGTGCAGAATTTGAGCGAAATTTGTATATGTTTTCGACGTGAACCGCAAAGAAGGAAGGACTTGGGATAACGATGGCCGAGTCGAAGACATCGCAACTTGTAGTGCTGCAGGGCCCACAGGAGCGTACCTTGTTGCACATGGGCTGGTGGTCCCGCGCAGACAATCGAGATTTCGCAAGGCCGTTTTGTTGGACGTCCGAGCATTCTATTCGTGGTTGCGCAAAAAGACGATGAAGGGCGGATCAGCGTCAAGGTTGCAGGCGACGCTTCTCTTTTCGCAAGAGGTCAGCTCTGCATTTGAAGCAGAAGTGAAAACGTTTTGTTGGGTGCCCTCCGATCGGCTGTAGTAAAACTGTAGTAGTTCCATGGTCAGAAGGGAGCAGAGTCGATCAGAACGCGTCAGAACACCTTCCTGGTAAGCGATTGAAGAATCAGGTAGAGTAGAGAATTTTCAGAACCGATCAGAAACGTCCTGGGTACTCATAATCCCTTGGTCCTGGGTTCGAATCCCTGCGGGCCCACCAAACCCGCTTTGTTTTGAATGAGCTGGTGTGTGTGGGGCTGCTCGTCGATGCCAAGGAACAGCACAGCGCAATGGCGCGTGGCGAAACTGCCGCCGTCCAGCGTGGCGGAGGACGGTTCGTCACCCTAGCCTGTGCCAGTTCTGTGTTCCACAGGGTCAGCGATCGCTGGCCGGAAGCCGTGGGCGTGTCACTGTTAGCGCGTTATGCCACGGCCGTCTCAGAAGGCATACTGGATCTCGCAGAACGCACACTTCCAGGGAAGCCAATTGCACTTACGAAGTATAGCCAACTGACGTAATCGCATTATAAGAGGGCGCCCCTTTGGGAGTAGGTTGTCATCGTTGCTCATGACCACCTACGAAAGGAGCACCCTCAATGACCGGTGAAAAGTATATTGGGCTGGACGTTCATCAAGCAACGATCTCGGTAGCGGTGATGGATCCCAGGGGCAAGATAGTGATGGAATCCATCCTCGAAACGAAAGCCACAACCATTTTGGAGTTCTTCGCGGGACTACGCGGAACTTTGTCAGTGACTTTCGAAGAAGGCACCTGGGCTGCCTGGCTCTACGATCTGCTCAAACCGCATGTTGCCAAGTTAGTGGTGTGTAACCCACGCAAGAACGCTCTGCTCAAACACGGAAACAAAAGTGACCGCATCGATGCTCGCAAACTTGCCGACCTGTTGCGTCTCAATGATCTCGAGCCGGTGTATCACGGCGAGACCGGCGTACGCAAGCTGCGGGAACTAGCCCGAAGTTATCTGACCATCGTTAAAGATCTTTCCCGGGTCATGAATCGCCTGAAAGCTCTCTATCGCAGCTGGGCGATTCCCTGTGCCGGCCGGGACGTTTACTACACCCGCCATCGCAGCCAGTGGTTGGAAAAGATTCCCGAGGCCGGCACTCGCCGCCGAGCCGAGCAACTTTATCAGCAACTGGACATGCTGCAGCACTTGCGCCAGCAAGCACGCCGCGAGCTCTTGGCGGAGAGTCGCACGCATGCCATCACTGCCAAGCTAAGACAGATCCCTTCCCTTGGGCCGATTCGCTCTGCATTGGCGGTGGCTCTGATCCAGACCCCGCATCGTTTTCGCACCAAGCGACAGCTGTGGACCTACAGCGGACTGGGCTTGGAAACTCGCGACAGCGGGGAATACCACTACGTGCAAGGCCAAGTGCGGCGCCGCAAAAAGCAGGTGTCCATTCGCGGCCTCAACAAGGATCACAATCATGATCTGAAAGGTCTGTTCAAAGCTGCCGCCACCAGGGCGAGTGTGCAGCCCGGACCATTCCAGGATTTTTACCAGCGATCGCTGGCCAAAGGCATCAAGCCGACCATGGTACGGCTCACGCTGGCGCGCAAGATTGCGGCCATTACGTTAACTCTGTGGAAGAAGGGAGAACACTTCGACGCTGAGAAACTAAAATCGCAAGCCGCTTGAGCGTCTCGGGTTGAGAGCCCTTTCCATCTCCGGCGATTCTTTCTCTGGTGGTGGTCCGTTGGTTCTTGAGACGCTCGGGTTCGAGGGTGAGCATCCTAAACGCCTGTAGACGACACGGTGCCTATGGCATCCAGTCTCTGTGAAATCCCTATGCCCTCTCGGACGACCCGAAAAAGCACTAGGCCCCGAGCCTCAGATAGATCCATGGTTGCCAACATGCAACCGCCGCGCTTGCCAGTTTCAGGACTCGATCGGCGTTGTCGCTACTAGATAAAGATGAAACTGAGATGGAACAACGTTAGACCTGACTCAACACTAGAGGGCAAAAAAGCAAAACCGAACGCCTCGCATAGCGGACAGGGGCTGGAAGTCAAGCAAGCTCTCTCCACTTCCGGTCGAAGGACAAGAGTGTTCTTGACATCCCCTCTTATAGATCAGGCGATTACACTCATTGACCCTCTGTTCGCCTTTTTGGGGTTAATGAGTGTAATTGATTCCATGACAATGTCGGCTCCCTGGACCCGGGTAAACTTTGGTGGTGCCTAACCAACCAAAAAGGCCCGGGAGGAAGGAGCCGAACAATGATCATTATAGGAGCAGATTACCACCCGGCCTTTCAACAAATTGCTTTTGTGGATACCGAAACCGGGGAACTGCAAGAGCGGCGACTGGACCATCCCGAGGCCGCGGAGAAGTTCTACCGTGAGCTGGCGGCCCAGGGAAAGAAGGTGCGGGTGGGGATGGAAGCCAGTGGACAGGCGCGCTGGTTCGAGCGACTGCTGGCAGAACTGAACGTTGAATTGTGGATCGGGGACGCCGCCGAGATCCACAGGAAGCGGGAACGCAAACAGAAGACCGACCGCCAGGATGCACAACACATACTGCGCTTGCTGCTGAAGGATGACTTTCCACGGATCTGGGTACCGAGTTGGGAGAATCGCGATCTGCGGCAACTGTTGTGGCACCGGCACCGGATGATGCAGGCCCGCACGCGGATGATGAACCAGTTGCAAGCGGTGGCCCTGAACGAAGGTCTCCGCTGCAAGAAGAAGCTGTGGCGGGAAACCGGACGAAAACAGTTGCAGGCATTTCGGCTAGCTCCGTGGGCGAGCCGGCGACGGCAGGATCTGCTGGAGTTGCTGGATCGACTGAACCCGACGATCGCGGAGTTGACGCAGGCGATCGAGCAAGAAGTGGAGAAGTGTCCGGAGGCCCAACGCTTGATGACCCATCCCGGAGTGGGTCCACTGACGGCACTGGCGTTCGTGCTGATCATCGAGCGAGCGGATCGGTTTCAGTGTGGCAAGCAGATCGCGAGCTATCTGGGACTGGTGCCGCTGGAAGACTCGAGCGGAAATCGGCGGCGACTGGGACATATCACGAAACAAGGGAACTCTCTATTACGTTTCCTGCTGGTGGAAGCGGGGCAAGTGACGGTGCGCAGCCTTCCGGAATGGCGCAATAAGTATGTCCACCTGACCATGCGGCGGGGACGGAAGATCGCCAAGGTGGCCATGGCGCGAAAACTGGCGGTACGCCTTTACTGGATGATGCGCAAGGAATGGGATTACGAGCAGTTGAAAAAGTTCGGTTCGTACGCGGGACAACCCGGAAATCGCCATGGTGTGAAGTCAAACACCGAGTAATTGATTGGGTATCCCGCTCCCTCTTGGCGGGGGAGTTCGAAGTAGTAATCATGATCGAAGTTGTGGATCGAAGAGATGCATGGGTCGGACCGAGTTCCTGACCTGAAACGGATTACGAGCGGGCCTTAGGTTGGTATGGCACAGCTTCAACTAGAGCGAAATGGCGCGCTCTTCGGAGTGCACGGGTTAGTACGCCCAAAAAGTACTTGACGGGAACGACATTGTCAGAGAGGCGATTTTTCGACAGTAATTTAGGAAGCGCAAGCCCCGGGGCTTTGGCCCGGGGCTCGTTAGAGCGTGTCAGCAGCCGTCGGCGGCTGTACACAGAACGGGCACACCATATCTTCTTGCCCCTTGTTGATAAAGCGTGACGCTCAGGACCAAATCAGGCGGGACGGGTTCGGGAAAGAACACGGAAACCAGCATTCCGGGAGTTCCCCCAAAGGCAGGTGGTTCTCGCTCTCCGCAGAATACGACGATCCCCGACACCGCATTATTGGATTCGTTCAGGGACGTTAGGCAGTTCACACTCCTGCTTCCTGTTGGAACAAACGCGCGAATGACTTGGTTATTCATCGACGGGTCGATGTGGGCGTTGGTGAAGTTGAGAGAGACGGTATTCAGTGTGCCCTCAAATTCAGACGCAAAACTGGGTTGACGAAGTGACACAAGCAGGGCTACCGAAAGAAGCAGCACTGCACAAGCAATCGCGGTGGCAGTCCTCATACGCAATCCTCCTCTAACTGTGCAGAGGGGCCCGAAAATGCGCACAAGAGATTGCCCTCTCCTGGCTGTGCTTGTCAACGCTGGCGGGCATCGCGCATTTCACCTGGCACGATTGCAGGCATACTTTCGCTTCTCGGCTCGTCATGAGCGGCGTGGATCTGCGAACAGTTGCCGACTTGATGGGCCACAAGCGGATCCAGATGACGATGCGTTACGCTCACCTGGCACCCGCGCATAAACTGGCCGCAGTGGAAAAACTGTGCTCACTGAATCGACTGGAGCGAACCGGCAAGGCGGATGCCTCTGCTATACTCGACCCATCTGCCGGGCCAGAACGAACTGGCACCAGAACTGACACCAGAGAAAAAAGCTCCCCTGAAAGTGCTCCGGGGAAGGTTCAGTAAGTGGTTATGGTGCGTCGCAGATACCGCAAGGTGAGGGCGCGTAGCTCAGTTGGTAGAGCAATGCCCTTTTAAGGCATGGGTCGAAGGTTCGAGTCCTTCCGCGCTCACCATTCACGATTACTCTCCACCGGTCAAAAGATCCGCATTCTCAATTGTGTCGTGCAACTTTTCTTCGTGCCTTGACACATTCCTATATAAGCATATAAATTCTTTCCCGTGCCTCGGGCTTCCACTACCTCCGACGCTTTCAATGCCGTGGCCGAGCCTCGGCGCCGCGAGATCCTTAACTATCTCGCCGTGGAGGAACGGACGGTCACCGCCATTGTTGACGGCCTTCGAATCGACCAACCCTCGGTCTCCAAGCATCTGCGCGTGCTGCGCGAAGTCGGACTCGTGCGCGTGCGGCGAAACGGGAGACACATGCTTTATCAGACCAATGCTGAAGCCATTCGCCCGCTCTATGAATGGACCAAGACTTTTGAACGGTTCTGGGCTCACCAGTTGATTCGCATCAAGCAGCGCGCTGAGGTCAAGAACAGGGAATCGCAGAACAGTTAGCAGGAGAGCCGCAAACAGGAGACCAGCATGAGCGCGACTTCCATACCCGGGCTCGAATTTCTAAACATAGTGCAGGAAACTCACGTGCGTGCGACCCTCGAGCAGACCTTCGCCGCATTGCTTGAGGAACTCGGGCCGGAAAACGAAAACGCCGAAGGCGTGAAGATGCCGATGAAGATCGAGCCTTGGCCCGGAGGACGATGGTTCCGCGACTTGGGCGACGGCAACGGGCATCTCTGGGGACACGTGCAGGCGATCAAACGGCCCACCCTGCTCGAGATCTGGGGGCCTCTCTTCATGTCGTATGCAGCGGTTTCGAATATTCAGTACCGGTTGAGCGAGGAAAAGGGCGGCACCCTGATCAAGTTTCACCACAAGGCCCTGGGCGTCATTTCGGAAGAACACCGGCAGAATGTCGCTCGAGGATGGGCACATATGCTCGCGGGTACCCGCGCGCGAGCCGAAGGCAGTTCGCGGTAAGGAGAACGTCATGTGTCCAGCATGCCTGGCGAATGCCGCATGGATTGTGGGCGGCGCGATTTCAACCAGCGGCGCCAGCGCGCTGCTGCTGAAAGCTTTCCGTTTCAAGTCAACCACCGATTCCAAGCAAAGGAGAAAGCAAGATGGCAACGGCAACAAGCGAGAAACTGGCTGGGAAAGTGGTGTCCCCAGCGGAATGGCTGAAGGCGCGACGGGAACTATTAACAAAGGAAAAGGAGTTTACCCGCCTTCGCGATGAACTCAGTCAGCGCCGGCGTGAAATGCCATGGGAAAAGGTCGAAAAGTCCTACGTGTTCGAAGATGCTCGCGGCAAGGAGTCACTCGCCGATCTCTTCGAAGGCCGCAGCCAGTTGATCATCTACCACTTCATGTTCGGTCCCGACTGGAAAGAAGGATGTCCCAGCTGCTCGTTTCTCGCGGATACTTTTGATGGCAGCCCGATCCACCTGGCGCAGCGCGACGTGACGTTCGTCGTGGTGTCGCGCGCGTCCCTGGCCCAGATCGAGGCTTTCAAAAAGCGCATGGGGTGGCACTTCAAGTGGGTTTCATCAGGAGGAACCGACTTCAATTTTGATTACCAGGTGTCGGCTTCGAAAGACGAAGCCGCCTCGGGCAAGGTGTACTACAACTACGCGTTCACGGACTTTCCTTCCGACGAACGGCCGGGTGCAAGCGTGTTCTATAAGGACGAACAAGGTCAAATCTTCCACACCTATTCGACCTATGGGCGCGGCCTCGACATTCTGCTGAACGCTTACAACTTCCTCGACATGACCCCCAGAGGCAGACATGAAGAAGGTCTGCCGCATGGCATGGCCTGGGTGAGGCATCATGACCGCTACGGAAACGCGCCCCTTACGACGATCAGCTCAGGCACGACGAAGAAACCATAAACTGATTCGGTTCCAGGGTCGACGTGCTTCAAAAACGAGACGCTGCCTTCCGCAGAAGGCAGCGTCTCCGTTGTCAGTGGAGCGGCGGCGGCTGGCGCCGCCGGCGCGTGAGCGCCGCCCGTACACGATTTGTTGCGTCAGCGGCACATTGCTATTGCCAACATCTGTTACTCCGAGCAGCAAGCCAGCGCCGGCGCGGCATTCGCGTGGCTCGCAACCGGCGCGATCGGAGCAGGGAAGTCCCTGATCTCAAACACCGAGTCCATCCCGGTAACGCGCAAAACTTCGCGCACGGCTTTCGTGGGATTCACCAGCGTGAGATAGACGCCGGCAGTTTGCAGCGCGATCAACGCGCCGATTCCTCCTGCATCAATACTGTTTACATGCGTCAGATCCAGAACCACAGTCTGGCCGTAGTGGCCGACCGCTGTGCACAAGAGATTGGTCTCCTCACCCCGCACCAGCGCACCGTTACAATGCAGGACGACGCCTCGTTCGTTCTCCTCCACTTTCAGATTCAACATTGTCCGTTCTCCAGAATGATTCCGTTCCCAGATTTGCTCGATATTGTAGGCGAATAAAAAGCGAATTCAAGTGTCAACTTGTGCAATAGATTCCGCATTACCTCGGGGACCGGTCCGGAGCGTCAGGCCTTTGTTTCCGCCGAGGTGCGCCCCCATGATCCACAGCCGCCGCGCATTCCTTCGCGGAATTTTGCGCGCTCCTCGGGCGTCATCTGCTCCCAGCGCTCCATCATCCGGCGGCGCCAGTACGGATGCCATCCCGGCCGTCCGCGAAATCCGCCCAGCAGGATCTTGCTCAGGATCAGAATGCCGACCGCCTGCCAGAACGTGATCAGATGCCAGCCGAACAGAGCTGGGGTCAGCCAGTTCCAAAGCCGCATGACAATCAGTCCTGCTACAGCTATGAACAGCACGGCGAACGCCACAAACTTCAGTCCCCGCAGCAACCAGTGTCTTCTCATAATTTCATTCCTTATCGTCTCGTAAATTCTTCATAAACGGACTGCAGCCGCTTTCGCAGGTGCAACACCGCGTAATGCTTGCGCGACAGCAGCGTGTTCACGCTGGTGCCCGACTGTTCGGCCAGCTCTTTGAAGCTGTAGCCCATCAGTTCGTGCGCAATGAATACCTCGCGCTGCTCTTCCGGAAGTTCCTCGAGCGCATCATCCAGCGCCTCCACCAGTACTCCACGCGCATACGCCGCATCCGGACCGGCGTCGGAAGAGGGAAGTAGCTCATCGAGCAGAAGTTCTTCGCCCTGTTCGTTGAACTTCGCGGGCTCCGTGACTCGTGCTTCCCGCGATTTTCTGCGAAACAGGTCCGTAATCCGGTTGCGCGCCACGCGGAACAACCAAGCCGTAACCTGCTCCACCGGCTTCATCAACCGGTAAGCCTCTACCAGTTCGAAGAAGACTTCCTGCAGAATATCCTCGGCATCGCTCTGGTCGGCAACGCGTTTGCGGATGAAGGCCCGCAAGCCCGGATAGTCCTTGCGAACCGCGTCGGAAATCCGCTGGTCTTGTTGTGCCATCAGCCCGTTTCTGAGCGCTTCCTCCATCCAAATGTGTAGACGATGGGGCGCTGGAAATATTGTATGAGCAGGTAGGAAATGCGCTCGAAACTGGACGCCGTAGCGCCGAAGCCATAGAATTCACGGCATCTGAAGGCTGCAGTGGAAAAAATCCATGCGAAGTGCAAATGTTTTGGAAGGAACGGCGCTTTTAGTAGCCCTCACCGCAGGATGTTTGACTTTATGCGCTTGCTCGAAAGAGCCGCCGGTGTCACCTGCTTCGCAAATCTCTCAGCCAGGACAGCAGGCGACCTCGCCTGCGCGCACAGCGGATGACCTCAGTTCGCTATTCAGCCACATCTGGCGGGTAACGAAAGCTCCGTCGCAACCGCCGCACGGCAGCATTTTCATTTTCCTTGCGAACGGAACGTTGCTGGAAACCTCCTGCACCGAAACCTATCGAATCGCAACCTGGACCATTGACAAGGCCTCGCCGCGAACGTTGCGAGTGGTAGAAGATAAGCAACTGGCTTTCACCGCGAACATCTCCGAGCTCACCGATTCCAGCCTGACTCTGCAAAAGCGATTGGTGCGGAGTAAGCAAACGGAGGACGTAACCTTCACAGCAGTGGAAGGCGAGTACGTCTGTCCCGACCTGCGGAAATAAATCGCAAGCAGTCTCTTTAATCTGATCTTTTAGAACCGGCGGAGTGGCGCACGTCGTCGCCCGCCAAAGCAACAGCGCTGAATCAAGTCCGAGACCCCAGCCGAAGCATCGCCTTCCGTAACGAAACATGCTTTTGAAGAAGCCGAAGATAAACCGTCTCGTCAGGTCCAGCCTTGGCGCGAATAATCTCGCGCAGTAAATTCTTTTCAGCCACACTCCAGGCATTGATCTCCGGAATCAGACAACACACTGCAGCAAAGTCATAAAACCGCTCACGCGCTACTTCCGATTCCCCAGGCACACGCATCTTGAGAATCTGTGCCAGCTTTGCCGCAGCCGCTGTCCTGAACCGTTCCGGATCGCCGCCAAATTCTTCAGCCATCTTGCGATTGACGCGCAACCCGATGCTCCGGGTAGAAAACCGATCCCATGCCCCCGCTCGATTTTGTGGAATCTCGTAGAAAGCATGCCCCTCCGCCAGCCGTTGCAGCGTACGCGCCGGAGTTTTGTACTTCGCGTTGTTCGTGATCCGTTTCTCTTCCCGCTCGACCAGCTTAACCAGATCCGTGCGCCCCGGCCGGAAGCCCAGCTTGCGATAAAACCAGAACGCCCCCGACTCAATAGCTTCCTCATTGTGATGTCCCAGCTGGTAGGGATACATGGAAACGCAAGTCGTCCCCATCCGCGCCGTCAGGCAACGCAGCACCTGTGCAAAAGTCCACGCCACCTCGCCGCCGCGAAATGTGTAGAAAGTATTGAAGCCGATTTCCATCCACTCAAACAGCCCAATCGCCTCGATGTAGTTAATCGGCACGCCATTCTTCAGCGTCACTCCAGCGACGTATGCACGCAATGGCAAACGACGCTCCGGCGGAAGCCCCCACAGGTAAATGGACACGCCTCGTCCCACATCCGTGCGGGTCACGGAGCGAGCATCGCCGAGCGTGGTTCCATACAACTCGCGATACCGCACCAGCATAACTTCGCGAATCAGGTCGATGATGTCATTTCCCTCAGCTCGCGACAGCCGGACAAGCTTTAGAGGACGACGGCTGAGTTCCTGCTCCAGCGACACCTCCTTGCGCGTCAACAGCAGACCGGAGTGATAGAACACCTCGCGAACTGGGCGTGAATTCCGCGTGCGCGAGACGCGCGAGTTCTCGAGCCGCCAACGGATCGGCATGTGCATGGACTCGTACAGGCGGGCTTTCTCCACACCTGAACACGGCAGGGCATCGAATCGTTCGATCAACCAGGCAGGACTGTTGCGCGTACCACCTTGCGCCGCCTCCAGCCACTTGCGCCACGGGATGTCGGCTTCCACCGTCGCGTCTTCGTTCAACAGCGGAATAAAGCGCGGCCACACCGCCCCCATCGCGCGCTCATCGTCGAAGTCGTCCCATGCGATTTCAACCTTCCCCGGCAGCCGGGCTACCAGCCAACGTGCCAGATCGAAACCCAACGCATCCTGCATGACCGTGCCCGCGATGCCGGAAACTTCGAGCGGATCGAAGTCGTCCATGTCGGCGCCCGTTTTGCGCAGGCGCTCCACCCGCTTCCAGAAACTGGCAAGAAGTTGTTCGCTCGAGCGCAGCACCCCAGGGCTGGGCGGGAACGCCCGCAAGACGAGCAGCACTTCATGAAATCGAATCAGGGAAGCAACGTCATCAAAGCGCGCAGTCCGCGCCCTACGGAGAAGCTTAAGGATGGAGGCCGCCTCGGCGCGGCCAAAGCGGTAGCGGCTGTTCTCGAGCTCGGACAGCAGTCGGTTGGTCGATGCCATTCAGTGACTGGTGTACTGGATTTCTACATCGTGCGCGGCCGGCGTCCACGCCAGGCCATCTACCGTGACCACGCCGCGCTCGCTCTTCCAAGTCTTTACGACCTTGCTGTCCACTTGCACCGAGCTCACTTTGCCGGGTCCGTAAACCGAGACTCGAATATCTTTGAACCACGGATGATAGGTGCCTTCCGCCGCGGCGACGTGCAGAGTTGTCTTGTCGCCGGCGACTGCGCAAGTGAAGTGTGTGCGCAGGAACTCGCCTTTCTGGTAAGCGAATGTATTTCCATCGTCCATGTAGAGATTGCCGCTGCAATCCGGACCGGGATATACCCTCAGCTCCAGGGGCCCATTCGGCACCTCATCGATGTTCTGTATCACCGGTTGCTGTGGAATGATGGAGCCGGCGCGTACGTAGACCGGCAAGGTATCGAGCGGGGGATCTGCTTTCAAAGTCTGACCGCCGGCCAGCATTTCTCCGGTCCAGTAGTTGAACCAATTTCCCTTCGGCAGGATGACATCGTATGGATCCAGGAATGGCCATACTTTCGGGGCGACGAGCATTGCACTCCCGAACATGTACTCCTCGCCAGCGGTAGCAACAGTGGGCTCCGACGGAAATTCCATGTACATCGGCCGCATCATGGGAACGCCCGTGCGGCTGGCTTCTTCCATCCCGCTGTAAATATAAGGAAGGATCCGGTACCGGGTCTCAATGTATCGCTTACGGATCGCCTCGTGCTCGGGACCATCCACCCACGGTTCGCGGTTACGCGTCCCCTTCGCGGCATGATTTCGATACATTGGGTTGAAGACTCCCAGTTCCATCCAGCGCGTGAGTAGTTCAGGAGTTGGGCTGCCGTTGAATCCGCCGATGTCGTCACCGACGAACGCATATCCCGATGCGCCTAGCCCCAACAACTGTGAAAGCGATAATCGCATGTGATTCCACGACGCTGTGTTGTCGCCGGTCCAGGTGGCGGCATAGCGTTGGGTGCCGGCATAGGCCGCGCGGGTGAGGACAAAAGGACGGACGTCGGGCTGCAGCTTGAGCAGACCGTCGTTCGTTGCACGCACATTTTGCATGCCGAACACATTGTGAATCTCGCGATGATCGGTTTTGCGGTCCTCGACGTAGTGCACGGTATCAAGCGGCATGGTCTTGGTCGGAGTGACGAATACCGCCGGCTCATTCATATCGTTCCAGAAGCCGCGCACGCCCATCTTCACGAAGTCGGTGAACAACGTACCCCACCACTCGCGCACGGCGGAACGCGTGAAATCAGGAAAAACGCTCGGTCCTGGCCAGACCGGGCCAACATAGACCGAGCCGTCAGGATTCTTTACAAAATAGTCGTGAGCCATGCCCTCGTCGTAGGGTTTGTACCCGCCGCCCTCGACCTTTGCGACGTGGAGGTCCACGATGGTGATGACCTTGAAGCCTTCCTGCTTCAGGTCCTTGATCATGCCTTCAAAGTGCGGAAAGCGTTCGCGATCGACGGTGAACGGGCGGTATTTCTCCTGGTAGTCAATGTCGAGATAGATCACATCGGCGGGAATCTTGCGCTTGCGAAATTCGCCGGCCACCTCACGCACGCGCGCCTCGGGATAGTAACTGTACCGGCACTGCTGGTACCCCATGGCGAACAGGGGCGGCAGTGGTTCGCGCCCGACCAGAGTGGTGAAATCGCTGACGACTCTTTTCGGATCCGGCCCATAGAAAAAGTAGTAGTCGAGTTCGCCTGCATCGCTACCGAACGAGTACGCGTCACGAAATTCCTTGCCGAAGTCAAAGCTCGAACGATATGTGTTATCCAGAAAGATTCCGTACGCCGAGCCGTTCAGCATCCCAATGAAAAAAGGAATGGATTTGTAGATCGGGTCCGTCGACTCCTGGTAGCCGAACATGTCCATGTTCCACAGCGAGAATGAGAGATCCCGACGGTCGAGTGGACCCATCTTGTCGCCGAGGCCGAAGTAATGCTCCTCGAGCGGCATCGACTTCCACACCCGGAACGACTCGCCATTGAACGAAACTGGATAATTCGGTCGATCTTCAGATATCACTTTTCCGTTCGCATCCCGGAACGCGACGCGCATCGGCGACTTCGATATCTTTGCCTGCACCGAACCTGTGTCGACCAGCACTGCGTCGACGGAGTCCTTGATCTGGACTTTTGCTCCGTCCGGAAACGCATTGGGCAGAACAGCGAACGAATGTTCAGCCGGGAAGGATCCTTGCGGCGCATACCGCACCCTGATCACGTTGGGAGAAAGCGCGTTCACCCGAACATGGGCGGAGCCTGCGCTCAATTCGACGCCGTTCGCCAGGTTCTGCACCGCGGTTACATCACCCAGCGGGTGCCATTGGCCATGAACATAAGGAAGACAAGTGAGAAGGAAGGCAATCGAAAAAAATACTTTTCCGGTGAGTCGCATTCTGTTTTCCAGGTTGCGGAAAATCATAACCTGAAAGGTGAGCCTGAAGCAGGAAACTGCCGACTATTTTCTCACGCAGAGATCATTCTGAAACGGATTGTGGACTCGGACAGAAGGTTTCCGAATACCTCTCCAACAGTACCCAGTGCGGCTAGCGCTTGCGCACGGCAACTAGTTCCGCCTCCACCGGCACTCCGCGCGCCACCTTGATGTGGATCACCGCCTCAAAGGGAGTGAGGCCGCCTGTTTTCGATCCTGTGACCCGGGCCAGCAAGTCTTCCACCGAATTCAGACGGCTTACGTACTCGGCAGCCGCTTGTGTGCCGAACGTTGTCGTCCCTGCAAGGATCAGAACGGAACGTTCCGCAGCCAGGCCCGGTACCAGGCTGACCACGGCATAGTCTTCCACCAGTGGCGACGCCGCACTGGCTAGAAATTCCTTGGCCTCTCCAGTCTGCGGATGCACGTTCACGATCGCAAGATCCCCTTTGCGCGGCCCAGCCGCAACGCGCTGAAACACAAAGTCCTTCGTGCTCGGAATCTCCGCCAGCGACAGGTTCTCGGACGGCGAGCCGAGGAAAATCAAATCATTATTTTTCGCATCGTCGAGTGAAAATAGGCTGCCCCGCTTCACGCGCAGTTGCCGGTGGAACAATCCAAAAATCCCATCAAGACTGTGCACGGCGAGCACTTCACCCACTCCGGTGTAGTGGTCCCAGATAGCGTCCTGGGGGTCGCGGCCTGCGCTGTAATAGCGCATCCCGGTCTCCGGCCGCCCCACAAAAGCGGCATTGCTGAAGATCAACCACGGCTCTGGGGTCCCTGAGAGGAAGGGCTTCCAAAACATTTGGAAAGCAATGGGCGGCGCCTGAAGATTTCCTGCGTGCGCCGTGGAATCCCCCTGCCGCGAACTCACCATCAAGCCGAGCGCCACTGCCGCCACCAAAAGCAGAACCGAAAGTGTCGCGATGGTAAATACCCATGCCCGCGGTACCTGGCCGCTGTTCCCTTGAATGCCCGCGCTTCCATTTGACGCCGCAACCGGTTCACTTCCAGGCTTGGAGTTCGCCTGCTCGCGCAGATGGAACGAAAGGATATAAGTCCCCTTCGGCATTTCGACGATCACCGGATCCTGCGCCCCCTCAGAACTGTAAAATTCCGCCAGCTTCAGGCGCAGTCGTCCGGCTTGCACTCGAATGGTCGAGTCCGATTGCGGATCAAAGTCGCTTCGCCGCCCGAATACCTCCGTTGCCAGTTGGTATTCCTTCAGCGGCGTGTTGGGATGGTCGAGGGCATGCTTCGCCAGATACTGAAGCAACTTGCATAGAGATTCTGAGCTATGAAGGGCCTGGCTTGCCACGAGCCGGTTAATCTGATTGCGGTAGAGATCTTTTTCCGACATGGGGGGACCCGAACCCTCACATGGTAACGGATGTAACATTAAAGTAACAGGGCCGAAACCCCTCCTGCAGTGAAAGTGGTTTCGAATGTGACCGACAGCTCCCGTTTCCGAGCGATCGTAACGAGATGTGAGTCACATTTAATTTTCGAATAATTTGCAGATTGTCCGGCTGCAAGGGCTCGGCTCGAGCACTGATCTTCTGGCCGCAACCATTTTTCGTGAAGAGAGCTCCAAAGAGACGTCGGATGCGCTAAATCCCCCAATTGCATTCGTGGTGCACCCTCTCGTTGCTCTTTTCTCTTGAAAGTCGGAGGGCGTCCTCTGCCGAAGGGTGCCGTCACGAGGTTCGGGTCTAGGCCGAAGCAATTTCAGACCGCGAAGGCCGCAAAGAATCCTACAAACCTAATTGGGGCAAGTGCTCTATCTTCGGGTTTCTCCTAAGAGACAAGAACGTTGGAATCGGATGCCCTGACATCGAATATCCAAAATTACGAAGTTGACAGTCGTCACGCCTGCTCATACTGTGTTCCATCTCAAAAATTTGCACTAAATCGGTGAAATATCGCTCCAGCGCGGTAGTTGTGGAATTCACGAACCCAAGCTGACCGGAGAATTCATGAACGCAACCGCAGCGATCACCCACCGGGCCCTGGCGCCGCTCGATATGGCGATCATCGGCGTCTATTTTCTGATTGTTTTCTGCATTGGCCTCTATTTCGCGCGCAAAGAGCGTAGTTCCACCGACTACTTCCTGGCCAGCCGGGACGTGGGCTGGTTTTTCATCGGTGCCTCCTTGTTCGTATCGAACATCTCGACCGAACATTTCATCGGCCTCTCCGGCACGGGCGCCTCCTCCGGACTGGCGGTCGGACACTTCGAATGGCTGGCCTGTCTGATCCTCTTGATTCTCGGTTGGGTGTTCGTCCCTTTCTACCTACGCAGCAACGTGTTCACGATGCCGGAATTCCTGGAGCGACGCTTTAGCCGCCATTGCGCCGTGTATCTTGCCGCCATCTCGATCATTGCCTACATCTTCACGAAAATTTCCGTGCAGCTCTATGCCGCGAGCGTGGTGCTCGAACGCATCGCTGGCTGGTCTCTGGTGAAAACCGCGATCGTGCTGGTGATCGCGACCGGTATCTACACCGTCGCTGGGGGCCTGGCAGCCGTCATCTACACCGACACGGTGCAAACGCTGATTCTCATCACCGGCGCGGTAGCGCTTACCGTGATCGGCCTCAACAAGGTCGGCGGCCTCGAACACTTGCGCACCATGGTGCCACCTGGATACTTCCACATGATCAAGCCAGCCTCGGACCCAGCCTTCCCATGGACCGGCATCTTCTTCGGCGCGCCCATTCTCGGCATCTGGTACTGGTGCACCGATCAGGTCATTGTGCAACGCGTGCTTTCCGCGCGCGATGAAGGCCACGCTAAGGCCGGAACCATCTTCGCCGGCTTCCTAAAGATTCTCCCTGTCTTCATGCTGGTTCTGCCGGGCATCATCGCCTACGCGCTTTTCCCCGAACAGATGGCCGCCAAGCCTGACGCCGCCTATCCCACCCTGGTTCTGAACCTGTTGCCCGTCGGACTGGTCGGACTCGTCATGGCAGCGCTGCTCGCGGCCGTCATGGGCGCAATGAGTTCCGTCTTCAATTCCGCTTCAACCCTGGTCACGCTCGATTTTTATAAGAAGATCCGTCCCGACGCCTCAGAGAACCAGTTGGTGAATTTTGGGCGGATCGCCACCGGATTCATGGTCCTGCTCGGCCTGATGTGGGTGCCTTTCATCCATCTCATCAGCAGCCAGCTTTATATTTATCTGCAGAGCGTGCAGGCCTACATCAGCCCGCCGATCGCCTCCTGCTTTGTGCTCGGAATTCTGTGGCCGCGCCTCAATGGCCAGGGAGCGATCTCGTCCTTGCTGACGGGCTTTGTGTTGGGCGCGGTCCGGTTCGTCGCCGAGTTGGCTGCCGCGCAGGGCACGCAGTTCACCGGCATCATGGAGTGGCTGGTGAAGGTCAACTTCCTGCATTACGCGATCTTCATGTTCATCGTGTGCTCGCTCGTGCTCGTGGCCGTCAGCCTGATGACCCCGGTCCCCGATCGCCGCAGGTTGGCCGGCCTCACCTTCGCGACGGTCAACGACAAGATGGACACAATCGCGGTAGGCATGCCCGTTCGCAAGCCTGCGCATGAAACTCCGATGGAACATCGCATCAACGTGATCTTCAGTCTTCTTCTGCTGGCCACGGTGATTGGATTGTGGATTTATTTCCGTTGATCGAACAAACGCTTGACCACAGAGGACACGGAGGAGCACGGAGGAAATCAGGGTAGCGAAATCTTCTGCGTCCCTTGGCGTCCCTGTGGGGTGAGTGTCCTTCTGAGTTGACGATTTCTTTAACATTGTCATCCTGAGCGGAGTGAGGCGTAGCCGAACGCAGCCGAAGGATCACGCGGTCGACGGCAGCGGCGCGGCGGTCAACACATTTTCCGCGACCCTGTCATGACTTTCGTGGCCGAAAAACATGACGGGGCTGTAGCACTCCTCAGCCTTGCCGGGAGCTTCCGCTCAGCAGGACAGTGATTTGAATAGATGTGACCTAGAGCCTGCTGGCAACAGCCATGAAGGGAATGAGCGATCGACGCTATTTTTCGCGCGCCACCACAAACTCCGGTGCCCACAACAGCGCCCGCTTGATCTCCGAATCAGGGAACGTACAGATCGCCTTGCGCGCTGCTTCCGCGTACTGCGCCGCCCGGGCGTGTGCCGCTTCGAGCGCGCCATACCGATTCAGAATTGCCAGAATGTCTGCATGCGTCACACCGTTAAAAGCACGGTTGCGCAGAATGGTGGCAATCTTCTCGCGCTCCTCTGGGGTGCAGCGCTCGAGCGCGTAAATCACCGCCATGGTGACTTTGCCTTCGCGCAAATCGCTGGCGACGGGCTTGCCGAGCACGCTCTCCGACGCCGTCAGGTCAAGCACATCATCAACAATCTGAAACGCCATTCCCAGATTCCGTCCGTATGCCCCCGCGGCCTCTTCCTGCTCCGGCGTCGCGTTCCCCAGAATCGCGCCCAGTCGCATGCAGACTGAAAACAAACAAGCCGTCTTACGGAAGATCAGATCGAAATGCTCGTCCTGTGAGATCAGCTTGCCGAGCTTTTCCATTTGCAGCAGTTCGCCTTCAACCATCTGCTGCGTAAGTTCGATCAGCGCATCCAGCACGCGGAAGTTTCGTTCCTGTACGGCGATCTTGAACGACTGCATGTAGAGCCAGTCGCCCGCCAGCACGCACTTCGAATTCCCCCAGCACGTGTTGGCTGCGGGACGTCCACGCCGCGTTTGCGCCTCGTCGATAATGTCGTCATGCACCAGGGTGGCCGTATGAATAATCTCGACCACCGCGCCCAGTCGTACGGCCCCCGTTCCCCGGTAGTTAAAGAGCTTTGCCGCCAGCAGCAGCAGCGCCGGGCGGATCCGCTTCCCGCCGCCCTCGCGCAGATATTCTCCAATCTCCGTGATGGCCGAGACATTCGAGACAGTATCCCGCCCGAACTCCGCCTCGATGGCCTGCAGGTCATCATGCAGAAGCTCGAAAATCTCTTTCCCGTTGATGGCTGAGGGTGTGCTCAATCTGCGCTTTCGCTAGTTAAGGATTTCTTCCGCCCACTCTTTCACCAGAGAGTCACAGAGAAAATCCTTGTCCGAATTGAAAAGCCTCGCTCGCGACGCCCGAGCGCTCACTGTAATCGCAATGCCAAATTGCCTCTCAGTACTTCTCTGTGTCTCTGCGATGAATGATCTCCTTCAATTCGATCGGTAATTCGTAAACTGCAAATCAATCCCAAAATCGCGCGAGCGCAGCAATGCGATGACTTCCTGCAAGGTATCGCGGTCTTTCCCGCTGATCCGCACCAGGTCGCCCTGGATCGAGGCCTGCACCTTCTTCTTCGTGTCCTTGATCAGCTTCACGATCTCGCGGGCTTTCTCAATTGCGATCCCCTGCTGCATGGTGATTTTCTGTTTTGCGGTTCCGCCCGCCGCCGGCTCGATGGCGGCGTAGGTCAGCCCTTTCAACGACACCCCGCGCTTGACCAATTTCTGCTGCAGAATGTCGTTCACCGCCTTCAGCTTGTACTCGTCGGCCGAGTGCAGAATGATTGCATCCTTACCCTCCAGCTCAATCTTCGACTTAGAATCCTTCAAATCGAACCGGGTCGTGACCTCTTTCACCGCCTGCTGGATGGCATTCGAAACTTCCTGCAGGTCGATTTTGCTTACCACGTCAAAAGTGTTTTCGGGCATGGCAGTCGGCTACCTGATCAGATTCTCGTTTCCCCAATAAAGTCGCAGCTAACAAGCTAAACGGTCGTGCGCTTTTCGTGAAGCGAAAAGAAACGGTAGAAGTTGTGCGTGGTGTGCGCGCCCACCTCTTCCGACGAGATCCCGCGTAGTTCGCCCAGTTGCCCCGCCACTTCTTTGACAAAGATCGGTTCATTGCGTTTGCCGCGGTGGGGAACGGGCGCCAGGAAGGGCGAGTCGGTCTCGATGAGGATGCGGTCGAGCGGAACCTCCAGTGCGGCATCGCGTATCTGCTGCGCCTTCGGAAAGGTAATGTTGCCTGCAAACGAAATCATGAATCCCATGTCGAGTGCCCGCTTCGCCTGGTCGGAATTCCCCGTGAAGCAGTGCAGAATTCCGCCCAGCCCGCTCGGCGCCCACTGTTCCCGAATCAGCCGCAGGCAATCGTCCCATGCGTCCTCGCTGTTGTCCGAGGGCCGACAGTGAATCACGATCGGCAGCTTCGCTTTGCGTGCCAATTCCATCTGCTGGATGAATACATTCTGCTGAACATCGCGCGGAGAATGATCGTAAAAATAGTCGAGACCGATCTCTCCCCAGGCAATGACCTTGGGTCGCGTGGCTAGTTGCGCCATCCGATCCAGAGCGGGCTGATCCGCGAGCCTCGCCTCATGCGGATGGATCCCGATCGTCGAGTAGATGAATTCGTACTTCTCAGCGAGTAGAATTCCGCAGTCGAAATTCACCGGCCCATCGCCGTTGCCAATGGCAACAATCGTCTCGACCCCACCTTCCCGCGCCCGAGTAATCACCTGCTCGCGATCCGCGTCGAACCGATGCCCCTCGAGATGTGCATGGGAGTCGATGAACATAGTCGTCAGTCGCTAGTCGTTAGTTCTTGATCGCCAGCCAATAACGCTGATGGCAGATGGTCGTTAGCTGATGCCACGGCTTGTGTAGAAGCTGGCGCTCCTCGCCTGTCCGGTCGAGCGCCAGCTCGGCGATTCCCGGCCGGCGGTATTTCTACCCGTGGTACCGCACGCTGGGTGCCCTATCCTAACGGCGCGTTCTCTGCGACGTTAGGGTGGAATTCCACGCTGCCGAGTTGTGAGGGATTTGCTGGCGACTGAAGGCCAGAGACCAGCGACTTACTTCAGCCTCGCCCCCACCGGCACATCCTCCAAAAATCCCGCCAGCACCGGCTGCCCGCCCTCAAGCGACGCGGCCACAATCATCCCATTCGACTCCAGCCCGCGCAGCTTGCGCGGCGCCAGATTCGCCACGATCACGACCTTGCGCCCGATCAATGTCTCCGGCGCATAAGCCTCTGCGATCCCCGCCACGATCTGCCGCACCTCGGTGCCAATATCGACTTCCAGCCGCAACAGCTTGTCGGCGTTCTTTACCTTCTCCGCCACTTTTACGACACCCACGCGCAGCTCGACCTTCACGAAATCGTCAATGCTGATCTTGCCGTCAGGCGCAACCGCCGCCGGCTTCGGAGTCGCAGCCTGCGTGGCCCCAACCGTTGGCGCCGAAGGCCCCGCCGCAGTTTCCACCACGGCGGTCGTAGCCGGGCGTCCTTGCTCTTCCATGGCCTGCATCCTTTCTATGGCGCTCTTGTCGGCGCGCGGGAACACCGGTTGCACTTCTCCGAGTTTCGTTCCCAGGTGAAGTTGCCCCCACTTCAAAGTCGTCAAATCGAACTTCCGGATGTCACCCAAACCGAGTTGCGTCCAGATACGTGCGGTCGAGTCCGGAATCACGGGGTGCGCGAGTGCGGTCACAATCCGCAGCGCCTCTGCCGATGTGTAAAGCACCGTCGCCAGACGCGCCCGGCTGTCTTCATCCTGTTTCTCGCCTAGCGCCCAGGGCTCGTTCTCGACAATGTACTTGTCGACCGACGCCACCAGCCCCCACGCAACCTCCAGTGCTTTCGAGAATTGAAAGTGGTCGAAGAGCACGTTGTAATCGGCAATGATGTCGCGCGCGATCTCGGCGATGGCGTCATCCGCCGGCCGCCGGGCCGCCGTGTGCGAAGGATATGGGACCTCACCCTTAAAGTAACGGTTGATCATGGTCAGCGTGCGGCTCGCCAAGTTGCCCAGACCATTCGCAAGATCGGAATTGTAGCGTTGCACCAGCGCGTCGAATGAAAATGACCCGTCGGCGCCGAACACCACCTCGCGCAGCAAGAAATAGCGCAGTGCGTCCGCGCCCAGCACATCCAGAATGGTCTCGCTGCGCACGATGTTCCCGCGCGACTTCGACATCTTGCTCTCTTCGAAAAGCAGCCACCCGTGCGCCACAATCCCCTTGGGCAATGGCAACCCAGCCGCCATCAAAAACGCGGGCCAGTACACACAGTGAAAGCGCACAATCTCCTTGCCGATCATCTGTACATCGGCCGGCCAATACTTGTCATACTTAGTCGCATCCGCCGACCCGTAGCCGAGCGCCGTGATGTAGTTCGCCAGCGCATCCAGCCAGACGTAGATGACGTGCTTGGGATCGTCGGGCACGGGGATGCCCCAGGAAAACGTGCTGCGGCTGATGGAAAGATCCTTCAGCCCGCTCTTCACGAACGAGATGACTTCGTTGCGCCGCGTCTCGGGACGAATCCAGTCGGGATCCTCAACATATAGCTGCAGCAACTTTTCCTGAAACGCCGACAGCTTGAAGAAGTAATTTTCCTCGTGCACGGTCTCGGTGATGCGGCCGCACTCGGGACAGGGCGCGCCGGGTGGCACGTCCACGTACATCTCGTCCGACACGCAGTACTGGCCGGTGTAGCTGCCCTTGTAGATGTAGCCATTCTCGTTCAGCTTGCGGAACAGCGCCTGCACGCTCTTCTTGTGTCGATCTTCGGTGGTGCGGATGAAGTCGTCGTTGGTCAGTCCCATGCGCTTCCACAGCGCGCGGAACTCACCGGAAACCTCGTCGGCAAACTGCTGGGGCGTCTTGCCGGCGGCCGCCGCGGCGCGCTCGATCTTCTGCCCATGTTCGTCGGTTCCGGTCAGAAAATAAGTGTCGTCGCCCAGCATGCGATGCCGCCGCGCCAGCGTGTCGCAGGCGATGGTCGTGTAGGTATGCCCGATATGGGGCCGTGCATTCACGTAGTAAATCGGGGTCGTAATGTAGAACTTCTTCGCCATTTGTTTTTTCTGAACCCAACCCAAAAATGCAACCACAGGGGACACAGAGTCTCACAAGGTAGTCCCTCAGTGTACCTCCGTGTCCTCTGTGCTTAAGGTTCTTCCGATCTCTGCAGGTAGCGTTGCGTAGCCTCCTGCATCACGGTCTTCAGCGGAACGTGTTTTTCAGCAGCGATTCGACGACAGTCTTCATACTCCGGGGCGTAGTTCGTGACAGTTCCGTTCATGCTGGCAATCTTCATGCGTACGTCGCCCCAGGAAGTCGTCACCGAAACCCAGCGCCGTGCCAGCGTCTGCCGCTGCTCGTCGCGCCGCCGCACTCCCAGTGTGGTCGTCTCGGCAAAAACGATTTGCGTCAGCTTGCCGGCATCTTCCGGTTTGCACAAAACCGTCAGCAACGTGCCTGGCCGGTTCTTCTTCATCTGCACCGGAATGCCGAAAACATCGAGGGCCCCTTCGTCCAGCAACCGGTCCATCACGTAGCCGAAGACCTGCGGATTCAGGTCGTCGAGATTCGCCTCCAAGACCGAGATCGTGTCCCGTGCCGTCTTCGAAGCGAGTGAGGTCGCGGCCTCGCCGATCGTGAGGCGCACAACATTAGGATTACCTGCGAAGTCCCGCGTCCCTGCGCCGTAGCCGCTCTTCTCGATCGTCATCTCCGGAAACGCTCCGAACCGCGTCGCCAGCGTCTTCACAATCGCGGCCCCGGTCGGAGTCAGCAGTTCGACCTGCAGACCCGACGAGTAAACGGGCGCCCCTGCAAGCAGTTCCACCGTCGCGGGAGCGGGCACCGGAAATACGCCATGCGCACACTTCACCATTCCGCCACCTACGTTCAAGGGGGAACAAACAAAGTCGTCGATACCCAGAGCCTCGACGCCCACCGCCGCACCCACGATGTCGACCATCGCATCTACCGCGCCGACCTCGTGAAAGTGGACGGACTCGATGTCCATGTTGTGAACCTTAGCCTCCGCCGCGCCCAGAGCTTCGAAGATAGCAATCGCCGTTCTTCGAGCCCCAGCACTGATGGCGGCGTCAGCAATGATCTTCTTAATCTCTCTCAGCCCACGGCCATGAGAATGAGAGTGGGAATGCAAATGTAGAGCGGGCGGCGCCCCCGCCCGCGAAGGCGCCGCCGATTGATAAGCAAGATGGGCGTCAGCCTTTCCATGCGAGTGATGAACATGCGAGTCACGGCTGTCATGAACGTGGCTCTCGCCATGCTCATGCGAGTGACTATGAGCCTCTTGCCGCTGCCAGAACTCTTCGCGCGGCAACTCCTTCTCGCCATTCACCAGCACGTCAACCTTGGTCGCTGTAATCCCGCTGCGAGTGACCTTCGAAATCTCCAGCCGTGCCCCGACGTCAAGCGCCGCCACCGCCTTCTCAAGCACCTCCGGAGACAGGCCCGCGTCGATCAGGGCGCCCAGAAACATGTCGCCGCTCATGCCGGAAAAGCAATCAAGGTATGCAATGCGCATGGGATGAACCCGTCGTTGGTCGTTAGTCGTTGGTCGTCGGCCAAGCCCATGCCGCCTGCAGTCGGGCTGAGTCTGCAGTTTCTTTCGGGAAGCGGCAGAAAGGTCTGCGTTTAGCAGATACTTGTTCTCGTGGGATTCGCCAACGACCAACGACCGCCGACCAACGACGATTTTCCATCATAGGGAAGGGTTGCCATCAGCGTCAAACCGTCCCGCGCTTGTCCCTTTGCTACAATCACTATTTTATTCAACAAGTTAGGGGATTCCTTGTATCGTTCGCTCGAGCGCCGTCTCGCCCAGCAGGTGCGCGATTTTCTGCGCCGCGCCTATAACCTCGACCTTCCGAAAATCGTGATCGAGCAGCCACCGAAGGTGGAACTCGGCGAGTACGCAATGCCGCTCGCCTTCGAACTCGCCAAGAAGTTGCGCAAAGCCCCTCGCAAAATTGCCGAAGAGATCGTCGGAGGCATCGGGCCGATTGAGGGCTTCGAGCAGATCGAAGTCGCCGGGGCTGGCTATATCAATGCCCGCGTCAAGCGCTCCGAGATGGCCGCTGCGCTGCTCGCCGACGAGCGGCCCAAGTTCGACGTCCCGGCCGGCAAGATTCTGGTCGAGCACTCCAGCATTAATCCCAACAAGGCCGCGCACATCGGCCACCTGCGCAACGCGATCCTGGGCGACACGTTCGTCCGCCTGCTGCGCTTTGCGAGCAGGGAAGTGGACGTGCAGAACTACATCGACAACACGGGCGTGCAGGTCGCCGACGTGGTGGTTGGGTTTTTATATCTCGAGAAAAAGTCTCGCGCGGAAATCGAGCAACTGGCGGCGCAGCCGCGCTTCGACTACTACTGTTGGGATCTCTACGCACGCGCCTCGCAGTGGTACGCGCAGGACAAAGCGAATCTGCAGACGCGACTAAAGACGCTGCACGAGATCGAGGCGGGTGGAAACGAGACGGCGGCCCTCGCTGACCTGATCTCGGTCGCCGTCCTGCGCCGTCATCTGGAGACCATGGACCGGCTCGACATCGAGTACGACTTCCTGCCCCGCGAGAGCGAAATTTTGCGCCTGCATTTCTGGGATGCAGCGTTTGGAAAGTTAAAAGAGTCGCGAGTTTTGTTCTTTGAGAATGAAGGCAAGAACAAGGGCTGCTGGGTGATGCGGCGGGCGGGGACGGGAAAATCTGAAAACGCAGAGGGTGCAGAGACAGCCGCAGAGGGCGCAGATGCGAGCGATGAAGTTTCCGAAGAAGATCAAAAAGTGATCGTGCGCTCCAACGGCACCGTTGGTTACGTGGGCAAGGACATCGCCTACCACATGTGGAAGTTCGGGCTGCTGGGTCGCGATTTCGCTTACCGCAAGTTCTACAAGTATCCCAACGACCATCAGGTCTGGATCTCCGCGACCGAAGGCGAGACGAACCATCCGCACTTCGGCGATGTCGCGGAGATCTACAACGTCATCGACGCGCGCCAGTCGGAGGCACAGAGTGCGGTGATCGAAGCCCTGCGCGGTCTCGGCCACAACGAGGCCGCCGACCACTACACGCATTTCTCTTACGAGATGGTTGCGCTCACGCCGCGCTGCGCGGCCGAGTTGGGGTATCAACTCTCGGATGAAGACAAGGCTCGCTCTTACATCGAGGTCTCGGGACGCAAAGGCTTCGGCGTGAAGGCCGACGACCTTCTCGACCGCCTGATCGACTCAGCGAAGGTAGAAGTCGATCAGCGGCATCCCGAACTCGCCGAAAACGAGCGACTTTCGATCGCTACCCAGATCGCCATCGGCGCCCTTCGCTACTTCATGTTGAAGTTCACGAAGCAGTCGGTGATCGCCTTCGACTTCAAGGAAGCGTTGAGCTTCGAAGGCGAAACCGGACCGTACGCGCAGTACGCCGTCGTGCGCGCGACCAACATCTTTCGCAAAGGCGGATACGATCCGGAACCTTTCGGCGCGGGCGCTGCCGATCGCCCCACACCCGACGAGTTCGCGAAGTACTTAAACGGAGCATCCGGCGAAGAGATTTGGGAGCTTTGGTTGACCGCCTCCAAAACCGCTTTCCTGGTTGATCAGTGCATCGCCACCACGGAGCCGGCCTATCTGGCGAAACACGCTTTCCAGTTGGCGCAGCTTTTCAATTCCTTCTATCACCACCATCCGATCCTGAACGAAGCCGACGAAGGCCGAAAGAAGTTTTTGCTCGCCACCGTGGCGGTGGTTCGGCGCGAGTTGATTCGTACGCTCGCGGTTCTGGGAATCACCGTCCCGCCGGTGATGTAAATCACAACTTCCCTGCGGCGCGAATAGCCAAAAGATAAGCATGGCGAGTAATTGCGTTTAGGGACTCGCAGGGAGGGCGGCAGCGCCAAGATAAGCTTCTGGGTCGCCCGGAGCTTTCGTCGACGATGCTAGGGCCGTTTACGGCCATGCTACGGGCATTCTACGGTGCCTGTGTAACCCCCTGTAGGGCCTTCAGCTCCTCAAATTGAGTATTATCTTATAGCTACGGGTATTTTCAAGCGTTTACAAGCGCCCGCCCCGGGAGACGCAACCGGGACAACCCCGGAAGCATCTAATTACCCAGAAGTCAGGGAGTGGGGAGACGCGATGCGAAAAGTTGGACGAATCTTCAGTGCGTTAATGATCCTTGCCGCGATGGCCTGGGCGGCGCCGAAGCCTTCGACCCCGGATCGACCTTTCCCCGCAGTTTTGAAGAATGCGCGCTTCGTGTATGTCGCATCCTATGACGGAGACCAGTTCAGCACGAACTTGTTTCCGCAGGATCGCGAGGCGATCAGCGCCGTCGAAGACTCGATCCGCAAGTGGGGCAAGCTGATGGTGGTCACGCGCCCCTCGGATGCGGACATCATCGTCCTGGTGCAGAGCCGTCCCTCAGAAGATGTGCTGGCGGTTTATGACGCGCACATGCGCGGGGGCCAGTACCTGTGGCGCACCATGGGTCGCGACGGATTGCAGTCGGGCGAGACGCCGATGGCGACGCAGTTTGAAAAAGGTTTCGACTCGGTACAGACGAAGTAACCTGCAGTCGAACAAGGTTGCAGTAAGCGAACACGGACATTGCAGCTGCCAGATATCGAACCTGATTCTGGCCGGTGCGTGGTCCGTGTTTTCGCCGTTCAGGGGTTTTTCGGGCGGCGGTACTCGGCGTCAAACCTGACCTCCCGTTTCTTGCCGCATTACGGCTTGGCCGTGGTCTGTTGCAGCACGATCGTGCTGCTGTGGTCATCTGTAATCATCTGTTCATAACAGCGCTTAATCAGTGTGTACATTCCGTGCTCGAAGATGAAGCCCTCCATCTGCGCCGAACGGGTGAATTTCCGCTCCGGTGTAAACCGGCTCTGATAGTGGAAGAAATTATTCTGGTAGGTGTACTGCTTGGGCAAAGCCTCGGGCTGAAAGCCTTCCGGGAAGTTCCACTGGATGTCGTCGTGGGTTTGGTACGCATAGTCAAAATAGATTGGATACGCGCGTTTGTCGGATTTGAACGGATTGGTCTCGTTGGATTGAAACAGAGCAAGCGGAAACATAAGGCGGCGGCCGCTGACCGCGGCGAAATCGGGCACGGTAAAGGAACTCTCTACCTGCAGATCGTCCTCGGAACCCTCCCACGGACCCGCGTGCTTGACGTCAACCATGGCGCTCGCCGGTAGCCAGTGTTTGATTTCTTCTTCCAATGCTTTGCGTCGCCCGCCTTCGTCTTCATCGTAGAGATCAAGCCGTCGGCTCAGAGCTTCCTGACCGGAGTACGTCACTTTCACGACTCCCTCGAGAGCGCCGTCGGGAAGCACGGTCACCGTTGCGGTGCGCCTGGTGATGGCGGTTTCGCTGCCCCGACCGGGGATGCGGGGAAAGTTCAGCCACCACTGGCCCACGTGCAGACCATGCACTCCGGTTTCTTCCCAGGGGAGAAGTCCGAATGGACAGAAACGGGTAGCGGGATCGAGAAAGAGATCTTTGTCGCCAACCCGCACAATCACCACTGTCGAGTTCAATTGCGTGGCATCCGGAACGCTCGGATCCAGAATGGAATGGCTGCGTGAGGCCAGTTGCGCAAGTGCCGCGTCGAAGCCGGCGGCCCGCAGCAACGCAACGAACAGATAGTTGATCTCGTTGGTGGCCGCGTAACCTCGTTCCCAGATTTCTTCGACGTTTTTATTGGCTTTGAGGTTCTCGCGTTTATTCTCCTGCCCGCTCTTCCTGGATTCGTAGCTCAGGTTACGAAGCTGTTGGACGCGCCTGTAGATCTTTCGGACTTTCGTTTCAGGGTCATCCTGAGGAGAGACGATCCCGGCAAGAGCCTGCTCGATTTTCTTGGAATGGCCAATGAATTTGTCGGCCTCCTTTCCCTGGCGCGTCGATTCGTCGCGCCAGAATGCCTCCGGGCTGGCCAACCCGACCATGTAGAAGAAGTGCACACGGCTGTTGATCATATCTTCCGGAGGAGCGAATTCCTCCTTCTCAAGCGGGGGAACATCGTGCACTTCCAGTTCAGCGGTGCCGTCCCCTTTTCTTTGCACGGAGGCATTCTCCGGGGCGCGCACCAGCGTCCACTGCAAATTGGCTTTCGGAAGGTAACGTACGCGAAAGCGCGCGTGGCGCGTGAACAATTCGTGCTGGAGTGTCCAGCGCGCGGTCGGGAACGTGTAGGTGCCGTCAATCAGAAACCCGCCAGGATTCTTGAGAACGTCGGGGATGTGCTGATGCCAGGCAAATTTGTAGGAATACTCGATGATGCTGCCGGGCTCAACTTCCGGCAGGTGAAGCACCTTGGCCTGATAGCGCAGGCGTTTTGATTTGGCGATCAGCTGGTCCAGTATCTCGCCGTGGAACTCGAGCGCGGTCCCGTCCGTCCGTATTGTGCGGGCCCGGATGTCGCGAACCTCGTGCACCTTTTCAAGATAAGGGATCTCAATGTTGGCGAACCTTCGACCTTCGTCCTTGAATACCTTGATCCGGAAATATTCGCTGAGGATGCCATGTACGTCATCCTGCTCGCTGTCTCTCTCCAACAGCATTGCGGGTGAGTCCGGGCGAGCCGGATTGTCCTTCAACTCAAGGTCCGCGGGTGGGATCGCCGGCCAACTATCCGCGGTCTGGGCGAGGACGCTCAGGATGGGGAAGAGAAGGAACACGGCGAGCTGCAGCCCCCGCCACGGGATGGGTGTGTGGAATTGCGCCGGTCGCTGGAACGGCGGCAGCTTGATATCACACGAGTAGCGCCTTCGAGGTCGCAACGGAGGCTCCAGGAAATCCAGCCGGACGCCCGGCCCACTGCAAAGTTCAGGCTCCGGCAGGAACGGACGGATTTTGCCCCTTTTCCCCCGTGTCTACAAGCGAAGAACTACGACAAACCGCGACTATTACGGACTCAATAAAGGCCCAAGCCCTGAAGTCTTTGTCGCAGCTCACCGGGTCACGCATAAAGTTAGCCTTCACAAGTCGTTACCTCTGTAACCTTCCGTGCGCGAATTGCCGTTCCCTCCCGTCCTGCGGTTGCCACAATTGTGAGGACACCGTCAAAGGGGATCCAATGAGAGCGCTCATCTTAGCCACTCTGCTCTGTGCTGTGATCGGCACCGCGGGGGCGCAACAACTTCCGCCAAGAACTTTCGGCTGGGTGCGCGCCAGCGATGAGGTCGTGCAGTTGGACCCGGCCAACTATCATGCAGGCCGCGTTTACCATGCCGGCCCGGATGGCGGGAACATGCACGTCATCATTCAGGCAAAGCGGCCCGTGACATTGGCGATGGTCGATACCGATGGATGGAATGCCGCGCAGCGCAATCCCGAAGCCTGGGCGAATCTTGAGTTCCGCTGCATGCGCGAGCACGTGAGCAACACCACCTACGAATGCCACCTCCCGCCCGACCGGCCCATGACGCTGGTGATTCACGACGAGCGTTCTCCCGACCGTGCGGCCCTGGAGGGCATTGGAGCAATTCTTACGCGTGGTGCGAGCCGGGCATTTATCTCCCCTAACGATGTGCAAATCACGTATCACAGCTGGTCATGCGTGGCGAACTGTGTTCAGCCAGAGTTTCAGTGGGTGCGGCTGGTGAAGGAGAAATACCAGCTGTCGGAGATCCCGAAGCTGTACAGCATTCTCGCGCCCGAGGGAGATGGCCAGAAGCTGTGGATGAAGATCAAGGCGCCCGTACCGATGACGCTGGCGGTTTTGCCGTCTGCGATGGCAGATCAGGTGTACGACAAGCCCGACCAGTTGGGATCAGCGCTGGCGCAGACTTCGTGTAAGCAGCGCGGCGTGCAGACCATGGAATTCGATTGCCTGTTTAATTTGGCCGATGGTCCGCAGTCGCTGCTGATCATTCCCAACCTCAAGTCGCACAAGAAAGCCGAGATCGATGTGCAGACTTACAAGTGTGTTGCGAATTGCGAACTGTTGACGGTCGGCGGGACGCAACCGCAATAGAATTTGCCGGTGGAGCGGTGGATATCCCGCCCGCGCGCTCCATGTTGGAAAGCTAGCGACTGACGACTAGCGACCGACGACTAGCCCCTAAAGTCCTTCACAAACTCCACTAAGCTCCGCACGCCGATTCCCGACGGACCCTTCGCGATCCAGGGTTTCGCCTCTTCGGTCCAGGCGGTACCGGCGATGTCGAGGTGCAGCCAGGGGGTGTCTTCCGCGAATTCTTGCAGGAACATAGCTGCGTTGATGGCGCCGCCCCAGCGGCCGCCGGAGTTCATGATGTCGGCAATGCCCGAGGCGATGACCTCTTTGTATTCGTCGTCGAGCGGCAGGCGCCAGAATTTTTCTCCGGCCTGGGCCTCAGCCTTGCTGAAGCGCTCGTACATTTTTTCGTCGTTGGCAAAGATGCCCGCGTTCACGTAGCCGAGCGCGACGACTACGGCTCCGGTCAGCGTGGCGGCGTCGATCAGATGGGTGCAGCCAAGCTGACGCGCGTAGTACAGGCCGTCGGCGAGGACGAGGCGGCCTTCGGCGTCGGTGTTGATGATCTCGATCGACTTGCCCGACATCGCGATCTGCACGTCGCCCGGCTTCTGCGCTTTGCCGGACGGCATGTTTTCCGTGGCACACACGATAGCGGTAACTTTGACCTTCGGCTTCAGAATGGCAATCGCGCGCATGGCGCCCAGCATGGCGGCGCCTCCGGCCATGTCGTACTTCATCTTCTCCATGCCATCGGCAGGCTTGATGGAGATTCCGCCGGTATCGAAGGTGATGCCTTTGCCGACCAGCCCCAGCACGGGCTTTTCGGGCGCTCCCGCCGGCTCGTATTTCAGAACGATAAGCGCGGGCGGTTCGTCCGATCCCTGCGCCACGCTCCAGAATGCGCCCATCTTTAATTCTTTGATCTTGTCGGCACCGTAGACTTCGCACTTCAGACCAACTTCCTGTGCCATCTTCTTCGCACGGTCGGCAAGCATAGTCGGTGTCATACGGTTCGAAGGTTCGTTCACGAGTTCGCGCGTAAAGTTCTGCGATTCGCCGATCACGGACGCTTCCTCAAGCGCCGGCTGTAATTTCCCGTCGTTGCCGGTCGCAACCAGCGTCAGCTCATCAATCTTCTGATCCTTGCGGTCGCTCCTGTAAGTGTCGGCGTCGAAGTTGCCGACAAACGCGCCCTCCACGATCGCCTTGATCGCGGCCTCGCCTGGGAGGCCAGAGGAGGGAAGCGCAAACGCAAAGCTCCGCAGACCGCGCGACTTGAGCGTGCGCACCGCGGTGCCGGCCAGTCGGCGTAATTCGAATCCGGAGAAATTGGCGGCCTTGCCTCCACCCAGTAGCAGCAGGCGGCGCGCTTTCACGCCAGCCGGATGGTGGATAAGGGTAACTTCGCAGTTCCTGCCGGTGGCTTCGCCGTTCGCAATGACCTCGGCCACTGCTTTCTTTACGGCTTCGTCGGCGATCTCGATGCTGACCTCGGGTTTGTCCTTGCTGCCGCGGTCGAGCGCGACCACGACCAGACATTCAGTATCCAGCTGCGCGGGAGTTGAGGAAGACAATATGGTTTTCATGAGTTTCTCCATTTTCGTCAGGCGCGAGGGAAACTGCAAGGTCGCCCGGACAGAAGGAATCGAGTTTCGAACCGAAGAGCTCCTGACCACAGCGGGCCAAAGGCGAAATCCTCTAACCGCGAAGCACGCAAGGGAACGCAAAGGTCGCTAAGAAACACATAGAGCTCGTCAGCGTCTGCGGGCGCCAGCGGGCTTTCACGCCACTAAGGCAGAGCGTTCTGCTTCCCCGGCAATGTTGGCAGCAGTTCTTCTCGACTTTTGCGGCTAAATGACTTTCCACCCTTTACTACTCACTATGTTGCGACGATTTGTATGCGATCTATCACTTTGTCATGACGTTGCAATCACGAAGGTTTTACCTACTGCAGACACAGTAGTGACAACCGCAGTCGTCGCTATCGCTACGCTCTATTCACCTTAAGACATACCCGTCGCCCCGGGGCTTCGAATTGAATCGGAGGAGATGCGGTGAACAAGATTACTTGGTTGTTCATTCTGGGAGTGTTGTCGCTAGCGGTGGCGACGGCTTCCTTTGCGCAGACCAGTTATACACAAACGAATCTGGTCGGCGATCAGGCTGGCGTAGGCGCTCACACGGACGCACAGCTCTCGAACCCCTGGGGAATTTCTTTCATCCCGGGAGATGTTTTCTGGATTGCGAACAATAACGGCGGCACTTCGACCACGTACGATGCAGCCGGCAACAAGCAGGCCATCACCACCGGAATTCCGGTGGCCGCACACAATCCGTGCGCAGTCGGATGTCCGACAGGCACAGTCGCCAACACGGTCGCGACCGATTTCGGCGGCGCAACTTTCATTTTTGACACTGAAGACGGAATCATTGCCAGCTGGAACGGAACGCTGAACGCGAAAACCCAGGTGGACAATTCCGCCAATGGCGCGGTTTACAAGGGGCTCGCGCTGGTGAGCAACGCCGCGGGAAATTTTCTGCTGGCGGCGAACTTCAATAGCGGGGCTCTCGACGTATTCGATAGCGCGTTTCGTGCCGCTACCTTGAGCGGCGGTTCTTTCCGCGATCCGGCCCTGCCCGCCGGATACGCTCCGCATGGCGTCCACGTCATCAACAATCTCGTTTTCGTGGCGTATGCGCAGCAGGATGCGGCTAAGCATGATCCTGTGCTCGGTGCCGGGCTAGGACTGGTCGACGTGTTTCATACCGACGGCAGTTTCCTTCGCCGCGGCATGACCGGTGGAACCCTGAACGCGCCTTGGGGCGTGGTGATGGCCTCCGCAAACTTCGGCACGTTCTCGAACGACCTGCTCGTCGGCAACTTCGGCGACGGCACCATCAACGCTTTCGACACAGGTGGCAACTTCCTGGGTCAGATGAAAAATGAGAATAACCAGCTGATTGCGACTCCGGGCCTGTGGGACATGGTTTTCGGCGCGGGTGGAACGGGCGATCCGAACACGCTCTACATCACGGCCGGCGGCTCCACGCAGACGCACGGCCTGTTTGCAACACTCGTACCGACCCCGGCGGCGGGAAAAGACTTCGCACTGCAGTTGTCAGCGCCATCGGCGACCGTGACACGTGGGAACTCGACGACCGTCACCATTGCATCGACGGCTGCGGGTGGATTCGCTGATCCAGTCACTCTTTCGTGCACGGGATTGCCGGCGGGGGTCACCTGCGCATTCAATCCGGTCACCATCGATCCGGGTGCCGCGGCATCGACCTCGCAACTCACAATTGCCGTGGGCACTACCTACATTCCGCCGAATCCGTACGTTGCAGGTTCGCTGTTGATGGTGGGCATGCTTGGAATGCTGTGGGGGACACGGCGCAAAGAGCAGCCTGCGAATGTAGGCAAGGCCTGGGTGCTAGGGGCAGTGGTTCTGATGCTCGCGTTGACGATGGCTGCGGTCGGCTGCGGATATTCGTCGAAAGGCCGAACCCAGCCGGGCGCAACCGTAATGGTGGTGGGGACGTCAGGCGGAGTCTCGCACGCGACCCCGCTGGCGCTAACAATTCAGTAGTCGATTGTTCGTTGGGGTGGTACCTCTCTCCTAAGGGTCCGGGATTCTTTTCCGGACCCATTTTTTATAGGCGAAGGTGAGCTGACAAAAAGAGCGTCCGTGAGAACTTTGCTTTCGCTCCGACGGAGCTTAATCAAAAGTTTTGGAAAAGCTCTAATCCCGCCTTCGTCCCCGGTTGACGGCTTCGCGGGCTTCTTTATCTGCGGTGCGGCGACGCTCGGTTTCCCGTTTGTCCCAGAGCTGCTTGCCTTTGGCAAGTGCCACCTCGACTTTCACCCTGCCATTTTTGAAATACATCCGGGTGGGAATCAGAGTGAGACCCTTCTGCTGGGTCTTGCCGATTAGCTTGCGGACTTCATCTTTATGAACCAACAGCTTGCGGGTTCGCAGGGGGGCGTGGTTGAAGATATTGCCGTGGTCGTAAGGCCCGATGTGGGCGTTCAGCAGCCAAAGCTCGCCATCCTTTACTAAACCATAGGAATCCTTGAGGTTGGCCAGTCCGCTGCGAACTGACTTGACCTCGGTGCCGGTCAGAACGATGCCGGTCTCAAATTTTTCCAGCAAGAAGTAGTTATGCGAAGCGATCCTATTGACGGCGGCGTCTCTTTGTCCGGCTGCGGTTGGGTCGCGCCGCGGATTTTTCTCTGGATTGGGCTTCGTCTGATGGGTTTGCGCACGCGCCATAGTCAAGAAAAACGTTATCACATGAGCGGGGCTGGCGAATTTCGCCGCAACCCGCTTGGGTTCTAGGGCTTGGATGCTGAGGCGATCACGAAAGCGCTGACCGGCGGCGAAATCCGAAAACGTGCGCGGGAAGCCCGATTCGGAATGCTTTCCGGGTACTCTTGGGACTACGACCAAAGAGTGTAAATGCCGATGAAACAGTCACTTCGGAACTACTGAGGCACGATGCTATAATCACCCAGCTTCCCGTGAATTTCTGCCTATACAAAGGCGATGAACCTCCCCCGAGGGGCGATTGCCGTCCCGGATCCCGCTTGCATACGAGGAATCAGTCCATGAGACGTTTGTTGAGCCTGGTGGCGATGCTGCTTATCGTCCTGGCCGCATCTGTACCCTTGGCCGCCGACAACGCCCACTCCAACTACAACAAGGGAGTAGACGCCGAAAAGCGGCAGGACTACGAGCGCGCCTTCGAGTATTTCCAAGAGGCTTTCCGCGAGAAGCCCAAGGAGATTCGATATCGCGCGGCGTACGAACACACCAAGTTCCTGGCCGCGGCGGCGCACGTGCATCGTGGGCAATTGCTACGGGATGGGGGCAAACTGGAAGAAGCTATTGTTGAATTTCAGAAAGCTTCGGCCATCGATCCTTCCAGCTTTATTGCGCAGCAGGAGCTACGTCGCACGCAGGACTTGCTGAACCAGGCAACCAATCCCCCGCAGGCGGTCGCTGCTCCGCCCAATGCGCTGCGCAAGCGGCTGGCGGAAGCGCAGGGTCCGGTGGAACTGACCTCGATCTCGAACGTGCCAATCACCTTGAAGTCCACCGAAGACACCAAGGTGATTTACGAGATCGTCGGGAAACTGGCGGGCATCAACGTCCTGTTTGATCCGGATTACACGTCGCGGAAGATTCGCATCGATCTGAATGGAGTGACACTGGAAGAGGCGCTGGGCATCATCGCGCTGGAATCGAAAACCTTTTGGCGTCCCGTGACGCCCAACACGATTTTTGTGGCCGCCGACAATCCGGCCAAGCGGAAAGAAGTAGATCAGAGCGTCATCAAGACTTTTTATCTTTCGAATTTATCGCAGGCCACCGAACTGCAGGATGTGGTGAACGCCATGCGCACGCTGCTGGAAGTGCAACGCATCCAGCAACTGCAATCGCAGAACGCCATCATCGTACGAGGAACTCCCGATCAGATCGCTTTGGCGCAGAAGTTTGTGGACGATCTCGACAAGGCAAAGCCGGAAGTCATCATTGATGTGGTGGTGATGCAGGTCAGCAAGGACAAGAACCGGACCCTGGGAATTACGCCGCCAACCAGCACCAGCATTTCGCTGAATAACAACATCAATAGCACGACGGTGACCGGTCCGAATGGTGGAACGGGCAGTGTGAGCAGTGGAAACGGTGGCATCAACCTAAACCAGATCGGCAACCTGAATGCCACCGACTTCACCATCACCGTGCCGGGCATCACAGCTTCTGCCATCATGGGCGACAGCAACACCAAGATTATTCAGAACCCGCAGATCCGCGCCCTCGACGGACAGAAGGCTACGCTCAAGATCGGCGACCGCGTGCCGGTGGCGACTGGATCCTTCCAGCCAGGCATCGGCGGCGTCGGCATCAACCCGCTGGTCAACACGCAGTTTCAGTATCTCGATGTCGGCGTGAATATCGACATCACACCCCGGGTGCATGCCAGCAGGGAGGTCACACTAAAAGTCAGTCTCGATATCTCTTCGGTGACCGGTCAGTCGAATATCGGCGGCATCAGCCAGCCCATCATCGGACAGCGCAAGATCGAACATGAGATCCGTCTGAAAGAAGGCGAAGTCAATCTCCTGGGCGGCATGATGGAGGACACGCAGACGCAGTCGATGAGCGGGTATCCGATTCTTGCGAACATTCCGTTCCTCAAGTACTTCTTTGGATCCGAAACAAAAGACCATCGCGAAAACGAACTGGTGTTCGCGCTGATTCCGCATATCGTGCGCGGGCCGGAAGTGAACGATTCGAACCAGCGTCTGATCGACGTGGGCACGGCGAACTCGCTGCAACTACGGCATATCGCGAAGAGCGAAACAGCTCCGGGCGGCGGAGCGGCTGCTGGGGGAGCACCGCCAACTGCTGGACAAGCTGGGCAGGTTCGACCGGCAACTCCGGGTGCAGTGACGCCCGCACCGACGCCGACGCCAGCTACTGCTCCGGGAGCAGGCGCGAGTTTCCTGTTCGATCCGGGCACGATCACGGCGGCGAAAGGGTCGACGTTTACGGTGAACATACTGGTTTCGGGCGCACAGAATGTGTATTCGGTGCCGTTACAGCTGAATTACGATCCCAGCAAACTGCAGTTGATGAACGTTTCGAACGGTGGCTTCCTCTCTCAAGACGGGCAGACGGTGGCGCTGGTACATCGCGAGGATGAAACCAGCGGAACACTGCAAATCACGGCCACGCGTCCGCCCAATTCGGGTGGAGTATCCGGACAAGGTTCCGTCGTAACGCTCACGTTCATGGCGAAGACCAGTGGCCAGTCGCCATTGACAATCACCCGCGGCGGCGCGCGTGATCCTGCCATGCAGGCAATCACGGTGAATGGCGCGCAGGCCGTGGTCACCATTCAATAGTTGCAGGAGAAGTGTTTCGCATGAGGTCGCAGTTCCGAACCAGAATCGGCCGAACCGGAGCGTGGCGGGGGTTCACGCTGATGGAGTTGATTGTCGCGACCGCCATCATGTGCATCCTGGTCGCGATGGCGGTGCCGGTGACCACCAAGGTCATCAAGCGCGAGCGGGAACGCGAACTGCGCTACGACCTGTGGATGATCCGGGATGCGATTGATCGCTACAAGGACGCCGCGGACCAGGCGAAGTTTCAGATCAAGCTGGGCAGCGAAGGCTACCCGCCGGATTTAGATACGCTGGTGCAGGGCGTGGACTCCAACGGAAAGAAATTGAAATTCCTGCGCCGGATCCCGGTGGATCCGATGACTGGGAAAGCCGAATGGGGAATGCGCTCGATGCAGGATGATCCCACGTCCGATTCCTGGGGCGGGGAAAGCGTGTTCGACGTCTATACCCAGTCTGACGGTACGGCGCTCGACGGAACCAAATATAAGGACTGGTAGATGAGACGCGCTTCCACAAGCCGGCGGAGCCGGGGCTTCACGCTGATCGAAATGATGATCGTGATCAGCCTCATCCTCATCCTGGTGTCGATCGCATTGCCGGTCTACAACCGATCGATTTTGCGTGCCAAGGAAGGCGTGTTGAAGCAGGATCTGTTCACCCTGCGCCAGGTTATCGACCAATACACCATGGACAAAAAGAAGGCGCCGCAGTCGCTTGACGACATAGTGACGGCGGGATACCTCAAAGCTGTGCCCAAGGATCCTTTCACCGGCGAAGCCAACTGGACCTCCGAGCAGGAAGAAGCGACCGAAGCGGTCGAACAGCAGGAACCGGGAATTATTGATGTGCATAGCGCGTCCAATTTGACGGCTTCGGATGGGACGGCGTATTCGTCGTGGTGAGGCCGTCGTCAGTCGCTCGCCGCTAGTCGTCAGCAAAGCCCAATACTCAATCGTCGCTTGTGTCCATCGAAGCAAGGCAAGCGGCGTGATTCCCACCTTACGAATCTTGCTTCTCCTCGACAATTGCGCCCATCTGCCGGAAGCAATACCATTGATTCATGCCGGTAGAGACTGAGATTTCTCCCAAGACTTACACGCCGATTCGCGCGCCGCGCGGGACTTCGATTTCCTGCAAGGGCTGGCAGCAGGAAGCTGCGATGCGCATGCTGATGAACAATCTGGACGAAGAAGTGGCCGAGCGGCCGCAGGACCTCGTCGTGTATGGCGGGACGGGGCGGGCGGCACGCAGCTGGGAGGCGTACCGCGCCATCGTCGAAACATTGAAGACCCTCGACAACGACGAGACACTACTCGTGCAATCGGGCAAGCCCGTGGGCGTGTTCAAGACACACGACCACGCGCCTCGCGTGCTGATTGCGAATTCCAATCTCGTCGGCCACTGGTCAAACTGGGAGAAATTCAACGAGCTGGAACGCGCTGGCCTAATGATGTACGGGCAGATGACAGCCGGCTCGTGGATCTACATCGGTTCGCAAGGCATCGTTGAGGGAACGTTCGAGACATTTTCTGCGGCTGGAGAAAAACATTTCGGCGGCGATCTGGCGGGCAAGCTGATCGTCTCTGGCGGCATGGGCGGGATGGGTGGCGCACAGCCGCTGGCGGCGACCATGGCGGGTGCGGCGTTTCTCGGTATCGATGTGGATCCCGAACGGATCAAGAAGCGCATCAAGACTGGCTATTGCGACTTCATGGTGACGACGCTCGACGAAGCGTTGCGCATCCTGAAGAATGCCGTCCGCAAGAAAGAGAATGTGTCGGTCGGGCTGGTAGGGAATTGTGCCGACATTATTCCCGAGCTGGCCGAGCGCGGCGTTGTTCCCGATATTCTCACGGACCAGACCTCGGCGCACGACCCGCTCAACGGTTACGTGCCGAACGGAATGACGCTGGAGCAGGCGCTCGAATTGCGCAAGCGCGATCCCAAGGCCTACGAAGAGAAATCGTACGACGCTATGGCGCGGCACGTGGAAGGCATGCTCCGGTTGCAGAAGATGGGATCGGTGACCTTTGATTATGGCAACAACATCCGCACCTACGCCTTTCAACACGGCGTGAAGAATGCGTATGACTTTCCAGGATTTGTACCGGCCTATATCCGACCCTTGTTCTGCGAAGGCCGAGGACCGTTCCGGTGGGTGGCGCTGTCGGGCGAGGCTTCGGACATCGCGATTACCGACGACCTGGTGCTCGAGTTATTTCCCAAGAATCGCATCCTTCGCCGCTGGATCGAGTTGGCGCGCAAGCGGATCAAGTTCCAGGGATTGCCCGCGCGGATCTGCTGGCTGGGATACGGTGAGCGCGCGCAGTTCGGGCTCGCGATGAACGATTTGGTGAAAAAGGGAAAGATTAAGGCGCCGATCGTGATTGGCCGCGATCATCTCGACTGCGGTTCGGTGGCGTCGCCGTTCCGCGAAACCGAGAGCATGAAAGACGGAACAGACGCGGTGGCGGACTGGCCGATCCTGAATGCTTTGCTAAACACGGCGGCCGGCGCTTCGTGGGTGTCGGTGCACAACGGAGGCGGAGTCGGTATTGGTTACTCGCTGCACGCGGGCCAGGTTCTTGTAGCTGACGGCTCCGACATGATGGCGAAGCGCATCGAGCGTGTGCTGACGACCGATCCGGGCATGGGAATTATTCGCCACGCGGATGCAGGGTATGAAGAGGCAAAGGAGTTTGCGGAGAAGAAGGGCGTTCGGGTTCCGATGAGGAAGCGATGAACACCTACCACGGAGCCACGGAGGCACGGAGGGGAACGGGACTTATTTCCGAAGCGTTCACTGAGGGAATTATCGGTGCGGCGATTGAGGTCCAGCGGCTTGATCGAACGGAGAAACTTGCCTAAACCTGGCGCCGTCCTCCTTGTCAACATCGGCCAACTCCTGACGCTGCGGTCCGCATCCGACCTCCCACGACGCGGTTCTGATCTGCAAGACCTCTCCATGCTCGAAGACGCCGCCGTACTCTGCCTCGGCGGCAAGATTGTTTCCGTCGGCAAAACCAAAGATGCCCTCCGCGATCCCTGGCTCAAGACGAATCGGAAGAAAGTCATCGAGATCGACTGTGTCGGACAGATTGTTCTCCCTGGATTCGTCGATTCGCACACGCATCCAGCATTCATGAATCCTCGGCTTGTCGATTTCGAAAAGCGCACAGCCGGCGCAACCTACGAAGAAATTGCAGAAGCTGGGGGCGGGATTCGTTCAAGCATCGAGCCGGTGCGCAAGGCAGGGAAGAGCGCGCTTGCCGAGAAGGTTCTCGAAGCCTTGCGCGAGATGGCTGAGCAGGGGACGACGACGGTCGAGGCCAAGTCGGGGTATGGGCTCGCTTTGGATGCGGAACTGAAATCGCTGGAAGCCATACGGCAGGCGGCGAAACAATGGCCGGGAACGGTGGTCTCGACCTTGCTGGGGGCTCATGTTGTCCCACAGGAGTTCCGCGGGCGCTCACAAAAGTACGTCGAGATCGTCTGTAAAGAGATGATTCCGCAGGCGGCTCGCCGCAGGCTCGCCCAGTTCGTCGACGTGTTCTGCGATCGCGGAGCATTTTCGGAGTCGGAAACGGCCGCGATCTTCGCCGCGGCGCGGGAGCACGGGCTGAGCACGCGGGCGCACGTGGGGCAGTTATCCGAAACTCCGCTGGAGAAATTGCTGGAATTCAGTCCGGCCTCTCTCGATCACATGGACTACGTCAGCGACGAAGATATCGCGCGGTTGGCCAAGACCGATACTGTCGCGACCTTTGTACCTGGCGCTAACTACTTCTTAGGATTGGAGAAATACCCGGCAGCGCGCAAATTCATCGAGGCGGGGGTTCCCGTGGCGCTGGCGACCGATTACAATCCAGGTAGTTCTCCTACCGCCAGCATGCCATTTGTCATGTCTTTGGCGTGCACGCACATGAAAATGTCGCCGGCAGAGGTCGTGGCCGCCGCCACGATCAACGGCGCGTGTGCGCTTCGGGTACAGGATCGAAAAGGGTCGATCGAGCCTGGAAAAGATGCGGACCTCGCAGTGTTTGATGTGGAAGATTACCGGGAGATTCCGTACTGGTTTGCATCCAATCGATGTGCCTTGGCCGTGATGAACGGCGCTCTGGTTGCCTCCGGCGGCTCCGGAATTTTGGACGGGTGAACCGACCTGGGGTAGTTTTCGTATAAGGGAGAAACAAGCTACCTGGTCGTGGGAGCGTGCCTGCTGTGCCAGGTACGCTCGGTTGTGTGTGCGGTCGCCATATTCGTCGAATTCATGCAATGAATCTTGGAGTTTATTAATTGATGAAGCGTATTTTTTCGTCGTTTGCATTTTTAATGCTGCTGTGCGGAGTTGCAGCAGCTCAGCGGCTTCCGGAGTTGGCGGTTCCGGAGAATTACCAGCTATCCTTTGCTCCTGATTTTCAGAAAGACAATTTTGCCGGAGAAGAGACCATTCAGGTCCGTGTCCTGAAGGCAACCTCGCAGATCGTATTGAATTCAGCCGACATAGAGTTCCTGGAGACGACGATTTCGAGCGGCGGTGCGTCGCAGAAGGCCAACGTCAACGTCGACAAAGAAAAAGAAATGGCGACCTTGTCGTTCGGTAAAGAAATTCAGCCGGGGCCAGCGACCATTCACATCAAGTACGTTGGCACCCTGAACGACGAGTTGCGCGGTCTGTACTTGGGAAAGGACAAGGAATCGCGCAAGTACGCGGTGACGCAGTTTGAAGCGACCGACGCGCGGCGCGCGTTTCCGTCGTTTGACGAACCCGCCTACAAGGCGACCTTCGATATTGCGGTCATTGCCGACAAAGACATGGCGGCGATCTCGAACGCAAAGGTAATTTCCGATACGCCAGGGCCGGGCGCGGACAAGCACACAGTCAAATTTGCGACCACTGCGAAAATGTCGTCCTATCTAGTTGCGCTTGCTGTGGGTCATTTTGAGTACGTGGAAGGCGAGGCGGACGGAATTCCGATTCGTGTGTGGGGTCCGCCTGGAACCAAGCAGAGCGGGACCTATGCGCTGGAAGTTTCCGAGTGGTGTATGAAGTATTTCGACCAGTACTTCGGCATCAAGTATCCGTTTGAGAAGCTCGATATGATCGGCCTGCCCGATTTCTCCGCAGGCGCGATGGAAAATACCGGCTTCATTACGTACCGCCAGGCGGAACTCCAGCTTGACGACAAAGTGGCGTCGGTGGAACTGCACCAGCTGGTGGCCACAGTCATCGCGCATGAAATGGCGCATCAGTGGTTCGGGGATCTGGTGACCATGCAGTGGTGGGACGACATCTGGCTGAACGAAGGGTTTGCCACCTGGATGGAGAACAAGGCCGTCGGCGCCTGGAAGCCGGAATGGCATTTTGAGCTGGCCGATGTCGAAGATACTGCCGGCAGTTTGAATGTTGACTCGCTGAACAATACGCGGCCTATTCATCAGGCGGCGGACACGCCGGCGCAGATCCAGGAGTTGTTTGACGGCATCGCTTATGACAAGGCGGCGTCGGTGCTACGCATGCTGGAATCCTATCTTGGTCCGGAAGTTTTCCGGGCGGGTGTGAATCAGTATTTGAAAGAGCATTCCTACGGGAACTCGACGGCCGATGATTTCTGGAAGACGCTGGCCGTGGTTTCGAAAAAGCCGGTTGATGAAATCATGCCCACGTTCGTGAAGCAGCCGGGAGCGCCGATGGTGAGCGCTCGCGCGCAGTGCTCGGGCGGAACGACGTCGGTGACCTTGTCGCAGACCCGGTATTTCTACGATCGCAAGCTCTTCGACGCGGGCAGTTCGCAGCTGTGGCAAGTGCCGGTTTGCATGAAGCAGAGCGGCGCGAACGGCAAGCGCGCTGAGAAGTGCGTTCTGCTGACAAAGAAGCAGGAGAGCTTTGCGCTTCCGGGATGTGGATCGTGGGAGATGGTGAACGCAGGCGCGCGCGGATATTACCGGTCGGGATATTCGTCAGACGGGATTCGCGCGATGGGCCGCGACATTGAGAAAGATTTGATCCCGTCGGAGCGAATTGCCGTGCTCAACGATTCTTGGGCATCGGTGCGGGTGGGCGCACAGCAGATCGGTGACTTCCTTGCGTTAGCGGAAGGCCTGCAGGCGGATCGGACGCGAGCGGTCATGGCGCAGATGACGTTGAAGCTCGACTACATCGCCACCTATCTGGTCAGCGACGCGGATCGGGCAGGCTACGAGCAGTGGGTGCGCCGTTTGCTGGCTCCTGCGGCGAAGGAATTGGGCTGGCGTCCGAAGCCGAGCGAAAGCGATGAGACCAAGAGCCTTCGCGCCCGCGTGCTGTACACGCTGGGTTATGCGGGGCAGGATCCCGAAGTGATTGCTTCGGCTCGCAGGTTGGCGGAGAAGGCCCTGGTTGATCCGGGGTCGCTGGATTCGACAGTTGCGTTCACAGCATTTACTTTGGCGGCACAGCACGGTGATGCCTCGTTGTATGACAGGTTGATGGTGAAGATGCAGGCCAGCGGAACGAGTCTTGAAAACTACTACCTGTATTTCCAGACTCTGTCGAAATTCCGCAACCCGAAGCTGCTGGAGCGGACGCTGGAGTACGCGATCTCGCCCGCCGTGCGCAGCCAGGATACGTTGGGAATGATCGCGGCCGTGATGAAAAATCCTGCGGGCGGAAAACTGGGCTGGGAATTCGTGCAGGCTCATTGGTCCGAGATCGACAAAGTCGGTGGCGGTTTTACGAGTGGGGAAGTGGTTGGCGCAACCAACGTGTATTGCGAGGCAGGCATCCATGACCAGGTGCAGGACTTCTTCACGCAGCATGCTGTTCCAACCGCCCAGCGGACGCTCAAGCAGTCGCTCGAAAGCATCCACAATTGTGCGGATCTGAAATCGCAACAGACTCCGGAATTGTCGCAGTGGCTGCAAAGGCGGGGAGCGGCGTCAGGGAAGTAAGCGAGCCCGATCACGTCGAACTGTCGAGCAGATCGAGATTGTGGCTCCGATCCACCGCGGCCGAGAAAATAAGCTGCGAACATGAAGTGATCGTGGCTGCAATACCCAAAAGAGGCGGGAACCGCCGGCGATAGCTGCGAAGCTCGCGTTGGCGGTTTTTTTTGTCTTGGCCAGCAAGGAACGCAGGCACGCGGCGGATGGTTGCGCATACAAGTATTTAAGAACAGCGACGGGTATCGGGCCGCATGCTTAACATGACGATGCCTTGTGCAACGTAGCTCTCGTAACGATCCAAAGTTTTCGCAGCGATCCAGAATCGTTTCTCGAACTAGGAGTTCCGCGGCCGAGAATCCTCAGCTGCACAAGTTTGAGGGATTCAGATTCGGTTGCTATAATCTAGGGCGTTCCGCATGCTCTCCGAGTAGTTCCGGTTGCCGTGCCAACGACAACCCTCCTGATCGATCGAGCGTGACGCGGCGTCTCGCAGCCAGCCTGATGGTGCGGGAGTTCCAAAGCAGTGGCCAGGTAGCTCAGGTGGTAGAGCGCAGCCCTGAAAAGGCTGGCGTCGGCGGTTCAACTCCGTCCCTGGCCACCATATCTCTCAAACACTTACAGGCTTCGAAGCTCTCGAGTTTGGGTGCAATTGGGTGCAATTCAAAGTTTTCCCGCATTGAAGAGTTTCGACGCGACATCCGCGCCCGTGCCCTTCACGGTAACACTATGGTCTTCGCTGAAGTTGATTATCGTGAACCCTCGGTCCGAGGCCTCTCGAATAAAAGTCACTTGGTTGGGATTGACGTACAGTTCCACATCTAAGACGTCGTTGAACTTCACAAGTGTCACATGATCCTCCGCGGTGCGAGCGTGCTCAATCGTTCCACCACTCGCTGCTGCGAGGCGGGCACGAACTGCTGGTAAATATCCAGCGTCGTACTTGCCCGCGAGTGCCGCATCTGTGCTTGTGCGTCTTTCACATCCGCGCCGGCCAGCTTCAGCCAGGTCGCGTGTGAAGTTCGCAGACAGCGCCAGTTTGCCCAGGGCATCGCGAGCGCCCTGGCCGCTGGCTTGATGAAGCGGCAGAGAATGTTGTTATCGCGCATCGGCTTCCCGTCCCTCACGCTCTGAAAGACGAGATCCGAAGGCTGGTCGGATTTCACCACGCGGTACTTGCGGGTGGCACGGCCGGCGCGCACGTTTACGGTGAGCAGTTTCAACCGGTGAATCCGTTCGATAACGCAGCGGTTGACTGCAATGGTTGCATTTGACGATTCGCTTTTGGGCACGGCAAAGTCGCCGCGGCAAAAGCGTTCATCGATCGTGATGGAATCGGCGTGCACATCCTCCCAGCGCAGCGCAGCCAGTTCCGAAACCCGTAACCCGGTGAAGATGGCGACAAACACCATCGTCGCGTAGGGCTCGGGAATCGCCGCAATCAACTGCTCGAACTGCTCGGGGCTGAGATTTGGTTTGTTCCGGCGGCGCGGCCGGGTGTCCACCGGCATACGCACGCCTTCGATGGGGTTGGTAATGAGCAGGCGGTAGGTGATGGCGGAATTGAGAACGCTTGCCAGGACGTCGCGTATCTTGTCACGCGACTCCGCGGCGAGCGGACTAGTCGCCATTCCCGAGAAATACCGCTGCAAGGTTTCGGGAGTGAGATCCCGCAGGCACAGTTTGCCAAAACGCGGGACGAGATAGTTGTCGAGCACGCCCTGATAACGTCCTCGAGTGGTCGAGGCCAGCGTCGGCAAGACAACCGGTATGTTGGTTTTTTCCACGTAGTGTTCGAAGTTGGTAGCCGAGCCCACGGTATCGAGGCCCTGGTTCATCGGCCTAACGTATTCGGCGGCCAGCCTGCGAGCATCCCGCTCGGAAGTTTCGGCCACTCTCGCAAGTCGGTGGCGCTTGTAAGAACGGCGATATTGCCCGTCCTCGAAAACGTCCTCCCACACGCGAATCGTCCACCACAAACCACGCTTCTCGGGCGTGGGGTCTTGGAATCGTCTCCTTGCCATGCGCTCCATTTCTGAAGCGCGGGTGTTCGCCTTGGCAGGCAGGGTACCGCGATTGCCTGTGGATATCGCGGATTGTGATTCCTGGGCCATTGTCGCTATTGATTACGGTTCAATTAGTTTTCGCAGCTCTTGCCAAACCTCCTTCGGCCCGTGTGCTGGGTGCGCAAAGCGCCGCGCGGGACAATGGCAGGCAAAATCCCGCTCCCATTTCCAGCTCGCTATCCGTTCGAGAATCCACGCCGTCACCCCATACGAATGCTGGCGCACCAGTCGATCGAGCCGGCGAAGATTGCGCTGCTCGCTCATGGTCAAGCCCGGCCGCGCCGTGAGCGAAATGCGCCGATTCTCGACTACGAAGAGCCCGCCGGCTTTCTCGTACTTCGAAACTAGTTGGCTGACTTTCACTTTTGCACTACCCCTATGCACTACCCCCTTGGCAGACCCCTATGGAGGGTCTGGAGGGTCTGAGGGTCTGAGGGTCTGAGGCTCTGAGCCACCGGATAAGTAGGATAGGGAGGATAGGTAGTACAGATAGTGGAAGGGAGTTTTAGCCAGATGAGTCGCTGATGTGAGAAAAGATTCTTCCCGGCTTGTTAGGAAAGCATCTGGCGCCGGAACGGACTCCCTTAGAACCGTTGGCCCGGACATTGAAACTTCCCTGCATCCTTGGCGTGCGCTGTCAACCCTCATCTGGCCAAAACTCCCTTCCGTCTTCGAGCGAATTACAGAGGCACATCCTCGTCGGTTATTTCGAGTCCGTGCACGTTGGTAAAAGGCTTGGTTGTGCCATTCACCTTGCGTTTGCTGGTTGGCCGGTTTTCACTCCGCTCGTAGTCGATCGGGATCGATGGGCCCTGTTCTCCGGGCTTGAGTGCTCGTTGACCGACAATCTGGGCGAAGACCTTGCCCCGAGAGTTGGCTTGCTGCTCGGTGGTGAGGCAACAGGATCTTCCAAGCAGGTCGGAGGTTTCGACGTCCTCGGTTGCCTGATCACCCAGGAGCAGGCGTGTAAGGGCGGTTAATTTGCTGTTTTCATGGGCGCTGGCGGTGCAGATGAGCGAGACCTGGAGCGGTTCCCCCTTTGGGTCGAGTTCGTCAATCAAAAAAAGCAATCGCAGGTTATGCCGCTCTCCGAAGTTGGTACTCTGGAATCCCAAATCTTGCACATCGGCTAACGTGGCGAGATGGGGTCCGTCAGTGGCTTGTGGGCGTTGACGCTTGCGTGTGAGTTTCATTCGTGGCTCTCCTGTGCGGCTTCCGGCCGTCGGATTGGAACGGTTGAGTTGTAAGTGGGAATGGCGTGCGTGCGAGTGGTGGTGGTGTTGGTGTTGCTGTGCATGGCTGCACAGTGACGCACTCAGGTGGGACGAAAAAAGGGGCTTGGAGTTTTTGTACCGGTACAAAAACCTTTAGGAGGGTTTCTGTACCCACTTGCGGAAGAGTTTTAGAGTCTGCCTAGCTTGCTGGACCCCTCTTCGAGAGTTGACCTTGTAGAGCTTTTTGGCCGCATACACGATTGAACCTTTGTCGGTTCCATTTTTCTCGATGAACTCTTGCTTGTAACGCTCAAGGGCTTGGGCTTCAAGCATCCTTCTCTCGCTCATTCCCTTAGGTCTTCCAGGGGTGCGCGCGGTTTCCTCTGCGCCGTTCCCAGCGACTAGCTTCCTGAGGCGTTCGAGTTCCGCTTGGGCTGCGGCTTCCTTGGCCTTTCGTTTGGCCCAGCTCTGAAGGTTTCCACGGCTGACCTTCTCCTTTACGTCGGCCCGTTGATTATGGGCCGTGCGCCGCTTGACTTGGTCTTTCCACCGACGAGGCGTGAGTTTGAGTTGTTCCCAGAATGCATCTTGGCCCTCGCCTGCTTTCGCTCGTGCCGCCCTTTGCTCTGGCGTCCAGGTCTCTGGGTGGTCCGGGTCACCATAACGCTCCCTGAGTTCGTCAGTCTTGTCTTGCCGTGCCCGCCGCTGCTCTGGCGTCCAAGTGTCGGGTGCATCCGGGTCGCCATACTCTCTCACTGACCAGGCGACGTTGGCGGCTTTTCTGGCCGGATTCTTCCAGACCCGCAGGCCCGCTTTACTTTGCTTTCGGCGTTTCTCTTCGGTGCCATTCGAGCGTGCGAGGTCAGACTCTATCTCCACCCTCTGCCCGGTAATTGCGTCGATATACCAGAGTGCGCCATGTATCGGTTCGCCGTTCTGATTGAGAAGCGCGAAGGTGCGCTCGCCATGTTCCCCGAGGTAGGCGGTGTGAAAGTGTCTGAAAGGATTATAGGAACGGCAGGCCATCGGAAAGATGGGTTTTTTCTCTTTGCCGTCAGTCCCCTTGACGGACCTTAAGCGCGGCTTCCCGGCGTGTTGCAGGTTTCCCGTGCCTTCCCGCTCACACCCTGGCTCGGAACATTTTGGTAGCGGGAATGGCGGCTTAGCTGCCACTGCCGGACCCTCCCTTCTTTCCTTTCGCCTTCGCCCAGCGGGCCTTCTGCGCGCGTGAAATCTTACGCGCGAATTTCTTTCGTTCCTCCGGTGTCGTATTCGCCCATCTTGCGCTGACAGCCTTGCGGCTGCTCTCGCTTCGCTGCTCGGGTGTCATGCTTTGCGCGCGCGCCCGACCGCCTTTGCTGGCAAATTCTCTTGCGTAGTCTTTTTCCGTTTTGGGCATAGCTGAAGGATGGCACGAAAGATAGATACGTGCAAGCTACAATATCGTGATAAAGTGATTTTGTCTGTGGAAAACACAGCGCCCCGCCTGAGTGCGTCAACACTCAAACGGGGCTACCAAGGGAAACACGGGAGGTTTCCAATGGCTGAACCTAGCCTAATCGCCCTGTTGTTTGGGGCGCAACGTCTTCGCCCGCGTCGAAAATCTCGCGTAGAACGCCGGCACATCACCGAAGTACGCCTGCAGGTCTTTGAGCGATCCGGCGGTTACTGCGAGTTGCAATCAAGTCCGAAGTGTCAACGATCGCTGAGTTGGCAATATGGTCATCTGGCTCACGTCATACACCGCAGCCGTGGCGGAAAGTGGAGTTCTGCAAATTGCCGATGGTCGTGTGCGGAGTGTCACGCGTTCGAGCACGCCGGCCGGAAACCATGCCCGCCCAAGGAGGTTAATCATGGCGCACTTTGACTTTGCCCGAAGTGTCCCTTGCCCGGTCTGCAAAGCACGCGCCGGCGCCTACTGCCGGAATCTCGAAGGCCGCTGCATTCCACCGCACCGGGTGCGCGCCAAGGCCGCGTTGCAGGCTGCTTGCGCGGTTCTGCGACCGTTCAAATCAACTACTACTTTCGAAGTGAGGGGAGAAGAACAATGAAACCAACGGTTGTTAGCGACCGCGACAATGCCTACTGGGGCGCGTGCTCTGAGTGCGGAGAGGCTGTCCATGTGAGTATCTTCAAGGCGAACTGGGTCGTCTGCTATGCCCACCGCATTATGTGGAACGTTGGCGATAACCTTTTCGGCGGGTGGCAGCACGAAACCGTCGAAGAGCAGATAAGAAACGTCCGGACGTTGGACGGCTTCCAGGTCTTGGACTGCAACACGGGCGCCGATCTGCGAACCTTTGATGCGGAAGAAGCGATCGAGTTCCTTCGGCAACGTCAGAATCTCGACCTGGACAGTCCGCCGGTCGAATAAGTTGATTCCGGAAATGGAAAACTGTCCTCAGCGGCGCCCCTCTTCAGCCTGGGGGGATACACTTGCGCTCTGACCGGCGATGTCGGAACCTTGGGTAATCTTCTTGCCGCGGCAAAACTTTCCAGAACTTCGGCGACAAAGCGCGTCAGAGACACTTGCGACTCGGCCGCTGCCAGGGTCAACTCTTCCCGCAACTGCTCAGAAATGACGGCCGCGACCCACTTGGCAAACGCTCGTTCGGCGTCCACGCAGGCATTCTACATCGACCTGCGTCAATGCACTGTGACATACTCAGCCTTAGGCCGGGGAACAATCGCGCTGCGCTTTCGGGTGCGCACAAGCTCAGATTGCAGTGCGGCTCCCGGCCTTCCTTCTATCTCGCGCGCCTGCGCGTGACAAATACCTCGACGCAGTTGGCGCGACATGCCTAAGGCGCGACCGGAGGATCACGGATTGATCCCCCTAGCCTGCATCAATTCCCTGTAATGCTCGCTATAAAGTTCCTTCACGTCGAACATCGGCATTAGCGCGTTCCACATCTTGTGGATGTTCTCATTGATATTTGCACCATTGTCAACAAACCTAAAATACGCTTGTATCTCCGTGACGATACACAGCAGCACCCCTGCCACGCGCGCCAGGTGAGTAGCCACAATGGTGGGATAAGCTTCGTCGATCTTCGAGCGTTCCTCCAGAGGAAGCGAATCTTCCACATAAGGTAACGCGACGTCAGCAAGGCCGGAAAATGTCGCATGGGCGATGGCGGAGTAGTGCCGCCAATGACCATAATAAGAATGTTTGCAGAAAGTGCTGGTGAGGCGAAAATGTCGCTCCAGGTCCCGGGCTCTTGGCGAATTTCCCCAAGGTGGGCCATTGTCGTACGCCAGATATATCGGCCATCCCAAAGCCGGCGGCGCGGACACTCATATCAAGACCATCTCGTCGCTTCGCAATCCATGCGTCGAACTCTGGCTGCCCACCGTACCGCTTCTCGTCTTCGTCTATACCGGCCTGCATCTGGGAATAGCCACTCAAGCGAAACCACGCTCCGTTTGGCTTGGGATCTTGAAGGATGAGCGTGATGTTAAACAAACAGTCGATCATGTTACGGACTAGCGGCATCGCAACGACGGTGTAACTTTGCTTCCAATCACAGTCTGTTTCAAGGCGCGCGTCTGCGTGTAAATAGAACATGAAATTGTAGGTCCACATTGCTCCGCGAACCAAAACATGCAGATCTTCCCGCGTGAACTGTGGTACAGGTGCCTCCCGCTTAACTTTCTGTGCAATAACTTCTGCAAGCTTCCGGAGTGGCTTCTGGAAGATCGACGCGTCAATCGCGGTGTCGCCACTATTGTTCATTGGATCGCCTTTCCGATGCTGCTGAATCGGGCCGTTTGGCACTCCTGCGCCTGGACCACGAACCCTTTTGCTTCTTCCATCTGCATGGTTGGCGATGTTAGCAAACCCAGCTTGGCACGTTCCGCAGGGGCGCGGTTGCGAACCACCCTAGTCAGTACCTGTGAGGATTCGTTCGCCCCAATTCCTCTCTGTCGTGGCTGGGAAAGGCAGTAATGTCTCTGCCTGATGCCGTTCACCGATTCTCAACTTGCGGGACTGGTTCAGCTAGTTCTTGAGCAGCAGAAGGAAATCGCAGTCCTGAAAGCAGCCGTGCTAGCTTTACTGAAGATTGCTCAAGAAGCGGCGTTCCAGACGCTCAAACCCGTTTCCAGGCGTATAGCGCAGACCTAACAGAGAACATGATTCCTGAAAGCTCGTTTGAGCTAATGCGAGCACTAGAGCAAGTGCTCGTTCAACGAGGGTGTAAATAGAACTGTGTAAACGACCATGGGAGGAAGAAAATGGAAGACCCCATGGCAATCGACAAGAAGCTGATCGATCAACTGCTGAGCGATTACAAGAAGCCCGAGGATATCATCGGGGAACACGGACTGCTCAAAGAGCTGACCAAAGCCATTCTGGAGCGAGCACTCGAGGCCGAGATGACCGATCATCTGGGCTACGAGAAGCACAACCCGGCGGGCCACCGGCGGGGGAACACACGCAACGGGAAAAGCCAAAAGACATTAAGGGGTGAGTTTGGCGAGTTGGAGTTGGAAACTCCGCGCGACCGCAAGGCGAGCTTTGATCCCAAGATCGTGGCCAAGGGCCAGACGCGCTGGACCGGCTTCGACGACAAGATCATCTCGATGTACGCGCGTGGAATGACAACGAGGGAGATCCAGGGCCACCTGGAAGAGATCTACGGGATCGAAGTCTCCCCGACGCTGATTTCCAACGTGACGGATGCGGTGATCGAGGAAGTGAAACTGTGGCAGGGGCGACCGCTGGAAGAGCTGTATCCGATTGTGTACCTGGACGCGCTGATGGTGAAGGTGCGGGACGAGGGCCACATTCAGAACAAGGCCATCTACGTGGTGCTGGGAGTGAACCTGGAAGGCCAAAAGGAAGTACTGGGACTGTGGGTGGCACAGACGGAAGGCGCGAAGTTCTGGCTGCAGGTGCTGACGGAGTTGCAGAACCGGGGCGTGAAGGACATCTTCATCGCCTGCGTGGATGGGCTGAAGGGATTTCCGGAAGCCATCGAAGCAGTGTATCCGCGCACCGAGGTGCAGCTCTGCATCGTTCATCTAGTGCGGGCTTCGCTAAACTACGTGCCTTGGAAACTGCGCAAGCCGGTGGCCGCGGATCTGCAGTCGATCTATCGCGCCGCCACGGCGACCGAGGCTGAGCATGGTCTTCAGGAACTGGAAGGCAAGTGGAAAGCCTATCCCAGCGTGAGCCAGGTGTGGCGGCGGAACTGGACCCGCATCACGCCATTTTTCAACTACCCGCCGGACATCCGCCGCGCAATCTACACCACCAACAGCGTGGAATCGCTGAACCGGTCGTTGCGCAAGATCATTAAAACCCGCGGCGGATTCCCCAACGAAGAAGCGGCGCTGAAGTTGCTGTTTCTCGCGCTTCGGCATGCCGCGAAGAAGTGGACCATGCCGATCCATCACTGGCGGGAAGCGCTCAACCACTTCACAATTCTGTGGCCGGAACGGATGCCGGCTCTGGAGAGAATTACACAATGAACGCGCATCCCACTTCTACAGAGATGGGCAGGGGAAGAGGAACTGCCCCCTTCCCCTGCACCCCATCCCCACAAACAAAACCTGGTCGCTTACACAAAACTCTGGACACACCTCGTTCAACTGAAATTTCCTGATGCACCAAAGAACTAGATTCCAACTTCAAAGCCCCTCCTAGTGCCATTCATCAACGAGTCATCGCCGCTTGGCCCCCGAACAGTTTCCGCAGTGCTCCAGGAATCGCAGGCCTCGGCGCTTGCTTCTCGTTCAACGCGTCTCTCAGCTTCTGCTCGAGTGCCTTCCGTTCTTCCGGTAGACGGTTCTCGAGGCTTTTCTGCTTGCCCAGGAGAATCGGGCGCAGTTGTTTCCGCGACCTTCCCGCCCTCCTTCTTCGGTGTAGTCCTCGATAGTTAGCCCAGCGCTCGCCCAGCCCTCTTGATCTCCTCCAAATCCACCTTGCGAAGAGTGGTTAGTGCCATTAATCGGATAATGTGAATGAGGTATGCCGCAACCGATCGGACACGATGTTGGCTGGTTCCTCGCTGCAGCAGATGCGAGAGGTATTGCTCGCGCTCTTTCAGCGGAATAGCAATTCCCTAACGCTTCTTCGTTTTTGCCCATCTCGCCAGCACGGCTCTTCGTCCTTGTTTCGATAGCTCCTCGGCACTGAGCTTCGCCGCCCGAGCATTGCCGCCCTTTTTCCCGAGCGCAACTGCGTGAGGATTCTTCTTCGTTCCCATATCGGCATTCTATTACGTGGCTGCACGAAAGACATCTTGTAAGTATACGTAGCGGCACGTACAGTGGATGCTGAGGTAATGTCGATGAGCGTAGACAAGCCAGTCCGAGTCGCCCTGTACGCCAGAGTCAGCACGTTGGCCGGTCAAGACCCAGAAATGCAGCTACGCGAACTACGTGAGTACTGCCAACGGCGCGGGCTGCAGATCGTCGAAGAGTACGTGGACAAGGGCATCAGCGGCTCGAAGGAACATAGGCCAGCGCTCGATAGACTTCTCGCGGCCTGCCGGAAGCGCATCGTCGATGCCGTGGTCGTGTACCGCTACGACCGATTCGCTCGCAGTCTTCGGCAGCTGGTAAACGCGCTAGAGGAGTTCCAGTCACTCGGCATCGACTTCATCAGCCTGCACGAAGGGGTGGACACTTCGACACCGAACGGCAGGTTGATTTTCGCAATTTTCGGCAGCATCGCCGAATTCGAGCGTGAACTCATCAGAGATCGCGTGCGCTCGGGTATCGCGGCGGCTAGAGCGAAGGGCAAGCAGTTGGGTAGGCCGCGCCGGGATGTGGACAGCGCCAAGATCGCCTCGCTGCGAAGTAAGGGTCGCTCTTGGACCGCGATTGCAACGGAGTTGGGTATCGGGGAAGGTACCGTGAGGCGAGCAGCACTGAGCGCACTGGGCCCGCAATAAGCGTTCTGGTTACTTTTCTACCGAAGCGAAGAAGCGTGTTACGTTTTCGGGAACGCCTTCGCTCTTGACAATCTGTTGCACCGTTTGTTCGCCTATCATTTCTCGAAAACGCATTGTGCTGCCATCCATACCTCTATCGGGCCAGTTCTCGATGGGGATATTTCGATGGATCGTTTGAAACAGCTTGGCCATCGTCGCAACTTTTTCCTTCATCCCTTCCAGAAGCGCTTGCGCTTCATAGACTGCGGTTTCCCAACTGGGGGCATCCGGATCATCGAATGGAGCCCGATCTGCCCTCCCAGCAATCGTTTCGTACTTCCCAAAGAAAAGTTGCTCTGCGCTCGCTCCGGCAGCAGCCTGGAGGTAGTCATCTATCTTCCAAGGGTTTGAGTTCATCACTACCACACAAAACTTTCCCTTTAACTCGCCCGCCGGTGGCGTGTCCTTTGGATCGTAGGAAAAGAAAAAGCCATAGCAGGGCATGTTCTTGACCACTGCGATGACCGCGTGACCCGATTCGTGTACTGCAACTCGCCTTAACTCATCCGGAGAGATAATGACAGCCTTCATCTCGTCTGTCCTAATGATGGTGATCAATTTAGTGTTTCTAGCAGGGAACACTCGGAGAAGAGAGATGACGAGGGTAACTGTCGCTGTCGTCCATGAAGGGCTGCCAGGGAACGCCTATCGCCAATCTCTTGAGTTTGAGAGCCCCGCCAAAAACCTTGCTGCAAGGTTGCCGCTAACTCCTTGCCCTGGAACATGCCTTCTCTCGGGTGACCGTCTGCCACAAACTAGTGTTTTTGGCGCGTTCTCGATCGGAGACCGGCCTTCTCAGGGGTCCGATTACACTCACAACCCGGGCCGGGAGGGGATAGTTGGTGAAATGGGGATATTACGTCAACTATCCGCCGCCCCTACTCACTTGTGCAGTTGACCCACTCCGTTCAAGAGTCAGACGTTGAAAGGGACAGGCTCTGTGGGGCGTGTTTCGCGCCAGAGATCAGCCAAATACCGCCTGAGAACCGATGCGACATTATCTGCCGTCACGGGGTCTTCCCGCTCGGGCGGATGAAACCAGAGGTTGTTGTGAGACCACGCGACAAACATTCCTGTGCTCTCACGTCGCCCAATCGTAATGCGGGGCGGCGCAGGGCTGAACTGTTCAAGCCCGTTACGCTCACAGGTAGAGAAGATTATGTGCTGCATCGACGTGCCTGCTCTAAAGTACTGATCTAACCCGGCATCAATGCCAGCTTGGATCACAGGGCGCATAAAGACTTTCCAACCGCTCCAAATTTCGTTGTCTGGAAATTCGTCCACGAAATGAAGCACTGCAAGCCAAGATGCCTTGTTATTGTCGATGACAGCGTCTGTCAGCATCGTGCGAACGAGTATGGCATGTGCCACTGATGCACGATAGGTGTTGAGACCAGGCCATTACACCA
>CAVXXV010000021.1:0-135955 GCA_963765755.1 uncultured Acidobacteriota bacterium | reverse complement strand
TGGCGGAGAGAGTGGGATTCGAACCCACGGTACGGTTTCCAGTAAACACGCTTTCCAAGCGTGCGCCTTAAGCCACTCGGCCATCTCTCCGGCGAATCAGCAGGTTACGCGGATTGACTCCAAAAAAGTATGCACGCTTTGGAGGATACCGCGATGGGCTTCAATGATTTTATCCGAGAACGCCGCTACCTGAACAATGTTTCCGCTTCCACCATTTCGTGGTACACGCACGCGCTGAAATGGCTGCCCAACGAATCGCCATCACAAGCTGAGCTCAAGGAAGTCGTGCTCAGAATGCGTGAGAAGGGTCTGAAGGCAACGGGCTGCAATGCAGCAATCCGGGCCATCAATGCGTACCTTCATTGGAGCAGCACTGGAGGGGAAAGGAAGTGCGGTCCTGGTTGTCAGCACTTGCACATTCCGCAACTGAAAGAGCCAGAGAACATTCTGCCGACCTTAACAGCGGCCCAAGTCACGCGGCTTGTGAACTGGAAGCCCAAGCCGAAACATTTTTACCAACGGCGGCTGCATCTGCTAACGCTCTTGTTGCTTGACACCGGATGCCGCATCACGGAGGCCCTTACGTTGCGCGTCCGCGACGTGGATATGGAAAACCTGCTCATCACACTGGAGGGCAAAGGCCGCAAGCAAAGAATCGTGCCCTTCTCGTTCGGGCTGCGAAAAGCGCTGCACCGTTTCGTGACGGACTTCAGCCGGAAGCCGGATTCCCTGCTCTTTGCCACGCAGCAGAACACGCGGGTCAACCGGATGACCGCGCTTCGCGGTGTCAAGCTGCTATGCGAACGGCTCAGGTTTGACCCTCCAGCCCGCACGCTGCACGCCTTCCGGCATACGTTCGCCGTGAACTACCTAAGGCGCGGCGGGTCCGTGTTCCACCTGCAGAAGGTCTTGGGGCATTCCACGCTGGAGATGACGCGCAGGTATGCAAATCTGGTAACGGCGGATCTGCAGGCCGTCCATGAGAGGGTTAGCCTACTCTCTTCCAGATAGGCTTTCTTCACTTTTCGGGTTTGGGTGCGCATAATACAATGCGGCAATGCCGGTGACGCCTGAGGAGAATGAAAAATACCGCCTCTTTGTGAGCGCGAGGGCACAGGAAACGGGTTGCTTTGATTACAAACCCGACGACATCATTTGGCACTACACGAATGGCGACGGCTTTCTGGGTATCCTTCAATCGTCTAGTATTTATGCCACCCAAGTTGCGTCCCTGAATGACAAAAACGAAACAAAGTACGCTACGGACCTTTTTAAGCAATCAATTGAGATGGTCCTTGCGGAAAATGAAAATGACAGGACCACGAGGGATTTTCTCCACAAGGTATTAGAGTTTGTCAAGGAAGATCCATCCACCCCGACGCACGGTACGAGCAAGTTTTTCGTTACTTGCTTTAGTGCCGAAGAGGATGACCTAACACAGTGGGATAGGTACGGCAGACCGAATGGTTATGCGATAGGTTTTTTTGCGCGTGGATTCTGGCGCGAACCTACTAGCACGATTTACAAAGTCGTTTATGACAGAAACATTCAGAAAAAGGTATCAAAGGAACTGGTGGAAGCAACATTGAAATTTTATTTGGAGGGGCTTCAAGGGGAGCGTCTTCAGGACCCGGGGAAGTGGGCAGAGGAGTTCTTTGCCGCGTGGGATGAATGGATATACAAACTCGCTCCTGTCTGTAAGGACCCCAAGTGGAAAGCAGAAAACGAATTTCGCCTAGTTCACGAATTGAGAGCGTCGGACTTCAGTGAAGTGCGGTTCAGACAAAGAGCCACCATGCTAGCTCGCTACCTTCCACTATCCACCCCCTGTTGGGTGAAGCGAAGAAGCCCTTCGTTACCGATTGCAAAAATCACGATTGGTCCCGGCAATCACCCCGCGTTTACGAGAGTTAGCGTCGCGTTACTCTTAGAGCAAATGGGTTACTTTAACGTGCCAGTGGAGGTGACGCAGGTTTCTCTCCAGTTTCCCTAGCGATGGGGGGCGGGGCAAAATGTCTAGGCCGGATCGCCTGCCAAGCCCGCAGTCTGGCAACTTTACAGGAACAACAATTCAACAAACGATCTAGCGAGATTCTAAGGGCCTGAGTTTTTGCAAGAGTTGGCACTTAGTTCAGCCGAACGATGCTAATCGGAGCGAAGGGATGATTGATAACGATTACAACTGGGAGGATGAGCGGCCTGCGCAGTTGTGCAAGATTGTTGCAAAGACGTGGCCGCTATGTCGGGGGTGTACCATTTTGCCGGGGCGATCATACTGATTGGAATGAAGATGCCGGTGCATGATGGCGAAGGCAGAGACGATTTCCTAATCAGCCAAGGGGACTGCGCGATAGCAGTGAAAATTTCCATGAAGACAATTGTCCTAGAGGTGATGCTGCTAGTTCTTGGCGGGATCGGCTTCTGCCAGGATGATGCCGATACATATCTAAGGGTAGAGAAGGCGCGGGCCGAGGTCCCGTCCTGTCAAAAGCTATTAGAGAGTTCGAAAGCCACGGGGAGCATCCCCATGCTGTTAACAAGTTATGCCGAAATCGACAAACAAGCCGGCAAGCTAGAACACTGCGGCTTTGTCTTTCGTATTACTGGGGATGTTAAACGAGCGAATGATGCGGGCGACGAGGGTGACAGGTGGGATGCGGTCGGCGCACAGCAGATGAAACGCTATCTGCAAGGCAAGAAACTGTGGGCTGACTTTTTGACCCAGGACTGTCGGGAAGGCTCGTCTCGCTGTGGCACCACCAAGTGAAGAGGCGGGCGAAACTGATTAACCGTCAGCCCAACCGATAGGGCCGGGGGGCAAAATGTCCAGGCCGAATCGCCTGCAAGCCCGTAGTCTCAAAAACTTTGTCGCAAGGGAACCCGATAAGAAATTCACTTCTTCCACTTCCGCAGTTGCTTCCATGCCTGGACAAGCTCTTGCACAGCTCGCGCTGTGGGGAACGTGCTGCTGTTAATGATTCGACAATCTCGGTACGCGCGTTGGTAAAAGTCGAGTACCGCGTGCGGACTCAACCGAGAGAGGTGCTCGCCAAGCTGTTTCAGATGCTCACGACTGAGCACATCTTCCGCTTTGTTGAGTTGTGGCCGCCGAGCCATGAACGGTCATGGTACCACTAGCGAATAAAAGGCGAAACTACGGAAGGGCACATTGTTAAAATTGCGGATGGAGAACGGGGCCATTTACCGAGGGGGGCTTCGAGGCGTTCACTATTTTGAACGTCCATAGGAGATTGCTCTGGCGCATGGAACGAACCGCTCGCGTTTGATATGCTCGGAGGTCACGGGGTCAGCACGCTCGTCAGTCATCCGGGCTTGAACTGCTGAAAGGTGAGGCTGCTTGGAAAGATCAACCTATCGGGTCCTGGTGGTCGATGACTACGAGCCTTGGCGTGGTTTCGTCTCCAGGACGTTTCAGAAGAAACCGGAACTGCAGATCGTCGGCGAAGCGTCGGATGGATTAGAAGCGGTTCAGAAAGCCCAAGAACTGCAACCCGACCTGATCCTTCTGGACATCGGACTTCCCACACTTAATGGAATTGCAGCGGCTCGACAAATCCTGCAGCATGCTCCGAAGATAAAAATCCTTTTCTTGAGTGAACAGCGATCGTCTGACATCGTAGAAGAAGGGTTGGGTACGGGTGCGAGGGGCTACGTCCTCAAGTCAGATGCTGCCAACGAACTGTTGCCCGCTGTGGAAGCGGTTCTCCAGGGGAAGCAGTTTTGTCTCAGCAAGAGCTTGACCGGTTCCGCGTTTGCGAATCATGAGAGCGAGCACATTGAGCTACTTCCACGACGAAAAGTGAAACACCACGAAGTAAAACTCTTTCCAGACGATAATGCTCTCGCAGATGACCTCACTCACTTCATGGAAGGGGCTCTGAACGTTGGGAATGCAGTCGTTGTTATTGCGACTGAATCACTCCGCCACAGCATTCTTCAGAAATTGAGGGCAGATGGAGTGGATCTTTGTGCCGCTGATGAACAAAAACGGTACCTCGCCTTGGACATTGCCAACCCGCTTTCTGCTGTCACGGTCGATGAAGTGGTCAAAGCAGCCACACGAGCGGGTCTCCACGTTGCGGTTGGTTGAGAATGCACTCCCACCTTGTGGGCACAAGGTAAAACGGATACGGCGATTCAGTGGGAACGCCTCTTGCGCGAGTTAGCCAAAACGGACGACATTGATGTCCGGTGCGGGTTTGCACTTGGAAGGTCTGACCGCGAGCAGGAGAAAGACATTGTCGAAAGAATCTGTACGGAGCATTCAGCCGTTCATTGATAGGCGGAAATGAATGTTCCATTTCCGAGCTGAATTTGGCCTGTTAGCTGGCTGCCTGCCGAGAAGCGTGCTCCGAATTGAAAGGGACACGAACATGAATGGTTGTTCCACTTCTGAGTTTGGATTCGACGGTAATGGTTCCATTCACCAGCCGGACTCGCTCCTGCATGCTCGTGAGACCTAGACCCCTGCCTTGCTTTGCCGCTTCGAGCTCGAACCCAACGCCTGAATCGCTGATGGTGAGAAGCCATTCATTTGAGGACTCCGCCAATTCCACATGAACCTGTTTGACTCCACTGTGCTTGATTGCGTTGTGCAGGGCTTCCTGTAGCACTCGGAATAGGCAAAGGCCGATGTCGAGCGGTAAAGGACGAGCCACATCAGTTCCGAAGTCGATCTCCATGTTTTGGTGGTCGGCAAATTCCTTGCACCAGCTTTTCATCCCGGCAACAACACCTAGATATTCCAGTTTTGAGGAGTGCAACTCGTGAGACAGGGCCTGCACGTCGTTTGAAATCTCGGCCACTTCGCTTCGGAGTTCCTGCACACGTTTCCTCAGCGTAGAAGGATCGTCTGCAAGTTGTTCGAGTTCGACTGCCAGCATCGCAAGTCTTTGATTGATGTCGTCGTGAAGTTCTCTCCCGATGCGCGTGCGTTCCCGCTCTTGCGCTTGAATGAGCATGCTGCTCACATTGGACATGGCCTCTTCCGCCAATTTGTGCTCAGTGACATCTGCCACCATCCCAACCACTCGCACCAACTTTTGTTCACTGTCGAAGAAGCCACGACCGCTACTTTTCAACCAAACGACTCCCCCATTAGGACAGAGGAAACGGTAGGTAACTTCACTTGTCGGGTTCTCCGGACTCAGTGCGGCAACCGCCTCAAGGAATGATGAGCGGTCAGCTGGGTGGACGCCGTCAAGGAACCGCTCATAAGTAAAACGCTCAGCTGCCGTCAGCCCGAGGATTTTAGAGTATTCCGGGGATCTCACTACTGTGTGTGTCGGTGCGTGATACTCGTAGGCATACACTTTTCCAGCCTGAGCGGCCAAATGAAACCGTTCTTCACTTTCGCGCAGTGCTTCTTCCGCCCGCTTGCGCTGCGTGATGTCGCGGGCAATTTTGGAAAAACCCACTATCCTGCCAGTTGAATCCTTAACCGGCGAAATGCTCAGGGACACGTCGACTCTTTTCCCTGCTTTCGTGACTCGAACCGTCTCGCAGTGGTCAATGGGCTCTCCGGTTCTGAGCTTCTCCAAAATCCCTTCTTCCTCATCCCGTAGGTCAGGAGGAATGAGAAAGGTAATTGGCTGTCCAACTGCTTCCTGCTCCGTGTATCCGAAAAGCTGCTCTGCGCCAGCGTTCCAACTTGTGATGACCCTGTCCAGATTCTTGGAGATGATTGCATCTTCAGACGATTCGACAATCGCAGCAAGCCTGAATTTGGCCTCCTCTATCAGTTTGCGCTCGGTGACATCGCGGATCGTACTGGTAACGAGAACGCCCTCTGGGGTCTTAACTGGACTCAGACTGACCTCGACCGGGAACTCGATTCCTCCTTTGCGCACACCCAGAAGTTCCAGCTTCGCTCCCATGGGCCGGACATGCGGTTCGGCAAAGAAATTCATTCGATGTATGCGATGCTGCTCGCGGAGATGCTCCGGGACTAGCACCTCCACACCCTGCCCAAGCAACTCCTCGCGTTGATATCCGAATAGCCTTTCGGTTTGGCTGTTAACGAGGACAATCCTGCCCGTTTGATCCACGACCACCATTGCGTCGGGGGCCGCCTCGAGCAGACCGCTAAACCTACCCTCGGCTTCCGAAGTCTTCGCGATTCTTCGGTCTAACCGTTTCTTCTTAACGCTCTTGGGCATTGGATACCTGGGATGAAAGGTCGCCGGGTCGAGAATTATAGCTTGGCCCTGTTAATTGGTGATGAAAATCTCCTCTCCTTCCTTGCTTGTTCGCATTTCGGACCCCGAACCCTAATTAGCTGGGGTGCTTGCGTGTACAGTCGCCCCAGCGGCCAAAATGCGAGATGGGGGGCGGGTCAAATGTTGAAAAGTGTTTCCCTAACAGGCGCGTAGTCTCATAACTTTACACAAGCGAGTTATTTTTAGATTTGATATATTCGCTTATAGGTAAGGACTTAGTAGCGAAATGCAACAGTTTATCCTGCTAATATCGTTCTAACCTCCGACGTAATTGGCCCTGCTTGACAGCTTTTCGGCTTTGGCCGCATAGCTGAAGCTATGAGATACATTTCAGTATTGCTGCCCTTCCTTGCCGTTGTGTTCTCTGTAGTCTGGCCCGACATCCGGGAATGGAATAAACGTCGCCAAGCCCGAAGGCGGGCCAAGACCAATCCTCCGCGCCAACCACAACCACCCGCAGTCCGTTACGTTATTCGCAACGACTGGGTGAATCGCTGGTAGCGACCAAAATTCCGAAGAGGCTCAAGAGTTATTGGGCCTTTCCCTGCGTGTACGCACGTATAAGAGAGCGTACAAACGTACAACTTTGACCACATCGTAGTATGGAGGGAGCTTCGCTCACTCCCTACAACTCTGCGAGTGTGCCGCGTACAAACATCAGGCAACCTCCCCGCAGGTCACGCCAGTCCCCAGAATGCGCGCGCGGGCATTCCCAATCCACGTCGTGCCCCGCTTAATCCCGAGGGCAGCCAATTCTTCTTGCAGCTTGCGTATTGGCGTGTTGGCGTGGGCGCGAATAACGGCTTCGGCGGCATCGTCCTTTCCGTCCTTGTTGGCCTTGTTGCCCTTTCGGGAGGCCAGACTAACTTCGCGCGTGGTGGGGTCTCCAACGATGTGCAGGCGACAGTCCGGCCCGGAGGTCACTTCGAAATCCCTGCTCTCAAAGTCACGCTGTTTCAAGTTGCTCAAAAATGATGCGGACTCGTAAGGCTTGGTGGGGTCCTGGAGCCGCGTGCCCCAACAGCACGCCAAGAACGCGCCCATGTCGCCGCTGCCGCGCATGGCGTTTTCCAAGGTCATGAACTCCCCGGACTCTTTGGGCGAGTGGTGCAGCATGACAACGGACTCTGCGCCGCCCCGCAACAAGTCGAAGACGCCATCCGCAAACTTCCGCACGTCGCCGGAGTCATTTTCCTTGCCCTCCAAAAAACGTATCGCAGTGTCAAGAAAAACCACGGAGCCGGGCAGCTCTTCATCCAACTCTGACAGTTTCACGGTGCCGTCCGCGCTCAGCGTGCGATAAAAGAATGTTTCGCCAACGTAGTCCAGCAGCCCAATCTTCTTAACCCGGTCGGTGAATGGCCCGAGCGACACTTCGGGGCACAAATACAAAACGCGACTAGGTTTCTTCACTACCTTGAAGTGATCGAAGAGGGGCTCGCCGGTCACGAGGGCGTGGGCCACGTTAAGAGCAATCAGCGATTTGCGCTCACGCACAGGGCCTGCAATTGCCGTGACACCCTCGCGCTGCAGGAATCCATCAATAAGGAAGCTAATTGGTGGAGCGTTCAACGCGTCGTCCTTTGTGTGGTACCGAGACCGCCAATCCGTGACTATCTTTTCTTCGTGCTTCAATGCGCTACCAATGATGACTTCCGGCGGCGGTGCGGGCACATCGTAGCGAGCTGCACTCCGGGCGATCCGGTCCAGGTCTTCCTCGCTCTTCGGGTCCGCCATGATTGCCGGGTCCGAGTTGATTTCATCCAAGTGCGCCCTGATGACCGCCTCCGAGGCTCCAGCGTTACGAAGCCGCCCGGCTTGGCTGATCAGAAAATCGTCGCGCCCCTCGCTATCATGGACCGGCAGATTCCATTCACGCTTGCCCGTTGGGTTGGACTTCTGCCACATCTCCCGCAAGAGTGCGAGCAACTCAAGAGGGAAGGGAATCAGCGGCAAGTCTTGAACGACTGCGTAGGTCCCGCCTGTGTCGGGATGAGTGCTACCTTCGGCGGTGGCTTGTGTTCCCCGGCCTTTGATCTCAAAGATGTTGCCCTTGATGCCCGGCTCTTCATGCTTACGATTGCCAAACTCCAAGACTTCGGGCGTGGCAAGGAAATAGTAGTGTGCTCGGTCGAGCCGCCCACTGCTCACGGAATAGGTATGGAACCAGTCCACCCAGCTATCCCCGCACAGCTCTTTTAGGCGGCTCACGCGGTCCGAATCCAGAATGATGACATCAGAGCCGCCCGCCACTCCACAGTTGTAGTCGGGGAATTTGACAGCCCACTCTCGTATCTGTGCTTCATCCGTGGTAGCTAGCTCGGGCCAACGTTTAAGGAATGCTTCCTTACCTCTGAGCGGGATTACTCGAAACCTCCTCTTACTGTTTCGTAGTGCAATCTCAAGAAATGGCATCGCGTCTCCGTTCGGGGTCGCTTTGCGCATTCGCGGCGGCCCTGGGGACTTTTCGGAAAACCGAGAGGTTTTCCCCCCAAATCAGCCGACGATAAGGTTCTCCGTTGATTGTCTCAGCGGCCAGAGTGCAGCCGAGAAGGGCGTTGGTTCGTCCACGGCGTACCTTCCCGTCGCTGTCTTCCTTGAACGCACAGCGGCCATTGAAACTGGGGTTCAAGATCTGGGGCAACGTTCACGCAAAGTTCGAGCCATAAACAAGTAAACTTCTGGTTGCCCCTTAACGTGGGCGAGCCAAGTTCGCAAAAGCGGATGATTCGGGTCCGGCGCGGCGGCCACAATACGAGCAAAATCGGTGCCGACTTGCTCGGTATCGCGTGCCGTTATTTTTTGGTGGAATGATGGGGTGCGCTTGATTTCTGGCAGCTCGGGCCGCCGGGCGTTAACCCAAGCCGTGCCGGTCTTTGCTGTGTGGCGCACGAGATTACCGTAACGACTCTTGCGGTCACGAACAATATAGGTTCCTAGAATCTCATCTGCCTCGCAATGAACAAGGCGCACGATTCCGTTGATGTCGGGCCACAATAGTGCACACGCTCGAATGGCAAGAGGGCCCAAATTTTGGTTCACCTCGAACTCATCAACCGCGTGCCAGTGCTTCTCCCAGCGTAGAAAGTGAACTAGGGCCTCCACGCCCCCGGCCTTGCGACCGTGGTGTTTAAGCCAGAGCAGCTCCGCGACCATGTGCGGCAGGAAAGTTCGGTTTTTGCGGTGGAACTTTAGCAGTTCCTCCGCGCCGACTTTGTCTTGTAACAAAGCTCGATTGCGTCCATTTAGAACTCCATTCTCCCCGACTACTTCTCTCGAAATCTCGCAACAGTGTGTTCAGCATCCATCTTCCCAATGTCGTGGCAACTCACGGTTGGCTTGATGCACGTCGGTTCTCCATGCATTTTTTCAGCACAGCAGCCCGAGCGTCGGTGACAGGTCGCACGTGCCCCTGTGACCGGGGGAAGAATCGTGAGCGTGGGTGCGCCACGCTGACGATGAAATCAGCTCTTTTTAGTGCGCTTGAGGGCAGGCGCTGAATGATTACGACTCTGACCAGGTATACGATCCCGTCACTGAGCGCTCATGTTAGGGACGGACTGGAAGGGGGTCAATTCAGTGGGGGTAGTGGAGCGCACGGGAAAAACCCGGCCACCCGCCAACCGAAAAACATACCGGGGTGCGTTTCGTCTGTACGCCCGAAATGCGAACTACCCGAAAGATTATTTCTTTGAAATTGAGGATGAAGGCGCGTTGCACAAGGTGCCGGTGATAGGAACCAACTTGTTTGGAGGCTTGCAACGTGGCGAGTTGATTGAGATAGATACTCTCATCGGGGTGAACGTTTACGCGGAGATTGTGCAGCGGGTGCGCGTGCTTAAACCGAAATGAGCCGGGCGGAGGTGTGATGACCTCACGTGGTACAGTGAGGCGCGGGGCTCACCATGCTCATCGTTGCTCTCGTGTTTGTTTTCTTTGCGCTCCTCGGTGTGCTTTACGAGTTGCACACCATCACCGACCGACTAATTGAGATTGGCACCACAGTGGAGCACGCCAACAGGCGCAGCTTGCGTCGCCAAGGAGAAGTGGCTACACCTGTGCGAACAAGCTGCCAGAGAGCAGGACACCAAGAAGCTCATGGAACTTGTGGACGAGATAAACCGGCTCTTGCTTGAGAAGGAAGAGAGAGGCGCGAGGGACGATGTTCCAGATTCGTGTGCTCCCAAGCCCTCTTAGCTGTCAATCAGCCGCTTTGGAAAGGGAAGAATTTTTGGGCGAGCGGCTCAATGCTCGCGTAGCCATCTTGCGAACCAATTGAGCATGTTGCCTGAGAGCCGCTCGCAGTTCAGCCAGGAGAGACTCCACCTCAGGTTCTTCCGCGGTTAAAGCACGGGCACAGAGTTCCCTGATTCGTTCGTGAATGTCTTCAATTTCCACGCCCGGAAGTCCCTTACTCACGCTACGGGGAACGTCGCACCGGCGAAATACAGAGTCAATTGTAGATAGGGCAAAATGGCATCCGAGGGGAGTCAATGCCCTCCCACATCCCATTACCTTCGTAACCGGTACAGAGACTTTGGTTCTTGCGTCTCTTGCGCCTGCGGATTCAGAATTGCCTCGCTATGACAGCCCTACCCCTCCCCCACAACAAACCTACGAAAGAGGACCTGGACAGGGTTTACTCTTTCGCGCAATCCCTCCAGCAGTCACAGCCGGACACACCTATTGTGCTGGACTCGTTTGGGCCGCTCAGAATGGACCGGGACCTTGTTGACGCGTGCCTGGCCGATTTGCAAGAGCTGAGGAAAGTAACGGCGTGGCCCTTGTTCGCATCGTTGCCCGACATCAAATGATTGACGCGGAAAGTGAACACGCCTTAGACTTTCGACCTGGAGGGCAACCCTCGTAACCTACTGACAACGCTGGAGAAGGCGAACCCACGTTACCCTTTCGAGTAAACACGCTTTCCAAGCGTGCGCCTTCAGCCACTCGGCCATCTCTCCGGCTAGTTTGCTGCGATGGGAAGCCAGGACGCCAGAAGGAATCGAATCGTCGACAACGCCGTTTGCCAGCGATCTTCCCCCCGATTCTATGGCCCACCGGGGAGAAACCGCAACCTGCCACAAGACGCTTAACCATCCTTGCTGGAACGGCACATGCCGGTACTGCCGGGAAAACGCCGCCGCTCCTAGAATCAAAACAGGAGAGGATCTATCCCAGAATATTCGACTGGAAATTCAGGCAAGTCCGATCGGCGAGATCAGAGGTTAAGGACTAGGAGATTTTACCGTTGGATGCCGAGGCAGCTGCAGCTTGCGTTTCCGGTGAAGCTGGTCCATTTGCGCGTCCGTTCGTGGCATCTTCGGTGGCCTTCTTCTCACTTTCGACTACGCGATGATTCAGGCAGTAGAGCGCCAGTTCAAGGCGATCCGCGACGCCCAGTTTGTCGTAGACCTTACGCAGGTAATTCTTCACGACCTGCTCAGTGGTGCCGACGCGCAAAGCAATTTCTTTGTTCTTCATGCCCTGCGTAACGCAGGAAACAATCAAAGATTCCTTTGGGGTCAATTGCACCTTCGGACGGCTGCCCGTAGGCCGGGTGGACTGGCTGCGATAGGCGCTCAGCACCCAATTCACGCCCTGCCGGTCGAGCCACGGTTCGCCCTGCGCTACTTTCCGCAGGCACTCCACCAGAATTTCGGGTTCGACTTCGCGCGACACAATTCCATGCGCTCCACGCCGAAACAGCTCGAGTGTCAATTCTTCGTTGGGTTCGTGGGTTACCACGACCATCTTCATCTGCGGACATTGCCGCAAGAGGTCGGCCACTGCTTCCAACGGATTTGGGGTTAGAGCCGCTTCGAGGATCAGAATGTCAGCCGAGAATTTCTTGGCGGCCGCCAGCGTCTGGGCTAGGGTTTCGGACTGGCCAACGACGCGAATGTCGTCTTCGAGCGCAAAAATCTTGCGCAGCCCAGCACGGAAGATGGCTTGTGTATCGGCCAAAATGACACGAATAAACTGGCCGTTACTGTCCCCTTCGTGCGGCTGCTCCAGGTTGTCTGCCAGGCTGACCGGAATGCTTGCCATCGGTTCCCTTACAGCGCCCTACCTGCGCTCAAATCGGTACTCGTCGATGACCACGCCTACACCACGTCGGCCACCGTCTTCAAAACTACGTACGACTCGTCCTCTGCAATCGACTCGAACGTCTTCCATTGCGCCGACCACATCGGCGGGCAAGGAAATTGTGAAGTCCACCGGCGATCCCACCGGCATATCCGCGTCCACTTCGAACAGCACCCCGTTGGCCGAGATATTTTGCGTTTCCGCCGGACGCACACCTGCATCCGACTTCACCGCGATCGGCAGCTTCACCGGGAAACGCGCCGCACTTTGCACGTCGTTATAGGGTTTGCGACCCGTGTTGTTCGCAGTCTTCCCGTCTTTGCTGGCTTCAGATGACACGGTGTTCGCAGCCTCTTTCGGGTCGTCGAGCTTCTTTGTGCCCAAGCGACCAGAGATGGACATTTCGAAGGCAGCTTACACCCCGGAATCTACTGTTGAAAGTTACCGAAGTCATGGAACTTCCTGTGCGTAAGCCATTGCTCGGAAAGGAATTATGGGCATTTTCGTGCGGCCAGAAATATCGCGGAGGCGTTACGTGGACCGGAGGCTCGGAAACACTGGGTTTTCTAGAACTTCGTCACTTCTGTGAAATTGAACTCTTTCACCTTCATTGGCGGGGCCACCATATCGAAAGACTCCTCGCCACTCGCGCGTACTGGCATTCCCATGGCTTCGACATTCGAAAGCATGTGGAGGAGGCTCTCGTTGAAGCGGAAGTTCCGTACGCCGCCTTGGACTTTTCCGTTTTCGATCAGGAAGGTTCCGTCTCGCGTCATGCCCGTGAGAATTTTCTCGTAAGGATCAACCTCGCGGATGTACCAGAGCCGTGTTACCAGCACTCCGCGCTCGGTGGAGGCAATCATCTGATCAACCGTCTGCGGGGTGGGGGAATCGGCGAATACGATGTTCCCGGGCATTTCGCCCATTTCATTGGGCAAAAGGAAACCATGGCCCGTGGTCGCAATCGGTCCTACCTGCGACGCGTATTCCGACTTCTTCATCTTCTCGGCAGTGCCGCGCGCGTAGACGACCCGGTTCACGACTCCCTTCTCCACCAGCGGCAATCGCTGACGTCGCATCCCTTCTCCATCGAACGGAGCACCCGACTGCAGAGGGTGACAGGCGTCATCCCAGATGTTTATGTTTTCGCCAAAGAGTTGCGTGCCGACGCGTTGGTTGAGAAATGACCTTTGATCGAGAATTGCCTGCCCGCTGAAATCCCAGAACATGAAACCGACAATGTCGAGCACGGCTGCAGGCTCCAGTATTACGGTGTACTTCCCTGCTGGCATCTCTTTCGGCGCGGCCGAACTACTCGCTTTGCACGCCGCTGATTCAGCCAGTGCGAGCGCGTCGAGGTTGCGCACGTTGGGTGAGTTTGCTTTCTGCCAGCCGGATGAATCTCCCGCCAGCATGGTGATGGAGACCTCGGCGGAAGTCTGCGTGTGCCAATCGCTCAAGCCTCGTGAGTTGAAGATTCCTTCCATGGATTCCGAGTTTGAGTAGATACCCGCGCAGGTGAGGTGATGCTGATTTGCAATCGCGACGATCTGGGCGACCACCGACGCTCGCTGTTCAGGAGTAATGGCGGCGGTCTCAGCGAAGTGCCGAGCAGGACTGGGGCCTTGGAGGCAATTGGCAGCGTCCCGTTCCTGCGGCGTCGGCATGAGCAGCAGATCGGGATCCGGATGCTGGACGTTCGCAAGGTCCTCGGAAGCCCGCACAACCCGCTTCAGGCTTTCTTCGTCCAGTTTATTGGTAGAAGCGCGAGCCGTTCGACCGCCAAACGTGGTGCGGACCGATACACCGTAGTTTTCGTCTGCAACATTCTGATGAATAACATTGTTTGCAAAGCGCGTCAGAGCCGAATGCCCGCCGTAGAAATAGGCCTCGACTTCGTCGGCGCTCGAGTGCTTCCTGATCCGTTCGAAAATGTCGGCGGCTTGTTCTCTGCTCAGCATCGGGCGCTTGACTTTCTTCTCTGTGCCTTGGCGATTGGTCAATCAGCTACCCTGATACGCTGAACCAACCTTGATCTTGCGAAACCGTGCGGGGGATGCTCCATGGCCTGTTCCCATGACCTGCTGTGGCTGCCCCTTGCCGCAATTCGGCGTGCCCCACAGAGTCCACTCGCCTCGTGAACAGATGGCGTCCATGGAATTCCAGAAGTCGGTTGTGATCCCCGAATACGAGGGATTTTTCAGCATTCGCCCGCGCTTTCCCTTCTTGATTTCCCATCCAATTTCGCAACCGAATTGAAAGTTGTACCGCTTATCATCGATCGACCATGACTTGTTGGTCTCCATGTAGATGCCGTCATCGGTGTCAGCAATCAACTGATCGAGCGTTAGTGGGGATTCACCAGGAAGGATGCTGATGTTGGTCATGCGGATCATGGGCAGCCGATTCCAGCTTTCGGCCCGCAGTGTTCCCCCTGAGCGTTGAGCGCCAATTGTATGCGCGGTCTCGCGAGAACTGAGGTAGCCCGTAAATAATCCGTTGGTGATGATCGGAGTACATTGTGCGGGGACACCCTCGTCGTCGAACGCAAATGTTCCCAGACCCGGCCCATGCTCCTGCCGCGCGTCCGCAACTACGTTCACAAGATCGCTGCCGTAGCGCAATTTGCCGAGCTTATCGAGCGTGAGAAATGATGTGCCCGCGAAATTCGCTTCCATCCCCAATACGCGGTCCAACTCGATCGGATGCCCCACGGATTCGTGGATTTGCAGACCCAATTGCGAACTATCGAGAATTATGGTGAACGCACCCTCCGGACATTGATCGGCTTTGTGCAAGGCGACGGCTTCTTCCGCCACCCGGCGCGCGTTTTCGACCAGTTTCATTTCATCGATCAGTTCATACCCCTTGTTCTGCCACTGTCCGCCAAAAGAGTTCGGATACGATCGCTTCATGATGTCGGTGCCCGCGAATGCGTAGGCTGCGTATCCGGCACCGGTGGTGTACTTGGTCTGGTGAATATTCGCTCCCTCAGAAGAAGCGAACCAGGATTCCTCGCGCCGGAAATTCATGCTTGTTTCTGCCAAAGTCACGCCGTTGACCGCGCGCAGTTCGGCGTCAATCTTTAATAACAAATCGAGGTTCTGTTCCACCGAAGTCGCGAACGGATCCGTCTGGAAGGGAGAGGTCCATTCCGCGATTGCCGGATTTTCCGGCGCGAGTCGAACATTTTCCTGTTTAACCTGGGAAGACGCCTTGGCGATGGCAACGGCTAGCGCCGCCGTTTCTTCGACCGCCGACCGGCCGAGTTCCTTTGTAGCAGCAAATCCCCATGCCCCATCAACGATCGCGCGAATGCCGACCCCCTGCGACTCTGCGTCCGAAGCATGGCCCACTTTCCCGTTCTTGGTAGCGAGCGAGCGGCTGCGTTCGTCCACGACGCGCGCGTCGGCATAAGATACGCCCCGCAGCGCTGCTAGGTTAAGAGCCCAATCGGCGATGTGCTTCATGATCGAATCTAGAATCTACCACGACGATGAGGAGAGGAAATATCGGTGGACAATTTGGTCAGCGCCTCGATGCGACAAAAGGCCGCTCATCGCTTCACTTCGAACACCAGAAAATAATCCATATCGTCTTTCACGAAGTCGTAGGTACCTTTCAGCTCATACCCCGCCTCGGCGGCCTCTTCGATTACAACCTTTCGTTGCACCCCATGGTTCTCCCCGTTTCCATTGCGATCGATGATTCCGACTTTTGCTCCCGGACGCAGGGCGGACTTCAGGTTTCTAAGCAGCGCCACAGGTTTTGCGACCTCGTGGTAAGTTTTAAGAAGCAGCACCGCGTCGACCTGCGCTGCCGGCAGCGTGGGATCATCTTCGCGGCCCTGGATTGCGCTCACGTTGTGCAGCTTTTCCTTCTGCGCTCGGTTCTCGATATAGCGGATCGCCTCCGGATTAATGTCGACGGCAAAGACCTTCCCGCCCTCGCCCACGCGGCGTGCAGCTCGTACCGTGAACCAACCCGAGCCTGCACCCACGTCGGCTACATTCCTACCGGGAACAATTGCCAGGATGTCCATCACGCGATCAATCTGCAGTCTTTGGTCGCGTCCCGGAGACTCGAAGATCGAGAGATCCCCGGTATAGGGCGTGCTTGTCTTGCGTGAGTCGGTAGCCTGCGATTGCCACAGAGGAGACGCGGGGAGCGTACCCACCGCCAGTAACAAAGGCACCGCCAGGAGAAGCCCGCGAAACCGACTCATGTCCCACCCCTTGCTCTCAAGATAGACTCCTTTCCCCAAACTTGGTTAGTCCGGCGCGAGCGGCTGGCACCCAACTTTCATCAAGGCTCCGGCCAGCAACGCCCCGATCTCACCCTGCCCTGTGACCCTCAGCACTGCTTCCCCGCCCATACGCGATTCCAATAGATGGTTACTCGACCAAGGCGTGATCTTCGTCCCAAGGAGACCTTCACATGAGCACCGTCGTTCTCGACAAAAAAGCCGACCTAGCCGGCCCGGGCATTGGCGACTATACGGAACTGCAAAAGATTCTTCCCCACGACTATCACTCTCTGCTGACCCCGCGTGAAACGCAGCAGGCCATCTTCCACGTCAAACGCTACATTGAAGACAACCTGTGCAAGGAACTGAACCTCCTGATGGTCGAGGTCCCGCTGATCGTCGACGTTGAGAGCGGCGTTAACGATATGCTCGACCGCGACGGATCACGTACGCCGATACAGTTCCACATCTCCAACGATCGCGATCAGCATCCGCTCGACGCCCAGGTGGTCCAGGCTGCAACCAAGTGGAAACGGGTCGCACTGAAGCAGTTCGACTGCAAACTCGGTGATGGGATTTGCACCGACATGCGCGCGGTACGCAAGGACTACTTCCTCGATCACGACCACAGCGCCTACGTCGATCAATGGGACTGGGAGCGCGCTATCACCGCGGAACAGCGGAATCTCGATTTCCTGAAAGCCATTGTCGGCAAGATATGGAAGGTGATTGTGGGCGCTGAGGAGTTCGCGCTCGAGATGTTCCCGAAGTTGCACGATCCACGCTACCCGAGCCTTCCCAAAGAACTCGTGTTCCTACACGCTGAAGAGATCCTGGATCTTTACCCGGATCTCCCTCGCAAGCAGCGCGAGACGGCGATTCTGCAGAAATATCCCGCCGTGTTTATCATCGGCATCGGCTGGCCTCTGAAAGACGGCTATCCGCACGAGATGCGTGCTGCCGATTACGACGACTGGGTGACCGACACCAGCAAAGAGACAGGTAAAGAAACGCACGGCCTGAATGGCGACATCCTGGTGTGGAACCCAGTCACCAAGCGCCGCCACGAACTGAGTTCCATGGGCATCCGCGTGACCAAAGACACGCTGAAACAACAGCTCGAGCTCAGCAAGCAGACCGATTTCCTCCGTCTGCCTTACCACCGTGCGATCCTGGAAGACCGCATCCCGCTGTCGATCGGAGGCGGCATCGGCCAATCCCGAACGCTCATGCTCTTGCTCCGCAAGGCTCACCTGGGCGAAGTCAGCGTTACCGTGTGGCCCAAGATTCTCAAGGAGATTTGCGCGAAGAAGCGGATCTTCGTCCTCGACTAGACACTCGCAAGCGAAGAGGCAGCTTCGGGCTGCCTCTTTTTTTTCATCCCCGATTCTCACCATCAATCGCCAGGCTGTTCGTTCTTTGCCTCGTCCTTTTTCCGATGGAACTCCAGCCCGAACGACGGCTGGTCCCGCGTACCCGTAACCTTGATGGGTAGAATCGTGACCCCATTCTTTCGGAAGAATGGATCGAACGGCTTCAGCAAAAACGATTTCACGCCTGTCATGGTCTGCGACAGCTTCGCCGCTAGCTGCAACGTCCCATGAAAATCAAGACTCTCGTCGCGCAACCCGTAGACTCCGGCTAGCTTAACTTTCGCGCCGGTAACTCCAAAAGTAAGATTGCGAAAGTTGATGCGGGCATCCTTGAGAAAAAAGCTTCCCTTCAGTTCTGACACGGCGCTACCGGCGTCATCGTCTTCCGGTTTCCCTTGACCGCGGCGGCTGAGGCCCTCGATCTTTTCGCGGACTTCCGCGTTGGCAAACTGAGCGCCGCCGATTCCAAACTGACCATCCAGGCGCAGCTTGTCCACAATTTCATCCTTGCCGGGCGGAAGGTCGAATTTCGTCGAGAGCTGCACCGATCCCGACATCATCGCCCCTTTCGATTTCACCGCGAGTTGCATCAAATCTTCGAGCCGGGCGTGATCGGTTGTAACGTCGAGAACAATCTCGCGACCTTTCCCTACATGCGCCTTGACCACGCCACCGTTGCAAATAAGTGTGGTATTAAGAAAATGCGCGATGACGGGGTGCAGCAAGGTATCGCCATTGGTACCGTCGACGGTGGCTTCGAAGTTGGTTTTCAGCATCATCGGACGTCCGGCAATCGACAGCATGAAATCGGGAGTGGTGGTCTCGCCCTTGACATCAATCCTCTCCAATACACCGCCGAAATTACCTTCCGACGACAGTATCCCTGAAATTCCGCGGAAGACTCCCAAATCGGCGTCCTTGAACGTGTAGGTCGCAGCCAGTGGCGTCTGCCCTGGATCCTGCGCCTGCCAGGGGCCGAAATTTCCTGCCGTCTTGATTTCTCCTGGTGGTACGGCATTGGTAAGACTGGCCTCGAAAGGCGCGGAATGGCCCAGCCCGACCGAATGCATCACCAAACGATGAATCAGAAATTGGTGGATTGATTTGTTGGGATCCCCGGGTATCAAGTCGAGTTCACTGTCACTCGAGATCAAGTCGTCCACGATGACCGGGATGTCGCGATGCTTCTTTCTTGGTTCTTGATACTGATCGCGCTTCTCTTTCGGCGGAATGTGAATGGTCAGGCCCTTCAATTCAACCCGCCGGATATGCCAGGGCTTGTCGATCAGCGCCAGCCATCCCATGTGGCCGGAGAATTCTGCAATCTCAAGCAGCGGGGGCACATCGGTGCGTCCATGATGGCGCACAAGGAGACGTTTTCCCGAGACGTTGATGCCATGCCACACCGAGACGTCCAGTTCCCCAATCTCGGCCTCGCTATCAAAGCGGCTGCGCAACATGTCGAGCGCGCGATTTCGCACAATCGGCGTGAGGTGTGACCCCAGGAAATATAGGCCGATACCCAGCACCACGACTGCAAGAGCCGCGATGCCCAGCACCCATCGCCAAACGGGACTGATTTTCAGCCCTGTCATCGATCCCGTCTCCCAAGAAGATTTTTGGTGCGACGCGCCGAGGACACACTCATTCCCTGACCCGACGAAACTCAGATGCACTCCGCGGAGGAACCGGGCAAGAATTTGTAGACAGATTTTTGGGGTGCCTGGTGGGATTCGAACCCACGTCATCCGGAGCCACAGTCCGGCGTTCCACCGCTGAACTACAGGCACCACACGGAGGGATACAGCAGTGCTCGATTATAGCAACTGAGTGCGAGACCTGTCAGAAGCCATTGCATGTTGCGATTAGCGCGTGGGCAGGGAATACCACAGAAGCAGCATCGCGAAGCCGATGCCCACGAAGGCGATTCGAATCGACGACTCCATGCGCCGATAGCTGCCACGCCAGCGAATTTCTTTCAGGACGAGAGATAAGACGATCCAACAGAGTGCAGCAATGAGCAGAAATGGCTCTTTGATCTTCACGCAGGCTTTCTGAGACGACAATAGCTATCGTACGCTAGACGCGGCCCACGCCCATGTACCGAAATCCCATGGCGCGCAGGCGAGCCGAATCGAGCAGGTTCTTCGTATCGACGATGATCGGTTGTTTCAGCAGGTGCTTGATCTTCGAAAAGTCGAGCGTGCGGAACTCAGGCCAGCCCGTGCCGACAACCAACGCGTCAACTCCTTCCGCCACGGCATACGCTGTTTCGCAATAACGCACCGTGCCATTCAGTTGCAGCTTCGCTTCTGCCAGTGCCTCCGGATCATAGGCCCGCACTTTCGCCCCGTGGGAGAGCAGAGTCTGGGCAAGACGAATCGAAGACGAGCCCGCCACTGAATTCGTGTTGGGCTTGAAGGCGAGTCCCAGAATGCCAACTTCTTTATTCTGGACCGAATTCATCATTCCGGAAATCTTCGAGACCAGCCGCTCGGCCAGCGCGGTATTCACATCGCGCGCGGCACTCAGAATCTTCAGTTCGACGCCCTTTTCCTTTGCCAGTCCGGCCAGCGAGTCCATGTCCGATTCGGCGAAGCTTCCGCCCATTCCGGCCCCGGGCTGCAGGCAGCGTGGAGCAATCTTTTTGTCGAGCCCCAGCGCGAGCGACAAGCTGACTGCATCCGCATTCACGCGCTCGCAGAGCGTCGACAATTCATTGATAAAGGAAATCTTGGTAGCTACGAACGCGGTGGCCGCCTCACGCACCAGTTCGGCCGTTTCGTGATTGGTCACAACCACCGGAACTCCGCGCATCACCAGCGAATGAAAAATCTGCTTCAGCGTCGCTACTGCTTCCGACGAGCTCGTCCCCAAAATGATCCGGTCGGGCCAATTGAAATCCTCCACCGCGCATCCATCGGTGAAGAACATCGGTTGTGAAACGATGCTCCCCTTCAGTTTTGCAGCTTTCAGTGCCTGCTCGAGTTTGACGGCAGTTCCTACCGGAACCGGAGTCACCAGTGCAAACGTGATGGCGTGGGTCGAGTGCCGCGCGATCCGCAGTACCAGTTCTTCCAAGTTATCCGGAACATCTTCGGCCAGAAAGATCACGTGGGCTCTCTTCGAAAAGGCTTCAACATCGGTTGAGTAGGAAAGGCGGCCGCAGCGCACATTGCGCTTCACGATCTCTTTGAGGTTTTTTTCGAAGAAACAGATATTGCCCTGGGCCATCTCCACCATGCGGGTGCTGTCGGTATCACAGCAGCTTACGGGGGTGCCGAAATCGGCCAGGCACGCCGAAATCACCGTACCCAGGTAACCGGACCCATAGACCCCGACATGCATGCGAAACGTCTCCCGAGTGGAGGGGCAGCTCTAGTCGCCTGGGGAGAGGCGTATGCGCGAGCACACCATGCCTCGATGCCCTTATGTAACGCTCGTTACCCGGCCTGGGCAATGCACGTTGGGACAAGGTCCCGCCTTGACCAGGACATGTCCTTCCGGCAATGAAAAGCAATTTTCCTTTGGAATGTGCTTGGGACTGGCTTTGGCCCGAAATGCCGGGCCACAAGGCTTTTAGGGGCTGCACCACTTGTGCGATGGGCACTGAGGCTTCGTGCCTACTTCTTTCGCGCCGCCATCCGCTTGCCGAGCGTCATGATGCCGAGATCCACCCAGTGATTGGTCTCGTTCTCACGCACGAACGACACTTCTTCGAGCGCGATGTGGCGGCTGCCTTTATAGGCGGCCCAGCGTCGCCGGGCGATTTCAAAAGCTTTCCAGGCCTGCTCCTCGGTCCCCATCTTCGCGATCGTCAAATGCGGGATGTACGGAAGTTCTTCGGTGCAGCAAACGCCGTCGCGATTAAGGCGGTCATGTGCCTCCTGCATGCGCACCGCGGCGTGAGCCACCCGGATGAACACGGTCGGGGTTACCGGAATGAAGGTCTCCACTTCGCCCAGCACCACCTCGAACGGCTCCAGGTTCCGGCAGGTTTCTTCCAGCGCTTGAATCGCGGTACTCTCGCTGCCTTTGAGAAGTCGCGGTGGCAGCAGGGTCAGATGGGCCGCCATGTGAGGAAGTTCCGGATGCAGTTCCCGGCGCAACCGCTCCACGAACTCCCCGACTGGATTCCTTACGTAGGCCACCAGCGCGTAACGCGAACCAGACATGATCGGAACAGAATTATATCGCGCCGCGAGCCCCGGCCATCGGACCAAAGCACGCGGTCGGCTATAATCGCAGCAGGCCTTCTCGCATACCGTCGGGGCGTAGCGCAGCCTGGTAGCGCACCTGCCTTGGGCGCAGGGGGTCGTAGGTTCAAATCCTATCGCCCCGACCAGTCTTTCAATGCAAGACGTCCTGCTCAACGCACCCCGCAGCAAAACCAGGATTTCAAAGAACGATGAGGCGCGATAAACAAAAAATAAGGGCGACCTTTTTGCGGTCGCCCGAGCCTTGCCCGCTTCTGTGCTTCTTAGTACCGCAGCAGAAGTCCGGTGGAGATGCGCATGTTGTTGTTGTCGCTAGCTCCATTGGAATGCAAGCCGAGCCAGTCGAACTGGATCGCGCGCAGCGCAACGCGACGGCTCGCTTTTACGTCCAGGCCGCCGCCGAACATCATGGCGAATCCGCTGTCCGATCCAGACAAGCCACCCACCGCCGCTGAGTCGTGGAAGCCGCCCGCCAGAAAGTGCGCGAACGGGGTGAAGGTCTCGTTGTGACGATAAGAGACCACCGGCCCGAAAGTGTAGGTGTAGTTACGGAAGCTCACACCATTCTGGGTCTTGTATGCTCCGCTGAAGTCAGCGGCGATACCGAACCAATTGTTCAGGTTTCCCGTCACAGCCGTGTTCCAGCCATTGGCGTTCAAGCCACCATCGAAACGTGTGTACTGATAGCCCCCGAAAATCTCAGCCTTCGGCGTAGTTCCATTCTCTTGAGCGAATGCTGCCACGCAAAATAGGCCGAACAACAGGGCGAAGCCCGTAAATTTACGCATTACTTGTGGTCCTCCCAACTGAATTTGCACTTCTTACCTGGCTTCCGACAGCAAGCGACCCAAAGTGACCAGGCAAACTGAGGCATCAGCCGGTGTGCTGAAGCCTACGTGCTGGGTATTAGTGAAATTCAGTACGGAAGGTCGGGCAAGTAACCCAAGACCGCAGGCATTCGGCCTTTGGTAACAAGAGGGGAAGTACCTGCGAAGTTAGGCAGTTGCGGCTCATGCGAAGGACCCCGGTGAAGGACCGGGCCGTTGCTTGGCCCGTCGCCCGACTGGTGACGGCGAAGGATCGGTCGGTCGGCCCAGGCGAGTTTGGCTTTCACTTCCTGGAACTCACTGGTATCGATAATGTAGTCATCTCGACCCGGGAGGAAGTTTGCAATTGCGTCTTGCACTTTCTCGATGCGTTCCTCGGTAGGCGGGTAGTTCGATAACGCACGCGCGACCTGGTTGTGCAGCGGTACCTTGGTTGAGATCGGCAGCGCTTTGGCGATCCGGTCTTTCATCTGCGTTTCTTTGCTGTGCAATTTTTCCAAAGCGTCAACAAATGCTTGGGGATCGTAACCCGCGGCATACTGATATTCGATTCCCAGCAAATCGGCTTCGATCTCGGAGTCGCGGCTGAATTTCCTTAAGGTGAGCGGGCCGATCTGCCTGGTTCCGATCGCGGCCGGGCCGCTCAGGTACGCGAGCGGAATCGTAAGCATGCTCCAGCCGTACCTGCGGGTTTCAAAGCGAGTTGCGTGGCGTGCGGCAATGTGTGCGATCTCGTGGGCCATCAGGCCAGCCAGTTCCGCTTCGCTATCCACCGCCATGATTAGGCCCTTGTCAACGTAGAGGAATCCTCCCGGCAAGGCGAAGACCCTTGTTTCTGGAGAATCGATCACTCGGATCGTGAAGGGCAGGTCCGCATCAGAATTGCGCGCGATTTTCTGGCCAAGCTGTCGTACGTAAGCATTGATCTCCGGGTCGGCAACGAATTTTGCGCCCCGGTCAATCGTCGCCGCCATCGACTCGCCCATGGCGCGTTCTTTCTGCAGCGAGTAGAGATTGATCCCGTGGCCGACACTTCGTTGGCCAATACGGTTCACATCGTACTTGTCGGATTTCCCCATTTTCTCAGCGACGCGAGAGGCGTTATCGGCCGTGCTGGGTGCGGAAATGGAGGCTGCGTCCGCGGGGCTGGACGTTCGAGGTTCTTTGGCGTCGGACGCCAGCACGTGCTGTACGCAGAGCAGGAGGAATCCGCCGCAAATCACCAGGGCTGTGCAGTGGCGAACGAGTGAGGAAGATTTGATTCCAGAGCCAACTGTGAAAGTCTTTTCACTTCTTGGTAAAGTTCTTTGCTTGGGCGTTTGCCGGGTTTGACCGAACACAGAAGGGTTCAGAACATCTTGTGAAGCGGCTCCGGCTTCAGCCTCTTGGAAAGGCAGGAAATCGACGCGACAAAAAGCCACTGGTTCACCCCAACGCCAGGCCCCATCCTCACGGGAGATCCTTCGCGTTGCACATCTGGTGATGTGATGAGCACGGGGGAGTCCAAAGTTGGGGAACGCGGGACATGCTACGCGCGGCAAAGGCAGGAAGCAAGGCTCAAGAACGAAAATCCGCGGTCGCTTATGCGGTCGTTATAGAATTCGCGAGCAAGTTCCGGAGTCCACATGCGCTGTCTCCGCGTTTGGGTGATTGCCTCTCTGCTAGCCACATTGTCATCCGCCCTGAATTCCCAATCTCCCCCAAAGAAGCAGCAGGTCAAAGACTATACTTTCGCGGTTGCGACCGAGCACGTCTGGACTGACACCGGTCTGGACGTTGAGTCGGGCGATCGCGTCCACGTTTACGGGAAAGTCGTCGCTTGCGAAGGTCAGACATCCAGCGAAAAAGCCCACCTGCCGCTTCCTTCCGCTCCGGCGGGATCTCTTCTCGTCAAACTTCACGGAGAGTCGAACCCAATTCTCGCTTCCCCCGATGCCGATCTGCCGATCATTGAAAACGGGCGCCTTTACCTTGGAATCAACGGGTGGCATTGTCACGGGACCATCTCGGCGAAAGTGCACGTCGAGTGGCATCAATCCAAAGCCCCCGCGAAATAAGAACCCTGGTTCCGACTCTAAGAAAAAAAGGGCTGGCGCGAGCCAGCCTTCGATCCACTCTGATGCTTCGAACTAACGTCCGCCGAACGTGTAGCCAATCGAGGCGCCGTAGCGCACGATGTAGGCCGAAGTGTATTCGGCATTGTTGTGCACAAGGTAGAAGTGCACTTCCGGACGCACAAACAATCCGCCGCGAGCATACAACTTCAATCCTCCGCCAAACTGCCCCATAAAGTGCGTGCTGGTTTGGTAGTTCGTACAACTGAAGTTCCCGCAAATGGTGAACGGGGTATAGAAGCGCGTGCTCTCGGCCCCGATGCCGGCGGATAACTCACCCTGAACCTTCGGTCCGAGCTTCGGCAAATAGAAGGCGTCAACGTCCCAGAAGATGGGCCGGTACGGTTGCGAAAAATCGTAGTTGGCCTGTCCGCCTCGCCACGTTATCTCCCCGCCCACCGCCAAATTCTTGTGGATAGACACATCTCCACTGAATGAAGGGTACAGACCACCGGTCAAAGATACGGGCGGAAACTGTAGTTGTGCCTGAGAGCTCGAGACCGGCGCGGAATGAATTGTGCTGAAACCAATTGCGAAATCAGCCTGCTGTCCATAAGCAACGGCCCCTAAAACAAGCAGCAGCCCTGCCATCAAGAAAAATTTTGTATTCAAGTGTGTTCTCTCCGGAGCGCAAATATGACAACCTTACAACCGCTAAGAACGTCGGACTTCCACTGCACCCCGAAGCTTTGAACCCGACCGGTTTCTGTTTGTCTCGACCGTCTTTCCACTAGAGATGCAAATCCTCTAAGTCACGTTGCTTGAGTATCTTCGATGTGATCATTCATCGATGAACGCCGCCCCCTGGCTCTGGAGATGCCCTGCTGGTGCGAGTGGATGTATCGGTTTTTGGAGCCGGACCGGCTCCGAATCTCACACTCGCCGGCTCAGGTGCCGTGCACAGGGGTAACCTTAGTCACAACCGCGCTGCACTATTTTTGTTGCACTTTCATATTCTTGAAATACTTTCCAGATAAGCTCTCTATAGGAAAATAGACCATGGGCTCGCCCCGCATCGCCAAATCACTGCCTTTGCAGGTTGCCGCAATTTGCTACCGGCGACGCGGGACGACTGTCGAATTCTTGCTGGTCAACACGAATGGTGGAAACAAGTGGACGTTTCCCAAAGGCTGTACCGATACGCGCTTGTCGCACAGCCAGGCTGCGGCTCGCGAGGCGCTGGAAGAAGCCGGCGCATTGGGCGTGATCGAGCCTCGGCACTTCCACCTTTATCTGCATTCTAAGGGCGTTTTCTGGCAGCCTTCCGGCGTGCAGGAGTTTGTGGTCAAAGCCTTCCTCATGGAAGTTACCAGCACCCGACGACCCGGCGAAACGATGCGCAACCCCACATGGTTTCCCGCCGTCGACGCGCGCGAGATGCTGGCCAAGGGTCGCGAACTGAAATACGTTGCAGAGCTGCAGACCGTCATTGACCGCGCTCTGGAGCGCATCCAACCCGCGATGTTTGAGGCCTCCTCACGTAATGAGCTTCGCGGCGGCCGTCACGCCCTGCGTTACTGACGCCATCTCCCGTGTTTATCGCCACTTCCACGGGTCTCCTGCCGTGACTCCAGTAACTATGTCCGCGGCCGCTTTTGTTGAAACAATATAAGCGGACCAAGGCTCGCCTTGGCTGTGGAGAATCAAAATGTCTAAAACTGCGGTCGTGCTTACCTTGTTGCTTGCTGGACTATTATCGAACGCGTCGGGACAAACGGCTGCGCCGGCATCTGCGACTGCCAGTCCTGCACCCTTGAACGTCGTGTTGCAGGATGGAACCGCAGTTAAGTTACGCTTGAGCGCGACCGCCGCGGGAAGCAGCGTCAGGGTCGGTGAAACGCTGGAACTGGAAGTCGCCGAAGATGTGCACGTGGGCGATGTGGTCGTGATCGCAAAGGGAAGCCTGGCCAGCGCCTCGGTAACGAACCTGCGTTCGGGTGGGAACGTCAAGGGGGGGTGGATCGATATCGACCTCGACTCCATAACTCTCTCCGACGGAGCGCGAGTTCCGATTCGCTCTTCGAAGCAGCAGCCCATAAGCAACGACCAGTCGAACATCATCTCCAGCCAGGCGCGGGATGCCAGCATCTCGCAAGGGGCGGACCTTACGGTTTTTGTAAACGGTACACAGCGGCTCGATATGACGCGCTTACGCGCGGCGAGTGGTCCCACCACGACCATTAAGCTCACATCGACTCCACCGAAGGCAGAAGTATCTCTTGATGGACGCTTGGCGGGAAGCACTCCTTCCACCCTTCGCGTTACCAGCGGCGACCACGTCCTGGTAGTCCGCATGGCGGGATTTCAGTCCTGGCAGAAGAAGATTCATGTCGACGCGGAACCGGTCGTAGTAGACGTCGCGCTGTCCAAGCAGGACGGCTCGGAGCCGGCACCGACCACCAAACCGGCTGAGGCATCTCTCGGCGACCTGGCGCGCGCGGCGCGTGCGCGAAAGCCCCAATCGTCCCCAGCCACCACTGTCCTGGAGCAGGATGGGGCCAGCGTGGCGAACCAGACAGGACAGCGGGATCCGATGCAGGCACAATCGCCCAAACAGTAATTCGATCCCAAATCGGGGCTGATGCGTCTCCCTGAGGCGTCAACGTTCTGACGCTATCACGAAGGCGCAAGGCTCTTTGATCCGCCTTCTAGTCCAGCGCCGCTCGATCCCCGGCACTTCGACCTTGTGAACCCCTTCTGTAATCGGGCTTTCCCGTGAGACGATAAAGTTGTCGTCATGATTCAACTCTCAGGAGCCGGAAAGCGCTTCGGCCACAAGCTGCTGTTTGAGAACGCAGACTGGCTGATTACGCCGCAGGACCGCATCGGGCTCGTCGGTGCCAACGGAACCGGCAAGTCCACGCTGATGAAGATCCTCGCCGGACTGGAGACGCTCGATTACGGCTCCATCACCATCGCTAAGGGAATTTCCGCCGGATACCTTCCCCAGGATGGGCTGACGCTTTCCGGGCGAACCGTCTTTGCGGAGTGCATGTCGGTCTTCGACCAACTACGCGACATGGAACACGAGATGGAGGACTTGACTCGGCGCATGTCGGAGCTGTCGCATGAATCGCCTGAATATGGGCAGGTCGCAGACCGCTACCATCGCATCGAGCACGAGTTCCAGACGCGCGATGGCTATGCGATCGAGGCCAAGGTTGGAACGGTTCTGACCGGTCTTGGCTTCCGCAAGGACGACTGGACGCGCCTGACCGATGAATTCTCCGGCGGCTGGCAGATGCGTATTGCGCTCGCGAAGCTGCTGCTGCAAAAGCCGAACCTGTTGCTGCTCGACGAACCGACCAACCATCTCGATCTGGAAGCGCGCAACTGGCTCGAAGAGTATCTGAACGAGTATCCGTACGCATTCCTGCTGATTTCGCACGACCGGTATTTTCTCGACGTCACCGTGAAGAAGACAGTCGAGATCTGGAATAAGCAGATCTTCTTCTACACGGGCAACTACGACAAGTATCTGTCTGAGAAGACGCAGCGACGCGAACAACTTGAAGCCGCTTACCGTAACCAGCGTGAGCGCATTGAGCAACTTGAAGTTTTCATCAACCGCTTCCGCTACCAGGCCACCAAGGCAAAGCAGGTGCAGAGCCGCATCAAAGAACTTGAAAAAATGGAGCGGATCGAGATTCCTCCTGAGGAGAAGACGATCCACTTCTCGTTTCCGCAGCCGAAACCAAGTGGACGAATCGTGGCAGAATTCAAAGATGTAGCCAAGAGTTACGGCTCGAAAGAAGTTTTCCGCGACGTGAATTTCATGATTGAACGCGGTGATCGCATCGCGCTGGTGGGCGTGAATGGCGCGGGCAAATCAACGTTAATCAAGTTGCTCGCGGGCACGGAACCGCTAAGCACCGGCGAGTACAACGTCGGACACAACGTCGAGGCCGACTACTTTGCCCAGGACCAGTACAAAGAACTCGATCAGGACGCGCGTATTCTCGACGACATCACCGAGCTTTCCCCGCGCTCGACGCAAACCGAACTGCGTAGCCTGCTGGGTTGCTTCCTGTTTCAGGCCGACGACGTCTTTAAGCGAATCGGCGTGCTCTCCGGCGGAGAGAGGGGCCGCTATGCCTTGTTGCGGCTTCTCCTGCATCCCGCAAATTTTCTGCTGCTGGATGAACCGACCAACCACCTCGACATGCGCGCCAAAGACATTCTGCTCGAAGCGCTCGCTGCCTACACGGGAACGGTAGTACTGGTTTCGCACGATCGCTACTTCATCGACAAGTTGGCTACGCGCATCTTCGAAATCGGCGAAGGCCGGGTCGAGGTCTATCCCGGAAATTACGAGGACTACCGCTGGCGGAAAGAGGGCCGAGCCGTGGTTGTGCCTACGCTCGACGATGTTCCCATGCGGAGCCCCTCCAAGAACGGATCGCCCTCGCGCGGTCGGGCAAGTTTCGAATCCGCAGGCTCGCCTTCCAATGGCCATTCGTCCCCGGAAATCGGGGAACCGGAATCCACGAAAGGCAAGCGTTTGAATCCGATCAAGCGCAAGCAGATGGAGGAGCGTATCCACCAGGTTGAAGAAAACATCGCCCGCGTGGAGGCGGCCATCGCCCAACACGAGACAGCGCTGCTGACATTCGTTAGTGCTGAGGAAACGCAGACACATACAAAAGAACTTGAAGATCGGCGCTCAGAACTTATCTCCCTGATGGCGGAGTGGGAAGAGTTGTCGCAGACGCTAGAGACAGCGATTTAGGCCGGAACCACGCAAACTATTTAAATCCTTCGCCAGAGCCAGTTTCTGCTCGCGGTTGCAGACTCTTCCTGGTTTTGGCAGTGGACAAAACAATATCGATGAAGGCTCTCCGAACAATCCTGTCCCTTTACGTCATGGGGGCACTAGCATTAGTAGCGCCCTCACTCCACGCCGCCGATCATCCGTACCAATACTTCCGGGCTGGCAATCCTAATGATATCCAGACCAAAACCCAGGCTGGCTTTGCCCTGATGGGTGGGGGCGATGATCTGAATGAGGCGTTCAAATGGATGTGTGAGCGCGCTGGGGGCGGCGACTTCGTCGTACTGCGCGCTTCGGGGGATGAGGACTACAACCCGTACATCCAGGGCTTGTGCAAACTGAATTCCGTCGCGACACTCATTCTTACGAGTCGCGCGGCCGCGAAGGATCCGTTCGTGGCGGATGCGATCCGACATGCTGAGGCTGTTTTCATTGCCGGGGGCGATCAGGCGCATTACATCAACTGGTGGATGGATACGCCCGTACAGCACGCACTTAATGAAGCCATCCAGCGCGGCGTGCCGATTGGGGGCACCAGCGCAGGGTTGGCCGTGCAGGGAGAATTTGTCTACTCGGCGCAGGGCGACTCGCTGGACGACAAGGATCTGAATTCCCCGCAGACTTTGGCCAATCCTTACCATCCAAGGGTGACGATTGTGCATGCGTTTCTGAAAAATCCACTCTTGAAGAACGTGATCACCGATACGCACTTCGCCGCGCGCGATCGTATGGGTCGCAGCCTGGTTTTCATGGCGAGAGTCCTTCAGGATGGCAAGGCTCGTGAGATCCGCGACATTGCTGTCGACGAGCGGACTTCGGTGCTGCTCGATCCGGATGGGCACGCCGTGGTCGTGGGAGCCGGGCATGCTTACTTCATGGAATCAACGCAGGCGCCCGAGGTTTGCAAGGCAGCAACCCCCCTTACTTTTCACGGGATAGCGGTACGTAGTCTGGCCGCGGGGCAGCGGTTTGATGTGGCTCTCTGGCGGAGTAACGACGGGATTTCGTACGCTCTGTCGGTCGAAGCTGGAGTGGTCAAGTCGTCCTTGCCAGATGGGTCAATTTACATGAAAGCTGCTGACTAGAACCTTAACAGGTACGATACTTTCACGAATAACTGACGCCCATCGTTGAGATAGCGATTCGAGCGGAGTAATTCCGTGTAGTCGTTGGGGTTGCTTGTCAGAGGCCGGTAGATGTTCGCCAGATCGGTGTTGTAGCCAACGTAAATTGCCGTGCCCGGGTGCACCATGTACGTGAAGAGCACGTCGGCGTTGAAACTTTTGGCGTTCTGCAGGGACGTGAAGGCGCCATTGGCGATGTTGCCGTTGTACTCCCCGATCAGGCGCAGGGAAAATGCGCGGGTGAACTGGTAATTCCATTTCGAGCGCGCAATGTAATTGTTGATGAAGTTCAGATTGGTGTGCACGTCGCGCAGGGAGTAATAGAAGAAAGTGTTCTCGACAGTCAGGCCTTTATTGGGACGAAAGACTGCCGAAACCTGCGCGAAACGCGACTTGCCCGGACCCGGAGGAAGGGCGGTGATCGGACAATCACCCAGCGTCGAACCGCACTGCACCGGATCATAATTCGTATCGCGCCCGATGTTCGCCTCCAGGTTCAGGGTCATCCAGTTGAAATACTGACTGTTGAAGAAGAAGCCGACCTGGTCGTGCGGGATGTCGATATTGTTGGCCAGTTGCGAATAGTCTGCAGGACGCAGGCGCTCGCGGCCATAATTCGCATAAATTCCAAGGTTGTTGCGGTTGCTAAAGAACCACTTGTAATTTGCGTTGGTGAAGTACTCGATGCGCAGGCCGTTGTGATCCCAAATGTTACGTGTATAAATGCTCGGCCCATGCCACAGCAGGTGTTTGCCTTCCACGTAGAAGCGCCGCTGGGCAAAATTGCTGAACCAGCGGATGTCAGGTCGCTGGAAAAATCCAGTGCGTGTCTGAAAATCCGGAGCGTTGTCCTTATACATCGAGTTGATTTCGAGCTTGCGGCTGCTGCGCTCGAGGTAGAGAAAGTATCCGGCGCCGGAAGCGGAGGTGTCATCGTTGAAGCGCGTCTGGCTGCCGACTGCCTGGGCATCGAGCTGCCAGTTCTTGTTGAACCTGAGATGGGCATCAATGCCGCCAACGCGATTCGTACGCGTGATACACGGATCAGTGGTGCAGGTCGTATTGGGAACCGTGTCGAGTTCGCGATCGGTGTAGATCAGTCCGATATTACTGCCGTTCTTGTCGATCTCACGGCTGACACGCACGATGCCGAAATAGGCTTGCCGCCCCCATAGAGGATCGTTCGGGGCAACGCTCTCGCCAGGAGATTGATCATCGGCAAATAAAGTGCCGATGGACCAGGGGCCTCTCTTCCCGGTGAGGCGGATGCCGTAGAGCGGATCGGCAATTCGGCGTGTGAAGACCAGGTTGATCGGAGTCGCGAAATAGCCAGAGTTCTCCTGAAAGAACGGACGCTTCTCTGGAAATAAGACCTCGAATCTCTGGTTCACGGTGATCTGGGGCTCGTCGGATTCGACCTGGCCGAAGTCGGGATTGATGGTGGCATCGAGGACAAAACTGTCCTTGATGACGGCCTTGGCGTCGAGTCCCGCTTTTGCATCGAAGCTCTTGGCTTCGAAGGTTGGATTCACGGGATCGCGCTGGTCAACACTGCGGTACGATCGGCCGGAGACATACGGGATCAGCTGAAAATTTCGTCCGGGTGAGATGTTCTTCAAGCCGGAGAGAGAGCCCTCCTGCGGAAGCAAGCCCTGCACGTTCATCGAGTAGTGCGGAAAGAAGGAGTGCTCGGTGTTGTTATGGGGGATGTCGCGTTCGAGCAGGACGCCCCAATCCTGCACCGCGTTGGTTGACTTGAAGCGCAGTGACTTGAAGGGGACCGAGATAAATCCGATCCAGCCTTTTTTCGAAACACGGGTCTCGCTTTTCCAGATCGTATCCCAGGAGAGGTCGATGTCCTGCTGGCCTTCAAAATATGTGCCCTCCTGCTGCACACCAGAGGGATTGATGAAAAAGAAGACGCAATGGCGGTGGTCATGAAAGGTATCGAGAAAAATTCCGACCTGGTCTTCTTCATTGATCTGCTCGCGGCGGACCATGTGATTGCGGATGTGGCTGGCGTCGTTGTCGAAAGCCAGGAAAACCACGTACAGATTTTTGTCGGTGTAACCCAGATAGGCTTCTGTCTTCTGCGAGACGGGCTGGCCATCAATGGGGTCGTGCTGCCAGAACTGGTCGACTTTGAGCATCGATCCGGAGATTGCGGGCGATAACTGCATGTCGGCGAAGTCTTCAAGCGTGGGGTCCCGAATCAGATGCGGGATTTGCAGCGTTGTCAGGCTGCCGAGCGCGTCCCTGGTTAGCGCAGAATCCCGCTGCGCGTAAAGACGCGGGGATGCCCCTGTGATAACGATCAGCAACGCGAGCTGGAAACGCATTTTGGAGATGAAGGACACAGGGCATTTAAGGGCCAGCGGAGAAGATCCCGAGCCACACGCCGACGGTCCTTAGACGTATGGAATTTGGAAGGGTCACCGGACCGTTGAACTGCAAACATCGTGAAGTGATCGCAAAAGTAACAGATAGCTGATGAGATCTGGCATAGAGTTCCTTGCAGCCTCTCTTTGCGAACTTTGTGGTTAAGAGCTTCACTCGTAGCGCAGGCACACGATTGGATCCAAGTTAGCGGCCATGTTCGCCGGGTAGTAACCGAAAAACAGCCCCACGCTCACGGAAATCGTGAAGCCGATCGTCACCCACAAAAATGAAAGGGTCGCAGGAATCGAAGGTACAAATGTTCTCACGAGCGTGGAAACGGTTGCACCGATCAGAATACCGATTGTCCCGCCGACCAGGGTGAGGGCGACCGCCTCCAGCAGGAACTGGAGCCGGATGTCGGCGCGTCGGGCGCCGATGGCCTTGCGGATCCCGATCTCGTGGGTACGCTCAGTTACGGAAATCAGCATGATATTCATGACGCCGATGCCACCGACCACCAGGCCAATAGAACTGATCACGCCAGTTAGAATCACCAGGGCTCCAGTCAATTGATTCCATAAATTGCTCAAGAAATCCGGCGAGCTCACCTCGAAGTCATTTTCCTTATCGACCGGTACGTGCCGCAGGCGACGCATGGCCTGAATCACTTCATCCTGTGCGGTCTCCAGGCTGACATTTTCCGGCACGGTGAAGGCCATGATCAATTCCTTGGCCTCGGGGTAACTTTTCTTGAAGGTGCTCAAGGGAATGACCGCAAACGCGTCGACGCCGGGACCGATGAACAAGCCAGGATCGTGCTCAAAAACCCCGATCACTTCGCACAACTGCCCGTTGATACGCACGGTCTTGCCGACAGCATCTTCGTACGGAAAGAGCGAGTCGTTGATGGCGGATCCCAGCACGACTACCGGGCGAGCGTGCTCCTGATCGAAGGCGCTGATGAATCGCCCTCGCTGTACCGAAAACAGAGGAATCGCGTCCGTGTATTGCGGCTCGGTTCCGCGCACAATCACCTTTTCGACGCTGCGCCCGCCGTAGGTGATCTGGTTCGAGTCTCCAAAGAAAAATCCCCGCGTCCCGAAAGTCGTGATGATCTGCACATGGGGCGCGGCCTCGCGAATGAAGCTCGCGTAGTCATATTCGAAGTATTTCCGGGTGCGAATGCTCTCCGGCCAGCGCGATGGATCTGATCCGGGTGGAAATCGGGAAACGAAGTAGGTTCGCGAGCCCAGGGATTCCACTTTGTCCTGAACGAATTTGTTCAGGCCCTGAATGATCGCGGCCATCGAAATGACCGACGAGACGCCGATGATGATCCCGAGCACGGTCAGTGCGGAGCGCACTTTTGCCGAGCGCAGGGTAGCCAAGGCCGCAAAGAAATTCTCGCGGGCTTGCGAGGTCGTCATAATGGCCATCAGTCAGACCTCAGCGCAACGATTGGATCAAGATTCGCAGCACGCAGTGCTGGATAAATTCCAAAAAACAAACCGACACTTGAACTCAACACGATGCCCAGAATAGCCACGCTGGTTTGCACCGACGCTGGAAAGGGAGAGTAGGTTCGCAAAGCAAGCGCGACCAGGAAACCCAGGCCAATGCCGATCGCGCCTCCGGCAATGCACTGCACTACGCTTTCCGCAATGAACTGGCGCATGATGTCGACTTTGGTAGCACCCACGGCCCGCCGGACCCCTATTTCGCGTTTGCGAGCGGTCACGCCCATCAGCATGACATTCATAATCACGATCCCGCCGATGACCACGGAAATCGCGCTCACCATGATGAATACCGCAAAGAATGCCGAGCTGATGCTCCGCCACAAGGCCATGTAACTTTCCTTGGTGCCGATGAAGAAATCATTCTCCATGCCCGCTGTCAGATGCCGCCGCGCACGCACGATCAGCGTCGCCTGATCCTGCGCCTCCTGAAAAGCATCCCCCCTTGTTTTGACGTTGATTGTCAAACTTTCATGAGCGCCGCGCATTCGCAGGAAGACGGAGAGAGGTATGGTGACAAAATTGTCCTGATCCTGGCCCAGCACGCTGCCCACCTTGTCCATCACGCCGATCACGGTGAATTCCTCATTGTCGAGGCGAAGAATTTTTCCGATGGGATCTACGCCCAAAAATAGCTGCTGGACCAGCGTGTCGCCAATCAGGCAGACGTTCGCGCGATGCTCCGCTTCGGAAGGTGTAAAGTACCGGCCGCGATCAACCGCTCTCGTATCGATATCGGCCATGGATGGTGTGTGGCCTGCGAGGCTGACGTCAGTCACCTCCTTATTACCGTAGCGCGCACGCACGGTGGCACCGGCGGTTGCGCCGATCTCCTCGCAACTGGCACACCCGGCCTCGACCGCCTGCATATCATCGAGTTCAATCTTGCGGTACTTCAGGGCCTTGATCACGATATTGAAATCGGTCACGGCAAACGGAGTGCGTGCAATTTGAAAAACGTTTGTGCCCAGATTCGCAATCTTCTGCTCAACGTAGATGTTCGCGCCCTGCACGATCGTCATAACCGTGATGAGCGTTGCCACTCCCATGGTGAGACCAAGCATGGTAAGGGAGGCGCGCAACTTGTGCGCGCGCAGGGCGCTTAAACACTCAGCCAGATTGTCGCGAATGGCGAACATGAATGTTTTCAGATCAATATCGTAGCAGTGAAGCGGTCTGCCGCAGGGTGCGCGGAATTTCGATTGCCGGTCTGCGCCAAACTCGTTTTTCGGCAGGAACCTTTCTAGTAGTTGATCCTTTGCTCGGTGTGGCGGCTGAGGTACCAGCAAGTCTGGTACCCCATGTGAGGGAATAGAGCATGCACACATCTCTGAGTCACTGGTTGCTCGAAGGCGAACTCGGTTTTCCCGTTCTTTTGAGGGACCGCATCGTATCGTTCGACGACTACCGAGCCGACAGGATCGGGGCGAAAGTGCAAAACAACACTGTCTCCCCCATAAACGGACACCGTGGCGACCGCCAGGCCGATCAAGATGCTTAGCTTCGTCATGAAATTGACCAGGATGATGATTTCCAAAAGGCAGAGAGAAAGTCAACTGGCCTTCGTGCAATCACGAGGAATAAGTCTGAGTAGTGGCGGGGTGGATTGAGGTGCACACAGGCGAAACGACTAAATCACATATGGCCTCGCTCTCGGCCAAGGGCAGAAGCCAGTTAGCTGTGGACAGGCCGGCCTGGCACCGGCACATATTAGTTTTGTTTCTTCGCGATAAGGCGCTGGGCTTCCAGTCGTGCAATAGCTGACCGCAGCCAGGTCTTCAAGGCCTCTTCCAGTTCAAGCTGGTGCGAATGACGCTCCATGCTGTCAACGGTCTCCCCAAGGTTGTTCAACGGGATGAAGTGGCATGGAATTGCTTCTTCGCGCGCCCCGGGAGGGACGAAGTCGGTAAGCAAACATTCACTGCATGCGTGGGGACGGGCGGGATCATTGAAGTTCAGACAGCTGGGAGAGTCCTGAAATATCGACGTCGGCTTCCACGGCGTACGCACGCTGCGGCCATAACCGCCTTGTTCCAGAAAGCTGAGCTCAAATTTCAACACCTCGAGTATGTCGCGCTTGTCATCCGACATCATGACCTCCCTTGGGCGGTACGTCCCAATAGTGGAGTTCCCCGCCCGTGCGTCAATTGTCTCGGGGGCTATAACGTCTTGCTGTGACCGCGCTCACAATGGCTGGTGAGGTCTATCACTTGTGGTATTGGACACAGATGGTCGCAACCCCCGTGGTCGCTTTCTACCTGCAAAAGCGGGCAGTCCCAAGTTGTAGAATCCAGAGGCACAAGCTGCGGCTGCGGTGTCAATACCCAGGAAAAGGACATTCCTGCCAAGTTACAAAACTCACCTAAGTGCCAACGACAGGGAGAGTCTTCACTTAGCAAATGAAGGCCGTAGACCGGTCTCCGAACGGCGGTTCTTGTTGACAGAGCGCGACGGGAATTGTATTGTGCGCCCAATAGCTGTGCTCGACAGCAGGTATGGCTGGGCCTCTTCGTCATCCCGCACCGGTTCTATCCCACCCACACCACCGCGTAAGGCCGAACTAGAACTGCGGAAAGGAGTTCCGCCATGCCCCTTCGTCGACTGAATCTGGCCTATTCCCTTTCAGCCACTCTCGCCATATTGATGTGCCTGTGCCGTCCCGCGCAGGCTGGAATCGGATTTCAGCCGGTTTCGCCAGATGAACTCAAGATGACTTCAGAGCCCAAGGCTCCCGGCGCACCCGCCATCATCCTGTTTCGGCAGGTTGACCGGGACGACAACGGTTATACCTCACACGAAGATAATTACATCCGCATCAAGATACTCACAGAGGAAGGCCGCAAGCACGCTGATATCGAAATTCCGTTCTTTAAAGATAGCGAAAACATTGTGGCAGTGAAGGCGCGCACCATTCGACCGGATGGATCCGTCGCCGACTTTGACGGGAAAGTTTTTGATAAGTCCATCGCCAAGGCCAAGGGTCTGAAATACCTTGCCAAGACCTTCACGCTCCCGGACGTTCAGGTGGGCGGAATTATTGAGTATTCCTACACGCGGAACTTTGCCGAGAACCTGATCTTTGACTCGCACTGGATTTTGAGCAACGAACTGTTTACGAAGCGCGCCAAGTTTTCATTAAAGCGCTACAACGGCATCTACGAATCTTGGGAACTGCGCTACAGCTGGCAATTCCTGCCGGAAGGTACCGAACCGCCCAAGGAGGGCCCGGACCACATTGTCCGCCTGGAAGCGCAGAACATTCCAGCGTTCCAGACCGAGGATTTCATGCCCCCGGAAAATGAGCTGAAATCCCGAGTCGACTTCATCTATAGCACTGAAGGATACGAGCCCGACGCCGACAAGTTCTGGCACAACCGCGGCAAGAAACTTCACGATCGCCTGGAAAGCTTTATTGGCAAGAAAAAGGCCATGGAGCAAGCCGTATCGCAGATCGTGGCCCCCGCCGACTCGCCCGAAGTAAAGGCACGCAAAATCTATGCCCGCGTGCAGCAGATTCGGAACACTTCCTATGAGGTGCGCAAGACCGAGGAGGAACAGAAGCGCGCCAAAGAGAAAGACAACAGCAATGTGGAAGACGTATGGAAGCGTGGATACGGCGATGGTGCGGAACTGACATGGCTGTATCTCGCGCTGGTCAGGGCCGCTGGCATTGAATCCTACGGCGTGTGGGCTTCAGACCGGCGCAACTACTTCTTTAATCCAAAAGTGATGGATAGCAGCAAACTGGATACGAATGTCGTACTACTTAAGCTCAACGGAAAGGACGTCTTTTGCGATCCGGGCCACGCATTTGCGCCCTTCGGTATGCTGCCCTGGGACGAGACCGGCGTCACCGGATTGCGGATGGACAGGGACGGTGGAAGTTGGGTGCAAACCAGTTTGCCCGAAAGCTCCGCCTCCCGAATCGAGCGTAAGGCAAAGCTCAAACTCGACGAGACCACCGGCGGTCTGGAAGGCAAGCTCAGCCTCACTTTTACTGGGTTGGAAGCAATGATGCGCCGGGTCGAGGAACGGCACGAGGACGACACTGAGCGGAAAACATACCTCGAGGATAAGGTTCGCGAATACATTCCAGCCGCAATTGATGTCGAACTCACGAATAAACCTGATTGGAGCAGTTCAGAGTCGCCGCTGGTTGCGGAATTTGATCTGAAGGTTCCTGGCTGGGCCTCCGCTGCCGGACGCAGGGCGCTCATGCCAGTCGGCTTGTTTGGAGCCACAGAAAAGCGGCTGTTTGATCATGTCAACCGGATCCATCCGATTTATTTTGAGTTTCCTTTTCAGAAGGCGGATGACATCACGGTTGAGTTGCCGCTGGGATGGATGGTTAGCAGTTCACCCCCGGCGCAGGATCAAAACGCGAAGGTAGTGTCGTACGTCCTTAAGGTCGACCATGACGCGGGCGCGTTGCACTGGACCCGAACTCTGAATGTCGACCTGGTCTTACTCGAAACCAAGTACTATCCAGCGCTCCGCAATTTTTTTCAAGTCGTGAGGACAGGTGATGAGGCACAAATCGTCTTGCAGCCCGCAACCGCAGCGAACTAGGCGTTACACGGGTGTACTTCTTCTGGTCCTGGCGGGAATGGTACTGGCGTGTGCGCGCCACGCGGTTGCCGGGGATGCGCCCGGGTGGATGCACGCCCTCGTGAATGCACCCTTGCCGGCGCACGATGATAAGACGGATGCCGTCCTCCTTTATTCCGAAACTTCCGTCAGCGTCCAATCGGCCGACAAGATCAAGAGGACCGTTCGCGAGGCTTACAAAATCCTCCGACCGGGCGGGCGCGAGTACGGAACCGTGTTCGTGTACCTGAACTCGCACCGGCGCATCACCGGTCTCCGTGGTTGGAGCATTCCAGCACAGGGAAAAGACTACGAAGTGAAAGATAAAGAGGCCTTGGAGATTTCCCTGCCCAAAATTGAAGGCAGTGAATTGATCTCTGATGTGAAGGATAAGGTCCTTCGCATCCCGGCAGCAGATCCAGGCAACATCGTCGGCTATGAGTACGAGACGGAAGAGCAACCGATGGTTCTTCAGGACTTCTGGGATTTCCAGGGCGAAGCGCCGGTGCGCGAGAGCCGCTACTCGCTGCAGTTGCCCGCCGGCTGGGAGTACAAGGCCACTTGGCTGAACTATCCGGAAGTCAAGCCGATGCAGCCGGGCAATCCGAGTTCCTGGGCCGTTACCGACGTAAAAGGCATCCGCAAAGAGGAGGACATGCCGCCGCTGTCGGGCGTCATGGGGCAGATGATTGTAAGCTTTTTCCCCCCGGGTGGCTCGTCGCCAAATGGATTCGGCAACTGGCAGCAGATGGGAAACTGGTACCGCACTCTGATTAATGGTCGGACAGACCCCTCGCCGGAGGTGAAGCAGAAGGTCATCGCACTGACCTCATCCAGCAAAACGCCGCTGGAAAAGATGCGGGCGCTGGCGCAGTTTGTTCAGCACGACATTCGTTATGTGGCGATTGAAATTGGCATTGGCGGGTGGCAGCCGCACAGTGCCCCAGACATTTACTCTCACCGGTACGGGGACTGCAAAGACAAGGCGACGCTCATGGGATCCATGCTGCACGAGATTGGCGTCGACTCGTATTACGTGCTGATCAATACGGAACGGGGCGCCATCACACCCGAAGTTCCGGCCCATGCCCGATTTGATCACGCGATTATTGCCATCAAGTTGCCGGAGGGTCTTATTGATCCCTCTCTCACCGCAACCGTGGATGACCCCAAGTTGGGCAAGATTCTCTTTTTCGATCCGACCAGCGAACTCACCCCGTTTGGCAGGATCTCGGGCTATCTGCAGGCCAACTACGGACTCATGGTCACCCCCGCCGGCGGGCAACTGGTCGAACTACCCAAATTGCCGTCGAGCATGAACGGAATTCGGCGGACTGCCAAGCTCAACCTCGACGTCAACGGCAAGTTGACGGGACGTGTTACGGAAACTCGCGTGGGTGACCGTGCCTCCTACGAACGTTACACGATGCGAACGGTGACAAATGCGAATGAGCGGATAAAGCCAATCGAAAGTCTGCTCGCCGGCTCCCTATCGACCTTCGTCATCACAAAAGCGGATGCCATGAACATTGAGCATACCGATTTGCCTTTCGGCTTCGAGTACAGCTTCGAGTCCGAAAACTACGCCAAGAACGCCGGGAACCTGTTGTTGGTGCGCCCACGCGTATTTGGCAGCAAGTCGAGCGCGCTGCTGGAGACCAAAGAGGCTCGCCAGTTCCCGATCGAGTTTGAAGGTCCAATTCGAGATACGGATGAGTTCGAAATCGCTCTGCCACCCGGCTACGTCGTGGATGATGTGCCGCCTCCGGTCGACGCTGACTTTGGCTTTGCCAGCTACCATTCGAAGACGGAGACTACCGAGGGCGTCCTCAGTTATAAGCGAAGCTTCGAGATTAAGGACCTGACGGTGCCGGTGAACAAAGCGGCGGACTTGAAGAAGTTCTATCGCATCATTGCCAGCGACGAGCGGAATACTGCGGTGTTAAAGCCGGCGGGAAAATAGGAGGTCGGCTCGGCAGGCGATTCGCGTTCAACTAACTTGGCTCAACGGGGAACGCTCTGAGGGTAACATCGCGTGATCTGGACGAAGTTTTTTGATTGGCGTCCGTCACTCTCTCAGTCAGCGTCCCCTTGATCTGGTAATACGCTTCATCGCCAGGCTTCTTTCCTTCGCCGCGGCTGATCGTCCCTTTGAATTCATAAGCCGTCCCGTGGACAACCTCTGTAGTGAATGTCAGGGCGTCGCCTTCGAGCTTGCCGGTCTTGAAGAACTGATCGAGAAAGGCTCCCTTGTCGCTATCGAGATCGCCGAATCGCGACACGAAACCCGTCACCCGCCCACCATCTTCGACCGTGACCTGCACAAACTCTCCCTCTTTCAGGAAGCTGTACATCCCTGAATACTCAACGCCGGGCCGTGCCGGCGCCTTCGAATCAGCGCTCTTTTCCTGAGCGGCGGACCCCACAAACCCACCCACCAACAAAGACATAACCAGAAACAACTGTGTGCCCATAGCAGCAGCCTCTTTCCGGGGTAATCGTACTATAGAGTTACGAGACTTCTGGAGTTCAATCAGGAGTACATTCGGCTCCAACCCCGCTCTGGTGGTTCGTTATAATGAAGCCACTGCGGTTCCTCTTCTGGCGTATTTCATGAATTCTTTCTTAGGCCTGGAAAATATCCCCGATACCGCGGAACTGCGATCCAGGCCGGATGTGCATTCGACGCCCCGCCTTTTGCTTGACCTCGAGCCTTGGGGGTCGACTTTCTGGCGAAATCTAGGAGATACGTTGCTGCGCCGCCAACCGCCGGCAATTCGTATTACTTCGCCCCCCGCCCCCTTTTGGCATGACGTGTTTGTTCCCCAGCGGCTGCCTTGGGGAGCTTTTACAGAATCGGTCCTTTATCACCTGATCGTGTTCGCGGTGGCGTGGGGAATATCCTCTCTGCTTCCTCCAGAACGGCACGTCGTGCAAGTCCGCCGCTTCGATCCGCGGGACGCCATTTATTACTCTCCCTCGGAATTCTTGCCGCCGATTGATACCGGCCGTCCCCACCTTGCGAAAACCATCAAGGGCGATCCGGAGTTCGCGCGGCAAAGCATTCTCTCGGTGCCGCCGGAATCGGATAATCACCACCAGACAATCGTCACGCCTCCCGATATCAAGATCAATCACGATATCGATACACCCAACATCGTTGCATGGGGCGATCACAGCGTCCCCGTGCCGGGGGCTGCCCTCGAGCGGAAGACTCCGAACGTGCCCGTGCTGCCGAATCAAATCGTCGCGCCGGCGCCGCAGCTTGATCAGCGACCGGCAAGAAGTTTGGCTTCGCTCGAACAGCGGATTGTCGCGCCCCCGCCCGAAGTTCAGAATGGAGCTCGCGCGGTGGCGTCCCTCTCGGTCGACGTTGTAGCCCCGTCTCCTGACGCGAATGTGAGCGGCTCACGCCGCGCACTGCGCGGTCCTCAAGCGGCAGTGGTGGAACCCCCACCGGCTACTGACTCGGCGTCCATTCGAAAATTGGGCGACCTGAACATCGGCCGATCGGAAGTCATCGTCCCGGCACCGCAGCTGCCCCTTGCATCGCAGCGGGCGTTGTCGGGACTCGGCGCCGACGGGCGAGCCGTGGTGCCGCCACCGCCCACGATGGAAGGAACCACCGGTGGGAAGGCCACATCTGCGGCTCGTTCCACGCGAGTTCAAGGCATTACAGGGGGATCGGACGGTCAGGTGATCCCGCCGCCACCGTCAGTACCCGGCCCGCGCTCCGCCGACGCCGGCGGGCACATTATTGCGCTAGGCATTCACCCTTCCGTCGTACCTCCTGCCGAACCGCCACAGGGCAATCGCCGCGGGACATTCGCCGCTTCTCCTCAAGGGAAAGCAGGGGCGGCCGGCACCCCCGATCAGCGCGCCGACAGTTCGGGCACGGACGGGGTTGGGGCTGGCAAGGATGGGGCAACGAGCGGCACGGGATCAGGCGGATCAGCTGCGGGAGCGCCTCCGGGCCTTCACGTCGGCCCAGGCGCCAGGAGCGCGACGGCCGCGACAGCCGGAGGGGATCCGGCGGGAAACGGGCAATCGGCAAAGGGCGAAACTCCCGGGCACACCGAAATCGCGAAAGCCGATCTGCCGCACACGCGCACTTCTTCCACGCCTCATGCGAAGGCCGACCTGGTTGAAAATCCAACACCACTCGAGCGCCAGATTTTCCGTGACCGACGCCTCTATTCGATGACCATGAACATGCCCAACCTCAACTCCGCGGGCGGCAGTTGGGTCATGCGCTTCGCAGAGCTCGGCGATGCCCACGAAAAGGGTGAACTAATCGCCCCGGTCGCGGAACACAAGGTCGACCCGGCTTATCCGCTGCAACTCATGCGCGAAAACGTGTCGGGGACTGTAACACTGCGCGCCATTATTCGCGCGGATGGCTCCGTGAGCGACATTCGTGTTGTCAATGGCGCTGACGCTCGGCTCGACCACTACGCCAGTGAGGCTTTGGCGAGATGGCATTTCCTGCCGGCGATGAAGAATGACGCCAACGTGGATGTCGAGGCGATCGTGATGATCCCCTTTAAGCCGATTCTGAAAAGATCACAGTTCTGATGCACCCCGGCCAGGCTACTATGCGATGCACTACTCGGTGCTTGCATTTTCAGCGCCAGCCTTGTCGTATAGGGAACGCACAATGATGGGCGTATTCAGATGCTTGCTTTCGAGGGTGAGGGTGTCCGCCATTTGCTTGCCATCGCCCGTGATTTCGTAGGCGTGAGAAATCTTCTCTCCGTCAGGGCCCTTTTCTTCGGTGACTAATGTTCCGTGATCCCAGTGTGCCTTAACCTGGGTTTGCGTGGCGTCTTTCTTCGCTTTCTCGATTTTTCGGCCGTCGGTGAACAGCGAACGTTCCCGGCTATCCGCATCGGTCATATCGATTTCCGGGCCCTTCTGGACAATCTTGAGTTGCTCGGATGCTTGCACGAGATCACGTAGTCGGGATCGCTGTTCCTCGGAACCAGCTCCCGAACCGCCTTGGCCTGTAGGCCCACCTCGGGGGCGGCCCATACCACCGATGCCTCCGATTCCCGGAATTCCAATGCCGACGCCACTGCCACCCATGCCACCGTGCCCGCCCATCGGGCCATTCTGATCGCGATCCTGCGTTGCCGAGCGAAGCTTTTCGCGCGGATCGTCGCTCTCGTCACGATTAAGTTTCCAGGTGCCGCTTAGGACAGCATCCCCGACGGCGGGAGTTTTCGGCGGTTCCGCTGACTGCTTCGCGGCGTAGGCCGCAGCCACAACGAGAAGCAGTCCGACCGCGATTGCTAGCCGCTTGCCGAACGTCGAAACAAAAGTCTCTTTTTTATTCACTAACATCAGGAACTCCGTGGGAAAGTACTAATCCGCGGGCGCAACAGGAACACCTCGGCGGCCAGCAAAACTTTGGACGAAGGTTCTTTTGGAGCGCTGCTATATGAAGATGGGCCAAAACGGAGACGGGATGTCTGGCCTGAGCAGAAGTTTTTAAAGAAGCGTAACCCCGAACTACTGGCCGGTGCGGAATTGTGGGTTGATCAACAGTCGATTGGGCGCCTTCTTTGCGTCCTTCTGGGCCTGGAAGACCAGGTCGAGGCCTTCTTCGGCGGCCGCCGGCGCTTGCGCCAGCAGGTCGGCGAGCGAACGAAACGCGCGGCTGACTTCCTGCGAATCGTGTGTTGCGGCGATCGGCGTGCCCTTGTCGATTGCAGGCGCGATCAACTGGTAATTGTTCGGAACCTTCCAGAGAATCTTCAGGTTTGTGGCGCGCTCAACATCTTCCTCGCTGAAACCCGGAATCTTCTTGTAGCGGTTCATCACCAGGCGCAGATGCTTGCGGCCGTTGCCTTCCTCGAGGAATGAGCGGATGCGGCTCGCGCTCCAGAGCGACACTACATCGGTCTGCGCCACCATAAGCACAACGTTCGAAAGATCCGAAAGCAGGCGGGTAGTCTGGTCCATACGGCCAGAGCAATCCACCACCACGTAGTGGTAATGGCTCACCAGAAGGTCGAACAGGCGTGCCAATTCGGCGGCCGCCGGAGCGGTCGTATAGGGCTGCTGCGGCCCGGCCAGCAGGTGCAGACCGTCTTTAGTGGACGTCATCAGGCCTTCAAGCAATGAAGCATCCATGCGGTGCAGGTTTTGCAGCGCATCCATCACACTGAAGGTCGGGCGGGCATTGAGATGCAATGCAGCATGACCAATCGGCGAGAAGTCCACCAGGATTGTCTGCCCGTGCTGCTGTAAGGCTACCGCCGTGTTGACCGCGAGGGTTGTGGCGCCACTGCCACCCTTGGCATTGATCACCGTAAAAACGCGTGCTTTCCCAGTGCTGCGACTCTTGCTGCGAGCCGCCGAGAAGCGGGTGAAAGCTTCGAGCAGGCCTTCGGTCCCTGTATTCCGGTCAATGAATTCACCGGCGCCGGCGCGCATCGATCCGACGATCGCCATTGGATTGCGCATTTCGCCAATCGCAAAGATTGCAATGTCGCTGGTGGTGGCTCGAATGAGTTCGATCGTGCGAATGGCGCGCTGGGGATCTTCGGAGTTCACATCAACCAGCACGACTTCGGCGCGTTGGGCCTGCATCTGCCGCACCACCGGGTCGGTAGCGCTCAGAGGAAATCCCACATTGCTGAAAACGATACGGGCGACGTGCGTGCTCTCCAGGCGGTTCTGGAGAATTGCCGACTGCTCCCGGTCCTCGCTCAGGAGGGCGACTGCGATGCCATGCATGGCTTGGTTCTCGCTAAAATCCTTCTGCGTTTGCATGGTATTGGGGGACCAACCTCCGAGCCAAGTGACTTTTGTAACCGCCGAGACACACTTCAAGCCAATTTTACGCGACTACGTTTGCTGGGCGAAGAAGATAGGCAAGAGCGGCAGGGAAACTCCACATCAAGGTTTCCCAACAGGGGAGTATTCTATGCGAAATGCGGACAGATGAAAAGATCCGAAATGGCTGAAATTCGGCATCCCGCGCGGGAATCAGAGCTTTTGAGAAGAGGCACGCCCAAATCAGCCGCGCCACGGGTCTAAGATGCCCGTCTTATCTCGGAAGGAGTCTTAACAGGCTGCTCGTCAGCGTGAGGATGTAGGGATGAAATCCGGTTATACGCATCGGAGGCGGTATCGCCTTCGGATTTGGAGAGATAGTCGTACCCGCTGAAGTGCACGGCTACCCCCAGTTGGGTGCCCACCGAGGGCTGCACCACTCGCAATACCGTTCCCTGGCAGCGGACACGCATGCTCTCACCCAGCGTAATCTCCGACGGCATCACCAGCGTAATTTCCACGGCCTCGCCTTGGGCGAGTGGGAAGTCCGTGAAAAAAAAGGCTCCACGAGCGCTGAGATCTTGCGTAAAGCCGCTCGATTCATGCTGTGAGCCGGCCAGCTTAATCGAAACCGGCACGTGTAGATCGAATCGCTGCCCACAGCGGCGCTCAAGACAGTCTGGGGTCGTCATGGCTTCCTCTGGGCGTAGAAAATGAGCCTTGGCCGGGAACTTCCAAGGCCGAATATGAACTTTACCCCAGGTTGCGAGAAGTTGAAAGTCACCTTTTCATAATGGCGAAGTCTCTTTACAGAGAACTGTGAATGAGGGAGCGCGAAGAGAAACTCTTCATTACGTCTGGGAGAGCTCTCCTTCCTGAGGATCAGGGCAGAAGCTCCTTTCAAATCAACGCGCCCGCAGATGCTGACGGTGCTTAAAAACACTACCCGGGGTGATGCAAGTCACATCTCTTTGAAGCTAACCGCCGAACAATAAGTACGCCCGTGTCCAGGATGGCACGGTAGAGGCCCGCGTCCGCGTGCTAGGGGACCCATCGCGCAGATCTACGGAGGTCAAAATATGGCAGTGACCAAACAGCAGGCGTTGGACTATCACTTCGGGGAGCGTCCCGGAAAGATCGAAGTCACGCCCAGCAAACCCTGTCGCACTCAACGCGACCTGAGCCTCGCCTATACGCCCGGCGTTGCTATCCCCTGCCTCGAGATCGAGAAGAACCCGCAAGACGCCTTTAAATACACCGCTCGCGGGAATCTGGTGGCGGTCGTGAGCAACGGCACAGCCGTGCTTGGACTGGGCGATATTGGCGCCTTGGCGGGCAAGCCGGTGATGGAAGGCAAAGGGGTTCTGTTCAAACGCTTCGCGGACGTGGACGTTTTCGATCTCGAGGTCAACAGTCATGATCCGGAAGACGTGATCAAGCTCTGCCAGTTACTGGAGCCGACATTCGGCGGCATCAACCTCGAGGACATTAAGGCGCCAGAGTGCTTTTACATTGAAGAACGTCTGAAAAAGACCATGAAAATTCCGGTCTTCCACGATGACCAGCACGGGACCGCAATCATTTCAGGCGCCGCACTGCTCAACGCTCTGGAAGTTGTCGGCAAGGCGATCGACCAGGTCAAGGTCGTATTCAATGGCGCGGGCGCGTCAGGAATTGCTTGCGCAGAACACTACGTGCGGCTGGGCGTGAAGAGGGAAAACATCACGCTCTGCGATACCAAGGGGGTTGTATACACGGGCCGCACGGCGGGGATGAATCCCTATAAACAAAAATTCGCCAAAGAAACCAGCCTGCGAACGCTGCGCGAGGCGATGCAGGGCGCAGACGTATTCGTTGGTTGCTCGGTAAAGGGCGCCATGAATGCGGAGATGGTGCGCACCATGGCGGCGCGGCCGATCGTTTTTGCCATGGCGAACCCCGATCCGGAGATTACCTACGAAGAAGCGAAGGCTAGCCGGGACGATGTGATCGTCGCGACCGGACGCTCTGACTATCCCAATCAGGTCAACAATGTCTTGGGATTCCCTTTTATCTTCCGTGGAGCGCTCGATGTCCGCGCCACGGCTATTAACGAAGAGATGAAGCTGGCAGCTACGAAGGCGTTGGCGGCTCTGGCCAAGGAAGATGTGCCCGATTCTGTTTGTCGCGCTTACGGAGTAGAGCGGCTGAAATTCGGCCCGGAATACCTGATTCCGAAACCCTTCGACCCCCGCGTGCTTTTGTGGGAAGCGGTGGCAGTGGCGAAGGCGGCTATGGAAACCGGCGTCGCTCAGCTGCCGCTCGACCTCGATCTATATCGCGAACAACTGGAGCGGCGGCTCGGAAAAGCACATGAAGTCGCGCGCATGATGGTGCACAAGGCCAAGGCGCAACCGAAAACTGTTGTGTTTCCGGAAGGAGACAACGAGAAGATTCTGCGCGCCTGCCATACTCTGATCGAAGAACATATCGCCGTGCCCATCCTACTGGGCAACGCTTCGGTGATCCGCCGGAACATTGCCGAGCTTGGCCTTAGTCTGAATGGCGTCCGCATCACTGATCCGGCAGATTCGCCGCTGCGGGAACGTTACATCGAGGAACTCTTCCGTCTGCGGCAACGGCGTGGCATGACGCTTACAGAAGCACGGCTGCAAATTGCAAACCGCAACGTCTTCGGCTCGATGATGCTGCACATGGGGGATTCCGATGCACTCGTATCGGGTGTGACGCAGCATTTCCCTGACACCCTCCGGCCTGCGTTGCAGATCGTCCGGGTACGTGAGGGATTGCACAAGGTCTCGGGCTGCTACGCGATGATTACACGCAAGGGCGATATTTACTTCCTGGGAGACACCAGCGTAAACATCGAACCCACGGCGGAAGACCTGGTGGAGATTGCGCTGTGCACGGCGCAAACTGCGCGCCGGTTTGATATCGAGCCGCGGGTTGCGCTCCTGTCGTTCTCCAGCTTCGGAAGTACTCAACATCCCCAATGCGAGAAAGTTCGGCGAGCGGTCGAATTGCTCCACCTGGCCGACCCGACCCTTATGGTCGAAGGCGAATTAATGGCGGATGACGCGGTTTCGACCGAACTGGAGCAGCAATATCCCTTCAGCCAGCTGAAGGGCGGCGCAAACGTGCTGATCTTCCCGGATCTCAATTCAGCCAACATTGCCTACAAGCTGCTGTCGAAAATTGGCGGTGGCGAGACCTTAGGCCCCATCCTGATGGGGATGAGCAAACCCGTCCACTTGTTGTCGCGGGGCGCAGAGGTGGAAGAAATCGTCAATGTGACCGCAATCGCGGTTGTGGATGCGCAGGAGAACACCAGCGCGGCAGCAGTGAATTCGGAGCCGGAACTGGCGGGAGTTCGTTAAGCAAAGGTTGGGGCAGCGTCAGATATCTTCCGCGACGCTGAGACCCGGTACTCGCAACCTACTCCGCGCGAAGACTGGCGGACTACCCGTGTCGTTAATTCTTCTTCGGAGGCGGCTGCGGATTCTCTGCTTTCGGCGTATCGAACGGTCGTGGGATTCCCGATCCGCCCTGCGGATTTGCTCCCTGCGTCATGGGAATTCCGCTGTGTGGGTCTGCGCCGGTCGGAGTCAGCCCCATCGTCCCCGGAATAAAGCAGGTGAGGCGGCCGCTGGGCGCGATTCGCAAAGCAGCCGGGCAAGGTCCACTCTCCAACTTCGCTCCTGTCCCTGCTCCCTGCAACTCCAGCGCAAACAATTTTCCGTCAGAACCTCCTGCCACTCCGGTCGTCATGCCTGGCATGTCATAGGCTACGTAGAAAGGATGCTTGCTGTCGGCGGCCTTGGTCGCGCAGTCGCTCGCGGTCTTGAACTGATCGTTCGGCGCTTTGACGTCGAGACGGCCGCAATCGGTCGCACCCGATCCCGCGAGTTGCTTCAGTTTCTGCTGCACAGCATCGTCGGGGCGGGACGGAGCCGCCGCCGTCGTAGAAGATTTGTTGCAGCCGATCAGGCACGCGGCTGCTGCCAGCCCAAGCACGATTGCTTTATTCATGGTCCTACATTGTAGAACAGTCACCCTCTCGAGGTCGGCTATAGTGGTACCAGTGAGTTATCTGCGGCATCCAATAAATAATCGTGTCTGAGCCTGCAACCACCCATCCGGAGAGCAGCAACCAGCCCGACTCCCTCATTCCGGAGCCGAAAGAATCGCGCTGGTCGATCGGCATGCGCGCGCTCCGGCATCGCAACTTCCAACTCTTCTTCTCCGGACAACTGATCTCGCTGGTCGGCACCTGGATGCAGACCGTCGCGCAATCCTGGCTCGTGTACGAGAAGACCGGGTCGTCTTTCAAGCTGGGAGCGGTCGGGTTCGCCAGCCAGATTCCGGTTTTCCTGATGGCGCCCATCGGCGGCATGGTTGCCGACCGCGTCAACCGCCATCGCATCGTCATCGCCACGCAAGTCGCCTCGATGATTCTGGCATTCATTCTGGCCGCCTTGACGCTCACACATACCGTTGAGGTTTGGCACATCTTCGTTCTTGCCGCTCTCCTGGGCGTGGTGAACGCATTCGACATCCCTGGCCGGCAATCGTTCCTCGTGGACATGGTGGGGCGTGACGACCTCATGAATGCGATCGCGCTGAACTCTTCCATGTTCAATGGCGCGCGCGTCATTGGCCCAGCCATCGCGGGAATCCTGCTCATTAAAATCGGCGAGGGCGGATGTTTCCTCGCGAACGGTATCAGCTACATCGCGGTCATCATCGGCTTGCTCATGATGCGTGTGGAGTGCAAGCCGCGCTCGACGTCGGATTCCCCGCTGGAAGACATCATCGAGGGTTTCCGCTGGGTCAGCCACACCGGACCGATTCGCGCCCTACTCCTCTTGCTGGGCCTCGTGAGCCTGGTGGGCATGCCCTACACCGTGCTGATGCCCATATTCGCCGATCACGTCTTGCACTCCGGCGCCAAGGGACTGGGCATCCTGATGGGCTTTACCGGAATTGGCGCACTGCTGGGAGCTTTGACGCTGGCCGTGCGCACCGGCGTGAGGGGACTCGGCCGCCTGATCTCCATCTGTTGCGCCGGGTTTGGCGTGAGCCTGATTGCGTTTTCGTTTTCGAAGTTGTTCTGGCTGTCCGCTTCCCTGCTGATTCCGGTGGGGTTTTTCATCATGCTGCAGATGGCCTGCTCCAACACGCTGATTCAGGCCATGGTCCCAGATGCGCTGCGCGGGCGCGTGATGGCTCTTTATTCCATGATGTTCATGGGAATGGCCCCCTTTGGCGCCTTGTTGGGTGGTGCGCTCGCCGACCGCATGGGAGCTCCTATTGCCGTAGCCGCTGGAGGAGTAGCCAGCATTGTGGGAGCAATCTGGTTCGGCAAACAACTTCCGGTCTTCCGCGGTGAAGCTCGTCAACTGATCATTGCGCAAGCCATGGCTGGAGGGGAGCCCGCGGAGGAGATGACGGTGCGCGTGGTGCAGTAAGTAGATAGTAGGGTGCGAGTCCGCGATAACCGGCAGGCTCTGCTGAATTAATCCTCCACGTGGCTTACATGTTCCAGTTCCTGCGAGGAAGGATTTCCGGCCAGCGACTGCACACCGTACTCGTAGCCCTTTTCAAACGCTTTCAGATTCAACTCGCGAAAGTTCGATGGCACCGAGTCGGCAACCGCCTTGCGCACCGCGTCTGCTCCTAGCAACTTCGTGACTGCCGTAAAGAACCCCACCATCACCGAATTCAGCACCATGCGCTTGCCGAGTTCTTCAGCGAGACGGGTAGCTGGACAGCTGTAGACCTTGGTCTGTCGCGGCAGATCTGTAACCCGCACCAGGTCCTGCTCGACAATCAACGTTCCGCCCTCCTTCAGTTCCGGCACAAAGCGCGAATAAGCTTCCTGCGACATCACCACCATGATGTCCGGTTGCGTCACGTACGGGTAAAGAATCGGGTCGCCGGAGATCAGAAGCTGCGCGCTACAGGCGCCGCCACGAGCTTCCGGCCCGAAGTTCTGCGTCATGGTCGCAAAGGCACCTTCGTAGATGGACGCGGCCTTGCCCAGCACGATGGCCGAGAGAATCACTCCCTGGCCTCCAAATCCCGCAATCCGAAGTTCGGTTAGCCGCAGCTGCATAAATTCTCCGAAGGCTCCACGTAACGTTCTCCCAGTGATTCCACCATCTGTGCGCGCAGCAGGCTCTGGTAGTCAGGGCGATCACGATCCACAAACTTGCCCACGATAATCTCGCCCGTCATGGTGAGCCCCACTTCGCCGGTGGGCGCTCCGTGCTTCACCTTGCTCTGCTCTTTGTAATACTTCATGGTGTCGAGACCATCGCCAAGATGATTGCGACGCTGGTAGAGCGTTGGGCACGGGCTGATGACCTCGATGAAGCTGAATCCCTTCTTCTGAAACGCCTCGCTGATGGAGCGGGCCAACTGTTTTACGTGGTACGTTGTCCAGCGGGCGACGTACACGGCACCCGCCGCTTCAACCAGATGCGGCAGATTGAATGCCGGCTCGAACGCTCCGTAGGGCGAGGTCGACGTGATCGCATGACCCGGTGTTGTCGGAGCCGTCTGGCCTCCCGTCATCGCATAGATCAGGTTGTTTACGCAGATGATCTTCAGATCGATATTCCGCCGCGCCGCGTGGATAAGATGATTGCCGCCGATGGCCGATAGATCACCATCACCCGAGTAGACGACCACGTTCAATTTCGGATTGGCCAGCTTGAGTCCGGTGGCAAAAGGAATCGCGCGCCCGTGCGTGGTGTGAAAGGAATCCAGCTTCACGTACCCGGCGACCCGGCCAGTGCATCCGATGCCAGAAACGAGAGCTAGCGATTGCAGATCGATCTTCGATTCGATCAATGCCCGGGCAAAGCAATTTACGGTTGTGCCAATCCCGCATCCCGGGCACCAGATGTGCGGCATGCGGTCTGTGCGCAGGAAAGGCTCGACCGGGTTCATCACGTCGAAAGTGCTCATCGGGCAGCCTCCAGGATCGCTCGTAGAATGTCGTCGGGGCGGTGAACGCTGCCGCCTGCATGGGCCACCGGAATCGTCTTCGCTTTTCCACCCGCTGCGCGTTCGACTTCCCGCACCATCTGCCCCAGATTCAATTCGGGGACTACGAATGCTTTCGTAACTGCCGCAAGCTCTCGGATCCGTTTCTCCGGGAACGGCCAGCACGTGATCAATCGAAGCTTACCCACGCGGAGTCCCCGCTCCCGCGCCATCTCAATGGCGCGCTGCGCCACTCGCGACGTGATGCCGTAAGAGACGACGACCACATCCGCACCTTGGGTTCCCTCTTCTTCTACCAGCGCGATGCGATCCGCCGCATCGAGAATCTTGCTCTGCAGGCGGCGCACCAGTTTGTCCTGCGTCTGCGGCGTCATGTTGGGATAGCCGTGCTCGTCGTGCGTCAGGCCGGTCACATGGAATCGATAGCCTTCGCCGGCATGCGCCATCTCCGGCACGCCATCTCCATTGGTGGCATAAGGGAGGTATTCATCCACGGATTTGCTGGTATGTCGTCGCGGCACAACCTCGATCTGGTCGGCAGAGGGGATCACGACCTTTTCCGTCATATGCCCCACCACTTCGTCCATCATTAGCATCACCGGAACGCGGAATTCCTCGGAATAGTTAAAAGCCTTGATGGTCAGATCGAAACACTCCTGCGGCGAGTTCGGGCATAGAGCGATGATTTCATAGTCGCCGTGCGAGCCCCAGCGCGCCTGCATCATGTCGGCCTGCGCGGGCAGAGTAGGTAGCCCGGTGGAAGGGCCCCCGCGCTGCACATCGACAAACACACAGGGCGTCTCGGTCATGGCCGCGTACCCGATGTGCTCCATCATCAGCGAAAAGCCCGGACCTGATGTAACGGTGAAGGCCTTGGCTCCGCCCCACACTGCGCCTTGCAGCGTAATTGACGCCGCCAATTCATCTTCCATCTGAATGAACGTTCCCCCCACGACTGGAACGCGGGCGGCGAAGCGCTCCACAATCTCGGTTGACGGTGTTATTGGGTACCCCGCCGCGAAGCGCGCCCCCGCAGCTAAGGCTCCCTCACAGCAGGCATGATCCCCATCAATGAAATGCGTGCCCGTCAGTACTCCTTTTGGATCAGCTTGCATGGTTCGCCTCACCTTGCTCCGCTTTTTTCTCGGGCTTGGGGAGCTGAGGAACTCTTTGCCCGTAAATGGCGAAGTCCGGACAGTACATCCCGCACAGGTCGCAGCCACTGCACTTCTCCGGCGCCACCACGTGGGGCGGATGATAGCCCTTGGAGTTAAAGGCAGACGAAAGCGCCAGCACCTTAGTCGGACAGAATTCCACGCAGAATCCGCAAGCCTTACAGCGCTCAACTACGATAGAAACGCGACCTTTTGCCACGGGGTTCCCCCATGAAGAAGTGAACAATACTCCCCCATCACTATGAAATTATGGCGTGGAGATGTTGCAGGCGAGTGTGACGCGCATCACGGGTGCACGTGACGTTAATACGCCGGCCAGAACCGCGGCCAGGAAAGAAAGGGCGATCCCAAAACAGCCACGGGACCGCCCAGCGCAGAATTGCAGGTTAGAAGGTTAAAGTCGCTTTGACCTGAATCAATCGCGGAGACGCATCCCCACCCAGGAATGAACCCAGGATCGAGGTCGGCGAGCTCACCGTCGTGATGATCGATCCGAAGCTCGGGTTCGAAACGTCTCCAACCGGCTGATCAAAGTTCGGATGGTTAAAGAGGTTAAAGAACTGCAGCCCCACGCCGAGTTTGCCAGACTCCCAGTGCGGGATGCGGAAGTTCTTCATCACCGTGAAGTCGGTGTCGAAGAAGTTCGGCCCGTAGAATTGGTTGCGGCGTTGGACGCCTAAACCATCGGTTGCGGGCGAGAACATCGCCGTGGTGAAGCACGGGCTATTGACACCCGACTTCCCGCACGAGGAGGGTGCTCCGCCGAGATAGTTGGCGAACACAAAGGCACCCGTACCGTTGAGGACGCCGCCAAAGTTGTTCGACGCGAGGATGGAGGTTGCATTTCCATCGACCACGGTGAAGGGCAACCCGCTGCGGGCGAAGATGGTCCCGGAGACCGTCCAGTCACCGAAGACCGCTCGCGGACCCCAGAAGCGCGGGATGTCCCATACGTAATTGAAGCTGAAGTAGTGACGGACGTCGTAGTCAGCATTCCCATAGTTACCGCGCAGATTAGACGGATTCTGCGGAGTCAGGACGCTGGTGTTGGTGTTGAAGGTGTACGGCAGGAAGCCGGCATTCGAGACTTCGTCGAGCGCGTGGCTCCACGTGTAGTTCGCTTGTACCTGCAGCGAGTGAAACTGGTGGCGCAACGATGCGGTCAAGCCGTTGTAATTCGAGTTGGCGACCGTCGACACCTCGTTGATGGTTCCGAAGCGTGGATCGAACGGAGCGGTCGGCAGACCTGCGAAGGAGGTGCTTCCGAGAAGGCCGAGGCAGCTATCCGCGGGATCGGGCGTCACTCCGTCGCAGAACGCGTTCAAACCAGGGTTCTGCACGGCTTCGTGAACTCCGTGATTGCCGACGTAGTTCAGCGAGAGCGTGGTCGCCCGGCCAAACCCATGTTGGAACTCAAGGTTCCATTCCTGGTATTGGGGAGCGATGATGCGCCGCGCTGCGTTGGTAAAGGAAGGCACCACGAAGAACGGATTCGATGCCTCAATCTGCGCAAGGGTCTGGCCTGCGGCGAAGCCCTGCACGAACGACGTGTTGGCCCCCGCCGCCAGCGACGCCTGATTGCTGGCTACGTCAGGAGACAAGGGAGCTGTTCCCACCTGGAAAGGATTGTTGAGGGGAGAATTGTTCAGCAGGTTGTCAGCGATCGTGGCCGGGAAGGCGTCGGTGAACAGACCGAAGCCGCCGCGGATCACGGTGTTGCGACCGGAGCCGAACGGACTCCACGCGAATCCAAACCTCGGCTGCCAGCTAACTTTCGTGTAGTTTGCGAGCGCCTGGTTCAGACCAGTATGGATGGTCTGGTTATACGGCGTATCGACGGAGTGATCGATGGCCAGGAACGAATTGTCGAGTCGCGCGAAACAATTCGTCTGGCAGGTCGGGTTGGAATTGTGGTCGCCGCGAAGCGACAACGTGAGTTTCAAGTTAGGCCGGACTGTCCACTCGTCTTGTGCATAGAAGCCGAGCGCGTAGACAGCGACTGGTTGCGTCGGGCGCACCGCGAAGTTCTGCAGATAGTTGTCTCCGTTTCCGCTGAAGAAAGACTGCAGGCTGTCGCCGAAGCTGAAACCGATGCTGCCAATACCCGGCGAGTAGTCAGTAATGTCGTTGCGGCGGAAGTTGATCCCGAACTTCAGGGAATGACTTCCCTTCTGCCAGGAAAGATCGTCGACCGCACCGTACTGTGAGACGTTGCGACCCTGCGGCCACACGTCCAGATTTCGACCGAGAGGATAGAAGGCCCCACCCGCCAGGCTCACGCGGAACGGCATGGCCTGCGTCGAGGCGCCCAGATTGGCGGTCGAGAAGATCGCGCTGTACCAGGAACCACTCAGAATGAACTGGTTAACCATCGATGCGCCGAAGGTATGGTTCTCCTGCAGTTGTCCCTCGTATTGAGGCTGTGTGCTTACCGCGTTGAAAACCGGGTTGATGGGATCGGTATACGTCGCCTGCACTCCGTGGTCGGTCCGGAAGTGAGCGAAGAGTCGATCGTTGCTGCCAAGGTTCTGGTCGAGACGGGCGGTGACCAGGTACTCGTGCGTGAAGTTCCCCGCAGTCGAGTGAAACTGCAGGGCACATGGGGTGGTGGTGTCGCCAAGTCCCGTGAACGATCCGCAACCGGGGCCGGAAATAATGGCGCCGGTATTGGGGTCCGTACCGTTCTGCAGAATGTTCTGCGCTCCCGCTGCGCCATTGGCGTTCTGCCAGAGGTTGAACATGTTCTGATAGAACCCAATCGACTGAGGACTGGTCGTCGTCAGGTTCGCTAACGTGGCGGTTTGGAATTCCGGACTGGGAATATTCACCGGCAAGGTAGTCGGTAAGACAACTCGCAATCCCTCGTAGTCGACGAAGAAGAAAGTTTTATCTTTGCGGATCGGTCCACCCACCGATGCAGCCCACTGATTCGCGTTGACGAATGGACGAGGGACATCACCCTGAACGTTGAAGTAGTTGTTCGCGTTCATAGTGCGGCCGTTCCAGAAGTATTCCGCATTGCCGTGCCACTTGTTGCTGCCGGAGCGCGTAACGTAGTTGACGTTGGCGCCCGCGAGCCCCCCGTACTGCCCGGAGTAGCCGTTGTTGACGACGGTGGCTTCGCGAATGTCATTCTTTCCGAGCAGCAAATTGGTCGCACCGGAGTTGTTGAGATTGAGGAACGGGTCGTTCTCGTTCATTCCGTCCACGGTGAACAGGTTCGAAGTTGCCGGCAGCCCGAACGTGGAGGCGTTGCCATATCCGGCCTGCGTGTTCATGACTGCACCGGGAGCGGTCTGCACGATGTAGCTCAGATCGTTACCCGGGTTTGGCACCAACGCGACCTGCTGCTGCGAGATGGTCGTGGAGATGTCAGCGTTTTCCGCTTGGACTGCTTCCGCCCCAGCGGAAACCTCGATGGTCTGACTGGCAGAACCGAGAGCAAGCTGGATGTTTGCGGTGGCGGCCTGACCTACCGTGACGGTGGCCTGCTGTTGCGTGGCCTGAAATCCCGATGACGAGACAGAAATCGTATAGGTTCCTGGGCTCAGCAATGAGAAGCGGTAGGCTCCCTGCTGGTTCGTGGCTCGAGTCTGCGTCGCTCCCGACTCGTTGCTCTTGAGAGTAACGCTCGCGTTCGGAACGACTGCTCCGGATGGGTCAGTAATCGTGCCGGCGATATCGCCCGATGTGAGCGACTGTGCGAAGGCAGGCGTCATCTGCCAAACCTGCAGCATGGCCAGCAATAAGAAGATCGTGCAACTGCGAAAACGCATTACAACCTCCGTTAAGGATAGAAAGATAGGGTTAACCTCAACGCGCAACGCTTTGTGTGTCGGCGTTGCTCCGTAGAAGCGACGGAACGGAAACTTTCAGGCAGAAAGTTAGGCAGTTCGTTGGTTTGACTAAGAGACCGGGGGTGCCCGGTCCATTACCGGCCGCATGTAGAGGACAGAAGCAATGGGCGTAACTTGCGGAGCAGTTACGCGCTCGCCGGTACGTGCATGCAACAAGGCATGCGCCACGGGAAACACCCCAGAGCCTAAAGAAACGTCCTCTCCACTACGGATCTCATCCGGCAGCGCGCTTCTGAGTACCTTCCCAAGTTGAAGTCTCTTGTTCGTTGACTCAGCGCTCTTTTGAAAGACCACGGGAATCGTCAGGCAGAACACCACGGACAGCGCACCACAAACGATGGCAACGCGCGGGGACCACGATTCTCTGCGCGCGAATCGCGGCAACTCTCTCCTGTGCAGAAGCACTACGGAATTTTGTGAACGTATCAACACTCTGCTCACTCACCGTGTGTGGTGCAATGAGCGTGCCACTCAATGTCAAGAATTGTGTGCGAGTGTTTCGAGGAAGTTAAACGCGTTATGTAAAGGACGTGTAACCGTGAATGCTGGAGACATTCACGGTTACGTATTTTTACATTCCAAAAACTGAATTGCGAAAATGCAGTTCAAATTGATTTCTGTGAAATCAGCAACTTCGTCCTCGCGACCTGCATCTAAGCCTTTGTACTGCGTCCACACGCGACCAGAAAAATTGCGTTCTTGCCTTTGGCATGCGGCGCAAAGAAATTGACGACGTCATCGTCGTAAAAAGTGAGCCCGGTTGCGCCCAGTTTTTGTGCGTATGCGGCGAGGTACAGCTTTCCGCCGAGAATCCCCGCCTCGAGTTGCGTCGCACGATAGCCGCGATTTCCGAACGCAGCAACGATCTTCGGCAGATCTGCAAGGAAGAAGAAATCCACGCTCGCATCGGCGGGAAGTTCCTGCTCCAAACCTAAATACCCCGCGCGTTCGCGGAAGTCGCCTTCCTTGAGAAGTTGCAATTGTTTCTTCTCGCGTCGAAAGAAATACGCTCCAGGCGCCAGCCCTTCAACGCTGTGCACGATGAGGTACACGTCGTTTAAAAGTTTCCCGAACGTTTTCAGAAAATCTGCGGGAACCCCGCGGGTAGCGTAGTCGAGCAATGTGCTCAGTTGGGCAAACGAAATAGGCTCCCGCGCAAACCTGCGCGTCGAACCTCTACGCTGGATCACCTGCTCAACCGTATCCGCTGGCAGAGCATTCTTGGGCAGCGGTTTCAGGTCGACAAGTTTCCCCCGCGCCTCGGCCGGTATGATCGCCGGAGATTGTTCGCGCCACGCACGACTCTCTTTGTCCTCGGTGAGACTGGAGGCTTCATGCATCTGCCGCATCGCCGGATACTCCTGTTCTTCCTTTGAGTACGCCACAACCGCCAGATGAAGAGGTGCAATCTCGCCGGCTGGTGGTGGCTGGGCTTTTATGTGGCCGACGGCTACCAACGAGAAAGCAGCTTCCTTTTGAACATCCACGTCAATCAATGCATTGACGCGCTGGTCAACGAAGCCCATCACCACCTTGGCAGGAAGCCCGAGAGCCGTGCTCATCGCCAGCACATTTGCCAACACCGTGCCATTGTCCCAGCCAAAGTGACGGTAGGTTCGTGAACGATACTTCCACGCATTGCGCCAGTATGTGCCGGTGCACATCAATATCAGTGGGGCGTGCGCAACCGCCTTGTCTCCGGCCGTGGCCTCGACTAACTCCTTGCGATAGTCCCCCGCACGCAGTTGCCGGATCCCGAACTCCGCCGCCCCAAAGTGATAAATGCCTGCCGGTAGGCCCGGAAGATCTTGGCAGGCGAAGTACAATTCGATTTCATAGAGCGCGCCCGTGCACGCGGCTGCGCGAAAGAAGGTCTCTCCCCCGGGGAACTTATTACTCCGCGTCACTCCCGCAGAAAAAAATAGAAGCTGGGCAACATCATCAAAACTGGGTATCTTCTTGCCTTTGGCGGCGATGCCCGGACTCGCGATCGCAGAAAGTGCGGACACTCCGGTCTGCCGAAAATCCTTTGGCAGCCGCGTCATCTCCAGAGTCGGATAGATCTTGAACAGCAGCGGCTTATTGTCCCAATCGAGAAAATGCGGATGCGCACGAAGGCTTAGATATGAATGCTTGGTGCCGTTGTGATATTTCCAGGTCGAGTCGAGATCGTGATTCGGCATCAGGGCAACAATTGTATTCGGTCGCAGATCACGAGACATTGCGCCCTGGACCTTTTATTTCGCACATGAGTCGTAATGAAGCGGTTGCTTTGCGCCCTTTGCGGATTCCCTTAGCGCCCTTCGCGGTTAAAAGCTTCTAGCCGACAACTCGGGGCTGCTCTGCAATTGGAAAGGTTCACACCAATCCCTTGCTGTGCAGAAATTCTCTCACCACTTCCTTGATGTCCCGATGTTTCCCATCGACCGCGTAGTTCATCTCCTGCATGTCCTGATCGGAAATTTTTCCTGCCAGGTCATCGAGTGCGCGGCCAACTTCCGGATGGCGCTCCAGCATTTGCCGCCGCATTACGGCCACCGCTTCGTAGGGCGGAAAGTAGTTTCGATCGTCCCCAAGCACGAACAAATCGAGCGCGGGAATCAACCCATCCGTGGTGTTTCCCGCAATCAGATCAACCTGCTTTTCTTTGAGCGCCCGCGTGAGCAGCCCAAGATCCATGATGCGAGGCGCCTCCGCAAAGCGCAGGCCGTACGTCGCCGCGAGTCCCTTGTACCCATCCGGGCGCTCCATGAATTCGTACCCGAAACCGGGCCGCCACTGCGGAGTATAGGCAGCCGCCTGCGAGATAGATTGCAGATTCAGGCGGCGCGCATCCTCGCCGCGTATCACAATGGCAAACCTATCGTCGAATCCAAGAGGCAGCCCAAGTCTCAGATCGAAGCGCCGCCCGTATTCCGACTGCACCCGATCGTAGACAGCCTGGCGAGAACCTTGCGGAGTCTCCTTCAGAACCGCAGAGACTGCCGTGCCGGTGTATTCCGGATAGATGTCGATTCGCCCGGCCAGAATCGCTTGCTGGCAAATGAAAGTGCCCGCCAGGTAAAAACGGCGTTCGATGTGCAGGCTGGTCTTCGCTTCCAGCCGCTGCGCGAAAATCTCGCCTAAGATTGCCTGCTCCGAGAAGTTCTTCGAGCCAATGACGATCTGGCTCTCCCGCGGCGGGCCGCATCCCGTAAGCAATAAAACGAACAGGAGGAATAGAAGAGTCTTGCGCCACATAAATGTCGCGTCGCACCAGCTTTGAGGATTTCTAGATCGGGCTCAATCGCCTTTCGAGCCACCCCAAAGAAACGTCGGCTAGCAATGCCAACAAGGCGGCCGGAATCGCTCCCGCAAGAATGAGTTGATTATTGACCATGTTGAGGCCGCGAAAAATATATTCACCCAGTCCCCCCGCCCCAATCGCTGCCGCAATCGTCGCCAGGCCGACCGAAATGACCGTCGCCACGCGCACTCCGGCAATGATCACCCCAAGCGCCAGGGGCAACTCGACGCGCCACAGCAATTGTCGGTCCGTCATGCCCATCCCCCGTCCTGCTTCAACGACCGCGGGGTCCACGCCTTTGATGCCCGCGTACGTGTTGCGAATCAGTGGTAGAAGCGCGTACAGCGTCAGCGCAAGTATCGCCAAGCGTTCCGAGCGCGCTCCAATCCAAGGCACCGGCAGCAGAAATCCAAAAAGCGCAAGGCTGGGAATCGTCTGAATGACGTTCGCGCTCCCCAAAACAGGCTTATTCCAGCCGGGGCGCCGCGAGATCAGAATGCCCAGCGGAATGCCGATCAGCACTGCCAGGAGCGTGGACGCTAGCACCATCCACAAATGCTCCAGGGTCAACCTGAGAACCTCAGCGTGGTTTTGCGCCACGAACTGGAAGACGTTCATGCCGACTCTCGTTTCTCTGTTGGAGGACAGGCACCGAAAGCATCCATATATTTCTGAACCAGGGGATCAGTCGATCGCGTGAATTCCTCAGTAGGAAGCGCGGCGACAAGCCTTCCGCCTTCCATCAGCGCAATGCGCGTACCCAGCAGCAGCGCCTCGCGCAAATCATGCGTAACAAACACCACGGTCTTTCGCAGGCGCTGTTGCAGAGCCAGGAATTCGCGCTGCAATTCCGCGCGCGTGATGGCATCCAGCGCCCCGAACGGCTCGTCCATAAGAAGGATCGGCGGGTCTGCCGCGAGACCACGGGCCACTCCCACGCGCTGCCGCTGTCCGCCTGAAAGTTCTTTCGGATAGCGGGACGACAGAACCGGATCCAGACCGACCAGTTGCAGAAGTTCTATAACGCGCTTTTTGATGCGCTCAGCCGGCCAGTTTTCAATCTCCGGCACAAGGCCGACGTTCCGCTCGACCGTAAAGTGAGGAAACAGCCCTGACTCCTGGATGACATAGCCGATACCACGACGGAGACGGATCCGGTCCCACTCCCGCGTTGGACGACCTTCGACCAACACATCGCCCGCGGTCGGCGAAACCAGATCGTTGATCAGCTTGAGTGTTGTTGTCTTCCCGGAACCGCTGCGCCCGAGTAGAACCAGCGTTTCTCCCCGCTGAACTCTCAGGTTCAACCCCGCAATCAGCGCCTGGCCGCCGGGAAACTGGAAATCGACGTTCCTCATTTCGATGACGGTACCGTTCTGTGAATTAGTGCTCATCGGTGAGCTTGCTTTCCGGGACGACGGGCGCAAACGTGAAATAGCTGAATCTCTGTGATGTTGCGGAATGGCGAAAGACTGCTAAATTCTCGGCGCCTTTCTAGCCCAGCCTGGGTCACCCATTGGCGCGGTATGCCGCAGAAGGCAGCCCTGTGATTCGAATACCGCCGTGCCCCTTATGGCGGATGTTGAGTCCAACAAGCAGCGCGGTGATCTGCTCCACGATGCGTGCATTCTCGAGTTTGCCGCCATCGAGCGCGCGCACTCCCGGAATCTTTGCCGCCAGCTCGCAAACCGTCTGGGTCGCACCCTGGTCATCACTGCAAACGATGACGTCACATTCGACCGGACCGTCGCCGTTCATCACATCGGCAGAGCAATTCTGAAACGCAGCGACCACCGTTACGCCTTTAGGAACAAGTTCTGCGGCCTGCTGAGCTGCTGATCCCTGCCATACTCCCAGAGTTCGGCTGGCTCGCCCACCGATTCCACTCGCCAGCGGCACCGTGGCGTCCATTAAGATGCTTCCCGGCCTGAACGCAGGTTTGAGTTCTTTCAGCAGCGCCGCCTGCCCTTCAAATGGCACGGTCAGCGCGAGCAGGTCGGAGGCCGCACACGCGGCGACATTCGTCTCGCCGGTCACTTGTGCCTGATCGCCCACTTTTCCCTTAATCTGCAGTGCCGCATCGCGCGCCCGCTCAGCACTTCGCGATCCGATAATGATGGACTCCCCGGCCCTCGCCCAGCGTAGAGCCAGACCCGTGCCAGCGGGCCCGGTGCCACCGAGAATCGCAATCGTCCGGCTCAAGCAAACTCCGGAATCATCGCGTGTTCGTTGGTCAGATTTTCCAGCGGTGCCTTGATGTGAAGTCGGGTGTAAGTTGTGTTCCGCTCTGCAGGGATACGGCCGGCTTCGAGTATCAGTGACTGGAACTGCTCCGGACTGGTGTACTGTCCAGCCGTCGCTCCGGCCTCTCGCGAAATATTTTCTTCCATCAGCGTGCCGCCGTAGTCATTGGCTCCCGCGTGCAGGCAAAGTTGCGACAAGTTGCGATTCAGCTTCACCCACGACACTTGAATGTTGTTGATGGATGCCGCCAGAACGATGCGGGCCAGTGCATGAATCTTGAGATGCTCTGCGAGACTTGGACCGGATCGCGCCAGGCCCTGCTGAAATAACAGCGTGTTTTGATGCACAAACCCTAACGGAACAAATTCCGTAAAGCCGCCGTCCTCCTGCTGCATCTCGCGGAGCATCAACAACTGGTTCACCCAGTGTTCTGTTGTCTCAACATGTCCGTACATCAACGTCGAAGTTGATGGGATTCCGAGTTGATGTGCGGTCGTGATCACTTCCCGCCACTGGCTGGTCGACAGCTTGTTACGCGAGAGGATGTTTCGAACTTGGTCGTCGAGAATTTCCGCGGCGGTGCCCGGCAAAGTATCGAGCCCGTTGTCGCGCAGCATAAGCAGATAGTCGCGCACCGGCATGCCAGTGAGTTCCACGCCATAGACAATCTCCATGGGCGAAAACGCATGGCAGTGCATGCGGGGAACAGCATTCTTTACGGCCCGGAGAATATCCCGGTAATAGAAAGGAGGAAGATCGTGGGGAAGTCCCCCCTGAATGCAAACCTCCGTGGCGCCTAACGCCCACGCCTCAACCGCCTTGTCGGCAACCTGCTCAGGGCTCAAGAAATAGGTGTCAGCTTCGCGCGGCCCGCGACTGAACGCACAGAATTTACAACCGACGAAGCAGATGTTCGTGAAATTGATGTTGCGATTGACGACGTAAGTCACCAGGTTCCCGGAAAGCTCCGCGCGCAGTTGATCCGCGGCCAACAGCAATCCCAACAGGTCGTCCCCTTCACAATTCGCCAGCGCCAGCATCTGCCCGCGCGAGAGCGCGCTCCCGTCCTGCCGGGTCAGCGCAAGTTCGAGACACTCCCGTATCGCGGGTGAGAGCCGCCCTTCGATGTCCGCCCATTCGAGAGTTGGAAAGCTTTCCAGATCCGACAACGCCAGTGCTCGCGCCACAACACCCTCCTAGCGAAACAAATCCAGTTTCGCGGGACGAAGAAGAGAACGGGAACTCCCGCGTCCGGATTGGTACGGGAATCCCCGAATGATAACAAACGGAGTCCGGGTTAGCTTGCTCGAGAGCAGTCCCGCCGCGCATGCCAATTCGTCGGCAACGGCATCCAGCGTCACCCGCAGAGAATAGCCATGCGGATCGCGCCGCCCGCGATAGTCGTGGATCGCCTGCATGCCCGCGACTCCGATCGCCGCTTCCGTAAGACCCTCCCGCCACGCACGCCCGAAGCTGTCGCTGATGATCACCGGGATCGATAGCCCAGTCAGCTTGCGAAGCTCGCGATGCAACTTCCTTGCAGAACGGTCTGCGTCCTCCGGCAGCAACAGAGCGTGTTTCCCGCCGTCGACATTGGAAACATCGATCCCGCTGTTCGCACAGATAAACCCATGCCGGGTTTCGGTGATGAGAACGCCGTTCTTGCGCCGAATGACGCTTTTGCTTTCCTGCAACGCGAGCTCAATCACCCGGGCATCGACCTTATAGCGTTTGCCCCATTTGCGCGACGCAGCCGACGGTTTCACAGTGTCCAACCGCACCAGCCGCCCTTCAGCCTTGGAGACGATCTTGTGCTTCACGACGAGGATGTCTCCCTTCGCAAGTGAGATGCGTTTCCCGGGAAGGCAGTCGAACAGTATTCGGGCGAGCGAGTCTCCGGGTCGGATTTCAGCAGAAAACGGAACCGGAAGTATCCGGATTTCCTGCATGCAGACTTACTCGTTCACGGCAACAGGATAGTCGCGAAAATCCCAGCTGCGCGCCAGCCGTTGCGCGCGCGTGTCGCCGGGAAGATGGATCAGCTTCTGAAGATCCGCCGGGTCGTCCACATCGACCGCAATACCGGGGAGTGGAAGAACCACGCAAGGTTTTTCCGTTGCTTGGGCCGCCGCCAGATGCGGTTTGAAACTGTCATTTCCGAAACGCAGGGGAAACAGAGCCGCGGGCCGCCGCAGCACAGCATTCGTGCCTCGACCATCTCCGGCCGGCACGAGCACAGTCCCTGATTCGGGTGCTGCATCGTAGATCGCCTGCAGTTCCCAAGCCTGTACGAGTGGGATGTCGGCGGGGATCACCAGCGTATCGAGTTCACGCGCTTCACAAACCCGGGTGGCCATTTCAATGGCATCGCTCTCACCGCTGTTGCGATGGTCGGCGATCACTTCGAATCCATACTTGCAGGCCAGCGACAGCGCAAAGGAATCACAGCTGACAATCGCGACCTCGGGACGTCTGTCCCACGAAGCCACCGCCTCCGTCACGTCCTGCAGCATCGCCCGCGCAAGTTCGGTCCGCTCTGCCTGGGAGAGCACGGAGGCCAGCCGTTGCTTCGCGTCTTTCAGGTTCTTGACCGGGATGAGGATCATGAGTGATCAGGCCCCACGGCTGCCGCGCTCTGTCCGCGCACTGCGGACAGCACTGCACTGGCCAGGTCGGCCTTGTCTTCTGATGTACGCATAATGGTTTTGGTTACATGAACACGCAGCCCGGACCTCGACAGTTCCTCAACTGCTTCCGCATCCCGGACATCGACCACCAGCATATCCAGGAAATCGTGATAGGCCTGCGCCACACCGCCAACCGAGACCGGCAGCCCTTGCGAAGCCATCAAGATGCCCGCCGGGCCCGCGACTGCCTCCCCGGCCACGATGGGACTCACCGCCGCAATGCGCGCCTTGCTCTTGTGCAAAGCTTCTCGCACTCCGGGCACCGCGAGAATCGGACCGATGCTTGTCACAGGGTTGCTCGGGGCCACTAACACCACGTCCGCGTTCATGATCGCCTCGAGCACTCCCGGAGCCGGTTCCGCATCCGCCGCACCTGCAAAGCGAATGGATTCTACCGGGTCCTGGTACCAGCGCTGCACAAAATATTCTTCGAAACTCAACTCGCCCAGCGGAGTGCCGACCCGCGTCTCCACCCGCGAGTTGCTCATGGGCAGGATGTGCGCTTTCACCCCGAGTTTGTCAGAAATCTCCTCAGTCACCTCTGAGAGTGTCTTCCCCTCCGCCAGCAACTTTGAGCGCAGGATGTGTACGGCAAGATCGCGGTCTCCGGCATGAAACCAGATGGGTTGCCCGAGTTGCCCCATATGCTGCAGGCAGAAGAACGTGTCCCCTTTTACCCCCCAGCCGCGCTCGCGACTCAGCAGTCCGGACAGTACGTAGGTGATCGAATCAATGTCGGGAGAAACGTAGAGGCCCCACCACAGCAAGTCATCGCCCGTATTGACGATGAGGGTGAGTTCCTCAGGGGGGACTACTCGGCTCAAACCGTCAACAAATTTTGCCCCGCCCGTACCCCCAGTCAGGACCGTGATCACGCGGCCCTCCGGCAATAGCCGCGCGTATCCGCGGCGGCGCGCACCCGATCGGCAACCAGTCCCGGACGTGCTGCGACCATTGGCAAGAATTCCGGATAAACCGGCAGACGCTGTTCAAGAGTGAAGCCCCTGCTCTCGGTCCGGAGGCGGAGTTGTTCCAGGTGCGGCCAGGGCTTTTCCGGATTGATGAAGTCGGGCGTCAGTGGGGAAACGCCTCCCCAGTCGTTGATGCCGGCTTCCAGCAAATCATCATAGTAGGGCGCCGACAGGTTGGGAGGTGCCTGAATGTTTACCTTCGGCATCAGCAGTCGCGCCACCGCCACCGTGCGCAGCATCTCGCCAAGCCCCGGCTCCGGACAATCTTGCATGGGAATTCCAGGTTTGGCGCGGAAATTCTGCACGATGACTTCCTGGATATGTCCGTAACGCTCGTGCATTTCTCGAATCGCGAGAAGCGTGTCGACGCGGTTACCCAGGCTCTCGCCGATTCCGATCAGCAGACCGGTGGTGAAGGGAACGCGCTGTTTCCCTGCGTCCTCGATCACGCGTAAGCGCTTGACGGGAAGTTTATCGGGCGCATTGTCATGAGCGAGGCCGCGCCCAAGCAGATCCGCGTTCGTCGTCTCCAGCATCAGCCCCATGCTCGGGGAAACAGCCGCGAGGCGACTGATCCATTCGGTGCTCATCAACCCCGGGTTCGGATGCGGCAGGAGTGACGTCTCTCGCAATACCAGGTCGCACATCGCCGCGAGATATTGCAGCGTCGAATGGTAGCCAAGATGGCGCAGCGTTTCGCGCATCTCCGGAAACAGCAACTCGGGCTTGTCCCCTAGACTGAACAACGCTTCCGTACAGCCCAACTTCTCGCCCTGGCGCACAACCTCCAGAACCTCATCTGGAGTCATTGTGTGCGCGCCCGGATCGCCCGGATCCTTGCGGAAGATGCAATAGCCGCAGTAATCGCGGCACAGATTGGTCAGGGGCAGGAAGACTTTCCGCGAGTATGTGATGACGCCGGGCTTGAATTGCTCTTTAGCGCTTCGGGCCGCGGCAAGAAGCAGCGGGAGGAAATCATCGCCGCATTGCAGAAAATCCAGGGCGATTTCGCGCGACAGGGACTTTCCGGATCGCACATTGGCAAGCGACTCGGCCAGAGCGCCGGACTGCGGCTTGAGTTCGGAGGCGTGGTTCAAGATGCGTGATTTCCCGAGTGCAGTTCACACCCCGAAAACGCCCGGGTACCACGAATAATACATGAAAGCCGCGGCGCAAAGTTCGCAAGCGACTGGCGCCCGCGCTCGCTAGCATCTGCCCGAGGGGGGTGCAGGTGCGGAGACTTGATACTCGTTCGCCGTGTTAACTTATCGGTCAGCCGGAGGCAGAATACGACGCTATGGGTGTGAGCCAGGCCGACTTCCGCAAGGCTCTGGGATGCTTTGCGACCGGCATTACCGTAATTACGCTGGATTCCGACAACGAAGTGCACGGCATGACGGCGAACGCCTTCGCCTCGGTTTCGCTCGATCCGATGCTGGTGCTTGTGTGTGTCGATCAGCGCGCCCGCACCCACGCTCACCTGCACGCCAAGAAGCGTTTCGGGGTGAACGTGCTCGCTGAGGATCAGCGCGCCATTTCGGAATACTATGCGCGTCCTGCACGCACGCATGACCGCGCCGCCGAAGAAGCAGGGGCGGGCTTTGAGCGCACCCAACATGGCACGCCCGTTCTGCACGGCGCGCTGGCATATCTGGAATGCCGCCTGCACACCGCGCAGGACGCCGGTGATCACACCATCTTCATCGCCGAGGTCGAGGAGGTCGTCGTGCGCGACGGAAAGCCTTTGCTCTTCTTTGGCAGCCAATACCGTAAAATCGGCGAAGGCGTTTAGGACCTGCCGCCAGCCGGCGCATCCATTCTTCGCTGTCTTCGGGTTCAAAATTATGGCTGCCGGAATCATCCTTGTCGAAGTCATCCGGCATGCCCCGCGCTCGCTTTTTCTGCGAGCAACTCCGGTTCTTGCACCAGTGCGGAAACTCCTACGTATCGCCCACTGACCCGCGCCCACCGTGCCACGCGCTCCCGAACATCCACATGCAGAAAATTCCCGTCGTACACCCCGATGCCTCCGGCTGCAAACTGCGGCACCTCGAGCGCGAGTTCATACATTCTCTGCAGCGACAGCCCGAGCACGCTGACATCCGCAGCCAGCCCTGCCAGATGTTCGCTGTGCGGCACCCCGCCGACCTGCCGATTGTGTCGAGGGCACCTGTAGCCCGCATGCACGATTACTGGCGCGCCTGCGAGCGAACGCAAGGCCTCCAGCCCGTCCAGCAATCTGGAATCAATCTGCAAACGTCCGCAACAGCGACAACTCAACTCTTCCCGTGCAAAATGTTTGCTTAAATCCCATAGCCTGGTCACCTAATCTCTAAAAGTAAATTAACTGTGATGCAATATTATCTTTCAGAGAATACACTCGGAAGGTCAACGGTCACGGCTGCGGGTGATAAGAATCACTAGCCTTGGTCATGGTCCGTAAGCGTCGCAAGCCTTTGTGGGGGTGTGACTTTCCGGCTACTCGCGCATCCAATCAGGAGAATTCATTGGCCCGGAGGAAGGCTTTTATGGCAGATAAAGTTTCAGATTCGACATCGAAGATCACCAAGACCGACGCGGAATGGCGCGCGCAACTCTCTCCCGAGCAATATCACGTGACCCGCGAAGCGGGTACGGAGCGCGCGTTCAGCGGCAAATATTGGAAGACGAAGGAACCCGGCACTTATACCTGCGTGGGATGCGGCACTCCGCTGTTCACCTCGGAGACCAAGTTCGACTCAGGCACAGGATGGCCGAGTTTCTACGCCCCGATCGATCCTGCGAACGTTGAAGAGCACGTCGACAATACCTACGGGATGAAACGCGTCGAGGCGCGCTGCGCGCATTGCGGCGCCCACCTGGGTCACGTTTTCGAAGATGGCCCGGCGCCAACTGGGTTGCGCTATTGCATGAACTCGGCATCTCTCGACCTGAAGGCGGAAAACTCGGGTAAGAAATAGACGATCTCTCCGGGTTGTCTTAAGTCAGGGACAAACACAAAAGGGCACGAGGTTCTCGTGCCCTTCTTTCTTGGCGGCAAATTCCTCTTGCGCACTAAGCTCCAGCCGATGCGGCCATGGACTTGGGAGCTTCGTTGTTCGAAGGCTTGGACTGCTGTTGTGACTTGTTTTTCTGCTCGGAAGCGGCCTGCACCTGCACGCTGCCTTTCAGGATAGCGCCATCTTCCACGCTGATGCGCTGCACCACCACATCGCCGGTGACCGAGCCTTCGCTGCGGATGTCCAGCCGGTCGCTGCAGATGATGTTGCCGTGCACCTTGCCCATGATCACGACTTCCCGGGCATTCACGTCGGCGGTCACTACGCCGTTGCGGCCCACGGTGACGCGGTTTTCGGGAATATTGACAGTTCCTTCAATGCGGCCGTCGACGAACAACGACTCGGCTCCGCTGATGTCGCCCTTGATAACCAGGGAGCGGCCGATAGTGGCCTGTTCCATTGGGGCGCTTGATGTCTTCACCGGTGTGTAGGTATTCGACGCCGAGGGCGCCGCATTCTTGTTCTCTGGTGGCTGCAGCATGGATGAGACCTTCCTTGATTTTCGCCCGCGCTCCCCGTCGGAGGTCCGTGATAGCGGTGGGTCTTGGCTCAATCGCCATGCTGAATATCGCACGTCAATATGCAATCGAGCAGGTTACGGAAGCACCTGTACACCTGCGGAAAACGCGTATTTGGGGGAATTCGTCGGTAATTACAGGTTTTGTCCCGGCACTTTTTGGGTCCTTCGGATGGCCCATTAGTGCCATTCCACTGGAACTGGCGAAAAAGTAGAGTGGTTCTCGAGCAGCACTTGGGGGAGGGCTGTTTAACGGGCGTCCCGTGACTCGAATGAGTCAGGGGCGCTTTGTTTTTCCGGAATATTCCTGAGCTCCTACTTCTCTCTCTTCCTCGCCCAGATCGACGGTCTCCCGTATCACCTTCTCATCGCCAGCTCTCGCTACGATTCCGGCCATCTCAGAGAAGCGCAAATACCTTTCCTGCATTATCATTCGATCGGCTCGCAGAACGCCTACGGCCCAACTTTTTCAGGAGGCGTAACGTGACTCTCTCTCGTATCTCACTCGCTCTTCTCGTGCTTTTCTTGACTGTAATCAGCACTGTTGGACGCCTCGGCGCGCAAGATCGCTATGACCCTAACGACCAGAACCGGCGCGACCGTGACGACCAGTACCGGCATGATGACCGTGACGACCAATACCGGCGCGGCGGTGCCTGCTTCTTCAAGGAAAGCGACTTTGGAGGCGAGAAGTTCTGCGTCCGGCCGGGCGAACGTGTGGCCATGGTCCCCCCCGGCTTCAACGATCACATCTCTTCAATACGCATCTTCGGCCGCACCGAGGTCACGGTTTACCAGGGACGCGACTTCCAGGAACCGAGCCTTCGCCTGCGCGAGGACGTTGCCAATCTGCAGAAGTACCAGATTCAGCCCGGTCACAGCTGGAACGACCGCGTCTCCTCGATCGAAGTTGTATCCATGCGAAACCAGGGGGACTGGGATCGCGACGGCGCCTGCTTCTTCAAGGATGAGAACTTCCGTGGAGAGAAATTCTGCGTGGAAAAAGGCGATCGCATGGATCAGGTGCCCCCTGGGTTCAGCGACAGGATTTCATCCGTTCGCCTGTACGGCCGCGCCACCGCCAACGTGTTTCAGGACGCCGGCTTCCGTGGTCCCAGCCTTCAAGTTCGAGAGGACGTCGAGAATCTGCAGAGATTCCAAGTGAGCCCGGGGCACAGTTGGAACGATCGCATTTCTTCCATCAGGGTCTACTGAGCGCGCTCGCTCCAGCTTCGATCCGGGCACACAACGGCGATGGGTACGAATCCAGGAGCGGACATATCGTGGCCGTACTCGTGATCCCGCCAGCCGTAACCGGTGCCGTCTATTTTCTGATTGGCGGGAACGAGCCTTTGCTGCATGATCGGCACGACCAGCAAACTTGGAGGTTGCCCGTGGGGAAGTTCGCCGCACAACTGCTTCTGTGCGCATGCACCGCCTTATCAGCCGTCGCTCAAAATAGCCAGACCATTGACCGCCTGTCAGTCACTTCCCTGGCAGTTGCTGTTTTTCACGGCGACGCTTCAATCGGCAGGGCAACAGGTTTTGTTCTCAAGAAAGATGAAAACTACTACCTGGTCACCAACCGGCACGTGGTTCTGACCTGTGCAGAAGATACCAGTACGGATGACGTCGGCGGTTGGATCTGCGCCGACAAGCTAAGAATCCTGCACAATACGGCCGGCCATCTGGGAGACTGGTTCTGGGTGGAAGAGAGCCTTTACGACGAGAACAAGCACCATCGCTGGCTCGAGCATCCGACCCTGGGCGCTTCCGCCGACTTGGTCGCGCTTCCTCTCAAAAATATTAGTGGCGTGCAGTTTTACCCGCTGGATTTGTCGCTAAGGAATACCGATGTTGAACTCGCCCCGGGCGATCCGGTCAACGTTGTCGGTTTCCCATTCGGTGAAACGCAGGGCGGCGGCCTGCCCATCTGGAAATCGGGCACAATCGCCAGCGATCTCGATATTAATTATGGCGGCAAGGCCAAGTTCCTGGTCGACGCAACTGCGCGCTCAGGGATGTCAGGCTCGCCCGTCTACGCGCGCCGCTTCGGCAGCTATCAAAGCAAGTCCGGCACCTCCCACACCGGCAACGCAACCAAATTCCTGGGCGTTTATTCCGAAGAAAATCAGGCACTGGAACTGGGCGCCGTCTGGAAAGCAGAAGCGGTGGCGGCGCTCTACGACTCGCTCCCCTGACTCCCCTTGTATCGTCCGAATGGACCAACCCGGGAGCGTTCTACTGCCACCAAACCTTTACCAGAAATTGACACCAACCTGACATTCGCACCCTCGCCAAATCATACCCTCTGTCTTAGTAAGGCAAACTTCGTTCCGGAGGGTATGTATGAAAACGATTTGCCTGTTCCTCCTCATTTCGCTCACCGTAGGCTGCGGCTACAGTTCCAATGGAAGCGGGACGGTGGCGGCGGGCGCTCCCTCAATCAGTTCGCTGGCTCCCAATAGCATGGCGATGGGAGGCACGGCTTTCACATTGACGGTGAACGGCAGCGGGTTCGTGAATGGCGCAGCCGTGTATTGGCACGGGACTACGCGCACGACCACCTTCGTGTCCGCGTCCCAGCTCACCGCCGCAATTACTGCCACCGACATCGCTACCGCGCAAACGGTGCCTGTTTTTGTTAAGAACCCGGGCGGCACGGGGATTTACATGAATCAAGGCGGGCAGAGTTCGGCAAGTGTGAGTTTTACCATCACGCCGTAAGGCGCGAGTGAAAGGTCATTTCTGTTCCGCTGCCGCCCTCAGCAGAACGCTGAGCTTCTGGATGTCTTCCGCGCCGGCGTCACCGAAGATAACGTAGCGCAGGCCTCCCTGAGTCCAGTCCTCGACATTGAAGGTCTGTCTGCGCTCAACTTTGAAATCGTCGCGGAAAAGTGCGTCGCCACTCCCAGCCGGCAGAATAAACACGGAAATTTCGTGTTTGCGGATCTGGTAGATGAGATGCGCGCCCGATTGTTGGCCGACGTAGGCGACCCGGCCTCCCACCAGGGTGAAATCCGTGTTCTGCAATTCAGGCAAGTTAAAACTGAAGGGGATCTTCCCCTGGAACCACGGCTTCACCGTGTGCCGGTCGGTGGAGATGACATCGACCGGATTGGCGCTGCCAAGGGTGGCCACGTGCAAGTCTGCGAGTTCGGTGTAGAACTGCTGCCGCCGTAGACTCTCCCTTCCCGCAAATGTAGTGACCGCTCCGGCAAAGAGCACCAACGCCAGTGCCGCCGTCGCCAGCTTCCAGCCGAAATTCCAGTTCCAGCGCCTCTGCGGCGCTACCGCCTTTTGCAGTTTGGCGCGGAACTCAGCACTGGGCACAAAGCGTTTCCCTGCGGTCTTGATTGCCCGCTTGAATTGCACCCGGGCGAGAACGTCAGCGGTACAGGCCAGACAGGTGCGCAGGTGCGCGTCGAGCGAACGCATGGCCTCAGCCGACAGCTCGCCATCGAGATAGCCATCGAGTTGGGCTTGCCACTGTTCGCAGGGCATCATCAACCTTTCTGCACTCTCTGCAACTTCTCTCGCACCAGCCCACGCAATGCGGTACGCGCTCGCGATAAACGAGACATCACGGTTCCGACGGGAACCCCCAGCGTGTCGGCGATTTCCTGATAAGACATCTCCTCGACTTCGCAAAGGAGCAGCACCTCGCGGAAATGCAGGGGTAGCTCGTCGAGCGCGGTCTGCAGAAGCTCCTGGTTCGAACGCTCGAGGAAAATCGCTTCGGGGGTCTGCGTATCTGCGGCCACGGTCACCGGACCTTCCTCATCGGTTTCCAGCGGAACGGTCATGGTGGCACTCAGCCCTGTGCGCGACGTCAGGAACGTATTGCGCAGGATACGGTACATCCAGGCGCGAAAATTCGTTCCCTGCCGGTACGACGAAAATCCGCGCAGTGCCTTGGCATAAGTCTCCTGCACCAGGTCTTCCGCCTCTTCGCGATTCTGCGACAGCCAATGGGCGAAGTTGTAGAGCTGCTCAAACAGCGGCATGGCCAGCTCTTCAAACGTCGCGGGCTGCGGGGGTGGCGCCACGCACAATAGAGTAAACCGGCCAAAGCGCAATTTATTCCCACCTCGCAAAACTATTTTTTCGGACAGTTTTTTCGGTTTTCCACGGAATACCCGGCGTGTGTCCCAGTTATTCCCGGTGAGTATCAGCAAAACAGGAGCGAGCCATGAAAAAAGCGGTGAACCGCAGATCGTTCATGAAGATTGCGGGCAGTTCTTTAGGCATCGGCGTTCTTTATACGGCGTTACCCATGCCGGTTGCGGGCGAGGCGGGCGAAATGATGCGCTGGCTGGGCAAACAGAATGGCGAGGCGATGACGCCCTTTTCGTTTGTGCAGTTGAGCGATGCGCATGTCGGCTTCAATGGCCCTCCGGATCCGCTGGGGACCAAGGCATTTGAACGCGCGGTGGAAATGATCAATGCCTTGCCCAAGGCGCCTGACCTGGTTTTATTCACGGGCGACCTGACGCACGACACAGAAGAGAAAGATGTGCACGCGCAGCGCATGAAGCAGTTTCAGGAAATCAGCGCGCGTATGAAGGTCGGGAAGGTGATGTACGTCCCCGGCGAACATGACGCCGGGCTGGATGGCGGGCAGCTATACCGCGAGTTCTTCAAGGAAACCTATTACTCATTCGACCATCGCGGCGTGCATTTTGTCGCGCTTGACAATGTCTCGCGAGCGAGACCCGAAGTCGGGCCTGAGCAGCTGGCCTGGCTGAAGAAAGACCTGGCCCGCTTTCCGAAGACGGCGCCCATTGTGGTGTTCACGCATCGTCCGTTGTTCGACCTCAAGCCGGAGTGGGAGTGGTTCACCAGCGACGGCGACGACGTCATGAATGTGCTCGCGCCTTATGAGAACGTCACCGTGCTCTACGGGCACATCCACCGCGACCACGAGCACGAGGAAGGGCATGCCCATCACTATGCAGCGCGGTCGCTGATCTTCGCGTTTCCTGATCCGGACAAGATCGCGGACAAGAAGCCGAACCCGTTCGACAAGGCAAATCCATTCAAGAATCTCGGCATTCGAGTGGTCAACGAATCGGCCACGCAAGCCTTGTCCGTACAAGACGTTGAACTCACGTTACGCGAATACATGGGCGTTAACGGAGTGCAACAAATTCTTCGGGAACCGGGGCTGTAAGCACACAAGCCGGGAGCCTGATCGGCAGCTGAAGAACAACCTGGCAAAAAGCTGGGCATTAAAATAAGGAGAAAGGATCGAGATGAAGAGGTACGAATTGAGCAAGTGGGCAGTGAGCGCTGGACTAGCGGTTGCACTGGTAGGGGGAGTAACCATGACGCGTCGGGCGTATGCGGCCGAGCCCCGCGTTGTCGAAATCACGGCGAAACGGTTCGGGTTTGTGCCGGAACAGATCACGCTGAAAAAAGGGGAGCCTGTCACCCTGCGTTTGCGTAGCGAAGACGTGACCCACGGGTTCTTCATGCGCAAGCTGAAAATCGACGCCGAAGTCGATGCGGGAAAAACGACAGACGTCACCATTACCCCCGAAGTAGCTGGATCGTATACGACCATCTGCGATCATTTTTGCGGAGCCAACCACGGCAACATGAAAATGACGATCGTGGTGGAGTGATGAATTCCGCTGCACGAAGAAGTTGGGCCGGCAGCCTCGTGATCGCTTTCGCGGGACTGCTCGCGGGCTGCCAGGTCCATCAACCGGGACGCGTGGAAACCGCGTTCGCCCAGGAATTCAAGCGGACGGTGAGCGTGGGCGGCAAGAAGGACGTGAACCCATTGCCCGCGACGGCGGAGAACATACAGGCCGGGCAGCGAAATTTTTCGCAATACTGCATGGTCTGTCACGGACTCGATGGACAGAACACCGGGGTGCCTTTCGCGGATCGGATGTCGCCTCCTGTGCCTCCTTTGATCTCTGCCTCGGTGCAGAAGTACACCGACGGACAATTGAAATGGGTGATTGACAACGGCATTTTTCCGTCCGGCATGCCCGCGTCGAAAGGCATCCTGAACGACGACGAGATTTGGCAGATCGTTGACTACATTCGCCATCTGCCTCCGAAAGGCAGTGTGGGCGAACCCGGCGTCTACAGCGGCAAATAGGAAGGCCGATCCCTTTCTGCAACTCTCTCGACGGTAAAATCGCCCGCTTGCTGCCGGCTTGTAGGAAAATCAGAGGTATGCGCCTTTGCCAGGTCGTGCCTCTTGTGCTGTCCTCGGTAGCATTGGCGCAATCCTTCACGGTCCAAAACAGCAACACCACCGAAAATCTTCGCGGCCTCAGCGCGGTTTCGTCGTCAGTAATCTGGGCCAGCGGCACGCATGGTACCTATCTGCGGACAGTGAACGGAGGCGCTACGTGGTCAGCCGCGCAGGTGCCCGGCGCTGAAACGCTCGACTTCCGTGACCTGGAAGCTTTCAGCGCTGATGAAGCTTACTTACTGGCGGCCGGGCCGGGCGATCAATCGCGCATCTACAAGACGGCCGATGCGGGGAAAGCCTGGACCCTGCAATTCACGAACGGCGATCCAAAGGGTTTTTACGATTGCATGTCGTTTTGGGATCGCACTCACGGCATTGCGATCGGTGATCCGATTGAGGGCGTATTTGAAATCATCGGCACCGACGACGGCGTGCACTGGGGTCCCCTGTCAGGCGCGGCGAGTCCGCGCTCATTAGCACAAGAAGGCGCATTCGCGGCAAGCGGGACCTGTATTGTGACGCAAGGGGACCAGGTCTGGTTTGTCACCGGGGGGAGCGCGGCGCGCGTCTTTCGTTCCATGAATCGTGGGAACACGTGGTCGGCAGCCGATCTCCCGTTGGTGAAAGACAACGCGTCATCCGGCGCGTTTTCTGTGGTGCCGGATGGGCAGGGCCGCGCCGTGATCGGTGGCGGTGACTACCAGCACCCTGAGCGAAATCCGAATCTTGCGTACAGCGAGGACGGCGGCATCACGTGGCAAGTTCTGCCCTTCCGCCAGCAATCGTATTTCTCCGCATTGGCAATTGACCCAGCCAATCGACAGCATCTGCTTGCCGTGGGCAGCGCGCACGCCGCATACACCGACAATCTCCAGAGCGGAATCTGGAAAGGTTATTGGGATTTGAATCTCAACGCGGCCAGGTTTGTGGGGCCCGGCGAGGCAATCGCGGTGGGCCCGCAGGGAAAGATCGTGCGCTTCACGTTGCCGTAAGAATTCAGCTCAGACGTGAGGTTAGGGGCGGCCCGCCGCGCTGGCTTTCTCTCCGTCCAGAGCCGTGTAGATGGCCGGATCCGTGCAAACCTCGTAGTAGGACTTCTCCGTCCATTTCTGCAGGGTGAAGTTTCGGGCATCGATCTGGGCAACGCGGCTCTCGCGCAACACGATCTTGCGGAAGATGTCGTTGTCGACGCTCACCAGGGCGCAGTAAAGGCGATAGCGCTCGCTACCCCACAGTTCCGGCAATTTCAGGTCGACGGGTTCCAGCGAAATTTCTGAACGTAGTTTTTCGAAAGCAGAGGGGCTGAGCCGAATTCCGCCAAGGTTGAACGCCATGACGAAATCTTCGGCCGCCTCGCCCGCATCGGCGTCGCTCACGGTCTGAAAGGCATACACGTGGAACGGGCTGCCCAGCGGTTCCATCGCCTTGCGGGCGCGCTTGTTGCAGGAGGATAGCCGGTCGCTCTCGTTCAGGGCTTCGGAGATCATGATGCGCTTTTCGCCGTCCATCAGGTAGAGGGGAGATGCCTCCTGGTAGCAGATTCCAACGCCCAGTTCCAGCGGTGGCAGCCCGCTCTTCGTGACCAGTTCGTTGTAGCCGCGAACGATTTCCACGATCTCGCGAGCCAGAACGCAAGCCCGGCTCACCGCCAGGCCCGCCTCGCCTTCTTTTTCATGAAGGGCGAGAATGACCGCATCGCCTTCGATAAAGACTTTGCTCGCTCCGTACTTCGGCAGCAGTTTGTTGACGGGATCGTAGAAGTTCAGGCTGAAATAGGAAGCCGGATTCAGTCCAGAGTCCATCAGAGAGCGGGTCAGCCGCGAAGAATCGCGAATATCCGCCTTGATGATGACATGCCCAAGGGTCCGCTCCTCAGCGGGTTTCTGCTCAGCGGCTAGAAGAAATTCGTACAGGGTGCCGTTTACGGCGGAAAGTTCGCGCAGCTTGGCGTTGCCAATGAGGTTGATGCTGTCGAGCGCGGAGTTCAGAGCCTCGAGCCGCCGCATGTCGCGATGGTAGCGCAGGAAGTCACGAAGGAAACGCCCGGCAACTTTGGCGCGATCTGCGCCCCGACAACTCGCAACCCGGCCAACCGCCCCGTACAAATTGTTGGCGGAGAGCTTTCCGCCTTCCTCGATCAACCGTTCCACCCGGGCGCATTCCGTGCGGTCCACCAGCGCATTCTTCAACTGCTGCGGATTGATGCGTGAAGCGTATTCCTGAAGCAGTGGAACGACCTCGTAGGAGGCGATCACATACTCCATCACCGATTGATCTTCGAGGTAGCGGACCCAGGCGGAGAGGCGCGCTTTCTGGGAGCGGCCTTCGGGAGTCGACTCGCTGGGGGTACCGCCGCCGACCAGCGCCTGCGCATTCTCGGGCGCATTGAGCCAGGGGTCGAGTTCGGCATCCTCGTCGGGCAAGTCAATCTCCAACGAGCGGAGAAATTCGCAGGTGACTTCCCGCATCCTGATAAAGCGGTCCGGATCGCGGTCCCAATTGCCCAGCATCACGTATTGCTCGGCGCACAGGTAGTCATCGCGTCCATCCTCGGAAAGGACCAGACGGTTGATGAGCAACTTGTGACCCTCGCTGTCGTTTTCCCCAAAACGCGAGCGGCGCATGCGGGCCAGGGTCTCTTTTTCGATATCGCGCAACAGCAGAAACAGGTCCTGCCCGGTTTTGCGCTGGATGATTTTCTTGCGCACCTGGAACGAAGCGACGCGTTCCCGGTACTCGAGTGCCTTGAGCTGGCGTACGCCTTCGTAACTCTTCAGCATCATGCGGCAGCGTTCGAGCACCTGCGCAAACTGTGAATTCAGCTCAAGGCGCAGAAACTTGATGACGGCGAGACGGGCAAGCAGATCGATGGCAACTTTGTTTTCGCCTTTCGCGCGATTGAGCGCGCCCACGTGCAACTCCGTGAGCAGAGTCTTGAAGTCCGATGGCTCGCTCTTCTGGCCTGGCTTTAGAACGTTGGTCAGCTTGTTCAGGAACGGCGTCCTGGGGGTCGACGTCGTAGCCTCGGCGGCCAGCAGGCCCTCTACATCTCCATGCCGGGCGATCAGGCGCGCCACGTGAGCGCGAGCGGTCTCCGTGAATTTGGGGCTGAGATGAACGTCGTGGCGGAGATTGTCGACCCCGACCTGCAGGCCCTCGAGCGAAAGCGAGGGCGCGTAACTCGTCAGCACCGGCGGAATCAGTTCATCGGAGGAGCCGCCGAGTTTGAAGATCGGGATGCGGGGCATAAAATTTTCGTGTTACTTGGCCGCCTGTCGTTGCTCGTCAGCCAACTCGACTCGGAATTGCGCCACGACCAATGCCTGCTCTACGGTCGGCTCATTCATTCCAGCCAGCCTTGCCGCCAGGATCTTGGCGTCTTCCTGCGCGCCTGCCTGCCGGTAAGCCTTCCACAACATCAGGAGAGATTCAGGGTTCTCGGTGTCTTCCTGCAGGTGCGGAATCGCCTCCGCATACTTGCCTTGCTCGACCAGCACGGCTCCCGTCGCGGAGTGGTAGGCGAGTTGAATAACCTGGCTGCGACTCTGGCTGGCCATGCTTTCCAGCTGCGTGACGGCCTTGGCGGCCGCCTCAGGCGACTTGTTCTGTGCGGCGCGCCGGGCAGCTACCGCGAGGACCAAGGCACGCTCCTCTTCGCGGTCACTCTTGGACATAGGATGGCCTTCGTCGAGCGCGTGCTCCGCCGCTTTGAGATGGTGCGTGGCGTCCTTATAGTCAGGCGCGCTCATCGCCATGATGCGGTTGGCTTCGGCTTCAATCTTGGCGAGGCCGACCGAGTGCGCGTGCCGCGCAACCTCGTGCAGAGACTTGTCGACCTGTTTGTGATTGCCTTCACGAATCCAGGTCAGCGCCGCCTGCAGTTCGTACTCCACCCGATCGCTCTCGCTGGTCACGAACATCAGGGCTTTGGCATATTCCTCGCGGGCTTCTTCTTCGCGTCCCATGACCGCGTAAGTATCCGCCACGCCGAATTCGGAGCCGAAAGTCGGATCGACCCGAATTGCCATCCGGTATTTATCGAGCGCCGCGTCGTATTGACCAGCAGCCCGGAGAATTTCGCCATAGGAGTCATACGGGTTGGGCTGATCGGGTTGCAGTTGGACGTAGCGTTCCATCAGAGCCGACGCCTTTTCGAAATTCCCGCTGAACGCATACGCGTATGCCAGTTCGTTGATGGCCGCCGGGTAATCCGGGAATAGCGCTACGGCGTGCTGGAGCACGAAGATCCCCTGGGCATAACGGCGCTGATGCACAAGCCACCGGCCGGCGAGAAAAGCGGTGCGATGGTCTTTGGGATACATCGCCAGCAGATCGTTCATGGCGGCGATCGCGGGAACGTAATTGTTTTGTTGAACGCCAGCCAGCCAGCGAATCAGCAGGCGCTCGCCGGGTGAAACTTGCGAGACCAATTGCTCGGCGCGGGCGCGGGCGGCCACCTGCTCATCAGGATCGTGCGTAAGGTGCGAAATCAGGATCTGGGCCTGCGCGAATTTCGGGTCGCGTTTGATAGAAGCGCGAAGATCGTTGAGCGCGTCGGCGCGCCGCAAGGCCTCGAGATCCACCATCGCGCGCTCGAACTCCTTGCGTGAAGCGGGCGAAGAGGTGGTGACGGGCAGCGTGACACCGGTCGCAGTCAGCTTCGTGCGATGCGGCTTTGCATCGCTGGCGAACGCTGCAGCGCAAAACACGAGCAAGCAGGCAGTCCAGCGCAAGGTACCACCTCGGAAATGCTTGATTTCAGGAACTATAGAGACGAGCCTAGCACGCAGGGCAGGGCGGGAAAACGTTACGCAAGTTACTGTCCAAACGCTTGATTTTGCAGCGGAAACCCTCGTTTAGGCCTCTGTGAAAAGGAACCTTTGTGGTTGGTTAATGGATCCGGAGCCAAACAAAGAACCGGCAGCCAGACGCCCCGCTGCCGGTTCCAGTTTTGACCGCGCGAGCGCTTGGGCTACTCGGCGCTCTTCAACCTTGAAGCTTCGAACTCATCTCCCTTTTCCCAACCGATCAACTGCGGCAGTGAGGCCGCCTGCCAACCCAGCATGAAGCCGAAACGCGCCATCGCCGCGTCCCCAGTAAAGTCCATGCTGGGATGATATTCATCACTCGGTTGGTGATAGTGCTTTTGGTTGTATTCCTCGTCCTGTTTAAGACCCCAGGCCTCGTCGTGTCCCTTGTACTTGATGCCCTCGTTGACCGAGAAGGCAGGAACGCCCACGCGGGCCAGGCTGAAGTGGTCGGAGCGGTAGAAGTGCCCGGCCTCGGGGTGCGCATCGGGACGAATCACCACGCGGAAATCCTTGGCGGTGGCCTCGACCGTCTTGTAGAACGTCGTGCGTTCTGCGCCGGAAACCTCGATCTCCTCGGGAGCACCGAGCGGCGGCAAGTCGTCGAAGTTGAGGTCGAGCGAAATCTTGCCCGCCGGAATCGGTGGATGCTTGCCGAGATATTCCGAACCCAGCAGACCCTGCTCTTCGGCGGTGACCGAAGCAAAAATAATCGCACGGCGCGGCAGTTCTCTCGACTGGCTGAAGGAACGGGCCAGTTCGAGCAGCACGCCACATCCGGTGGCGTTGTCGTTCGCGCCGTTGTAGATATTGTCGCCGGACATGTCCGGACGGACGCCGAGATGGTCGTAATGCGCAGTGTAGAGAACCGCCTCGCTCTTCAGTCTGGGGTCCCCACCCGGCAGCAATCCGATCACGTTGTTGGATTCAAACGGACGGATCTTGCTGACAATGTGGGTCTGCAGCTTGGCGGACAAGGGTACGGGCTTGAAATCGCGTGACTGCGCCTCGGTCATCATCTTGCCCAGGTTGAGGCCGGACGATTTGACGAGTTTGTCGGCAACTTCCAGCTGAATCCAGGCCGCAGCCTTCAGTTTGGGAGTACCGTCGAGTTTCAGATAGGACTTCTCGCCGGAGTTCGAATTCCGCACGACATCCCACGGGTAGCTCGCCATGTCGGCCTGGTGAATCAGCAGGACCGCGACCGCGCCGCGACGCGCGGCTTCCTCGTACTTGTAGGTCCAGCGTCCGTAATAGGTGAGCGCCTTGCCTTTGAAGAACTTGACATCGTCCGAGGGCGGCTCGTTGACCAGCATGAGCAGGACTTTGCCCTTCACGTCAGCGTCTTTGTAGTCATCCCAGTTGTACTCAGGAGCGTGAATGCCGTATCCGACGTACACGATCGGCGCATCGATATCCGACTGAGGTTGCTGGGTCTGGTCGTAAGCGACGTACTCGTCCAGCACTCTGAGGCTCATTGGAGAACCGCTGGACGGAACGAGCGAGAAGGTTGTTTCCGGCATGGGCGTTATTCCGACCATGGGGACTTTCTGCATGTAGGTACCGTTGTCACCCGCGGGCTTCAGGCCATAGACGGCAAACTGGGTTGCGATGTACTCCGCCGCGATGTCGCCACCGCGTTGTCCGGTGCCTCGCCCCTCGAGAAGATCATGCGACAGGAACCGCACGTGGGCGCGAATGCGCTCGGGATTAATCGTTTCCATCGCCGCAAAAGCCGCGGACGATGGGCGAGGCGCGACCACGGGTGCATGAACGGGCCTGTTGGAATTCTGTGCTGCGGCGATGACCGCCAGGCTGAAAAAAGACAGAAGGAGGGTCTTGCGCATAGATCGATCAAAACTCCTGAATGCATGACTTAAAGATGTTCGGAATTATTCCATTGTACGGGACGAATTACGGAACCAATGGCAACTCACCACCTGCAACTGAGGACGTATCACTACACACAACCACACGGAGGATAACGGCTCTCACAGAGTAGCCTCTCAGTGTCCTCTGTGTCCTGGCCTCCGTAGTTGAGCACTTTCCGCAGCCTCTACAGCCATGCTTTCGTGTCCCGCGAACCGCGGGATCAGTTTTTCGAGCTTCAACCACCGCGATAATCGCGCACGTCTTCTCCGGCACGAAATACATACGCCGGGGCAATCGCTCCCGCTTCGGCCATGCGCCGGTTGATATTCTCAAAATCCGGCTTCGCCCAACCTACGCTGCTGACTTCAATCTCACCATCTCTGGCGATCCAAAAGGTAGTAGGGACGTTGGTAAGCCCGTATGCGTTCGACACCGGGTACGTGATGGTGTCGTCGAGCAACAATGGGAAGGTAAGGCCAAACTCTTTCGCAAAAGCGGCCGTGTCTTCGGAGTTGTTCTGGGAAACGCCTACCAAGGATACGTTCCGGCTCTTATATGCCTGGAAGAGCCGCTCATAAAACGGCAAAGCGTACTGGCAGGTCGGGCAGGACACCTTGAAAAAAACCAGCACCACCGGGCCACGGGCCAGGGCGTCCTGAAGCGAAAATGATTCGGCGGCAAGAGTCTTCAGCTGAAAGTCGGGCGCGGCGCGGCCGACGCTGAGAGCAGGCATTTTTTCGAATCCTCCCGGAAAACCGGAGCTTTCCACTCATTCTAGATGAGAGAAAGCGGGTTTCGGATGTTGGCGAAGGAACCGGCCTGTTACGAGAGGACGGTGTCCCTCAAGCAATTCACACAAAGGCCGATAAGGAAGACGTGGCGAGTTCACCCGGTCTCCAACCCATAACTTGCACGTCCAAACAGGTTTTCCGGTTTGTAGCGCGACAACCGATTCTGAACCGCGAGCAACAGGTGTTTGGTTACGAACTACTTTTTCGGGATGGCATCGAAAACTTTTTCCGGGCCAGCGATGCCGAGGCGGCAGCGCGCAGCACACTGGACAGTTCCCTGCTGATGGGTTTCGACGTGCTTTGCGACGGGCAGAAAGCGTTTATCAACTGCACCCGGAACTTGCTCCTCAAAGACGGGATCACCCTGCTGCCGCACGAGCAAACGGTAGTCGAGGTTCTCGAAACCGTGGAACCGGACGACCTGGTGGTGGCTGCCTGCGAACGGCTGCGGGCTGCCGGGTATACCATCGCCCTTGACGACTACGTGGCCAACGATCCGCGCGCCTCATTGGCGCCGGTTGCCGACTTCATCAAAGTAGATTTTGAACGAACCACTCCCGCCGAGAGGGTGGAACTGGTCAAGCGCCTGGGCAACCCCAAGTGCCAGATGCTGGCGGAAAAAGTGGAAACCCGAGAGCAATTTGAGACCGCGCTGAAAGCAGGATTTACCCACTTTCAGGGATATTTTTTCCGGCGTCCGGAAGTATTAAGGACCGGTGAGATTCCCGCAAACCAGGTGAACTACCTGCGCATGCTAAAAGCCGTCTCCCAGGAAGAAATCGATATTCGCGAACTGGAATCGCTCATCAAGAGCGAAGCGTCGGTGCTGTATCGCCTGCTGCGCTACCTGAACTCGCCCATGTTCGGAATGAGAAATGAAATTCACTCGATCCGGCATGCCCTGGCGATTCTGGGTGAGCGGGAGATCCGGCGCTGGATCCGGCTGGTGACGCTGGTTTCCGCGGGCCAACTCAAGACATCCGACCTGGTCTTGTCGGCGCTGGTGCGGGCTCGTTTCTGCGAGCTGATTGCACGGAAAATCCCGCGCACCCAATCCGACCTGTTCCTGGTGGGCATGTTGTCCATGATGGATGCGATCCTGGACATTCCCATGTCGGAAGTGCTCGAAAAGATTGCCATCGATCAGGACACCAAGAGCGTGTTGTCGGGCAACGGCGGGCGCTTGCAGCCCGTGTACGAGTTAATGCTGGCGCAGGAGGCAGGAAACTGGGCAAAAGCGGAGTCCTCCGCCACGACGTTGCGCGTCAGCGAAAGCGAAGTGGGCGAACTCTGGTGGCAATCGATGCAGTGGGGGCGCCAAGTCAGCGCGGAGAAATAAGCGTCTCAAGTGTCCTCTGGATTTCAGTCGTAAACGCTACGTAGCCGCAGGTGCGCGAAGGTGCGGGGGCAATGCCAATACCTCTGTGCAAAACCGTCGCCACTTTGGACTTGCACGGAACCAGCGCCGCAGCGTAGCATTGTGGAGTTCCCAGCGGCCAAGCTTCCCGCGCTGGCCCTCCGCGCCCCGTAGCTCCAGGCGCTTAAGCGGAAAAGATCAAGATTGTTTTTCCAGTCGCATCGGGGTTCTAGCGCATCGTAAGTAAAGCGCACAAGTGGGGTTCTACTCCGAAGGCGAAGCAGGGCAGACGAGAAACGAAATCCTCTCATTAGACGTTGGGACACTTTTAAGAGAAAACCTATGAATGCAGGACCTGGAAATCCCTCCGGCGGTGGAGGAGGGAGAGGCAGACGGCGGCGCGGACGACGTCCCCCCAATCATCGGGGTGGCAGCCAGAAGCGCGACCGTCAGAACACGGGCGGCGGGATCTACAGCGCGCCCATGGATCACAGCTATCGCGCCGTGATCAACAATAACAACGGGCACGGTCCCAAACCGAGCCGCGGCACGCGACCGGGCTTTGCGCCAGCCTATCAACTGGCCGAACCCGAGCCGCTGCCCATGCGCGAGGACGCGAACTCCCGCATCTTTGCCTTCGTCGACGACCTGTTCTTCCTGGCGAAAATTCAGGAGACAGCGCGCAAGATGAATGTGAAGGTCGAGTTCGTGAAGACCGACAAAGACCTTCTCGAACGCATGAAACAGAACGGCGAAGAGAAGCCGTCGCTGATCATCTTCGATCTCAACAACGTCAACGCCAAGCCCCTCACGCTGATCCCCAAACTCAAGAGCAAGCTGAAGAAGGACACGTCGATCATCGGCTTTCTTTCGCATGTGCAAGGGGATCTGAAGCAGAAGGCGCACGAAGTGGGATGCGACATGGTGTTGCCGCGCTCTGCGTTTTCGCAGAACCTTCCCCAGTTGTTGCGGCGTCACGGAGCGGCTGAGGAAGAAGCCGGCGTTCAGTAGCTGGCGGTTGCTCTCGCAGAATTTTCAACGGAGAATATCTGTCGCCAGGCTATCCCGGCGGCCACTTCATATCGCGCCCCCCGATCAGGTGGACGTGGATATGAAACACCGACTGGCCAGATTTCGGACCGACGTTCAGGACTGTCCGGTACCCGTCTTCAATCCCCCGCTGGCGTCCGATTTCCGCTGCTGCCAGGTGTAAACGGCCAATCAATTCGGCATCTTCCGCCTGCGCCTCTTTGAGACCGCGCACATGTTTCTTCGGAATGATCAGAACGTGCGTGGGGGCCTGCGGGTTGATGTCTTCAAAGGCGAGCGTGTGCTCGTCTTCGTAGACCCTCTTGGCGGGAATCTCGCCAGTGATTACTTTGCAGAACAGGCAGTCGGTCATGGAGAAGTCCGCTTGATAGATGCTGGCTGCTACAGGCTCAGCACACTGATTCAATCCAATCGTACAACGTAGACGGATCCCTGCCGGGTCTCGGTTTCATGCGCGAGCGCCTCGGCACGCTGGCGGTCATCGCCCAAAACCCGCACGCGCACCCACCAGTCCCCCACCGGGCTCAGAAACTTATCGACTTTGGCAGTCTGGTACCGGCGCGCCAGGTGTGCGACCAGGTCGGATGCTTCCTTCTGCTTTCCAAACGATCCGATCTGAACAGCCCAGCGGCCGCCAGTCGCAATCGAGGCCGGGGTTTGCAGGACTTCCAGTTTGACGCGGGCTACGCCCGGCTGCCAGATATCGAGTTGCTTGGCGGCCGCATAAGAAACGTCGATGATCCGTCCATCGACGAAGGGCCCCCGGTCGGTGATCTTTAATAACTCGGATTTGCCCGTCTTGACGTTGGTGACGCGCACAATCGATCCCAGTGGTAGGGTACGGTGCGCGGCCGTCATCGCGTGCATGTTGTAGAGCTCGCCGTTCGAACTACGCCGGTTGTGGTACGGGGCGCCGTACCAGCTGGCGAGACCTGTCTCCGTGAGCAGTGGAACAGTGTCCGCCGGAACCGACAGCGTTGCATCCTCGGGCTCGTTTTTTGCTGGTGGAAGCTTTTTTGTTTCCGGTGATTTCTCCGGGACTTTGGCGACCGGCGGCTGTGGCTCGATTGTGGGAGGAACGGGAACATCGACGCGGGCCTGCTTGTGGTGACCGCAACCGACCAGCAGTCCGACAAGCACCAGGATGAACGATGCGTACGCTAGGCGAGGCATCGTCATGGCTTGTTCGCCGAGTCCTGATCTTTATTTTCGTCCATGAAATCCGCAAGCTGGCGCAGCCGTTCGGCCGCGACCCGCAACGCTTTTGAAGACTGCTCGCGGACGGCAGGAACGACCTCCCGATTCAGGTAAGCGATCAGTTCCGCGCTTTCTTTTTCCAGGCGTTCCGCGGCATCGGAGACCTTCTTGCTGACGCGCGCGCCCGTCTCCTCCACCTTGCGATTGAAATCACTCATGACAGCCCTCGCCCGAGTCCGGCCTCAAGCGGAGGCATGGCACTCAGTTTGTCCATTATTCCGTTGCGCACCGCACAGGGTCAACAGGAATGCACCTCAAGCGCCACGGCATGAAGCCGGCCTGACTGCGAGCTGTGACCAGATTCAACTCACTCCTTACAGGCTTCTCTGCGATCTCTGCGGCATTTCTCCGCGTTCTCTGCGGTTCAAGGTTTTTGGTTCCGCGCAGAGCACGGGCAAAATCTTAAAACGCAGAGTTCGCAGAGAACTTCCGCAGAGGGCGCAGAGGAAGCCCGTCAATTCCCAGCCCTTGGTTTAAAATCGCCGTCATGCGGTCGCTGACGATCTCTCTGTGCTTGGCAGCTCTGGTCACGTTTTCAGGCTGCACATTTTACGCAGACCATCCGGTAAAAGCCTTCAGCCAGGCAACCGGCGGCGAAGGCTTTGAGCGGGCGCTTTGGAAAGAGATCCAGGCGCAGGACTGGAAGGACGTGAATGCACATTTCGCGTCGAATTTCGTTTACATCACTCCCGCCGGACGATGGGAGCGCAGCGGCGCGCTCGAGCAGATCCAGAAGCTTCGTATTCAGGACTACACGATCGCCGACCTTTCCACTGAAATGAATCGCGACACCTTCGTGGTGACGTACACGATCTCCCTACACGGTACTGGGCAGTCCGGAACGTTGTCCGGCGCTCCTGAACGACGCATGACGGTCTGGCAACAACACAAGAGCGGCTGGATGGCGATTGCGCATTCTGTGATCGGTCCGGCGCAACCGTAAAGAGTCCGGGATATTCCCTCGATGACACGCCAGAAAGGCGACGCGAAAAACGGCGACCAGACCCTCCGCTCGGCCCGCACGATGCAACCGGCGTTCTCAAGACGACTGCTCGCCTGGTACGACTCACACGCGCGCGATCTGCCTTGGCGCAAGAATCGCGATCCCTATCGAATATGGCTGTCGGAAATCATGCTGCAGCAGACGCGCGTGGCGGCCGTACTCGAGCATTACAGGATTTTTCTCACGCGATTTCCGACGGTGCAGAAACTGGCAGCGGCACGCGAGGCTAGCGTCCTGGCGGCATGGAGCGGCCTTGGCTATTACCGCCGAGCCCGCATGCTACACGCCGCGGCGAAGGCAGTAGTGAAGGAGCACGGCGGCCAGTTTCCAAACAACAGCGACGCCTTGCGAGGATTACCGGGCGTCGGCCGATACACAGCCGCAGCCATCGCCAGCATTGCGCATGCTGAGCCGACGGCGGTGGTCGACGGAAACGTGGAGCGCGTCCTGGCGCGGCTTTGGGGACAGGGTTTGACTGGCGAAGCCACCTGGCAAGTCGCAGACGGATTGTTGGATCGCGCGCGGCCCGGCGACTTCAACCAGGCGATGATGGAGTTGGGAGCCACGGTCTGCTTACCGCGGGAACCGAAGTGTTTGGTGTGCCCGGTGTACGACTTTTGCGCGACTCGCGGGGAATTGCCTCGAGCAAGGACAACACCACCGCAGAAGAAGCTCGAAATTCATTTCGGGCTGGCGCGCAGGGATGGACAAGTTTTCTTGATTCAAAGAAACCCCGATGAATCCCTTATGCCCGGGATGTGGGAGTTGCCCAGATTCTCCGGAGAACCCACTGCAGTTCCGTTGTTCGCGCTGCGCCATTCCATCACGGTTACCGACTATGCAGTCCGGGTGATGGAGTTGCCATCTCCAGATGAGCAAGAGGGCACGTGGATCACGGCGTCGCGATTGCCGTCCTTGCCCCTAACGGGATTGGCGCGAAAAATTCTCCGGCGGGTGGAGATGCTGTGAAGAAACTGCCAGCTGGGTTCGGACAAGGCCATCCGCCGACCACCGCGACCCGTTGCATCCGTCTGTTTCTGATCGCATGTCTCTTATCCGGTTTCCTGCAAACCGCCAGTGCACAGGCAAAGGGTCTGGAGGCACACAAAACTTATCTCGGATTTGATCGCAACGACTATCCAGGTGACGAAAATCTCCCGGCGCTGCGGCGGACTTTTTCCTTCGCCGGATATTGGCTGAACGTTCCTCCGCGAGCTGCAAGTAACCCGTGGGTGGGCAGGCGAAAGACAATCAAAGCCGCCGGATTCGGTTTTTTGGTCCTTTTCAACGGAAGGCTCGAAGCAGAGTTGAAGAAAGTCGACGCGGCCGCGCTCGGGCGATCGGACGCGGAAGCTGCGCTCGCAGCCGCTCGGCGCGAAGGCTTCCCGAACCGAACCGTAATTTTTCTCGACCAGGAAGAAGGCGGCCGCATGTTGCCCGACCAGAGGGCCTACATCTATGCCTGGGTCGACAGCGTAAACGCGGGAGGATTTCGCGCGGGTATTTACTGTTCAAGCATCGGGGCGCCAGAGGGATCGACCACGGTCATCGCTGCAGAGGATATCCGTCAGAACGCGGGCACCAGGAAAATCCTTTACTGGGTCGCAAACGACGCGTGCCCGCCGTCCCCGGGATGCACCCTTCCGCGAACGGCTCCTCGTCCGGAGGCCAGCGGCATTGCGTTTGCGGATATCTGGCAGTACGCACAATCGCCAAGGCGGAAAGACTTCGCAGGGGCATGTTCCGGTTACGCTGCTGACGGCGAGTGCTATGCGCCAGGACTGGCGGAGAAGCGGATCCACGTCGATTTCGACACCGCGGATTCTGCGGATCCATCCGGCGGGAGATAAGAACAAAGCCGATGCATCAGCATCTCCAGGGACTTACTTCCTCCGCCAGCGCACGCCCTCTTTCGTATTTTCAATCAAGATGCCGGCCGCGATCAGTTCAGCGCGGATTGCGTCGGACGCTTTGAAGTTTCGCGCTTTGCGCGCGCCATCCATCTCAGCAATTTTCCTCTCGATGTCTGCGTCCGAAAGCTGACCGGAACCGGCCAGCGCGAGGGCTTCGGCTGTGATGTCTTTTTCGCGACCGTCGCCTTTAGCCCATTCGACGATCGTCTTGACCTTGGGCGCATCATCGTCGGCCAGCACCGCGAAAATTTCGTCGAACTTGTCGATCGCTCCGAGCAAGGGAGCCACATCGTCTTTGTGCATCTCGCCGGCATCGATGGCGGCATTGGCGGCTCGGACCATCTCGAAAATTGCCGCCTGCGCTTGCGCAGTGTTCAGGTCGTCGTCGAGCGCAGATCTCATACGCTCGACAGTTTCGGCGGCAAGCTTGGCCATGGCCGGGTTCGTCCCGTCCGGAAATGGCGAGGACGACAAGCGCAAACGAAAATTCCGCAAGCGATCCACCGACGTGGCTGCCTGCCGCAACCCGTCCCACGTGAAGTTCAACTGGTTGCGATACGGGACCGAACTCAGCAGGTAGCGGATCGATGACGGCTTGCACCCCTTGAGCACCAGATCGCGCGGCGTGAAAAAGTTGCCGAGACTCTTCGACATCTTCTCGCCTTCGACCAGCAGGAACCGCGCATGAAACCAGAAATTCGCAAACGTCTTCCCGGTGAGCGACTCTGACTGGGCAATCTCGTTCTCATGATGCGGGAAAATGAGATCCTCGCCGCCCGCATGCAAGTCGAACGTCTCCCCAAGTTCCTCCATCGACATCACGGAACACTCAATGTGCCAGCCGGGACGGCCGCGCCCGATCGACGTCTCCCACGAAGCTTCTCCAGCTTTGGGCGCTTTCCACAGCGCGAAGTCGCGCGCATTGTCTTTCTCGTATTCGTCCACGTCGACGCGGGCGCCGTCTTCCATCCCGGCAAAGTCTTTTTTCGAGAGCTTGCCATAGGCGGGAAATTTCGCGATCCGGAAATAGTACGAACCGTCCTCGGTACGGTAGGCCAAGCCCTTTTGCTCCAGCTTCGCGATGAACTCTGCCATGGCCGGAATATGTTCGGTGGCCCGCACCAGAGTGGGCTGCTGGATGTTCAGCATGGCCGCATCTTCGAGAAACGCCTTTTCATACTTGGCCGTGTACTGCTTCACATCGACACCATCGCGTGCCGAGTTGCGGATAATCTTGTCATCCACGTCGGTGATGTTCATGGCGTAGCGGAGCTTGTATCCGCTTTGCTTCAGAAAGCGCTGCAGAATATCGACCGCGATGAATGTCCGGAAGTTGCCGATGTGGCCGTAGTCGTAGACAGTGGGGCCGCAGGCATACATGCGAACTTCGTTGGCATTGATCGGGCGAAACTCCTCCACCCGACCGGACATGGTGTTAAAAAGGCGCAGGGCCATAGATATGAGAAAGCTTAAAGAGAACCGTTCATTCTAGGGGGCCGAGAGAAAGGGGGTCAATGACATGCAGGGGTAGTGGAGGAGCCCGGAAAAATTGTCCCACCCCGTAACGTTCAAGTTAACGGTATTAGCTGATCGGTAATCGACGAGCGAAGTGCGAAGAGCGACGTTCGACGAGGGGCGGGCGGGGTGTTTCCAACTACTTCTGTTCTCTTTCGGCGGGTACCTTTGTCTTCGCCATGTCGTTCAGAGACTTGCATCCGCAGTTATCCGATTTTGATTCGTTCCCATTCTCGCTCGTGGCGTAAAGGTCTAAATAGAGGCAGATTAGATCCCACACAGCTTCTTCCACTCGAGCTGGCTTCTCTCCGCAAAACAACGCAGGAATGTTGTGCACCGTCACACTCTGTTGTCCCCCTTCCTGAGACATAGAAAAGTGTGCGGTGTCTTCCTTCTCGCGAAGCACGGAGTTGGGCACGCCTTGTATTGCGAGGTCTACCTCGGCAGGCAGCGCGGAGACGCTGTTTCGATGGAGAATTGTGCGCAGGTCAGAAATGAGATTCTTGTCAGTCTTAGCTTGATAGCGCCAGGTTGTTCTTTCCGGGTGCGTGTTTCCGAAAGCGGGAACGGTGAACGTGTGCGACGCACTGATCTTGCCCTCAGCGCAAACGGTGACCTTGTCGACCGTCTCGCCCTCAAATTGTGTCCACTCCACCTCGAAAAGGCGGGAACAATCCGTCCTCTGTTCGGGCGTCTGTGAATACACCGATGGAGTAAGAAACGGGCAGATGATCAGACCGAATAGGACCAGAACGCCAACAATCTTCATGGGCGACATTAAACCATCGAGCGCGAATGCAGTTCTGCAACCGTGCCCCCGCTAGTTGAGCTGGAACCAGCCGTTCCGGGCCCAGAGATCTCAGCGGCCTGGCGACGCAGGTATCGACGCATTCACAAGGTTCAACCTTTCCGATTTGCCCCTACGAATGGCGGCGATCCAGTGGTCGAGTTGGACGACGCCGCTCTTCCATGACGCTTTAATTTTCTCTAGGTACTCCAGTACGACATCAGGTTCGCCGCGAACGAGCAAAGCCTGGGCCAACATCATTCTCGGCCCGACGGTGCTCATGCTCCCCCCGCCGGGAGTCCCTGCTGCCTTCAGCAAGTACTCCTTTGCGAGTTGCACGTCTCCGTCCCGCAAGGCAATCCGGCCCAGCACATCATTCGCATCATGGATCGCCTGCGGGCCGACTGCTATCCCGTCGATTATGTCACTCCGCTGTGGCGCGACATCGAGGGCCTGCGTCGCATACGTTTTCGCAGCCTTATCGTCGTTAACTTCGAACGCAAGACTTGCCAGAACTGGTAACAACAATGTCCGGTAGCCAGGATCGACGGCGAGTTCATCGAACTGCTGGAAAAGGCTGTAGGTCTTCTTTTGTGCCCTTAGCTTCTGTTCCGGCGTCTCAGCAGTCTCGAATTCTATGCCCACGACTTGAAGCATGGACCACGAGCAGTATGGATTTTTGGGTTCGAGGGAAACCGCACGCGCCGCTAACTCCTCCGACAAGTCGATGTACTTCGGCCGTGAAAGCCATGCCCGTGGCGGATTTGTCGAGAACTTTTGTTCCGGCTTGGCCAATATCAGGGCCGCAGAAGTAAGTAAGGCCGTGTTCTCGGAAGAGATAAGGGTGGCTTGCGCGTGCTGTGCAAACGCTTTGTCGATGTCCGAAACTAAAGCCGTCGCGTACAGCCACCCGAGAGCTCGGTTCCAGAAGAGGTCTTCGACGTTGTTCGATTTGGCTCGCTGCAAGACCTCCTCAGAGAAGGCTGGATCAATCGTTGCAGAGAACAGTGCGCTATTCAGGAGTATTTGATTGTTTAAGGGGTTTTTGGCAATCGCACGCTGCCAAGCCTGCTCCGCTTGCTTTGCCCCATCAGGATCCGCGAGTGGACCATGATTGCTCATCTGTAGATCAGTCTGGTCAAAGAGTTTGGGAGCGGTCGATCGGTTCTCGATCGCCCACAGGATGTGGCGGCGGCGAGCGGCGACGATCACGGGCTTGCTCATTCGCAAGTCGGCACTAGAAGAGTAGTATGACAAGAGCGACAGCCGCGTCGGCCAGTCGAGCGGATCTGATCTTAATTTCTCCTCCATAGTCTTGACCTCGGACACTGAGAGCAGCTTGCCTTCCTGTTGGGCAACGTTTGTTTGGTCCCGATCGTCGGCCTTCTGCATTCCACTGCCACCAAGGCTCACTACAAGCGTTCCGTGCACTGTACCTTTGTTTCCGCGCTGCAGCGGTGAGTCGCGAATATTGATGTAAATTGGCCCGCGCCCGACTTGCTGAGGCGCTACTTGTACTTCGAGGTCGATGGGGCTTTGTCCCATGCGGTTCGCGAGCCCGATCCTCCCCGGCAGTCCATGGCCGGCTGCCCCTGTCACGCTTATTAGAAGAAGGGCAGGCGATTCCCAACTACACGAGATGTGAAGTAGACCAGTATCTGCCTTCACAACGAATTCGGTTTCTTGGGGCCCGGGCGTAGACAAACTCAAAGAAAACCTAGCGGTGGCTGTCAGCTCACCCGCGACGTTGGGAGCCAACTTCAAGATCGGGGGCGGCGAGGTCCTCCGGGCCGTCTGTCCCTGGACAGCAACAGTGAGGGCGAAGATTAAAGCCGTTGCTCTTATTGTCGTCACCCATTTCATCGGTGCTGTTACGTCCGTAGCGCCGTAATCTGCAGGTTGGTCGATCACCGGCGCACTATCTTACGGAGGTGAGACCAAGCAGGTCAATGAAATGGGCTCGGGTTGGGGGGCTGTACCGCTTGTTAGCCTATCTTTCCCCATTCGACAATAGCTGCACCGTGTGCCATGCGAACTGTATCCGGTGTTATAGCAATATGGGCATGCTTGAGAGGCGAGGACCCCGAAGGGAAACGTTCGCGCCAGTTGCAGCGTGGTTTTAAAGCCGCTGCGGGCACGCTTTCGCGCGACCCGTCAATGACGGGGCGGGGATAGCTATAAAGAGGGGACACTGCCTCGCAGCCGTGGCGATGTTAGTGGCGTCATGGGGGGATAGTGAAGTTGTTGCCTGGTGACCACCCGGTTGCCTGATCGCAACCTCCGCCTGCGCCGTTTTGCGCCCGCGCCTTCTTCTGGTAGCTTTGGAGCCGCACTCGAGCACCTTCAAGGAGATCGCCGCGTTGAACCATCGCAAAGCCGCTTTTGCAGTTCTGCTCCCCCTCATCTTCTGCTTCGCCGCCTTTGCTCAGATCGATGACGCCACCAAACAACTTTCCCACGACATTCTCAAAGAGCTGATCGAGATCAATACCACCGATTCGGTGGGCAGCGTCACGGCCTCCGCAGAGGCCATGGCGAAGCGGTTGCGCGATGCGGGATTTCCCGAGAGCGACGTGCAAGTGCTCGGGCCCAACGACCGCAAGAAGAACATGGTGGCGCGCCTGCGCGGCACCGGCAAGCACAAGCCCGTGCTGCTCATCGGGCACCTCGACGTGGTCGAGGCGCGGCGTGAGGACTGGACTACCGATCCCTTTCAGTTCGTCGAGAAAGACGGCTTCTACTACGGGCGCGGCACGCAGGACATGAAGGGCGGCGACGCCATCATGGTGACCACGCTCATCCGCATGAAGAAGGAAGGATACAAGCCGGACCGCGACATCATCCTTGCGCTGACCGCCGATGAAGAAGGCGGAAAGTCCAACGGCGTGGACTGGCTTCTCAAGAATCACCGCGACCTGATCGACGCCGAATTCGTGCTCAACCACGACGGAGGCGGAATCACCAGCGAAAACGGCAAGCCCGTCATGATGGACGTGGACGCGACCGAAAAGCTTTACGCCGATTACCAGCTGATGGTGACCAATCCCGGCGGCCACAGCTCCCTGCCCGTGCCCGACAACGCGATCTACCATCTGGCAAACGGACTGGTGCGCCTCGAACACTACGAGTTCCCGATCGATCTCAACAGCGTCACGCGTGCGTATTACGAACGCATGTCGAAAGTGGAGAAGGGGCAACGCGCCGAAGATATGAAGGCGATTTTGAAGGATCCTCCAGACCAGGCTGCGATCGACCGGCTATCGAAAGATGCGATCGATCACTCGAAAATGCGAACGACTTGCGTGGCCACTCGCCTGGAGGCCGGGCACGCCAACAACGCGCTGCCGCAGATGGCAAAGGCCAACGTGAACTGCCGCATCGCGCCCGGGCATTCTTCCGAAGACATTCGCCTCAAGCTGGTGGAGATTCTGGCCGATCCCAAGATCTCGGTGATGTACGTCGGGGCCATCGGCGGCGTGACCGAACACGGTTTGAAGACGCAGTCATATGCTCCGCCTCCTTTGCGCCCGGATGTATTCCAGCCGCTCGAAAAAATTGTCAATGAGATGTGGCCGGGATTGCCAGTGATTCCGACCATGTCGACGGGTGCGTCGGATGGGGTGTACACGAATGCGGCCGCGCTGCCCACCTACTCGGTCAGCGGGCTGGCCATCGATCGCAACGACCAGCGCGCGCATGGGAAGGACGAGCGGATCGGGGTGGACTCATTTTATAAGGGCGTAGATTTTTACTATCGGTACTTGAAAGCGGTCACGCAAGAATAGGCAGAGCGCACGCAAGGCAGGAGGACCACGATGGCAGTTTCGGTCTTCGTCGGCACCAGCGTAGATGGCTTCATTGCGCGACCAGGCGGTGAGCTGGACTTTCTTCCTCCGGATGGCGGCGAGCCTCACGGCTACAACGAGTTCATCGCGGGGATCGATGCGCTCGTAATCGGCCGCAAGACCTTCGAGACAGTTTTGGCGTTTGAAAGCTGGCCTTATGGCAAGAAGCGCGTCGTGGTTCTGAGTTCTCGCCCCCTCGACTTGTCAGCAGCCAAGGGAGCCGTGATCGAGCAGATGGCCGGTTCTCCGGCGGAGATCGTTGCAAAACTCGCTGCGACTGGCGCACATCATTTATACATCGATGGAGGAGTCACGATCCAGGGGTTCCTCCGCGCAGGACTCATACAGCACCTCACCATCACCCGAGTGCCGGTGCTTATTGGGCAAGGGGTTCCGCTCTTTAGCACGCTACCGCACGACATTAAACTGCGCCACGTGAGCACTCAGCATTACAAGAGCGGGTTAGTGAAGAGTGAATATCAGGTGCTGGGCTAGGGTTCGCGGGCGAGGGCGCCCGCGCTACACTTGCCACTTGACATTCGCCTTTTATTCGCTCAGAATCCGCCTATGGCCATCACGCGGCGGCAGCGAGAGTTGTACGACTTCATCTCCAGATTCGTGTCAGAGAATGGATACTCCCCTTCTTTCGAGGAAATTGCCGAGGGCTTGAGCCTGAATTCCCTGGCCACCGTGCATAAGCATGTATCGAACCTCGAGAAGAAAGGCCTGCTCACTCGCGACTACAACCGCAGCCGTTCGATCGACCTGGTCGCTCCCAAGGGCAAGCTCAAGCAATCGATGGCGGTCAATACTGGGCTGGTCCTGCCAATCATTGGGCGCATCGCTGCCGGCCTGCCCATCGAGTCGGTGCAGCAGAATGATGGCAACACCATTTCCCTCGCCGACTTTGTGCGCTCCAAGGAAGTGTTCGTGCTCGAAGTGCGCGGCGAGTCGATGCAGGACGAGCACATCATGGATGGCGATTACGTCCTGGTCGAAAAGACCAAAGTGGGCCGCAACGGCGACCTGGTCGTAGCCCTCGTCAACGGCGATGAAACCACTCTGAAGCGCTTCTATAAGGAGGGCGATCATGTCCGGCTGCAGCCCTCAAATGCGACCATGCAGCCGATCATCGTTCCCGCCGCCGCCGTGGAGTTGCAGGGAAAGGTGATCGGAGTGTTGCGTAAGTATTAGCTGAAGCGCGGTCCAGGACTTGCTCTACAATCGGACGTACGACTCCGTACCGAAGAGGGCCTTTTCTCCCCTTGCACCTTCCGTTGCTGTAATGCATCTAATCTCAGTGTTAGAATTTCGTAGCCACCGTAAGTGGTCAGCACTCATACCGGTGCCGCGACCGGCTGTTGAAACACCGGGGCCGGAACGAGGTATCTGGAGGAAACATGGCAAACAACTCAATCGTCGAGGTGACCGATGCGAACTTCGACGCGGATGTATTGAAGTCCGACAAGCCCGTCCTGATCGATTTCTGGGCGACCTGGTGCGGCCCGTGCCGCGCGATTGCCCCCATCGTCGATGAGCTCGCGACTGAGTACCAAGGCAAAGTGAAGGTTGGCAAGATGGACGTCGACCGCAACTCCGCCACCCCTATGCGCTACGGCGTGCGTGGGATCCCAACCCTGCTCGTGTTCAAAGACGGCCAGGTGAAGGAGCAGATCGTTGGCTACGTGCCCAAAGAGCAGATTCAGAAAGCGCTCGATAAGCACGTTGGGTAAGTTCGGATTTGTTTCTGATTGCAGCGCCCGGCTGAAGAGTCGGGCGTTTTCTTTTGCTCAACGCGGTTCTCGTGTCTCATTTCTCAGTTCAGAGCACCCAGGGCACGATACCCAGAACTTGCAACGATAACTACGAACCATCTCTGAAAATTAAAAGCGCCCTGAACTATGTTCAGGGCGCCTCGGCAGCCCTCCCCCAGAACTGCCAAACCACGTGCGGATCATAAAGCTGGTGCTACGGGCCGTAAATGTCACGTTGGTAATAAGCGGCTCCGATGCGTAATCAACTTGAGTCTCACTTAAGTAACACGCGCGCGAACAGCACCGGTGCTCTCGCGAACCACGCGAACCTTCTGATGACAAACAAGAAAGATCAAGGGTCAACGCCACCAGGCTGCGTTGGTTACTAAGCCGCTTTTGGAAAAATCAGTATCAATTGTTCATAAGAATTTACAAGTGGAGAGACGCTGATCAAGACTGGCGCGACACGTCAAAAAGTTTGCACGTTCGCCATCCACAAACTCAAGTGCGATCCGGATCTATCGTCTGGTCAAAATAAATCCAAAGCACGCGCGAAAAATACGTGATCGCCGGAGCCAGAGGCAGAAAAAGCACGACCGCCCAGATGACGTCGTCCGTAATCCACCATCTCGTGATGAGCCAGAACACCGTCGCCAGCACTGTGATGATCACGAGGGCAAGGCCGTAGCTGACGTACATGGCGCCGAGGAAGTATCCGGCTTCCCGTTCGAAGCGAAGCTGGCAGGCCGGACAGCGCTCATTCATTTTTGGAAAACCCAGAAAGGCAGAGCCTCGGTAAATCTTTCCTGACCGACAGCGGGGACAGCGCTGATGAAAGATGTCTGCCAGCAAAGATTTGCCTTCGCCCATGGCCAGCATTTTAGGCGCAAAACACCAGGGAAGAGACGCGTGGAGCCCGAGCGCCATCCCTTAGCATCCCCGGCAGATTTGACATCCACGCGCGCGTCATGGAACATGACCGTTCTCCCAAGACTACCTTTGAGGCCCCACGATGCGATCGCGAATCACTTTGGTCCTTGCATGTTGTTTGGCCGTATCGGCTCTCGCGCAAAACACGCGGGTCAAAGCGCCGCACTTGTTGCCCTGGTCGCAGCAGCTTGCCGTGCGCGAGCAGTGGCTCGCGAAACGCCACGAGATGATTCTGCCCATGATGCGCGCCCACCAGATCGACATGTGGATTGTGGTGAACGAGGAGTTCCACGACGATCCGCTGACCCAGTACATTGCTCCGCCCCGGCCCTACGCGGGAGGCCGTGACTACTTTGTCTTCATCGACACGGGGGAAAAGGGTCTTCGCAAGATTGCCATCACCGGCTTTGCCGAGGAGAATCTCAAGCACTTCTTCGAATCGCCCGACGAGCCCCGCCCCGCCGACAAAGTCTTGCCTGAACTCTACGAGCAGTACAAACCGAAGAAGATTGCGCTCAGCTACGGGGGCCGGCGCGGTGTGCAGCACAGCATCACCTACGACACCTACAATCTGCTCGCCGAAAAAATGGGCGCGGATGCGGCCCAGCATTTTGTTCCCGCAGCCGACCTGATCGAAGACTATCTCGACACGCGCATCCCCGAGGAGTTCGCCACCTACCAGGCGATGGTCCAGCTTACAGACACGATGACTCGCCGTGCGCTGTCGAGCGAAGTCATCCATCCCGGAAAGACGACCGTAGGCGACGTGCGCCGCTGGCTCTATGACCAACTCTGGGAGAATCGGGTCGGCACCTGGTTTCAACCCGACTTGCGCGTGCAGCGCAAGAGCAAGAAGAACGATACTTCGCGCGGATTTCTAGCGGTCGCACCCGAAGAAACAATCATCGAGCGCGGCGATGTGGTCCACCTGGATTTCGGCATCACCTACATGGGACTGAACACGGACTGGCAGAAGATGGCTTATGTGCTCCTGCCCGGCGAGAAGGACGCGCCCGCCGGACTCAAGAACGCCATGAAGAACACCAACGCCCTGCAGGATGCGTTGACACAGCGCGCAGCCAGACCCGGCCGCCCCGCTGCCGACGTCTACAACCAGGCCATGGATGAAATGAAACAGAAAGGGATCGAAGCGCAGATCTATAGCCATCCCATTGGGAATCAGGGGCACGGGCTCGGCCCCAGCATCGACTTCCGCTCCGCGCAGCGCGCGGACATCGGCGCCACTGCCGCGAAGCCGCTCCGCAAGGGAGCGTATCTTTCCGTGGAGTTGAATACTCAGACCGCCGTTCCCGAGTGGGGCGATCAGAAGGTGTACATCATGATGGAAGACGACGCCTACCTGACCGACGACGGCTACAAGTTCTTCATACCCAGGCAGGAAGCCTTTTATCTGGTGAAATAGCGGGGAGGGCGAAGGTTACTGTTTGCGCCAGGTCTGGCCCGCGTCCTCCGTGGTCCAGACTTCACCGAGCCGAGGTTGTGATCTTGCCGTGTTGCAAGTCCGTGAATTCGATGGCTGCAATGTCGGCGGTGAGCGCCACATTCGCGAAGGTAGGCTTAACCTGCGTCCAGCTGGCTCCAGAATCGGCTGAGTGATACAGCAACCCGGCGGCGCCTCCCACCCAAACGTCCGGCCCATTCGCTGATAACGCACGGAAGGTCGCCTTGTCAGCTACTGCCAAAGGTTGCCAGGTTCGGCCTGCATCGATGGAGTGCTGCAGCCGACCGTCCGACGAAATGGTCCATCTGCTCAGCGGTACGCGGCGGAAGCCCGTCACCCGATCTATCTTCTGGCTAACGGTCTCCTCGGAGAAAGCTTGGTTTTGTGCCACGACCGCCGGAGACGGCAGGGCATCCTTCGCGGCATTGGACGCAGCCTTGGCCTTTCCGGGTGCGTCTTTCTTGTCGCCGGACTCGGCCTCGGCCGGAGTCGAGGCGGCCTCCACCTCAAGCATCTCGCTAGCCTTTCCGAGGGTAGCCAGGTCGGTCACTCTTCTGGATTCCGATCCTGCGTCGGACATAGGATTCTTGCGCTCGTCGCGGACGGTCTGGGCCGGAGCGCCCGCCCAGGCTCCTGCGGGCTTAGCGGCCATCGCACCTGATACTCCTGGACCGGAGCCGGAAGCGTGCATGCTCCCAAGGGCGATCTCTTCCTTCTGGTCTCCACGCGTCTCTCGAGCCACTGGAGCGGCCGGCGCGGCAGCCGGCAACCTCGGAGGCGCCGAACGTTTGAGGGCTCTATCTCCCACTCGCCCCATGTCCTTTTCGTTGCCATTTTCCATGGCGGGCGTGATCACTTGCTGCGCGCGCAGCTTGGTTGCCGCATCTTGCTGTGCGGGCTGATACGCATATTGCTCAGCCACAGGCTGTTCCCGAACCGAAGCAGTCCCCACACTGTGAGGCTTGAACATATCGCGCCGCAAAAGCACGGCCGATCCCACAATGACCACGCAGGCAACCGCCGCCCCCCAACGCAGGACCCTCCATTGGAAACCCCGAGCAGGCCGCGCGGTGTCTAAGAACCCAGAAGCAGTCGTCGCCGGATGGGCCGCGAGGGCCAGCACATTCCGGCAATCTGCGCACCGCGACACGTGCAGCAAGACGCGCGAGCGTTCCCGGTCCGCCAGCGCTTGCTCGGCAAACGCCGTCAGCAAGTTAGCGTCGGGGTGATCCCCGCCTGCGGGTGCTTTCAGCCGTTCGCGCACGATATTGGGAAGCTGTTCCATGTTCTCCGAATGACGATTCCGTCTTGACCAACCGCGTCTACCAAAATCTCCCTAAACCCTAGCCACTTCCGTCTCCGGCCGGGGCCCCTACGTTCTTCTTATGGAACGCTTCACCGGGCGAATCTTGCGCCAGCCGATCTCGTAGATTCAACGTAAGATCCCGCACGTCAACCTCCATTGCCTCCTCCGCCTGACGCCGGCTCATGCCCCGTCGTCCCAACCCGGCCAGAATCTGCTTGCGGAGGGATTTTGCCAATTTGTCGAGTTTCCGGCTGATGGTCGACTCGTGCAACGACAACATGTGCGCGATCTCCGCCAAGGTACGGCCATCCAGGAAGTAAGCCGCCAGCATGAATCGTTCTTCAGCCAGAAGCCCGGCTAGCGCTTCATCCGTTGCCGATTCAAGCCGGGGATCAATTGCCGAGGGCGGCGCCGTTGTTGGCGCAGCGAACTGAACGCCCTCTTCGGTTTCTTCGTCGAGGCTCACCATGCGCTTCTGCCGGCGATAGCGGTTCACATGCTCCTGCGCCATCACCGTACGCAGCCAGCCTTCGAGTGATCCGCGGCCGGTGTAGGACGCAAGTTTGGAGGCGCGCGCGCCGTCCCGTGTGACCGTGCCGTACAGGTCCGCATACAACGAGTCCGAAAGTTCGCGGCCGGCAGACTCTTCGCGCGTGATCTGCAACCCGATCTCGTACAACTTCTCGCGATAGCGCGCCATGAAAACTTCCCAGGCGCGCTCGTTGCCGGCGGCACAGGCGCGCGCCAGCGTCAGTTCTTCGATTTTCAACGATACGCAGAATTCGCGGGTCTGCGGCATAGCCGTGGAACCCAGATATTTCTGCGCGACTTCGGTCAGGATCACGGCCAGGTCGTCGCGGCCGATGCCGAAGTCCGAACCTTTACTTTTCGGATAAAGCTCCGCTGCCAGAGCCTGCATTTCCGCGGCGGGCGCGGCAACGGGTTGAGTGGTGCGATCCATCGGTTCGCCGTCACTGGCGATGCTACTCATTTTTTTCTACGCAAGGAAGAAAGAATTTCCCGTTCCCTCAGCAAGCAGGGAAGCACGGGCGCTCAAAACAATTAGGATGCGCCCAACAGTCCAGGTGTCGCTTCGCTCGGGAGGATGCCATGAAGATCACGGCGTTTGTGGGTATGGTGGCTTTGGCCATTGCGGTGACTGTGGCCATGGGTGGGCGGCGGCAGGCTTTTGCAGGGGAGCCTTCCGTCGCCGACTTCAAAGTGCTGGCTCCAATTCGACACGGCAATCTGACGGTATTCCCGGTCGTCGCCCCTACCTCGCACGATACCGGCGGATTCCTCACACTCGACGAAGGCTTGAAGTCCGGCCAAGTCGAAGTAACGGAATCAGGCAGCGTGCATGGAATGATCCGGCGCCCTCCGCATGGGAACCGCGGCACGCTGCGCCCGGAATACCAGGTGCAGGAGGGCGCGCAAGTCAACAAACTCGTCCTCGTGAATAATGCAAAACGTCCCCTGCTGTTGCTGGCTGGAGAAATTGTGACCGGAGGCAAGCAGGATCGCGTCATCGCGAAAGATCGCATCGTCCCTGCGGAAAGCGATCCCATCGATCTGGATGTGTTCTGCGTGGAGCCCGGCCGCTGGGTAGGCACGTCCGGAAAATTCGCGCTGGGCTCCGTCAACGCAGTCATGGCCGCCCCCTCCGTGCGCGGCAAAGCAATGGGCGATAAAGATCAGCAGAGAGTCTGGGACCAGGTAGCCAAATCGCGGACGCAGATGTCTGAAACGCTTGAGGTCGAGGCGCCGCGCGCCAGTCGCGAATTGTCACAGACGACTTCTTACGCCAAAGTCATGCAGAACGAAGACGTCCAGCGGAAAGTCGATTCCGTCGCCGGTTCGGTCGAGAAAGAATATTCGAGCACGATTCAGCAACTGCGGGATCGCAACGCGGTGGGCGTGGTGGTCGCGGTGAACGGTGAACTGGTATGGGCCGATATTTTCGCCAGCACGAACCTGCTCGAGAAATATTGGCCCAAGCTGGTACGCTCCTATGCCACCGAAGCGGTGGTCACTCGTGCCAAGGGAGCACAGGTGAGCGAACGAGCGGCACAGGAATTTTTGGCAAACTTGCACGGTCGCCACGAGACCGTCGACAGCGAACCCGGTCTCTATCGCCATACCGAGGTCAGCGGTGACGGCTTCAAAGCATTTGAACTCACTTCGCTGTTGCCGAAGACGGGATACGCGCTCCATGTCGCGAAGATGGCGGAGTGAGCACCGGATGGTCGTCATTCTTGGATGCGACCGCATCCCGCCCTATCACTGGATCCGGCCCGCAAAGTCGCGCTGCCAGCGACCTCCTGCAAGATTTTTCTGAGGCCTCCGCGTTGCAAGATTCTCAGGGCAAAACGCTCACAACGCACAGGTCGCGGGGGCTGCACATCCGCTGGAAGTTACCAAGGCCTTTTATTCTGTTGATGTTAAGGCAGTAATAAAAAGTCGCCGGGGCTTTGGGGTATCGCATCTTACTAGCTTGCTCATCCCGGCATGAGAGCCACGCTAATCCAACTCGCCAGCAGAATGAGGACAGCGCGACCATTGCGAGCCGCGCTGCTGTTGTTTCTGTTTCTGTCCGCGACACATTTGTGTCCCGCTTACTCGGTTCTCACGCACGAAGAAACCGTCGACCTGCTCTGGAAAGATCAGATTCAACCACTTCTCAAAAAGCGCTTCCCCAAAGCGACCGAGGAAGATTTGCGCAAGGCGCACGCCTATGCTTATGGCGGATCGCTGGTTCAAGACATGGGCTACTACCCGTTCGGGAATAAATTTTTCAGCGACCTGGTGCACTACGTGCGCAGCGGCGACTTCGTGGTGATCATGATTCAGGAAGCATCGGACCTGAACGAATACGCCTTCGCCCTGGGCGCACTCTCGCACTACGCCGCGGACAATTCCGGGCATCCCACGATCAATCGGGTCGTGACTATCGAATTCCCCAAGCTGGCGAAGAAGTATGGAGAGCGTGCTACCTACGCCGACAATCCCAAGGCGCACATCCGCACCGAATTCGGATTCGACATGGTGCAGGTCGCGAAGAACCGCTACACCTCGGATCGCTACCACGATTTCATCGGCTTCGAAGTCTCGAAGGATTTGCTGAACCGAGCGTTTTATCGCACCTATGGGCTGCAGTTGGAAGACGTGTTCAATACGGATCTCGCCATCGGTACCTTCCGTAGATCCATCAGTATTGTGATTCCCGAGATGACGAGGGTTGCGCTCCTGGCACGCAAGCAGTCAATCGTCAAAGACACTCCGAATTTCGACAAGAAAAAGTTCCTCTACTACATTTCACGGAAACAATACGAAAAAGAGTGGGGCAAGGAATATCGCAAACCTGGAGCTGGCACCCGGATTCTCGCGTTTTTCCTCCGCATCGTCCCCAAGGTGGGGCCTTTCAGCGCACTCGCCTTCAAAATCCCCACGCAAAAGACCGAGGACATGTATATCAAGAGCGTGAACGCCACGGTGGAGGACTACAGCAAACGGTTGCACGATACGCGCGTGCAGGATCTGAAGTTGGCTAACAAAGACTGCGACACCGGCCTCGACACCAAGGCTGGAGAATATTCGCTTACTGACAAAGCCTACGAACGGTTGCTGAAGCAGTTGGCTGACAAAAAGTTCGAACATTTGACACCCCAACTGCAGGAAAACATCCTGGAGTTTTACGCCGACTTGAACGCCCCGATCTACACCAAACGCAACAAGAAGGCCTGGACGACAACCCTCGCTAACGTCGAAAAACTCCGCTCCGCCTCACCCACTGGGGACTCCTCTCCCAGCATCACCGAGACCGGCCAGTAGCTTTCCAAGTCTGCCTCGCCCCTCTTCTGAAGGGTTGTAAATCATGGCCTGCGCATCGGGTTACGGCCTGGGTTTTGTACACGACAAAAGATGCCCTTCAGTAATGAACTAATGACTAGTTCCCTGGCAGGACAGAAGGCTTGGGGTTTGCCGTATTGTGCAATCTATGACATCTTTTTGGAACGATTCCGCGTCCGTAAGGGGAGTAACCTCGACAAGGGAATTACCCATGACCACCATCAGCGATAAGCATTACCGAGCGCGCATCACTAAGCGCGTCGATCTGGCCCCCGAGCTCTGGATGATCCGTATCGATCCGGGAGCAGAGTTCAAGTTCACCCCTGGGCAATACGCGACCCTGGGAATCGAGGGCGAGCAGAAACGTTCGGAGCGTCCGTATTCGATCGCGTCGTCTCCATACGAAAACGAAATCGAGTTCTTCTTCGAACTGGTGCCGCACGGCGAGCTCACTCCGCAGATTCACGCGCTCCAGACCGGCGACGAATTGCTCATGCGCAAAGCCTCCAAGGGACGCTTTGTGCTCGATAAGGCCAGCGGCCGCAAGAATCACTTGCTCGTCTGTACGGTGACCGGAGTTGCGCCTTACGTCAGCTTCGTGCGCACGTTGTATCGAGACTGGAAGGAAGGCAAGTTCCAGGGCGATCACAAGCTGTTTCTACTCAATGGCGCGAGCCGCTCCTGGGAACTGGGCTACGTCGAGGAACTGCAGAAGTACGCCGAGGAGGTACCCTGGCTGCAGTACGTGCCGACCGTGAGCCGTCCCTGGGACGATCCCAACTGGAAGGGCGAGATCGGCCGCGTCGATGAACTGATTCGCAAGTACGCCGATCAGTGGGGCGTCACAGGGGAGAACGGCGTCGGCTACCTGTGCGGCCACCCAGAGATGATTGAGCACGGGAAAGGCATCCTGAAGCGCATCGGCTTCGCCAAGGAATTTCTGCGCGAGGAGATTTACTGGGTTCCGTCGAAGGAGATGGTGGCGCGGGCGTAGAAGTATCCGCATTTTGAATTAAGAACTGCGGTCCGGTCCCGGAACATTGTGGCATCTACCAAAGACGCGAAGGGCCCGACGTCCAGCAAGACATAAGCCAGCCACAAAAAGGAAGGCTTGGCGCGAAGAAAAGATCGCAGCCTGCATCACGAGCGGGAAGGGCCCGACTTCAGTCGGGCCGAAAGCTTGCTCAATATAAGTGCGGCTTCAGCCGCTGATGAGTGTCATCAAATTACCCCAACGGCTGTTCATCGACCTTCTCGCGCTCGGCGTCGGCCAAGATGTCGCAGCGCCCTCGCAGCGATGATCTCGGCCTACTATCGGCACCGTTGGTGTAATGGCGCGATTACACTCATTGAGGGGGCACCGACGGTTCATTCCGATGATGTCGTCCCCTTCGCAAGGGCATCCGCAACTTGTGCCTTCAATTTTATCCAGTATTCTGAGCGCTCCTTGTGTTGTGGATTCCATGCAGTTCGGGCACGACTCCGGCAGTATATGGTCCCGAAAGGGCCTGTGCTCGCTGTTGGGACGAAAGTCTGGACTGGCACGATGGGCAGCGCGAAGAGCAGCGCCTCCATCGGGAGGGCTTAGATGTGCCCGATCTTGCGCCTAGCGGGGTTTCAGCGTTTGATGACAGTTGACCGCGGCTTCCGCCACTGCGGTTGGCTCTTACACTAAGGGACTACGGCGCTCGAGCAAAACCACGTTGCGCCAGACTCCCTTTAACTTCCCAATCTTTTCTCGAACACCAACCTCGCGAAACCCACAGACCTTGTGCAAAGCGATGCTGGCGGCGTTCTCCGGAAAGATTCCGGCTTGCAGCATCCAAATTCCGTTCCGCTCGGATTCCATCACCAGAGCCCCAAGGAGAGCGCGGCCCACCCCCTTGCCTCGAGCCGAATGGGCGACGTAGATCGAGACTTCGGCAACCCCGGTATAAACTCGGCGCGCCGATGCTGGGCTCAGTGCGGCCCAGCCGAGAAGTTGTGTTCCGTCGAGTGCGACCAGACGGGAATGCTCATGGTGCTTCGCATCCCAACTCTCCCACCCAGGCGATTCCGTTTCGAACGTGGCGTTTCCGGTCGCAATGCCCTCGACGTAGATTCGCTCTACGTGAGGCCAATCAGCCCGCTGCATAGGCAAGATACGCAAGTGGGAAGTGTCGACAATATTCATTCACAGACCTCCCCACCATTTACCGCTCGCGCCACTGAAGAAATCGCCAGCTAGGACGTCTCCGCCGGCGCGAAGAAAACCAGCACCTCCAGTTCCTCGCTGATATCGAAGAACCGGTGCTCAACTTTTCCGGCCACGAAGATCACGCTGCCCGCTTTGACAACCTGCTCTTCCCCTCCCACGCGCATGCGGGCACGTCCGCGAACCACGTAATAGACCTCGTCTTCGCGGTGCGGCTTTTGCGGATCGGTCCCTCCCGCTGGCAGAACGTAAACTCCAACGCTCAACAGTGGGACGCGGATGAATTCCTTATAAAGTTTGCCGGCCTGGGCGCGCTCGGCCGAAACGGTGGGGAGATCGTAGAAGTTTGGTGGCGTCATGCTTTCCTGTCAGGAATCGTGCTGCCACCTGAATTTACAAAAATGCTCCCGCAAACAGCAACTCTGTGTATTGCGGGATCAGATCCTGCGCCTGCAGCCGGCCTTCGGGCTTATACCACTGGTAGATCCAGTTGATCATGCCGAGCAGCGCCAGGGCGGCGGCCCGCGGCGAAACGGTCGCCTTCGACCCTTTCTGCCGCTGCACATCCGCGATCACACCCTCTACGAAGTGGATGTAATCCTTCTTGCGCTGATTGATCTGCTTGCGCAGCGACGGCGGCAGGGGATGATTCTCGTGCAACATGACCGTGACTTCGCGGTCCCGCGCGCTCAACACCACTTCAATGTGCAGGCGAATCAGCATGCGCAGACGCTCTTCGGGACTCTGCACGCCGCGCACCGCCTTGACCACCCGCTCTTCCGTGATGTCGAGTGCGTGGTTCATGATGTGGAACAGCATTTCGTCTTTGCTCTGGAAGTGGTGGTACAGGCCGCCTTTGCTGAGCTTAAGCGCGGCGGCCACGTCGTTCATGGAAGTCGCGTCATAGCCCCGCTGCTGAAACAGTCGCGCGGCGGTACGGAGAATGTCCTGGCGGGAGTCGAGAGTAGCTTCGCGAGTCACCAGCGACATGGTAACAAAATGCGGGTTGGAGGTACCGGGTTGAAGGGCCAGAAATCCTAAAACGCAGATTTCGGAGAGAACGTCCGCGGAGGCGCCGACGAGACCCCGAAGAGTTGCCCGAATGCCTGCCGCCTTACACGGGCCCTCTGCGATCTCTGGGGCAGTTCTCTGCGAACTCTGCGTTTTAAGATTTGCTCTGAATGGAGCCTGCGTGGCTTCCTGGCCTTAACCACTTGACACGCCGGTCTCCGCCTCTTACGATATTCTCCACCGACCGACCGGTCGGCTTTCGCCTGACGCATCGCTCTTCTGTTACCCTGACCGGATATTCCACAAGGGCTGCCGTGTCTCCCTTGTCATGAATGAGGTGTTTCCTGTGGCTACAGTTTTTTACGAAAAAGATGCAAATCCCAATGCTTTGAAGGGCAAGACCATCGCGATCCTGGGGTACGGCAGCCAGGGGCATGCCCAGGCTCAAAACCTCCGCGACAGCGGATACAAAGTGATCGTGGGCCTCGACCCCAACCGCCCTTCAGCCCAGCAAGCCAAAGCCGACGGCATGGTCGTGGTCGCGCCCGACGAGGCCGCCAAGCGCGCCGACTGGATCCAGATCCTCACGCCCGACGAGACCCAGGGTGAACTCTACGAGTCGCAAATCAAGCCCTACCTGCATCCCGGCAAAGTGCTCGGCGTCTCGCACGGCTTCAGCATTCACTTCAAAACGATTCAGCCGCCGAACGACGTCGACGTCGTCATGATCGCGCCCAAGAGTCCGGGCCATCTCGTGCGCCGCATTTACACCGAGGGTCGCGGAGTTCCGTCGCTGCTGGCAATTCACCAGGACGCCACCGGCCGCGCCCACGAAAACGCGCTCTGCTACGCCTACGGCATCGGCTCAACCCGCGCCGGAGTGCTGCAAACCACCTTCAAGGAAGAAACCGAGAGCGACCTGTTCGGCGAGCAAGCAGTGCTCTGCGGCGGCTTGACGTCGCTGATCAAGAAGGGCTTTGAGACGTTGGTCGAAGCCGGCTACCAGCCCGAAGTCGCCTACTTCGAGTGCCTGCACGAAATGAAGCTGATCGTCGACCTGATCTACGAAGGCGGCCTCGCCCGCATGCGTTACTCGATCTCAAACACTGCCGAGTACGGAGACCTCACCCGCGGCAACATGGTGGTCGGCGATGAGACCCGCACCAAGATGAAAGAAATCCTCGCCCGCATTCAGGATGGCACCTTCGCCCGCGAGTGGATCGAAGAAAACAAGACCGGCGGCAAGAAGTTCGCCGCGCTCCGCGAAGCCGAGAAGAAGCACCCCATCGAAGAAGTCGGCGCCAAACTGCGCGGCATGATGTCGTGGCTGCACAAGGACGCCAAGAAAGCCAAGCCCGCGCAAGAACCCGAGCCCAAGGTCGTGAACGCGTAAAGGATTTCAGATTTTCGATTTCAGATTGCAGATTGGAAATCAAGTGAGCTTCGTGGGATGTTCATTCTGAAATCTTAGATCTGCAATCTGGAATCGGCCTTGGATTTCACGTTCGCTACAAGAGGCGAGGCTCCTCGGTGCGCATCCTGACCGCCGCCAGCCGCCGCGGCATCGATATGCCCCGCGTGCAAGCCGAGCCCAGCGGCCACGAGCACAAGGTTACCTGCTGATGGAAGTCAATCAGAATTGCAACTCGGCCGCGACAGGTGTGCGATTTCCGCACCCAAGAATTCAGTGTTTACAATCAAGATCCCCGCGCACGGGAAGATGACTGAGATGGCGACTTATCGCCAATCCGTTTCCATCGGCCTAAAATCTAGTCACATGTTTTCCTTTAACAGATTGCATCTTCTCGCTCTGTCTGCATGGGAAGTGGTCGTGATAGGGACACTTCTCGTAACAGTTCGTGTAATGAGGCCGGACCATACTTGGCAGAAAAGTGACCTATTTTTCTTAGCGTATCTGGCCGTGTGTGGAGTGTTGGTCACCGCCGGAATTGTTTTCTTTTCGCGACGATTTAGGGCAGTCGGGGCTATTGTTACCGGCCTCCTTTGCGGACTTGCGCCTAGCGTTCTCATGTTCGGATGGGTGTTTCTCGCTCGACCGGGGTTCGAGGAATCAGCGGGAACTGCGGGAGTGGCGATGATATTAGCCACCCCGAGTGCGGTTGGCGGTGCAATAGCCAGATTCATTTCTTCTCGGTCAACAAGAAATGCCTGAGTTGACAATTGACGAAACCAGCGATAGCGCTCATTGATCCACCGGAGTGATCGCTGAACGTCGCGGTCAAGACCACGAGAGCCCGGATTTTTCCTTTCAAGCTCCATTGTCGTAATCTTCTACCCCTATGGATCTCAAGCATCGCAGCCGCGGTATCACCGACGGGCGCGACCGCGCTCCGGCGCGCGCCATGTTCAAGGCGATCGGCTTTTCCGACGACGATCTCCGCAAGCCCCTCATCGGCGTCGCCAACACCTGGATCGAAACCATGCCCTGCAACTTCCACCTGCGCCGCCTGTCGGCCAAGGTGAAGGACGGCATCCGCGCCGCGGGCGGCACGCCTATGGAGTTCAACACCATCGCCATCAGTGACGGCGAGACCATGGGCACCGAAGGCATGAAGGCCTCGCTGGTGAGCCGCGAAGTCATCGCCGACTCGATCGAACTCGTCTGCCGCGGCCAGCTGTTCGACGCGGTCGTATGCGTCGTAGGCTGCGACAAAACGATCCCCGCGGCCGCCATGGCGCTGGCTCGCATGAATCTCCCGGGCCTTGTGCTTTACGGCGGCACGATCGCGCCCGGCGTGTATCGCGGCAAAGACGTCACCATTCAGGATGTGTTCGAAGCCGTGGGCGCAAACGCCGCCGGCAAAATGACCGACGCCGAGCTGCTCGAACTCGAAAACGTCGCGTGTCCCGGCGCCGGCGCCTGCGGCGGCCAGTACACCGCGAACACCATGTCGACAGTGATGGAGTTAATCGGCCTCTCGCCCATGGGTTTCAACGGCGTCCCCGCCATGGAGGCCCGCAAAGACGAAGTCGCGTTCAAGTGCGGCGAGGTCGTTCTGAATCTGCTGCAGAAAGGAATCACGCCGAAAGACATTCTGACCCGCGCCGCGTTCGAAAACGCCATCGCCGGCGTCGCCTGCACCGGAGGATCGACCAACGCGGTCCTTCACCTGCTCGCAATCGCGCGAGAGATGGGCGTCGCGCTCGCCATCGACGACTTCCAGAAAGTCAGCGAGCGCACCCCGCTGCTAGCGAACCTGAAGCCTGCAGGCAAATATGTCGCCGCCGACGTCGACAAAGCCGGAGGCATCCCGGTCATCGCCAAGCGCCTGCTCGACGGAAAACTCGCGCAGGGTTCGACCATGACCGTGACCGGAAGAACTTTTGCCGAAGAAGCCAACGAAGCAAAAGAAACTCCGGGCCAACCGGTGATCGCTCCGCTCAATCAGCCGCTGAAGAAAACCGGAGGCCTGGTCATCCTGCACGGCAACATCGCGCCGGAAGGCTGCGTCGTGAAGATCAGCGGACACGAGCGTCTGACCCACCGCGGTCCCGCACGTATCTTTGAGTCCGAGGAAGCAGCCATGACCGCGGTCACCAGCAAGCAGATCAAGGCCGGCGACGTGGTCGTCATCCGCAACGAAGGCCCAAAAGGCGGCCCGGGAATGCGCGAGATGCTCGGCGTCACCGCCGCCATCGTCGGCGAAGGCCTGGGCGATGCAGTCGCTCTCCTCACCGACGGCCGCTTTAGCGGCGCCACCCGCGGCCTCATGATCGGCCACGTCTCCCCGGAAGCCGCCCTCGGCGGACCGATTGCCGCCCTTCATGAAGGCGACACGATCCACATCGACATCAACCAGCGCAAACTGGAAATCGAGATCAACGACGCGACCCTGAAACATCGCATGGCAGAATGGAAAGCGCCGAAGCCCAAGTACCCGGCAGGCGTGTTCGCCAAGTACGCCGCCCTAGTGCACTCGGCGTCAGAAGGCGCCATCACCAAACCGCGCTAGCAGATTTCAGATTGCAGATCAGATTGCAGATCTCAGATTGGTAGATTTCAACTGAGCGTTCGAAATTTCTAGAGCCAACATTCAATCTGAAATCTAAAATCTGTAATCTGAAATTGTCTTTACCTCTTCTTCACCAACTCCACATCAATCTGAATCTTCACGTTATCGCTGACCACAGCCTCGCCCGACTTCAACGTATGACTCCACACCACGCCAAAATCCTTGCGATTGATGGTCGTCGACGCCGAAAATCCTCTCCGTTGGTTCCCGGAATTATCGGTGAGCTCCGCCGCTGGCGTGTCCAGGTCGAGCGTGACCTCGCGTGTGGTGCCATGCATGGTCAGGTCGCCGATCATCTGCAGCTTGCCGTTGCTGTTCACGATCCGCTTGGACTTGAATTCAATGGTCCGATATTTTTCGGCATCAAAGAAGTTCGGGCTCCGAAGGTCCTTGTCGCGATCCGGAACGCGCGTGTCCACCGAGTTCACATCGATCACGGCATTCACCTGTGACTGCGTGATGTCCTTGTCGTTCAAAACGGCGGTACCCGACACCTGCGTGAAACTTCCGCTCACGTTCGAGATCCCCATGTGGCGCACGGTGAACTGAGCGGTCGAGTGCTTGGAATCGATGGTCCAGTTGGAGGTTTGGGCCGAAGCCATGCCCGGCAACGACACGAGCAGTGCGAGAATTACAGGACGAAGAATTTTCATTTTTGCCTTTGGGATGATTTGGTCGCGCAGCCCGGCAACCGTCGAGAAGTCAGGGCTGCGGAGGCAAGCGTGCCTATTTTGATGAAAATCAAGGGCTTCCGGATGCCACCGTCCGGCCTACTGACTTCCATCCCGACAGCCGCCGAGTAACTGGTAGCTGGCCCCTTTATTCGGTATCATAAAGGCATCCGCTATCATCCAATGGGTCTGATGTCCGGTTCGATTTTCGACTAACTTGTTCATTTAAAGAGGGAAAGCGCGCACATGGGTGTTCCGGTTTCACAGATGTGGACGGTGGCCAGCTACGTCATCGGCCAGAAGCTTCGCGGGCGGAAGCAATTCCCCGTCGTGCTCATGCTGGAGCCGCTGTTCCGCTGCAACCTCGCGTGCGCCGGTTGCGGCAAGATTCAATACCCGGCTCACATCCTGAAGACGGACCTGACACCGGAACAATGTTTCAAAGCCGTTGATGAGTGCGGCGCTCCGCTGGTCAGCATCCCAGGCGGCGAACCGCTGATGCACCCCCAAATTGGCGAGATCGTGGAAGGCCTGGTCGCCCGCAAGAAGTACGTTTATCTCTGCACCAACGGCCTGCTGCTCAAGGAAAAGATCGACCAGTTCAAGCCCAGCAAATATTTCTCGTTTGTCGTTCACATGGACGGCCAGCGCGAGCACCACGATTTCGCCGTCTGCCGGGAAGGCACCTACGACAAGGCAGTCGAGGGCATTCAGGAAGCTCTGAAGCGCGGCTTCCGTCTGACAACAAACACGACTCTGTTCGACGGCACCGATGCGAAAAGCGTACGCGCGTTCTTCGACGAGATGATGGACCTCGGGGTCGAGGGCATGATGCTCTCTCCCGGCTACACCTACGACAAGGCGCCCGACCAGGATCACTTCCTGAGCAAAAAGAAAACGCGCCGCCTGTTCCGCCAGATTCTCAGTAACCGGCGCAAGCAATGGCGCTTCAACATGAGCCCGCTGTTCCTCGAGTACCTCATGGGCCGCCGCGAGTACAGTTGCACGCCCTGGGGCATGCCGACCTATAGCATCTTCGGCTGGCAGAAACCGTGCTACCTGATGGCCGACGGTTACGCCGACACCTTCGAAGAACTGCTGCGCGATACCAAGTGGGAGCAATACGGCACCGAAAGCGGCAACCCGAAGTGCGCCAACTGCATGGTGCACAGCGGCTACGAAGCCAGCGCGGTGAATGACACGTTCGGCTCGCTCAGCGGTTTTGCGGCCACCGTCCGCGCCACATTATTTGATCGCTACAACGATCCCGATGTCGACGACGACACACCCATGACCCCGCGCCGCAGCACCGGCCCGTTGGTACAGATCGGCGCCGCACCCGACGCATAAAGATGGCTTTTCAGAAGTTCGAGAAACCAGCTTTGGGCCGTAAAGAGTTTTCAGAAGTTCGAGAAACCAGCGTGTCACGCCCGACCCGTAAAGAGGGTTTTCAGAAGTTTGCGAAACTTGCTGTTACGCCGACGCGTCAAAGAGGCTTTTCAGAAGTTCGCGAAACTTGCGTGTCATGGAAATCAAGCCCGCCACGCGGGCGAAATTAATTAGCCCAGCCCGTAAGGGCTGGGTAATCGAGAACATTGAGGGAGTCCCGGAGGGGCGACAGTCCGCACGCGTAAGCCCGTTATTAAAGCCACACCCCATGTCAGACGCAATCCAAAAATCCGCGCCCGAAGAACTCGAGAACGCACCCGGCACGGTGCACGAAAATCTGGAAGGCTGGATACCTCCGCTCGCCAGCGATGCGGAGATCCGTGCCGCTCTAGAAAAAGCTTTTGACTATCGCGGAGACCTCACAGTAACGCTGAAAAGCGGCGAGAAAATCGAAGGCTACATCTTCGATCGCAAGAACGACGGCGCCACGCTAGCCGAGTGCAACCTCCGCATGATCCCAAAGGGCCGCCCCGAAAAAATTCGCGTGCCCTACAGCGACATCGCCGCCTTGGCCTTCACCGGCAAAGACACAGCTGCCGGAAAGAGCTTCGAAGCCTGGGTGAAGAAGTACCAAGAGAAGAAAGCCGCAGGCGAAAAGAACATCGGCATCGAAGCCGAGTCCCTGGACGACGACTAAACCTGACTCCCGATAGAAACCCTACTGCAGTTTGGCGAGGTCCTCGAGCTTCTTCTGAGCCTCGGCCGCGTCCGGTCCATTGGGCAAGAGGCGAAGGTATTCGTGGAAATGCTGGGTGGCTCCTGGATAGTCACCTTTTTTGATTAAGATCGCGCCCAGCACGTATTCCATTTTCGGGATGCGATGTTCGGTATCGATTTTGACGCCTTGCAGGGCGCTCTTTTCCGCTGCATCCAGATCACCCAGCTGATATTTGGATACGCAGTTATAAAACCAGAACTCCGGATAGCTGGTCGAGTTCAGTTTCAATAACTCGTCGGTGTTGTCGGCAACTTCCTGCCACTGCTTTTCGCGAGCCGCCAGCTGGGCCAGTTCCTGATACGGGCTCATCAACCGCGGATCCGCAGAAATCGACTTGCGAAACGAAACTCGTGCGCCTTCTGCGTCCTTCTGCTGGATCTGCACGCGTCCCAGTTCCAGCCACGCCAGGGCAAATCGGGGAGCTGCCTCCAGAGCTTTTCGAAAACATTGTTGAGCCGCATCGAGATTGCTATTTTTTTTCTCTTCCAGCCCTTTCTCGTAATCTTTCATGGCTTCGGGCGGGGCGGCAGCGGTGTTCGCGCTGATGATCGAACCTTCTACGGGTGCGACGCGGCGGAGCACTATGGTTCCGATATCGACGTTGCCAAATGCCCGAGGCTGGCGTGCCAGATCCACAACCGCAGAGGAGAACCCGGCCAGGATTGCTTTCAATTCACATTTCCGCCAGTCACTGGGCGTGTTCTGGCGTAAATTGCCCAGAGTTGTGGCGTTGCGTGGGGTGTCAGATGCCATCGCGGTACCGGACAGCGCTCGGTTTCGCGTATTGGCGAGATCGAACGAGAAAACGCCTTTCTGGTCGGTGTAGCCCTCAGTCCGGACAGTGCCTTCGCAGTTACTTTGAATAAGAACCCGTTCAGCAGGCGGAGTTCCGTCCTCCACGGTCACCTTTCCGGAAACGTACAACACGCGTGGAACGGTATCGGGCCCGTCCGTCCTCGGGTCCGGCAATGACGGTTGGATATTCTGATTCCCACCTGATCCCTGTGGGTTCGTGCCGCGTTGCCCCGATTGTGCCTGTGCCTCCGTACTCAATGCCAACCCCAGCATTGTCATAAAGAGCAGTGTGCGTGTCATGGAGAGTCTCCTGAACAGAGCCTGTCGATCACGAATGTGTCTGAGACAAGGTCCTGGACAAAACGATGCCGCTCACTTGCGTTGAGTAGTGTCCATGCATGGGCGAACATCTCGCAAACCGCATTTCGGCGAGGGTTGCACAGATCCCTCCTGCAAGCCGAAAACCCAAGATTATTTCGAGTGCCCTTTTGCCGGTCCCAGACTTGCCGGCCAAGAAGGCGCCGCGACCCGCAGAATGGCGGAAGTATACTTCAAATTGGAACCGGCGATTGCGGTTCTGCCGCGAGTCACCTCGAGTCCGGGCGGATGACTGGGTTGCGGATCAGCTGGTTACTCCGCGCCCTCCTCGTCCTCCTCGGCTTCGTTTACCACGTCTACCGCGTGGCCCCGCACCGAAAACGTCAGCTTCTGGCTGTCGTCGACCAATGGGCCGCCGTCCACTTACCGAACGAAATTACGTGCGGCTTCGGCACTCCAAAACGCGCTTCTGCCCAACACCAGAATCCCAATGAATATCAGCGTATGCAATGTTCTGCGCATAAAGTCAGATAAGCATGCAGTTCCCCATGAAAACAAGGTTAACTGGCACAGGGATTCACCCATCCTTCCCATCGGGGGAATTTCGAAAACGATAGCGGAAACGATTTTGTCAACCTAAAGCGTGGCCCTCGCGCAGTAAACTTCGTTACAATGACGAGTGGCCCCAGCAGGGAGCCATTGCCTCTCTCATTTGCAACTTATCGAAACGGATCGGACTCTATTAAGTCATGGGTGAGCTCTTGATCCACCGACGCGTTCCGCGAGTTCTGGTGGTGGACGACAACCCGGACATGGCTGAGCTCATGCGTGAGCTCCTAGCCAGCCGTGGCTACGACGTGGTCACCGTGCGCGATGCCGACGAAGCCGAGGTAGAAGTTCACCGCCACCTCCCCGACCTGATTCTTTCCGACGTCGTGATGCCCGGCCGCTCCGGCTACGAACTCTGTCACCAGCTCAAAGGAAACCCCGACACCCGACTGATCCCCTTCCTGCTCATCACAGGGCTGAGCGATCGCGAAGACAAGGTCAAGGGCATCGAGGCGGGGGCGGACGATTTTCTCAACAAGCCGATCTTTCCCGCGGAGCTTTTCGCCCGCGTAAAGTCGCTGCTGAAGCTGAAGGAATTCACCGACGAACTCGAAACTGCCGAGTCCGTTCTGTGCACGCTGGGCCGTAGCGTCGAAGCGCGCGACCCCTACACCGAAGGCCATTGCGAGCGCCTTTCCCGGCGCGCCGTCGCCCTGGGACGCCACATCGGACTCGACGAAGAATCTCTCACCGCTCTGCGCCGCGGCGGCTACCTGCACGACCTCGGCAAGATCGCCGTGCCCGATGAGATTTTGAAGAAAGGCTCGAACCTCACGCCAGACGAGTGGAAGGTCATGAAGCAGCACCCACTGACCGGCGAGAACATCTGCAAGCCGCTGAAGTCTCTTCGGCTCGTACTGCCCATCATCCGCTTTCACCACGAACACTCCGACGGCTCTGGCTATCCTGATGGCCTGACTGGGCAGGAAATTCCGCTGCTACCTCGCATCCTGCAAGTGGTCGATGTGTACGATGCGCTACGCACTGCCCGCCCTTACAAAATGGCGCAGACTCACGAGCAGGCCGAGCACACCATGCGCGTCGAGGCACAGTCGGGCCTCTGGGATGAAGACCTGGTGTTACAGTTTTTCGCGATGCTCGAACGCCGCCAAGTGGCTTAGCTCAGCCACAAACCGACGATGCCTCTTAGCCGCCGAACCGGTTGTGTCAACCACCTCTGCGAATGTTAATCTCAACCGCGACTCGCATCGCCCAAGCGCCTTATAGCTAACCAAACCTTGCCGACCACCTACAGCATCGTCATTCCCGCCTACAACGAGAGCGCGCGGATTCGCGCAAGCCTCGACCGCGTCCTCGCCTACATCCGCGACCGCCAATGGGATGCCGAAGTCCTGGTCGTCAACGACGGCTCCCGTGACGACACCGCACAGATCGTCGAGAACTACGCTGCCCAGCATCCAACTCTGCGCCTGCTCCAGAATCCCGGCAACCGCGGCAAGGGCTACAGTGTCCGCAATGGGATGCTCCATGCCTCAGGCAATATCCTGCTCTTCACCGATGCCGACCTCTCCTCGCCCATCGAGGAGGCGGACAAACTTTTTGCCGCACTTCAAGCCGGAGCCGACCTCGCCATTGGCTCGCGCTGGCTTCGCGCCGAACTCCAGACCCAGCGGCAGTCGCTCCACCGGCAACTCTTCGGACGCATCTTCAATTTAGCCTTGCGCGTCGTCCTCGGCCTTCCGTACCACGATACCCAGTGCGGATTCAAAGCCTTCACACGGCCCGCCGCCCAAGCCATCTTTCCCCATCAACACATCGAGCGTTGGGGATTCGATCCCGAAATCCTCTTTCTGGCTCGCAAGTTCGGTATGAAAGTGGAAGAGGTTCCCGTCGCGTGGGGGCACAGCGAGGGTACCCGCATCAACCCGCTGCGCGATGGAATCCGTATGTTTATCGAGATGCTGAGAGTCAGGTGGTATTCCCTGACCGGTGAGTACAACGAATCGCGTGGAACTTTATGACGCCGCTTTCAGCAGCGGATGCCTCGGGTGCATAGTCACACCCACGCCTTTGCAATGGATTAAGGTCATTGAGACGGCGCAGTTCTCGCACAGCCAGTAAAACTGCACTCCAGCAGAATGTTTGCGGACGGTAGGATCAGAGCCCAACATCAACTCAGCGTTGTCATCCGCTTCGCGCTCGAAGCGGTAGAGTTTCCCCTGGTGCATGTACAAGAAACGCGCTGCGCAAGCAGGATTCGCGCACTTCGAAATCATCGCAGCCTCCTGGCGGCTTGGTTGAAGAGTAGGTGTGTACCCTCAGTTTACACCTCTGGCCTTGTGCAAAAGTTCCAGAAGTTCCACCCCGGCCCCAAATCCGATCGGCATCTGTAGAAAATTCGTCTCGCCGGACAAGTCTTGTTGAACGCAGTTCATCCACGCTCTCTTGTGCGTGGCATGATCAACGTCGTAAAGCGAGATTGTGTGTTGGAAGTTGGGGCGAGCTAGGCCGCAGCGGACATCGCCGGAACCGCCCGCCCAGTGCGCGATCTCAACCACAAACACTGCCAAGACTCGTTCAGCCGGGCCACCGAAATCGCCAAATAAACGAACATCCACAATCTCTTGTTCGCGCACCCAGCGGACCATACGGCCTTACCTGTAAGAAGGCGAATCTCCCCTATGCGCAGGAAAGTTCACACCGATTCGGTCACCCCTGGAAACCTGATCTGGAATAATTTTACAAATCGATTAACCTCCGTCGGCTCAAGCTGGTACGGCCCGCCCGTAAATTACAGTCCGGCGCGGCCTTTGGCAAGGCACATGCTTTATCCTATACGGAGGCTTTTCTCAATGCGTCATATGTTTCAACGTGGTTCACTTTTAACCCTTCTGCTGCTCGTTATGGCAGGCTCGGCTCTTGCGAATACCTGTAACAACTTTGCGACTTACACCTGCGCGCAAGCGACGCCGAACACGGCGCGCCTGGGTGGAGGATCCGCCAGCGGCCAGTCAATTGGATTCGTTCTCAACGGAACAAACCAGTTTTCAGTTTTCTCGACCAATGGGAATCCTGCGGACGATGTCATCCTTGTCGGAGCCTCCGTTTCTGCACTCAGCGGCACACTGAATGGAACTTCGTTCACCAGCCTCAGCAGTTTCCCTGAGGGTGGTGCGTTGGGCGCGATCAGCAGCAGCCTTGCGGGTCTGGGATTCTGTTCCAGCCCCTGCAACAGCCTCTCGTTCGGCTACGTGGACCTGAACAGCCCGCTCGCCGCGAATGGGAGCCTGACGGTTACCGCCAACGGCGTTCCAGCTGGCACCGCTTTGTATGCCATGTTTGTCGTCGACGGCAAAATCAAGTACATCACACCCAACTCGGAGGCCTTGATTCTCGGCCATTCCGCTGCCGTACCGGAACCGGGGACAATGAGCCTATTGGGAACAGGTCTTATTGGTCTGGCTGGATTGGTTCGCCGCAAGCTTAAGGGCTAACGTTTCCGTTTCCTGAGTCACCAATGCCCTTCCATTCTTCCTCGCCGAATGGAAGGGCATTTATCTTTGTCCAGGACACGAGCATGAGCATGTTGATTTGCATTCAAAAACAGGCGGAACCTCTAAGCCAACTTCTCATGCGGAGCGCGAGACCTATCCTCACTGAATGATGCTGCCGCCTCCGACACCTTCCGTCCCATCTCGGAGCTACTCAACGCCTGCCCGCCCCGCGCCAGATCCCGCGTGCGATGCCCCGCATCGAGCACAGCCTCCACGGCCGACTCCACACACACAGCCTCGCGCTCCAGATGGAACGAATGGCGCAGCAGCATCGCCACCGACAGAATCGCTCCCAGAGGATTGGCGATACCTTGCCCCGCAATATCGGGCGCTGAACCATGTACCGGCTCATACAGACCCACCGGACCGCCCACGCTCGCCGAGGGCAGCATTCCCAGCCCACCCACCAGACCCCCAGCCTGATCCGAAAGAATGTCGCCGAACATATTCTCCGTGAGCAACACATCAAACTCCGTGGGCCGCAGCACCAGCAGCATCGCCGCCGAATCCACGTATTGATGCGCGAGCTTCACCTCGGGATAGTCCGCGGCAACCCGAGTCACGACGTCCCGCCACAGCCGGGAACACTCGAGCACATTCGCTTTATCCACCGAAAGCACTTTGCGCTTGCGTTTGCGCGCCAACTCAAACGCCACCCGCGCTATGCGTTCGATCTCCGGTTCGCCGTAGCGCATCGTGTTCACCGCCAATCGCGAGCCGGGCTCGCCCTCGATCGACCGCGGTTGTCCGAAGTAAGTCCCACCAAGCAGTTCCCGAACAATCATGACGTCGGTGCCGCGCACAACCTCGGGTCGCAACGGCGAATTGTCGAGCAAGGCGGAAAAGCATTTCGCCGGACGCAGGTTGGCAAACGCTCCCAGTTCCTTGCGCAGGCGAAGCAATCCTGCTTCCGGCCGCAGATGCCCGGGGTTCTTGTCGTAAACCGGAGAACCCACCGCCCCCAGCAGCACCGCACCCGCACTCAGGCAAGCATCCAGCGTGTCCGGAGGCAACGGATCATTGCTCGCCGCCAGTGCGGCCCCGCCGATATTCTTGCGCGTGAGCTTCAACTCGTGCCCGAAACTACTCGCCACAGTCTCCAGCACTCGAACAGCTTCCCCGGTCACTTCCGGCCCGATCCCGTCGCCCGCCACGATGGTTAGATTTAAAAGCACGGCTCCCTCTCCTGACCCGAAACCTCTATAGGACTGGACTCACGATAGAGTCCTCGCATTCTACAGAAATCCCATTTTCAAAAGTTGTCATCCTGACCAACAAAAAAGGCCCGGCTTGTGCCGGGCCGCCGCGAATTACAGCCGACTTACACACCCCATAAGTAATCTTCCTGGTCCCCGTGGTGCTCGTGCAACGAGTGCAGATTCATTTCCAGGGGATGCCGTTCGCCATGAAACGACTGTCCCGCTACCGCTGCAATCACCGCCGGTGGCACCGCCTCGACGTGCGCAGGCGGCATGCGCTTCGTAACCGGACGCGCATCGCGAATCAGTTGCAGCAGATGGTGATCCTCCACGTGCTTAATCTGGTCGGCAAGTACTACAAACCTCCGGTAAACCTCGTCCAGTTCGCGCCGCTCGAAGTGATATCCGAGTTGCTCGCAGCGCAGGCTCAACGCATGCCGCCCCGAATGTTTGCCCAGCACGAGCCGTGAGTCAGGTACGCCCACCGAACCGGGCGTCATGATTTCGTAGGTCAGCGGATTCTTGAGCATGCCATCCTGGTGAATGCCGGCTTCATGAGCGAACGCGTTGCGCCCGATGATCGCCTTGTTCGGCTGCACCGGAACACTCGTGATCTCGCTCAGCAACTGGCTCGCCGGAAACAATTGCTCGCTGGCTACCGCCAGGTCATATGCGTAGCGGTCGGGACGCACCCGCGTCGCCATCACGATTTCCTCCAGCGACGCATTCCCCGCGCGCTCGCCAATTCCGTTGATCGTGCACTCGACTTGCCGCGCACCCGCGCCCAGCGCTGCCAGCGTGTTCGCCACTGCCAGGCCCAGGTCGTTGTGGCAGTGCACCGAGATCGTTACGTTCTCGATTCCCCGTACCCGCTCTCGCAGCATCTGGATGATCTCGGCAAATTCCGCCGGCATCGTGTAACCCACGGTGTCGGGAATGTTGACGGTGGTCGCACCCGCATCGATGACCGCCTGCACCACCTGGCACAGGAAGTCGCGGTCGGTGCGCGTCGCATCTTCCGGTGAAAACTCCACGTCCTGGCAAAACGACTTGGCCAGACTTACACTCTCGCGGGCCTGCTCCAGGCACTGCTCGCGCGAAATGCGCAGCTTGTATTTCAGGTGAATGTCGGAGGTGGCCAGAAATACATGGATACGCGGGCGCGCGGCGCCCTTCAACGCCTGCCAGGCGCGCTCGATGTCCGGAGCGCAAGCCCGGGCCAATCCCGCAATGATGGGCCGTCGCACCGCCGCGGCAATCGCCTGCACCGCTTCGAAGTCGCCGTCAGAAGCGATCGGGAATCCGGCTTCGATCACGTCCACGCCCAGCCGGTCCAACTGGTGCGCCATGCGCAACTTCTCCGGGACGTTCATGCTGCAACCCGGCGATTGCTCGCCATCGCGCAAAGTCGTGTCGAACACCGTAATCCGTACTCGGTCCATAACCGTATGTCCTCCCTGAGGCTAGGGTTATGGTAGGTGGACAAGAACCTAAAGCAAAGCTTATAATCTTTCAATTAGTATAAGAACAACTGCAGACGATAAGCTGCCCTAATGGCGATGAAAGTTTTGCTTAAGACTGTGATGAAACCGGCAGGCAAACGCCGCCACATTCATCAGGCCGCCACATTCATCAGGCCGCAGCAGTCATCAGGCCGCAGCAGTCATCAGGCCGCAGCAGTCATTAGTCACTAGGCCGCGACACTCATTAGATTGTTATGACCGCCGCAGAATTCTTATGACCAGCCGCCAAAGGCGGCGACATTCATTAGCCCAGCGCGTAAGCGCTGGGTAAATCGGCAAAACACCAAGAGCCCCGGAGGGGCGACAGCCTCCGGCCCAAAGGCCTCCACATGGAACTTTCCCAACTCGAAGTCTTCCTCACCGTGGCCCGCGAAGGCCGCTTCTCGCGCGCCGCCGAAAAGCTTTTCCGCACGCAATCGGCGGTCAGTCAAACCATCCGCAAGCTCGAAGACGAACTCGGCGAACCCCTCTTCGACCGGTCCTCGCGAGAAGGCGTCCTCACCGACGCCGGCCATACCCTGAAGGAATACGCCGAAAAGCTCCTGAACCTCCGCAATGACGCGCAGGAAGCTTTGGTCGAACTGCGCGAGATCCAGAAAGGCAAGCTGGCCATTGCGGCCAATGAATTCACTGCCCTTTACCTGCTACGTGTTCTCGCGGAGTTTCGTCGCCTCCATCCCATGATCAAGATCACGGTGCAGCGCTCACTAGGCAGCCACATTCCCGACGACCTGCTGCGCCACAACGTCGAAATGGGCGTACTCACCTACGACCCTCAAGATCCGCGCCTGCGCTCCATCATCGTCTACCTCGACGAACTAACCTTCGTGGTTCCCCCCACGCACCCTCTGGCTGCGGAGAAACAAATCAGCATCCGCCAGCTGGGTGCCGAGGTTTTCGTCGCGCACATCGTCTCGTCGCCTTATCGAGAAAAAGTCATCGAAGCCTTCCGCCGCCACAAAACGCCTCTCCACATGGACGTTGAACTCCCCACCCTGCAAGCCATCACACGCTTCGTCGCGATGGGTAACGGAGTCGCGCTCGTCCCCGAGATCAGCGTGCAAAGCGAACTGGCCCGCGGCGAACTGGTCCGGGTGCCCGTGCGCGAACTCCGCTTTCATCGCAAACTGCGCCTGGTTTACCGCAAGGAAGCCACGTTGTCACACGCCGGTCGCGCGTTTCTGCAGGTAGCCGAATCCATCGCCACCGAACGCCAGGGCCAGTACCGCTTCCTGCGCGATCACTAGCATGGTGAAGCCCGCTTCTGCACCCTGACGGATCGGCCCAGGGTTTCGACCGCGCCGAGTTTCTTTGCAGTCGAGAGAACTGGGAAGGTCACAAAAAAAGATCCTCCCGAACCGCAAAAGTCCGGAAGGAGCTCTTTTCTGATGAAAGCCGACTTGTTAACTTGCGCGCGGCATCGGCTTATCGGTCTTGGAGAAGTCAGCGCTGGCCTCACCTGCGGAAGAGATGTCTTCTGCGCCGCTGCGCTCGAGAATCTCTTTCGCTCTCTTCGTCCAGTCGGAATTGTCGGAGTGAACAGATAGAAGAATGCCACCCTCTTTCACTCTGCCCTCAAAGCGTTTCGCTTCGTATTCCGGAATTCCCATCCCCACGAGTGCTCCTGTCAAACCGCCTACCGTGCCTCCGACGCCCGCGCCAGCGAGTGCGGCCATGATCGGCCCGGCAGCGATGAACGGTCCCAGTCCCGGAATCGCCAGCGCTCCGATTCCTGCAAGCCATCCTAGCGTGCCGCCTACGACTGCTCCCGTACCTGCCCCCGTGGTTGCTCCCTCGGGTGCCTTGGTGTTCTTCTCATGGGCGAAATCTTTCGTGCCGACGTTTTCCGGGAATAGCACGGAGATGTCCGTGTTACGAAAACCCGCCGCTTTCAAGGCATCCACTGCATTCTCCACGCCTCCGCGGGTGCTATAGAGGCCAAACACTGCGGTATTTTTTCCTGCCATTTTGATTCTCCTTATATTTAGTTCGAATATTTCCTTCAACGTTTACTGGTTCGACGACTTGACTTCGATTTGATTGGTGACTTTGTCCTGGCCCGCAACTTCCGCCGCCTTCGCTTCCACGGCTTTCTTCTCTTCCTCTGAGCGCACCGGTCCCTTCAGAGTAACCGCGCCGTTCTGGGTCACGATTTTGACGTTGTGAGCGTCAGTGGAGAGACCCTTGTCCTTAACGATGGCTTTGCGGATCTGTTGCGTGATGTCGCGATCGGAACGATTCTCTTTCTGTTGGTCTGCTGTCGGTTGATTCGGATTTCGATCACGCTCATTGACTTTCGTGTTGTCTGGCGGAGGGGAAGCGGGATCCTGACAAGCCCCGAGAGCCGAACCGCACACGATCAGGGCGAGGCTCATAAACAGAGTACGAGTGAATTGCATTTTGATGTCTCCTCGAGATTTCTAAAGGGAATGGCCCGCTATGAAGTACGAGTACACAGGAAACGAACTGCGGGATTGACCTGCTATTACTGTGATAACAGCTGGCGGGCTGTCACCCCATACTGGGACGACCCTATTCCATTCATTTTGCACCTGAGGCGGATGCGAGAGGTGTCGTTCTCGCTACACAAGGTGTCGTGCCGCGCGGTTTGGCCTATTCACTGTCGGCAGGCTCCCGGCGTCGCGACCGGGGGATGAGGGTTGTGCTGTATTGCCCTCTCCGAGCCAAAGGCTTTAACGTGAGCCAGACCTGAGGTGTCCCGATGATCCCTAACACCTTTCCAATGACCCGGCCAGACCCGATGTTGCACCACGAAATTCGTCTGCGCGCCTACGACCTCTACGAACGAAGGGGAGCCGTTGGCGAACATGCGCTTGACGACTGGCTCCAGGCTGAGGCGGATGTTCTACGTGAGAAGTGTGCGACGAACTTCTCCAGGACAAATGAACCTATCCGCTAGTTCTGGACACATGGCGACAGAAATGTGGAAGACGGAGACCGGAATGTGGAAAAAAGAGAATGAAGCGAGCACCCCGCGGCTGCCGGCGAGCATGACGAGTTACACCGAGGCAGTCGACGAGTTTTCAAGACATGCTACAGAATTCCTGGCATATATGCCCCTGCTCACCAAGGCTCGCGACGCCTATCAGCGGGCCATGGCAGTGAGTGCAGAAGTACGCAGCATGTTGGATACGGGCGACGGAACACTGCGCACTCTCATGGCGCAATTGGAAGATGCGGTCTCTTTTCATTTGGGGAAGACTGCACCAGGCAAAAAGAATCCTGAAAGCGTGAAGGTCGAACCCGTCCTGGCAACGAATGAGGAGGACGACTCCACTTGGGCTCTTCCAAAATGATGAGTTGATGCGGGCTAACTTCGGTGATCGCACAGCCGTCGTAAACATCCGGACTGATTTCGCCTGAATCGGCATAGGGGGGAGAGTCGCCTCTCCTCCCCTGCCACACCACCGTACATGCGGGTCCGCATACGGCGGTTCGATAAGTTAGTCCCGCCAAGGAACTGGCAGGCTGAGCGTTCGCAGTTTGGGGACGCCGTGTGGGTTTCACTTCTCGGGTTAGCATCCGTAGCGGCTTCACCGCGTTGTGCCTGCCCAAGGCCTGCCGAAGCAGGATGGCTAGTGCAGTACCCTCATCGAGACCCAGACACTACTGACCCTTCCTATCGTTCGGGCCTTCGCCGCTTACGCGACTACTACGCCCTCTGCTGACTTCTGCCACGTGGTCAGAACATCTCACGATGCTCTCAGTCACGGGTCCGTGACACGTAGCAGATCTCCCGCGATAAGCTCGACCGCTTTCTACGCACGACCGCCGGATTTACCACCAGTGTCCTTGATGGATATGGGCTTCGCGATCACTTGCTCGCTTGCCCGGCACCGTAGGCCTCATCATCCGGTTCTTGTTCATCGGCCCGTGTATTTGCTCCACGCTTCCTTCAGACCCCACCTCGCGGTGACGCCCTTGCGCTTCGCTATCACTTCACCTCCATCAGGTTGTGAAGAGGACTTTCACCTCCCAGCTGTCGAACATGCACGGCGTACAAGAAATAACCCGCCACTTTCGTGGCGGGCCAGCCTACCCGTAGCTCCCCACAGTTACGGGAGACCGAAACCTAGATCGTCCATCCTCTCCCCGAATCCAGGGCGGCTGCCAGGTTCGGGTACACCTCGAAAACGTACGATAAATTCGTCAACTCAAGCAATTCGGATACGGCACGGTTCGCGCCCACAACCTTCACGGTTTTTCCTTGCTCTTCGGCGGAAACATGGGCCACCACCAACTCTCCCAGGCCGGCGCTGTCCACGTTCTGCACGCCTCCGAGGTCAAGAATCACTTCGCGGCTGTCCTGCAGGGCCTCGCCCACGGCTCGCGAAACGGCAACCGCTTCTTCGCGGTACACCATGCGTCCCTGGCAGTGAACAACCATCACATCCCCCGCTTGTCGCCTTTCCAGTATCAGTTCCAAGGTGCTCTCTCCTTTTTTCTGCGCCCGAGGGAAGTACATTGACGCATATCGATCTTTGTCTGAATATGTAGACATTACCGGTTCCAAGTTGTGCAGTTGTCGCAGGCATGTAAAAATCTCATAAAGAACTTGTCTTCATGTTTCCAGCCGCCGGGCAAAGTTTCGGATAGCGTTTGCATCCAAATTCTTTCCAGCGCACAGACGTACTCGATCGCAGGACGCCAAGGAGGACTTTCTTCGTGCTGAAACGCGCACTCGTCGTCGCGGTGGTTCTGATCGGTAGCGGCCTGGCCGCGGCGCAGAACCCCCGGTTCACCATCTTCGCGGGCTATTCCTACGGCAATACCAACTACGCGCCCGGCAAGCGCTCCAACCTGAACGGCTGGGAAGTCTCGGTCGAGGGTATCCGGCTGAAGCCTTGGCTCACCATGGTCGCCGACGGCAGTGCCAATTACGGCTGGAACGAGTTCCCCATCTCCTGCGTGACAGTCCCGGTCTGTACGCCCGCGATTCCAGACTCGCGCGCGAAAGAATACACACTGCTCGGCGGCCCGCAGATTTCCACCTGGCGCGGAAATTTCCGCCCCTTCGTTCACGTGCTGGGCGGAGCCACCCGCGTCACGGTCTCAACCCCCGGCTTCTTTGACTCAAGCACCAACTGGACCATCGCCGGTGGTGGAGGAGTGGATTACAAGTGGCGCGGCCCATTCGGCTTTCGCGTGCAGGCCGACTACCTGCGCACCAATCTGTTCGGCCTGACCCAGAACATGCTGCGCGCCTCCACCGGAATCGTGGTGCGCTTCTGACAACCTTTCATCTTGTCATTTCGAGCGCAGTGAGGCGCAAGCCGAACGCAGTCGAGAAACCTTGAGTTTCCAGGCAGTCGAAGGTTGAGCCAGCGACGCCAGCTACCGTCCGCCAGCTTCCACCCAGTACTTGTGATCGCGCAGAAAGAATTTCTCATTCCAGAAATTGAAAGCCGTACGCAGGAACAGCCTCGCCACCCGCAGATGTCCCATCTTCTGGAAGCGCCGGTTCGTCGTATACACGCCTCCGCGCACGATGCCGAAGCGGTTGCGTGCCACGCGCTGGCTTAGCAGGTAGTCTTCTCCGAATTGCGCCTGCTCGTGAAAGCCGCCCAGTTCGCGGAATTTTTCGCGATCGAAAAGCATGAACATGCCGGTGGCAAATGGCTTGTGCCACCGCGACAGGTATTGAAAGAAGTCGTTGCCCGCATACATCGCCTTGTCGAACCAGCTTCCGTCGCGGCACACGATGTTGGTGGTCACGCAATGCAGTTGCTTCTGCTGCGCCAGTTCCACAGCCCGCCGAATCACGGACGGGTGCGCCATCTCAATGTCGGCATCGAGGAACAGGACGTATGTCGAGTCCGCGAGGGCGGCGCCGCGGTTGCGACCCACCGCCGGCATGCCGCCGCCGATCACGCCCACGTTGAGCCGGTCGCGGAAGCCAAGAACAATGTCGGGCGTTCCGTCGGTGGAGTTCGCGTCAGCCACCAACACTTTCGTACTCGACATCTTCGAGTAGTCCTGCGTCGCCAGCGACTGCAGCAAATTCGGAATCAACTTCGCTTCGTTCTTCGCCGGAATCACGATCGTCAGCTCGCTCGTGGTAGTCATGGATGCGAACCTCCTGGTCTCCAATGGTGATATAGGTCAGCCGCTCGTCGATCCAGCCGCCTGCGTTGTAGTAGTGCACTCCATCGCGCTCCAGATGCATGGCGTCGTGCGTGTGCCCACAGAAGATGCGATCGGCTCCGCGCTCCCGCGCATGCGCGATGGCGCCCCGGGCTACCTTGGCCGACATGCGCAGCCAGCGCGTGTTCAGCCGGTCGATGAGCCGCGCCAGCGGCTTGCCTTTCAGATCCAGCTTCTGCAGTTGCAGGTAGAGCCGCGTACCCAGGTTGCTAAGCGGGACGCTGCTCACCGCGAAGCCATCGAACTGGTGACCATGAATTGCGAGGTGCGTCAGGCCAGCATACTTCCACTTGTATTCCTGGAACACGCGCACTCCCACAAGGTGTGACATCACGTTGGTCAGTCCGAGATCGTGATTGCCTTCGACCCAGACGACATCGATCCCGCGCTTGGGATTGGATAGCTTGCGAATCAGGCCGAGAAATTTCCAGTGCTCTTTCTTCAGCCGCCCGAAGTTCAGGTCGGCAAAGATGTCGCCCAGAAGAATGAGCCGGCGAAAAGAATTCTCCTGCAGCATCCGCGTGGCCGCGCGCGCACGGCTCACCTCCGCGCCCAGGTGCACGTCGGAGAGGATCAGCGTGTCGTAAGCGACCGAGCTCATGGTTCAGGTATAGCGCGCGGATGTTACAGGGAGATGAAACTTGCACTAAAAATGAGGCACTGGTAATGGCGCGGTAACGCGCGGCTCGTGTGCGATTTTCATATTGGCGTAATGTTCCACGTGGAACACTTTCGCTTTTTATGGAATCTCTAGATTAGCTATAAGCTAACGTTCGTGCCAACCGGTTGGCGGGAAGAGAGTTACCGCGGACGCGGAAAATGCGATCGAGGAACAGATCACAACCTTTCGCCTTGTGAAGAAATGCGCAAGTGTTCCGCGGCTTCTTATAGAGGCCTCGCCGGTCATTGGCTTTGAGTCGCGGAAGATTCTGACCGACGGCGCCAGATAAAGATTGCCAAGGCAATGAGCGCGACTGCGAGCGGGACGATCCAGAGGAGAACGTTGAATCCACGGAAGCCCGGTACGAGCAGAATGCTCGTACCGTATTTCGTTTCCAGGTTACTGAGGATCTCGTCGTCCATCCTGCCATTCTGCACGGCGAAGGCGATCTCCTGTTTCATTGGGCTTTTCGCCGTGCATTCCGGATGGGAACACTCCGCCAGAATCTCGCGGCATCCGCAGTTGCAGAACACCTTCGTCGTAAGCGAATGGAGGCGGGATGCGTCGTCACCCGCCGACAACAGCAGGGGTGCAAGCATTATTAGAGCGAGGAATGTACGGCGGAGCAGATTCACACCGATATCGTAAGGCAAATGATAGGCGAGAGACGCGAGGAAAGGAGAATAACGTTGGGTAGGGCTGCGCCCTCACGTTGTGGGCCACTCGCTCTTGTTTGATGGACTTTATTGAGGTGTCGGCAGCATCGCAACCCTCAAGTTGTATTGATTGGATAAGAGCGAAGACTCGATTCGAAACCCGATAGTCTTGGTTTGAGGACAAAGACGCTGGGAAGAAAGGAGCCTTCGCACATGATGATTATAGGATGTGATTTCCATCCCAGCTGGCAACAAGTGAGTTGGTTGGATCCGGAGACGGGCGAGATCCGGGAACAAAAACTGGTGCACGCCTCGGGCGAAGCCCAGCAGTTTTATCAGCAGTTGGCGGCACCGGCGCTGATCGGCATGGAAGCGACCGGCAACAGCCAGTGGTTCATCGAACTGGTCGAGGATCTGGGGCACGAGATCTGGATCGGGGATGCGGCGCAGATCCGGGCCAGTTAGGTGCGCAAGCAGAAAACCGACAAACGGGACGCGGCCCACATTCTGAAGCTGGTGGTGGAAGGACGCTTTCCGCGGTTGTGGACTCCGGATCGGGAGCAGCGCGATCTGCGGCAGCTGGTGCTGCACCGGCACAAGCTGGTGGAGATTCGCAGCCGGGTGAAAAACGAACGGCAACACCTTTCCATGAATAAGGGGATGCAGAAGAAGCGCACGCTGTGGAGCCAGGCGGGACAGAAGATGTTGCGCGAACTGCCCTTAAAAGCCTGGGCGTCGTGCCGGCGGGAAGACTTACTCGGGTTGTTGGCGATGTTAGACGAGCAGATCGGGAAGCTGGATAAGGCGGTCCAAGATGCGGCGGAGCAACATGCGCAGGCGAAGTTGCTGATGACGCAACCGGGAGTGGGCCGAACACCGCGCTGGCGTTCGTGCTGACGTTGGGCGATGTAAGTCGATTCCGACGAGGCAAGCAGGTAGCCAGTTACCTGGGACTGATTCCGCGCGAGGAAAGTTCGGGCGGCCGACAGAAGCTGGGTGCGATTACCAAGCAAGGCAATCGACTGGTGCGGACGTTGCTGGTAGAAGCGGCGCAGGTGGCGGTGCGTTACGATCCTGGGTTTCGTAAAGAGTATTTGCACCGCTGCCAGCAGAAGCCGAAAGCCGTCGCCAAGGTGGCGGCAGCGCGCAAGTTAGCGGTACGACTCTACTGGATGCTGCGCACGCAGGTGCCTTATCCAGAGATCGTTCGCATCGAGAGCAGCCCGCGGGTGGCCCTGGTCGGCGCAAGCTAGACCGCTGATGTTGATTGGGCGCTCTCGCATCTCGCCCGGGGCCGGGATGTTCGCATAGCAGAAATCATGGCTGATGGTTAGGCCGAATCGATGGTTGGTGGAACGATCTTCCACCGCAGAGTGATTCACGGTGAGCTTTCCAGAGTCTTGGTCCTCAACCCCTCTGGCGAACACGGCGGTACTTCGGCACCGCCCCGGAGAAGTTTGCCTTGACAGAGACTTCGCTCTTATCCAGGGCCACCCGCCCCAGTGGGTGAGCGGAGCTTTCTTGTTGTTCAATTCCGACGAGACTGATTCGCTGAACCGGGGAACGTTCCGTCTGTTCCCGGGTTTCCCCGGGTTTCCAAGAAAATCCCCAGAGTGAGAGGACCGTGGAATCCCACGTTTCGAAAACTGCGAAACGTGGGGCACCCCGCTTAATTACCTGGGCCACCCACCTCAAGGTGACCGCTTTAGGAAGGTACGAGTTAGCGTGTCTGTTGAAACGTGGTTGAACAGAACATCTTTATGGTCTAAGCTGCGGCGGCTAAGTACTCGCTGAGAGTAAGTTGGCCTTGATGCGCCGTTGTCGGCAGTTATTCCGCTATCTCATCACTTCTCTCTCAGAGCGGAGCGCGGGTATTGAGCAGCGTCAGGCGCGCTGGCATTTTGGTTCATCGCTTCGCGTTTTATCACTTCTCGTTTCATCTTTGCTACTGGTGGGATGGTTCATTGGGGGGAGTGCCGTCGGACAGGCGGCGTCCGGAGCCTCCAAGAAAATCACGATTCGTGGGCCGTGGTGAACAGCATCAGCGCGAACCAGTTGCACGCGCACTTGTGTACTTCCGGACAATCGTTTCGCGACGCTGACCGACGACAAGGACGCTTTGAGTTTGCGATTCCGCAAGAGCCCGCGATATTGCCGCGCGACCCGGACGGCACTTCTGCAGCGGGGATGGAGAGCTACAGTGGACCGCTTCGCTCGTTCACGAATTCTCCCACGATCCTCATGGCGCGCAAACCGGGATTTCTAGAGCGGGAGCATCATGCGCAGACCTGGCAACCCTCTCCTGTGGTCCCGGGCAGGGACGTTATGATCGCGCTCGTGCCGGAGGCCCGGATCCTGGGCCGGGTGGTTTTGCCGAGTTCCAATGCTTCCGACCGGATCACGGTGCATCTTTACCGTCGCCAAATCGTCGAAGGTCGCGGACATTGGACGCTGGCTGGATCAATCGAGGCTCGATTGAGCGGGGAGTTTCGATTCTCGGACCTTGAGGCGGGCACCTACAAGTTGCTTACTGGCGAATTAATGGACCGCGATCCGCTGATGTTCGATCCTCGCGGGCCGATGTACGGATATCCGCCCTCTACTTCTCGAATGCCACGGACTTCAAACTGCCGGAGTGATCCAATTGACTGCCGGAGCGACTTTCCAAGCTGACCTTGCGCCGATCAGGCAAGCCTACTATCCGATTAAAATGCCGGTGACGAATGGCCCGATCGACAATCAGATCGAAATCAGGGTTTCCGTGCACGGGCATAAAGGGCCGGGATTTACGCTGGGGTACAACCCACGGGAGCAGAGAATCGAGGGCGGGCTGCCAAACGGAACCTACGTTGTCGAAGCAACGGACTATGGAGGACTCGGCCTAAGCGGATCGGCTAGTCTCGTGGTGAAGGACGCAGCTGCGGAAACTGCTCCGATGACTTTGATGCCGAACAGTTCGGTTCACATTAAAGCCAAGCTGGAGTTCAAATCTTCAACGGAAATAGAAGCTTGCAATGAAGACCCTATTGAGAATTTCTGGCAGGAATACCAGGCGCGAGGTGAGAACTTCACGGTTAACCTCCAACCAGTGGATGAGTTCACGGCTTCGGAAATGTTCGGAAGGGCCCGATCTGTGACACAGCAACCCGACTCGGTGGTTTTTGGAGGTGTTGGCCCGGGCCGTTACTGGGTTCGAGTCGATCCGAGACGCGGGTTTGCCGCTCGGTGACATCGGGAGAGATTGACCTGCTTCGCCACCCGCTAACTATCGGACACGGGGAGCATATCGGCGTGGATGCAACCATACGGGACGACGGGGCAGAGGTTTTCGGCGGTGTTGAGGGCTTGGGTGAGCCGGCTGATGCGCTTGGAAACGCAGAGGGCGGAGTGGGAGTGCATTGGGCGAAAGCAGCCGCCTATGTTTACTGTCTCCCGCTGCCCGACAGCACGGGACAATTCCGGCACGGAACGGTGGGGCGGGATGGAAAGTTTGATCTGCGGCAAGTCCCTCCAGGATCTTATCGAGTGCTAGCGTTCGATCGTCCGCAAAGGGAACTGGAGTACTCCAGCGGCGAAGCAATGCGCGCCTACGACGGTAGGGGGCAGGTCGTGCGGTTAGGCGTCGACCGGAAGTACAGATCACGCTGCAGTTG
>CAVXXV010000020.1:0-150674 GCA_963765755.1 uncultured Acidobacteriota bacterium | reverse complement strand
CGCTTGCAGCTGCGGCGCTCTTTGTGCCCTGCCCCCAGCCGGCCACCGCGGAGACGAGCATTGCCAACAGGACGAAGGTTCGCAGATGTTTCATTCGAGTGATCCTCCTCAACTTGCTTGAGCCCGTTGGAGCTTAGACCAGCGTTGTTCCTCCCAGTTAGCAGCGGAGTGCAAGAAATCGGCCCTCGTCCAGTGTGAGTCCTGTGCAAGGCACCGGGTCACTTGCTGCCGAGAGGCTGAGGACTGGGTGACTTGGAAAGTTCTTCTCGCAACAGGTGAATCAGAGCGGCGATCACGGAAATGACCACAGGCCCGATAAATATTCCGATAAATCCAAATACTTGAAGGCCCCCTAATAATGCGAACAACAGCAGGAGCGGATGGAGTTCAACCCGGCTGCCAATCACAAGCGGCCGAATAATGTTGTCAATCGTGCCCACGACGGCGGAACCCCACACAATCAGGATGATTCCTTTCCAGAGATGGCCGGTAGCGATGAGGTACATGGCGGCGGGCAGCCAGACCAGCATGGTTCCTACGAAAGGAATGAGCGAGCAGACCGCTGTGGCCAGGCCCAGGAGCAACGCGGAAGGCACGCGCAGGATCGCCAAGGCGGTCCCGGTCAGCAGGCCTTGGGCGAGGCCGACAGCCAGAATGCCGTAGAGGTTGGCGACGACACTATCGCGGATTCCCCCCAACAAGCGCAACGCCTGGTCGCGGCTCAGGGGCAGGATCGAAATGACGTTGTCGATCGTTGCATTTCCATCGCGGAACAAGAAGAACAAAACCAGGAAGGTCAGGATTGCGTTGCCAGCGAATCCCGCCAGTCCTCCGACGAGGTGAGACCCCGCCGCCAGCAATACCTTGCTGACCTGACCGGGAAGATTGTTGAGGGTTTCCTCCATGCGCAACTGTTCCAAGTCCACATATTTTCCGAGCCAGCGCAACGCGCTTTGTTGCTTTTCGCCGAGGTAAGCGACTGCTCCCCCTTCCTGGGTGCTGCGATCGCCGAAATAGCGAGCGGCTTTGATCAGCTCCCCGCCGGCGGCCGTGGCAATGAGCACGGCCGGTAACACGAAGATCAGAAGCACAGTAAAGGTCGCCAGCAGTGCGGCCTTATTCGGGCCACGCACGGTTCGACTCACAGCAAGGTAGAGCGGATAGGATCCAATGGCGATGACAGTGGCAGACGCGAAAGGCTGAAGGAAAGGACGGAAAAGCCAGAAGGCCACTCCGAGGGCTCCGACCAGCAAGACCACGAGGAACAACACGCTTGCCATCGAGTTCGGTTTTTTCACGAGGAGATCGGGATGTCGGTTCGAATTCCCAGCCGACCGACAATGTACCGCTTAAGGCGTTCTGCACGCAATTACGCGCGGCGTTGCGAACTCACTCACAACCGGATCAATGGGTTAATGGTCTCCTCGCCTGCTCTGCGCGCCGCCGACTTCCCATTGACGACTTGAACGAACCGCAAAATGCTGCGACCTCGCCAGTATGATGGTAGTTCTTATTCTGGCTTCTCGTCCTTTAGCTTCTTCGCAACATCCGCGATCTCTTTCTCCCGGCCGATGTTCACGATGCCTTTGGAATCGTCAGAGAGACTTTGCGCGCAAGAGATTGAGCAGTCGGGCCTTAAGTCGTGCTCTTTTTGCGAGAGGTTGTGGAACCACGAACCTCTCGGTTGCCGGCTGCGGTTGTGAACAGGCTAGAGCGCTCCCGAGGAACGAAGTCTTGAGATCAGCGTGTGAATCTCCCGCTGTCTGTCCCATTCCTTGTACGCTAAAAAAAACAGAAGCAACGGCAACGGCAGCAAGGGTAAGGCTACTTTTTGCCACATCTCTACCTCCCTCACGTCGAAGGGCATTCTGGACGCCCGTCGATTGAACAAATCAAAGATGGTGGTGTTTGTGGCAGAGGTTGCTACTTACAGCGATCCAACTCTGATAGTAGGGATTTCTCGGTAGTTACCATGGCCTGCTTGAGCTGTCTCGCGAATGACTTACTCCACCGTTACGGACTTGGCCAGGTTTCTCGGTTGGTCTACGTCGCAACCGCGGCGGACTGCTATGTGGTAGGCGAGCAGTTGCAGGGGGACGATCTCGAGGATCGGGGCTAGTTCCTCCGGCGCGGGGGGGATGTAAATGACGTGATCGGCGGCGTCCTTGATTTCTTCGTCGCCCTCGGTGGCTAGCGCGATGACTTGTCCGGAGCGCGCTTTCACTTCCTTCAAGTTCGACATCGTTTTTTCATAACGCACCACCGACAGAGGATCGTTGGGGTCGCGGGTCGCGATGATGACCACCGGGAGATTCTCATCGATGAGCGCGTTGGGGCCGTGCTTCATTTCGCCGGCAGGGTAGCCTTCGGCATGGATGTAGGAGACTTCTTTCAGCTTGAGCGCGCCTTCGAGCGCGATGGGGTAATGGATGCCGCGCCCAAGGAAGAGAAAGTCTTGAGCTTTCGAGTAGATCTTGGCGAGTTCCTCGCATTGCTCTTCGCGGAGAAGGGTCTGCTCCAACTTGCCGGGAAGGCGGGTCAGTTCGAAGACTTCGGATTTGGATTGCGCCGGAGTGAGAGTGCCGCGCACTTGTCCGAGGTAAAGCGATAGCAAATAGAGGGCGGTTAGCTGACCGGTGAACGCCTTGGTAGAGGCGACGCCGATTTCCGGGCCGGCGTGGGTGTAGATGGTGCCCTGGGCTTCGCGCGTGACCATCGATCCGACGACATTGCAAATTGCCAGCGTCTTGCAGCCTTTGGCTTTCGCCTCGCGCTGGGCGGCGATGGTGTCGGCAGTTTCGCCGGATTGGGTGATCAGGAGAGTGATGGTGTCAGGCGGGATGATGGGATCGCGGTAACGCCACTCGCTGGCGTAGTCGACCTCGACGGGGATGCGGGCGAGGCTTTCGAGCATGAACTTGCCCGCTTGACCGGCGTGCCAACTGGTTCCGCAGGCGGCGATGTTGATTTTTTTGGCCGCGCGCAACTCATCTTCGGTGATTTCCATTTCTTCCAGGAAGATATGTCCGGTGTCCTGGGAAACGCGGCCGAGGGTGGTGTCGCGCACCGAGCGGGGCTGCTCGTAGATTTCCTTGAGCATGAAATGCTTGTACCCGCCCTTTTCGGCCATGATCGGGTCCCACGTGACGTGTTGCACCTGACGGGTGACGGGCTTGCCGTCGAAGTCGGTGAGCTTCACGCCTTCGGGAGTGATGACGGCGAGGTCGCCGTCGCCGAGGAAGAAGAGGTCGCGGGTGTGGTAAAGGATGGCGGGCACGTCGGAGGCGACGAAGTATTCATCTTTGCCGAGACCGATGACGGCGGGCGGCCCGTTGCGCGCAGAGACAATCTTGTTTGGCTCGTCGACGGCAATCACGCTGAGCGCGAATACGCCGGTTAATTCCTTGACAGCTTTGCGGACGGCTTCTTCCAGCGGGGGACGATGACCATTGCCCGTTTTCAGAAAATGTTTCTCGATGAGGTGGGCGATGATTTCGGTATCGGTCTCTGTAGTGAACTTGTGGCCTTCCTCGATGAGCTTCTTCTTCAAGGAGAGGTAGTTTTCGACGATGCCGTTGTGGACCACGACGATCTTGCCGGAGCAATCGCGGTGCGGGTGGGCATTCTCTTCGCTGGGGCGCCCGTGAGTTGCCCAGCGCGTGTGACCGATACCGTACGTACCATCGAGCGGTTTCTGGCGTATGACGTCTTCGAGGTTTCGAAGTTTGCCTTCGGCGCGGCGGATTTGGAGACCTTCTCCGTTGCCGGCTACCGCGATGCCGGCCGAGTCGTAACCGCGGTATTCAAGCTTGCGGAGGCCTTCGATGATGACGGGGACGACCTGCTTCTTGCCGACGTATCCGACGATGCCGCACATAAAACGGAACTCCTGAGTCTGGTCTCGGCGGGTGCAGGCGCTTTCAGCGGAGCACGATTGCCGGTACCTACCCTTCCGGGCGCCTAATCTTCGAGGGAGTAGCGATATTCTTCGATCACAGGATTCGTCAGGACCTCGCGGGCGATGCGTTCAACTTCGGTCTGCGCGTCAGCCTTGCTCAGGCCATTTTCCAGCGTCAGTTCGAAGTATTTGCCCTGGCGAACGTCCCCTAATCCTTTGTAGCCCATCTTTTTAAGCGCGCCCTGAATGGTCTTTCCCTGGGGATCGAGAACACTTTTTTTGAGCGAAACGTAAACGTAGGCTTTCATGGATGCCTTCATTATACGTCAGGCCGATCGGGCAGCCCATGGATCGGCGGTGGAGAAATTTTCCGGCAGCAATTCTTACGAGCGCCGCAAACCGCGCCATCTGTTGACATTCGGCCGGCTTCTGCATCTGCCTGATCCTGAATTCGGCGCGGTGGTGAGGGCTGACACTTATTTAGTCGCAGACTCCCCATCGAAGCGCGGATCGTAGACTAGCAGCGCGATCGATACAGGTCCGCAAACGTCCAATGTGCACGCATGCATTTCGCTATGGTCACGGTTGAGCTGTGGGGTGACGTTGAAGAACTTAAGGCGTCAACCCGTACACCCGGGAGGCAACATGCAGTTGGAGGATGACAGGGCAAGGTGCGCCGATGCAAAGCGCTCGTTTTCGCGGAGGTCGCTGGCGTGCGGGGCTCGTCTATGTGCTGCGGCGCTCGCTGCCACTTTTACTATGGCAGTTTTCCTTACGGCAGCGGCAACCACACCTGTTGCTCAACAAGCGAGCCAGGATGACACGGACCGTTCCATCAAGCCGGGAGACGATTTCTACGGGTACGCGAATGGGGGGTGGCTGGGGAGGGTGACGATACCCGCCGGGCAGCCCAGCTATGACACGCGCGCGATATTAATGGAGAAAACCGGCCAGCGCGTACGCGATCTGATTCAAGAGGCCGCCGGAGGCCGCAACCCCAAGGGCAGCGTGGCACAGAAAGTCGGCGACTACTTTGCCAGCTTCATGGACCAGAGCGGCATCGAAGCGAAGAAGTTGACGCCGTTGGCCGAAGAAATGGCACCGATTTCGGCTATCGCTGACAAGTCGTCGCTGTCCGCTTATCTCGGAACCACTTTGAGCAGCGAGGTCGACGGACTCACCGCGAACGCCGACCACATCTTTGGCTGGTGGATCAACCAGGGGTTTGAGGACGCGGACCACAACGTAGTTCACCTGCTGCAGGGTGGTCTGGGAATGCCGGATCGAGACAACTACATCGATCCGTCGCCCAAGATGGCGGAGTTGCGCGCGCAGTACCAGAAACATGTTGCGGCAGTGCTGAAATTGGCGGGCTTTGCAGAGTCGGAGACGAGGGCGGCGCACATTTTGGCGCTGGAGATCCGAATCGCGCAGGCTTTCGCGCCAGACGCCGATGCCGCTGATGTCTTCAAGCAGAACAATCCGTGGAAACGCGCAGACTTTGGCGTCAAAGCGCCGGGAATGGACTGGGGCGCATATTTTCAAGCAGGGGGACTTTCCGGGCAGTCCGATTTCATCGTTTGGCAGCCATCGGCGGTGACTGGTGTTTCTGCTCTGGTCGGCAGTGAGAGTAGCGAGGTGTGGAAGGACTATCTGAGGTTTCACTTGATCGAGCATTATGCCGACGTTCTACCCAAGGCGGTGGCGGCCGAACATTTTGCCTTTTACGGCACGGTGCTGTCGGGCGCGCAGCAGGTGCCGGATCGCGGCAAGTCAGCTATTGCAGCGACCAACGGCGCGCTGGGGCAGGCGGTCGGCCAACTCTACACCCAACGGTACTTTCCGCCCGAAACCAAGGCGAAAGCGAAAGCCATGGCAGGTGATCTGGTCACTGCCTATCGTGCACGCATTTCAAATCTGGCATGGATGTCTCCGCAGACCAAGGAAAAAGCATTAGCCAAAATGGCGGCGTTTGAAATTGGTATCGGTTATCCGGACGTCTGGATTGATTATTCGACGCTTGATGTCGTGCGGGGTGACGCTTTCGGAAATTGGCGCCGCGCAGAAGCCTTCCTTCGCCAGCGCAACCTGGAGAAGCTAAAGCAACCGGTGGATCCGATCGAGTGGCCGATCAATCCACAAATTCCGGGCGCGGTCATCATGTTCAGCCCCAATGCCGAGTTTTTTTCGGCCGGCATTTTGCAGGCGCCCTATTTCGATGGCGCGGGCGACGCCGCCTCCAATTACGGATCTGCGGGAGCGGGCATGGCCCACGAGATCAGCCACAGCTTCGATGAACTCGGCAATATTTATGATGCGCAAGGCCGTCTTGGGGACTGGTGGACCGCGGAAGACCGCGCCCAATATCACGCGGCGGCAGCGAAGCTGGTGGCGCAATTTGACGCCTACTGTCCGTTTACGGATCTCTGCGTGAAGGGCAAGCAAGTGCTGACTGAAAATATCGCCGACCTGGCAGGGTTGGTGGTCGCGCATGACGCCTATGTGCTGTCATTGAAAGGCAAGGAAGACGTCAAGCTTGGCGGGCTAACCGGGGAACAGCGCTTTTTTCTGGCGTTTGCCCAGAGATGGCGGAAAGCCCAGGGCGAACCTGCACTACGGAAGCAGATCGCCTCCGACAGCCATGCACCCGGGAAATATCGAAGCGACTCGGTGCGCAATGTCGATGCCTGGTACGAAGCTTACGAGATCTCGCCCAATGACAAACTCTACCTTAAGCCCGAGGATCGCATTCGAATCTGGTGAGGGAAACCAGTTTGGCGGACGTCGCGGAGCGTTTCCCGATCTCTAAGACCGAGAGAAAGGGTTCATGCAAGAGAGGCGTTACGTGGGTGATAGCAGAAGGAACTTTGTCGATTTCCTTCGCAATGGACAAGTCCGGAGAATCGAGCCGATCCGGAGACTTAGTTCCAGATTAGTGGCTTGAATTAAGTAGATCCCGGTCCCAACAAAGTAGATTCTTGGACGGTCTTATAAATCACTCGCCTTCAAGGCCTTGATTTGGCGATCCAGATCAGCTAACGCTCGTTCAAACATCTGGCGGAGTCGCTGATCGCGCACGTTGCCAAGTTGCTGGAGTACGCGCTGGCGGGAAAGCCGGAGCCCTTCTGCTGTCCTAAGTTGGGCGGCTTCCTGCGGAGTTATTTTGGACTTAGCGGCGTATTTGGGGGCCGCAGCTTCGGCCTGTTGCTCTTCAACCGACTTACTTTCCCAGCCGCGGGCCATATCCTCATTATACAAGGTGGAATCACAGGATAAAACTGTCAGGGAAGAGTCTGGTCAATGGACATTAAGGTCAGTATTGTAAAGAGTTTCATAAGAGAACGACCTTTCTTGAAAGGAAACGGAAGCCGCCTGTTTTTTCTGTGCAAGAAAAGCGAAAAAGGTTATGATTCGGCGAAATTTGGAGGAACGGCTGGCGTGAGGGCGCCTTGCCAGCAGTTACATGCAGTTTCGCGAGAAGAACGATCAAGAACCTCTCGACGAACCCCATCGCTATGAGGTTGTGCTCGAAATGGCGGACCTGATGGTCCGGCATCACTCCCTACCCGAGTTGTTCCATGACTTCGCAGCGCGTCTACGCAAGATCGCAAATTTCCAGTTCCTGAATTTCTCGCTGCACGATGCGGAAGATGACTCGATGCACCTGCATTGGTGGGAGGGAGAATTCACGGCAAACATTCCGGACCGGTTGCCCGTGTCAGAATCGCCTGGCGGCTGGGTTCGAGAGCATCAAGAAGAATTAGTGTTTCCCGATTTAGAAGTGGAGAGACGCTTTCCGGCGGTCCTAGGCCCTCTGCGAAAGAATGGGATCCACACTTACTATGTTGTGCCGCTGACGACCGCGCAAAGCCGTTTGGGTGCGTTTGGTGTGGCCGCATCCGAACGCGATGCCTATCAGGAAGCAGACAAGAGGTTACTCCGTCGAGTGGGAGAACTGGCGGCGTTAGCCGTAGAGAACACGCTGACGCGAGACGCGTTGCAGGGAGAGAAGCGACGGCTACAGGTGCTGCTGGACGTGAATCGCACCCTCGCCTCCAGCCTGGAGGTACAGCGGCTCCTGCCGCTGATTTCGGAATGTGTAACACGGGTGGTGCCCCACGATTTTGCCGGGGTAACGCTGTTCGAGGGCGACAAGCAGGATATGAGGGCGTACGTGCTGTCGCCGACGTCCAGTCCAATGTTCGATGCCGGCCGATCGGTAACGCTGGAGCAGACGTTGTCGGCGAAGGCGTTCCTGGAGCGGGAGTCGCAGACGCTTACCAGGGAGGATCTCGCCAACCATTCGAGCAGCATCGCAGATCGTGTTTTGAACGCGGGCATACGCACTGTTCGATGCGTGCCGCTGCTGACCTCCAACGGAACGCTGGGCACTTTGAATGTGGGAAGCAAAAAAGAGCAGGCGTTCTCGGCGAAAGATGAGGACATCCTGAATCAGATTGCGGCGCAGTTGGCGATTGCCTTGGACAATGCGCGTGCTTACCGGGAAATCCAGGTGCTGAAGGAACGGCTTGCGGAAGAGAAACTGTATCTGGAAGACGAAATTCGCACGGAATTGCATTTTGAAGAAATCATCGGGGAGAGCGCTGAGCTGAAGGCGGCATTGTCGCGAGCGCAGACGGTGGCGCCCGGCGGTTCGACGGTGTTAATCCTGGGCGAAACCGGTACTGGGAAAGAACTGGCCGCGCGTGCCATTCACCGGATGAGCCGACGCAAAGATGCGAGCTTTATCAAGGTGAACTGTGCGGCAATTCCGACGGGGCTGCTGGAGAGCGAACTGTTTGGACACGAGAAGGGAGCGTTTACGGGAGCGGTGGCGAGAAAGATTGGGCGCATGGAACTGGCGGATAAGGGGACGTTCTTTCTGGACGAAGTTGGCGATATCCCGCTGGAACTGCAGCCGAAACTGTTGCGCGTGCTGCAGGATCAGGAATTCGAGAGGCTGGGATCGAACCGGACGATCCGGGTGGACCTGCGTGTCATTGCCGCGACCAATCGTGATCTTCGCAAGCGGGTCGCGAGCGGCGAGTTCCGGGAGGACCTGTTTTACCGGTTGAACGTGTTTCCGATTGTGATACCACCCCTGCGCCGACGACCGGGTGACATTCAAATGCTGGTGCGGCATTTTGTGCAAAAGATCTCGAAACGGCTCGACAAGAAAATCGAAACCATTCCCAGTGGGACGATGGACGCGCTTATGAGGTGGAACTGGCCGGGCAATGTGCGGGAACTGGAGAATTTCATCGAGCGGTCGGTCATCTTATCGAGTGGGTCGGTACTGCGGGCGCCGCTGTCGGAACTGCAACCCGGACTGGAAGAGGCTACCCCGACCGATGCCACGCTGGAGAGCGCGGAGCGAGAGCACATTCTTCGCGTGCTGCGGGAATGCGGGGGATTGATTTCCGGGACTCGGGGAGCGGCGACAAAGCTGGGGCTAAAGCGGACCACGCTGCAATCCAAGATGAGGAAGCTGGGCATCTCGCGGCACGGGTTAGCGCCTTAGGGCAATCGCCCAACAAACCGTCATTGAGGGCTTCGATGTAGGCTTGGTCCGTGGTGACACTCCTCTCCCGGTCTATCCGTTCACAATTTTTGACGGGTCCCCTTCAACGTGGTTCAGGATAGTCTTGTGGGTGGTCGACTTGTCAGTGACCTTCGAGTTGCCGGAGTGACGAAATAGCGTCACCCTTGCCCTTCTTCTGCCTTCGGTCCGGCAGCAATCCTACTCAGCTAGGTGGCCATTCCACCTAAGCGTATTGGCATCAACCTCTGAGGAGTGATGGTTTGTTGAGGAGTAAGTGCCCTCGAAAGTGCGGCCAGCTCCCCCAAGGTGCAGCATGCTCAGGATCACCATTGAAGAGAAAGACGACGCGGTCGTGCTTCACTTAGAGGGCCAGTTAATCGGGCCGTGGGTGGAGGACGTGGAGCAGTGCTGGAGAAATGTGTTTGCGACGCTGGGACGGCGATCGGTGCAAGTGGATCTGAGCGCGGTCAGTTTCACGGACTCGGCTGGCGGAGCGCTTTTGAACCGGATGCATGACGCGGGATTTCGATTGGCGGGTGGCGGGGCCGATATAGGAAGAACGCCGCGGGATGAATCGGATTTCTCCTGGCGCGCGAATTAGAGGGTTTGAGTCGGGCCTATGGTAAGTCGCTGACTGCGAGCGGTAAGGAGAAAACATGAATACGCCGTATGGGTTGGAAATCGTGGATAACTGTCTGAGCTGCAAGATGAGGCGAGAGGAGTGCTTCTGCAATCTTTCGGCGCCCATCCTCAAGGCTTTCAGCGCCATCAGCCACCAGACCACGTTCCCACCCGAGGCCACCTTGTTTGTGGAAGGGCAAACGCCGCGCGGTGTTTTTCTGCTGTGCTCGGGCAAGGTGAAGCTCTCAACCAGCTCGCGCGATGGCAAGGTGCTGATTCTGAAGATGGCGGGTCCGGGAGAAATGCTGGGGCTGAGCGCCGTCATTTCGGGCGGAGAGTACGAGCTGCGGAGACGGCCATGCCTTGCCAGGTGAACTATGTGGCGCGGGAACCGTTGCTCGACTTGCTGCAACGGTATGGGGAAGCGGGACTGCGGTCGGCGCAAGCGCTAAGCCGCGAGTTCCAGGCTGCGTATCGGGACATCCACGACTTGATCCTGGCGCGATCGTCGGCGGGAAAGCTGGCCAAGCTGCTGCTGTCGTGGACGCCGCCGACCGGCAATGGCAAAGAGGTGCGCGTGAGTTCAGGCCTTACGCATGAAGAGATGGCTCAAATGATCGGAGCGTCGCGCGAAACGGTGACGCGACTGCTCAGCGATCTTAGGAAGAAGCAACTGATCCGGTTAGAAGGTTCGACGCTGGTAATTCGCAACCGCATGGCCCTGGAGGCGATGGTCTCCTGATCTCGCCGACAGCAGGAGCCGGTGGTTCGCCCCGCCGGCTCCCCTCCTCCCCCAAGGTGTGGTGAGCGATGGCGGCCTCCCCCGAGGCCGCCGTTTCTTTTGCCGGGATAGCTTGGCGGGCTAGAAATGAAAGCCGATTTGTGCTGTCACGGTTCGGGGAGTGACGTAGTGAGTGCCACTAAAGGTGGAGAGGAAGTTGTAAAGGGCGACGCGATTCGTGACATTGATCGCGGTGAGCTGAAGACTGACTTTGTACTTGTCACCATGGAACAGATTGTCGTGTCCTAGTGCCACATCAAACAGATTACGTGGCGCGATGCGATTGGGATTGCGGTCGGCATTATTGGTGCCGGGCGGCGTGATGGCAATCAGGGTTGAGCCGTACTGCGATCCAGCGCAGAGGACATTGGGACTGATGGGCACTCCCAGCGGATCTGACGGACTCGGAGCAGCAGCATGAACCGCTCCACAGAAGAGTCCAGCCTGAAACTGCTGATCCGGACTTAATCCGGAAACATCGACAACGGAGTCCGACCCTGCAGGGCCGTTATTGCAATCACCTCCAGCGCAGGGGATGGGGCCGGCCACCAGGCCGCCGTCGAAACGCCAGTTGAAGCCGAGCCATGGCCCGCGCTCCCAGGGTTGATATTGCAGGTGGGTGGTCTGGTTGAATTTCTGATCGTGATCGATGCGGAAGACGCCGCCGGCGGCGGAGGGCGTGGCTCCGGCACCGCCGACTTGCGGCTGGAAAAAACGCGAGGCCACGCCGGAGAAGACCATCAGTGCTGAGAATCCATGAAAATTCGGTACGCTGATGCGTCCGGCATAACCGGGAATCTTCGAGTTGTGCCATTCAATGGGGAAAGTGATCGGTGTCGAGCCGAGGATGCTGAAATCGTAGCCGTTGTGAGTGTACTTCCAGATGTACTCTCCGGAGAAGACAACGTAGCGCCCAAATGCTTGCTGGAAGCCGGCGTGGAATTCATTGCGCCATCCGGGCACGAAAGGCGTGACGCCAGCCCCGCTGCAACCGAGTAGCGGATTGAGGACTTCGTTGCCGCAGCCTGTGCTTGAAAGCACAAGGTTCTCGTTGAAAGGGGTCTCCAGCGCACGAGCGTAGGATGCGCGCAAGATAGTATTCGTGCGCTTGATGTTATAGGCGACGCCGACGCGCGGCTCAACTTCCTTATCTCTGCTCAGCCCGTTGTAGAAATCGCCACGCAGGCCGAGATTAAGTGACCAGTTTCCCTTCGTGATCGCATCCTGCAAATATAGGCTAAGCAGTTTCACATCCGTGTGGCCATTGAAGGTGAAGAGGCGCCCGCCACGCGTCAGGTCATACGGAGCGAGCACGGGATTGAAGAGTGGGCTGGCCGGGTCATTGAAGGTCGGGTCGACGATGCCGAGGGTATCGTGTTCGTCGAGGAAGGTCTGCTGGTAAACGACGCCGCCCTTTACGTTGTGGATGCCTCTTACGTAGGAAAGGGTTGAGCGAAGACCGCTGTTGGTGAGCAGACGGTCTTGGCCGACACTCTGGGACTGAAGTCCGAATTGCAGGTCGGCGAACGGGTTCCCGCTGGGATAGTAGTCATATTGATCACGCCGCACGAAGCCGCCGAGACTGAGGACCGTGCTGTCATTGATCAGCCGGATCCAGGAGGGAGCGATGTTGAAGGTCTTGATCTGGGCGCGCTGATCAGTAGCACCGACCGGGTTACCGTTAGGATCGAGTCCGCTGTTGTCAACGACGAGGCCTTTCCACGCGGTAGCGTTTTGCTCGTCGAAGGAATTGGGATTCTGAAACCACGAGCGCGTGAAGCCCAGGTTCAAGTGGACCGAATCGGCGGGCGACAACTGGTAGTCGACGCGATCGAAGATGTTCTCCTGGTTGCCCTTCGCGTGCATCACGGTGAACTCGGGTGGATCGAGAAAACGGCCGCTGTTCAGACCGCTGGCCGAAATGAAGTTTCCCCACTTGTCGCCTCCGTAAGCAAAATTGAAGTCGACGGTCGAGGTACCGAATGATCCGTAGGAGGTTGTGAGGTTGGCGGTGGGCTTCTTTACGCCTTGGCCGGAGCGCGTCGTGAGATTGACGACTACGCTGGTCTTCTCGCCGTATTCCGCGGGTGGCGCACCGGAGATGACCTCCATGGACTGCACGGCGTCGAGCGGAATCTGGTTGGAGAAGGTCTTGCTCTGTTGATCGGTGACGGGCTGACCGTCGACGGAGAAGGAGTTCTCCGCATGGTCTCCCATGCCGTGAAACAGGCCGTTGGAGTCGGCCGCAATGCCGGGCGTGACCAGGGTGATGGCAGAACTGAGGGAAGAGGACTGGCTTTCCAATGGGAGGCGGTCGACGATGGTCTTATCCACGTCGGTATGGAAAGTGGGATCGTTCTCGATCAAATCTCCACCCGCGCTCTCCACGGTTACGACCTCTGACGACGCGGAAACCTGGAGACTGACTTTCACGTTCAAAGGCACGAGAGAGCGGACGTCGATGTCTTGTGTATAGCCGGCGAAGCCTTCCGCTGAGACCGTCATGTGATAAGGGTTGAATGGAACGTTGGGAATGGTGAAGTTGCCCTTACTGTCGGTCACGGCGGATCGGTCGAACTGGCTGACTGGATTGTGCACTTCGACGGTTGCATTGGGGACAACTGCACCGGAAGGATCGACAACCGTTCCGGTAATCGAAGTGGAATTTCCACCAGATTGGGCTAGCACGGAGGTCGCGGTAAGCGCGGCCACGGAGATAGAGAGTAACAAGATTCCAAATGTGCGAATCGAAGGCGTCATGCCTCTCCTCCATCAATTAAGGATGAAAGCGCTTTAGAAAAACACGTCTGAAGTGAGCGACGGTTCTAAGCTGAAGGCGGAGGACGAATGTAGAGGAAGGACGCAAGAAGCAAGGGCTTGGGTGAGGGGTTCTGGAATGATGCCAGAATCGAGCGGACAAAAATGGGAACCGGACGATAGTTAGCAGTAAGAATCGCCCCAGCGTGGGCCACCAAACAGACGGAGCATTCGTGATTAGTGGAACTGGTCTGGTTGGTGTGGACGTGGTTGGCTTGGGCAAATCCAGCGAAAAAGATCAAAAGGACGCATAGCAAGGCGGTCGTCGACCAGCCCGCCCTGATTTGCGTCCTGGACTTGCGATCCAACAACGGAGATATCACCCCACAGGAAAGTCTCTTGAGAAAAGGCCGAACGGCTACCCCCACTCCCTGACCAGCGGCCATGTTCGTATGACCGGCCGACATTGGCTATTTCGACGCTTCGCGCACTGAGATGTTGCCCCGGAGAGAGTGAATTTCGAAGGCGGCGGGCGCGGTCGGCACCAGGGAATTGGTCGCACCCAGACCTGCCAGCGCCGGGGCGAGAATCTGGTGATCGACCTTTCCCTTAACGGAGCGAGCTTTGAAGTGCGCCAGGCCAGCGAACGGAACGGCGACGTCGATGTTTCCGGAGCCGGTGAATAGCTTGTAAAAGCCCTGGCCCGGGTTTCCCAGATAGCGAATGCGACCTGTGCCCGAGTGCACTTCGACCATGGGGCCGGAAACATTCTGCAGGCTGACTTCTCCGCTGGCGGTGGTGACGTCAACGTATCCGCCTGTAATTTCTCGCAGGGTGATAGGTCCGCTGAGAGTCTTCACGTGGACGTGGGCGTTGCGCAGCGCACGTGCATCGACTGATGCGGTGGTGCCTTCGAAGACGAGATCTCCTTCCAGATTTTCGGCGGAAAGCGAGCCCGCGGCGGTGCTCAGGATCACACAGGCATCGGGTGGGACAAGGACCTGATAGTCCACATTGTCGGCTTTGGCGCCGGTACTGACTTGTGATCCCGTAATTAGCTCAATTCGGTTCTCATTCTGCTGATGGAGGATCTCGACGGCATCGGAATGGACGACGGTCACGACCACACGGTCAACCGCGTTAGGAGTGACCGTGATACGCCCATATTGATTACGCACTGAAATCACCGGGCGCGGGCCGACTTTATAGGCGTAAGTATCTCGTTTGACCTGCGCAGAGGCGACAAGGGGCACCGCAAGGGCCAGAAACCGAAGCGGGGCGAGGCGGGTGGACATCTTCATGAAACGGTCTCCAATCCGCAGGCACCGCGGAGAATGCCAGGAATAGTAGTCAAAGGACACACGGCTGGTCGGTTAGTCGGATGCGAGGGTGAAATCTCGAGTTGCCGGGCTAGAGACCGAAAAGTTCCCGGAGGCGCTTGGTTTGGGCGCGGCTGACGGGGATTTCGGTCTGCTTTTTGTCGTCCATGCGTAACTGATAGGAACTCTTGAACCAGGGAACAACTTCCTTGATCCGATTGATATTGACCAGGTACGAGCGGTGAGCGCGCCAGAACAGCTTGGAATCCAGGCTGTCGAGCAGTTCCTCGAGGGTGCGGCAGTTGGATTGGCCCTCGCCACCGGTCGGACCAGCGGTCACGACGCTGATGACCCCATCTTCGATGGAGGCGTAACAGATGTCGCGCTGATCGACCAGCAGAAGGCGACCCATCGAGCGGATCAGAACCTTCGAGGTGGTCTGCTCTTTCTGGGACTCGAGCATTCGGACCAGAGTCTCGAGTTTGTCGTTCGGCGAGACACCCGATTCCATCTTGGCGCGAACTTTCTGGATGGATTGGGCCACTCGCTTCCTGTCGAAGGGTTTAAGCAGGTAATCAACGGCGTTTACTTCGAAAGCTTTCACGGCGTATTGATCGAAGGCCGTGGCAAATACAATTTTTGGTAGGGCGACCTTCTTGTCCAGCAACTTCTTGATGACGCCGAAGCCGTCAAGACCGGGCATTTGTACGTCGAGGAAGACCAGATCTGGGTTGTGTTCGCGGATGAGGTGGACTGCTTCGACACCGTTTTTTCCCTGAGCCACGACATTGACGTCACCGACGTCCTTCAAGAGGAAAGTGAGTTCGTCACGGGCAAGTTGTTCGTCGTCGACAATGACTGCGGAAAGCGGCATGCGGGTTTCCCGGCGATTCGTTGCAATGGGAAGTATAGTGGGCGGTTTCGGAGGGGGTCAACGAGCGGAGGCCGCCAAGAGCGGACCTCAGGGCCAAAGCGCCTCTCATGTTGCGATTCCCTGCACGGTTACTATGGCACAACGGTTTCGACGTCTGGTGGGTGGTCGAGGCGGAAAGCCTACCGAGATCTGCTCAGCTAGGTAGATGAGGGCGTCGGCCCATATGTGTTGAATCGCCCGCTTCGCGTTATTCATTACGCAAAGATCGCGAAGAAGAAGTTGTTGTCCTTCGTTGATAGTTAACTCGATCGCTGTGAGGTGTGCAATTTTCCTCGACGTCTTGATGTGTCTCATAGTGCGACTAATCGCCGCCGCAGCTGTCTCAAAAAAAGAATTACATGCGAAGATCTTCGTGGAATGACTGGGGATGTTCCATTTCGGTTTTGCACACAAGATGTAATTGAAAGTTTACTTGTGATTTGATATTGCTGGCGCAATGATGTCGAGCAACCTTCTCCCCTGTGCTCGAGTTGTTAGCAGGAGGGTGTAGTCAGTCACCTCAGTTTTAGTCGACGCACGCAATCTCCCCCGTGTCGAAGCATCTCGCTTTTCTCAGCCCACCGAAATCCATTGAGGTTTCTCAGGTGAGGTATCCCATCAACCTGAAAGGTCCCCGCCAGGATAAGGAGTTTCCATGCTGCGTCTCAAGCTTGTGTTACTAGGTGCAATCCCACTGCTGGCAGTGCAGCCGCTGATGGCCGGCACGTTCGTAGTGGGATCATGCAAGCCAAAAGTTCCGAGTTTCACAACTATTTCGGCTGCCGTCAGTAGCGTTCCGCCGGGTTCGACAATTCTGGTGTGTCCCGGCAGCTATCCAGAGCAAGTCACGATCACGCAGTCCCTGACGTTGGTGGGGATTGCGGACTCAAACCAGGATATTGCGATGATCACGGTCCCCAGCACCGGGCTGGTTGCGAACTCCTCCAGCATTTTTGCGGAGTCAGTCGCAGCGCAGCTGCTGGTGCAGGGTGGGCCGGTGACCATCAACAACATTGCAGTAGACGGAACAGGTGGCGATCTGCAGTGCGCAGGCAGCACTTGGGTCGCGGGAATCTTTTATGCTGCGGGTTCTTCGGGGCTGGTGAATCATGCCAAGGTGAGCGGGCAGGTCAATGCGGGATGTGCGGTTGGGGTCTGGGCGGAAAACAGCGACGGCCCTGATAAGTTCGTGACTATACAGAACAGCAGCGTCCATGACATAGATGGCTTTGGAATTTTCGCCGTCAGCGCAGCGACTTCGCCCAACCTGTTTGCCACCATTCGCGGGAATGTCGTATCGGTTGGAGGCAGTGGACTGATTGGCATCGGGCTTGACAATCTCACCGGATCGATCACAGGAAACGATGTCAGCAATGCCATGTTCGGTATCGTGAATGTCGGATCCGACGTCTCGATCGCCTTCAACACGGCAAGCCTGGCAACGGCCGGGATCGCACTGGAAGGCGGTGGCAACGTCGCGAATAACCGGATATCGAGTGCTAACATCGGACTCGTGTTCTTGACGGATGGAGGAGTTGCGCACCTGAATCGCATTTCGGCGATTAGCGGCAGCGGAGTGGAGTTTAACTGCAGTGCGGCGATCGTATCCGGGAACACGATCAATGATGCGGCTATTGGATTGAACAATGCTCCCACTGGTTTCACGGGGTCCAACAGTTTCGACAACACGGCCACCGTGAATGGAGGTGGCTGCGGTGCGGCTGCGGCACAGAAATCAGGTCTCGCAGCGACTGCTTCGGTTGGGGGAACCCGGTCGGGGGTATCGATCTTGCAGTGGCGGACTCCGGCTTCGCCTTACGCGTCCATGAAGTGACTTGCTGGTGGTTAATCTGGAGGGTTAAGCAAAAAGGATGGCCCGAGAATGGGCCATCCTCTCTTTGTTGGACGTGAACGACAATCTGCCGTCGTGTTCTCCTCTACTTAGGCGCCATGGGCTTAGTCGGCAGCGGCTTGGCCATCTTCTTGGTGCTCTTGTGCGCGGCGGCAGTGTCGAGTTTCTGGTAGTCGCTGGGGATTTCAAACAACTTCGCGTCCTGCGGGCCTTCCTGAATGTTCTGCAGTTCGGCCGCGCTTTTCTCGCCCTCCCACTTAATCGCGAAGTGCAGCTTGCTGTCGATCCATGCGGTGCCGGTATCACCGTTTTCCAGGGCACCGGTGTACTTCACTGCGGCGCGCCCGTTCACGGTGTCGTCGCCGACTTTCTTGCATGTCCCCGGATTCTCCATGCTTTTCTCCCAGGACTTGCATGCGTTGTTCGGATCGTCGATGTGGAAGAGAGGAATCGAAGACGCGAGATGCCCGGGAGGAGAAACAACGTAGGACTTGGTGTCGGGCAAAACCATGGTGCTGGTCCGCTGGGCGACATTAATCACGGCGAAACTTGAAGTTTTTTGCCCGGCAACCTCGAAGCGAACCTTGTCACCGCTGACGGACACCTTGGTGGTTGGCGCGTTTTGCGGCTTCTGGCGAACGAGATCGGCGCTGAAATCCTGACTCAAAGCGGGAACCGTCAACAGCAGGAGGAACCCAGCCAGTCGAAACGTGAGTTTACGGGACACAACACTCTCCTTGAATTGTCGGGGATGGACGTAAAAATCGGGGGCTGGCAAGGCTCAGGATAACAAAAGCTCTGCACCGGGCCAAGTTACTCGCGGGACCCGGAGCCGGGCTTGGGAAAGCGCGGTTCAATCCATTTCGACATCAAGTAGTGCTGGTGATCGAGATAACCATTCTTGCGATAGACCTCCTTGGCGGCGCTGTTCTGGCGGACAACTTCCAGGTGAATGGAGCGGACATCGAACCGGCGGGCCTCGGACTCGATGAATGAGAGTGCCCGGCTTCCCCAACCTCTTCCCCTGTGGCTCTCGCGCAGGTAGAACTCGTCGATGAACGCATCGCGGCCCAGAAATTCGAGGCTATAGCCGAGGGTGAGCACGATGTAGCCGACTGGGGTCGAGCCTTCACAGATCAGCCAGGCCCGGCCGAACGACGGCTCACGGAGAAAAGCAAGCAGGGCGAGGCGGGCTTTGGGCGGGTCAAATGCGTGGCCGTCGTAGGCGTAGTACTCACGCATCAGTTCAAGCAGAAGTGTGGCGTCGTCTTCGGTGGCAAGGCGAAAGGACGGTTCCATACGGTCAGCCGAGGGTTTCGATCGCCAACGCCATCCCCATGCCGCCGCTGACGCAGAGGGTGGCGACCCCTCGCTTGGCTTTGCGGTGCCGGAGTTCGTGGAGGAGAGTCACCGTGACGCGCGTACCAGTGCATCCGATGGGATGGCCGAGAGCGATCGCGCCGCCGTTTACGTTGAGAGTGTCGCGATCAAAGTGAAGCTCCCGATCGCAGGCAAGGACTTGCGCGGCGAAGGCTTCGTTGAGTTCGACGAGGTCGAAGTCGGTCAGCTTCAGACTGTGTTTCTCGGCCATCTTGCGCAACGCGGGGACGGGACCGATGCCCATGATGCGCGGGTCTACGCCGACTGAGGTTACTGCGAGGACGCGGGCCAGCGGCTTGAGGTCGTGTTGCTTCACGAAGGCCCCGCTGGCCAGGACTACTGCTGCCGCTCCGTCAGTAATGCCGGAGGAATTTCCGGCGGTAATCGTTCCTTCTCTGGAGAACACCGGAGACAGCTTGGCCAGCTTTTCAAGGCTGGCGTCGGCGAAAGGGTGCTCGTCGCGAGTGAAGACGGTGGTGCCTTTCCTGCTTTCGACGGTGACGGGGACAAGTTCTTCCTGAAAGCGGCCAGCGGCGATCGCAGTAGCGGCGCGGGTCTGAGAAGCAAGGGCGAACTCATCCTGTTCGTCGCGGGTGATCTTGTACTGTTCGGCGAGGACTTCGGCGGTTTCGCCCATGACCATTTTCGCCAACGGGCAGAAGAAGCCGTCGCGATACATGCCGTCCACCAGTTCCTGATTGCCGAGGCGATAGCCCCAACGGGCGCCGTCAAGATAGTAGGGGAGGCGCGACATGGATTCGGTGCCGCCGGCCAGGGCGCATTCGAGATTGCCGGTGGCAATTTCCTGGTACGCGAGCGCAATGGATTTGAGTCCTGACGCGCAGGCTTTGTTGATGGTGTAGGCGGGGACTTCCTGAGGGACGCCGCTCCGAATGGAAATTTGGCGGGCAGGGTTGGGACCTCCTCCAGCCTGGCGAGCGTTGCCGAAGATCGTTTCCTCGACTTGGGTAGGCTGGATTCCGGCTCGCTCGATGGCCGCCTTCGCGGCTACCACGCCCATGTCGGCCGCCGTCATGGACGCGAGCGATCCGCCAAACTTGCCGATGGGCGTGCGGACTGCCGAAAGGATGTATACGTCGTTCAAACCAGGGCCTCCAAACTTTTTAGTCTAGCATTGGGGGGGAGCTATCAGCCGTCAGCTCTCAGCTGCCAGTAAAATCTGGTGAAGGCGACAAAATGAATCGAAGTTGAGAGCTGATAGCTGGCAGCTGCTTTTCCAGTACACTGACCATTCCATGAACTACATCTACGGTCTTAATGCGGTCAGCGAGGCGATCAAGGCTCGCGGGCGGGCGTTTCAATGGGTTGGTCTGGCCAAGGAGCGGCATGATCTGCGGCTGCAACGAATTATTGAGGAATGCCGCAAGCTGGGGGTGCCAGTACGGTTCCTGCAGCGCACAGAGCTTGATCGGCTTGCAGGCAATGCCGCACATCAGGGGGTGGTGGCGGTCACCTCCGCCAAGCAGTACAGCGGAGTTGAAGATGTGATTGAGGCCAAGCGTGGGCAGTATTCGCTGATCGTCGTGCTGGATGGCGTGGAGGATCCGCACAACTTGGGCGCGATTCTGCGCACGGCGGATGCGGCGGGCGCGGATGGCGTCGTGATTCCCGAGCGCCGTGCGGCCGCAGTGACCGGAGTGGTGACGAAGACGTCGGCGGGAGCGAGCGAGCACTTGCCGATTGCGAAGGTGACCAACATTGCGCGCACGGTGGAAGAACTGAAGGAGCGCAATGTGTGGGTGGTCGGGCTGGATGAGCGCGGCAAGCAGACCTACGACGAACTCGACTACAAGATGGATTGCGCGATCGTGCTGGGCGCCGAGGGCAAGGGAGTCCACGAATTGGTGCGCAAGAAGTGTGATTTCCTGGTGTCGATCCCGATGCTGGGAAAAGTTTCTTCGCTCAATGTTTCGGTGGCCGCGGGTGTGGTGTTATTTGAAGTCGTGCGGCAGCGGCGGACGCAGGCGGCGCAGGATTCGGAATGAGGCTACTGGCTGCCTTGTTGGTTGTATTAGCATCGGTGGCCGCATTCTCACTTGACCGCGAAGCGTTCACATTTACGAAGTACGATCTCGACGTCCGGATCGAGCCAGAGCAGCAGCGCTTGTCGACGCGAGGTTCCGTTATCTTGCGCAACGACTCCGAAACTCCGCAGAAGAATGCCGCATTGCAGATTTCTTCCAGCCTGACCTGGCGTTCCATTCAGGCCGGCGGCAAGCCGCTCCAGTTTGTCAGCCAGACCTACACCTCCGACATCGATCACACCGGCGAACTATCGGAAGCGATCATTACTCTGCCCGCCGAAGTCGACCCCGGGAACTCCGTTGAACTTACAATCGGCTATGAAGGCACCATTGCGCTGGACGCGATGCGGCTCACGCGCATCGGTATGGAAAAGGAAAGCGCCGTTCACACCGACTGGGACCAGGTCAGCCGGCTGTCTTCTGCCGTGCGTGGAGCGGGAAACGTTGTCTGGTATCCCGTCGCGATGGACGCGGCGAATCTCTCCGACGAAGGCAGCCTGTTTGAAATCCTCGGGCGGTGGAAGATGCGCGAGTCAAGCTCGGCGATGCACATCAAGCTGAGTTACTCGGCCACGAATGGAGGCGCGCCGCCTGCGCTGATTTGCAGTGCTGGGGGCGATAGGATTTTAGAAGCTAGGGGAGTTCAGAAAGCATTCGCCGAATGTGATTTCTCTCCGCTCGGTTTTCAAGCGCCCAGTTTCGTGATGGCTGGCTACGCTTTTCTTGACGCTCCCCAACTCCAGATCTTCTACCGCGAGGAGCATAAGGACAGGGCCGAGAAGTTTGTTCAAGCGGCAGCTGCGGCTTCGCCCTTCGTGAGCGAGTGGGTCGGTGCGGCTCACCGCAAAGTTCTGGTTGCCGAACTGTTCGATCCTGGCGCGTCTCCTTTTGAAAGCGGTCTCATGCTACTGACCCCGCTGGGCGACACTGACCCCAAGCTTCTGCAGATAGCCATGGTCCACGAATTGACGCACGCCGCGTTTGCGTCCGATCGACCGTGGATCTTCGAAGGGCTCGCTCACTTTATGCAGGCTGCCTATCGTGAGCAGCAACAGAATCGCGAGGCCGCGCTGGATTTTCTGGGCCTGCATCGGGCCGCGGTCATGGACGCTGAAAAAGCCATCGCCGCGAAATCCAAGGATGCCGCGTCCGTGAAAGAGCCGCTTATCTCAACGGCCGTCGACTCGTTCTATCGCAGCAAGGCCGCTTACGTTTGGTGGATGCTCCGCGACATCCTGGGTGAGGAGACACTGAAGAAAACTCTGGCGGCTTATCGGGCTGACCAGGATAAGGACCCCGCTTACCTTCAACACTTGCTGGAAGCCCAGTCCAAGCGCGATTTGCAATGGTTCTTCGACGACTGGATCTATCACGATCGGGGGCTGCCCGATTTTCGGGTGGAGTCGGCGTTTCCGCGCAAGGCCTCGCAGGACAATTATCTCGTTACCGTAACCTTAGAGAATCTGGGCTCGGCTGGGGCTGAGGTTCCGCTCAAGATCCAATTTGACGGCGGCGAGATGACGCAGCGCGTCGAGGTGCGAGGCAAAGGGAAGGCCACCGTGCGGGTGGCGACGCCGAAGCCACCCAAGCAGGTCGTCGTGAACGACGGCAGTGTGCCCGAAAGCGATCTCGCGAACAACACGTTCAAGGTGGAGGCACCACAGTGAAGCCTCTGGAATAAAACCTCCACCGCGGAGACACGGAGTGACGGAGAAATGCACCTGGAGTCTAGTTATAGGCGTCTCGTTATTTTGATTTTCTCCGTGCCTCAGTGCCTCCGTGGTAGGTTTTCTAGGCTCTCTTAAAGAAGTACGGGAGGAATGTTTGGCGTACATCCAATTTCTGGGCGCGGCCGGTACGGTGACCGGGTCGAAACATCTGATTAACACCTCGTTTGACGGCGACGGCAAGAAGAGGATTCAGGTTCTCGTGGATTGCGGCCTGTTTCAGGGCCAAAAAGAATGGCGCGAGCGCAACTGGAAAGAACTGCCGATCCCCGCGCTCGAGATCGATGCCGTCATCCTGACCCACGCGCACCTGGATCACTGCGGATGGATTCCACGACTCGTGAAAGAGGGCTTTACGGGGCCGATCTATGCGACTTCCGCGACGATTGACCTGTGCGGCATTATCCTGCCCGACTCCGGCCACCTGCAGGAAGAAGACGCCGCCTATTACAACAAGATCAAGAAATCGAAACATACGCCGGCGTTACCGCTCTACACCTTCGACGAAGCCGAAGACTGCCTGAAATACTTTCAGGTCGCGCACCTGGGAGAGGCGAAACAGCTCAGTCCCGAGCTGTCGTTTCGATTCGTGCCGGCCGCGCACATTCTCGGCTCGTGCATGGCCGAGATCACGCTGACGACGCAGGGACAAACGCGGCAGTTGCTTTTTACGGGCGATATCGGGCGCGTTCGCGACACGCAGGTCGCGCCCGGGAAGGTCGTTCACTCTGGTCCGCAAGAAGGCGAGCGCGCCGACGTAATGGTGATGGAGTCGACCTACGGCAACCGTGTCCATCCGCACACCGACCCGCGTCCTGAACTGGCAGCAGTCATTCGCGAAACCGTGCAGCGCGGTGGCTCGATCGTGGTTCCTGCGTTCGCAGTCGAGCGCACCCAGAAGTTCGTTTTCATGCTCAAGGAATTGATGGAGGCCGGTCAGATTCCGCGGGTGCCTGTTTTCTGCGACAGCCCCATGGCCATCAAGGCCGTCGAGATCTACCTGAAGCATGAAGAGGACTACACCAATGAGGCGCGGTCACTGATCAAAAAATATGGCTCGCCGCTGGAGTGGCCGGGTTTCACTTTCGCGTCGCAGGTGGACGACTCGAAGAAGATTAATGAAATTCATTTTCCGGTCATCATCATCTCATCGAGCGGCATGGTGACGGGCGGCCGCATCCTGCATCATCTCGCGCAACGCCTGCCCGATCCCAAGAACACGGTACTGTTCATCGGCTTCCAGGCCCCGGGCACGCGCGGCGCGACCATCAAGAGCGGCGCCAAGGAAGTGAAGATCTTCGGCGACTTCGTGCAGATTCGCGCTCGCATTGCCACTTTCGAGCAGTTCAGCGACCATGCCGACCCGCCAGAATTGTTGGAGTGGCTGCACACCTTTCAAAAGAAACCGACTGCGACCTATCTCGTGCACGGAGAAGAGGAGGCGGCTTCGATGCTGCGGGACGCGATGACGAAAGAATTGGGATGGAACGTACAAGTCGCCGAGTGGATGCAGAAGGCCGACATTCGCTAGCCATTGGGGATCCGTCGCATAAGTTCTCATGGGAGGTACACATGACGGAAGGCGAGCTGAAAAAGCATTTGGAGGCTGCCGAGAAAAGTCCGAAGGAAATTGCGGCGGCCGTCTCGGGATTGTCGCCGGCTGTTTTACGTTATCGGTCGAATCCGCAGAAGTGGTGCATCCTCGAGATTCTCGCGCATTTGGCGGATATCGAGATCGTGTACGGCTACCGTCTGCGCCAGATGCTTGCGGATGAAAAGCCGGTCATCGCCCCCATGGATCAGGACGCGTGGGCAAAGAACTTGGGCTATCTCGATGCGTCCGCGCCCGAGTTAGTGGCGTTGTATGGGCTGAACCGCCATCACAATCTCAGGTTGCTGCGTCGCCTGAAGGCGGAGGATCTAGAGAAGTCGGCTTTTCATCCTGAGTATCAGAAAGATGTGACGGTGGCGCGGTTGGTCGAGCAGATGGCGGGACATGGGGCGAATCATCTGGCGCAGATTGAGAAGTTGAAGAGGGACGCGAGGTAGCTGCGCGCTACAAGCTGCGAGTTACACCTTGCTGCGTGAACTCCACCAGCGCTTTCAGCTTTGCAGCGGCGGCTCCCGAATCGATCGACGTTACTGCTAGGGGAATGGCATCTGACAGATGCTTCGCGCGGCCTGCCGCCACCAGCGTCGCAGCGGCGTTCAGTAGAACGACGTCGCGGCATGGCGACTCCTTGCCCGCCAGGACTTCTTGAATGATGCAGGCGTTCTCGGCCGCGACGCCACCTGCGATCGCTTCGATCGGGGAACGTTCGATCCCGAATTCCTCGGGCGTCACTTCGTAGGTGTGCACCTGGCCATCACGAATTTCGGCGATGCGCGTGGGTCCGCTGATCGTGATCTCATCGAGCCCGTCGGCGCCGTGGACCACCATCGCGCGGCGCAGCCCCAGCATACTCAGCGCTTCGGCTAATTTTTCTACGAGCTCATCGGAATAAACGCCCACTACTTGAGCCGACGCATGTGCCGGATTAGTCAGCGGTCCCAGTAGGTTGAATACTGTACGCAGGCGCAACTCGCGGCGCGCCGCCTGTACGTACTTCATTGCCGAGTGCATGGCAGGCGCGAACAGGAACGCGATGCCCACGTTCTTCAGGCATTCAGCTACTTGCTCTGGCGGCAACGAGATGTTGACTCCCAGCGCTTCCATCACGTCGGCCGAACCGCATTTCGAGGTAACACTGCGGTTGCCGTGCTTGGCGACGCGAACTCCCGCGCCGGCCGCGACCAGAGCGGTGGCGGTGGAGATATTAAAGGTTCCGCTGGCATCGCCTCCGGTGCCACAGGTGTCGACCAGCGCGTCGCGCTCAGTGCCGCTAACGTCGATGGTTGAGTTGCTGGCGATGGGGAGTGGAGCGGCGGCGGAACGGATCGCTTCGGCGAAGCCCACGATCTCTTCGACTGTCTCGCCTTTCATGTGCAGAGCGACCAGCAACGCGGCGATCTGCGCATCGGTGCACTTGCCGGAGAGCACTTCGGACATGACCTCGCGCGCCTCGTCGCGGGATAGCGACTGACAGTGGTTGGCGATGCGATGAAGTGCGTCGACAATCATGCCGCTCAAGGGTAGCATCGTTTGCGCCGTACGACAGCGGTCACACAACCATGTGACCGCTCGCGTTTGCCGTATCCGGCACCCTTCTATAAAATTAAAGGTTTGCTGCCCTCAGTCTCAAGCCGCAAGCAGGCCCTGCCCGGAAATATGGAGTGATCTTTTAGGTCGGGAATCATTATGAAAATTCATGAGTACCAGGCGAAAGCGATCCTGAAGAAGTTTGGTGTGGCCGTGCCGCGCGGAGAAATGGCTACGACGCGCGAGGAGGCCGTTGCGGTGGCGCAGTCCCTGTTCGACGCCGGGGCTACCGGCGTCGTAGTGAAGGCGCAGATTCACGCCGGAGGCCGTGGCAAGGGCGGCGGAGTGAAAATCGCCAAGTCGGTGGAAGAAGCGGGCCAACTGGCAGAAAAGATGCTCGGCATGACGCTGATCACGCACCAGACCGGGCCCGAAGGGCGCGTGGTGCGCCGCCTGTTGATTGAAGAGACTTTGCCCATCGAGAAGGAACTTTATCTCGGCATCCTGGTGGATCGCGGGGAGGGCAAGCCCGTTTTCATGGCGTCGGCGGCGGGTGGGATGGATATCGAGCAGGTAGCCGCGGAAAATCCGCAGGCCATCCTGAAGGAATACATCGATCCGGGCATGGGGCTGGAGGCATTTCAGGCGCGCAAGATTGCGTTTCAGCTGGGACTGAAGCCGGCGCTCATCAACCAAGCCGTGCCGTTCCTGACCAACCTCTACAAGGTTTTTCTCGGCACCGACGGGTCGCTGGTGGAGATCAATCCTTTCATCACGACGGCCGATGGCCGCCTGTTCGCGCTCGATGCCAAGATCAACTTCGACGACAACGCCATGTTCCGTCACGCTGACCTGAAGGAACTGCGCGACACCACCGAAGAAGATTCGCTCGAAGTCGAGGCCTCGAAGTACAACCTGAACTACATCAAGCTCGACGGCAATGTGGGCTGCATGGTGAACGGCGCTGGGCTGGCTATGGCGACCATGGACATCATTAAGTATGCGGGCGGGATGCCGGCGAACTTTCTAGATGTGGGCGGCGGCGCGAATGCCGAGCAGGTTACGCATGCATTTGAAATCCTGCTCAGTGACAAGAACGTGAAGGCGGTGCTGATCAATATTTTCGGCGGCATCCTGCGCGTGGATACGCTGGCCACCGGCGTGGTCGAGGCCGCAAACAAGACGCACATTCAACTTCCCATCGTGTTGCGTCTGGAAGGAACGAACGTCGAAGCCGGACGACAGATTCTGAAAGATTCGGGATTGAACTTCATCGTGGCAGAAACCATGAAGGACGCTGCGGAGAAAGTGGTGGCCGCGGCCAAAGGAGCTTAGACGATGGAGGGCCGCCGATGTTCCATCGACCGATTGCGCGCAATTCTTAACGGCGCAGAATTCTAGAGAAAAGAGCAATCATGGCAATTCTGGTAGATAAAAATACTCGACTGATCGTGCAGGGACTCACCGGGCGGGAAGGGACGTTTCACGCCAAAGCCAGCGCGGCTTACGGAACGAAAGTGGTCGGTGGCGTGACGCCAGGCAAGGGCGGCAGCACCCACGAAGGCTGGCCGATTTTCAACACTGTGCAGGAAGCGGTCGACAAGACCGGCGCGAACGCAACCGTAATCTTCGTTCCGCCGCCATTTGCGGCCGACGCGATCATGGAAGCGGCGGATGCGGAAATCGAACTGATCGTCTGTATCACCGAAGGCATCCCGACGCTCGACATGGTGCGCGCCTGGGAATTCCTGCAGACGCGGCGCTCGCGCCTGATCGGTCCGAACTGCCCGGGCATCATTTCGCCCGGCAAGTGCAAGATCGGCATCATGCCCGCGAACATTCACAAAGAAGGTAACGTCGGGGTCGTTTCGCGCTCCGGCACGCTGACCTACGAAGCCGTTCACCAGCTCACCACCCGCGGCATCGGGCAATCGACCGCGATCGGTATCGGTGGCGATCCCATCATCGGAACCAATTTCACTGACGCGCTCGAACTCTTTAACAAAGACCCGCAGACCGAAGCGGTGGTTATGATCGGGGAAATTGGCGGCAACGCCGAAGAGACCGCTGCCGAGTATGTGAAGAAGCACATGAAGAAACCGGTGGTGGGGTTCATCGCCGGGCAAACTGCGCCCCCGGGACGTCGCATGGGACACGCAGGCGCGATCATTTCCGGCGGCAAGGGAACGGCCGCGGAAAAGATGAAGGCCATGGAAGCGGCCGGGATCAGGATTGCGAAATCGCCCGCGACGATAGGCGAGACTCTGATGTCGGTGCTCGGAGTGGGAGCGGGAAAATCATAGGATTTCATCCGCCGGTGACTTTTCGAAGACCAAAGGCCGCGGCGAGGGTGCCTGCGCCAAACAGCATTTAGCTAACGACCAACGACCAAGGACCAACGACTGAATCTATGAAGACTCTGGAACGCACTTTGACGATCATCAAGCCCGACGCGGTGAAGAAGAACGCGGTCGGCGACATCATTGAGCAGTTCGAAAAGGGCGGTTTCCACATCCTCTCCATGAAGATGCTGGAAATTTCCAAGCATCAGGCCGAGCAGTTTTACGCGGTGCATGCGCACCGTCCTTTCTACAACTCGCTGACGAACTTCATGTCGAGTGGCCCGATCGTGGTGCTGGCGCTGGAAAAAGAGAACGCTATCGCCGATCTGCGGAAACTGATGGGCGCAACCAATCCCGCGCAGGCCGAGGAAGGCACCATCCGCAAGAAGTGGGCGACCAATATCGAGTTCAATGCGATTCACGGCTCGGATGCGGACGATACGGCTCGCTACGAGCTAAGCTTCTTCTTTGCGGGTTACGAACTGGCAAAATAAGTTCTGAGTTCAAAGGCGGATTCACCACAGAGACACGGAGGCACAGAGAACGAGGGAAACTGAAAGTCCTTTTGCGCCTACAACTCTGTGGATGTTCCAAGTTCGAATTGCTTTGAAAACTGAGAACTGAAAGACTCCTATGCCCCTGATTCAAGTTACGATGCTCCAAGGCCGCACTGCCGATCAAAAGCGAAAACTGGCGGAGCGCATCACAGACGCGATGGTGGAGGAAGCCGGCACGCGGCGCGAAGCCGTCGTGGTCACGTTCGTCGAAGTCTCGAAGGAAAGTTACGCCTCGGGCGGCGTCCTGATGATTGACAAGAACAAGTGATTCCGCGATCGCGATGAGTTGAGAAAAACCCTGCGTTACCCCAGCGGCTCGAACAAATTCCCCTCAACCCGGTCCGCGACCTTTGGAAGTTCTTTCCTGGCAAACTGCAAAAAGTGCGGGGCGGCGCGGTGGGCTTCCAGCGCGGCGTCGTCTTTATATTGCTCGTAGATGAAGAACCGGCGCGGCTCGGTTTTGTGGCGATGGACGACATACATCGCGCATCCCGGCTCCTGGCGGGACGCTTCGGTCAGTTTGGAGAAGATTCCGGCTACTTCGTTTTCGCGTCCTACTTTCGCCATCCACGTCACAGCCAGGACAACCATTGCACGCTCCGTCGTAATTAGTCGCCAGCAATCAGCCGTCAGCAAGTCCGCTAAGAGCCGAGCAGCTTATACCTGAGGTCTACGCTTTCGCTTCCGCCTGCCGGGTCGCCGCCTTCATGGCTGCGGCGAAATCGTCTACGAAAATTGTATGGTCGCGATCGGGCCCGGTGGAAACCATTCCTACACGGGCACCACTTTCTTTCTCCAGAAACGTCAGGTATTCACGGGCTGCCTTGGGCAATTTTTCGAGTTCCGTGATGCCTTCGGTCGAAGTCTTCCAACCCGGTTTCTTCTCGTAAATGCATTCGATCTTCTGGTAGCCGCTGTCCTGCGCGGGAATCTCGTCGGTTTTCTTGCCGTCGATTTTGTAGCCCACGCAAACCGGAATCTCGTCGAACGCGTCCAGTACGTCCAGCTTCGTGACCACCAGCCACGAGATTCCGTTAATCATGCCAGCGTAGCGGAGAAGAGGCAAATCCATCCAGCCGCAACGCCGAGGCCGGCCAGTGACGGCGCCGTACTCGTTGCCACGGGAGCGCAGGAGTTCGCCCTTCTCGTCGTGCGCTTCGCTGGGGAACGGGCCTCCGCCGACGCGCGTGCAGTAGGCCTTAGTGACCCCGATGACCATGTCGATCGCTGTCGGAGCGACGCCCGTGCCGATCACGGCTCCACCGGAGGTCGCGCTGGACGAGGTGACGAACGGATAGGTGCCGTGGTCGATGTCGAGCATGGTGCCCTGCGCGCCCTCAAATACAATCGACTTGCCTTCGGCCAGCATGCGATTCAGGAAAGCCGCGGTATCGCGGACAAACGGGGCGACTTTCTCGGCGGCCGTGGCGTACTCCTCGTACATCTTGTCGGCATCGAGAGGCTCGGAGTTGAACAGGGCGTGGGCGATCATGTTCTTTTCGCGTACCGCGTTCTCGATGTGGGTCTTCAGGAGCTTGAGGTCGAGCAGGTCGGCTACGCGCAGGCCGCGGCGACCCATTTTGTCTTCGTAGGCGGGCCCGATGCCGCGCGAGGTAGTGCCGATTTTGACGCGGCCGGGAGCGTTCTCGGCTGCTAGTTCGATCATGCGGTGATAGGGCAGGATGACCTGGGCGCGATTGCTGACGAAGAGCGTGCCATCAACCTGGACGCCAGCATCGCGGAGGCCGCCGACTTCTTTAAGGAAGGCGATAGGATCAAGCACGACGCCGTTGCCAATCACGCTGTAGCAGCCCTTGCGCAACACGCCGCAGGGGACAAGCTGCAGAACGAACTTCTTGCCGTTGATGATGACCGTGTGTCCGGCATTGTGACCTCCGGCATAGCGCGCGACCACCGGGAAGCCTTCCGACAACACGTCGACGATCTTGCCCTTTCCTTCGTCTCCCCATTGCGCGCCAACGATGACCGCAGCCTTACCCTTTTTCACGACCAGCTCCGTCCTTGCTGAGTATTCGGACCCCGGGTTCGCACACGCACGCTTCGCCCGCGGTTCGTCGCCGTCATGAAAATGGCTGGGATTTGAGCGGATCGGGGTGTGTACAAGTAAGAATACCTTGACGGGATGGAAATCGGCAATCGCCAGAAGCTTTGACCGCCTGCCACGCTGACGAGTGGTGGCCGATGCTTGTAGACTAAATTGCGTGCCGGAACTTCCTGAAGTCGAGACCATTGCCCGAGGCTTACACAGGCGGGTGAGCGGGGATGCGATTGAGTCGGTGTGGCTCGGGTCAAAGCCGCAGACCATGAAATCGCCTCCTGCGGAAATTGCTGCGACTCTGGAGCGGACTCGCATCACGCAAGTAAGCAGGATGGGGAAGCACATCGTATTTGACCTTGAGCGAAACGGCGCGGGCAAACCCTCGAAGCGAAGGAAGCGCGCCGCGCTGGGGTCGAGGTCGCAATGGATTGTGCACCTGGGAATGACGGGGCGCATGGTGGTGTGCGATCCGGCGGCCGAACTTGTGAAGCATACGCATGCGGTCGTGAAACTTGCTTCGGGGCGGGAACTGCGGTTTGTCGATCCACGGCGGTTCGGCCGTCTCAGCGTGGCGGCGCAAGCAAACTTCGACGCCGGCGGAGTCGAGCCGCTGGAAGTGGATCGAGAGAGCTTTGCCGCTTTATTTCGCGGGCGGAAGACTCCCATCAAGAGTGCACTGCTCAATCAGAAACTGCTACGCGGCGTGGGAAACATCTACGCCGATGAGTCGCTGTTCCGGGCGGGCCTTCGTCCGCGGCGCCGAGCGTCGACCATCACCAGCGCACAACTGCAGAAACTGCACGCGGCGGTGCAGAAGGTGCTCAAGGAGGCGATCAAGGCGGGCGGGTCCTCGATCTCCGATTATGTCGATGCCGATGGAGAGGAAGGTTTCTTCCAACTTCGCCATCGCGTGTATGGACGTGAAGGAGAACCTTGCCTGGTCTGCAAAACGCCCATCAAACGCACCGTGATCGTGGGGCGCAGCAGCCACTATTGCCCGAATTGCCAGCAGTAGATGCGCGTGGGGCAAGACGCAAATTGAATCGTTACAGAGGCCGACTTCGGGGCCCGACCCGTTGATTCCAAAATCGACAATCCATTCTCTCCGGTGTAGTCTGTTTGCCTTTGTGACCTTATGTCGAATTTTTCAATTGGGGTAGACCTGGGAGGGACGAACCTTCGCATCGCAGCGGTCGATGAGAAGGGACAACTCATGGAGAAGGTCACGCTCGGCACCAAAACCGTGCTGGGCCGTGATCAAGTCCTGAATGACATGTGCGAAGCCATTCGCCGTGTCTCCGACAAATATAAGTCTTCCGGGGTTTTGATTGGTGTGGGCATCGGAGTTCCAGGGATCATTGACATGCCGACGGGCATGGTCCGCGAGTCGCCGAACCTTCCGGGGTGGTCTGATTATCCCGTGCGCACGGAAATCGAAAAGCGGCTGGGAGCGCCGGTGATTCTCGAAAACGACGCCAACGTAGCAGCCTTTGGGGAAAAGTGGCTGGGAGCGGGGCGTCACGTGGGCGATCTGGCCATGCTCACTCTCGGCACCGGTGTAGGCGGAGGGCTGGTGCTGAATGGAAAGATTTGGCACGGGATGACGGGGATGGCGGGCGAGTTTGGCCACATGACCGTCGACCCCGAGGGCCAGCAGTGCGGATGCGGAAATCGCGGCTGTCTCGAGCAGTACGCTTCTGCGACCGCGATTGTGCGCATGGCGCGTGAGGTCATCGCTACCGGCGATGCGGCTGGACTGGCGAAGGCGGCTAGCTCAGACCTGGAATTTAGTGCGAAGGAAATCTACAACCTGTCCATCCAGGGGGACGAGCAGGCGCGACGTATCTTCCGGCGGGTCGGACGTGCACTGGGCATTGCTCTATCCACAATGGTAAATGGCCTGAATCTTGAGATGTATGTGATTGGCGGCGGAGTGTGCAGTGCGTGGGAAGCCTTTTCACCCGTCATCTTCGAGGAGTTGCGGCAACGCGCGATGGTGTACGCGGCGACGGCTCCAACGGATCCTCTCCATATGCCGTCAGGCGCGTCAGGACAAGTTGAGCCTGGAGCGGGACGCCAGACGATCATCACGCGTGCGCTTCTGGGGAGCGATGCGGGGCTGTTTGGGGCCGCACGGTTACCCATGACTCGCGAATCGTGACACTTGGCATCCGGCGGTAAGGCGAGGCCGCTTTATTTCATCGACGCCAGGGCACGCACGAAGAATTGATTCTGTTCCGGCGTCCCCAGCGTGACCCGAATTGATTGCGGCGCGCCCCACACACTCAAGGGCCGGACCAGCACGCCTTTTCGCCGCAAGCGCCGCGCAAACTCGCGAGCATCCTCGCCTACATCCAGGGCTACAAAATTCGTCCACGTGGGAATGACGTCATACCCGAGCGCCGTGAGTTCCCGCTCCATCCAGGCCGCTTGCGCGTCGTTGCCTTGCAGCGCGCGCCGGATGTGTTCCGCATCGTCCATTGCCGCAAAGGCTGCGGCCTGCGCGATCGCCGATACGGCAAACACATCCTGCACCTGCGCGAAATAGGCGGCCAGTTCGACCGGGGCGATGGCGTATCCCACCCGAATCGCCGCCAGTCCATGAGCCTTTGAGAATGTGCGCAATACCACCACGTTGCGGTCTGCGCGAACGTAATCGAGAGAGTGTGAATACTCGATGTCACGTTTTGCCGCGAAGAATTGGGCATAGTCGAAGTACGCTTCGTCGAGCACAACGACGACGTGGTCGGGAACTTTCTTCAGGAAGTGATCCATGGCGTCGGCGTCCGCGACGGTGCCGGTGGGGTTGTTGGGATTGGCGATGAATACCACCCGTGTGTTCGCGTTGATGGCCTTGAGAATCGCATCCAGGTCGAATCCTTTTTGCAGCAGCGGCACCTCGATGAGCCGCGCACATGCTGCCTGGGTCACGGCGGGATACGAAATAAATGAGCAGGCACTGGTGATCGCATTCCGCCCTGCCTGAAGCAAGGTTCGAGCGACCACGCCCAGCAACGCTGTTGTTCCGTTGGCCACCAGTATCTGTTCGGGTGAAACGGAATGATGCTGCGCCAACTTCTGGCGTAACGCGAGCGAATCGTTGTCCGGATAGAGATGCGAGTTCTCCAGCGCGGCGCGCATCGCGGCCACCGCTTTCGGCGAGGGGCCGTAGACGCTCTCGTTGGCGTTCAACTTGACCAGCGAAGAGGAGGATTGTTCGGGAGTTGTTTTTGTATTGGGTCCAGCCGAGCGAGCGTTTTCGGTGACGAGATCGGTGAACCGTTCCATGGGCGGGGTTAGGTGGCAGCTTCGACTTTCGTGCGGCCGGCTTGATTCTGTCCCGCCGCGGTGCGTAGACGATCAACTTCTTTGGCGGTCAGGATGCGGAATTCTCCAGGCGGCACGTCGAGCGCAAGCGGGCCATACTTCACGCGCTTGATCTTCTCCACGTGATGGCCCACCTCTTCGAACATACGGCGAATCTGGCGGTTGCGACCTTCGATCAGCGTGATTTCGTACCACGGGTTGGGCGCATCTTTCACCAGGCGAATTTTCGCGGGAGATGTGCGCACGCGACGGCCTTCGTCGGTCGCAATCGACAGGCCGCCACGCAATTTGTTCAGCGCCTCTTCGGTGGGTCGTTTGCTCACTTTCACCACATACGTCTTTGCCACATGGGACGCCGCTTTCATCAACTTGTGGGCGAGCGTGCCGTCGTTGGTCATCAGGACCAGGCCTTCGCTGGCATAGTCGAGGCGGCCAACTGGGTACACGCGGCTTCCCACGCCGCGAATGAGGTTCATCACGGTGGGACGCTTTTCGGGGTCGCTGACTGTCGTCACGTATCCGACAGGCTTGTTTAGAAGCAGATACACATGCCGTTGGGCTCCCTTAAGGAGTTTACCGTTGACGCGGATGTGGTCTTTCTCCGGATCGGCTTTCGAGCCGAGGGCAGTGACGGGCTGGCCGTTCACGAGTACGCGACCGGAGGTGATCAATTCCTCGGCCTTGCGGCGAGAGGCGATTCCGGCGGCGGCGATGATCTTTTGAAGACGTTCCGTGGGCATGAAAGATGAGTCCTAAATCAGGCTTGAAAGGTCCCAGCTTTAGCCGGGCCGTAATAGCGCTACCCTCGATGGCGGCTTCAGCCGCTGAGGTTCATTGTCGGGAAGCGCAGGAATTGAAACATCTATGAGCGTGACCTTGCCAAAACTTAGTCGCTGGCTTTACTCGCGTGCGTTTCGATCGGTTCCTCCGGCGTATCGCCGATAGTCTCGGAAACGATGGCGTCACTTCCGGAATTGATTTGCACCGGATCGTTCGAATTGGATTCCATCGCGTGGCCTGTCTCTCCAGAATCGGGCTCGGCCGATGTCTCGGCTGCGGGTCCAGATTCATCCATCTGGAACGACTCGGCCACTAACTTCTCGAACTCTTCCATGCTAGGCAGCTCATTGACGTCTTTCAGGCCGAACCGCATCAGGAAGTCTTTGGTCGTCTTGTAGAGGATTGGGCGGCCGATGACGGCCTTGCGCCCGGCGGTCGTGATGAGCTTACGGTCGAGCAGCGTGGCGATGACGCCGCCTGAGTCGACGCCGCGAATCTCGCTGATCTCGGGGACGGTCACCGGTTGCTTATAGGCAATGACGGCCAGGGTCTCGAGCGCCGGAAGGGAGAGGCGAATCGGCGGTTTCAGGCTCTTGGCGTAGGCGCGCACCACGTCGTGCTGCTCGGGCTTTGTCGACATGCGATAGCCGCCCGCGATCTGGCGAATCTCGATGCCGTGGCCGGGCGCGCCATATTCGGCTACGAGTTCCTCGAGTGCTGCGCGCACGCGCGATTTCGCCGCCGCTTCGTCGGCGCCGTCCTGTTCGGCGAGCGCGGACTCTTTGACTAACTGAAAGATCTGTTCCATCGTGGCCGGTGTTTCGGACGCGTACACAATCGCTTCGATTTGGGCTTTAAGACTCATTGGAATTCGATACCTCGGGAATTGCCCCTAGTTCATCACGGCCTTGCTTCTGGCATCGCTATCAGCGATCTGCCAACCTATTTCCAATCATCCCTTACCGCCGCCTGTTCGTTCATAATCGCCTCGAACCCGACGTGTTTTCGGATCAAGACTTCGCCGAACAGGTGTTCCTGACGCAATTGCACGGCCTGCAGGCGAACCAATTCAAGCAGGGCGAGGAACATGCACACCAGCGCCTGCCGCGACTCGATGTTGCGAAGCATCTGCTTCAATCGCACGGGCCTGTCTTCAAGTGACAGCCGGCGGCGCAGGTAGTTGATCATCTGACCGACCGTGACGGTCTCCTCGTCGACTTGCAGAACCGGACGCGAACGCGCGCGATCCAGAATCTGCTGAAAAGTTTTCACCAGGTCGATGACGTCCGCGGCCAACTCGGGCTCGGTGCCTTCGGCGTCCTTGAATTCCTTCAATGAAGGATTTGACCAGATTGCGTCTTCGATTTGCTGTTTCTGCAAGAGCATTTGCGCGGCTGCTTTGAATTTCTCATGTTCCAGCAGGCGGTTGACCAGTTCGCCACGCGGATCCTCCGCGGCATCGGCGGGCGCGAGCGGATCGCGCGGCAGCAGCATCTTTGATTTGATGTGGATCAGCACTGCCGCCATATAGATGAAGTCGGCAGCCACGTTCACATCCAGCTCCCGCATCCGCTCAACGTAGGTCAGGTACTGCGCAGTAATGCGGGCGATCGGGATGTCGTAGATGTCGATGTCCTGCTTGCGGATAAGGTCGAGCAGCAGGTCGAGCGGGCCCTCGTAGACGCTACCGACTGCGACTGAGAACGGGAAGTCATTCGCATCTCGCTTGCTGTTCTGTTTGTCGGGAGAAGGCGGAGGTGGAACACTTTCCGCCGGTATGAGAACGCCCGAGACAGCTTTCACTGGTTCACTCATCCGGAAACTGGTCCCTCACTGCTTTGCGCCGCCCTTGCGCGCATCAAATTCGAGCGACATCCCCATGGAGGCGCGCACGTCCTTCATGGTGGCGTCGGCTACCTTGCCGGCGGCCGATGATCCTGCCTCCAGAATATCCCAGGCGAGGCGCGGATTGTCCTCGTATTTTTTTCGGCGCTCCTGCATCGGCTGTAGCACCTGGACCAGTGCATCGGCAGCCCAGCCCTTGCACTCAATGCAGCCGATTCCCGCGGACCGGCAACCCTCATTGACCTTGGCCATGGTCTCTTCAGTGCTGAAGATCTTGTGCAAATCGCCGACCGGGCACACATCGGGATTGCCGGGATCGCTGCGTCGCACCCGGGCCGGGTCGGTCACCATCGTTTTCAGTTTCTGCCGGACCACGGGCTCCGGATCGGTGAGCATGACGGCGTTTCCGTAAGACTTCGACATCTTGCGGCCGTCGGTGCCGGGAAGTTTCGCCGCGGGTGTGAGCAGCGGCTGTGGTTCGGGAAAGACGGGCGCAGGCTTGCCGTAAAACTGGTTGAAACGGCGCGCGATTTCGCGCGTAAGTTCGACGTGTGGAACCTGGTCCTCGCCCACCGGAACAAAATCGCCCTTGTAGATCAGGATGTCAGCCGCCTGCAGCACGGGGTACCCGAGAAAGCCATAGGTACTTAGATCTTTCTCTGCAATGTTCTCCCGCTGCTCCTTATAAGTAGGGACGCGCTCCAGCCACCCAAGAGGCGTGATCATGGAAAACAGCAGATGCAGTTCGGCATGCTGGGGCACGTGCGACTGGATGAACATGGTGCAGCGCTCGGGGTCAAGTCCGGCGGCCAACCAGTCGAGCAGCACCTCGACGGAATTCTCCTTAACCTTCGACGTGTCGGCGTAGTCGGTGGTGAGGGCATGCCAGTCCGCGATGAAGAAGAAGCACTCGTAGTGGTCCTGCATGCTCACCCAGTTCTGCAGCGCGCCCACGTAGTTGCCGAGGTGCAGTCTTCCAGTGGAGCGCATGCCGCTCAGCACGCGTTTGCGATGGGTAGAAGTAGGCATCAGAATTTGACTAGCACGCGATCAGCGGCGTTAATAAATGGCGAGATCAGGCGCCACAATAGGTTGCCCCCGAGGAATACAAGCGCAAACAGCGCAAATATCCCAATCGAGTCGTATGCGCGCCGAACCGGGTCGGAAAGGAAATGACGCAGAACGTGACTGCCGTCCAACGGCGGCACCGGGATCAAATTAAATATCGCCAGGATGATATTGATTCTCACCAACTCGTAGAAAAATAACGTGATCGGTACCAGCACCGAAGAGCTTCCCATTGCCGCGAAGCCCCTCTCGTACGTGAAGGGCATGAAGGTGACCAGGTTCCGTCCTTCCGGTGAGATTCTGGCGACCAAAAAGAGAATGATGAGTGCCCCCAACGCAATGATGACGTTGCTGACCGGTCCGGCCACTGAGGTTAATACATCATCCCTTACCTTATGCCTGAAGTTGCCCGGGTCGACGGGTGTGGGTTTCGCCCAGCCGATGGTGGGGTAGTGTGACACCATGGCGATCAGAGGCATCACAATCGTTCCGATCGGATCGATGTGCACGACCGGGTTGAGGGAAATTCTACCCAGCGTTCGCGCCGTGGGATCTCCACAGCGGTTTGCAGTCCAGGCGTGGGCCGATTCGTGGACACTGATCGCGAAGATGAACGCGATCATTTTGAACACGATGCCGACATAGTCGATGTGGCTCAAATCCATTGGGAATCCGCAATTCTAGCAGACGGGTTAGCGGGAACTGGCTTGCCGGAACTCTGCGACGGGGGTGCCGAAGAATACAAACTACTGCCCGCTCCGTGGTTCTTCGGACGCTCGAAACCGAAGCAGATAAAGCAGTTAACAAAGGGTGCCGAGAGTGCAAACCTTCCCCCGCTTCGCTCGTCTAAGATATTGACTCCGCAAGCTACGTCAACCTCCCAACTGGTTCACCTAGCCAACATTGAGGGACTTATGGCATTACGAATAAGGAGCGAGCAAACCGGCGATGTGGCCGTCTTGCAGTGCGCGGGAAGGATCGTGCGCGGCGAACCGATCCACTTCTTGAAAGACGCAGTGACCTGCCTGCGCGACCCCCGGCTGGTGGTTCTCGACCTGACGGAAGTGGAAATGCTCGATGGCGGCGGCCTGGGGATGCTGGTGTTTCTGCATCGCTGGACGCGCGACAACGGCATTCAATTGAAACTGGTGAATCCCTCGCACTTCGTGCGCGAGATGCTCGATCGTACCCGCCTGACCTGCGTATTCAACATTTCGTCCATGGAGGACGTTGTCGATATTCTGTGCACATCGGTCAACGTCCCCGTGGATGGAACCCGCGCCGTAGCCTAAGCGTTCGCCCGGACGCATTCTAAAGACAAGACAACTGTTTTAATCGCAAGCAAGCGTTTTCTGGCCACGTCGGCGCATGCTTTATAATTCGCGCCACTCATGAAGCAGCGGGGAAGCCCGGGCAAATCTTCGAAGAAAAATCCGCAGCCGGTCGATGCTCTCGTCTATCCGCGATTTTCCGGCATTGCTACTTTCATGCGTCTTCCGCACGAGACGCGCGCCGAGGAACTCGATGTCGCGCTGATCGGGATTCCTTATGACGGCGGGGCGACATATCGTTCGGGGCCGCGTTTCGGTCCGCGGCACGTTCGCGAACAATCGGCCATCATCCGGCCGTGGAATCCGGTTCTCAATCTCAATCCGTTTGAGAAATTGCGGATTGCGGATTTTGGCGATCTTTCCATCAATCCGCTGTCGATTGACAACACATTTCAACGGATCACTACCCAACTGGACGGCGTTCTGAAAGCCGGTGCACGCACCCTTTGCGTGGGTGGAGATCACTCCATCCTCCTGCCGATTCTTCGATCCATTCGGAAGCGATTCGGGCCGGTGGGGCTGATTCAGTTCGACGCGCACAATGACACCTGGGGTGGATACTTCGGGAGCCCGCATTCGCATGGAACACCCGTCCGTCGGGCCATCGAAGAAGGGTTGCTAGTCGGTAAGGATGTTTTGCAGATCGGGCTGCGCGGACAGGTTTATGCGAAAGAGGATTTCGATTTTGGGAAGAAACACGGATTCAAGGTCGTGACTTCTGAGGAGTTTCATGCGGGTGGCATGAAGTCCGTGAAGCGGCATCTGGAGAAACTGCGGGGCCGTCCGGTCTACATCACGCTCGACATCGACGTCGTGGATCCGGCATTCGCTCCCGGGACTGGAACGCCGCAGGTAGGTGGGTTTTCGAGCGCGCAGATTCTGGAGTTGGTGCGCAGCCTGCGCGGGCTGAAGATTGTGGGATGCGATCTGGTGGAAGTATCGCCGCCTTACGATACCGGGGAGATCACGTCGCTTCTGGCTGCGAATCTGGTTTACGAGTTGGTTTGCGTAATGTGAGGTGGATGTCTGTTTGCCGGCAAAAAGCCTTAACCGCGAAGGCCGCGAAGCTGACGCCAAGATCGCAAAGAAAAGCGAACGCGGGGGAGCGAGGCGGAGACCTGACACCTGAGACCTGACACGTGAGACCTGACACCTGACACCTGACACCTGACACCTGAGACTCTGAGCCGCGCCTCTCCCTATGACCGAACTTGCCCGCAAGCTCCGCGTCACCGACTACTTTACCCTGGGCTGGGGAACGATGGTCGGCGTCGGTTGGTTGGTCGTTATGGACGACTGGCTGCTCCGCGGCGGGCCGCTTGGCGGAATTCTTGGCTTTGCGATCGGTGGGTCGTTGTTGCTGCCCATCGGATATGTCTACGGCAAACTGGTCGCCGCAATGCCCGACGCTGCGGGCGAAGTCGCTTACACGGCGAAGGTGTTTCCCCGTTCGATCAGCTATGCGACCGGATGGATGATGATGCTGGCATACTTCATCGTATGCCCGTGGGAAGCGGTCGCGGTCGGGCGCATCGCAGCTTACATTTTTCCGGGACTCGATTCGCTGGAGCTTTATCGCATCGCTGGCAAGCCGGTATTTCTGCCGCGCCTCATCATCGGCCTGGCTCTCACCGGGCTGCTGACGCTGCTGAACTATCGTGGCATCCGGCTCAGCGCGACCTTTCAGAACTGGACATCGTTCGGAACAATCGCCTTATTCGCAGTCTTCGTTGGGGTTGGCGTGACTAAGGGTTCTCCTACGAACTTCACCCCCCTGTTTTCTCACACGCCTTTTCTTTCGATCCTGCTGGTGATGCAAATCGTTCCCTATTTCATGACCGGCTTCGAATCGGTGACCAAGGCGGCCGAAGAAGCCAATCCGGAGTTCCGTTCGCGGAGTTTTCTGATTGCCATCTGCATGGCGATCGGCGTGGGCATCCTGTTCTACACAATCGTGATCGCGGCTGTCGGATACGCCGCTCCCTGGCGCGAACTCACGGGAGAGAAATTCATGACGGCGGTGGCGTTCGAGCGCGCGGTGGGCTCCCGCTGGATTGTCAGCAGCATCTTGGCGGCGGCACTGCTGTCGCTTTTAAAATGCTTCAACGGAAATTTCGTGGCTTCCTCGCGTCTCCTGTTTGCCATGGGGCGGCGTGGTCTGATCGATGCGCGAGTCGCCGTTGTGCACCCGGCGAATCGGACGCCCTCAACCGCCGTGCTCGCTGTCGGCGCAGCTACGGCGATGTGTATGTTTCTGGGAGATGCAATTCTCGTGCCCGTGTCTGAGGTAGGTTCGGTGGCATCCGCCAGCGGATGGCTTGCCGCCTGTGCTGCGTACTACGCAATGGGCCCTCCGGCCCGTGAGCGCCTGGTCGCAGCCCTGGGAGTTCTGATCGGGGCGATGATGATTCTCATGAAAGTAGTGCCCGCCATCCCGGGACACTTCACCGCCAATGAGTGGATCGCGCTGGCGATCTGGATCGTCTTGGGCGCGTTGCTGGCGCGCAGGCGCGCCGAACAGGTTATCGGAAGGTAACGCCTCTTGCTCCATCGGCCTTCGCGATCCCTGCATTCTGTTTCCCGTCGCCGGGTGCATTGCCACCGAGTACACTGCTGAGTTCCTGTTCTTACCCCAAACGAGGAATCGTCTATGCGCCTTGGCTCTCGATGTCTGGTTTTGCTGTCTTTCCTACTCGTAATCGCTGCCTGTCTCGCGCAGGAGTCGCAATCGTTCGATGTCGTCATCAGCAACGGCCACGTTATCGACGGCACCGGCTCCCCGTGGTACTCGGGCGACATTGGCATTCGGGACGGCAAAATCGCGGCCATCGGAAATCTCACCGGTGCGTCCGCGAAACGAACGATTGATGCGCACGGAGAAGTGGTCGCGCCTGGATTTATCGACATGCTGGGCCAGTCAGAGAGAACGATCCTGGTCGATCCGCGTCTGCCTTCGAAGATTTACCAGGGCATTACGACCGAGATTACCGGCGAAGGAGGTTCCATCGCGCCTCTGAACGACGCGATCGTCGAGGCGGATAAGACCAGCTATGCTCATTTGAAGATCACTCCCGACTGGCGCACCTTCCGGCAATACTTCGCGCGGCTCGAAAAACAAGGAATGGGAATCAACCTGGCCAGCTATGTCGGCGCTACGCAAGTTCGACGCGTGGTGTTGGGCGACGCGGATGTTCAGCCCACATCCGCTCAACTCGAACAGATGAAGTCTCTGGTTCGGGATGCCATGCACGATGGCGCGATCGGCGTCTCGACTTCGCTCGAATATGCGCCGGCTCCCTATGCGAAGACCGAAGAAATCATCGCTCTGGCCTCCGAGGCCTCAAAGCTTGGCGGTATTTATGCCACCCACATGCGCAGTGAAGGCGATGCGATTGATGCGTCTATCGATGAGATCGTGCGCATCGGGAAAGAGGCGCACATTCCGGTCGAGATCTGGCATCTCAAGGTTGCGGGCAAGTCGAACTGGCACAAGATGCCTGAAGTGGTCGCCAGGATCAATGCCGCGCGCGCGCAGGGCATCGACGTGACGGCGGACACTTACGCCTACCCCGCATGGTTCAATGATTTTTCGGCGTTCATCCCGCCTTGGGCCCACGATGGCGGAGACGCGAAGCTTATCGAACGGCTGAAGGATCCGGCCACGCGCGCGCGTATTCGCAAGGACATGCTGACCGCTTCGACCGCATGGGATAACGAGTGGCAGGAAATCCCTGGCCCGGAGGCGGTCATCATCGGTGTCGTGCAGAATCCGAAGTTGCTGCCGATTCAGGGCAAGACCCTGGCCGACGTGGCCAAGCTCTGGAATAAGGATCCAATGGACGCGCTGTTCGATTTGCTGATCGAAGATCAGGCCTACACAGGAGTGGCGGTCTTTGGCATGTCAGAAGACGATGTCGCGCTAGCCCTGCAGCAGCCGTGGACTTCGGTCTGCAACGATTCTTCGGGGGCGTCGACCGAGGGCCTTCTCGGACAAGAACACCCGCATCCCCGGGCCTATGGCACGTTTCCCCGAATTTTAAGGAAGTATGTTCGGGAAGAAAAGAAACTTGCGCTGGAAGATGCCATCCGGAAGTTCTCGGCGTTGCCCGCGCAACGAGTGCGGTTGACGGATCGCGGTGTGCTGAAAGAAGGCATGTGGGCCGACATCGTGGTTTTTGATCCGGCGACCATCAAGGACCTGGCCACTTTCGGCGAGCCGAATCAGTTGTCGCAAGGCATGGAGTACGTGCTGGTCAACGGTGGCCTGGTGATTGATCAGGGGAAGATGACCGGGACCTTGACCGGGAGGGTGCTAAGAGGGCCGGGATACAAACCATAACCACAAAGGACACCGAGGAACACAGTGAATCAGGCGACGTCTGTCAGTGATCCTCGGTGTCCTCTTGGTGAAGATGTTGTGTTCGAGAGTGAGAACAATGCTGCCTGCCGCGCCTCAGATCTCCGGATAGAAATCGAAGAACGCTTCCAGGCTTGTCTTCAATTGCTTCTCGATGTCATCCTTGCTGCCCTCGAGCACATGCATGGTGACATGCGCGTCTTTTCCATTCTTCAGCTTCACCGTGGCGTCGCCGACTTCCACCAGTTCGTCCGAGGGCAGGAGCCGCATTCCGTACACTAAGGTCAGGTTTGCCATGGCAAGATTCTATTCAAAGAATAGAAAGCTGTCGCGCCACGATGTCGGCAGTTGGCTCCGGTTCATTTAAAATGACCGCGTGCCTTCCAAATTAGTGCTCTTGCCGCTGACCTTTTTCCTGATGTGCGCCGGAGTGTGGGCGCAGCAGCCTCCAGTCAAAGTGAACGTTCTGAATGTCTGCACGCCCTCGGAAGAGGAGCAGAAGGAAATCGCGTCGTCCCTGGCGCGTGTTCCGAAGCAGCCGTCGTTCAGTCAGGACTTCGAGGTGGCTCGTGGCCGTTCGAGCCTGGCCGAGGCGCCCGGATTTTTGCAGGCTGGGCAGAGCGCGCAGATGTCGGACGAGCCTTCGGTCGCGAAGTGGGTCCGGCTGCGGCGGGAACTTCCGGCGCAGTCCGCGTTTTCGACTGTGCAGTATTCGTTCAGCGACGACGGCAAGAACATGATCGAAACCCTGGTCCTGCATGTGCGTGATCCCAAGGACCTGGTGCAGGTTTCGATCGAAGACAGCGCGTCATCAGTGACCAGCGCGGCCGGCATGCTGAGTACTTCGACTCCGGCCAGCCGCATCAAGCTCGAGCGCTTTGGCAAGTCGTCGGTGGTGCTCGCGCGCTGCGCTGCATCCGAAGGCGGGCCGTCGCCTGATCAGAGTGCCTACGAGCCGCTGTTTACAAGCGCATCGGCGATTATGACGAACTACCGGTCGCTGCTGAATGCGCGCCGCACCATCCCCGAGGAACTGACGAAGGTTGCAGCCGAGGCGAAGGGGCCGGTCAAGAAAGCGCCAAACACATCGAACGCCGTCAAGCCGAAACCATCCAGCCAGCAATCCGTTAAGAAATGAAGGCAAGGTTGATCTTCGAGGACTTTGCGGCTATTCTTTGCGCTCTTTGCGGTTACAGGCTTTTGCAAGAGCCCCGGGAACCCCGCTTGCACCCAATTTGCATTTCGGCAATCTAACAGACAGCCACTATGGATACCCGAAACGTCGTCATCATCGGTTCCGGATGCTCCGGACACACTGCGGCTCTTTATACCGCGCGCGCCAACCTCAAGCCGCTTGTGATTGAAGGCCACGAACCGGGCGGCCAACTGTCTATCACTACCCTGGTCGAAAATTTTCCAGGCTTCCCCGAAGGCATTCAGGGGCCAGAACTCATAGAGAATATGCGCAAGCAGGCGCAGCGCTTTGGCGCCGATTACATGCTGGGGCACATCACCAGCGCGGATCTAAGCCAGCGGCCCTTCCTGCTGCACGTCGGCAAGCACCAGATTCACACCAAGACTCTGATCATTGCGAGCGGTGCTTCGGCGCGCTGGCTTGGCTTGCCGCACGAGCAGCAACTCATTGGGCACGGAGTGAGTTCGTGCGCTACCTGCGACGGATTTTTCTTTTCGGGGAAGGAAGTTGTTGTGATTGGTGGCGGGGATACTGCGATGGAAGAGGCGAACTTCCTTACGCGCTTCGCCAGCAAGGTCACTATCATCCATCGCCGCGACACCTTCCGCGCTTCGAAAATAATGCTGGAGCGGGCGCGCAAGAATCCGAAAATTAACTTCCTCACCGATACGGTGGTAGATGATGTGCACGACGTGCACAAGAAAGAAGTCACTGCCCTTCAATTGCGGAATGTGAAGACCGGGCTTACTTACGATTTTCCCACGAGCGCGCTGTTTCTGGGCATCGGCCATGAACCGAATGCCAAGATGTTCGAAGGCCAGCTGGACATGGATAAAGACGGTTACCTGAAAACGCTCGATTACGTACTCACTCGGGTGCCCGGAGTGTTCGCTTCTGGAGACGTGGCTGACCGGCGCTACCGCCAGGCCATCACCGCCGCTGGCACGGGTTGCATGGCGGCGATCGAGTCGGAACGCTTCCTGGAAGAGCATCCGGAGTGACCCAAAGCGTTTTCAGTTTCGACCAAACTCGGAGGTGATTTATGGCCAAAACCTGTACTCATCAGAAAGACATCAAGAAGGTCACCCCCAGCGGCAAAGGCTGCAAGGAGTGCCTCGAGATGCACGACACTTGGGTCCACCTTCGACTGTGTCTGGAATGCGGCCACGTCGGCTGCTGTGACTCTTCCAAAAATAAACATGCCACCAAACATTTTCATACGACCCAGCACCCGGTCATTCAGTCGTTCGAGCCCGGCGAGGACTGGCGCTGGTGTTACGTGGACGAAGTTTTTTTGTGAGGTAGTCGTTAGTCGCTAGTCGTCTGCAAAACCCAGTGCATGGGTCCTTCACTCGTTCGGCGGTCTCACTGAGTTCAGGATGACGATGAGTTCCCGCCTTCGCTAGACACTAGCGACCGGCGACTAACAGCGGTGACCGGCATCACATCTCCTCTCCCCGGGGTTTGTGATACAACTTCCTGTGAGCCGCATGCACGTCTCAGGCGATATTCAACCTACAGGTCTATGTTCGGACGGTCTCCCGTGCTGAGATCCCTGTTCATTTCCCTTTCTGAAAGCCGTTCCCTCCGATCCATGGCCGAACGATCCGCAATCGGCCAGCGCGTGTCCCGCCGCTTTGTCGCCGGGAACCAGGTCGAAGATGCGATTCGCGTGGCCGGGGAATTGAATCGTAAGGGAATCACTGTCAGCGTCGACAACCTTGGCGAAAACGTCACCAACGTCGAGGAAGCCCGCGCCAGCGCGCAGCTCTATCACCAGTTGCTCGATCAGATGGCTGCGAACAAACTCAATGCCAACGTTAGCCTGAAGCTGACGCATATGGGTCTCGATGTCGATGAGCAACTCGCGCGTGATCTGGTGACGGGACTGGTGCAGAAAGCTGCCAGCATGAGTCCTCCGAACTTTGTGCGCGTCGACATGGAGGGCTCGCCTTACACGCAGCGTACGCTCGATTTTGTGCATGCCCTTCACCGCATGCCCGGGCATGGGAACAACGTGGGAACCGTAATCCAGTCCTACATGCTGCGCGCGGAAGCCGATGTTGAAAAACTGCTTGCCGACCGCATCCGGATTCGCTTGTGCAAAGGCGCGTACAAGGAACCGCCGGAGGTTGCCTTCCAGAAGAAATCCGAAGTAGACGATAACTACATCAAGCTGATGAAGATTTTATTGAAGAGCGGCGTCTACCATGGACTGGCGACCCACGACGAGAACATCATCAATGAAGCGAAGGCATTCGCGATTCGCGAAAAAATTCCCCGCGAATCGTTCGAATTTCAGATGCTGCACGGAATTCGCCGCGACTTGCAGCAGGCCCTGGTCCGGGATGGCTGGGGCATGCGCGTCTACGTACCGTTCGGCACGGAGTGGTATCCCTACTTCATGCGCCGGTTGGCGGAGCGTCCCGCTAACGTATTCTTCATCGCCAAGAATATGCTGCGCAGCTAGTAGTCGCTTGTAACCCCGCTCTCCTGTGCCAGACTCCACAACCGAAAATTTCAGTCGCCTTTGCAGAGACTCGGAATTGATCTTTACTGAGAACTGAGAACTGAGCCTACTCCTGCGGCGGCCGTGGCACGTTGGTCTGCGCCGGGGCCAAAGGAAGCTTCGTGGTCTCGCGCAGCATGTTCCGCTCCTGATCCGAGAACATCCCTTTAAACCGATCCGACTCCAGAACGCGTTCGCGCTGATCAGAGGGCATAGCGCGCAAATCACCAATCGCCGTTTTCATCATCTGGCGCCGCGGTTGAGGCAGTTGTTGCCACTGCGATGCCAGTTGCCGAGCCTGCGACTTCTGTTGCGGCGTCAAGTGCTCCCAAGTCTCAATCCGGTTAAGGCGGCGCTGCTGTTCCTGTGGAGGCAGATTGTTGAAATTCTGCAGGCGATTGACCAGGCGCTGTTGCTGCTGCGGAGGAAGCTTGCGGAATTGCGGATCGTTCTGCAGAGCTTTCTGCTGGTCAGCCAGCGGCAGTTCGCGATGCGTTCTGAGCCAATCTCCCCCGTGTCTTTGAGTTGCCTGTGGAGGTCGAGGGACTTCTCGTGTCTGCGAGCCCAGAGTCTGCGGCGGACGTGCGACATCCTGGGACCGGGCTGGCACATTTGCGACTGACCCGGGGCGTGATCCCGAAGGTGCCGGTGGACGTGCTACTTCACGGCCTGATTGCTGTGGAGCCCCCTGAGGCGTTCGCGCATCGTTATGCGCCGGCGGGCGAGGCACCTCGCGGTGCGGCTGAGAGCCTTGTTCTGAGTAGGATGACGCGCGGTTGCCAGGCCTCGACGTCTCTGGGGGCCGCGCGATCTGCCTGGCCGGTGATTGAGAATAAGTACGCCGCTGTTGCTGAACTCGAGGTTGCGAGTAACTGGGTGCTGCCTGAGATCGCGATCGAAATTGATCCGTTGACCGGTCCGGGCGACTCGTCGGGCGACTCATGGAACGACTCTCGGAACGTTCCTGCCGAGGCGGCCGGGGCGCTTCCCGCCGAGGCGCCGACTGCCGTTGATCGCGGGATTGATCCTGGTTGCGATGATCCTGGTTCTGATGTTGTCCCTGAGCAGGCAAAGACAGGGCCGCCGCCAGCATAAGGCTACCGATCATCGTCCCGGTTTCGAATTTGCCTTTCATCCTGAACTCACAGCGCCTCGGCGTCGATAACGCTCTCTATCTGGATTCTTATTACGGAGTCTCCTGATCGGCATCGACATCCGGCTGCACCTGCAGATCGTCGAGCAGATCGAAATTCGCGTACAGATCTTCGTTCTTGTCGAGCGTCTGCAAATCACCCACCGCCGTGCCCGCCTGAATTACCTGCGGGACAGGGGGTCCGTTCTTCTGTTGTGCGTCCAGGGGGCTTCGTCCGCGCGTGAACCAACTCACTCCGCCAGCCATCATCATGACCAAAGCCAAACCACCCGCAAGCACCGGCATGCGAATCCAGGAAAACCACGCGGAACGCTCTGGTTTGGCCCTTTCCTCGCGTACCCGCGCCATCAGTTTCGTATCGAAGTAGGGAGACGGTTCCGGCGCTTGCCATTCATCCAACAGCGCCATCGTCTTCCGCATGTCGGCCAGCTTGTCGGTGCAAGCCTTGCATCCACGCAGATGGGAATGCAACTCCGGCGAGGCTTCCCCGGCGCCCGCCGCTACATCCAGCATCAGATCTTTGATCTCTTCGCACTTCATGATTCCACTTCCTCTACACAAATTCTTTCAGTTGTTCCCGCAGCGTTTCGTACGCCCGGAACAATAAGGACTTCGTTGCCGATTCGCTCAGTTTCAACACTTCGGCGATCTGTTTGTAATCCATCTGCTGATACTTGTGCATCAGCACTGCCATCCTCTGCCGTTCCGGCAGCGCGTGCACCTTGCCGCGAATTGCCGCCATGCGTTCCCGCCGCAGAATCGTTTGCTCGACGGTCAGGGAACTGTCAGCTACATCCATCGTAGTCCCGGTTTCCTCGTCCGGTTCGTCGAGACTGGCCATCTTGTCAGGCCGCTCATTGCGCGTATCGCGCGCGTAGTTTACCGCCAGGTTGGTCGCAATCCGATACAGCCAGGTCGTAAACTTCGCGCTCGCCTCATAGCCCGTTCGCGACCGGTAGACCCGGAGAAAAACCTCTTGCGCCAGGTCTTCGGCCGCCGCCGCGTTGTGCGACATCCGATACATGAAACCCACCATCGGCCGGCGATACTTCTGGACCAGATACTCGAAAGCGGACTCATCCCCCGCCTTCACTCGCAGCATCACTTCGGCGTCGGTGAGCCCGGCGGCAGATCCAGGCAGAGGGGTGGTGGAATCGGCCGCGTGCTGGGCCCCGATGGAACCCATCGCCAGGAGTTCCCGGTCCATGGCTACACTGCTCACATCTGTATCAACCCCGTTCGGATCAGAAAGTTGCAAGTCTTGTTCATCGGAAGGGTCGGCAGAAGTCCCTTTGCGAGAAGCACTTGCGGGCGGTCGCGGGGGATCGGGAGCTGGAGCCATGATGTTTGGGGCCTGCAATCAACAATCTACGGTCCTACCTGAGCCGGGCAGGCCGCTTGATGACTTCTCCGCCAAGGCTACCACGCCCGCCTCGCCGCAGAGAACCGCTTCGTTTGCTACAATATGCGAACCGCAAGCAATGGGCGCTTAACTCAGCGGAATTCCGCCCACCTCTCACACCCCCGTTTTATCGCATCTCCGCGCATCGTGGTGTCCACGCTGGTGGAATTCACCCCCGAAAATCACCCACCAATTGAACCATGAAGAGCGACACGATACTCCGCATTCTGCCACCCGAATCCCGAATTGTCGTCTACCCCGAACACGGCACCGGGCGCACGGCCAAGCTCACCACCTGCCGCCACTGCGGAGGCAAGCCGCTGATCCTGCGCCGATGCAATCGAAGACGCACCTGCGCGGTATGCGCGAGGTGCGGATACCACCACCACGTGCGAAAGCCCTGAGCCATCCTCGGCAGGTTGTTTAATCTAGGTTTCTCTGGCACAAGTGCTAGTAGTCGAGAGCCGCACCAGGGGAGCAATCTCAAACTTCAGATGTGGGGCCGAACATGTCATTCATGCGCGTTCTCGTGGTCGAGGATTTCGCACCCTTTTGGCAGGTTATCCGGTCGACACTAGCGGAGAGGCCTGACGTGCAGGTCATCGACGAAGTGGCGGACGGCCTGGAAGCGGTGCATAAAGCGGAAGTACTGGAGCCAGACCTGGTCCTCCTCGACATCGGACTCCCAACACTGAATGGAATCGAAGCCGCTCGCCAGATTCGCAAACTTACTCCGGCATCCAAGATAATCTTCGTAAGCCAAGAGTCTTCCTGCGAAGTGGTCCAAGAAGCACTCAACTTGGGAGCGTGGGGGTACGTTCTGAAGGAAAGGGCCACAACCGACCTTATAGCTGCTGTGGACGCGTTTCTTGGGGGCAGACAGTTTGTCAGTTCTGGATTGTCGCATCCCAACTGACGCAAGTGCCCAGGCCCAGCAACGATCAAGCTGCCGGAAATGATCGGTTCCTTCCTGCAGGGCGAATCGGGTGCCTCGGGTTCCGACAATCTGATTGTTCACGCGGAAATGCTCGAGTCGTCCCCATCCGCGTCTGCACGCAACCTCGACACTCCCTCCCTGAGTACCCGCAGCTGGTCTTCAGGAATCGTGAAGTCGGTGAAGCCGCAATTCAAACAGACCACAAGCTGCGGCCACACAAAGACGGTGGGTTTGTCGAGACCTTTGAGTCCGGAGAAGTGCAGCGCAACCTCGCCGCCAAAAGTGTACTTGCTGGGGGAACCGCATCGTTCGCAAATCATACTTCCAACCTTAGCGGAGGGATTAACTCCCATGATCCGCGCAGTCGGATGTCGCCGCCGTGATCCGCATCACGTCCACTCGTTTCAAGGTCACACTCCGCCGCTCCTCGGAAGCTGCGCCTACCCAACACGGCCCGGCAGCAGGGAAGATTCCCAAAGAGAACGCGGTGACGCCCATCCCGGCGCGCCGCGCGCCGATAGCGGTACGAGCAGCGGCGGCGCGGCGCGCTAGGGGCGGCGTTCTTTCTGAAGCGGGCGCAAAGGTGCACGCCGCGCGCCGGGATAAAGCCTCCGGCACGCGTCGTGCAAATTGCGCCTGGCTGCAAGGCGTCCCCGGCCACCAGCACGGTGCTGCGCCTCAGCCGGCAGCCTGCCCGCTGGCCGGGTCCCTGCCTCGTTGCTCTCTGCTGTCCGTTCCATGAAAGGGCGGCGCGGGATCGCGCTCACTGTCCGGAGGTCAGGGCGGACAATCGCGCGATCGGTTTAAACCCGGGGAGGAGAAGGTGGAGAAAGGGTTGCTTGGAACTATCGAGGTGAGCCCAGCGGTTTCTCGAGCGCTGCCACAATCTCCATGATGCGATGTTGACAGGCATCGAACGCTTCCGCCTCAGCCTTCGACATGCCTCCGAAGGTAGCTTGCTTGATCAATTTGCTCTGCAGTTCCTTCAGTTGACTGAGCTCCACTCTCAGCGGCTGCAGGTCGCCGTGGTCATTTGTCATAGTGGGTCCAGACTACGAGGGAGCGTCACCCCTGTCGGTGATCCAAGTCACGAAAAGCTATTTTTGGCGAAAAGCTCGTCAATCCTAAGCGCGCGCCACCCCTCCGCAAAATCAAGGGTTGACCGGATAGCGCTAACTGCTTCGCGGCTTTTCGTGGCGGGGACTCCGCTCGCCGCCAAGGGAAAGAAGGTGCTGAAGTTCGGCGGCGAGAATTTCTACCTTGGCGGGATCGTTCTCTTCCGAGATGAGCTGGATTAGAAGCCGTACGCGTTCTTGCTGCTCCGGCGTCATCGCGCAATTGTACACAGACACGGCACGTGGCCGGCAGCCCACTGCTCCAGCGGCCGCGCCCAAGGACTGTGCCACCCCCCTCCCCCACCCTGCGCGGACCGCTTCCGCAGCGGGCCGAAATCTGATCGAGGGAGCAATACTGCGGAAGGACACCGCTGGTGTCCAACAATCGTGGACACCAACCCAGAAAAACGCTAAAATTCAATTCCAGTGGACACCACGCCACAACGCAACTCGTTGAAACTGCAACAAGAGCACACCCCACCCGGCCCAGCACAATCGGGGCGCTTAACTCAGCGGTAGAGTGCCATCTTCACACGGTGGAAGTCATAGGTTCGAATCCTATAGCGCCCACCATTTTTGATTCCTTTCGCAACGCCTCCGTTTGTGAGTCTTTTCGCAAGTTCTTGACAGTTGAAGCCGATCCGCGCTCTATTTCTGGGCATTGAGTTCCGGGCAAAACGGGATCAAAATACCGTACGTGTCCTGGGGACGCGAGGGACCCTACCATCCACACCGGAAACCTCCGGCTCTGGAATCGGGTTGATGGCCGAAACGCTTGCGGACCTCGCGCGGCAACGCTTGGAGGCGGCCATGAGAACTTCTTCGTGGGGTGGATGTCCGGCTGATCTAGTGAAAATTGCACTTTCTGTTTCGTTGTTGGCCCTCTCGGCTTTCGGACAAAGCGACAGCGGGGTCGATGCCGGCACGAACTTTACCGGTGAGGTTCGGTATGAAACTAACTCGCCTGCGGCGTTCGTCCAAGTCGAGCTGTGGACGGATGGTGAAGCCAGCTGGCGCACGATTACTACGACCGATCGGATGGGAAAATTTCACGCAGGCGCCCCGTGCATGGTAATTCAGTACCGGATCAATGCACCCGACTACCGGCCCGTCTATGGACGAGTAGACATGAGCGTCAAACCCTGCCGCGCCCTCGAATGGATCACCCTGAAATCTGACAAGAAAAATCCTGCTCCAGCTGCTGGTGTTATCGATGGCCGGATTGCCGCAATTCCTCCGGAAGCGAAGACGGAATTCGAAGCAGGTCAATTCAATGTAAACAGCAACAATTTTTCGGACGCAATTCCGCATCTGCAAAAAGCCATCGATCTGTATCCTCGATATGCGGAGGCATACCAACTGCTGGGGGTAGCTCACCTCCAGTTGAATCACGGTCTTGAAGCGGAATCATCCTTGGTGAAGGCGGTTGAGATCGAGGACCGAATGCCAAGAGCCCAATATCTTTTGGGCGTGCTGTACGCACGGACGAGCCGAGCGAATCTTGCCGAAAAGCCGTTTACGCGCTTTGCGGAGCTCGAGCCGCAAAATCCCGATGCTCAGTTCGAACTTGCCAAAGTGTATTTCGCTCTCAGTAAGTTTCCGGAAGCAGAGTTACATGCCAGATCGGCTATAAAGCTCAAGGAACCCAAGCCGGGGGTGTACATCGTTTTGGGCTACGCCCTGCTGCGCCAAAAGAAAGCCGATGATGCTCGGCGTGCATTCCAGCAATTTTTAAAGATCGATCCTAACGGGCCGATGGCGGGCGACATGAAGACCGTCATAGCACAAATCGATCAACGAACAGGCAGTAGCCGATAGCGGGTCAATCCCGGCATGCGGGTTGAGGTTCTAGCTCGCCTTTGTTTCGTAGGCGTGCGCCAATCGCAAAATGGTCGATTCGTCGAAGTGTTTGCCCAGGATTTGCACTCCAATCGGCAGCTTTTCTTTTGTTCGGCCGCACGGAACTGAAATCCCCGGAATCCCCGCCAAATCTGCCGTGACCGTATAAATATCCGCCAAATACATTGCCAAGGGGTCGTTCGCCTTCTCGCCGAGTTTGAAGGCGGCTGTCGGACTGGTCGGCGTCACAATGGCATCGACTTTCCTGAAGGCCTCATCGAAATCGCGGGTTAGCAGCGTCCGCACTTTTTGCGCTTTGAGGTAGTACGCATCGTAGTATCCAGCGCTGAGCGCGTACGTCCCCAGCATGATGCGACGCTTCACCTCCGCCCCGAAGCCCTCGTCGCGGCTGCGTCGATACATCTCCGAAAGCGTGCGCGTGTTCTTGGCGCGATAGCCGTACCGTACGCCGTCGAAGCGCGCCAGGTTTGAAGAGGCTTCCGCGGTTGCCACGATGTAGTAAGTGGGTATTGCATACTCGGTATGCGGCAGAGAGACGGGAACTACTTCGCAGCCTAATTTCGCGAGCGACTGTATCGCATCTTCGACTGCCTTCTTGACTTCGAGGTCAAGCCCATCGCCAAAGTATTCTTTGGCGACACCGATCTTCAAGCCATTGACCGGCTTAGCGAGTTCTGCGACGTAGTCCGGGACCGGAACGTCGGCGGATGTCGTGTCCATCGGATCGCGTCCGGCAATTGTCCGCAGGACGGTGGCCGCGTCTTTCACAGACTTGGCGAGAGGTCCAATGTGATCGAGCGACGAGGCGAAAGCAATTAGTCCATAGCGCGAGACACGTCCATAGGTCGGCATGACTCCGACCACGCCGCAGAATGAAGCAGGTTGCCGGATTGAGCCGCCGGTATCGGAGCCCAGCGTGACGACGGCCATGCTCGCCGCGACCGCCGCGGCCGATCCGCCGGAAGAGCCTCCGGGAACGCGGCTGGTGTCGTGCGGGTTCCGCACGGGATGGAACGCCGAATTTTCGTTCGACGAACCCATCGCAAATTCATCACAGTTCAGCTTGCCGAGTATTACGGCTCCGGCCGCTTCCATGCGGGCGACGGCCGTGCAGTCGTACGGTGGAATAAAGTCGCCGAGAATCTTGGATCCAGCCGTCGTGCGGACGCCGCGTGTGCACATTACATCTTTGATCGCGACCGGCACGCCTCCCAAGGGCGGCAAGGGTTTTCCTTCGGCAGCCAAACGATCCATGCGATCCGCTTGCTCGAGCGCACGCTCCTTGGTCAGCGTGAGATACGCGCCAATCGCGGAATCTTCTTTCTGAATGCGCTCATAATGCGCCTCCACAAGAGCCATGGACGTAGTTTTACGCTCCTGAATCGCCGCGCGCGCGCCATCGATCGTAAGGTTGGTCAAGTCCATATCTAAACGAATCCGCCTTCGGTCTCAGCCGTCGGACGATTAAGTTCGGCATCGAAAACGCTGCGCATACGGGCGAGCACGGCAGACTTCTCAAGGCCATAAGACTGTTGCAGCGCATCCGCAACGTGGCGGGCCACATCGCTCAGCAGAATTCCCCAGGCAATGGGAGCCTGATCTTCCGGCCAGGTTGTGGGATTGAGGCTACAGACCAGGCCGCCGCCTGAAGCCCACGCACGAATCAGTTCGGTTGCCTTCGAGTCAGAGGCGACGTTGGGTGGAATTTGCAGTTCTTGCGGCATAGATTCTCCAGTCAGCTCCAACTAGAACTGCTGCTTATCGCTCGATCACCTTCGGCACTTCGAAGAAGTCTTCATCTGCATCGGGCGCGTTGGCGAGCGCTTCTTCATGGGGCAGAGAGGGGCGCAGGCCAAACAGCACATCCTCGCGACTGGCATAGGCAAAGCGATCGCTCCCGGCCTTCGACGTATCGCCGCCGTAGCAGTCCGCGACCTGCGCCATCGGCTCAACCTTGTCGGTGTTCAGCCGATTCAGCATGTCGATGTAGCCTAAGATCGAATTCAAATCGCGCACCATGTGCATGCGCTCTTCGTCGGTAAGCTCGAGGTTGGCGAGCTCGGCGACATGGGTGACGTCCTGGTCGGTGATTTTCATCGGGGCTACGCGCGCTTGCTTCGAGATTGTTTGCCCGGAACGGCGCTATTTGACTTTTTGCGCCCTGCGACCACGAACTCGACACGCGTGACGCTTTCTGTGCCGAAGCGGTTGAGGGTTGCTACATAGCGCGCGGCCAGCGCTTGGAGTTCTTTGCGCCACCCCGCGTCTGGGACTTCCACTCGTAGAACGCCGTCGGCAAACTCGAAAGCGTGGGTACGCGCGGCGACGGCACTCCCGCATGCTAGCGGCCATGCAAGCAGCGGAACCTGGTCGGCGTGTGCTTTGCGCAATGATTGCGCGATCACTTTTTCGAGTCCGTCACCGGCCAGTCGCATGGGAGATTTTCGGGGCGCCATGATGCAGATCGCGAGTGCGAGGAAGAGATTTTAGCATTGAGTAGCGGACAGGTTTTCCACCATATCAGGCTCGCGCATAATTCATCCCAGAGCTAGCGGAAAATCGCGGGCGACGAACTCAAGCGCATCTTGTTTCGACTGCAAACGCCCTTCCAGTTGGCCATCTTCCACTGCCGAAAGAATTTCCTTGAAGCGCGGGCCGGGAACGTACCCTGCCGAAATCAAGTCGTTGCCGGTTACCAGCGGCGCCGGGCGCATCTTTTCCGGAGGAATCGACGCCAGCTTTTCCTGCGCAAACTCATACGCGGTCAAAATTCCATGGCTTGCCTGGCAGTCTACGCGATGCAAGTCCAAATGTTCGTCAAACTTCGGCATGCGCAAAAACTTTTTGAGGGTGGATTCCTTCATCTGCATCACCTGACCGAAGCGCATGTGATTCTCGATCAGGGCGAGAACCTGCTCGGTGTCATCATTGGAGAAGCGCAGCCGGCGGCAGATTGCTTCGCCCATCTTCACGCCTACCTCAACGTGCCCATCGAAGCGAATCCGGTCCGGCGCCACGCGGAATGTCGGAGGCTTCCCGACATCGTGCAGCAGCGCGCCCCAGGCGAGCGTCGGAGAGCAAGGGTGCGGCAGTTTGTCCAGCAACAGCAATGTATGAACGAACACATCACCTTCGGGATGATATTGGGGCGGTTGTTCCACGCCCTTCATGCCGGAGATTTCCGGGAGCACTTCGGGCAGCAGCCCTGATTCATCCAAAAGCAGAAATGCCGTCCGTGCGTGGCCCTCCGTGAGCATCTTCGTCAGTTCGTCTCGCACGCGCTCGCGGCTGACCTGGTCGATCAGGGTGGCCATTTCCTGGATGGCGGCGAGCGTCGGTGGGTCGATCTGATATCCAAAACGCGCGGCGAAACGGATTGCCCGCAGCATACGTAATTTGTCTTCTCCGAAGCGTTGACGTGGTTCGCCAATCGTACGGATGATCTGCGCTTCCAGATCCCTCCGCCCTCCCACGTAGTCAAGAACCTCTGCTGAAATTGGATCCATCAGCAACCCGTTGATCGTGAAATCACGGCGTTGCACATCCTCGCGGGGATCTTTGCTGAAACGCACGGTATCTGGGTGCCGACCGTCGCTGTAACTGACGTCGGACCGGAAGGTGGCGACTTCGACCACGCCCGATTTCCCGGGGCTGAACCCAGGGATCGATTCGACTTTCCCGCCGGCGAGCAAATCGTCATCGTTCTCGTGCGGACCCTTCGGAATTGGAACGAGTACAACGCCGAACTGCGCGCCCACTGCGTACGTCTGTGGGAAAATGCCCATGACCTGTTCTGGAGTCGCGTCGGTGGTGACGTCGTAGTCAGCAGCCTCGCGGCCGAGGAGCAAATCACGAACACATCCGCCGCACAAATAAGCTTCGTGGCCGCGCTCACGAAGGGTGCGGACGATGGTGACAGCGAATTGTCTGGCGGTAAACATTAACGATAACTATGGCCTTCCAATAATATAGAAGCATGCCGGACGCCTATATCCTCGGGATCGAGAGCTCGTGTGACGAGACGGGCGCTGCCGTGGTGCGCTCGGGTGAGCAGATCCTTTCCAATGTGGTTTTCTCGCAGATCGCAACCCACTTGCCTTATGGCGGGGTTGTGCCGGAACTCGCTTCGCGTGAGCACCTGCGCGCTATTGTTCCGGTGGTTCGCAAAGCACTTGCCGACGCCGGGCGAACCTACGCGTCAGTCGATGCGATTGCGGTGACCCAAGGGCCTGGGCTGGCGGGCGCTCTGCTGGTTGGCCTCAGCTACGCCAAGGCTTTGGCATTTTCCCTGGAGAAGCCGCTGATCGCGGTGAATCATCTGGAGGGCCACATCCACGCTGTGTTGCTGGAGGAACGTCAGAAGGGAAATCGGCAGGTGGACTTTCCGGTGTTGGCTTTGGTCGTATCCGGCGGCCACACCCATCTTTATCTGGCGGAACAAAAGGGCGAGAGCTGGTCATACGAAAACGTGGGTCACACGCGTGATGACGCTGCCGGCGAGGCCTTCGATAAAGTCGCCAAACTGCTGGCCCTGGGATATCCGGGTGGTCCCATCATCGATCGCCTTTCGACGCACGGAAATCCAACCTCCATAAAGTTCGCGAGTCCACAAATCAAGCATCCCGACCGCAACGCGCCCCGTTCCCCGGCAAACACCCGTCGCCGATTTGATTTCTCTTACAGCGGCATCAAGACGGCCGTACTTCGCTATATCGAAGCCCATCACCTTGCGCCAGCGATTGAAAAGCGAAAAGCCTCACTGGCCGGGATAGAAAAACCGAGTTTCGACGACTACCTGGCAGCCTGTGAACCGGAAACTCTAAATCTTGTGGCGTCGTTCCAGCGCGCAATGGTGGACGATCTGGTCGCCAAGACGCTGGAGGCTGCACAGGCCTACGACGTCGCCACTTTGTTTGTAACGGGAGGCGTTGCAGCCAACAATGAGTTACGGCAGCGTTTTGAAATTGAATCTGCCCAGCGGGGATTACCTGTCTTCTTCCCCTCGCGTCCGCTGTCGACCGACAATGCTGCCATGATTGCAGCAGCAGCCTATCCCAAATGGCTTTCGAAGGATTTTGCCGCGATGGATTTTTCTGCGGAAGCGAGTTTGCCGTTGCGGCACGCTTAGCCAACGCGGCAGGTATCTTAAAGTCTATTTACCTGACACTCGCGCTTTCGCCGCCTTGAATGTGATGGCGGTGAGAGCCTTCTCTAGCTGTTCCTGCACGTCGATGTCCTTGAAGATCGTGAACTCGGCGCGATTCTCGCTGCCGTCGAAACCGCTCGACCTCCCGGTGAGAATCAAGATGGGAATGGCCGCAGTTTCGGGCTTACTCTTGAGGACGCTGATCAGTTCGCTGCCGCTCATGGCGGGCATCTGCATATCGGTAATCAGGAGTACGGGCCGCACACGTTTAAGAATTTCGAGCGCTTCCATTCCGTTCGAAGCGGATTCCACCGCGAATCCTCGCTCTTCGAGAAAGCGAGAGACCGTGTGCCGGATCACCATGGAATCATCGACAACCAGCGCCACGTCCGGCATTCAGCTCCCCAAACGAACTCAGAAACCCGTGTCAGCGATTAGATCAAACCGGCTTGGAACACAACAAACACAAACGGTGCATGCCGATTACCTCCGTCATGCCGATGGGCAGGCGTTTCCTCTGATGGCGTCATCAGGCTTGGGGGGACGTGAGGGCGAGTCAGACTTCGTCGGACGACGTGCTTTCTTCGATCGCCATGTCCTTGAATTCACTGGATTCAAAGACATCGCCGCATTCCAGACACTCGACGTACTCGGTGTCCTCGTCGCGGCTGACAATCTGCACGCGCGGGTGCTTACACTGATTCATGTTCCTTCTCTACTGGGGGGATTGCGACGGCGGTTGGCGTCATGACTCGGGATGGCGGTCGGTGGCAGGTGCTCGAACCCGTACTGCCGGAAATTTTGGGTATTTTAGCCCCGTCCCGAGGGAAGTCAAGCCCCTTCGGTAACTCGCTAAACCAGTGGGATCAACACAGCATCATGAATATCCGACCGAAATCGCCGCCTTGCTGTAAACCTTTGACATTGCGCAAGTTGCCGTTCGGATGGCATTTATTGCAGTTCGCTGTAGCGGGTTGCGCGATCACCCTGCAGGGTCTAAAATAAAAGGCGACCTAAATAGTCGGATTTATATCCGATCAAATGAGTCGGATAACACCTCTGCATGCTGAAACTGTCCAAGAAGGCGGATTACGGGCTGATGGCGATGCGGCATCTGGCCGAACATGCCGAGCGGGGAGCATGCAGTGCGAAAGACGTGGCGCAAGCCTACGGAATTCCGCCGGAAGTGCTCGCCAAGATTCTTCAGCGTTTGGCGAAAGCCGGCCTGTTGCATTCCGTGCATGGCATCAACGGCGGGTACACCTTGGGACGATCCGCAGCCGAGATCTCCGCTTATGAGGTCATCCGCGCGATCGAAGGACCGCTATTTATCACGTCCTGCATCACGGTGCGAGGAGAGTGTGATCAGACAGAGCGCTGCACGATTCGCGAACCGCTGCGCAAAGTGAATCAGAGCATCGAGGACGTTTTAAAGAAGATCAAGATCTCGGAGATGATTGAGGCCGCGGAGAGTGTGGGCGGCGAGCCGAAGAAAAGTCTGGCTGAATTAGTCACCCTGAGCTGATCGAGTGGTTTGCACTAATTTGTTTCATCGATGACCCGGGATTTGAGAACACGGTAGGAGAAAGTCACCATGAGTATTGATTTAAAGACCGCGACCCAGGAGCAGCGTACCCCTGCTCCCAACGGCGTGAAGCTGCCCATCTACATGGACAACCATGCCACCACCCCCATGGATCCGCGCGTGCTCGAGGCCATGCTGCCGTACTTCATGGAGAAGTTCGGAAACGCCGCCAGCCGGAACCATCCGTTTGGATGGACAGCCGAGGAGGCTGTCGAAAATGCGCGCGAGCAGGTTGCCAAACTGATTGGCTCGACCGCCAAAGAAATCATCTTCACTTCTGGCGCCACCGAGAGCGACAACCTCGCTATCAAGGGCGTCGCCGAGATGTATCGAGAGAAGGGCAATCACATCATCACGGCCGTAACCGAACATAAAGCCGTGCTCGATACCTGCAAGCGTCTCGAGAAGAATGGTTATCGCGTGACCTACCTGCCGGTGCAGAAAGACGGCTTGGTCGATCTCGAAGAACTGAAGCGCACCATCGATGACAAGACCATCCTGGTCACGATCATGGCGGCGAATAACGAAATCGGTGTGCTGCAGCCCTGGCGCGAGATCGGCAAGATCTGTCGTGAGCGCGGCGTGCTGTTCCATACCGATGGCGTACAGGCAGTGGGCAAAGTTCCCATCGACGTGAACAAGGACAACATCGACCTCATGTCGATTACCGCTCACAAGATTTACGGGCCCAAGGGCGTGGGCGCCCTGTACGTGCGCCGCAAGAATCCCCGTGTGCAGATTTCCGCCATCATCGACGGAGGTGGGCACGAGCGTGGCATGCGCTCGGGAACTTTGAACGTCCCGGGCATCGTGGGATTAGGCAAGGCTTGCGAACTCGCGCGCGAAGATATGGCAAAAGAAAGCGCGCACTTGGCGGGCTTGCGCGACCGTCTGCGCGACCGCATCATGGGACGCCTCGACGAGGTATACATCAATGGCTCGATGGACCACCGCCTCCCGGGCAACCTCAACATCAGCTTTGCGTACGTGGAAGGCGAGTCGCTGCTCATGGGAATCAACGACGTAGCAGTTTCGAGCGGATCGGCTTGCACCTCCGCGACGCTAGAACCATCTTATGTATTGAAGGCCCTGGGCACGGGCGACGACCTGGCGCACAGTTCGATCCGCTTCGGCATCGGCCGCTTCAACAACGAAGCCGAAGTCGATTACGTGGCCGACCGCGTTTGCGAAACGGTGGAGCGCCTCCGCGAGCTTTCTCCGCTTTACGAAATGGCGAAGGAAGGCATCAATTTGAAGGACGTGAAGTGGGCGGGAGAGTAGGAAGAGCAAGGTTCAAAGTTTCAGGGTTTCAAAGTTTCAAGGAAACTCGGCGCCGATCGCGACTTTGGAACTCTAGGATTTTGGGTTTCAGTTTGAAACTTTGAAACTATGCAACTTTGGAACTTTGGAAAAGAAACTTTGAAACGTTAGGAGTTTTTCATGGCATATAGCGATAAGGTTCTCGATCATTATTCCAATCCGCGCAACGTCGGCTCGATGGACAAGAATAGCCAGGAAGTCGGCACCGGTTTGGTGGGCGCGCCGGAGTGTGGCGACGTCATGAAGCTGCAGATCAAAGTGAACCCGCAGACTCAGGTGATCGAGGACGCGAAGTTCAAGACCTTCGGCTGCGGCTCGGCCATTGCCTCGTCTTCGCTCGCGACCGAGTGGGTCAAGGGGAAGACGGTCGACGAAGCCCTGCAGATCAAGAACACTGAGATCGTGAAAGAGCTGGCGCTTCCTCCAGTGAAGATTCACTGCTCCGTGTTGGCCGAAGACGCCATCCGCGCAGCGATCCACGACTGGAAGAAGAAGAATGGCGCCGCGGATGCGAATGCGCCGGTTCCGGCGAGCCAATCAGCTCACTAGACCGTAGCGCCGGCGGTTGGCCACATGACGTTTGTGGATCACAGACGCGAGTCGAAAGGCCGGCTAGTTTTATGAGCAGCATGGCAGAAGAAACGACCAAGACGATCGCTCCTCCAGCGCCTGCCGCCCCCATCAAGGGCATCCAGGTGACGGAGAAGGCGATCGCGAAAATCCGCAGCGCGATGGCGAAGGAAGGCATTTCGCCCACGGAGGGCGGTTTGCGTCTGGGCGTGCAGGGTGGCGGATGTTCTGGCTTGAGCTACAACATTCGCTTCGATACGCAGCCCCGCGAGCGCGACCGCATCTTCCAGTTCGACGACGTGCGCGTGTTTGTCGATCCGAAGTCGTTCATCTACCTGCACGGCATGATCCTGGATTACCAGGAGACGCTGATGCAGCAGGGCTTTGTGTTCGTGAATCCGAACTCGACGAAATCGTGCGGTTGCGGAAGTTCTTTTACGGCTTGATATGTGGCGCGGGCACTCCTGCCCGCGAAGTTTCCAGGTTCTCGCACCACGGCGCCACCTTGCTCGCACCGGGGCGAAAGATTCCGGCGGCGCGACAGCTGAGCGGTCGTGGTGAATTTGTCTATGGCGAATCCAGAAACCAAATCGACGTCTTCCCTGATTATGCCGGGCGAGGTCACTTCCACCTGCTGGTCGTGCGGAACCATGCGCGCCGAGCATTTCTGCAGCGCTTGCGGAAAAGTACAGCCGCCGGTGCCGGTGGACTACTTCACGTTCTTCGCGCTGCCGCGCAAGTTGAACGTGGATGTCGCGCTCCTGGAACGGGAGTTTTACCTGCTCAGCCGCAAACTGCATCCGGATGTTTATTCGGGGGCGGACAGGCGCGAGCAGGAGTGGAGTCTCGAACAAAGTTCGCAGCTCAACGACGCGTACCGCACCTTGAAAGACCCGATCAAGCGCACGGAGTATGTGCTGCGCCTCGAAGGCGTGGAACTCGAAGAGCAATCGAAGAGCGCGACCGAAGCCGCGCGCGCCAGCGGCCAGATCAAAAAGCAGGTCGTTCCGCCCGATCTGCTGGAAGAAGTCTTCGACCTCAACATGCAGCTCGAAGAGCTGAAAATGCAGAAGAAGATGGGCGAAGACGATCCCGCTTTGATCGAGGAAGTAGGCCGCCAGAAACTCGACCTCGAAGAAAAGCACGAAGCGTTGCTGGGCGAACTGAAAAAAGAATGGGCCGCCTGGGATCAGGCTGTGGATACAGGCACCGAAGCCGAACGCCTGAAAATTCGCGACAGAATGCTCGATCTTCTGAACCGCCGAAACTATCTGCGCAACCTGGTGCGCGACGTCAACGAAGTTCTGGAAAGCTAGGTGCTTATGCGTTTGACCGAATACATCACGCTCGGCCGTTCCGGATTGCGGATCAGCCCGCTCTGCCTTGGAACCATGACATTCGGCACCGAATGGGGTTGGGGCTCGGAAGAAAATGTTTCCCGCTCGGTCTTTGACGGCTACGTCGACGCAGGTGGCAATTTCGTGGACACCGCCGACGCTTACACTGGCGGAAAGAGCGAAGAACTGGTGGGAAAGTTCATCGCCGATCGCAAGTTGCGTGATCGCGTTGTGCTGGCCACCAAGTTCACGTTCAACACCGATCCCGGCAATCCGAACGCGGGCGGCAACGGCCGCAAGAACCTCTATCGCGCGCTCGAAGGCTCGCTGCGCCGTCTGCGCACCGACTACATCGATCTCTACTGGCTGCACGCCTGGGATACGGTGACCCCGGTCGAAGAAGTCGTCGCGACTCTGAACGACCTGGTGCGCGAAGGCAAGATCCGTCACTACGGGCTGTCCGACACGCCAGCCTGGTACGTAGCGCGTGCTTACACGCTGGCGGAGAAGGAAGGCAAGGAACGTCCGATCGCCCTGCAGCTCGAATACTCGCTGGTGGAACGCAACATCGAGCGCGAGCACATCCCGGTTGCGCAGGAACTGGGCCTCGGCATCTGTCCCTGGAGCCCGCTTGCCAGCGGATTCCTCACCGGCAAGTACAAGCGCCAGGGTGAGGACGGCAGCGGGGATGGCCGCCTGGAAAAAACGAAAGACTCGGGCAATCCAACGCTGATGCGGTTCAACGCTCAGAATTGGAGAGTCCTCGACGTGCTTCTCGAAGTCGCCAAGGAAATGGGCCGGCCACCCGCGCTCGTGGCTCTCAACTGGGTTGCCACTCAGCCTGGCATCTCGTCAACTATCATCGGCGCCAGCAAATTGACTCAGCTCAAGGACAATCTGAGCTCGATCGAGTTCACCATTCCAGCCGAACTCCGGCGACGGCTCGACGAAGCGGGCGTACTGTCTTCAATTCATCCCTACATGTTCTTCGAGTCCTTCATTCAGGGCATGATCAGTGGGGGAACAGCTATCGACGCCTGGAAGCCGGTGCGCGTGTATCAGCCGACCCAGGCTACTGAACAGCGGCCCGCCGTACCGGCAGAACGGAAGGCGAGTTAGTTCGTAAATGGCTACTGAGCGCATCGTCGGAATCGATCTCGGAACCACGAACTCCCTCGTGGCCTTCATGCAGGGGGACACCCCTGTCGTGATTCCGGGCGAAGACGGCCTCAACTTGGTGCCATCGGTGGTCGCGCTCGACGAGCACGGTCAGATCATCGTCGGCAGCGCTGCCCGGAAATATCTCATCGAGACGCCAGAACGTGCGGTCTACTCGATAAAGCGCCTCATGGGGCGTGGTGTTGAGGACGTGCAGGAAGAGTTGAAGCTTTTCCCGTTCCGATTGGCGGAAGACCTGCAGCCCGGCGAGGTCCTGCGCATCAAGTTGGGCAATAAGACCTATACGCCGCCGGAAATTTCGGCATTCATCCTGCGCCAACTCAAACGCAATGCGGAGCGCTATTTCGGCGGACCGGTCACGAAAGCCGTCATTACAGTTCCTGCCTACTTCAACGACGCGCAGCGCCAGGCCACCAAAGATGCCGGGCGCATCGCAGGGCTCGAAGTGCTTCGCCTGGTCAATGAGCCGACGGCCGCGTCGCTTGCCTACGGGCTCGACAAGAAAAAAAACGGCATCGTTGCGGTCTACGACCTGGGCGGCGGTACGTTCGACATTTCGATCCTGAAGCTCCACGACGGCATTTTCGAAGTCATCTCCACCAACGGCGATACGCACCTGGGCGGCGACGACATTGACAACCTGCTCATCACGATCGCGCTCGATGATATTCGCGGTGACATGGGGCTCGACCTGCGCCGCAGTGGTGAAGGCGTGCAGACCATCCGCAAGGCGGTGATCGAAGCCAAGATCGCGCTGTCTTCAAACGATTCGACCAAGCTCGACATAGAGCTTCCGGAAGGTAAGCGCTACCAACGCGAGATCACGCGCGAGCAGTTCGAGCAACTCGTGCAGCCGATCCTTGACCGCACCATCGCGCCCTGCAAGCAGGCCCTGAAAGACGCGAAGCTCAAGCCCGAGCAGATCGACGAAGTCGTGCCGGTGGGCGGCTCAACGCGCATCCCGAAAGTGCGCACTCTCGTGCAAGATCTCTTCAAGCGCGTGCCGCACACGGATCTGAACCCCGATGAAGTGGTCGCACTCGGCGCGGCTGTGCAAGCCAACATCCTCGGTGGCGGTTCGGAAGCCACCAAGGAAATGCTGCTACTTGATGTCACGCCGCTGTCGCTGGGCATTGAAGTCGCTGGTGGGGTCACCGACAAGATCATCTTGCGCAACTCGACCATCCCGGCATCCGCGACGCAGTTCTACACCACGCAAGTTGACGGACAAGCGAACGTGGCCATCCACGTCTTGCAGGGAGAGCGCGAACTTGCGAAAGATTGCCGCTCACTGGCGCGCTTCGATCTGAAGGGAATTCCGCCAATGACCGCCGGCATGCCGCGCATCGAGGTGAAGTTTCTGATCGACGCCAACGGCATCATGCACGTTACCGCGCGAGAACAGCGCAGCGGGAAGGAAGCCGAGATCGAAGTGCAGCCCAGCTACGGCCTCACCGACGACCAGGTCGAGAACATGCTGCTCGAGTCCTTCGACTATGCCGAAGAAGATTTCCGCCAGCGCCAGGTGATTGAAGCGCGCAATGAGGCGGAAACGATTCTCACCGCCCTGGGCAAAGGCCGTCAGAGTCCAGCCTGGAGTCAACTCGCCTCCGACGAGCAACGCCGCATCGCAAAGTTCGAGAAAGCTTTGAACGAAGTAAAGAAGAGCGACGACTACCAGGCGATCCGCAAAGCGATCGACGATCTCAACCAGGGCACGATGCGCCTGGCCGAGTTGATGATGGACAGCGCCGTATCCAGCGCGCTGAAAGGCAAGACCATGGATCAGGCAGATATGGGCGAAGGTCCAGATGCGCCCCATCCGATGGCGAAAGCAGAGTTTGAATGAAAAAGTTTCAAAGTGAGGCAAGTTTCAAAGTTTCAGAGTTACAAAGTTTCAAGGGAATGCCGTGACCCCCCCTCCTTTCAACTTTGAAACTTTGAAACGTTGAAACTTTGAAACGTGGAGCTTTTCATGTCTGACGAAAAAACGAAAACCAGCGGCACCACCGCCACACTCGACGAGCCCGGCGAAAACACCGTCCAGGTCACCTTCCTGCCGGAGGGGAAGACCGTGCAGTTTGAAAATGGCAAGCTGCCCTACAAGGATCATGGCAAGGAGCAGTCCCTGCTCGACGTGGCGCTGAACAACGGCATCAAGCTCGATCACGCCTGCGGCGGCAACTGCGCCTGCACCACCTGCCACATCTGGGTAAAGGAAGGCGCCGAGAATCTTTCCGAGATGGACGATGACGAAGCCGACCGCCTCGACATGGCGGCCGACCTCCAGCTAAACTCTCGCCTCGGTTGCCAGGCCGTTATCAACAAGCCAGGCAAAGTGGTGGTCGAGATCCCGGCCTGGAATCGCAACTATGTTTCGGAAGAACACTGAGGGACAGGTGTTACGTCTTGGCTGTTAGCTGGCAAAACTGATGACCCGAGCCGAAAATCTCGATCAGCCCCAGCCGAAAGCGATGTAGGACGTTGCCAATGACCGATGACTGCTTGAAGGAGCATTCATGCCAAAAGAGCTGACGTGGACTGACGCCGAGGATCTAGGCATCCTTCTGTCCGAAAAGCACCCGGAAGTCGATCCGCTTGCGATACGTTTTACCGATCTCCACCGCTATGTGACTGAGCTTCCCGATTTTAAGGACGATCCCCAAAAATCCAATGAAGCGAAATTAGAAGCCATTCAAATGGCTTGGCACGAGGAATTTCTGGATCGCACCCAGGGCTGATTCGTAGGAATTTCTGGACTGTGCACCCAAGGGCCGTTTCGTATCAGTCTGTGTGCCGCGCCAAAGCTGATCGGCGGCGTCGCTATCCTCGATAAGCCGCGAAGCGGCGCCAGAAAATAGCCCCGGGCGTAAGCCCGGGGTAGAGGTCAGAATGAACGCAAGTCCCCTAAGGGACGACAGCAAGCGAAGCGGGCAGAAAGCCCGCGAGCCTTGGCCGTCACAAAGCACTGGGCTGTATCCCGATGATTTTTCAAGCTTGTGACAAAGCCTTTACATCTTTATGACAATTAGCTGGCGACCTCTGCCCTAAACTCCAACTGAACTTGAACGGAAGTATGTGCGGGTGGCCTCCAGTAGACAGGGGCCTGTTTGCTGGAAGAGTGCCGCCCGCCCGTACCACCCAAGATTTTCGAGTTCTCTCTCGCAAAGCTAAAAGGGCACGATCTTCGGGGAAGCGTGCCCTCTTTTTTGCCCTCAGCTCTCAGTCCTTGGCTCTCAGCCTTCAGCCCTGAGCGTTCAGCGTACAGTTTTTAGCTTTCTGGGTTAGGGCCGCAAGCGCTCTATTCTCTCCGGAGTGCCATTCGCAGGCGCGAAGTAGGAGCCGCGAAGCGGCGGCATAAATTAGCCCAGGGCGTAAGCCCTGGGTAGGTCGGGTTACGACGGCCGAGCCCCGTATAGGGGCGGCATCTTTGCGATGCGGGCGTCAGCCCGCGAAGCACTACCCCACCGTCGCCGCGGTTGGCTCTTCCACTCCCGCCTCTCGCAAGAACCGCGCGGCCTCCTCGGGCGGCGTCGGATTGATATAAAACCCGGTACCCCATTCAAATCCCGCCGTCTTGGTCAGCTTCGGCATGAATTCAATGTGCCAGTGATAGTGGTCGTTGGTCGAATCCTGCACCGGGGAGCTGTGAATGACCAGGTTATAGGGCGGATTGTCGAGCACCCGGTCGGCCTTGGTCAGCAGCGTTTTGAGCGCTTTAGCAAGGTTCTGGAACATACGCGACGACGAATTTTCGAATGCCGACTCGTGTTCCTTGGGCAGAATCCAGGTTTCAAACGGAAAACGCGGAGCATAGGGAGCCAGCGTAATGAAGTCGTCATTCTCCGCGACCACGCGCGCGCCCGTTTCCGCTTCCTGGCGGATCAGGTCGCAGAAGACGCAACGCTCTTTGTAGATGTAGTACTGCTTCGCGCCCTCGATTTCTTCGAGCACATAAATCGGCAAGATGGGCAGCGCGATCAGCTGGCAGTGTCCATGCTCGAGCGATGCGCCCGCCGGCTCGCCGTGATTCTTGAACAGCAGGATGTACTTGAACCGGCGATCCTTCTTCAGGTCGAGGATGCGATCGCGGAAGGTCCACAAAACATCTTCAATCCGTTTGGCTGACATGTTGGCTAAGGTAGCGGAATGATCGGGCGTCTCGATGATGACCTCGTGCGCGCCGATCCCGTTCATCCTGTCGAACATGCCTTCGGCTTGACGATTCAGATTCCCTTCGATTCCCAAGGCCGGAAACTTGTTGGGAACGACGCGAACCGTCCAGCCGGGAGTATCGCGCAGTGGCGGCGGTCCGCCGTTGGGATTGGGACGGTAAGCCTGGATTTCAGGGGGTGTCTTGCTCTCATTGCCCGGGCAGAAGGGACAGAAACCGCCTCGGATTCTTACGCCTTCGCGCACAAAATCTGTGGGACGCTTGGCGCGGTCGGTCGAAATAATGACCCAGCGGCCCACGATCGGATCTTTTCTGAGTTCTGGCACCTACTAAATCCTTTCAGTATGCGAATGAATCTCGTATTTTACGATACGGTGAAGGCATTTTTAAACAATTCAATGTGTGGCTGCATTTCCGCACTTTCGTAGTAAATGCTGATCACATCGAACGCCACTGGACTTCCTCGCGCAATCGGCGGAGATAGTCGCGCGCCATGCCGGCCAGTTCGCGGCGCTTGTCGCGGTCCACGGCGGCTTCCGCTGGTTTTACGTCGTGGGAGGTGCGCGTTTTCACCTCGATGAAGCAGAGCACGCCTTCATTCCAGCCGATGAGGTCGATCTCTCCCCGGCGGCGCGAAGAGCGATAGTTACGAGCCACCATTACGTAGCCATGCCTCCTCAGGTAGAAGTAGGCCTCCTCTTCGCCCCGGCGGCCGGTGCGATGGTGCAAGGGAGAACCTTGATCACGGCGATTGGCGACTACCCGGTCCAGAAGGCGAATTGCCGCGTGAGTAAGATGAGCAAGCACACGCACGCTCCGGACTGCTCCTCAGCTTAGCTGGATCTTGCCAGACATCGAAGTGACCGCGGGCACAGGGATAGGTTCAGTTGGTTACACCTGGAAGGCTGGAATGGGGACGCTTCCCCCAGAGGTTGACGACGATGACGCCTGCGATCGCAACGGCCCCGCCCACCAGGCTCAGTACACGGGGAACCTCACCCAGCCAGAGCCACGCGATCAGGATGGCGCATACCGGGATCACGTATAGGAAAGACGCCATCCTGCCGGCCGAGCCATGAGAGAGCGCATACGCCCAGGCAAACGAGGCGAGAGCCGCGGGAAACACGCCCAGATACACCACAGCAAGTGTGCCGGTCCACGGGGCACTGCGCATTCCGTGAAAGAGGCCGCTGCCGAACGGAATCATCAGGAGGGTGCCCGCCCACACAGAGTACGAAGTGAACTCGAGCGCGCTATAGCGTCTCAGAAAATGCTTTTGGATCACGATGTAGATGCCCCATGCGACTGCAGCGGCCAGAATAATGAGAGCCTGCGGCGCGAGATGGATCCCGTTGCCTTCGCCGCTGGCGATGAGGGCGACCCCGGCGAAACTGAGCAGAACGCCTAGCCATCCCAGAACCGTCAATCGTTCGCGCAGGAGAAGCATGGCTAGCAGCGCCGCCCAGATGGGCGTGGACGATATCAGCAGACTAGCCGAGCCCGCCGTGACTCGCGTCTCACCGTAATTCAACGCGAGGTTATAGATTGTGATGCCAAGAGACCCTGCCACCATCAGGGCCGGGATGTCACGCCATGCCGGTCGTCGGAAGTGGGCAAAGCGCGCATAGATCGCCAGCACCGTGGACGCAATCAGGTAACGGAATAGCGCGAGGTGCGCGGGGGCATATGCGCGCAATCCCGCGCGAATTCCTGCGAACGCTGAGGACCAGACTACCAGCGCCACTCCCAGAGCCAGGTACGCCTTCTGCGGAACATGCCACGAAGGGCTCGTACTGGTCGATTGGATCTCGATCGACGAAACCCTCAGCTCTTTAAGCCCGACTTTGGTGTCGACACTTACCATGAATCGGCTCCGGAGCGCGGAGGCCATAATCCAAAACAGCGCATCAGCATTGCGATTTGTCCCACGTGGTAGCTGTTGTGAACCATGATCTGCCACAGGACCGATTCGACACTTGCTGATCTAGGTTCTTCCTTCGCGTGCATGGCTTCCACGGGCGCAGCCAAGGCTGTGGGACTCGATTCCGACAGCGCCGACAGACGATCAATTCGTGCTGCAAGACCTTCGCGCGCGGCTTGCCATTCCGCTTCGTGGCGCGGAGCCACCTCGGCGGGCCAACTCTCGATGGCATGCTCCGGGTAGTGTGGCCGTTTTTCGCCGATGCGCTCCAGTTCGTACTCCATCCAATAATTCATGTGTCCGACAATCTGCCAGATCGAATGCGGGTAGCCTTCGAGCGTCTGCCCTGCGACCGATGCCGGAACGTCCTCGAGGATCGCGACTGGGTCGGCGTGTGCCCCTTTTCCGCGCAGAAGCAAGCGAAAGGTTGGGTCCATCATGATCTATCCGCGCACCGCGTCGCCCACGCGAATCACGCCCTGCGTCAGGATCTGCGCCCGCAAACCGCCACGGTGACGCAGGGCTTTGATGACCGGGAGTCCAGTGAGTGCCTCCAGATGGCCACAGGGTTCGCACAAGCGAATTCCACGAACCCTGACATCGCCGATTGCGAAATCGTGTCCCACCAAATGGTTCAACGGGACACCGCGCGTCACCACGTTGCGCCGCGCTTCGCCGGGCGGCAAAGCAACCTTGTATTCGCGCATGGCCGCTTCGATGGCTTCAGCCTCGATGAGGGTCAGCTCGAAATCCGGCTCAGGCTTAAAGAAAGTGCCCTGCTTCAAGAAGTAGCGATCGCCCTGCAGGCCGGCTCCGGGCACGGCCTCTACCGCGTCTACGGCCTGGGTTGGCGCCTTTGCCGCCGGCGCGATGTGGATTGAGTCAACTGTGCCTGTCCACATAAGGATCTCCTGTTGTTCGATTCAGGGAAAGAAGGGGCGATCCTCGCAGCGGTGTGCGACAGATCGCCCGTCTACAATGAAGAGGGCTTACGCGCCCTTGCTGACGATTGCGACCGACTCCTCGAGAGCATCCATGGCGGCGTCGGCTTCCTCTCTGGTCACGATCAGCGGAGGAGCGATGCGCACCGTGCTCGGACCGCAACCCAGGAACAGGATGCCGCGCTCGAAGGCCAACTCCACGATCCGGTCGCGTCCTTCTGGCGAGTATTCCTTGGTCTTCTGGTCCTTCACGATGTCCACGCCGATCATCAGGCCGCGGCCGCGCACATCGCCAACCACGCGATACTTCGCGGGCCAGTCCGCCATGCGCTTCATCATATGGCTGCCGACTTGGGCTGAATTTGCCAGCAGTTTCTCATTCTCGATGACGTCAAGTGTCGCCAGAGCCGCCGCGATGCACACTGGATTGCCTCCGAAGGTCGAAGCATGCGAGCCGGGAACCCAGTCCATGATGTCCGCGCGCGACATGGTGACACCGAGCGGCATCCCCGAAGCAATGCCCTTCGCCATGCAAACGATATCGGGCTGCACGCCGGTGTGCTCGACCGCGAACCACTTGCCAGTGCGGCCGATCCCGCTCTGCACTTCGTCGACCACCAGTAGGATTCCATGTTTGTCGCAGATGCGTCGCAGTTCCTGCATGAAGGGCGTGGGCGCGACGACGTACCCGCCTTCTCCCTGGATCGGCTCGACAAAGATAGCCGCGACTTCCTCGGGAGGCAGCGTGGTCTTGAACAGCTTGTCTTCGATGAAACGCGCACAGCCGATGGCGAACGCTTCCGCATCCTGCACGCCCCCCGTGCATCCGCGGTAGACGTCGGGATAACGAATGTGCGTGACGCCCGGAACCAGGGGAGCGAATCGCCGCTTCTGCTGCGGCTTGGACGCGGTCAGCGACAAGGCGCCCATGGTGCGCCCGTGGAATGCGCCGAAGAATGCGATTACGTTCTGCCGCTTGGTGTGGTAGCGCGCCAATTTGAGCGCTGCTTCAACTGCCTCGGCGCCCGAGTTGCCATAGTAAATCTTGTGCGGCCCCGGCATGGGAGCGATCTGTGACAGCCGCTCGGCGAGCGTCACCATGCTCTCGTAGTAAAAGTCGGTGCCTGACATGTGAATCAGTTCGCCCGCCTGTTTCTGAATGGCGGCGACGACTTCGGGATGGCAATGCCCGGTGGAAGTTACGGCGATGCCCGCCGAGAAGTCAAAAAACTCGTTGCCGTCCACGTCCGTTACGACCACGCCTCGGCCGCTTTTAGCCACCAGAGGATAGGAACGCGTATAGGACGGAGAAATGTACTTGTCATCGCCCGCCAGCACGCGCTTGGCATTGGGGCCGGGCAGGGCGGTCTTGATTTTGGGACCGGCGGTCAGTGTCTTGGTCGTCATCGGAGTCCTCCTTGGGCACTCGTGGGAGTCTTGTTAGTCAGCGGCCTTCGGAGATTGACGTAGTTACACTTGGAGCGGACTACGGCCCGAAGGGAATTTGCACAGGGAGGATTGAGCTAGTCGCTTCCGAAGAGGTTAGGACGGACCTGCGACGGCAACACAGCCAGATGGCGGCGCGGGCAGCACAGTTGCTGCAGCCAGCAGGCGGGCAGGTGCGAATTAGGATTCTGCAGGCTCATGGAAGTACAACACTTCGCGTTCATTATAGCTGGAATACTGGCCCCAGGGGAAGCTGCGTTTGCCGCCGAAAACCGGCAAGAGTTTTCGCGTGGCTGGCGCAAAAGCCTACCCGGCCCAATCAAGCGAAGCCACAAGCGTTAAATCAACCAGTTGCGAGTCGGCCGCGCGTTGCCAGCTAGCGAAGTGTCGACGTTTCATTAACTTAGCTTTATGATATAATTTAGAAGCGACCATTAAGTCACCTGCGAGCCGTCAAAACACTACAGCGACAGTCTATAGAATGCCTGTTCCTGGCCATTAGAACGCCTACAGACCCCACTTTGAGAGTGGGGTGATGTTCGAGGGTCGCCCGTGCCCTAAACGTTGAACCTGGGGCGTGGCAACAAAAAACTAAGCTTTAAGAAAAGGAAATTCATTTTCAAAATCACAGTTGAGAATGAATTGCCAAACACCCGCAAATCCGGTTCTGGCTCTCCCGTCGGCTACGCAATCCCTCGTGACTCTGCTTCGCGGCAAGCGGGCTGTTTTGTTACTGAGCGCTGTCCCGCCTAAGGATATTCGCGTCGAAAGAGACCAGGCGCGCATCTGGTATGTTTTAGCCTTCTCGCACCCTGTGACCCAGACAAACTCAAACCGCTGGATGGTGATCCTTGCCTTCGGGCTGGTCTACGTCTTCTGGGGATCGACCTACCTGGGCATCGCCATTGCGGTCGAGCACATTCCTCCGGCATTGATGTGCGCCACGCGATTCCTGATCGCAGGCATTCTGATGCTCGCGTATTGCGCCGTACGCGGGCGCCGGGTTGCCTACTCGCCGCGTCAACTCTGGCACATGGCCGTGGTGGGCACGCTCCTCCTGATGGGCGGCAACCTCACTCTTTCTTACGCGGAGCAGGTTGTCCCCTCGGGATTGTCGGCCTTGCTGATCGCGGTCACGCCACTCTGGTTCCTGGTGCTGGACTCATGGCTCCTGGGTGACCATCACATCTCCCGCCGGGGAATGGGCGGACTGACTCTCGGCATCGTCGGCATGGTGATATTGCTCTGGCCAAAGCTGACGTCGAGCGGTTCGCTGGGGCGGCGTGAGTTGTGGTTCTCCTTAAGTCTGCTGGCAGGATCTTTCAGCTGGGCGCTCGGATCGGTGCTTTCCAAGCTGTGGCACTCCGCGGATCTCGATCCGGTGAGTTCGACGGGCTGGCAGGTAGTCTTCGCGGGAATTGCGAATCTTCTGTTTGCCATCGGAAACCGGGACTTTTCGCACGTGGTGTGGACTGCGCGTGGTGTGGGCGCCATGCTGTACCTGGTGGTAGGCGGATCCTGGATCGGCTACACATCCTATATCTGGTTGCTGCGGCACGCTCCCAGTTCGAAGGTTTCCACTTACGCGTACGTCAATCCCGTGGTGGCGGTGTTTTTGGGTTGGCTGGTATTGCACGAGGCCATCGATCGCTACATCCTGATGGGCAGCGCAATCGTCATTGCCTCCGTCATCATGGTGACCAGCGCCAAAGCCCCAAAGGAGGCGCCCGCTGAGGAACTGCCCGCGATCGAAGCTGCCGGCGACTGATCAAATCGAGTGACACGCTCTCACCTGATGGCACGGCATCCCCGGCGTTCATCGTTCGTCACCCGCATCTCTGATTTCGTACACTAGCCTCGCCACTTTGGAGTCTTGATGACCAACTGCGTGCGCTGCGGACGTCCGATCGCCGACACAATTTACGGGGCCGCCAACCTCTGCCCGGAATGCCGCGCTGCGTTTGCGGGCAAGGGCCAGCCGCAGCCCATCCCGGTCCAAACGCCGCTGGCTCGCGCCATCTCGATCACAATCCTACCGGCCGCCAGTGACTGTAGCCATCGTCGGGATCAACGTTCTTGTATTTGCGGCGATGGTGCTGAACGGCGTCTCGCCCATGGGACCGAGCGAAGCTCAACTGCTGCGTTGGGGCGCCGACTATGGCCCGTTGTCCCTGGGCGGGCAACCCTGGCGGGTCTTCACTTCGAATTATGTGCACATCGGGCTATTTCATATCGTCCTCAACATGTGGTGTTTGTGGAACCTTGGCCGGTTGGCGGAACGGATCCTTGGCGCCTGGACGTACTTGCTTACCTACACAGCGTGCGGCATCGCGGGCAGCCTGGTGAGTTTATGGATCCACCCTGCCGCCAAAGGCGCGGGCGCTTCGGGCGCGATTTTCGGACTGGCGGGCGCGTTGATCACCGCGCTCTACCTCGGAAAGCTGCCGTATCCCGGACAGATGTTGCGCGGCTTAATGAAGAGCCTGCTTTCGTTCGCGGGCTACAATCTTTTCTTCGGAGCGGTGGTGCCCGGCATCGACAATTCCGCCCACATCGGAGGCTTGCTCGCCGGTCTGGCCATCGGGGCGCTGCTGGCGCCGCAACTGGCGCAACCTCCCGAACCGCGCCGCGCCCACGAACGTCTCATCTTCACTGCCGTGGCTCTGTTCCTTATCGGCTTTGGTGTGTTCGTGAAACACCAAAGCGGATGGGTGGTCGAAAAGTATCGTGAACAGCTGCGCTCCGCACCGCAGTCGGAAGATCCGAATCCGTAATGTGCTTGTAGAACAAGCGAGGGAGCTTTCGTCACACGGGAGGCAGCGTGATAAAATCGTGGCTGGCTCAAAAAGCCAGCCACGCCGGCAACGTCGATTGCTGCCACTGTCTGGAAACAAATGTAGGCCCGTAGCTCAGTCTGGTTAGAGCGCTTCCTTGACACGGAAGAGGTCGATGGTTCGAGTCCATTCGGGCCTACCATTCAAACGATCCGCGCAATTCTCTGCCAATCATCAGCGTCTGATTCGTGCCTGAAGGCACACGCTCCGCGCGTAGAACCCCCTCACTCGTCTGCTCAGATGCGAGAGTAGGGTGATGCTGACAGTAACGCTTCGCAGTGCACCCATTTCTGGTGATCGCTACGCTTGATCACGTGCAGTCTACGATTCGTCCCAATCTTGTTTTCGCCTCCCCGAAGTCACGGTACCGTAAGGATGAATTTCCGCCGCGAATGTGATTTATGAGCAAGATAGCTATCACAATAAATGGAAAGTTGCACCTAATCGATGTGCCACCTGATATGCCACTGCTGTGGGTATTGCGCGACACCCTGGGGCTCACGGGCACTAAGTACGGTTGCGGGATAGGACTATGCGGCGCATGCACGGTACATGTGGACGGCGAGTCACGGCGATCTTGTCAAACACCGGTTGGTTCTGTCGGGGCGAAAAAGATCACAACGATTGAAGGACTCTCTCCGGATCGTAGCCATCCGGTTCAACGCGCCTGGATTGCCGAGCAAGTACCGCAGTGCGGTTACTGCCAGTCAGGACAAATCATGCAGGCAGCGGCCTTCTTGACCAAGACCCCGCATCCCACGCACGAGCAAATCGACGAGGCCATGAACGGTAATATCTGCCGCTGCGCCACTTACCAGAGGATTCGCCGCGCCATCCAGCGCGCTGCGGGACAGAATGCCCAATGAGTCCTCGAGGGCAAGTTAGTCGGCGCGAGTTTCTGAAGAGTACTCAAACTGCCGGAGCCCTCATGCTTGGCTTCTATTTACCCGCACGTTGGAAAGTTCAAGAACCGGCATCCGGCGGACCCCTCAGGGTCTTCACACCCAACGCTTGGCTGAGAATCGCAGCTGACAATCAGATCACGGTCCTCGTAGAAAAACCGGAGCTTGGACAAGGCTCGCGTACCTATACGCCCATGATGATCGCGGAGGAATTGGAGGTGAGTTGGTCCTCTATTCACGTGGAGCAGGCCCCAACCATTGCTTCGATCTATCAGGGCTTGCGAACCGGTGGCAGTGGCGGCGTAAGGAGCACGTTTACCCCGATGCGCCAGGTGGGGGCCCAGGCACGCGAAATGCTAATTACGGCTGCGGCCCAGCAGTGGAATGTAAAGAGAAGGGACTGCCGAGCGGAGAACGGCACGGTGGTACATACTCCCACAAATCGCCGCGTGAGTTACGGTGACCTGGTCGAGGCGGCGTCCAAACTCCCGCTGATCAATCCAGACGAAATCCCTTTGAAACAGCCTAAGGATTTCCGCATTATCGGTAAGCCTATTCCGCGCACCGACGTACCCGGCAAAGTAGATGGCAGCGCTGCATTCGGCATCGATGTTAGGGTGTCCGGCATGCTGTTCAGCGTGATCGCCCGCTGTCCCTTCTTTGGTGGCAAGCTTCAGAGCTTCGACGCGGCAGCGGCCAAAACTGTTCCCGGCGTTCGTTCCGTTTTTCCAGTTCCACCTCTCCCGCGTCACTTCAACACGGCCGGCGGTATAGCCGTGGTAGCGGACTCAACGTGGGCTGCCATTCGAGGCCAAAAGGCGCTTGTACTGAGATGGGACAAAGGATCAGGAAGTGACGAGAGCACCGAAAGCTTGCGCCAATTAGTGGCGAAGCAAGCAGCGTCTTCGCCTACGTTTATTGCCATCGATCGTGGTGATGCTCGGGAGGTTTTGGCGGGTCCAGTAAAGAAGCTTGAAGGTTGCTACGAGTCGCCATTTCAAGCGCACGCCACGATGGAGCCAATGAACACGACGGTTCATGTGCGCGATAACGAGATCGAGGTGTGGTCTCCTACCCAGTTTGCGGATGAGGTGCAGGACGAGATCGCCAAGCTTTCTGGTTTTCCTTTGGACCAAGTGATCGTACACATGACGCTCTCGGGAGGGTCATTCGGCAGGCGTTATCAGTGGGATTACGCCGCGGAGGCATGGCAAATCGCCAAGGAAATCAAGAAGCCCGTGCAGTTGCTGTGGTCGCGGGAAGACGACATGCAGCACGACTTCTATCGCCCTTACAACTACCAGCGCGTTTCGGGCGGTTTCGATGATCAGGGAAAGCTCGTCGCCTGGTCCACCCGCGTGGTCACTACTCCCATTGCCCGCTCCAATCTCTATACGGGCTACACCGAGTCTGTGGAGACATTGAAAGATCCCCCTACAGTTGCTGCACTGGAATGGTACGGTGCCGACATTGCGCCCTACGCCATACCGAACTTTCGCTTGGACTATGCTCCTGCGGATTCGGTCGTGCCCCGCTCGTGGTGGCGGTCTGTGGCATCGTCCTATACACCGTTTGCCAAGGAATCCTTCATCGATGAACTGGCCCACGCCAGCGGACGCGACCCACTGCAATTTCGCATGGATTTGCTGGTGGACAAGTCCACTGAAACGGCGCGACTCCGTGCGGTATTACAGTTGGCAGCGGAAAGTGCGAGCTGGGGTAAGCCTCTGCCCAAGGGTCGCGGCCGGGGCATTGCATGTCGCGTAGGCGGGAGCTGCAGTGCCCAGGTCGCCGAAGTCTCCGTGGAGGATGATGGCACGCTCCAGGTTCTTCGGATCGTGAGCGTCGTTGATTGTGGCATCGCCGTGAATCCGGACGGTGTCCGGGCGATGACCGAGGGGGCCATCAATTTTGCGCTCACCGCCGTGCTCACCGGCGAGATCACCATCAAGGATGGCGCAGTAGAGCAAAGCAATTTCCACGATTATCAAGTCCTACGAATCAATCAGGCACCTGCGATCGAAGTTCACATCGTGTCCAGCATCGAAGATCCGAGCGGCGTGGGCGAGCTGGGCGCGATGCTAGTGCCTCCTGCCGTGGCAAATGCCGTTTTCGCCGCCACGGGAGTGCGGGTGCGGCGTCTGCCCATAAATCCTCAACTTCTAAAGCGTAGCTAGCCCTGAGAAGACATGACGACCAAATTCGAACCCGACCGCCGTGAGTTCTTGAAAAAAACCTCGAAGAGTAGTGCGGCCTTGATTCTAGGCTTTTACTTGCCTGCGGATGCATTCGCTAAGAATGTTGCGGACAACCAGGTTTTCCAGCCCAATGCCTGGATCCGCATCACTTCCGAGAACCAAATCACAGTGCTGACGGAAATACCGGAAATGGGCCAGGGTCCGCGAACCGTCGACACGATGATGCTGGCCGATGAACTCGAAGCCGACTGGTCCACCATTCACGTAGAACAAGCGCCCGTCATCCCTGAGACCTACAAGAATCTGTCCACCGGCGGAAGCGGTGGGACAGGAACGGCGTGGGATTACATGCGCAAGGTGGGGGCTCAAGCCCGTGACATGCTAGTCACGGCGGCAGCCCAGCAGTGGAGAGTCGAGAAGAAGGACTGCCGAGCCGAGAACGGCACCGTGGTGGACAATTTGAGCGGACGCCGTGTTAGCTATGGCGAACTTGTGGAAGCAGCATCGAGGCTGCCCGCGCCTAAAGCGGAGAGCATACCCTTGAAACAGCCTGCCGATTTCCGATTCATCGGGAAATCCATGCCGCGCGTCGATGTCCCCAACAAAGTGGATGGCAGTGGAGTATTTGGTATCGACGTGCGTGTGCCTGGAATGCTCTTCGCCGTAATCGCGCGCTGTCCGCATTTCGGTGGCAATATGCAGAGCTTTGACGCGACCGCCGCCAAAGCTGTCCCGGGTGTTCACGCCGTCTTTCCGATTGCGCCGCTGGGCTTTATTCCGAAGCTCCAGAACAACATCAATACGTCGGGCGGGATCGCCGTCCTCGCCGATTCAACGTGGTCGGCGATGCAGGGCCGTAAGGCTTTGAAGATCTCTTGGGACAAAGGACCAAATGCATCTGAAACAACCGGAGGGCTGAGCAAGCAACTCAAGGAGCAAGCCGTGGCACCTCCCAGCTTCGTCGCGGTGAACCAGGGTGACACAGAAAAGGCGCTTCTACAAAGCGCCAAGAACATCGAAGCGCATTACGAATTGCCATTCCAGGCACATGCCACCATGGAACCAATGAACACCACGGTGCACGTGCGCAAGGATGGCATCGAAGTCTGGTCCCCCACTCAAATCGGCGCCAAGGTGCAGGACGAGATTACGAAACTTTCAGGAATTCCAGCCAAGCAAGTGACCGTGCACATGACACTTTGTGGTGGATCCTTTGGGCGGCGTTATCAATGGGACTACGCCGCCGAAGCGTGGCAGGTTGCCAAAGAGGTAAATCGGCCCGTGCAACTGCTTTGGACACGCGACGACGACATGCAGCATGATTTTTATCGGCAGTATTCATACCATCGCCTGTCGGGCAGCTTAGATGAGCAGAACAACATCGTGGCCTGGTCTCACCGCGTCGTCTCCACTCCCATTCGCGCCGTCTTCGACCCGCCAGAAAAACTGAAGGATCCGAAGCACGTCGCGTCACAAGAGTTGAGTGGCGCGGACGTTCTGCCTTACGCCGTCTCGAATTTCCGCTTGGACTACGCACCCGTACAATCTGCTGTCCCTCGAGCCTGGTGGCGGTCCGTAGGCCATTCGTTTAATGCTTTTGTCATGGAGTGCTTTGTTGACGAGTTGGCGCACGCCGCGAGGCGGGATCCGTATGAGTTTCGAATGAACTTGTTGCGCGAAGACCGTAGGTTGCCCTGGATTATGTGGCCGGACAATCCTCCTCTTGAAACTCGAAGATTTCGGGCAGTGTTGCAACTAGCGGCGGAAGAGTCGGGCTGGGGCACACCACTTCCAGCGGGGAATGGACGCGGCATTGCGTGCTGTTGCTCGTTCGGAAGTTATCTAGCTCATGTTGCTGAGGTCTCGGTCGAAAAGGATGGCACCCTGCATGTTCGCCGTGTGGTGAGTGCCGTGGATTGCGGAACGGCGGTAAACCCCGGTGGCGTGCGGGCTATGATTGAAGGCGCGATCAACTTCGCTCTTACTCCGGTGCTGAGTGGTGAAATCACGATCAAAGATGGAGCAGTCGAGCAGAGCAACTTTGATGGCTATCAGGTCTTGCGTATGAGTGATGCGCCAGACATCGAGGTGCACATTGTAGCCGGCAATGGCGATCCTGGCGGGATGGGCGAAACCGGTGTTCCTCCTCTTGGTCCCGCTGTGTGTAACGCCATCTTCGCTGCCACGGGCAAGCGAATTCGCCGACTACCGATCGATCCAGGCTTCCTTGCAGCGTCGAAAGGAAAGTCTCCATGAGATACGGTGCTCGAATTCGTGATTTCATCGTTTTCCTAGTTTGGTCAGCCATCCTCTTCGCCCCGTCCTTTGCGAGTGGTTTCCAGAACGCCTCCACACAAGCATCCAGCGAGCGGGGAGCTGCGATTATTCGGAAATCGTGCGCGGTCTGCCATAGCGTCCGTCCCGGCGAAACCAAAGTTGGACCATCCTTGTACGGAGTTCTACGAGCAGATTCGGGGCACTCTGAGCACGCGGTACGGCAAGCTATTGCCAATGGTAAGGGCACGATGCCGGCGTTCAAGACGAAGTTAGAGCCGGGTGAGATTGACGACCTCATCGACTATTTGAGAACTCTATAGCTGCGGCCTTCCAACATTGTTTAGCGGCAGACCCTTGATTTAGGATTGGCTGGATTGCGGGGAAACCCCAAACTGTATGACTCATTATCCCTTTGTTGCGGACCGGCGCAAGGTTCTATGGATCGCTGTCTGCTGGTCGGCGGGGGTATTTCTTTTCGCGATTCAGTGGTTCATCTATGATGCCGCTCGTGGAGATGCGGATCCATTCCGTTATTACCTTTGGTGGTCGTGCTACACATGGGGAATCCTGACTCCCGTGGTAGTGTATTTCGCCTACCGCAACCCCATCAAACCTTCGACCTGGAAACGAGCGGTCCCGATGCATCTCGCCGCGAGCTTTGTGCTCGTCGCGGCTGAGATATCAATCGAAGCGATGCTCGGTAAGCTCCGGCAGCACCACGATCTGTCGGCACAAGAGGCTCTGCGGCACTACTTCACTCGCCATACGCAGGTCAGCCTCCTTACCTACTGGATGCTCGTGGGCGCGGTACAGCTGTACCGAATGCACAATGAAGCGCGAAACCGCGAATTGCAATCCTCTAAATTGGAAGCCAAGCTGGCTGCGACCCACTTGGAGATGCTGCGCGCGCAGATTCATCCCCATTTCCTGTTCAACACACTCCAGGCTGCCACCCTGCTGATCCATGAGGATCCCGACGGCGCCGAAGACACTCTCCTTCGCCTCAGCGAACTGTTGCGCGTAGCGGTCGACGAAGCCCACATTCAGGAAATCTCTCTGGATAGGGAACTCGAAGTTCTCGATCTTTACATTGGAATCCAGGCTCGCCGTTTCGGAGATCGTCTTCGATTCGAGATTGCAATCGATCAAGACTTGCGCGATTGCATCGTTCCTGCGCTCATTTTGCAACCGTTGGTGGAAAATGCGATTCGTCATGGTATCGGCATGCACAAGGGAAGGGATACGGTCTCAATCCGAGCCTTTCAAGAAGGCGAGTCCCTCCACTTGGAAGTACGCAATTTGAGCAGTACGCTCGAAGATAAGCCGGCACAGCTGTCGGAACGCGGCATTGGTCTGGCGAATACGCGTGCACGTTTGGAGCAACTTTACGGAAACCGGCAGCAGTTTGTGCTACGAAATCTCGAACCAACCGGAGTCTGCGCCGAACTTTCCGTTCCGTTGCGATCGGCTCCGTTTTTTGTCGAGGAATCATCGCGATGAGCATCCGGACGTTGGTTGTTGATGATGAACCGTTAGCGCGCCGCGCCATACGGCGCTTCCTTGGCAAGCAGGACGGTGTGGATGTAATTGGCGAATGCGGCGATGGGGAATCCGCGGTCAGAGCAATTCGGGAAAGGAAGCCTGATCTCGTTTTCCTCGACATCCAGATGCCGGAAAAGGACGGATTCCAGGTACTCAGCGAGATCGGCGCAGAAAAGATGCCGGTCACGATCTTTGTGACCGCTTACGACCGTTACGCTTTACGCGCATTCGACGCGAACGCCATTGACTATCTACTGAAACCGGTCGGGAAAGCTCGGTTTGAGCGGGCTCTCACTCGCGCCCAGCGGCGACTGGCCGGCGAGCTCAAGCATGACGAGGTGCACCGCATCATATCCAGCCTAGAGCGGATTGCCGCAGTCCAAACCTATCCAGACCGATTGGCGATTCCTAAGAACGGACGAGTGCAATTTGTCGCGACCAAAGACATCGACTGGATCGAAGCTGAAGGCAACTACGTACGCCTGCACGTTGGCAAACGCGAGCACGAATTCCGCGAGACACTCGCTGGTCTAGAAGAGAGACTCAACCCCGCTGAGTTCCTCCGGATACATCGCTCCACGATCGTGAATATCCAGCGTATCAAGGAGATCCAAGCCTGGTTTCACGGACATCATCGAGTGCTACTCGAAAATGGCACAGTGCTGCGAATGAGCCGGTACCAACGCGAAATCGCGAGAAAGCTCGGGTTGGTCTAGTGGGAACCAAGATCGTCCCTAGGAGGCGAGTGTGAATCTGGATCACCCTATCATTCCACTACTCGGACGATTGTTGATCACCTACATTTTTGCCACAAGCGGAATTGCGAAGGTGTTTAGCTGGTCCGGCAATGTCGCTTACATTAGCACGAGGCACTTGCCTTTCATTCCCGCACTACCTTTTGCGGTGAAGTAGCTCAAACCCTTCTGCTACCCGTTCGGCACCAGGACGATCTTACCGATCACACCTCCGCTTCCCAATGATTCGTGTGCGTGCCGCGCTTGGCAGAGAGGCAACCGTTCTGCGATCAGCGGCTTGATCTTCTTTTGTTGCAGTAGATCGAACAGTGTGAGCAGGTCGTGGCGAAACCACGCGGGTTTCAACCGCATCAGCCACTGGATACTGTAAGGCACCATGCTCTTGCGGCCCGGCAGAAACCAGTTCCGGAGGATGTACCACCCCAAGATCGCGGATTCGCGAATCGGGTGCCGCCCGCTCGGCGCGCCCGAAGTCATCCTTCCTCCGTGCAGCTTGGCCTGGAATCCGTAGACCACCACGCGACCACCTTCGCGGAGCGCTTCGCGCGAGCGCCATAGATTGTCCCCACCGATGCCGTCGAAAACAGCATCCACACCGTCACCGGTGAGGCGGTGGATTTCCTGGACGAAGTCAGAATTGCGGTAGTCGATGGGGGTAGCGCCAAGCTCCTTAACTACCTCCGCCGCCTGCGCCGAACACGTTCCGAACATTTCCACGCCGGCGAGCCGCCCCAGTTGCAGGAACGCAGTGCCGACGCCGCCTGAGGCGCCGTGAATCAGCACGCGCTGCCCCGGCTTTACCTTCGCCGAACGATGCAGCATCTGGTACGCCGTGATGTAGTTCAAGACGACCGCGACGGCTTCTGCAGGGTCCAAACCTGCGGGCACTGGAATGAACTTGCGTTGCGGCAAGCAAACATATTGTGCGTAACAGCCGCTGATCGGCATGGCCGCAACCGTCTGGCCCAGTTCGAAACCGGAGGCGCGTTGGCCGATCTGATCTACAACGCCGACCAGGTCCCAACCGGGCGTATAGGGCACGCGCGGTGTTTCAGGATGGACGCCCTCGCGCGCCAGTACGTCAGGCAAGCTCACGCCCGCGGCCAGCACCTTCACCCGCACCTCGCCAGGCTGAGGCTGCGGGCACTCTTCTTCAATCACCTGCAGAGCATCAGGTCCGCCGTAGTGGGTGATGATAATTCGCGTGTGTCTCACGAACTGGCCATCCCAGATGGGGCCGGATTATCTGAGAAGTACGTCACTATGTCTGTGATCAGGCTCACAATCATTCGTCCGGTCGGCTGGAACATCGAATCGGCTGATTAGCGGGTTGACGGCGGCGAGAGGCGATCCTCAGCTGGTCTCAGATGCCCTCGACTGAAAAGATGAAATGTGAAATAACTTCATTCAAAAGGGAGCGGCGCTTATGCAGCAGCGTACGACTAAAGTCAACGCTTCGGAAGAGACAATCAAGATTGGTCCGCTGGAAATCCGGTTCCTCCTCACCGGCGATGATTCCAATGGGAGCGTGTCAGTGTTTGAGGTGCTCGTCCCGGTCGGGCAGAAGTTGGCAGCACCTGCTCACAAGAATGATGCCTACGAGGAAGTCCTCTATGGTATCGAGGGTGTCCTTACGTGGACGGTCGACGGCACGTCTATCGAGGTTGGTCCTGGGCAGGCGCTCTGCATTCCCAGAGGCGCGGTGCACCGCTTCGACAATCTCGGCAACAAGGATGTGAAACAGCTCGCGGTCATATCCCCTGCGATCATGAGCCCTGCGTACTTCCGCGAGGCGGCCGAAGTAATCAACGCTACCGCCGGAGGTCCACCCGATCGTGCGAAAATGATGGATGTCTTCCGCCGTCACGGCATGACGCTGGCGGCTCCCCCTCCCGTTAAGTAACAGCCTTTGCATGTTCGGTGTAGAATCCGGACCGTCTGGAGCTTAAGGGGAAATGTCGGCCGGCTCAGGAGGACAGTCGTGACAACAGATGAGCAAGTCATTCAGGGCATCTTGCAACACCTCGAAACGTCGTGGAATCGTTACGACAGCATCAGCTTTGCTTCGGCGTTTGCTGAAGATGCGACCTTCATCCATATTTTTGGGGGACAGTTGGATGGGCGGCCTACTATAGAGGAGGCCCACCGGCACATCTTCGAGACAATCTACAGAGACAGCCGTGCCAGTTTTGTGCTAGGGAACATCCGCTTTTTGCGCCCCGATGTAGCGGTGGTATTTGCCCGAGCGCAAGTGAAGTTCAAGGAAGGCAACGAAGCGCGCGAACTTGAGACCCGCCCTACGTTGATCGTAGTAAAGGAACAGGACAAGTGGCAAATCGTCGCGTTCCAAAATACTAAGGTCTCCGAAGTGCCAGCTGCAGCCCAAGCCGCAGCCCGTCTTGCAAGCTAGTGGCGAAACTCCGGACTGCCCATAAGGCCGTTTATCCTGCTAAGCCGCGGAGGACCGCCTTAGTACGTCGTAAGTCCTGTGAAACGGAAACACCACAGGTGAAGATCACAGGTGATTTTTGGCGGGTGTGGGCCTTACGTTCACAGCGACTGCTGCTACTAGTGTCTCGAAGCGAGGCATCGGATTACTTCCGCATTGCCGACAATCCACGAACTGGCTTGGCTTGCGCATGCAAGGGCGTTTGTCGATATAGACCTGCAATGGCCCTCTCCTGGATCAGAAGACGAAGCATAGGCAATATGCCGTTACTTGTAGTAGCATTGCCGGAGCAGGTAGGAGATCATGAAAGAGCCGCGTCTTTCCAAAGCCGAGACTCGCATTCTGGAGCAGTACTGGAAACTGGGGACCGCGTCGGTGCGCGAGGCCTTGGAAAGCCTCCCGCAGGACGAACGTGTTGCTTACACGACGGTCCAGACGCTCGTCTACAGACTTGAGGAGAAGGGCGCTTTGAAGAAGGTAAAAAAAATTGGCAATGCCCAGCTCTTCCAGCCGGCCCTCGATCGAAGCCAATACCGCAGCAGGCTGGTCCGCGACTTGCTGGACCTGTTTGGCGGGTCGCCACGTCTCCTCGTCTCGAATCTGCTCGAGAACGGAGCCCTGACTTTGCGGGATCTTAAGACGCTACAGGGTGCGGCCCGTGGTGAAAAGAAGGGCCACAGTCGTGGAGCGAAAAGTGCATGAGCATATCGCACGCGCGATGTATTACTTCAGCCTCCACCTGCTGTATGCATCCATTGTCGGGTCCGCGGCGTGGGTGCTGACATCAATCCGCGGCGCAAGCGCCACTACGAAATATTGGATTTGGGTTGTGACGGCATTCAATTTCGTTATCCCGGTAGGCGCATTGATCGATAAGCTTTGGGCGCCGCACCTGACCTGGGCTCACCCGCTCGGTGCTATTGGCGGGCCGGTATGGGACATGACAGAAGGCCGCAGGGCGGCGGTGTTTGCCGCAATCTGGATCGCGGGCGCCTTTGCAATGTCCACGCGATTGATCTCACGCGTACGCACAGAGTGTCGCGAATACCGAGCTGCGGCCTACTTGATCGACCCGAGCGTGACGTCCAGTTTCATGGCCGACGGCATCCCGGTGAGCTTCGACAGCAGACATGCCGGGCCCGCAGTCAGCGGCATCCTCTCTCCACATATCGTCCTCCCTTTGGGCATCGATCGCGTACTGAATCAGCGAGAGTTCGATGCTGTCCTACTTCACGAACTGGCCCACGCGAGACGGCGCGATAATCTGATCCGTCTGCTCTACGAAGTTTCGCTGTGCGCTCTGTGGTTCCATCCGCTGATGTGGGTCGCGGGTGCGCGGATCGCACTCTATCGCGAGCTCTCCTGCGATGAATCTGTCATCCGACTCGCGCAAGGACGGGCATTGGTTTCCGCGCTCGCCAAACTTGCCGTACCAGAATCAACCGTGTTCTTACGAGCGACAGCTTCATCATATCTGAGCGATCGCTTAGCCCGGCTGGCCGGGCCGCCACAGATACCACGCCGCACAGCAAGCCTCATACAGGCATCGCTATTTGCTGCCGTGATCACGGCCTGCGTCTTTCAAACAATCGCACATACCGCCTGCTGTTTCCTCCTGAAGCGATAAACAGCACATATATCTCGCCGCGCGTCGTGGGCTCGAATTGACTTGCAACGTAGTATGTAGTAGCGTTGCTGGACGATGTAGTAGTACAAGCGGCGGTTCGCAATGCCAAACGTCATAACACAGGTCTTCAAGTTGATTACGATCCGGAAGCTCGCGCTGGTTTCCGCTCTGGCGCTTGTAGCGACGGTTGCGACTGTGCAACCGGGGGCCCAATCAACCGTTCCCTTCATTCTGGTCAAAGCCGGTCGATTGCTGGATCCACGCACCGGAAATGTCCTCTCGCCCGCGGCCGTTCTGATCGAAGGCGACAGGATCAAGCAGGTTGGCCCTCCTTCGCAGATTCATACTCCGGTCGGAACAACGACTATCGACTTAGGCAACGCCACGCTGCTGCCGGGATTGATCGACAGCCATACGCACCTCTTTCTGGATGTTATTGTGCCGCCTGAAGCGGAGATTCGGCGCCATCCGAATGGAGAGTTCGCGCCGGGCTTGCTGCTGGCGATTGTCGAATCCCCGAGCAAGCGTGCGCTGATAGGCGCACAGTTGGCGAGAGAGGATTTAAAGAGCGGCATTACTACTGTTCGCAACCTGGGTCATTCAGGTATCGATGGCGATACCGAACTGCGCGACGCAATCAACGCCGGACGCGTACCCGGCCCAAGAATCCTAGCTTCCGGACGCAAACTGATTACGCTCGGCGAATACATTCAGAACCTCAATCCGGTGCTGTCTGAGGGGATTCTCCATCAGGAGTTCTTGCTGATTGAAGGGGCAGACCGAGCGCGGGAAGCAGTCCGGCAGAATGCATTTCAGAAAGTCGACGTGATCAAGGTTTCGGCGGATGAAAATCTCACAGTTCCTGAACTTACTTCGGTAGTCGAAGAGGCACACCGGGAGCATCTCAAGGTTGCTGTGCACGCCAGCGATACCACCAGCATACAGACCGCAATCGATGCCGGCGCAGATTCCATCGAGCACGGTAACTCGGCGACCGACGAGCAACTTAAGAAGATGCGAGAAAAGGGCATCTTCCTGGTCCTGACGCCGACCTTCTATGGCGGTTTCTTTTTAAAGATTACCGAGCCCAGCATCGTGATGTCACCCGCGAAGCATGCTGCCGAGCTTGCTGCTGCCGCACGTGGCCGAACACGGTATGAAGCCCTGGTTCAACGGGTAATGAAGTCGGGCGTGAAATTCGCCATGGGATCGGACATGTGCTGGTTTTACCCAGGAAAGACGCGTGGACAAGCCAGCACCGCGACCTTCGTTAACCTGCGCCAAGCGGGAATGCCGGCCTTGGACGTCATTCGTGCCATCACCATCAATGCCGCAGAGGTGCTGGGCTGGCAGGACCGCATTGGTGCGATCGAGCCCGGAAAACTCGCCGATCTGGTAGCGGTTCCCGGTGATCCTGTCCTTGACGTTGGCGAGCTGGAACGCGTTCGGTTCGTGATGAAAGACGGCCAAGTGGTTCGAAATGACCTCGTCTCTCATTGAAGCGTGAATCAATGGGCGGTCCCCACAAATTGAATCGAGGTGCAGAAGAGATGAAACAAGCAAAAATCGTGCTGTTGGCAGTGCTCATTTCCACAGGCGTCGTGTCCGGCCGGCGGGGAGCGAGCGGCCAAAGCTCTCCCGCGGACATCGTTTACGCGCGGCCTGGCGAGCTCGTTGATGGAGGGGGATTCCGGTTGAATCTCTACTGCATGGGGAGCGGCTCGCCCACGGTGGTCTTCGATTCCGGATGGGGAGACTGGGCGCCAGCGTGGTCGAAGGTGCAGCCAGAGATCGCCAAATGGACGCGCGCCTGCAGCTATGACCGTGCCGGCACGGGATTCAGCGATCCCGGTCCCATGCCGCGTACCAGCGTGCACATCGCCGAGGAGCTACGCACCGCGCTTCACCATGCCGGCATCGGCGGGCCCTACATTCTGGTGGGATCCGCCTTCGGCGGCGACAATGTGCGCACCTTTGCGAACCTGTACATGGACGAGGTTGCGGGGCTGGTATTGGATGACGCCGATCCCACCGACGTCGAACCGACGTCAATGCGAGAAGAGGAACATCGAGGACATGCTGAGATTCCTTCTGACTTGCGCGCTTGTCGTAACGCGATTGCCGAGCACAAGCCGTTGCCGGCGCAAGATTCAGGTCCTGGCAAGCCACAAAAGACTTGTGCTCAGCAGTTCTTTTTTCGGGGTTTGCCGGAAGCCGAGTGGTCTCCGGAGTTGAACGCCAAGGTTTTGGAGATCGCGCAAACCAAAGTTGCCATGTATGACGCTTATTCTTCAGAAATGGAACAAACAGCGTCGGACGAAACCTATCTGCAACAGCACCACCGCTCGTTCGGCTCGCGCCCCATACGCGTGCTCACCTCCGGAAACCACGGTGTCGGCCACCTGAAGAGTAAGCCTCCGGACACGCCGAAGCACCTCAAATATGAGCAGGAGACCACGCTGGCCCAGGCGCGCTGGCTCGAGCTGTCTTCCAATGCCAAACAAATCTTCACCCACAATAGCTCGGAATACATCCAGTTTGACGAGCCGGAGACCCTGATCAACGCCGTCCGCGAAGTGTATGACCAGGCAAAATGACGGTCGCTGCGCACTGTGACTGAAAATGTTGCCAACCAAATTCCTTAGTAGGTCCCGGATGCACTACCGCTTGCCGCTGCACTGGCAGTCGGGCTGCTCCGGCGATGCCGAGCCCAGCGAGGGCGCAGACATCGCAGCCACTCCCGGATAACGAGCCAACAGGAAGTTATAAACGTGGCGTAGCACACCTGACGCGTTTGACCTGATCCCACCGCATGGCGTGCAAGGTCAAGTCAGAGCTGTCACTTTTCAGGTGTTGTTGGCGGCGCACTCCCAGTGCATGTTCTGCTGATTCAGAACGATTTCACTGCGAGGAATCCTGAGCATATCCCTATTCCCCAACACGACCACAACGTCGCGGTCAGCAGTTTGCTCGACCACTGCGATTCCGCGACCGAGCAATGCCACGCGGTCGCCCTTTTTCAGGGTGCGCTCCCGTTGGCGGCGGACGTAATGCTGCTGGCGTGTCTTGATTAGGTAGTCCAATCCCGCCGCGTCCGTCTGACCTCGGAGGCGATCACGGGCGATCCGGGTGGGAACAACGGCACGATCGGGTACGTTTACGACCTGGTTGGCAACCGGACCCAGAGGAACTCAACCCTGAGCGCGGTACCCACAGCAACGTATTCTTATGACGCCAACGACCGTCTCACCACCGATACCTACGACAACAACGGAAACACGATCTCCTCGGCGGGCATCTCTTATGGCTACGACTTTGAGGACCGGCTCACATTGCGTGGAGCTGTGACGATTGTCTACGACGGCGACGGCAACCGGGTGAGCGAGACTGTGGGCGGAGTCACGACGAAGTACCTGGTAGATCTGCTAAATCCAACGGGCTATTCGCAGGTGGTGGACGAACTCGTGAACGGTGACCTGCTCCCCTCTTTCCGCACGAAGCTGAGTATGATTTCAGCGAAAGAAAGGGGAAGAGTGTATGTCGAAGAGTCGGCACACGGAAGCGAAGATGATCGGGGCGCTGAAGCAGCTAGGGGTGTAGTAGCTGGAGCTTGATTCGGTGGAGGTCTGGGGTTCGAGTGTTCGAGTTCTTCGACCCCATGTTGGCAGCGCGAATACGAGGCTCAATCTCTCTCTCGTCGGCACGGGCGCTGCCTTCTTATGGCAACCTTTGGTCACTTGTCTAGAGGTCGGTGTCGGCTTCCTCAAAATCTCACGGGCCCTCCGCCACCCGCGCCATGCATTGGTTACGGGTCCCCCACGCAGCGATCGTGCCTCTCTCGGCATCTGAGCGGCAGAGCGAGTGATTCTCGGGGCAGTCGCACAGAGAGGTCTGGATTCGAGGTGTTGATCTACTGAACTGTGGCACGAAAAGATCGAGGCCCGGTTCCCCGGGCCTCACGCTTTTACAGTTATTTCTGACGCTCGCCTCGCGCCACTCTCAGTTAAGGAAGAACATATCGACGATTCTCATCCGAGGATCAAGCAGGATGATTCGTCCGCTCAGCACGACTCGCGACCATTCCCGCGGAAGTCTTGGTAACCGAGAATCGCAGGAGCTGGGTAAAGGCTGAACGCGCTTCTGCAATCCCGGCGGCAGTGTTCCGTTGCGCTGCAGTTGACGTTCCAGGCCGGGAGGCAGGCGATCTTTTTTCGCCAGTCCCGGAGGCAAGCCCGCGCGGTCATCGACAAAACAGCTTCCGATCATGTGACGTTCGGAATCTGAAAAGCCACTCGGCCCGCGCCCATCATAATTTTCACCCTGATCGTCGTCGCGATCGCGCCGGCGAGATTCATACCTGTCATCGTCATCGTCACGGTCGTGGTGCCCGCGGCTACGACGATCATCGTCAGAGTAACGATCCGTTCCCGATCGAACTGGCTGTGGCGCCGTCATGATCGGAGCGTTGGAAGTCCAGGCCAGCACCGCTTCCGATTGAACTTCGGCAGGCTGTTTGCCGGTGCCTGCGGCGACTCCCGTGCCAGCCGCCGCACCGACACCCGCGCCAATCGCAGCACCTTTGCCGCCTCCCGCAATCGCGCCGATCAACGCTCCCAGACCTGCTCCTCCGCCAATTTTCGTGACGTTCGATTTCGTGTGCGAATCGCCTTTGACCATGATGGTGCGCACGGAAACCGGGTAAGTGCGCCCGCCGTTGCGGATCGTCTTCAAGGTGAGATGTAATTCACCCGGTGTGCTTAAGCGTCCGGAGCGTTCGAGATTGACGACTTCACCGGTCACGTTCGCGCCCTTGGGAAACAGCGTTCTGCCGTTCGCCGTGATCGGGGACGCCAGCACGCCATGAAACTGTTGTCCGACATTGGCCGTCTCACTGCTCAGTTTTTCCGTGATGCGCACCTGCACCGATATGCCCGCAGGAATTGCGGCGCCCGATTGCGCCAGAGCAGCCGCAGTCCCAAAAAGAAGTAGCAGTGCGATGGCAAGTACCGGTCTTGAACAACGTTGCATGATTGCCCCCAGCTTTGGCTTTGTTTTGTTCCTCAATGCTAGGTGGAGACCCGGCGTCGAGGCATGTATCGAAGGTCCATGACCGGGGAATGTCAGGTATCGAATGGGACGGCAGCGGATTCTGGCCGGATTGTCGCGGCCCTCGTCCACGGGGCCGAGTGTAGCACTTTCGCTTGTTGTTCGCCATAGACCACGGCGGCGACAGGAATTTCGAGCCCGTGATTCGAGTCCGTGATTACTTCGTGTTCCACGCGTATTTAGAGGGGTTTAGCGGTTCCGGGGCGACGGTGGAAGTTGTTGTAGGTGTGGGTTAACCGCACCTTGACACGGAAGAGGTCGACGGTTCGAGTCCATTCGGGCCTACCATTTCAAATACAGTCCCCAGCAATCCCCCGCAACCTAGAGCAGGGACTGTCCGTCCCTCTCCAGTTCTAAGAGAACCCGTAGCCTTCGGTAGAAGCATTCTTTGCGATAGGCCACCTCCCAGTCCTCGACGATGAGAATGTCCTTCACCTTCCCTTCCTTTACCGTACTTGCAACATTCTTCTCCCGGTTTTTCCGCGATTCCTTTGCTCTCAATCCAATTCGGCGGAATATTCGGGGAAGTACCGTTGTGCCCATCGCTGGGAATTTGCCCGCTATGTCTGTGTAATACTCTATCGACAGAAATCTGGCACGATTACGTTTCAAGATTCGGCCCGCCGTTTCCGACTGGTTACGGAACTCGGCATCTGAGGGCAGGAGAGACTGTCGTGTCGGTGACAGAAATCCCGGAGTGCCGGTCAACACGACACCTCATCTTCCTGCGGGCCAGCGCTCGTCAATCGCCTTCATGATTTCCTCGGCCTAGCTCACGGCGTCCGCGATTGCACTCATTGTCGAAGCTAGTGTCTCACTTCCCACAAAGCCGATTCTGGACCGCGAGACAAAGAGCTGAAGGGCTCCCGGATTGCTTCCGCATCGCCGACAAACCGTAGACCTCGTTCTTCGCTTCCGGTGTGCGGGTGCGGAAGCGCTTTCCTCTTTTCGGACAAGTAATACAGCACTGGAACTGCCATGCGGGAGAGAACGGTCGAGGCCACTTCGCCAGCCATCAGCGAAAGCGCCAAGCCCTGGAAAATCGGATCGAAGAGAATCACGCTGGCGCCCACGACGACCGCAGCCACCGTCAGCAACATCGGCCGGAAGCGCACCGCGCCGGCATCAACTACCGCTTGCTCAAGAGCCATTCCTTGGGAGCGGCGCAATTCGATGAAATCCACCAGAATGATGGAATTGCGCACAATAATCCCGGCCCCGGCGATGAACCCAATCATCGAGGTTGCGGTGAAGAATGCGCCCATCAGAGCATGGGCGGGCAGGATACCAACCAGCGTAAGCGGAATTGGCGCCATGATAACCAGTGGCGTGATAAAGGAACGGAACCACCCGACAACCAGGACGTAAATGAGCACTAGAACAGCCGCAAAAGCCAACCCCAGGTCGCGGAAAACTTCCACGGTGATGTGCCACTCGCCGTCCCACTTCATGGAGAAACGGTCTGTGTCCTCGGGCATGGTCGTGCCCTTGTATTGCTTTACGCCGTAGCCATCAGGCAATTTGATCTTATCGATGGCGTCGCTCATCTTCATGATGGCGTAAACAGGGCTCGCTTCTCCACCTGCCACATCTCCCGTTACGTAGACCACGGGTTGCAGATTCTTGCGATAGACGCTGCTATCAATCGTCGTCTGCTTCAGATTGATCACTTCCTGCAACGCGATCTGACCGCCTGGAGGCGTCGGGAGTTTCAGGTTGGCGAGATCCTCGATCGCCGACCGTTTCGGGCGAGCCAACCGTACCTCGATCGGAATATCCTCGCGGGACTGCGGGTCATGCAGCAAGCCGGCGGTTGTGCCCCGCAGCCCTACTTGCAGCGTGCGAGTAACATCGGCGGACGAAACGCCGTGCAGCGCAGCCTTCTCCAAGTCGACTTTCATGTCGTACTTGGTCTGCGGGTCCTCGACGTACCAATCCACGTCCACAACGCCCGGCGTCTGCTGGAAAATTTTCTTGATCTGCGCTGCCAGTTCGATCTGGCCCTTGTAGTTGGGACCGTACACCTCGGCAACCAGCGTCTGCAGCACCGGCGGACCTGGCGGTACCTCGGCCACCTTGATGCGTGCACCGAACGGTTCCGCAATCTTGTCCAACTCCGGCCGCATGCGTCGGGCGATGTCGTGGCTTTGCGCACTGCGCTGGTGGCGTGAGAGCAGGTTCACCTGGATGTCCGCTTGGTTGGGCTGATTACGCAGGTAGTAATGCCGCACCAGTCCGTTAAAGTTGTATGGGCCGGAAGTGCCCGCATAGATCTGATAGTTGATGACCTCCGGCTGCTGACCGAGGTATCGCCCCAACACTTGCGCCACGTGGGTTGTCTGCTCCAGCGGAGTCCCGTCCGGCATGTCAATGATCAGCTGGAACTCGCTCTTGTTATCGAAGGGGAGCATCTTCAGGTGCACCCACTTCAGCGGAACGAATGCCACCGCCGCGAGCAGCAGCAGCACGACGCCGCCCATAAACATCCAGCGCCGTCGGGCATTCAGGATGAGCGGGGTCATCATCCGGCGATAGAGACGCGTCGTCCAGCCCTCGGTCTCGTGTTGGGCATAGGCACTACTGCTCGCATATTTTCGCAGCAGCCTTAGCGCAGCCCAGGGCGACACAACGAAAGCCACGATCAGAGAGAACAACATGGCTGCCGAGGCGCCTATAGGAATCGGGCGCATGTATGGGCCCGCCAAGCCCCGAACGAAAGCTATCGGCAAAATGGCTCCGATTACGGCAAAGGTGGCGAGAATCGTGGGGTTGCCTACTTCGTCCACCGCCTCAACGGCGACCTGGCTGAGTGAGCGCCCGCGGCTCTCCGGCAGCCGGAAGTGGCGAACGATATTTTCGACCACAACAATGGCGTCGTCGACCAGTATGCCGATGGAGAAGATCAGCGCGAACAGGGTTACGCGATTCAGCGTGTATCCATACAAATAGAAGACAGTCAGTGTCAGGGCGAGCGTGACCGGTATTGCCAGCAGCACCACGCCCGACTCTCTCCAGCCCAGCGCCAGCGCAATCAGCGAGGTGACCGACAGTGTCGCAATCAACAGGTGCCTGAGCAATTCGTCGGACTTGTCTTTCGCCGTCTCGCCATAGTTGCGTGTAACCGTGACGTTCAGATCGCTGGTGAGCACGCTACCCCGCATCGTCTTAACCCTATCCAGAACGCGCTCGGAGACGAGGGTCGCGTTGGTCCCTTTGCGCTTGGAGATGGTGACGGTCACCGCGGGAGATTCTGTGCGGGTCGTTTTTCCGGCGCCGCCACGAGCATCCGCAAACAGGACGTAGGTGTCGGGTTCGGCCGGGCCGTCTTCCAATTTCTCCACCACGTCGCGCAAGTAAACAGGGCGACCGGCGTGGACTCCGACCACAACCTGACGCAGGTCTTCGAGACTGGTGAAGAACGAACCGGCCTCGACCTCAAACTCCCGGTTTTCGCGGGAGAAGCTGCCTGCCTGTCCGCGGCTGTTCGCAGCCTGGAGCTGTCCCACAACAGAACCCGGCGTGAGGCCATATGCGGCGAGCCGCTGCGTGTCGAGCACGACTCGCAACTGACGAGGCTGCCCGCCAATGATCTTCGTCTCCGATACGTCGTCGAGCGGCTTGAGTGAGTTCTCCAGCTCGCCCGCGATCTGCCGCAGACGGTAGGAGTCGTAACCCTTTCCCCACAGGGTCAGCGCCATGATCGGCACGTCATCGATCGAGCGGACCTTGATGATCGGCTGCGAAACGCCTGTTGGAATGCGATCGACATTCGAGTAGAGCTTGTTGTACGTCTGGACGATCGCATCTTCTTCTTTTGTGCCGACGTAGAAGCTCACGACAAGCATGCACATGCCGGGATGGCTGATGGAGTAGATGTATTCGACCCCCGGCACTTCGCGGAGCAGCCTCTCCATGGGAAGGCTGACGCGCTGTGCAACCTCGTCCGGTGAAGCGCCAGGCATCTGCACAAAGACATCGAGCATGGGCACTACAATCTGCGGTTCCTCCTCGCGTGGAGTCTTCAGGATGCTGAACGCTCCCAGCATCAGCGCGCCCACAATTACCAGCGGTGTGAGCTTGGAATCGATGAAGCTGTGCGCAATGCGGCCCGCCAGGCGCAGGCTGTGCGAGGACTGAGCGTGCGAGGATGGATCTGCCGACTTGGGTGGTTGGCTTGTCATCACTCGGCCTCGATGCGTTTGCCGTTCAGATCAAGTTCCCCCGGCTTTGCTACAAGAAACTCACCGCTTTGGAGTCCCGCCAGCACTTCAATCGTGGATCCGCAGGGTTTTCCCAGCGTGACGTAGCGCAAGCTGGCAACTTTGTTCTGGTCCAACACAAAGACACCCTGCAATTGACCGCGCTCGACAACCGCGCTACGCGGAATCAGCAGCGACGACCTATCACCACGAGAGAACTCCACGCGCCCGAAGAGACCCGAGCGCAGCCTGGTGTCGGTTGGTAAGTCGACCTTCACCAGAAAGCTGCGGGTCGAAGCGTCCGCGGCGGGCACAATCTCGTTTATCTTGCCTTTGAGCTCCGCGTTCTCGAGCGCGTCGATTATGATTGGCGCCGATTGCCCAATTCGCACGTAGCGCAGATCGTTCTCATTCACGGTGACTTCGAGGCGGTACCGGCGCACGTCTTCGACCGTGAGAATCGGCATTCCGGGGCTGGCCAGTGAGCCGGCATCCGCTTTCTTCCCGGTCACGATGCCGTCGAATGGCGCTCGAATCCGCGTGTAGTCAAGCGACGTGTGTCCTTGGGCCAGTGCAGCCTTCATCTGGGCCTGGTCCGCTTGCGCCATGTCACGACGCGCGCGAGCCGACTGCTGCCGGGCTTTGACCTCGTCGAACTCCTGCGGGCTGACCGACTTCCTGTCGTAGAGTGTCTGGTAACGCTTCAACGTTGACTCGGCCACAGCAAGGTCGGAATCCGCTGCTGCCAGTTGCTGTTGGGCGGCGGTGACGGCAGCAGTTGCCCGGTTGAGGGCGGCTCGCGGCAGCGCATCGTCGATCACGACGAGCAGCTGACCTCGCTGCACACGGTCTCCCTCGCGGACGCGAATCTCAACAATCGTCCCCATCATCTGGCTGGAGAGGTCGCTGCTTTGGACGGCGCGCACCGTGCCTACGGCTTCCACCAGATCAGGGACCGTACGCGCCTGCACGGGAAGCACAGCTACGTTGCGGATGGTTTCTGGGGAAGGCGCCGCCTGCACCTGTTCATTGGAACAGCCAGTAAGGCTAGCGGCCGCCGCCAGCGTCAGTGTGGCGAGCTTCAAAGCTACATTCATGTCGTTCATGGGGTCACCACGGGGGACTGTGGATTCAAGGTGCCGCTCGCCAACTCCAGGTTGGCGTAGCTGGTATGGAAGTGATACAGCGCCTCCCAGTAGTCGGTCTGGCTGCGACGGTTGGACTCCTCGGCACTGAGCAGATCAATAATGGTGATAAGTCCAGTGTCGTAGCGGTCCTGGTTGATACGCAGGCTCTCTTGCGCTTGGGAGATCGCGGTGCGAGACACCTCTACTTGTTGTCGGCTGGCATCGACGTCGAAATACGCCCGACGCACTTCCAGACGAACCCCATCGGTTGCTGCTTGCTTCATCGCGATCATTTTTTCCTCCAGTGCACGTTGACGAGACAATTCCGCCCGTTTCGCGCCACCTCTAAAAATGTCGAGTTGCAATTCGATTCCGCCCATCCAGTTATTACCACCGTTGCCCGCCAGGAATGTTGGGTTGTCCATTTCCCAACCGGCGAAGGCGTTCACTCTCGGCCCGAATGACGATTTGGCGATCGCTACAGTTTCGTGCTGAGCTGATTCTTCGGCGTTGATGCGCTTCAGTTCGGGCCTGTTCGTGAGTGCTTGCTTCTCGACCTCAGCTAGCACGGGGACAGGAAGCGCTTGTTCCCCGAGATCTTCGGCAAGTTGAAACGAAGAGTCCGCTGGCATTCCCATTGCGAGGTTCAGCTGTGCGCGGAAGAACTCCAAGTCATTTCTAGCTCGGATCGATTCCTGCCGCCTTGCGGCCATTCGAACCTTCGCGGCGAGCAGATCCGACTCCACAACGAGGCCGCTGTCGAATCTCGATTGGCTGCGCTCCGTGATCGCCCGTGCGGTCTTCACCGATTGTTCGGCAACTTCCAGTTGCTTGCGTGCCAGCAGAACGTGGTAGTAGGCACTGACAACGCGAAAGACGATCTCCTGATCGGTGCGATCCAGTTGGTGGGCTGCCGCCTCGTTCATCTGCTTTGCCCGTTTCACCCCATGCCAACTGGCAAATGAATCAAACAAATTCCAGGTTCCACCAAAGCGCGTTGTGAAATTGCCGAAGGGCAGTGGGGAATTCAGCTGATTCAACGAGAAATCGGCGGCGGCGAACCGCTGCTGCCGCAACTTGCTTCCGAAGACGTAAACCGGGTCGTTGCCACGCGTTGCTGTTTCCGAAAAGCTCAGGTGTGGAATCAGGAACGAGCGCGCTTCACGAACTTCGGCAGAGGCTACCTTCGTATCCGCGATCGCAGCCTTGCGCAGAGGGTTCTTCTCTATCGCGACTTGCACCGCCTGCCGCAGCGTTAGAACTTCCTGGGCTAGCAGAGGAGCCGTCAAGGCTAATAATGCTACGGCTGTTCGCATGAACATCACTCCGTAGCGGAAGCGGATATGTGTATTGGTCCCTCTTTGCCGCATATTCAACCTGACACCTCACCGGCTCCACCCGCCTTCAACTCCGAGGCAACTGCAAGGGCTGCTCTGATTCGGGCGAGGTGGTGGTAACTGTGGCGCACGGCATGATCCTCAAGCGTGAACTGACAAGTGAGCGGAGCATCGCTGTTCAGAGACACGGGCGCCGCGCGGTCCAGTTCTTCATCGGTAAAAGCACGGATCGCTGCGGCCGCCGCCGCACTGTTAGCAGCTAGCAGGGCGAGTGCAGCTTCTTTGGTGACACCGTCATTGTCTCTCGCATGATCGCGGTTGATGGCGTCAACAGCCTCCCAAGTCAGATCTGCGATCGGCTTGCCGGCAGCAAGCAAACTCGCGAGATGGATCTCAACCGGGTACATGCTCGCAACGTGGTGCACCACTACTCCGACCTTGCGTCCGTCCTTTGGGAGGCGCATCTCCCACTCGATTTCGGAAAGAGAAGTCGCAAATGCAGCCAATGCCGCCGCGCCGGCCTCGAGACGAGCGGCGAGGGCTTCAGACCTGTCGGTAATCTTTGCTTCAAGCGTCGGTGATTGAGCCTCAGTGATTGGTTCGAAATCTTGGTTCTTCACTTCTATCCTCCTCGTAGGTCGACGGTGACTCGTAGGTCGACGGTGACCCGCAGGAACGTGGCAAGCATTGAAGTGCCGCCGTTAGTGCTCTTGTTCTTTGCTTTCGCAAGGGTCACCAGCTAGGTCTCGGGCGTAACCCTGCTGGCCCTTGCCGACATGCCCGATGAAACGTGGCATAGCGATAGCAATAGGCCCTAGAAGCAGAAATAAGGCGAAGACAGAGTCTGCAAATCACTGGAAACTTCCTTTACCCCGTAGTCTGGCTTGCAGTCTGCCATAGCTTGAATCTCGTGGGCGGGGATCACCCTCCGAGTCCCATTCCTGCGGATAACTTCCCACACAGGAGAGCGATAAACTGTGCGATTCGGACTCGGATTGTTCCATACAAGTTCCACAACTACCTCCGCTTAAGCCTCCACTCATGCCAGATCGAGAAAACTGGCATGTTTACGTCAGACGGATTCTTGGCAGCTAAGGCTGCAAGCATCACGACTTTGATCCTGTTACCTTGCAACGTTTGGGACATCTGCCATCCACCGGCATATCAGGCGCGAGTTGCGATAACTGCCAGGTACTCTGCCTGAACTACGGTCAACTCATCGCCCGCGCGATTATGTGCCGACCATAATGCTTCGAGTTCTTCACGGAGCTTTCGTGCGGCAGTTTCATCCAACGATACGAACGCGCGATTGGTGGGCCCATAGTACTGACGAAAGAACTCCACCACTTCAGCTGGCGGGAAGGGGTAGGTGAAGTTGTAGTGGCGTCGCGTCATCTTGAGATCCGAGACCCCGTGGCCCAACCTTTCGCGCACCACTGTCTCATCGCCCCACAGCACCGGAGCGGGCATGCCCGAGGGAGCGATGAACTTGGCGAAGGTTTTGAACATCTGTCCGACGAACCCTTCGCGCGTCCAATTTCCCATGGCGATAGTGCCTCCGGGACTGCATACACGCAGCAGCTCGCGGGCCACGAGTTCCGGACGCGGAGCAAACATAGCTCCGACCAGGCTGGTTACGACGTCGAAGGAGGCGTCTTCAAACGGGAGCTCTTCGGCATCGCCTTCCATGAAACGAGCGTTGAGACCTTCCGCCCTGGCGCGCGCCTGCGCGCGTTGCACTAGGTTCGGCGCGATGTCCACGCCTGTAACGCCCACTCCATCGCGTGCCGCCCATAGCGCAACCTGACCCGAGCCGCAAGCCACATCGAGCAGCTGGCATCCAGCGGGGATATCGAGTTGTTCGTAAAAAATGCGTGCGCCCTGCTCCATATAACGCGAGAATCGGTCGTAGTCTCCAGCCATCCAGGTTTCTTTCAGCCGTGTCTTCAGGCCATCGATTTCCGGTGCAGTCGTAGTAGTACTCATGGTTCCTCCTCAACGGTGTCTGTTTCTTATTTCTTGCCTGCAGCCCACGTGCGGACCGCTTCAGTACTCAGGGCGTTTGTAGTCGGAATTCGTCATCTCCTTCTGCCCTTGAATTGACTTGAAGCCCTTTTCGCATCTGCGAACGCTTCGACGAGGCTTACTATGCGGCACCATGGGGGCCCATACTTACCCGCGCATCCGGCTTTCTTGCTCAGGGCACAGTTGCCGTGTGATGATTTGCTCAGGAATCCGGAGAGGTTTGCCGGGAGTCTGGCAGGAGCACGTATGGATGTTCTTTCCGAAGTGCTGAAGGTGGTGAAGCTCCAGGGGGCCATGTTCTACAACGGGGAATTTTCTTCCCCGTGGAGTTTTTGCTCGCCGCCCTCGCGCACGGTAGCGCCCTATGTAGCACCGGCCGCGGGGCACGTGATCATCTATCACCTATTGACCGAGGGGCGCGCCTCTGCCCGGCTAGTAGATGGCGAGCGCATCATTCTCGACGCCGGCGACATCGTGATCTTTCCCCATGGCGACGCGCACTTCCTCGAAAACGGCCCGCCGACCAAGCCTGTAGACATGGTGAAGGAGTTGGCCCGAATTTTTTCCCAAAGGTTGAAGCTATCCCGCATGGGTGGCGGAGGGGAAGTTACGAGATTCGTCTGTGGCTTCATGGCTTGCGAGCCACGACTGAGTCAGGTTTTTCTTAGCGGCCTGCCGCCGGTGTTCAAAGTCGGCATTCGTAACGATGCCTCGGGCAGATGGCTGGAGAACTCGATTCGCTTTTCGGTGAATGAGGCCGACCCATCCCGCGCCGGTGGGGAAGCAGTCTTGGCCAAACTGTCAGAGGTTCTGTTCATTGAAACACTGCGGGCCTACATTGCGCACCTTCCAGCCGAGCAAACCGGTTGGCTGGCTGGCGCCCGCGATTCGGAGGTCGGAAAGACGCTGGCGCTAATGCACAGGAATCCTGCGAATCCGTGGACAATTGCTTCTCTGGCCAAAGAAACGGGAGTGTCACGCTCAGTACTGGCCGAGCGTTTCCACCATTACCTTGGCGAACCTCCAATGGCGTATCTCACGCGCTGGCGACTCCAGTTGGGAGCGCAGATGCTTACCTCGACCAGTTATTCGGTGGCGCAGATCGCATCCGAAGTTGGGTACGAATCTGAAGCTGCTTTCAACCGGGCTTTCAAACGCGAGTTTGAAACTCCTCCCGCGCGTTTCCGCAGTCAGTCCAGAGCGGCTCATGCGACCGGCCCTCAAGTAAGGCCCGTCAGACGCTAGTTCGCGGATGGGCGACGAGCCCGATGGTAACCGCAGACTAAAATTCAACCTGCATTTCCTGCCTGTGCAGCACGGGTTGATTCCCTCGATCAACCGACGACAATTCACCCCTAAAAAGTGGCTTCTCACAATTCGCTTTTAAAAAGTGCCCAACTTAAGGTGCGCACGCAAGCGCCCAGCCTCAACCGCTTTGACCACCTCACGCGCGGCGGCGGACAGAGGGCTGTGTCTCTGATATCCACTCTGTCCGTCCGCTTCGACATTCTGGAGAAGCATCGTTGAACATTGTTCGCTAATCGCCGAATGGGATGACCGCGACTCTCAAATTGGATTGTTGCGGATTCCAATTCATGCGCGACAATTCCTTTGTGATCGAACGGCTTTCTTTTTTCAACAGGAGTTTGCTTTGGCCCAGCGCCTGAAAGCTGGGTAGGACCTGGTAGATCTGACCGCAACCTACGATCTCTATCTCAGCCACCGCTTCTCCTGTTTTCTGGTCTACGATCCATGCGGTGACGTTTGCGTCGCCCAGGTCCAACGGTACGAAGACGGCGGCCGTGGTAACGAGGTTCACCCAAGGATGCGACCGCTTCACTTTGGTGATGTTGGCATTCAAAGTTAGTGCGCCGGTGGCCGAGGTGTCCTGGCTGAGTTTTGCGGTCGGTAAGTCCTTCGCCAAGGAGTCGTGAAGCAAAGACTCCAGCTTGTCGGAATCTTTCTGCTTGAGCTTTTTCGCCGGTCCCGTGTAGGCAACGTTTCCGACGGTGATCGTGTTGTAGAGCGACAGGTTTACATCCGGGTTGATGCGGACGGTCAAGTGCTTTCCGTGTTTTGTAGTTTTCCAGTTCGCGACATTGGGAGTGGTCTGCGCCCAGGCCATGGGGGTGAAGGGTAAAAGAAAGAAAGAGGTTGTGACTTTCAGAAGGAAGTAATGAGTGAGTGATTTCATGGTAATTCTCCCATTTTTATGTCACCGAGCGGTGACTTTGTGAGTGTGCATTTTCTCAGGCCGAAGCCCAGCGAAGATAGAGATTTTGCGAGAACTCAGATCAGGACGCTTGCGATCGCACGTCTAGGACTGCGCGGCGCGTTCTGCGTCGCATAGCCGAGACGAAACGGCATAACCGGTTGCCAACTATCGTCCTGCTGCAGATCGGAAAGCGCCTTGGCGTAAGTCTGTGGCTGACCAAGCTGGAGCTCACGATCCCGACGTTCCACCGGCTGACTCAGCGGATGCATTGCGATACCCCGCAGCGTAGCCAGCAGATGCATGCGTTGCCAGAGGCGGCCCGCTTCCGCACGTTGCTGCGGGCTGTTGGCATCGCGCACGGCGATCATCCCGAACGCGTTTGCGGTGGCCACATGATGGTCACGCGTAGCCGCCAGCCAGTATTGGTCCGTTCCCTTGACATTGAGCGGCGGCATAAACTTTGCCAAAGTCAGCATGCCCGGCGTCATACCCTGCGCCTCGTAGGTCAGGCCGTCACGTGAACGTTCGATTTCACTCCAACTCGTCCTCATCCAGAGCGCGCTGCTCAGCGATTGGCCTTGATCGGCAATGATGGCTTCTGTGGCGCGGACAACCAGGTCTCCGAATGACGTCATCTCTTCCGGCTTGCGAAGCCAGAAGACGCGAATCTCCCAATCAGAGTTTTTCACGTTGCTCAGCGCTTCGATCATCTGTGTGTCCACATCTTTACTCTTGATATAGGGAGCCCGATTGGTGTGCCGCTTGGGGATAGCTGCGTATAGGTCGGAAGCATGCCTCGTAGCGTCTTTATTAAGGAGAATTCGCACAACCGGTTGCAATGTCCCGTCTGCAGCGGGTGCCGCTCGGTCGAAGCTCCAGCTATAACCGGCAGCTTCGGCACTTAACAGCAGATTTTCCACCGCGCAACCCACGCCGATGTGCATCTCCCGAAGCAGCGGGTCGATCGCTCCAATGCGCCTAGAAGTATCTGCGTAGACATCTACGCCCTCCGGCAAAAGATGAAACTTCCAGGGTTGCGTATTGTGGGGATTAGCCGCAAGCACAGCGGCCCGAACGAACTGCTCCGACGGGTTCGTCCCTGCTTGCTGCCATTCTTGCCACGGGGCGTACGCCGGACCGTCTCCGGCGCTCAGAACATGATTGCTTTCCACTCGCCAGAGGCTGGCTCCAGCTAAACCTATCCCAGCGACACCAAGACTGCGTAAGAGTACGCGGCGATTCATGGCTGCGCCTCCCTCACTGAACCGCTGCCTTCATCGCTCGGGGATTTCTGCACAACCCTCGCCGTATGCTGGAAGAAGAGGTCCGCAAGCAGTGCCACTGCATCTTCGATTCGCTTCCATCCGCTTTCTGAATGCAAATCGATTCCGTTATATGTATCCGCAGTTTTTGCGCGCAGCGTAAGAAATACCTGTCCCGCTGCGAGAATCGACGCCACTGCGGGAAGGTCCGCCCCTTGGAGATTGGGCACCAACCCGAACCACTGCTTCGATTGCCGTTCCCTTTCCTTGGCCAGGGCATCAGTCAAGGCATTTCTCTCCTGCAGCTCCCAGCGCATCATCTCCTTCGTAATCGGACGTCGCCGGATGGCGCGACCGAACCCTAGGAGGACCGTCTTGGTCACCTCGGCCGGCGGGAGGTTTGGGAATTCAGGAAGCCGACCTTCGGCCACCTCTTCGAGGCTGGGAAAGGTGTTTCCCTCCAGCGCGAAGGCGCGGTAGAGCTGATCGAGGCCGCCAAAGTAGCGGTAAATCAATACCTTGTCGACCTGCGCCTCACGCGCAATGGCATTGATTCCCAGGCCGCTGCTTCCTTTCCTTGCGAGCAGCCGGCCGATCGCCGTGAGGATCTTCTTCCTGGTCTCTTCGCGGTCACGATGGCCGATGCCGCGCCGTGTGCGAACCGCCTTGGCTGGTTTCGCAGCCCGAACCTGGCCGCGTTCGATCGTTGTCCGTGTATTTGTCACCATGTGGTAACTATAAGTCACTTATCGGTGACATGTCAAGGACTGTTTTAGTACTTCTAGCTCGAAGCGAAGAATATGGCGGTGGCAGTCGCAGCTAATTTTCCAGCCCGTGATTCCAGACCGTGATTGGTCCGCCTTGCGCGTATTTAGAGGGGTTTAGCAGTTTCCGTGCGAACATGGAAGTTGTTGTAGGTGTGGGATAAGCGTACCTTGACACGGAAGAGGTCGATGGTTCGAGTCCATTCGGGCCTACCATTTCACTTATTCTTCATTCCAACGGATTTTACCCGCGACGCAGTTTCTCAGAATCTTCTCAGTGAGATTTCAGGACCGCCAAAGGACATTCCCACCGGTGTGCCGCTAACTTTGCACCATCTCATGGGGAACCTGGCAAAAGGCCGGGTCCAAAAAGGATGGTTGTTATGGCAAAGCGTTTAGCGGTATTTGTGTACGGGCTGGTGAGCTACATGGCGTTTTTCGTGACGTTCGTGTATGCCGTCGGGTTCATCGGCAATCTTTACGTCCCGAAGTCGATGGACTCAACGGCCCGAATGTCGTTCTGGCCGGCTCTGGTCATTGATGCTCTGTTGCTGCTGCTGTTCGCGGTGCAGCACAGCGTCATGGCCCGGCCTGCAATCAAAGAGCTGCTGACTCGATTCATACCGGCGGCTGCCGAACGAAGCACCTACGTGCTGTGTTCCAGCCTGTTACTGATAGCGTTATTCGCCTTCTGGCAGCCTATCGGCGGTGTCGTTTGGAATGTCGCCAATCCCGGGGGTCGGAATGCCATTAACGCGGTTTTCGGCTTCGGTTTCGCTCTGGTGTTCGTTGCTACGCTCTTGATCAACCACTTTGACCTGTTCGGCCTTCGTCAGGTGGCGTTGTACCTTGCGGGCAAGCCATACACGTACCTCGAATTCCGGACGCCGTTGTTCTACCGCTTTGTACGTCATCCGTTGTACGTGGGTTGGTTGATCGCGTTCTGGGCTACTCCTACGATGACCGGCGCGCACCTTCTGTTTGCAGTGCTTACGTCCGCCTACATCCTGATGGCAATCCGTTGGGAAGAGCACGACCTCGTCACCGTTCACGGATCGAAGTACCAGGATTATCAGAAGCGCGTGCCGAAGCTGATCCCATCGTTGGCTCCGTATCGCACCCCTGACGAGCGGATCGTGCAGGTCCCGAGTTCGGCTGCATAATCTCGACATAACAAAAAGGGCGGTTCGCCCCGCCCTTTAATGCTTCCAACGTGCTACACCCTCAGGACGCCGAGATTTCCCTCATTGGTGCCGCGGATTCCTTGTGCCAGCCCATGAACGCGGAGAGCTCCTGCAGCAGGATCTCCCAGGCCGGTTCCTCGGCAAGAAGCAGGTGATTGGCGCTGGGCAATGAAGCATAGCGGGCGCCAGGAATTTCGGCAGCCAACTGGCGGCCGTGCTCGGGCAAGACCACGTGGTCGCGATCGCAATGCACGACCAATGTGGGGGCTTGCACCTGCCGCAAGAGCCCGCGTACGTCGATGGCGCAGTCGACTTCGATAAGTCGCGCGGCATTTTCGGGCGAGGTTGACACCCGTTGTAGATCGTCGAACCAGTTCTCGTGGACGGGCGTGGCGTCGGGCATGAAGCGTTTGGTGAAAATTCTGCAGAAGGCTGGATTGTGAAGTCCCCAGCCCAACCGCGTCAGGCTGACCAGCGCCCGCCGGGCCTCGAGTTCTTCCGGGCTGCCGTAGTGATAGAGTCCCATGGGAAATGCGCCATAGAGCACCAGTTTGCTCACCCGTTCGGGATGCTTCACCGCGTAAGCGATGGCGATTGCGCCGCCTCTTGAAATTCCGAGCAGAGAAAAGCGATCGAGTCCCGCCGCGTCCACCACCGTTTCCAGATCGCGTACCCAGGTGTCAAAACTCACGCCAGGAACATCGCGCTGCGACATGCCGTTACCACGCTCGTCGTACCGAATCAGTCGATGGTGTTTGCTGAGTTCTGTCCACCAGTGCTGCCAGATCGGGCTTCCCCACTCGAAATCCAAATGTGTGAGCCAGTTCGACGCCTTCACCAGGGGCGGTCCGTCTCCAATGCTCGCCCAGGCAAGGCGCACGCCATCCTCGGCAACCGAAAACCTAATGTCCTGGCGGGGCAGTGGAGTGGTGGACTGGCCTCCTGCTGCCACAGCTTGTGAGGCAGCTGAACGCACGACGTTTCTAACTGGCGCAACGAATCGATAGCCATGCCGTGGCACGGTTTCGATGCACTTCACCGGATGGAGTAGTTTCCGCAGCTGCGAAATGCAATAGTCGAGATTGTTGTCTTCGACGACGGAGTCCGGCCATACCGACTCCATGAACGCGTCTTTGCGCACGAGCTTGCCGGCATTTTCTACCAGCACGCGAAGGGTGTCGAACAGTTTGCCGCGCAGGCGAATTTCTTCGCTATCACGAAGCAGCCTTCGCTCGTCCACATCGAGGAGGTAACTGCCAAAGAGGTACTTGGCCATTGTCAAACCGCGGCCGGCGTCGGGCGCACAGGAGAGCCGCAGGTCCCCACATGGTTTCTTATTCTACCAGCGGATACCGGGGCCAGTCCCGTCCCGCGGCGCGAACTTGGAATCAGCTGCCGTGTCAGGATCAGCTATTATCCAGCCCGTGATTCCAGACCGTGATTGGTCCGCCTTGCGCGTATTTAGAGGGGTTTAGCAGTTTCCGTGCGAACATGGAAGTTGTTGTAGGTGTGGGATAAGACTACCTTGACACGGAAGAGGTCGATGGTTCGAGTCCATTCGGGCCTACCATTCCATTTTTCTGCTTTTAACCTTCTACTGCTGGGGCATTCTGTCGTCTACGCCATCTCAGCAGTTTCCTAGGTTACAATTCAGACCTCGACCGGAGGGCACGATGGAGCTCAGCCGCCGTGATTTGCTCAGTAGATGCGTAGCGCTGGGAGTCGTGAAACTGGGTGCAGGCTTGACGGTCGCGGCCGCGTTCGATTCTTGGTTGCGGGCGGAGACTGTCCCGCGTCCAGCTACGCCCATCGACCAACTCGGCCCGTTTTACAAGAGGGGAACACCGGATTCTCCGGGACACTCCGCCGTGCTGCGTGCACAGAAGGATCCCGGATTGCAGCTGGCCGTCGCCGGTACGGTGTACAACACTCGCGGCGAGGTGCTCCCGGGTGCAAAAATCGATGTCTGGCAAACTAATCATCAGGGCCGGTACGACCTCACCGGCTATCGCTACCGCGCGTTGCTGCGCGCGGGGATGAACGGCGAATACGACTTTCAGTCGGTCGTGCCGGGACACTATCCAGCGCGCAAGTGCCAGCACATCCATTTTCTGGTGCAAGCCTCGGGACATAAACCGCTCGTCACGCAGATGTATTTCGGCTCCGACCCGATCTTCAAAGGCGACCCGGCGAAGAACATGAACGACGATTGTCCCTCCGTCGAGTTGGTGCGACCGATTTTACTGAGCGATCAGGCCACTACCATGGGCGCAAGCGCCACGTTTGAACTGGTGCTGGAACCGCAATGAGGAAAGTCCCTGCCGCGTTGGCTTGGCTGGTTTCATTCGTTTTAGCCAACCTCAGTTCCGCGCAAACCGTGACGCCGATGGTAAAGCTGGACACCTCGGGCGAGGTGTACTTCGCAGTCGTTTGCAGCGACGGGGAAAGTGTCGCAGCCGTGGATCGGGTAAATGACATTCATCTCTGGAATCTGGCTACCGGGGGACATAGGGTGTTCAAGGTCGGTTTGGATGCGCAGGTCGACCCCGGCGCACTCGCGTGTGACCAGAAGACGATTGCAGTCGGTTCGGTACACGGAATGGTTACCTTGCTGGACTACGACGGGAAGGTGAAACAGCGCGTCGGCTTAAAGGAAGAGGTCACCGGCCTGGCGCTTTCGCGGGGCGGAAACAAGCTGGCTGTTAGCACCGCAAACTCGCCGGTGCAGCTATGGGATGTGGCCAGCGGTTCACGCGACTGGAGCGGAACCACGTCGTTCGCCAACACCTACGGTGCGCGGATCAGTCCCGATGGCAAAGCGGTGGTTGCCGCTGACGGAGATACCTATGTGCGTGCCTATGACATAAGTGGGAAATTGGTCTACGCGGCTGAGGGCGGTCCTCTGGAGCCCTTTGATGTGAGCGTTTCGGCGGATGGAAAAACTCTGGCCGTGGCTGGCGCTGAGGGAAACATTGAGTTGAGAGACGGTGCCACGGGAAAGGTCCTGAAGAAATCTACTAGCTGCGGCAATCCCATTTTTCTGGTCGTCATATCCCCGAAGGTGCTCACGGTTTTGGCGCTCATCCTAGACGAGTCGACTTTGCATCCCGCCGGCATTGGCTACTGGAACGCAAATGGCACCGAGCTGAAGCAACTGATGGTCGATCCGAAGACGGTAGTCGGCATGGGCAGTGATGCAAAGGGCCTCTTACTAATCCGGCAGGACTCGCCCGCAAAATTGAGCGTCGAGCGCGTGGAGTAGCGCCGGTTTTCACCGGGATTCCCGCTTTCTGATTTTTCAACTCTCTTTTGGGACTCAACGCGGAGTGCTCGCCAGCTTATCTCAAAAACGGCGAATTGCTTCCGCTTGCCAAAAAATCCTTTGGGCGAACGAGAATTTTCTACCGTCACAAAACGTTTTGTTATGTCGTTTTGGGAAATTGTTTGTCAAACGTGGCGAGACCCTATCTCGAGAATCGAGTAATGCCACAATCGGCTCGCGGCCGTGCGTTGGACGCGCGAGCCCGCCTCATGTCACATCTTCTTGCCGGTAAAAGTGTTACATTCCCAGACAGCAGCTATCCGATTGCAATCGAGGCCTCTTCAGAGGATGGCGTAAGCCGTGAATGACATCAGCCGACTGTTTCAGGCATTCCTTGCGCCCGCTCTCTTCGTCTCGGCAACCGCGCTGCTGATCCTGTCGATCAACGTGCGGCTCATGGGCATCGTCAGCCGCCTGCGCCAGTACGTGCACGCCAAGCATGATGCCGCCAAAAGCGGCCGCCTTGCCGAAGCCGACGCCTACACCGCACAGATTCAGTCGATCGAGCGACGCGCCGAACTCATCCGCCGCTGCTTCCTGCTGGCGTTGATTTCCCTGGCCGGCACTATCACGTCCTGCCTGCTCTTGGGTTTCGGACTGTACTGGCCGCAAGCCGCGGTGATGTCGGTGATTGTGTTCGTGGGCGCGATGATTTCTCTCTTCGTGGCCGCCTGCTACTACCTGAGGGAGGTCAACGTCGCGCTCAGTTCGGTGCGCGACGAAGCGCGGGACGCGCGCTTCATGGACATCGCCGTCACTACCGAGATTCGCCGCTCGCATCATGTGTGAGCGCCACCGCCGAATTCCGGCGAAACGAGATTTGTTGGCTGACTGTCAGGCAGAACGGCCTTGAAAGTGTTAAAGTTCTGCGAGCGCGGCCCCGTAGCTCAACTGGATAGAGCATCAGACTTCGGATCTGAGGGTTGGGGGTTCGACTCCCTCCGGGGTCGCCATACAAATTAAGAATCCAGGGTATGACAGGGGCGGTTGCGGAGCTTTTTTCAGTTTGGGTTTCGGATTATTGGTAATAGGGGTCATGTTTGATTTCGTTCTTTCCGAAGAGACCTGCGCATCGCCCATCGCATTGCGGCTGATCAGACTAAGCTGATTCTACCCTCTGGAACCGTGGAAGAGCGGTCTCTATTGCTCAGTACAGCCCCCGGCAAAAACATAGTCTGAGTGTAGAGGTCTTGAAAAATATGCACCGTCAAGCCATCAGTTTGCCCGGTACCGTGGAGAAAATCATTACGCCTACGATTCCGGGCGACGCCGAGACAGTTGAGATTTCCATTCAAAGCGGAGACGATCCGGGTCAAAGAATTCGCATTGCTAACACGTTGATCAATGCCGTGGGCGATGCGGTCGCGTTGAAAAAGGGCGCAGTCGTGAACTTCGTCATCAGGCCGAAGCCGAAGGACGCAAATTAGACAAGCGTTTTGGGTCTGGCGAGCGGCGGTACAGGCGGAGTGGAAGCGAGCGCGGAATGCCACGCCGCTTTTGGTATTCGACAGGTAGTTGATCACTACTGGATGTTTATGCCGAGAGTCCCTGACTGGATGCGACGATTTGCTCAATGTCTCTCTTCGCCTGGTCTTGAGCAGGCGGTCCGTGGCGAGCATCTAACGCGCTGCAGAGCTGCTTAACCAGAATCGCGAGCTTGGCTTCATCCATTTCTAGGCTGAGCTGTTCTGCAATCGAAACCCAGTTGTTGTCAACGCGCGACGTGATCATTGGGGGAACCTTCGTATTACAAGGTCCACCCTATGCCGGAGTCGAAAACGAGGCTGAGCCATACTGAACACTCAGGAAATAGTTGGGGCATGGGCATGAAGAATTCACCTTCTCGGCTGCCCGCTTAAACCCGCGTGGGATTCATTTTTGTATTAAATTTCAGAATTGAAACGATCAACTCGCGGGGAAGGGGCCGGGTCCGACCGTTATTTGACCCGGCTTCACCTCGTGGGGGAGAGCTGCTACAAAGCTAACGATCGAACGCGCATAATAGCTCTCTCGAAGACAGTCCGACTGTTCAAAATTGCTCGCTTTTTACAATTTATTCGGCCGAAAGGCTTGTCCAGCGCGGGTTTCAAGCCTAGGCGTCTAATCGTGCAGGACGATGTTGAGCAGTGAACTATGCACCTGCAGCCCGCCGCCCTCGCCATAGTCCACGAAGCCAAGCTCTCTGAACCGGTTCATGAAAAAGCTCACGCGCGACCGGGTCGTGCCGATCATCTCTGCGAGCATCTCCTGACTGACATTGGGTATGACCGTTTCAGGCGCGCCGTCCTTTCCGAAGTGCGCCAGTAGGAGCAGCATCCGGGCCAGCCGCTTTTCACTGGAGTTGAAAAGATGGTCAACCAGGTCCTCTTCGTATCGGATGTTCCGCGTCAGCAAATACGCCACGAACATGTCGGAGAACTCGTGTTCGCGGTGCAGTACTTCCATCATGGGTTTCTTCTCGATGCGCATAACCGAGCAGTCGGTCATTGCGGCTGCGGAACTCATCCGGAGAGGTTGTCCTGTAAGGCAACTCTCGCCAAAGAAATTGCCGTCGTTCAGAACGCCGATGGTGGCTTCCTTCCCGCTTTTCGAGACGACCGTGAGTCTTACCTTCCCGGTCTGAATGTAAAAAACAGCATCGGACGAGTCGCCCTGGACAAAGATCGTCTGCTTTTTTTCGAAAGCCACGATTTTCCTCCCGCCGTTGATGGTCGAAAGGAATCTCTTGGAATCGAATTGTCCGCTTTTCTTGGCCGGTGGCGCGGGTGTCACGATTTGCTCCCCCCTCAAGAGTTACGAAAAGACACTTTTCCTAACGATATGGATGAACGGATGTATGAATGCGGAATGAAGGCGAGAACAACGCCGGGATTGCCGGGAAAACTGCGACCCGCTCGACGGCAAAATGATTTCACCGTTGGTTTCGAAAGTCAAATGATTCCGGAAGTCCAAGCATTCAGATGGTCCGCTGGTGCGGTCGCGACTTCCACCAGCGCGGTGGTTAGAGGGGTGGGGCGCGCCTCCCAGTACGGCAGTCCCAGACGCCCGTTCTCCTGCGCAATTGAGTAGGCCTGGGAGACCCAAGTTAACCGCAAATCACCCCACCGGGTCGCCTGCCCATCGAACATGGCCGTTCGTGCCATATATTCCCAACTAACATAGCGGTACAAGAATACATACTATGTACCTTGGATTTCGCTGCTGGCCGGATCAATTCACTTACGTTGTTTTGCGAGGCACTTTGAGTGCTCCAGTGCTAGTGGCCTCGGAAGTAGTAAAAATACCCGCCGACACCGATCGTCCAGCTTTCCTCAACTGGATCTCCACTGAAGTCAGGACTCTCATGAAGCGACATACGCCGACTAACTGCTCGTACAAGGCGATTGAGCCTCTTGCCCGCAAGAATTCAAGCCTACTAAGGCGGTCGCAGGTCGAGGGGGTTGTTCAGGCAGTCATACACGAATTTGGCTGCCGGCAAATTACCAGCTATACAAAGCAGCAGATAAAAGCACGGCTTGGATTCGACGGCACTGCAAAAGACGTTGCGGATGCGCTCGACGGTAGCCCATTGGAAGAGTTCGGCGGCACGGACTACGAAGAATCGGCTCTCGTCGCATGGGCGTCGTTGCCGGACTGAAACGCGCGATGGGTAACTACATAAAGAATCGACTTTTGGGTCGTGGCTGTTTCGGAGAGGTTTGGTTGGCTCGGCACGAAGGATTCGCACTAGACTTCGCCGTGAAGTTTGTACCTGCTGGGAATATCGTAAGTCCTACTGAGTTCTATCGTGAGCCCCGGTTGCTCAAGGCTTTGGAACACCCAAACATTTCAAAGTCGCCCGGCGGAATTTGCTCGGCGGATCGATTGCCGAACTCCGCAACCAGCTTTGCGATTTGCCCTTTATCACTGGCGTAGGACGCCTTATTGGCTTCCGACCAGAGGAGCGCAGCATCCGCTAGTCTTTGGAACGAAACAGATTTGACGCGGAAGTTCTCGGGTAGCTTTTCTTGTAGATGAATTTGGGTCTTGCGTTTGCTATACAGCTGAAGCGCGGCGGACTTTGGACCGACTCGTTCCCGCCTGAGTTTGCCAGAAGCATCCGCGTAGCGGACGTACCAGACTCCACTTCCTTTGAAACGTTCGAAGACTCCACGCATATTGATCCTCCTCGATGAACGAACGAGGAAATCGTAGGGTGGACAAACGCATGAAGTACATATTTAGGATGTCAGGTGACCGGCGTAGCATCTCCCAAAGCGTTTCAGGACGCTCGATGATAGGCTCTAGGGGACAATGCACTCGACTTCGGATCTGAGGGTTGGGGGTTCGACTCCCTCCGGGGTCGCCATACAAATTAAGAATTACGGCGATTTTCTATTCCGTCCGCAGTTCCGCGATTTCCCGCTCTTCTCTCCAAGTGACTCTCGCGGTGGCTCGCAAAATTCGAGAGGTGAGGAAGTGCCGCCCGTACTTTGTCTCAATTTATTCGGCAATCGAGGGCGTAGAGGTCGTGCCTTTCGTCCGGCTCCAACTTCCGGGCCCGCTCACATTTGATGCGAGTCAAATCCGACCTCGTCAATGCCCGTTTGGTATACGTCACAGTATCGCGTGCAAGGGCAACATCCGCGCGGAGATTTGTTTTGATCGACTAGACAGTTCCAGTCAAGGGTATGGAGGCTTTCAACAGAATACCGCTGGAATCGGACTCGATTTCCAGCTTTCCCTCTAACTCCTTAAGCCTTTCGCGCATACCGGCGATCCCGACTCCAACATCCGATCCGCTGCCGTTCATTTTGGCAAGTCTCTCGGCTGAAATTCCCTTGCCATAATCCCTGACTGAAAAAGATATCGCATTTTGGTCGACTTGCAGAATCACATCGACCGTCGCGGATTCCGCGTGTTTGGTGATGTTCGTCAGGCTCTCTTGCAAGACCCTGAATAAAACAATTTCAACCGAGCCGGGAAGACGTATGCCCTTCGGCAATTGGAGCCTTACCTGAATAGGACTGCGTTTGTTGAACCCGTCGACGTACCAGGAGGCGGCGGCAGCAAAACCTGACTCGTCAAGGAGCGGGATCCAATTGACCACTCTTCCCGGAAGAACTCCTTCTGTCAGTCTACGCCTACTGCCGTCAATTTGTTGTTCCCTCGGGACGGCGATTGTCGCCCCCCTGGCTAGGTGATTAGCTCAACATCCACGGGATCGGGCCGGGAGGAGCTACTGTAAACAGGCGCTTTCAGTTACTGAGAACCGCTGTTTGCGTTCGCTGCTGCGATCCTCGTCGCGCGACACCTGAAAAACGCCGAAGACCTGAACGATTACCGACCCAGCCCGGGAACCGAGTCGCTCATTGCGAACGCGGTCCGCCTGGCGGAGAGGATCATGAAGAAGATTGACGCGGCGCCTCCGGTGGGATAAGGCATGCGGCGGCAAGGGTACTTCTACGCGACTCCCGACTCCAGTTTCGGCAGTTTCTCTTTGCGCAGCAGTGCCTTCGTCACCTGTTCTGTATGGGACAGTTTGGCTCCCAGAATTTCCAGCAACTCCCGACAGAATCCCGGCTGTTCACGCAACAAAGACGTTAGCGCTTCGGTTGAGAGAAATCCCAATTCAGCGTCCTGAGTCACGGTGGCCGTCATGCTGTAGTTGCGCTTTGTAAGCGTCGCGGGCAGTCCTACAAGCGCACCTGGACCATAGGTGTTGGCGAGTCCCATTGCGCTATCGACGCCGAAATCCAAGCCGACCGTGCCTCTGATAACGAGGAACATGCCGATAGCCTGTTCGCCACGCCGGAACAAGATAGTTGATCTGGCTTTTCGGGTTCTTTCGCAACGCTCTTCAAGTGCTGCGAACAGATCGGGTGTAGCAGTGTAGCGTGCCATCCTTGCACCTCCCGGATGGAACATTTGAACGAGATTAAAACGGTACCGCACCCGCCCATACGACCCGCATCACCCGCCCCCGTGACCTCAGTCACCGACAGCTGACGGCAACAGAACTAAGGTCAATTCGCAAGATCACTTCCCCCAAAGGGCTTTCTCGCCGAGGAGAGCCTTCTCCTCCGACTAAAGACTCCGGTCGGTTTTTCTCCAAGTCCCAGAAGTAGCTGAAGCTTCATCCACGCGAGAGGAGTGCGCCGCGCTGGGCTGTTCATGGCAGCTGAAGGGGTTTTGGTAAGCCTGAGAAGGCGAGTCCCATCGGCACCTTGGGGGAGGGCACATGAGCGGTCCAGCGGGGAGCACTCCCCAGAACTTCGAAGAGGCCAAGACGTGAATTGCGATCAATGCCGCGCCGAAATGTCTACCGATGGACTCCTCAGCAAGCTGCGCTGCGCGGAATGCCGCCAGATCAGGTTTGATCAATTCTGCGATGTCGCCCTTAAAACAGGGATGGCCATCTCAGTCGGATACTTAGTCATAGGCCTGTTTCGAATCGTAGCCCCGCACCGCCAGGGACTGGCTTCTCAAGTCGAGGGAGCAGAGCGTAGTGGGGAAGTGTGCTCGCGTGGTTTCCAAGAGCAAAAAAATGCCCGCCTCGCCGCGTAACGCGATTTTTTACGCACAACGAGCCAGCTCGGACCTTCACAATTCCTGCCCGTCCGCGACGCGAGAGACACTCGTACCACCCACCCCGAGGAACGAGGTGCTCATTTCGAACGCGAAATACAAGCTCATCATCATGGTATCGCCTGTATCGGAGTCAGCGGGATGCAACACGCCGCCGACCAATGGGAAAATCGCAGCCGAGAACAGCAATCCCACCAACAGCAGCAAGACCTTCAGCATGGATTCCCGATTCATGGCGGCCCTCCGCAATCGATCTGACGGACACATGATTAAACGACCGGCTTGTGTACTCTTTTGAATTGTTTGAAAAACATGACACCGGGCGCGCACTGCGGCCACTATGAAAATAAGACGCCATCTTTACAATTCTTTATATGAGCTGCCGCAACCAATCTCTGTAAAGCAGGTTCCTAATGTGAAGCAGGACTCACGATATGCGGACACGATTCTACGGGTGCATGAAACTTGCGGCGATGGGCTGCGTCGTTGTTCTGCTTGCGGCAGGGACGGCCCGCCTCCTTCATACGAGCGGTTCCTCTTCTCATAAACACGGCAAGGCCGTCTCTGAGGATTCATCGCCTCTTTCCGATCATCTGTTGCATGTCACGGCGGCGCTGGCGTGCGCTCTGCCCTCCCTTGAAATTCGCGGACCCGTTCCCGCAAAAGAAAAGTCTTTGCCGTCTCGCAACCGACCCTTGCTTCGGCGCCTGCGCGGGCGCGCTCCTCCCGCGTGGTCCTGATTTGTCGATTCCGCGCGACAATCCACAAATTCAACTTCATGCACGATTCACATCTGCGCTTCACGCGCGAACGAGGAGAAATCTTTTATGACACGGCTTGCAAAGTATTTCGGATTCCTGGTTGCTTCTTTTGTAGCGTTGCCGGTATTTGCGCAATCTCCGGGAGATATCAAGATCACGACCGCCACTGAAGTTGCAGTTCCGGGAAATCTGCTGGAGCCGGGCACATACTGGTTCCGGCGCGCGATGGCCGACGACCCGAGCGTCTACAAAATTATTGGAGAAGATGGACGCATGATCGAGTTTGTCGAAGTCATTCCGGCAGAGCGTGCCGGTCGTACTGATACCGAGGTGGACGTGACTGCGCCGGACGCGGCCGGTGTTCGGGTTCTGCAGGCGTGGTACGGTCCTGGAGACCTGAGTGGGTACGAGTTGGTGTATGCGAAGGGAGATATTCGAAAGCTCGATCAGATCGCCGAAATGCGGGCCCATTCCGGATATGCTGCGGGACAGCAATAGACACAAATCCGCCCGAATTTTGCGCCATCGGGTGCCCCACCCAGGCTTTCTTGGGTGGGGCCTGTAACTATCTGGATGGAAGATCGATCTACGCCGAAGCTTTCAGATCCCGCCGCACCAGAGTCGAATCGAGGAAGAAGCCCAGCCCTACCGTAAAGGGAATCGCGCCGAACGACGCAGCGACCCAGGCATCGGGCTCGACGCGCGCGATCAGGGTGAAGGTGATCACGTATCCGATCGCTGCTGATACAAGCAGGATACCCGCTCGACGCGAACGTGCCGCCTGCGACAGTTCCGGTTCCATCGGGACGTTGACGCCGCGAGCCAGCGCCGCCAGGCGCTCTTCAGTGCGCAGTTTTGAAACGCGGTAGTAACCGTAAACGGCGATGCCCACGATGGGGATCGAGAACACCATGACCACCGCAGCCAGTCCAGTAATGTCTCCCATAAAAGGCTCCTTCAATTCCGGCGGCGGCCATTTTCCGGGGCCGCTCTTCATGGAGATACGACGACGTCGGGCAGGAAGTTCCGTTAAGAAGACGCTCGGGCGGGTCGCCTGTCGCTCCACCGACAACGCTCGTGGCTTGAGCCTACTGATCGAACCGGCACGAAATTGCACGAATTTCTGTTCAATAAATCTCTTTGATCTCCCCGATAACCTCTTTTTATTGGCCCCGTTGCGAGCCCTCACGGTAACCTGATTCGTCAGCATCTAGTCCCGGAAAGTTCTTGGTTTCTACTGACCACCGCCATTTCAAGGAGACGCATGTCGACTGAACTTCGTAATTTTTTGGCTCTTTCGTATGACCAACTGGAAGAGCTCAATCTGAAGGCCAAGGAACAACGCAAGAATCGGGTTGCGGCCCACAAGGTCCAGGAAGACCGCCTGAAGTATTTGACCGACGAGAAGCGCATCAAGGCCGTGACCGTGCTCTTCAGCGACCTGGAAGGCCGGTTGCACATGCTCGACTATGACAAGAAGTTCCTGATCAAGAGCTTCGACAATCTGACGTTTGACGGCTCCTCGATTCGCGGCTTCACGGCCCAGCGCGAAAGCGACCTTCGCCTCGGAATCGACTGGTCTGCTTTCTATTGGGCGCCCGCGGACTTCTTCGGCGGCGGCAAGGTCCTGGTCTTCGGGGAAGTCATCGACAAGAACGGCACCCCTTACACCGGCGACATCAGGGGCATGCTTAAAAGTTTCGCGACCAGGCTTTACGACAAAGAAGGGTACACGCTGAACGCCGCCAATGAGATCGAAGGCTTCCTGTTCAAGGGGGCCGACGCTGAGCGCCATTACCACGAGACCGGCAAGTTCGAGTATGTCAACACCGGCGGGTACTACCATTCTCTACCCGGCGATCTTCTGCGCACCTTCATCGACACCACCGCCGAAGTGCAACGCGCCATGGGCTTCCAGAACGAGAAGGACCATCCCGAAGTTGCGCCCTCGCAGTTTGAAATCAACTACGGTTACGGCGAAGTCGTGCAGGCCGCCGACCAGATCCAGCTTTACAAGCTCGTCTGCCGCGAAATCGCTACCCGCATGGGTCTGACCGCGTCCTTCCTGCCCAAGCCGGTGGTCGGTGTAAACGGCAGCGGCATGCACACCAACGTCTCGATCAGCAAGAATGGCAAGAACCTTTTTTGGGATGCCAAAGGGGAAGAGAAGCTCAGCAAGCTCGGCTGGGAATTCATTGACCGCATCTTGACCCACGGCAACGACGTTTGCTTGCTGCTCAATGCCAGCGTGAACGCCTACCGCCGCCTCGATCCGCACTTCGAAGCGCCCAACCAGTTGAAGGCCTCGCCCGTCGATCGCGGCTCCATGATTCGCGTCCCCATCGGCAACGACAAGAGCATGCGCGTCGAAGTCCGCTCCGTCAGTCCCGACGCCAGCCCCTACATGGTGATGTACGCTGTGTTCAAGACCGGTATCGAGGGCGAGACCTCGAAGATCAAGAATCTCCGCCAGGCCGAGCGCTACCTGCCCGACAACATCTATGACGCAATGGAAAATTTCCGCAAAGCGAAGTGGACTTCTCAGCTTCTGGGAGAGGATGTAAAAAGCCGGTATGTCGATCTCAAGCAAGCCGCTGCCGATCGCTGCCCGCGCGCTCTCGGTACGTTCGTAAAAGCGCCCGAGGTCCAATACCACCACGAGGTCTACAACCAGTTCCTCTGGAATTTGTTCTAGAAAGACAGCGAAGAAATGTAGCGCCCCGGTTATGCGCCGGGGCGTTTGCTTTGTGTGCCGAACATGTTGGACAGCTAGGGGGTGAAAGTCCCCTGCCCAGCCTGGTGGAGGTGAAGGGCTAGAGAAGCGCAAGGGCGTCGCCGCGAGGCGGGGTCTGAAAGAAGCGTGGATCAAAGGCGCGAGCCGATGAACAAGAACCGGATGATGAGGCCTACGGCGTGGGGCGAGCTGGCAAAGGACAGCGAAGCCCGCATCCACCAAGCACACTGGTGGTAAATCCGGCGGTTGTGCGTCGAAGGCGGTCGAACTTACTTCGGGAGACCCGCGGCATGTCACGGCATCGTGACTGAGAGTGGAGCAATCCATTCTGATCGGGCAGCGGGAGTCAGCAGCGGGCATAGTAGGCCGCGAGGCCGAAGGCCTAAACAGCAAGGAGCGGCGAGTAGGACGCAGGACTCGATGAACGACGAGCGGCAGAAGAACCAGCTACAGATAGCGCTGGCCTTTACCGGGGAGGGGAGGAGTGAAGCTCCGAAGGCTCCACGGGAAGGGACCGAATCGTTCACGGCGAAGGGCGAAACCGAAAGTCCGGCTGGAGAAGAGCAACTGATGGAAGAGGTCTGCGGGCGGGAGAACTGCCGGCAGGCTTTACGACGAGTGAAGGCCAATAAGGGGAGTCCAGGAATCGACGGCATGAAAGTGTCGGAGTTGCCGGGCTACCTGAAGCAGCACTGGCCAGCTCTACGGGAACAACTGCTAAGAGGGACCTACAGGCCGCAACCGGTGAGGCGAGTAGAGATCGCGAAGCCGGATGGAGGGATGCGCAAGCTGGGCATCCCGACGGTGCTGGATCGATTCATTCAGCAGGCGGTGATGCAGGTTCTGCAAGGCAGATGGGACTCGACGTTTTCCGAACACAGTCACGGCTTTCGTCCGCAACGCTCGGCGCATCAGGCGGTGGCCCAGGCGCAGCAGTATATCGCCGAGGGCAACCGCTGGGTGGTAGATCTTGATCTGGAAAAGTTTTTCGATCGAGTGAACCACGACAAGCTGATGGCGGCGATCGCGCGGCGAGTGAGCGACAAGAGGATGCTCAAGTTGATCCGAGCCATCCTGGAGTCGGGCGTGATGGAGAACGGGCTGATAAGTCCGGTGGGGGAAGGAACTCCGCAAGGAGGGCCTTTGTCACCGCTGCTGTCGAATCTCGTGCTCGACGAACTCGACCGCGAGTTGGAGCGACGTAAGCACCGTTTCGTGCGCTACGCGGATGATTGCAATATCTACGTGGCCAGCGAGCGGGCGGGGAAACGAGTCATGCAAAGCGTGACAGGTTTCATCCGGCGGCGGCTCAAGCTCAAGGTGAATGAGGCAAAGAGCGCGGTGGCGCGACCGCAGGAGCGTAAGTTCCTGGGCTTCAGCTTTACCGGCGGGAAGGAGCCGAAACGGCGCATTGCGCCCAAGGCTCTGCTGCGCTGCAAGCAAAGAGTACGGGAACTGACGCGACGGACACGCGGGATCAGTCTGGAACAGATGATGAAGGAACTCGCCAACTACCTACGAGGATGGAAGAGTTACTTCGGCTTCAGCCAGACTCCCTCGGGGCTGCGAAAGCTAGATGAATGGATGCGACGCAGATTGCGATCCGTGATCTGGAAGCAATGGAAGCGCAGCAAGGTGCGGTATGTTCGGCTACGCCAGCGGAACATCGGACATGACCTCGCGGCACAAACCGCCGGCAGTCCCCATGGCCCCTGGCGCTTGGCCAACAGCCCAGCCTTGCAATCCGCACTTCCGATTGCTTACTTCGATTCGTTCGGTCTTCCTCGGTTGCGAGACGGACTCTAGCTCAACCGAACTGAACCGCCGTATGCGGACCCGCATGTACGGTGGTGTGGCAGGGGAGAGTGGGCGACCACTCCCCCTATGCCGATTCAGAATGAGTGACATAAAGAGGGCCTTAGTGAAAAGAGAGCCGTTGAAAACACGAGGTCCCGACACCTCACTTCGCTCCGGTCGGAATAACAGGCTTATACGAGAATTTGCGGACACAACCCTAGAACGTGCCGGCTAGCGGAGATTCCAACTCTGCCCGGCTGCGCTCCAACTCCTCCAGCAAAGTTAAATCCCGATGCACATCACTCTGCGCCGCCTTCGGTGCGCTACGCCGCAGTTCCTCCCGCAAGCGCACCAACAGAATCTGTTGCGCGATCTCCGTTGATTCCGACGCGCTCAAAATATTCTCGTTGGTCAATCCCACCTTCACCATGCCGTCGCCTAACTTGACGTTGAACACGGGTTGACCGGATTCGTCGAGCTCCGGTTTCGAGCCAGCCTCAAGCCGGGGCCAATGCGCTTCCTGAATCGATGATTCGGAGATGCTGCGCGCCATGAGTTCGACGCGATTGAGATACTCGCGCCGTTGCTGTGCACTCATAGGCGGTTCAAGATCACGCCGCGGATCGAACACCAACGCATGCCGGGCAGGATCGAAGCCAGTCGACCCTGTGAAGTAAGCCGCCGCGAAGCATCCCACAATCGCCGGATGCCAGAACAGCAGGGGACCCATGTACTTCTTGGCCTTGAAGGCCGATTCAACGACTCCTTTTACGGGCTTGCTGCGCTTGATCATCCCCGGCACCTGCGGAATCACATAGCTTTTCGATTCCAACTGGGGATGGCGCTTGCTGTACCGCGCCAGGCACTTGGCGAGCTGCTTGGGGGTGGTCACGCCCAGATCTGCAATTACGCTGCGATGTAATGCTCCTGGATAGTAGAAGTTGATGATCCCCTTTACGAAGTCCGCGCAGTTTTGCGAGAGCAGCTTGTAGATCCCCTCGTTTGGCCCGGCGTTGAACCGCCGGATTAGTTCGTCGTCTTTCACCGGAGTGGTTTCGATCTGGAACGCATAACTGGTGCGGTCGTAAGACGATCCCACCAACTGGACCCATGGTCCCTCGGGCGGCTCTCCATGGGCAGCGTCCGGAATAATCTCCGCGAGGTGTTTTCGACGATACTGGTCCCGCAGGAATGCCACCAGTTTTGGATCCGCAAACAGCGGCACCTGCTCCGGCGATTCCACCGCGTATAAATACGGCAGCAAGGGAATTGCGTACCAGTCGTGGCCGGCGATGCCGTGATAACGGCTCAGGACGACGCCTTGCTCTCCCAGAGAGCAACGACGCAGAACAAACGGCGAGTCGGCGCACACGCGATCGAGATAAACCGCGACGTGCCCGGTTCCCGCAAATGTTCCATCATGGCTGTACGGCTCCTCGAGAAGAAGAGTCGCACCCGCGTGGGCGCGTATGCTGCTCATCGCGAACAGCAGGCAAAGCACGGCAATGTAGCGACGACCGCCCATAAGACTTAAAACTCGTCTTGATCCCGAAAGTTTCGCCGACCGAGCACCCAAAAGCTGTGATCTCGGTCGCAAACCCCGTCATTTGTTAGAGTTTGAAGCTTTGTCCCGGGTTGGAACAAGATGACAAAAGTGTGGCATTAGGGACTCGACCTTTTGGCATCAGGTATTTGGGATTCAGGGTAAGCCGACGCCATATCAGCAACTTACGAGCTGTGAGGGAGGAAAATTCGGAAATATCCAGAATTACCCGTGGTAAATCAGGTGCCTGCACGACATCCGTTAACGTACCAGCCATTCTGTCACTTTATGCATATCGCTTAGAGCGACGCCGTACGTGGCCATCACGCCCAGAGTGGCGCCCAGGAAAGCGAGGACCCCGAAGGTGAGGAACGAGCGTGTCGGCTTGGAAGAGCGAGTTTCATTCCACGCCATGAGGCGCGCGATTCTGGCGTTCAAAACAGACCCGGCGGACTGCGCGAGACCAGTAGTGAGAACGGCATCCGGGTGGGTGGGCGCAAAGCGGGACAGCTTGATGAGCGCGGATGCCAGGTCCAGTGCCTCGCGCGTATTCGATACCGCGGCATCGTCGGCGCTCATTTCAGCTGCCTCAGACCACGCAGTTTCCAGTGCGGACATTCCCGGCAATGCAAAAATACGGAAGAGAAGTTTTTTCAGATTGTCGCGGCGGCGGACGTGTGCGATTTCGTGTTTAAGCGCGGTCTCAAGTTCTGGTGGGTCCAACAGGCTGGCAGCGGCGTCAGATATGAACACTCGCGGCGACAAGCCACCCGCCACGGCCAATGCAGGCGCCGGGGGACGAATACGGAACAAGGGAACCGGATAACAATGTGGCTCGGTGGTCGCATTCTGCAACCAGCCGCTTACCGCGCGCGAGGTCTTTCTTTGTGCAACCAGCGCGTTCAGTGCGCCCCCTACCAGCAGCAATAGGCACGCCAAGCCAAGCGTCAGAGGAATTTCTCCGATCGGCTCAGCCACCACCCGCGGCTCGAGCAGCAAAAATGAGGGTATGACGAAGATCAATGTGACCAGCAGCGCGACTGCGAAAGGAAGGGTTCTCAGCGCCAACAGCAGGTTGGAAAGCGCTTGCGCCGAAACTCCGCTGCTGGCGCGTTTCACAATACGCCAACCGCGCATCACGGACACCGAGAGAGCGACATATAAAAGAAGAAAGCAGGAGAGGGACACGCCCAGACAGCGCAGCAAAAACATCAATCTTTCTCCTGATCGCGCAACTCTCGGCGCTTGTTTTCGATCAGCTGTTGGAGTTCGTCCAGTAATTGCTTGTCGTGGTCGGTGACGGCTTCGACAAGGTAGGACAAAGGTAAGGATGCGGGGCCAGAGGCAAGCAGTTGTTGGATTACCTGTCCGGCTGCCTGTCTCTGCAACTCCTCCTTCGTGACCAGAGGAAAGTAGCGGAATGCACGATTCTCCTCAATGCGACTCAGGAGCCCTTTCTTGTACAGGCGATCGAGCGTGGTCATGACAGTCGTATAAGCAATTTCCAGCTGGCCATGATCGATCAGTTCGCGCACCGTGGCGTTTTTGCGCGCCCAAACTTCTCCGAGCAAACGCTGTTCCAGCGGTCCTAATTGTGTAAGCGATGGTTGATTAGAACGAAAAAAGCGGTTCACTGATTCCCCCAAATGAATCCCGTGGATTTTACGCCAGGCGCGGGATGAATAAGATGAATAAAATGGCCGGTTCAGGCAAAGCGTCACCCAGCGCAGCTTTCAGCGATGAAAAAAAGGCCTCCCGGGACCCAGTCCGGCAGGCCTGCAAGACACTTGTGGAACGCTCGAAAAATAGCAAAACGATTCCCCTACTACCACGACCGTAAATGGGCCGCCACCTCGAAATCAGCACTGGCGATTTGCGGAGCAAGCGGTCGCCGGCCACAGGTGCCTGACAGTTGGGAACCCACAGCTGCCGGCTTGGGTTGCATTCCACCCCAACCACGGCGACAATCGCTGCATGGAGAACGCTCGCGCCTCCAATCCGTTTCAGCCCGGGACGATGGTGGTGACCACGCTGGCCAATCCCAGGGAAAAGTTCTGGGGGGCGATCCTTTCTCTCAGCCCGGAGGGGTTGAGCCTGCGCGGCATCGAACTGCCTTCGTTCGAAGACCTCGTCGCGCTGGTCCGAGACGGCGAACCATTTACCCTCGGCGTGGTTTTCTTTCCCATGCACCGGGTCGAACGCATGGAACTTGATCTGCCCGACGGCAATATCCCATCGCTCTCGCAGCGCTTCACTGCGAAGACAGGCTTGGATCCTGTTACGCTTCTACGCTCCGGGTCCGAGCCAGTTCCGTCCGCGAAGGAGCACGGATGAAACTCTCGCAGCTCTTCACCGCTCCTAACCAGCTTACGCTGTTGCGCATGCTGTTCCTGCCGTTCATTGTCATCAACCTGGTAGATGATCATTACACGACCGCTCTGATCCTGTTCGTGCTGGCCGGCATTAGCGATGGACTTGATGGCCTGCTTGCTCGCCGACTTCACCAGCAGACTCTGCTTGGCCAATATCTGGACCCCATCGCTGACAAACTTCTGCTCAGCACCTTGTTCCTGGTGCTCTCCATCCTGCATAAGATTCCATGGAAGTACACGGTACTGGTGTTTGGGCGGGATATCGCCATACTGGTGACCAGCGCGGTGCTTTACACGATCGCTGGCTTGCGCAACTTCAGCCCGAGCATCTTCGGCAAGGCGAACACCTGCGCCCAGATTGCCGCAGTCTTCTTCGTGATGCTTTTCGAGATTTACCAGGTTCGCGGTCTGTGGATCGCGCGTACTGTGTTCTTGTGGGCAACCTTCATCTTCACCGCGATTTCGTGGGTGCATTACACGTTCCTGGTGCAAACCCGTCTGAAAGCTTCGCACGCGGCTGAGCCGCGTCCCGGTTCGAACAAGCAGGTCGCATAAGTTCTCTCTTGAACTAAACCCATTGCGCGTACGGCTGGCCGTTGCGCTTGTTGCGGCACGAAGCCGCGCTCCATAGCAGGATGCTTCCGACAACGCTTGGCAGCAAAGGCCACAGCAGGTTCAATAGATCGTGGCCAAGCCTGTGCGTGTTGAGAGAAGATGCCACTACGATCAACGAAAGCAACTGCGTTCGCGGGGCCGAGGTCTGGTCGAGTGCGCGCGTCACTTGTTCGGTCGCGCCCACAATGTGCGTGAACAGACGGAAGAGTCCAGTGCTTGCGATGGTGAGTCCGGCCGCCGATCGCAGGATTTCGCAGGGCAGATTTGGGATTTTCATTTTTGCGTCCCTCTATTCGAACATCGAATGAGAGCGGCAGAAATCGACAGTGGAATCAATGATTTTGTTGGTGGTTGAAAATAAAGGTCTTAGCGCAAGGGTCGTTTGTCGGGGATCGGCGCATTTGAAAAGCTGGAAACGCAGAGGGCGCAGAGAGGGAAGCGACTGCACGCAGAGGTCAGGGCAAAGCGAAATAAAGTTCTGCATGCGATTTCTTGTGCTCGGAGTGTGACAAAATCAATGAAGAAGAAAAAGATGGCATAAGTAATCGGAAATCTTACAAGAAATTTCAATCTTCCCTCTTGCGAAGATTTCAAAGTCATGGCATCTTAGTTCATCTCCAAGAAAGGACGCTCATTGCTGCGAATGGAAACAAAACTCGCGATTAGGCAATGCCGGCCGCTAGACGGCTTGGGTTGCATGTGGGCGTCGTTTCGTAACGTAAGTTACTAACTTCTCTCACAAGCAATCCAAGCAACACAAAACACGCTGGGTGGCATAGGCTGCGGTTCGTTCGACTGAACATCGACTAACACCGCTGCCGTACATTCCCCCAGCCCTAACTACTCAGGGCCAGTGGTGATTGGCCACGGATAGTTCTCTGGCAGACAGCTCGTTCTAACGAACGAATTGTGAGGTTCGAAACCTCAGGGCGCAAGCCCTTCCGTGACCTCCTGTTCCCTGGCCATAAACACAGATGTAGCACGGGCACCCTCGCCCGCGTAAACGAAAATGCGGCGATGATGCAAAAGCAGAGTCGCCGCACACCCGGAAGTGTGTCGTGCTTGGGGCTCGTATCAAAGCGCGAAATTCGAAGCTGAGAGGTTGGGCCAATCGCGAAGGAGGGAGGGGGACGATATGCCTGCGTTTTTGTTGGTTCTGGTTGTTCGCCTGGTCGAAGCAGTCTGCAAGCAATGGCGGCAGGCGCGGGCGCCCAGGCCTCGGCCGCTCTGCACTGAGTGCTCGCACGCCCACGTTCAATATGCTGTGAACGGACGGCGCGCCATCGCTTGCACGTTCGCGGGATCGGTTCGACCGGTGCTGCTCGACGTGTTGTATTGCACGGACTATCGCGATCGCAATGCTGCTCCTCGCCTGGTGTCGATTGGCTTCGCGCACGAGGTCGTGGACGCAGAGGTCGCCACCGAAGCCGCGATGGTTCAACACTGATTCTCGACTTCGGGAGAGCCTCCAAACCGCGCTGCGGCTGCTTCGTCTGCGGGGAGGCTCTGCCGAGCGCCGCCGGTCCATTCAACTGGAATGGACCGGCAAGGCTGGGCGCACTAAACAATTTCGCCGGTGGTGCAGAAGACGGTTACTTCGGACGCCGAAATGTCCGCGGACTTCGTGGACGTCGAGGGCAGATCAGAGTGCCACCGCCGTCGCCGCAAATCTCCTGGCGAGGTTTTGCAGAGGACTGATGACTGAAGACTGGAGGCTAACCATGGCCCGACTCAATCTACTTAGTCTTGCTCGTGGACTGTGCACTCACGAGGGTGCGCCTGCCCGGCACATTTCCAACGAGCTGCAGCTGCGGCGTTCGGTGCTCGCGTGCGTGCTCTGGGAGAGCCAGTTCTATGAGGATGGCGTCGAGATTGCCGGACGCATCGCGGAGCTGGTGCCTGAGGTCGAAGCGGAGCGCGTGGCTGCGCTGGCGATCGAGGCGCGTGAGCAGATGAAGCTTCGTCAAGCGCCGCTGCTCCTGGTGCGCGAGATGGCTCGTCACCAGACCCATCGAGGTCTCGTCGCCGAGACCCTTGAGCGCGTCATCCAGCGCGCGGATGATCTGTGCGAGTTCGTCGCCATCTACTGGAAGGACGGGCGCGTGCCGCTCTCGGGCCAGGTGAAGAAGGGCCTGGCGGCTGCGTTCCCGAAGTTCGATGAGCACCAGCTCGCGAAATACGATCACAGCGGGCCGATCAAACTGCGCGACGTGCTGTTCCTCTGTCACGCGAAGCCGCGCGACGACGCGCAGGCCGGCGTGTGGAGAAAGCTGATCTGGGAACGCCTCGTCGTGTCCGACACCTGGGAGGGCACACTCCCGGCTGCCGGATCCGGCGAGGGCGCCACCAAGTCGAGGAAATGAAATATGAAACGGAACGAATCGATCCCTCTTTATCGCGATGGACGGCACTATGACGCGCTCAACAGCTTCCTGGTCGCTGATATTCCTTTTTATGTAGAGGAGGCGCGGAAGGCAAGTGGCCTCGTGCTCGAGCTAGCGTGCGGAACTGGGCGGTTGACAATTCCTATCGCGCAGAGTGGTGTGGAGATTGTCGGTCTGGATCTTTCCGCTTCGATGCTCGCCCATGCGCGCACCAAGGCAAAGGTGGCGGGCGTGGAGATCGCGTTCGTCGAGGGCGATTGTCGGTCGTTCGACCTGAGGCGGAAGTTCGGGTTGATCTTCATGGCATTCAACTCGATGCAGCATCTGCACGACTATGCGTCCCTCGCGGCGCTGTTCACTAACGTGCGCAAGCACCTGGCCGAGAGCGGACGGTTTGTGTTCGATGTATTCAATCCGAAGCTGCAGATTCTGGCACGCGCTTCCGGGGACAGGCGGTTGGAGCGTGAATACCAGGATCCCGACGGCAAAGGCACGATGGCGTTCGAGCACAGCGGCACCTACGACGACGCGACGCAAGTGAGCCAAATCCAGTGTTATTTCGTGCGGCGTGGCGCAAATGGCGAAGAGGTCGAAGTGCGCGAGGAGGAGTTGCACTTGCGCAGCTTCTTCCCGCAGGAGTTGGATCTGTTGGTGCGGTCGCAGGGGTTTGAGGTCGTGGTGAAGTTAGGGAATTTCGAGCGCAAGGCGTTTGGGAGCGGGGATCCGAAACAGGTGATAGTGTGCCGGCCCTTCAAATAGAGAAGGAAACCCCCGCCTGCTTGGACGGGGAAGCACAGAAGCACCTGGTCGACGTTGTGCTCACGCTGTGCCACGTTGTTTGTGGGAAGGATAAGAAGCACGTGAAAAAGGGGGCACCGTTTGGCCGACGCCCCCTGCTTAATTTTTCCTGCTATCCTAGAACACCAGCTTCAATGCCAGCTGCAACTGCCGCGGGTCGCGTGCGGTGGTGATCTTGTTATACGAACCACTCGTCAGCGAAGTGGATGCTGGATTGTTCCAGTTGGTGTGGTTCAGAACGTTGAAGGCTTCCGCCCGGAACTGGATATTCACGCGTTCGGTTATGCGCGTGTTCTTGTAGAGGGATGCATCCCAACGGAAATACCCGGGTCCCACGATGACGCCGCGCGGCGCGTCGCCGGGTCGGATGACGCCGGCTGGCACAGCCGCGAACGCAGACGTATTGAACCAGTTGTCGAGTCTGTGGGCCGCGCCCTTGTTGGGATCCCCAACGATATCGGGGCGCCCGCCTTCAAACGTATTGGGATCGCGCAGTCCAAGACCCGCCGGATCGCGGGAGAGCGATGGGGTCAGGTGACTGCCGGTGTTCGCAAAGAAGATTCCGGCGACCTCCCAACCGCCCAGCACATGTCCCACGAATCCCTCCTGGTTCTTGAGGAAGGGCAGCATGTACACGTAGCTGGCGGAGAAAACGTGGCGGCGGTCGTAGTCGAGATTCCCGTACTCGGCGGCGATGTCATAAGAAGCCTGCGGCGCGCGGAAGTCGTTCGTCGCCGTTCCCATCGAGTGCGAATAGGTGTAATTCAGGGTTACTGTCGAGTTCGAGGAGAATTGCCTGCGCAGTTGTGTCTGCAGTCCATGATAATTTGAGTTGAAGATCGGGCTGAACAGATCGATCGAGGCATAGCCGAGGAACGGGCGCACCTGGTTGAGTTGTACTGTTTGGCTGCCGGCATTCACGGGGGATGTGAGGCCGATGTTGAGGAACGCGCCCGGCGGAGCTTGATTCACGTCGAGCACGCCGACAAGATGGCGGCCAACACTGCCGTAGTATCCGACGCCGAGCGTAGTCTTCGGACTGAGCTGTTGCTGAATGTCGAAGCTCCACATCATGGAGTAGGGCTGCTTCCAATTGGGGAGAACACCCCCGATGTCGGGCGGGCTCAAATTGACGTCAGCAATTCCGGAAGCTGGATTGTTGACCGAAGTGTCCGGGATAGATGTCGACCGCACAAATGGCGGGTTTCCGGGCTGGAACTGTTCCATGCTGTTGACTGCCGGCGAATCGTAAAAGATGCCGAAGCCGCTGCGGATGGCCGTTTTGCCGTTACCACGCGGATCCCATGCAATGCCAATGCGGGGAGCGAGTGTATTCTTGGCGGTTTTCTGCACAGCACCTCCGTAGGGCGAACCCTGTCCGCCAATCAGAATGCCATTGATGTACGGCGTTGCCGGCGCGGTTACATACAGGCCATTGCTGTCGATCGCCGGGGTTGCCGACGAGTTGAAGCGGCTAGGATCGAACGTGGTCAGCAGCCCGTTGCCATACGTCGGCGCCAAAAACAGTGAATAGCGCGCGCCATAGCTGAGCGTGAAGTTGGGCGTGATGCGCCACTCGTCCTGGCCATAGAATTCGACCTGCTTCTGGTGGACCAGCGCGCGGAAGTCGATGTTAGTCTGGTTAAAGTTGGCAAATCCCCGGAGGAAATTTGCCCACTCCTGCACAAAAGTTCCGTCCGCAGGGGCGACCACAAGGTCCCCGCCACCTGAATCTGAGAAGGTGTACGTACCGTTGTTTACCCCGAAGCCGTTCACATTCTCATCTTTGGTGTAGTAGTTGAAACTGGCGCCAAACTTGAGCTGATGGCGGCCGACGGTCTTCGTCAAATTTCCGAAAGCATTGTGGTTGCGGTTGTAGTCGCGGTAGGGACCAAAGCCTGAGATGACCTGACCGTCGCCGAACTGAACATCAGGAATGCGCGGAGACAATCCGAAGGGAAGCGTGGGACGGATATCGGGCGAGTTGTTGACCAGATTAAGGCCGCTCGGCGTGCTGAGCACAGCGCCGTACGAATAAGCATACCCTGCGTCGAGCAGGAGCGTGGGCGTGAACGTGACCGTACCGTGAACCGCAATGTTTCTTCCTGGGGCGTTCGTAGTGGTATTCGCGACTCCGGGAATTCCCAGGCCCGTGAACAATCCGCCCGGTTCCTCGGTTGGAATCGAGTCGTCGAGGAAACGGCCGAAAACGCTCAGCTTCGAGCCAAAGTTGTGATCGATGCGCACATTCTCTTCCCGGTAGTTGAAGACATTGCGCCCCACCCAGGTCAGAGTGTTATCCGCCGTGTCGGTGAGCGGCGGAAGTTTTGCATAGATATCGTTGATATAAGCCTGCGCCGTCGGATCGATGTTGGTGATCTGCGTGGTTTGGCTGGTGCAGTCGCCGTTCTGATCAAAAGCGATGCAGGCAGCTGTCGGCAGGGTGCCCTGCAGCATCGCGGGCGTCGGCAATTCGCCGCTGGTGAAGGTGTTGTAGTTGATGATTCTTCTCCACTCTTGCGAGTAAAAGAAGAATGTCTTGTTGCGATCCTTATTGTAGACGCCGGGAATGAACAACGGGCCGCCCAGGGTGAAGCCGAAGTCGTTCCAGCGCAGTTCGGGGCGGTCGATTCCGTTACGATTGTTGAAGAAGTTATTGGCGTTGAGCACGTCATTGCGGAAGAAGTCGTACGCGCTGCCGTGGAACTGGCTGGTGCCGCCGCGCGTGATGACCGTGATCTCGCCCGCCGAACTCCGCCCATGTTCAGGTAGGTAACTCGAGCGCAGCACGTTGAACTCCGCGATCGAATCGATACTAGGGTATGCCAACAGGGTGAGATTCGCGCCGCGGTCGACGTTGTCGGCGCCATCAATGGTCCAATTGTTTTGTGTCGGCCGGTTGCCGTTGATCGAAAAGTTGATTTGGTTCGACGTGCCTACCGGATTTGTCACGCCCACGAACAGCTGATCCGAGGCCAGGCTCGATGCCACCCCGGGCTGCAGCGATACCAGTTGCTCGTAGTTCCGTGTGACGTTGCTGAGCTCGCGCACCTCGTTGCCCGTCATCAGTCCGGATACAGTGGCGTTTTCCAGATTGATAGCCTCGGCGGCTCCGGTGACGTTCACGGTTTGGCTAGTGCTGCCTACCGCGAGTGTGGCATCGACCACGCGGCGGTCGTTGACGTTCAGCACGATGTCGATGGCGTTGTACTGCTGGAAGCCTTGAGCGGTGACCGCCACCTTGTAGCGGCCGGGCGGAAGAAGGGCCGCCACATAAGCGCCGGCGGCATCCGTGGTGAGTTTTCGAATGGTGGCGTTGCGATCGGTATTGATGACCTCAACCGAGGCGCCGCTCACGACTGCGCCTGAAGAGTCGCGCACGATGCCGCGAATATCCCCGGTGATTTCCTGAGCAAGAGTGAGGGTGGCCAACAAAAGAAAACATAGCACTGCAAACATGCGCTTCGAATCCATCGCCGTCTCCCGGATAACATTTCGAAATGGCGAAGTGGCTTGCCCCTTGGCGTGGACCCGAGCGAATCCTTGGCCGATGCCGAATTGAAACGCAAATAGAACACCAAAGCGGAACGCTTTATTTTTCGGGGGCTTAAGAAAGGCTACGACTCTTGGTATACAGATTTTGGAACTACCATGCGCAGATGTACGGGATTTTGTAGTACGGTTCTTAATGTAGGAGCAGACTTACGAGACAACCAGAGAATCACTGGCCTCTACGCGAAATGTTTGCCGCGCCTGGCGAGATCCTCGACTGCCGGAAATGAGCGCACATCGGTGAACGTACGCTCCGGGGGCAGGACTCGATTCTGTAAGGCGCTGGCGAGCATTTCCAGCGCTAGTCCCGCATTCGCAGGCACGATGACGGTTGCCGCCAGAGCTCCGCTACGCACCCAGGCTTGTCCGGTTTTTGGCATTCCATCGCAACCGGTAAATGGCAGCGCCAGCCAGCGGTCTCGTTGCTCCATATCAGTGATCTCCTGGAACGCCTTTCTCGCGCCCATTGCCATGGAATCGTCTTGTGCAATGATGGCGTCCATAGTCAAGGTCCGTGAAGTCGATAAGCGGAGCCACGCGCTCACTGCCTGGTAGGAACTCAGTTCTGTCCAATGCGCCCGAACCATGCGTACCTGCACATTTTCCGGTTTCCTCTGCTGCATACCATCCGTGCGCTGCTGGGCAGCATCGCTGCCGGAAGGTCCCTGGATGTACAAGATCGATCCGCCGCGAGGCACCAGGGCTGCAATTTGGCTTCCCTGCACGCGTCCGATTTCTTTGTGATCTGAGGTGATGCAGAACACGGGCACCTTGTGAGCCGCACGTAGTTGGCTGAGATAGTCGGCTTCACGGTTCAAGATGACCCATCCGATCCCGGCACCAGCCGCTGCTTTCGCCACTTGCGGCAGGCCCGTAGATCCAGCCGGCTCAAAGACGATCGCATCCGGCTTTTCCTCGGTCGCGGACTGAATGACCTTGAGCAGTTGCTGGCTTTGATTGATGGCGTCATTGTCCGCATAAACGATCTGAAGCTGTGCCCCAAGTTTACGAGCCGCCTCCTCGGCAGTAGTCGCCTGCTCGATTTGGTAATCATTGTCGTTCGTGGTCAGAGACAGGAGGAATTTAAGCTTCTTCATAGTGATCTTGTGCCCGGCTTATGCAGCGAACGCTCGTAGCCGACAAACTATCGAGAGGTGTGGTGACTCGATATTCGCGGTTGTTGCAAGAATAGCCCGTCGCAACCAACTCTCACATTAGTAAAAAAGCTTTCCGTCCTTATCTCTTAGCAGTGATCGACGGACAATCCTCTATCACGACAATTCGCAATCGAGCCATTCAAGAAAGCGTACAGGATCTCTGAACTTGGTTTACCCTGCCTGCCCGATTCTTCTGGCTGCAATCACTCTTAATCTTAGAACATCGCGCTGTGTGTCCGTTGCAAGCGGCGCGGAACTAAGAGCGAGGCTTACCTTTGAAGATTTTAGTGGCCGCGGGACTGCTGGCAGTGTCACTGGTTTTGGCCGATACCGGTGCGCAGGGTCAGAGAGACGGCAAAGTCCAAGGTGGTAATGACAAAACGCTGACGGCGCGTGGCAAGTATATCGTAGAGGGTCTCGCGGCTTGCGGACAGTGTCACACCCCGCGAAACAGCCAAGGCGAGCTAGAGCGCGACCGGCCGCTACAGGGCGCACCTTTGTGGCTACAACCTTCCCGCCCGAATGGGGACTGGCCGCTCGAGGGCCTCGGTTGGCAGGCATCCCTCCAGGCAGTGACGAGCAGATTGTGAAATTGCTGACCACGGGAATCTGGCGCGATGGCAAGCCGTTACGTCCCCCCATGCCGCAGTTCCGAATGAGCCCACAGGACGCGCAGGCAGTGGTCGCTTACCTCCGATCCCTCAATCCACCGCCACAGTGAGTCCCGACAGAACACACCAGTGCCCCAACTGGAATAGATATTGGATGTGTCGCCCGGCTCTGTCACGATCATGGAGTAAACCATGCGGTGAACGTTCGGGAAAGAATAGGACCCCCGTAATTGCCGTCTATGCGGCCCCCGGGAGATCGCTGGCCTGAGTCCTGGGCCCTGCCCGTAGAATAATGTTTCGTGAACGAATCCTTCGTCAATCGAGTGTGCTGAAATGTTCCTCATCGCAGGGAGTCTGGTTGAAGGGTGGCTCAAAGGGAAAAGCATTTTCACCATCCGAGATGTCAGACGCGGAATCGGAGAGCCTGACCTGCTCGGCATGCGCCGGGAACCATGCGGCTCGATCGCGGGCTGCATGTCATGAAACTCTGGATTCCAGTTCTTGTTCTCGCAAATTCCGTTGTCATGCTCGCTCAGATCTCGGCGCACAGCGGAGTCCAGTTTATTCAGGACCGGAACGTGCCCGTACCGATGCGTGATGGCGTAGTTCTGCGCGCGGATGTGCTGCGCCCAGCTGAAGGCGGCAAATTTCCCGTACTGGTGTACCGGACGCCCTACGGCAAGGACGCAGCTCAGGAGGAATACACAACTTTCAAGCATGCGCTGGAGCGAGGCTATGCGGTCGTCATTCAGGATGTTCGCGGCCGCTTCCATTCGGATGGAGAGTTCCGCCCCTACGAAAACGAAGGGCGAGATGGCTACGACACCATCGAATGGTCAGCCAGCCAGACCTGGTCCAACGGTGCGGTAGGCACCTTCGGTCTTTCCTATCCTGGTGCAGTGCAATGGCTCGCCGCTGTGCAGAGTCCTCCGCATCTGAAGGCCATGGTCCCGGCGATGACCTTCTCCACCCCGCAGAACTTCTTCTATGCGGGTGGAACGTGGGACATGTCCTGGATCGAATGGATCTGGGACAACATAGCCTGGGATACACGAGCGAAGAAAAACCTGCCGGGCCCGCGAAGTTACAAAGAGGCTCTCGCTGCCTGGGAACTGGAAGGGGCAGCGATGATGAATACTCGTCCCCTGCTTGCGGTAAAGCCTCTGCAGCAGGTCGCGCCCTACTACTTCGATTGGCTGCGACATCCGCCCGACGATGCGTGGTGGAACTGGAGCGAACTGCGAGACAAATATTCTCGCACAAGCGCCGCAGTCCTGAATCTCTCGGGGTGGTACGACGATAACTATGGACCTGAGGGCGCAACTACCAATTATGCAGGTTTGCTGAAGGCCCGTGCGCGAGAGAAGGACGCCCGTACGCACCTTCTGCTTGGGCCGTGGGTTCATGGCGTGGACAGCACCGGAAAAACCCGGTCTGGAGACCGTGACTTCGGCCCGATCGCGACGATCGACTACGACGAGGTCGTTCTGCGCTGGATGGATCACTACCTGAAAGGCGCAGACAACGGAGTGAATCGTGAAAAGCGGGTGCGGTACTTCGTGATGGGACGCAATCAATGGCGGGAGTCGGATCAGTGGCCGCCCCCAGCCACGGAGACACCGATGTTTCTAACCTCGCCGGCTGGCGGAGTAAGTTCAGGTCAACTACAAACCACGCCGCCCGACGGCAAAGAAAGCTTCAGTCAATTCGTATCCGATCCCGCCGATCCCGTGACAAACGTCTACGATTCATCCGGAGCCCACGATTATGCAAAACTGTCGGAACGACCCGATGTCCTGAGCTTCGATTCCGCGGTGCTGCAGCAAGACACCGAGGTGACTGGCCCGATCCGCGCGAGCATGTGGTTGTCCTGCGATTGCCGCGACTTCGATCTGTGGGTGCGATTGCTGGATGTCGCACCGAATGGAGCGGCCATGAACCTCATGAGTCCGGGGCTTGATGTGCAGCGCGTGAGCTATCGCAACTTGAGCCGCGGTCGGGAGCTGTTGTCGCCCGGAAAACTTTATGAAGTGGAGTTAGAAAGACTGATCACCAGCAACGTGTTTCTGGAAGGACATCGGATCCGCCTGCAGATTTCGGCAACGTTCGCGCCGAACTTTTCACGCAACCTCCAGAGCGGGAAATCGGAAGTGAACAGCACGGAGATGAAAAAGGCCCATATCCACGTGTTTCACAATGCTTCTCATCCTTCGAAGATATTGCTTCCAATTTTGCCACTCACCAGATAGATCGCCGGGCCAAAAAAAGCTCGAGAGCATGGGCAGAACTACGGCATGCGTGCTTCTCTCCTCCGGGCGCGCCCTGTTCTACCGGGCGAACAATTAGTAGGACTTTCCAACTCACAATTACGCCCACGACCTTCCGTGTTACCGCGACACCCCACAGCTCCGGCGTAGAATTTCGCGCCATGAACAATCTTCGCAGTAAACAGACATGAACCCCGAGATATGTGAAGCCCGCGCTAAAATCGAGGCCGCTGTTGAGGGTTTTAGGGCCTGCGCGCACGGACCACAGCCAGACCCGCGCGATACCGCTCAAATGAAACCCGAACTTGAGGAGATGATTAACTCTTGGCCGTCGTGGATTAAGACTGACGGTTAAGACGTGGTGACCTGAGTCGGCCGTTTTTCTCTACCCAACCGCTTTTCGTAGTCGATTTGCGGCTCGCGTGTCATCTGCCCGCGCCGGTCGTCGAGCGCCCTGCACAGTTGGTCAACCAAAACCCCAAGCTTCGCCGGATCCATTTCTTGGCTGACCTGTTCTGCTATTGACGTCCATTTTTTATCTTCCAAATTTGTGGTCACGGGGGACCTCCTTCGGAACTACAAGGTTTACCGTATGCTGAGGCAGCATCTGAATCTGAGCGATACTGCACACTGTTGAATAAAAATGTAGGGCAGGATGGCGAGGGCGAAAACCCGCCCGCCGCTGCGCCGGACTCAAGAAACTAGCGGGCCGCGCGTGGCAGCCCGCAAGATCCCACTTACACCCCACGGCGTCGTGCCACATCGCCAATCGTGACTTTATGCAGTGGCTCATACTGCGAAGGGTTATCGGGGTGCCCGGGTTCGGGCTGTTCGGCTGGGCCGCGGGAGCCCCAAACTCAATGTGGGGCCGTTTCCATCGCGTTTGGGTAAGCCATTTTGAACGGTGGTATTCATAGCGGCCGTCGACTCCCTAATCGTTGCCCATGGGATTGCGGCCGGCGGTGATCATCGGCCCTACGCTGGGAAGATATTTAGAACAGTGAGATCCGCGTGTAGCGCAGCATGTGGAGCGGGCACATCTCGGACGGCGGAAAGTCCAAGCGCTCACGGCGGACGGTATTACTAGAACCTGGGGCTTCGGCGCAGCTGGCACGCTATCAGGAATCGCGCCCTCCGGTGAGCGGCTACGTGTTCGAAAACCCGATTGGAAGGCCCCTCAGCACATCCGGCCTTGCCAAGCTGGTACGCGAAACTGTGCGTCCCGGAAATGGCGAAGTTTGGTTACCACTTTGGGGACTCGCCCGAAGTTGAGGCAAAGCACTACGTGCACAGCGTGCAAGAAGAAACGCGCAAGGCTGCACTCGCTCTTGATTCCGCGCTCTTTCAGAGACAATCAAGAGACAGCCATGCGTAAGGTTAATTGAGGAGAGGTGGCAGAGTGGCCGAATGCGGCGGTTTGCTAAGCCTGCCACGGTTGACCCGCTTCAATCTTCCCAACAACTTAACTGGCAAAATGGATCGTGCGTCGCAGCTAACACTCACGCGTACGTCACAACAGTGACCGATGCGTTGAACCACCGCATGCAGAAGAGCTATTACGGTTGCACGGGGCTTACGTATTCTGTAAAGGATGAGAACGACATCATAAACTCTCAGGCAGGCACTACCCAAACATACGACTCCATGAGCCGACCACTGGTCACCAGCCTACCTGACGGCGGCGTGATCACCCGAAGCTACACAGATAGCGGGAGCATCAGCTCGACTAGTTCACAACTGATAAAGTCGGGGCTTAGTGTTGTGAAAACGACGGTGGTTGATGGGTTGGGGCGTATTTCGGAGACTCGACTGATTGATCCAGACTGCTCCTCGGGCTCGGTCAAGGTTGACTACGGGTACGGCTACGATCCTAATCCTCCTGCCGGAATACCGGCGGGCCGGTTTACGACAGTATCGAATCCCTACTGCACCACATCGGACTCCACCAACGGCAACACCAAGATGCGTTACGACGCTGTGAATCGCCTAGTGCTCGTGGTTCCGCCGGATGGCTCGGACGTGACAAATAACATTTCCACGGTATATGCAGGAAACGTCACCACGGTGACCGACCAGGCAGGCGCGGCCCAAAAAACCCAGACGGATGCTTTAGGGCGACTGACCGGTGTTTGGGAGGCTCCAGCAACGCTCAACTATGAGACTGACTACACCTACGACGTGCTCGACAACCTGACTGGCGTCACACAAAAAGGCGGTGCTGCATCCAGCAGCTGGCGGAATCGCTCGTTCACTTATGACTCATTATCACGCCTCAAGTGTGCCGCTAACCCTGAAGTCACTTCAGGCCTAGGCACTACAAATCCCGCATCCTGCCCTGCGACTGACAGCGGAACGTACACGTCGGGCACCATCAGGTACACTTACGACAATGCGGGGAACCTGAAAGCCAAAACCGCTCCTGCCCCGGATCAGACCGGTACAGCGACCGTCACAACCAATTATTCCTACGACAACGTCAACCGTCTCATCTCAAAAACCTACACAGGCAGCCCAAGCACTCCTCCGGTCCAGTACGCTTACGACGGCAACACCCTTTCAGGCTGCACGACGGCTCCTCCGGCCCCAAGTCCCGTAGATGCGTACCCGATCGGCCGTCGCACGTCCCTCCAAGCCCGCTCTCTCGCAGCAGGTCTTGACTACGTACCATACGACATTCTGCGAGATGCCTTTTCCCCACACCTTTCCCGCTCTGGCAACGGCTCGAAAGATCCTTCCCTCCGTGACCCTGGCTGCCACTGTCCACTGATCGAGTGCCGCTTTCACCCATTCTGGAATGGGCACCGTGCGGATGTGGCCGCCCTTGCCGATCAGGTCTACCACTGCCCAGTGACCCTGACGCATCTGGATTTCGTCCAACTCCAACCCGACCAACTCGGATCTGCGAAAGCCACACCCCAAAAGCAGGGCCAGCATCGCGTAGTCGCGTTTGGCACGCATGCTATTGCCACAAGCGTGTTTGAGCACTTCGGAACTTTGCTTCGCACTCAGCCAGTTGCCGGAGCGGAAACCGAGTTGTTTGACGCCTTTCACTCGGCTGATCCCCGCCGCCAACTCGGGACTCAGCAAACCTGAATCGGCGGCTTCGTGAGCCAGGCGGCGCACGGCTGCGAGCTGTTGGTTGATGGTGTTCGCGGCCAGACCTCTTGACTCGAGGTACATGCGATAGCGGACTACGACGATGCGGTTGAAGGCGAGGCGAGGCTCGGAGCAATACCAGGCAATGAATTGATCGATGGCGTACTCGTACACGCGGCGCGAGGCTGGCGAGCCGAGGCTGTTGAGCACCGCCAATTTGCAGTGATCCAGATCCGGCAGGCGAAGCACTCGGCGACGGTAATTCGGCTTGACTCTCTGTTTGCCCGTGACGACGGCCTCCCATGCCGCAGGCTTGGAACTACGGCACAGACCGTCTGGACGGTGCAAGCATGGCTTTAGGTTCGGGTGGGAGGGGTTTTGAGCGCTATCGCCTGATAGCGTCAGTTAAGGCCGAGCAAAGGGGCGCCCGACTGCTATCAAAGCGATTGTTAATTTTGCACCTTGGTAACTTCAGCCAAATCCCTGTTTTGAGCGAGAATAGTCCATCCTCATGAACCGGGAGCACATGGCACAGCTACGTGTAAAGGCAGCGTTGCTCTACCAAGAAGGTCGCCAGTGGACCACGCACGTACCTCTCAAGGCTCGAGTTGTACTCGTCCTATTCTTGGTCGCCGCTTTCCTGATGGCGGTCCATACTGCGCTTACTGCAAAGGATTCCAGCCTGCACTTGAAGATGCAACACGGTTTCCACAACGCGCAGTTCTCGGTCTGGGTGGACGGCGACCTCGCCTTCTCGGGTAAAGTCTCCGGTTCCACAAGAAAGAAATTCGGTCTGATTCCTACCGATTCAGTGCAGGGAAGCTTGTCGGAGATAATTCCTGTGCGTTCCGGCCGGCATAAGGTCCGTGTACGGATCGAGCCTGATGACGCCGCCATGCAGGAAGACGGCATTAGCGGGGACTTTTCTCCCAACAGCGAAAGCGACCTCGCTGTGTCCGCTCGGCAAAGTGGGCTCTCGCTGTCTTGGCTAGGAACAAGCAGCGCCCCGGCCGAAACCTCCACCAGCCTTGGATGGTTCTCGCGCTATGCGGGCTCGCTCTTTCTCACTATCGCCGGGTCCATCATGTCTGCCCTGACCGGATATGCAATCAGGGAGCTGCCTGCGCGACTCCGCTCGACATCTGAGTCCGTGCCCAAGGGCGACCTTGGTTCTCAGTGAAGTGCTCCTCTGGCTATCCCGCATCCCGTGCCGCAAAGCCGTGATCCAGATTTTTGGACCGATAGGGAGGGTCTATTCCGTCGATGGGTCGTCAACAATGAAGTCGTTTTTCGAAGCTCCTGTTATCAGTTGGCGAAAGAATCCCCATTACACTCAAAACGCCCTCCCTCGAGGGGCTGGCCCGAGGGTCAATGAGTGTAATGGCCTCCCTTGAAAATAACTGCAGTCAGTCGCTCGATTGGAATGGAGACTGTGTTGGCTCGAGAATCACTCTATGGCCGAGAGCCTCCAGACGTTTTACCAGTCGTCGGGTAGTTCGCAGGAGGTTGCGTTTGTCGAAGTAGTTGCCGCCCAGTTCTCGGTACGTGGTTCCTTGCTTCAGCATATGGTAGCCGATAGTCAGGATGGTGCTCGCCACCGCAATGATGGCGCGTTTGCTGCCACGAATCGCGGCTAATCGTCGAAACTGGGCTTGCAGGTAAGTCGCTTTGGTCTTCGAAGCAGCCCATGCCGCCTCGCACAGAGCTTTGCGCGCCCACCGATTCCCGTTGCGGGTCGTGCCGCTCTTGCGCTTGCCCGCCGTTTCATTATTCCCAGGGCAGATACCGGCCCAACTCACCAGATCCGCGGCGGAAGGAAAGGCATCGACCGTAGGACCAACCTCAGCCACGAGGTTCCACGCCAGCCGTTGCTTCACACCCGGAACCGTCATCCAGGCATCGACTGCTTTCTGATAGGGGCGCATCTGCTCCTCGATCGCCTGCTCCGTGCGTGCGATCTTACTGCCGATGTGATCCAGTTCCTCCAGCATGTCGGAGAGCAGGAAACGATGGTGCGGCAGCAGACATCCCTCTAGCGCCAGTTGCAGCGCCGGGATCTTCTTCCGCAGTTGCTTCTTGGCCAGGTCGGCCATCCGCTGGGGATTCGTTTCCCCGGCAGCTAAGGCACGCAACATGGCCTGGCCACTGACACCCAGCACATCACTGGCTACCGAAGCCAACTTGACGTTGCACTGCTCTAACAGACGTTGAATGCGGTTCGCGATCGAGGATTGGTACTGCACCAGCTTGGTGCGGTACCGGGTTAGATCGCGCAAGACGCGGATCGCCACCGGAGGTACATAACTGCCTGCCAGTCGTCCATCTTGCAGCAGTTCGGCGATCCGTTCTCCATCTTTGAGGTCCGTCTTCTTGCCGCGCACCGCCTTATAGTGCTCCGGGTTGATGAGTAGCAACTCGAACCCATGGGGTTCGAGCACATTCCAAACCGGCACCCAGTAAATTCCGGTCGCTTCCAGGGCAACCGCCGTGACCTTGGCCTCGGCCAGCCACTGCGCCAGCTCTCGCAGGTGCTGCGTCATGGTCCCAAAGATGCGTTTCTGCCGGCTGCTGGTTCCGTCTTCATTCTCGCTGATCAGACACGCGGCGATGGTCTGTTTGTGTACGTCCAAGCCGCAACAATTGCGATGCACTCGCATGGTGATCCTCCTCTGCCACTGGCGAAGACGCCTGCACTGGAAGAATCTCCCTTGCGAACTCTCCGGATGGAGGTATCACTTTGCGGTTCCTACGGCGTCCAGCTCAACCTGTTACGCGGGTTCAACGAACCACACCATTGCCATTATCCGAGCTTGATCGCACAGTGGCGAATTCCATTGTGCGCTCACTCGCCACCATTTTCATGCTTCGTTGTGACCGAGATACCGGTCATGCTGACCTGTTAACATCAACTACCAAAATGAGAGCCGCCCAAGTGTTCGGTTTCGTCGTTGCGTTTCTCGTGAGTACGTGGGCATCGTTTATGTTTTTAAGAGGGAGCATCACTGGTGCACCCCCGCTGTACTCCCACGGATGGTTGCAGCGGAGTCTTCATTTCGCGGCAGGGATCATATTTGGCGTACTCGCTCTCGCAGCTTCTTTGAAGCTGGCCGGAAAATGGTAGCGTACAGGGATTTGAGTGTAATGGCCTGATTGCGACAGTTGAGGCAGGATCAGCGCGACGCGGTAGGCCTTTTCAACAGCCATGAACGCATGAAGATGGCGAGAAACAGAAGACCACCGACGAGGAGCAGTGCAAAAGCATTGATCCCTAGGAACGCCAGTGCCGGGTTGTAACTGGTCGGGCTTTGCTCAGTTCTCATGCCTATGTAGTGCAGTTGTCCCAATCCGAAAACAGCCGAGAGTGTGATCAGTAAATGAAGTAGCGACAAGCCCAGCGAGACGCTCAGATTCAGAAATTTCGCACTCACGTAGTACAGGATTGCGTAAAGCAAGCAAACCAGCACTCCGACTCCTAGCCAGCTTAACTCCACGTAATGGCTGCGTGCCATGAAACCGATTATGGGAGGGAGGGGCCGCGTTGCGAACGAACGCGCAACTGCAAACAAAATTCCTGCGATCAGGAACGGCATTGAAGCTAGTGACTGCTGCCGAAGACCACTCATGCGACCGGGAATGTTACACCGTCATCCCAACTGTTGCAAAATCCCCATTACACCAAAAAACCCTCGCCGTGGCGACTGCGCCGGGGGTTTTGAGCGCTATCGCCTGATTTCAACAGTTGGGATTGACTCTGAGACAATGGCCGTCACGAAGGAGTACTTGAGCCTGTCCTCGCGAAAGATGGCCCCTAATCCCTGCTTCTCTCATGGCAAGCATTCTTTGGGTTGCACGCAGTTTGGCCGTTCATGATGGCAAAGCAGTTCGAGTTGTGATCTTCCTGGTTTGCTTCGACGTGTTTGCCATCTTTCTCCCGTTTCGTTGGGGCCGGCGAATAGTAGGCTAGGTCAATGAGTGTAATCGTATGGTTACGTCAACAACGAGTCCGTCCGGAACGCATCCGCAATCACGTTCCGGATCCTTAGCTAACTCCGATCAGCTTTTGATTTAGCAGAGCCACGTCCGCTCCCATGTCTTTTCCATCCGAGGCGGTACCGTGATACGCGCTGGAAGAGCGCAGTTGGTAATTTCCGCTATTCCCACCGTTGTAACTGACAAATTGCACTGGCGTCGCGTTGCTCGGAAAACTATTCCCTGCGGGCCAGGAGGAAGGTGGCCAATTGCTGGAACAGGCAATAATCGCATTATTAGTAACTACGTAGGGATTAAAGCAAGCCCCAAAAGTAGTCAACGGGACATCATAATAGGCGCAGTTACTCAAGCCTCCCGTTGACCACACTGGATACTGACCCGAATTCACGATGCTGTTCACGAATGTGAAGCTCTGCATCTGCTGGACGCTGGTGCTGCTCCCTATGTAGAACAGACTCTTTTCGGGAAAAGCAGTAATGTGATTCATGGTAACCTTTTTGAGTATCGGACCTGCGCTAGCCTGAGAGAGCTGAGCCAGAACACCCGCACCCAGATAGGCGGTCGCATTGATATCATCCACAGTTACGTCATGGATGCTGTAGCGCTGTCCGTCTAACGCCACCGCACTACCCGAGAGTGCGTTGGCGATTTGAAATCCTGCTCCCACATGACTAATCCTGCTGTACCGCACGGTCACGTCGGTGACTTGGCATTTCGCACACGTGCCAGACTGGTTTTTGGGAGTGAGGAGGATGCTGTACCCCGCCTGCGAAAATCCACCCCACGTGTATTCCAGAATGTTGGCTTCGAACAAAATCCGCTGCCCATTCTTCAATTCAAAGTGATTTTTCACCAAGAAGGGGTAACCTCCTTTGCCACCAACGTACCCAGCCTGCCCTTTTTGCCAGATTCGCGGCTTATAGAAGTGATTCCTGCGAATCTCTATGTCTGTGGGACTCCGCGTTCCTCCTCCGCCGCCAAATAAAATATTTTCTCCGGAAGCTTCCAGGTAATTGTTGACAATTTTGTACGGCCCCATGGCCAGATTTCCGATGCCGCCGCCTATAGCTTGTGAGTCGCTACACATTCCGGTCACGGTAGTGCAGTGAAAATCCGAGAAATACGAGTCGATCACTGCCACGTAAGTGCTGCCACCGAGCTCGATCCCTCGCCTTGTGTCGTATTGCGCGACGCCATGCATCCAGACCCGGTCGAAGATGATGTGGTGGGCTGGACCCCCATTTTGCAGCCACGCTAGATTAATGATGCTGCTAGTGTTGGGTGGCCGGGTGATTTCCAGTCCTATCAGTCGGTAGTGATTGGCACCCACGGCAAACAGCAAGGGTCCGGAACTACCACTCGCACCACTACTAATGATTTTTGCCATTACCTTCGCGGGAGAAGAGCAGTTGTACGCTGGGCGGGAGGGCAATGAGCTTATCCCCGCGTAGCAAGGAGTGATGCGCGTCTGTTCCGGAGGCAGCTGCGAAGGTAAACTGTTCGTTCGAAGGACAATCCAGTGGCTGTCGTCGCAGCTCTTCGCTGGAAATGTGAAGAGTCCGGTAAAAGTCGCTCCAGCCTGCAGCTCAATCGTGTCCCCGCAGCTAGCGTTGTTCAGAGCGGCTTGCAGCGACTCTCCCGCATTTAAAATCGTCACTCTCCCCGGAGCGGGGGTGTTGATCAGTGCTGTATTCATGTACACGCGTGGCAATTCCGCAGGCCCGTCATACGTCGAGGCCGCTGATTGCGGAATGTGCCATAGGGTCAACATTAACGCCAAGACTGCCTGACAACAACGAACTGAGAAGATGCGACCACGAACCACGGAGAAAGAAGAAAGCACTGTGCCCCCTGACAATTTGGGTTGCCCGCATCCGAAGTGCCGGCCGGGCTGGGGAAATTTAAGACACAATAAGTTTCGGTAACACATCACTCTGGGTCAGAAACCCTTGGAACACCGAAGTACATGCGCCAACCTCCAGTCCAGAGCCCTCCTGAGACGGTCGAGAGCGAAATGGACTAGACGGCAGTCGCCTTACCGTGCAGCATCCGACGACTTGGGCGCTCCCCGGCCCCCGCGAAGTACCACTACCAAACTGCATGGGGGGCTGAAGGGAACATTGAACATCGAGGTCCGCCTAGTGACACCTAGTGCGGTGAACATTGTTTGCCCCAAGGGCTGCCAGAACTGGGGCAAGAACGGTTTGCTGGGCATGCCTTAAGGAATACTGGACGGATGGTTGGTGAAACATCGCCATTACACGCAATATCAAAAGGCGCCCACTTTTGCGGTAAGTTGTGAGTCGTTGAAACACCACACCTACCGAAAAGGAGCGCCTTTATGAATCAAGAGAAGTATATCGGCATGGACGTTCATGCCGCCACCATTTCCGCTGCCGTGAGGAATGCTGAGGGCAAGCTGCTCATGGAATGCGTGCTGGAAACCAAGGCAGCCACGATTCTGGAGTTCATTCAAGGACTGCGTGGAACTCTGGCGTTGACCTTCGAAGAAGGGACCTTGGCTACCTGGTTACACGATCTGCTGAAGCCTCATGTCAGCCGGTTGGTGGTCTGCGATCCGCGCAAAAACGCGCTGATGAGGGACGGCAACCAGAACGATCGTGTGGATGCACGCAATTTGGCGGAGCTGCTACGCACCAACCAAGTCAAGCCGGTGTACCACGAAGAAGCATGGAACCCGCACCCTTAAAAGAGTTGGGGCGGAGCTATTTGACCCTCACCAAGGATAGTACCCGGGTGATGAATCGGATTAAGTCGGTGTACCGAAGTTGGGCCATTCCCTGTGCGGGCACGAGCGTCTATAGCCGCCGTCATCGTGCCGAGTGGCTGGCCCAGCTGGTGGAACCAGGGGTGAGGATTCGAGCCGAGCATTTATACCAGCAACTGGATAGTCTCGAACCCGTGCGCCAGGCCGCACGACGCGAGCTGTTGCGGGAAAGTGGCAAACATGCAGCAGTGAAATTACTTCGCCAGATTCCTGCGATCGGTCCGATTCGCTCCGCTCTACTGGTGGCCATACTGCAGACACCCCATCGGTTTCGTACCAAGCGCCAGCTTTGGGCCTACAGCGGATTTGCCGTCCAGACCTATGACAGCGGCGAGTACCGCTTTGTGCGTGGGAAACTGCAACGCAACCGCGAGCGCATCACGGTGCGTGGTCTGAACCGCAACCATAATCACGATCTCAAAAATCTCTTGAAGGGGGCGGCCCTCTCGGCCATCGAACGCCCCGGGCCGCTGCAGGATTTCTATGCTGCCCGGGTGGAGAAAGGGATGCGGCCCAGCCTGGCCCGTCTCACTCTGGCACGGAAGATTGCCGCCATCACTTTAACCATGTGGAAGAAAGGAGTGAGCTTCGACCCAAACAGTTGCAGCGACAAACAGCTTGAGCATCACTGAGGAAGAGCCTTCCATTCGAAGAGTTTCCTCTGCTAGTGGTCGGTCCAATTCTCGAGATGCTCGGTTCGAGGGAAGTATCAGTCAATGAGATCCGGCCCCGCGTGCCATGGGCACCGAGTCACTCATTTCACGTTATGCCCCCTCGGATAACCAGAAATAGCTATAGGCCACGAGCCTCGGATAGAACCATGGTTGACCTTGAGTCGCCATTCGCTTGTCGCTCTCGCCAACTCGACGGTACCGCTAGCTCACCAGAGGAGACTCATCAGAATGGGTACAAGTCACACTTCTCCAGGGAAGCTTAACTACCGTGGGCTGGATCTCGAGAAAACATCTCGCCTCCGGTCGAGGCAGAACTTTTTTCTTGACATCCCTTTTGATAGAACTCATTGACCCAGCCAACGGCCTGATTTCGGGGCAAAATGGGCGAACAAACGGCGCATGCTTGTGTAATGGCCTGTTTTCGTCAACCTTAAGAGATAATGGGTCTGTCCTCCACGGAAGCACTTCCGGGGGTGCTCCAAACACCCAAAACTTGATGGGAGGAAGAGGGAGCGTGGCGTCTCTACGCGTGTTGCGCGAACGGCAACCTGAATAAGCCACCATCAGACCCCGGTTGCCTCAATGAGTGTAACCGCCTGATTACAGCAGTGACGCTTCGTTACCTGACCTCATTTGGGACTAACTGTCTTTAACATGTCAGATTTGCACCGTCTTCGAGCCCCGAACAATATTGGCAATATTCCCGTCCCCAGCAGCACTATTGTCGCCGGTTCAGGGACGCTGCTAAACGTCGCTCCCTGGAATGTATAGGAAATTCCGCCAGGGTCAGGAGCAAACTGGGCCGTGATCAGCCAAGGCTCGCTGGAGCCCCAGACAAACGGACCAGCGACGGGCAGATTAGTTGCAGCGTCGGTCAAGAATAGTCGAAGGAAAGGAGTCGCGGTGTACTTAATCGTCAAGATACCGTTGGGGGCAAGACTCGAGACAAACGAGACAGCGTTGAACGAGACCACACCCTCGAGGTACGGGTCGCCATTTACAAGCGTCCCTGAGCCGGTAAAAAGGAGACCCCCTAAGGTGAGCGGTTCGCATCCCCCTCTGCAATTCACCAAGGCACCACCAGGGTCATCCAGCGCTGTGGGGATGGAGATATTGTACCCACTGCCGTGGAACTGAAAAGTAAATCCGGGGGAGTCCCCAAAGGGGTACAGCGTCCCGGAACCCGACGTCAAACTGATAGAGTCGGCGTGTGAAAATGCAGCCAAGGCTACTAATACAGTGAGAAGAAGCGCAGTCCTTTTCATGGAATGCCTCCTGAAGCGGCAACTTTCGGAAAAGGGGGCCTTCGCTCAGCATCGGACGTAGATGCCAGAACGAAACGATTTTAGCGGATGGATTGTGCTCCTCCCCAGGCGGCGAGTCAACTACAGATCAAACCGTACTGCATTGTAAAAAGCTCAATCAGCGAAACATCCCCATTACGCTCAGAATCCCTCAATGAGCGTTATCGCCTGATAGCGTCAGTTAAGGCCGAGCAAAGGGGCGCCCGACTGCTATCAAAGCGATTGTTAATTTTGCACCTTGGTAACTTCAGCCAAATCCCTGTTTTGAGCGAGAATAGTCCATCCTCATGAACCGGGAGCACATGGCACAGCTACGTGTAAAGGCAGCGTTGCTCTACCAAGAAGGTCGCCAGTGGACCACGCACGTACCTCTCAAGGCTCGAGTTGTACTCGTCCTATTCTTGGTCGCCGCTTTCCTGATGGCGGTCCATACTGCGCTTACTGCAAAGGATTCCAGCCTGCACTTGAAGATGCAACACGGTTTCCACAACGCGCAGTTCTCGGTCTGGGTGGACGGCGACCTCGCCTTCTCGGGTAAAGTCTCCGGTTCCACAAGAAAGAAATTCGGTCTGATTCCTACCGACTCAGTGCAGGGAAGCTTGTCGGAGATAATTCCTGTGCGTTCCGGCCGGCATAAGGTCCGTGTACGGATCGAGCCTGATGACGCCGCCATGCAGGAAGACGGCATTAGCGGGGACTTTTCTCCCAACAGCGAAAGCGACCTCGCTGTGTCCGCTCGGCAAAGTGGGCTCTCGCTGTCTTGGCTAGGAACAAGCAGCGCCCCGGCCGAAACCTCCACCAGCCTTGGATGGTTCTCGCGCTATGCGGGCTCGCTCTTTCTCACTATCGCCGGGTCCATCATGTCTGCCCTGACCGGATATGCAATCAGGGAGCTGCCTGCGCGACTCCGCTCGACATCTGAGTCCGTGCCCAAGGGCGACCTTGGTTCTCAGTGAAGTGCTCCTCGGCTATCCCGCATCCCGTGCCGCAAAGCCGTGATCCAGATTTTTGGACCGATAGGGAGGGTCTATTCCGTCGATGGGTCGTCAACAATGAAGTCGTTTTTCGAAGCTCCTGTTATCAGTTGGCGAAAGAATCCCCATTACACT
>CAVXXV010000019.1:0-92056 GCA_963765755.1 uncultured Acidobacteriota bacterium | reverse complement strand
CCTGCAAGGCCTACGAATAGATCCCAGGCGCCTCATGTCCAAGCTTCTGCACGTACTCAACGTATGACCCAGGATAAACATTGGGATGGAGGTCCGTGCCGCTCTCGCCGCCCAGTTCCAGCACACGTGAGCCGAGACCGCGAAGGAACATGCGGTCATGCGATACGAAGATCATGGTGCCTTCAAAGTCCTTCAGGGCGTCCACCAGCATTTCCTTGGTCGCAAGATCCAGGTGATTCGTCGGTTCGTCGAGCACCAGGAAGTTCGGCGGGTTGTAGAGCATGCGTGCTATTGCCAGCCGCGACTTTTCTCCGCCGGAGAGTGCGCGGATCTTCTTATCCACGTCTTCGCCGGGGAACTGGAATGCTCCCGCCAGGGTCCGCAGCGACCCGAGACCGTCTTGGGGAAAATCTTGTTGCAACTGTTCGATGACGGTAAGATCGGGATTGAGCACGTCCAGCGATTGTTGCGCGAAGTAGCCCATATACAGGCTGGCGCCGAGCCGAACGCTTCCGGCATCTGGAGCGCTGGCCCCGGCAATCATCTTGAGCAACGTGGTCTTGCCCGCGCCGTTTCTCCCCATGACGGCCCAGCGTTCTCCGCGGCGGATGGTGAGATTGAACCCTTCGTAAATCACACGCGGGCCGTAACTCTTGTGCAGATTCTCAAGGACCGCCACCTGTTCGCCGGATCGCGGGGGGACACGAAAGTCAAACTTCACAACTTGGCGTTTCTTCGGCAGTTCGATCTTCTCGATCTTATCCAAGGCCTTGATCCGGCTCTGCACCTGGGCCGCTTTGGCGGCGTGCGTCCTGAAACGATCGATGAAGCGTTGTTCTTTAGCAAGCATGGACTGCTGCCGGGCGAACGCTGCCTGCTGATTGCTCTCTCGCACGGCCCTTTCGCGCTCGTAGAAGTCATAGTTGCCGGAGTAGGTGATAATCTCGCCGCCATCAATCTCTGCAATCTTTGAGACCAGATGATTCATGAACTCGCGGTCGTGCGAGGTCATGAGCAGCGCGCCGGGAAATGACTTGAGGAACTGTTCGAGCCAGATGATGGACTCGATGTCGAGATGGTTTGTCGGTTCGTCCATCAGCAATACATCCGGCATTCCGAGCAGGACGCGCGCCAGCGCAACGCGCATCTTCCATCCGCCGGAGAGAGCGCCCACGTCACCGTCAATCTGATCGTCTTTGAATCCCAGACCGTGGAGCACTTCGCGGGCTTGCGATTCGAGCGCGTAACCGCCCAAATGTTCGTACTCCTCCTGAACGTGACCGAAGCGCTCAAGAATGCGGTCCATGTCATCAGCCTTGTCGGGGTCGGACATTTCCCGCTGCAAGGCTTCGAGTTCGTGGTGTAGATCGCCGACGCGTCCGCTGCCTGCAATCGCTTCATCCAGAACCGAACGGCCCTGCATTTCCTCGACGTCCTGACGAAAGTAGCCGATCGTCAGCTTCTTCGGGACAGAGACCGCGCCCTCGTCGGGAGTTTCCTCGCCGACCACCATACGGAAGAGCGTGGTCTTGCCCGCCCCGTTGGGACCGACCAGCCCAACTTTTTCGCCGGGATTCAACTGAAACGAAGCATCTACGAAGAGCAACTGCTTGCCATACTGTTTATTGATGTTTGAGAAAGAGATCATTTTGAAGGAGCAACTCGCGGCACCGTGCCTCTTCCAGTGTAGCCCGGCCAGAAACTTGCCGGCCAACGCTTGGCACATTGGGGATCAGTGAAATCAGTGATCGCAAAATTCGCACTTGACATGGACAGATAATCCACTACCATATGGTTGTGGATAAATTGGGTACAACGTTTGCCGCTCTGTCTGATCCAACCCGGCGGGCAATGATCGAACGACTCTCCCATGGGCCTGCCTCTGTGCATGGATTGACGAAACCGTTTGCACTCTCGCAGCAGATGATTTCAAAACATATCGCCTACCTGGTGCGGGCGCGGATTGTGATCAAGACGAAGCGTGGACGAGAGAGTGTTTGCACGCTTCGGCCAGCGGCGATCAAGACGGTCAGCGACTGGGCGATTAGCTATCGTCGATTCTGGGAAGAGAGTTTCGACAAACTGGATGTGGTTGTGAATCAAATGAAGAAAGAGGAGGTCAGAGATGACAGAAAACACGGTTAGCGAAATTGAGCGGATGGTCGTTACTAGAGTTTTTGATGCCCCACGCGAGTTGGTTTGGAAGGCGTGGACAGACCCGAAGTACGTGATGCAGTGGTGGGGCCCGAAGGGCTTTACTGCGCCCGTTTGTCAGATGGATTTTCGCGTTGGGGGAAAACTTCTCTGCTGCATGAAGGCGCCGGACGGGCAGGAGTTCTGGAATGCGGTTGAATACCACGAGATTGTTCTGCACGAGAAGATCGTTTCCTCCATGTACTTTTCGGACTCGAAGGGAAACAAGGTTGAGCCTGCGCAATTAGGAATAGAACATGAGGCCATAGACGGTGCGTACGACGTGACCATCTTTGAGGATCTCGGAAACGGCCAGACGAAACTCACCTTCATTGGAAATGAACCCATGGAGAGCGCGAAAAATAGCGGTCAAATGGAGGGCTGGAACCAGATACTCGATAAACTTGCCGCAGTTGTTACGAAGCTAGCGCAGGCGAAATAAGAAGTTGGAGTTTTGATGATTTTTATGCGCGAGATCTGAACGTAACGCAACGCGAGTCCGTTCCGAAAACCTAGGGTGGGCGGCGGAGGCGTAAAAGACCGGAAAAGACCGGGGACAGACAGACGGGACGTTACACTTGTTTTCCTTTTCTTTCTGAGAAAATACTCGGGGTACGTCCCGTCTGTCCCCACATTCCCCCACATTCCCGTCCCCACATTCCCGAACGATGCCGGCTCGTGGGTCATCCGTGATGATTGAGAATTTATCTCCGACCGGAAAACCGTCTGGTCTCACATTGCCATGAAAATTTACGAAACCGGACAGATGCCCGTCGTCCGCTGCGTCCAAATCCAACACCACGGGGAAGGATTGCTGATAGCGGTTGTGTATCGTGCCTTCTTGATGAAATTTCACCATTCAGCAATATCCTATCAGTCGTGACCTTGGTCGATAGTCCACAGGAATCTGATAACACTGGTTACATGTTGAAAGATCAGCAAGCTCTCATTGCGGTTAAGCACCGGGTTGTCGTGCGCGAGACTCTTGTTGTTTCTGACATCGTTGAAAAAGTCCAACACCGAGATGGATGACTTTAGGATGCGTTCGGTCATCGCCGACTCGATGAGATTGAGTTCCTTCAGTTTCTTCACATACTCGCCGTACACGCTGTGAAGCGGCTTGTCTTTGTCCACGGTGATTCCGTGCTTCTCGCATAGCGACCGGACAAACGCCATAGTGAACGTGTGAAGCCTGTCCAACCCAGACTCCGGGTCGTTCTTGGAAATGCTGTCCATGACACCGCTGGCGAGACGTTCGAATTCCTCACGCTGAGATAGTACGGATATGACGGTGGTGTCAGCGAGAGGGGCGGACTGCAAAAGCCTGTCTGCTATCTTCTGGCATTCGGTCTTGAAAGCAGCACTACGACGGACGCCATACCTCACTTCACCGAAGCTCTGCGATTCCTCAGGTGGATCAGCATCCACGGAATCAATCAAATCCTTAAGCAGCTTCCCCACTATGTAGCCTGGCTGGTTGTCCCAGAAATGCCGAAGCCTACGACCCTTAGAGCCCATACCGCCGACTTCTGGGTCGTCAATGTCCAATCCAGTGCTGTCGTGGACGAATTCCCTGAAGGTGCGATCTGAGAAACCAAGGACGTAACCAGCACCCATTCCCAGAAACTCTTCTAGTTTGCGCTTCTCGCCGAACTTAAGTGGCGGCATCCTGACGAGAATTATACTGAGGCGGGTGGCCGGCCTATCGGCGTTCATCCGCGTTCATCCGCGCACCCACTGGATTCGCCCTGGAAGGACTACGAGATGCGGAAAGGGTTTACGAGAAAACCACAAGGGGACGAGCCCGCGACGCAAGTTAAGAACTACATAACGCGGAGCGGCCTCGAGCGCCTCAAAGATGAGCACCGGTTTCTGCTCACCAGGGAACGCCCGGCCGTGACGGAGGTGGTGGCGTGGGCTGCCAGCAACGGCGATCGCAGCGATAACGCCGACTATCGGTACGGCAAGCGGCGGCTGCGGCAGATCGATGGGCGGATTCGCTTTCTCACCAAGCGAATCGAAGCCGCGGAGGTGGTGGACCCGGAAGCTCCGAGAGCGGGCCAGGCGGCGACCAGGGCATTCTTCGGAGCGACCGTGCGCTATGCCAATGCCGCGGGAGTATCGCGAGTGGTGAGCATCGTGGGCACAGACGAAATCGATCTCAATCGCAACCACATCAGTTGGGTTTCACCTCTGGGGCGCGCGTTGATGAAGTCGGCAGCGGGTGACAGCGTAGTCCTTCAATTGCCGGGCGGTACAGAATACTTGACCGTGCTGGAAGTGCGTTACGAGCGGATTTCTGTGGAACCGTTCCGTGAACCACCTGGATCCGAGGCCTCGGCAAAAAGACTCCCTCGCCGACGCTAATCCACCTGGCGAAAAAAGAGACGAAACGGCACAGGTGGTGAAAGAGCGACGACCGTAACAGCGCGCTATTCTTGTGACCTGCGAGCAGTGGAAAATCTTCAAAACCGACACATTTACTTACACATAATTAACGCTTTATGCGATATAAGTGCTTTAATATCAAGGCGAAACCTGGCAGACGCACGGGACTTAGAATCCTAGAGACTTACCACGCAAGCTTCGCTCGACACCGTTGCAATCAACGTGACGCGACCGAAGAAGAGAACGTCAAAAGAAGTTCGCTTAGCGGACGTAGCGTGCAGAACGCCGGTTCCAGCGGAACAGGATGACCAGGAAACGGATGTGTAAAATCGCGCAACGTGCCCTATCATGAGTAAGGCAGCCGCGCGCGGGCGTGGCGGAATGGCATACGCAGCGGACTTAAGGAAACTTGAGTGCTCGCATGGGAAACCGGCGATGCAGAACTGCTCAAATTCGGGGAAACCTCAAATGGCAATCCCGAGCCAAGCCCGGAGAATCCCAGCCGGGAAGGTGTAGAGACTAGACGGGCAGCACCTAGCTCCGGACTTTGGAGGATGGTGAAGGGATAGTCCAGACCGCAAACCTGGGGTGAGCGCTCCAACGGCCTCACTTCCGGGCGGCGAAAGCCGTAGACGGTATGAAAATCCGCAGGGCTTAAACGGCCCATGAGGGTTCAAGTCCCTCCGCCCGCACCACGTTTCGTCAGCTACTGAGCTTGGGGATTGGTGGTAGCCGACGCCAAGCCTTTCTTCTGAACTTTGGCCGATCTTAACTATTGCAATGCAATCCAGCCTCAGTTCAGATTTCCGATCGTTGGCCAAACACCGCGATTCCATCCAAAACCCCCTCTGTCCATTGGCGAGATAGGTGGCTGCCAAGTTGTCGTATGCGTCAGCAGCATCCGGATACGCCACCAAATTGAGTGGTCGCCAACGCGCTCACAATCCTCTCCGATTGTGTCCACAGTCACTTTCGGACCCAACTCGGCCCGTGATATTTGCCCTTCGATCAATTGCTGGGGGGCCCCGGAGGAATTTGCCAGGAAGCCGAAACTGGTCGAGAACTGGCCCTACAGCATTGACAATTAAGGCAGATAAGGCGAGAATGCGATGGCTGAGCTAACGTAAGCCTTTCCCCCCTAGTTCTAGCCAGTTGGTTTTCCGTCCCAGTAAATTTTGGTTGAGCCGTCCCAATAAAATTCGAAGGCCCCCAGTCCTTCGATCAAAGGAATAAGACATGCCCTGTCACCGTTGCGCGCACGAGCGCCGTGCTGCTCGGAAGATGGTTCTTGCCCTGTGTGGATTAACTTTGCTTTTAATGATTGGGTTTGGGCAACCCGTGTTTGCGCAAACGAATCAGCCGTTGAATTTCGAAAATAACTATTTTGTAACCGGCGATTACGTCGTCTCGGGGGTGGGCCTGCGTGGGCTTGGGGTGAATGGTTTTGCAAAGCAACAGTTCACCATGCCGGATGCGAATTCGTTTCCTGCTGATGGCGTTCCTACAGGGGCCGATATTGTTGCAGCTTTCCTCTACTGGGAAACGGTTGAGAGTTCGCAGACCACGTTTGTCGGACAGAACGGATTCTTCAGACCGGTATTTGCGGGCGGACCGGCGACGGGATATCCGATTACCGGAGTAGTGTTGGGGAATCCCAATGCCCCGGTGTCATGGAGTTCGGGCGGATGTTCGGGGAGTTCGCAAGGTTCCAAGACCATGCGCACGTACGCCGCAGATGTAAGTCGGTTTTTGCCGCAGGATTCCCAGGGAAATATTCTGGCTAACGGCAAATATGAGGTGAGCCTTGCTGATAGCGGAAGCAACGGCGGTGGAGCGCCGCTGACCTTGGGCGCCAGCCTTATTATCATTTATCGCGCCATCACACCCTCGTTGCCCCTGACGTCGGTTGTCATCTACGACGGTGCATTTGCCCCGGCCAACGGTTCCTCGACCATGTCGCAGACCATGCAGGGTTTCTACCAGGCGGCAACTGGTCCGGTTTCCAAGCTGACGCACATCGTCGGCAACGGCCAGAGCAACAAGTATGAGACCGTCACTTTGGACGGCGTGCCCCTGCCTTCCCGATACGGAAACCTGCCGCCCTTCCCCGGCTACTACAACGGGTCTTGGGACAATCCGACGTGGAGTTTCAGCGGCGTCAGCAACCCTGTTAACCCTGTACAGGCCAACGATGCTTCAGCGACGACGACGGTAGTGCCGAACTCCTCGAACAGCGGCTGCGTGTCCTGGGGCGCTGTCATTGTGAGCACAACCGTTCAGAACAGTGACAACGATGGCATTCTCGATGTGTGGAAACAGAAGCAAGGATACTGCGATGCTTCGATCAACGAAGGCGCGTGCGCCACTACAGATCCCTCCTGGGTGTCGCTCCCCGGAGCCACGTCCGGGAAGAAGGATCTGTTTGTACAGCTTGACTACATGTGCAGCACCGTCAATACCGACGGCACTTGTAACACGACCAACGGATATTCCTTCTATCCTTCTGCGAACGCGCTAACGATGATGACGAACGCGTTCTCCACCCAGGAGACCAACCTACACCTGATTCCAGGGAATCCGGGATACCCGGCGGCACTCGCCACCGGCGCGATCCAGGAACAAACCTGCACCGATACAACGGACGCGCAGGGGAATCCGGTGCTATGTGAATACCCAAACCAGCCCGGACTCGTTGGCTGGAAGGCAGGGTTTGAGGTTCTCAAGAACCAGCCTCTCAATTACCCGGACGAGACCTCCTGCGAGCAGGCCCTCAACGGCCCGTGCATAAGGCGTTTCCAACATGGGCGGAAGGACAGCTATCACTATGCGTTGTTCGCGCACGCCGTGGGCCTGCCGGAGTGGGGCCTGCAGGGCGGCAGCCTGACCAGCGTGGCCGCGTCCGGTAAGACGGTTACGTTCACCACATCAACCCCGCACGGCCTGACTGCCGGCACGGATCGAGTAACCATCACCGACGCAGTCACGAATCCCAGTCTGAACGGAACCTACTTAGTCCAGACTGCCAGCGGCAACACTTTTACCATACAGATCTCCACCGCAACCAATGCGACCTATACCCAGTCAACTGATCCATGGCTTTCGGTGGCATCGGGCCGAATCCGCACAACCTCCGGCGTATCCGATATCGGTGGTGGCGACTCCGTTATCTCTCTTGGTCTCTGGAAGGCCGCAGGGCAGACTGACCCAGTGCAAGCCGGAACCTTCATGCACGAGTTGGGACATTCGCTTGGCTTGACGCACGGAGGCCTCTATTACGACACAGGGGGCTCTTTTGTCCCCACTCTCGAGCCCAACTGCAAACCGAATTATCAGAGTGTCATGAGCTACCAGTTCCAGGTGGATCTCCTGGGGAATGGTGTATTGGATTATTCCGGGCAGCAACTGAGCACGCTGAATGAAAATGGCTTGCCCTCCGGACTCACCGCAGACGGGTCGGCGCCCGCATACTCGACGACGAAATGGTATTCGTCTGTTCCGCCTGGTGGGGTCGGCTCAGCCGCCAAGTCCCATTGTGATGGCACGCCACTGTTGCCGAACACCGACCCGGATCCCACGATGTACGTCGTAGAAGGCGCTGCTGACCCAGTTTCGCCGGCGTCGGCGTGGGTGAGCGGTTCGGATGTCAATTTCGACGGGACCATCAGCGCGACCTTACGCGGCTACAACGATTGGGCGAACCTTGACCTGCGCCAAATTGGGGCTACCGGCAGTGAGATTTACGGTGGCGGCAAACTCACAGTAGGCACTGGCAAACTCACAGTGGGCACTGGCAAACTAACGGTCGGGACCGGCAAACTCACAGTCGGTGCCGGCAAACTCACTGTCGGTACCGGTGTCGGGGACCTTACTCTCGAAACGGCGAACTCGTTCGTCCGTTCTCCTCGAAGCCTGACGGCGACGCAAACGACCCCGCCGCGTTACATAAAGCTAAATTGGATCGCGCCAACCTTCGGGCAAATCGGATCGTACAACATCTATCGCTCCACCAATGGGGCAACCGCCGTGTTGATTAACTCGGTTGTTGCCACCTCGCTTACGTTCACCGATACGAATGTCACCTGCGGCCCCACTTACTCGTATTTCGTGACCGCGGTGCTCGCAAACACGACCCCGCCACAGGAAAGCGTACCGTCTGACAGTACGTCTGCGATACCGACCTGTGCATCGACCTCCACGACCGTGACTTCTTCGGTGAACCCGTCGATTTACGGGCAGTCGGTTACATTCATCGCGGCAGTGGCTAACACCTCCGGGAGTACGGCCACACCAACCGGCTCGGTTCAGTTCTCCGTGGATGGCGTGCCATTCGGCGCGCCGGTGCCACTATCCGGGTCGGGAGCTGCGGCCACGGCCACAAGCGGTGCAACAGCCCTCCTGAGCGTCAGCGGCTCGCCACACACCATTAAAGCGGTGTATACGAACACCGACGGAAGCTTCAGTGGAAGCTCTGGGACTCTGAGCCAGACAGTCAACCCAGCGCCGACTTCCACGACTGTGACTTCCTCGGTGAACCCGTCGGTCTACGGGCAGTCGGTTACCTTCACTGCGACAGTCGCTAATACTTCTGGGCCAGCGATCAGCACAGCGACACCAACCGGCTCGGTTCAGTTCTCCGTGGATGGCGTGCCATTCGGCGCGCCGGTGCCACTATCTGGATCGGGAACTGCGGCGACGGCCACAAGCGGTGCAACAGCCACCCTGCGCGTCAGCGGCTCGCCACACGCCATCAAAGCCGTGTATACGAACGCCGACGGAAACTTCAGCGGAAGCTCTGGGACTCTGGGCCAGACCGTCAACCCAGCGCCGACTTCCACGACCATGACTTCCTCGGTGAACCCGTCGATCGTGGGGCAGTCGGTTACGTTCACTGCGACAGTCGCTAATACCGCTGGGGCAGCGATCAGCACAGCCACCCCAACCGGCTCCGTCCAGTTCATGGACGGGGCGTCGTTCCTCGGCGCGCCGCAAATAGTCAGCGGTCTGGGCACAGCCACGCTCACTACCAGCGCGCTTACGGCGGGCACCCATCCGATTACCGCCGTCTACACCAACATCGACGGCAACTTCAGGAATAGCACGTCGGCCAGCTTCAACCAGGTTGTGAAGGACTTCTCCATCACTGCTACGCCCAGTGCTCAGACCATCTCCTCGGGACACCAGGCGATCTACAGCATCACCGTAACCCCGATCAGTGGCCTGACTGGTGCGATTGCTCTATCTTGCAGTGGGGTGCCACTCAATTCGACATGCTCGATCTCTCCCTCCACAGACAATTTGCAGGGTGCACCGGTCACGTCGATAGTGACGCTGTTTGCGAACAAGAACGTGAATCACGGGACGTTCACCCTGACCTTCACGGGGGCACTTGTAGGCGGCAACCTCACCCACAGTGCGACCGTTCAACTCACGGTGAAGTGAAAATCTAGAAATCTGACATTGAGCTTAGGGGCGGGATCTACAAGATCCCGCCCTTTTTTCGAAGCGAGGAAAGAAAACGGCAGGAAGAATGGCAACCTGAGGGATTCGAGATGCGCCCTGAAAGCCGCGACGGGCGCAAGTTCGCCCGTTGTTTCTGTTTTGCATCACTCACTGGCGAAGGCGGCGGCGAATGTCAGCAAGCGAAGGGTCTTCCCCAGCTTTGCCGCGGATGCCCAGATACGTACGATAAGGTTCCGCGAATCCGGGACTCTTGAGTCCTTCGCGCACACGCCCCTGGTAATAGTAGATGGGTGGGAAATACGCGAAGGTCGGAGTGCTGTCCTGGAAAATCTCCAGAGCTTCGCCCCGCCGCTTCATGCAGCGGTCGAACTCTGAATCCGCCTCGACGAACATTCCGGCCTCCAGATACGCGCGTCCCAGCTCGAAGTGGCCAATCCAGGTATCGACCAGTTGGTTGGCATCCGTGAACATGTTGACGACTTCGTTCTTGTTTCCACGTTGCAAGGCCAGATCGCCACTAATGATTTTCGCGTAAGCTTGAGTCTCGGGTTGGACCTCGGAGGCCAAGCCGTCGGCCAGTTTTTGCGCTCTGGCGATTTCCCCGGCCTCGAGCAAGGCTCGTGCCGCGAGAACCCGCACCGGTACAGACTGGCTGAGAGCCACAGCCTTGGTAGCAGCAGCGACCGCCGGTGCCTTCTGTCCGCGCAGGAGCTGTATCTGAGCGATACCAGCAAGTTTCTCAGCGGCGTTGTCCGCGTTCTTGGCGGCCATGTCGGCGGCTACGCCCTGCTCAAGCGTTTGCACCGCATCTGCGTAACGGCCTTCATAGGAAGCGACATCCGCCAGGCCAGAGGCGGCCAAAGAAGCACCCAGCGCGTCTATCTTTTCCATGGTGTGATAGGTTTCGGCGGCATTGGACATCTGACCTAACCCCTGTTGCGCCTCCGCGAGAGCAAGATAAGCCTGGGAAGAGGGATTAAGTTTAAGCGCAGTCTGCGCTTCAAGTTCACCGGTAGTGAAATCCCCATCGTAGGAACTGTAAAACGACAGAACCACCCTTTGTACAGCGCCTTTTGGAACAATTTCGACTGCCCGCTTGGCCGCCGTGACTGCTTCGGGGATTCTGCGCACGCTTAAGTAACAGGCGGCGATATTGGCCCATGCTGAATCGTCGGCGGGAAATCGTTTGACGAGTTCGCCGTATTCTTCAATGCATTTGGGATAGTTCGACGTCGCGAAATAGTAAAGGCCACGCACCCGGTAGCGTTCCCGCTCCGTCATACGGTCTACGTGTGCCATCGCCAGTTTCACATACTTCTCGGCATCCTGTGTTTTGCCAAGATTTCCATACGCCGAGGCCATTCCCCCATAGGCACGCGCAAAGTTCGGGTCCAGGGCGATGGCATTGGAAAAGGACTGGATGGCTGCCTCCGAATTCCCAGCCAACAACTGTCCCATCGCAATTCCATACTGATGCACAGCTGGCAAGGACGAGGTGGTGAAGGCTCCAGCGACCTCCGCTAGCTGCGCCGACTCGGATGTGGTGTCGCCGAGCGCCTTGCGAATCGGAGCAGCGACTTTGGGAATATTGAGCAGCAGTTCGTCCTTGTTCGCCGCATTGACGTTGGCACTGGTCAGCGTTTTTCCCGTGACCGCATCGACCGCTTTCACCGATACTGTGTAGCCGCCGCCGCGGTTGCTCAAAGAACCAGTTAGGACCACCGGGACACCCTCGTTAACAGCAACTAGTCGAGCGGCATTTTCATCCAGCTTGCCGGTAGCATTGGGCAGCTTGGAAGCCAACTGCCGTGCGGTACCTCGGTTGTAAGCGTTGATGAAACTCGCTCCCTCCAGGGCGACATTGAGCATCGGTTCGAGGGTGTCATCGAACAAGCTGTCATGAGTATTGTTCTCGAAATCCGCAACCAGCACCGAAACCGGCGCGTGAGCAACGGCGCCTGTGGGTCCCAGAAGCTTATTTCGAAAGAGGAAGCCCGTGACGGCGAGAACAAGCACCGTCGTTACAGCGCCTACCAGGGGCCATGGAATATCCCTTGCCCATGGTCGCACGTCGGGGAAACGCAAAGCCGCGGCTGCGCCCTTTTCCTGCCACTTGTCCAGGGCGGCGATAGCTTCGTCAGCACTCTGGTATCGCAACTCGGGTTCGAGCTCCAGACATTTGGCAACCATTGAGTTGAGGGACCGAGGAATCGCTTCGTTATGGGTTGAAACCGGGGCCGCCTGCTCGCGGCTACGTTTGAGAAGACTCGCTACTGCACTATCGGCCTCGTATGGCATTTTGCCGGTGAGCAGTTCGTAAAAAATCAAGCCAACGGTAAAGATGTCGGAGCGCGCATCCAGGCTCTTGGCCAAGGCTTGCTCTGGCGACATATATTCCATCGTGCCGACCATCATGCCGGTGCGAGTCATTCCGTCACTGGCAACGGTACGTGCGAGACCGAAGTCCATGACCACGACGCGACCCGTGGCATCCTGCATGATGTTGCCCGGCTTCAAGTCACGATGGATTATGCCCTCGCGGTGAGCAGCGGCAAGGCCACTCAATACCTGGACAATGATGTCGACCGCTTCGTTGACTCCGAGCCTTTCTTGTCCCGTGAGCGCTTGGCGCAGGTCTTTGCCGTCCACATACTCCATTGTGATGAATTTGAGACCCTCCGCATCACCCAAGTCATATATGCGCACGACGTTGCGATGAGTCACCTTGCTCGACAGCAGGATCTCTTGCTTGAAGCGTTGCAAAATATCGGGATTGGATGCCAGCTCGGGTCGGATAACCTTCAAGGCCACGAGCCGATCGAGTTCTCGGTCTTTGGCCTTGTAGACCGCGCCCATGCCACCTTCGCCCAGTACTTGCAGGATTTCATAACGCCCGCCCACCACCATGCCAGGTATGAGCTCAAATTGAAGGCGATGAGTCTGTGCGGCGCGGGTGTGGACCCCACCGACGGGTGGGTTTAGGGGACTGCTCAGGTCCACAACGGTGGGAGAATCGGCGTGCGACGGAGCTGGAGGCAAGTCTGAAACCGGCCTCGCATCCACCAGAGTGGGCGAATCCGAACTGTTAGGAACGGGTTGTTCTCCTGAAGGTGCGCCGCCTATCGCCACTTTACCGTCCGAAGACGAAGAACGGCTGTCACCCGGTCGAGAAGGATTATTCAGTACCATACCGTGCCGCAGGCCGTGTCCTCGAAATGACACACGGATCGGGGTTTTGAGGGAGGTGTGCTATGCGGGAAAGTATACAACGGTACGTTGATAACGAAACGGGAATAAAGTGGATACCGGTACCCGGACACAAACCTCGGGTTAAAAAGCGAGAGTCGCGAGGGTCGCCGCAGGCTGTAGGTTGGACCGGCGTGCCGGTTTTGATCATCTTGAGTAACGCAACCTCTGCATTTCCTCTGTTTTCTACAGCGGACAAGACCTGTCGGCCAAACAAACATAAATTTATCAGAGAGATAAGGTACGGCAGAGCGCAGCCCAGAAGGGCATGGCGTTATCCCAAAGGGGGGCAAGCTTCGATTTCAGTGCTGAATAACGGGGAATCTTCACCCGAAGACACACCTCGACGCTGGTTTTCGCGCAGCGCGAAATCTCGATCTGAAAATTCGCGGGGGCCCTAACGGGATGTGCGGGGTTGAATTCCCTCCCCGGGCACCATTCCGCGAATGCTTCCCTTTTCGCTACACACGGCCATCGCTCTAGCCTCGAAATGCCTTCTGGATCAGGGTGTAGCGGGCGGCTCCCAGCATTCCGGAGTTGTCGTTCAATACGATCTTGACGGGCATGTCATTGAGCAGGGTCTGCATGCGGCCTTTTGCCAGGAAGGACTGCATGAAGATTGGGCCTTGCATGAGTGGCAGGATTTTCGCCGCGATACTGCCGCCGATGAAGATGCCCCCGGTCGACATAAAAGTAAGCGCGCAATCCCCGGTCTGCGACCCGTAGACGCCCACGAAAATCTCCAGAGTCTGCTCGCAGATCGGCGCCTTTTTCTGGAGTGCCAGTTGGGAAATCAGGGCCGGGGCGTCGGGAGCGCTCGCCAGCTGGTCTCGGAGCCAGTCGGGTTCCTGCTCTTTTTTGGTGTCGCGCAGGAAATCGTAGATGCTCTTGACGCCGGGGCCGGAGAGAACACGCTCACAACTGACGCGGCCGTGTTTTTTGTGGAGGTATTCCAGCAGTTCAATCTCCAGTTCGTTGCCGGGGGCGAAACTGCTGTGGCCCCCTTCACACGCGAAGGGATGGTGGCGGATGCCGTCCCAGAAGAGTCCGGCTACACCGAGTCCGGTGCGCGCGGAAATGACTGCGCGGTTGCCAACCGGGTCTTCGGCGCCTTCGCTCAGCGTGATGAAGTCTTTGGAGTCCAGTCCGTCGATGCCGTGGGCGTAGGCTTCGAGATCGTTGATCAGGCCGACGGATTTCAGCTTGAGCAGAGCAGCCAATTCGTCGGCGTCAACGGTCCAGGCCAGGTTGGAAATCCTGGACTTCTTACCCCGCACTGGGCCAGCTACGCCGAAGCACGCACTATGTACGGGGATGCCTTCGGTTTTTACGAAGCTCGTGATGATACTCGGCAGGCTGTTTTGCTGCTGGCTCAGGTAGGTCTTCTCGACGACAGTCGTGAGTCGGTTGCCCTCGTCTTCGAATGCGGCGAGGCGGGTCTTGGTCGCGCCAATCTCTCCTGCGAGAATCATGCTTCGATACTCCTCCATTCACGCTCGTCGCGCAGCATTAACTCGTCGGCTTCTTTGGGGCCCCAGGTGCCCGCGGCATAGTTGGGGAATTTTCGCGGGGGCAGGACCTTCCAGACATCGAGCACGGGATCCACGACGCGCCATCCTGCCTCGACCATGTCGGCTCGCTGGAACAGCGTAGCATCGCCAATCATGCAGTCGTAGATAAGGACCTCGTATCCGGTGTAAGCCTCGGCCTTGAAGTACTTGGTGTATTCGAAACTCATGTCGACCGAGCCCACGCGCAGGATCGGGCCGGGGATCTTGGCGCCAAAGCTCAGGGAAATGGCTTCGGTGGGCTGAATCTGGATGACAAGCTGGTTGGAGTGGAGCTTGCGCGCTGGTCCGGGATGGAAGATCGCGAAAGGGGTCGTCTTGAAATGAATGGTGATCTCGGTGTGGCGTTCGGCCATGCGCTTTCCGGTACGAAGGTAAAAAGGCACTCCGGCCCATCGCCAGTTGTCGATGTTGAGCTTTAAGGCAGCAAAGGTTTCGGTTCGCGATTCAGGGGAGACGCCAGGTTCAGTGCGATAGGCGGGCACCTGATGGTGGTCGATTGTCCCTGCGCCGTATTGTCCACGCACTGTTCTCTGCAGCACCTCCTCGGAATCGAAGGCCTGAATCGCGTGCAATACTTTCGCCTGCTCATTGCGGACGGCATCCGCCTGAAAAGATATGGGGGCTTCCATCGCGATCAGGCTTAGCAACTGCATCACATGATTGGGAACCATGTCGCGGAGCGTACCGGCAGTATCGAAGTAACCGCCACGCTGCTCGACGCCGACCGTTTCGGCGTTGGTGATCTGGACGTGGTCGATGTAGCGGCGGTTCCAGATGGGTTCGAAAATCGCGTTATCGAAACGGAACACCATGATGTTCTGGACAGTCTCTTTGCCGAGGTAGTGATCGATGCGATAAATCTGACTTTCCTTCAGCACATTCTTGATTTGTGCATTCAGGGTCTTGGCCGACTCGAGGTCGGTTCCGAAGGGCTTCTCGATCACGACGCGGCGCCAGTTTCCTTGATCTTCGCTGGACAGACCGGCGGCTCCCAGTTGCTCGACGATAGGCCCGAAGAATTTCGGGGCGGTAGCGAGGTAGAAAAGATAGTTGCCACCGGTTCTGAATTCGACATCCAGCTGCTTGAGCAGTTCCGCGAGCGCGGTGAAGTTGGCCGGGTCGTCGAACGAGCCGCGATGATAGCGCAATCGTTGCAAGAACCAGTTCCACATGTCGGTCTGCCGGTCGGCAGCGTCCAGGAACTGCATTACCTGCGTACGGAACTTCTCTTCGTTCAAATCATCATGGGCGGTTCCGATGACTACGAAGTCCTTGGGCAGCAGACCCGCTTTGGCGAGATTAAATAACGAGGGAATGAGCTTTCGCATGGTGAGGTCGCCCGACGCACCAAAAATGACCATGGCGCACGGTCCGGCGGCCTTTCCCCCTTTTGCAACAACATCGTCCTGATCTGCCGCGCCTGCTGCCATCCGATACCCGCCTTGTGAAGTTGAAATCGCGTGAGGTCTTGGGAGGGCATTGTAGGCGACTGGCGCAGGAATTTACAGCCCATCACCTTCGGAAATTCGAGAGTGTGTCTTCAGGTTCGTCAATCAGGCGTTACACGTTGCCTTTTTTCATTTCGCCCATCAGGAAGTCGCAGGATCGCACACAGAGCGCCATGATGGTAAGGGTCGGGTTCTGGCAGGGGTTGGAGGGAAAGCCGGAGGCATCCATTACAAAGAGATTTTTGACATCGTGCGTTTGCTGAAACTGCGTGAGGACGGATTTTTTCGGGTCGCTTCCCATGCGCGCGATGCCAGCTTCGTGAACGGCCCAGCGGCCGTTGGCCGGATCCGCGAAGGTGCGGATGTTTTTGGCGCCCGCCGCCTGAAGCAGTTCGCCGGCGCTGTCGGCCATGTCCTTGATCATGGCCGTTTCGTTAGGGCCGTTGGCCATATGAATGCGGAGCACGGGAATGCCGAAAGCGTCGACTTTTTCCTTGTCGATCTCTACGAAATTCTCATAGCGCGGGAGGACCTCGCCGAAACCGAGAACATTAACCTCGGTCTGCGGCTTGCGCAGCGACTTCTTGTAGGCTTCGCCGAAACCCGGAGCGAGCCAGTTGAAGTCGACGGAAGTGTCGCCTTCGTATCCGTAACCACGCAGGAAGGTTTTGGACTGCTCTCCGCCTTTGAGATTGCGGAACCGTGGGACGTAGAATCCGACGGGCCGATGAGGGCCGGCCAGAGTCGGCTTCGCGTCGAAGGAAGGCATTTCCGCGCTGCCACCCCCGCTGCGGACATGGGCGGTGAAATAATGGCCTAGCACCTCGCTGGAATTTCCCAGGCCGTTTGGATTTTGGCGATTCGCAGAGTTCAAGAGGATGCGCACCGACTCCTGGGCCTGAGCGCAGAGGATGACGACGCGGGCGGTGATTTCGCGCGTTTCTTTCGAATTGCGATCGACATAGAGCACGCCGCGAGCCTGATTGCGATCCTCATCCATGAGGACTTTGTGGGCCATGGCATTCGAGATCAGTGTGCAGTTGCCGGACTTTACGGCATCGGCGACCGTGGTAAAGGCCGAGTTGAAGTAAGAACGCGTCTGGCAACCGCGCTCGCACGGCCCGCAGTAGTGGCAGGCGGCGCGTCCGTGAAGAGGACGAGTGATGTTGGCGGAGCGCGTGGGCGTTACAGTCCAGCCGAGCTTTTGTTTGGCGCGATTGCGCAGCAGAGTTTCCTGGCAGGTGAGGGGCATGGGCGGCTGGAACTTGCTGTCGGGCAGATGCTCGAGACCCTCGGCCTGACCGCAGATGCCGACATACTCTTCGACCAAATCGTAGTAAGGCGCGATGTCTTTATAACCGAGGGGCCAGTTTTCGCCGTGGCCATCGTGGCTGGCGGCTTGAAAGTCGAAGTCGCTGAAGCGAAGAGAAACGCGTCCCCAGACATTGGTGCGCCCCCCGGTCATGCGCAACCGGCCGAGCCAGTGGAACGGCTTGTCGGCAGGAGTGCTGTAGGGCTCGTCCAAGTCGTTGCAGAACCAGTCGTAGTTGTATTCGCTGCAAATGTCGAATCCGGACTGGATCGGCCGGGTCTTTTTCACGATCAAGGGCACAAGGTCGCGATACTTCAGGTCGAAGAGCGGCTTGTGCTCCGAGAAATTCTTGTTGGATTGGGGACGTCCCGCTTCGAGCAGGGCAACTTTCAGGCCCGACTCGGCGAGCCGCTTGCATGCCCATCCGCCCGAGGCGCCCGAGCCAACCACGATGACATCGAAAGATTGCTTGCCGGTATCAGTCATTCCAAATCACGGTCCTGTTCCATTGAATACGACGAAGCGTCGTCAGGCGGCATTACAGGTGGCCATCCGGATGCTTACACTGGGCGGGACTCTCGAAATAAAAGTCGTCGTTCCACCCCAGTTCGCGGAGACCGGCTTCTGATGAGTAGTAGGTCGCGACGATCCAGCCCTTGAGATTTTCGAAGTGATCGCGGAGGTTGGGTGGTGCGGTCGCCGCGGTCTTCAGGTTCAGCTTCCATCCCGGCGCGTCGTCGTCGTGTTCGGAGTGCGGAGGTTCCTGGGATGCACAAGTTGAGAGAATCTCGTCCAGTTGCGCCGAAGACAGAGTTGTGAGCTCGGCGTGAAAGCGCTTGGTGGATTCGTCACCGAGTGCGCCTAGCGCGGCTACAAACATGTTGCGGTTCTCTTCCCTCTCGGCCGTGAGCAGCAGATCGATCACGCGATTGACGTGGACGGCGTTTGCCCCGGGCAGGATGCGGTCGGAAATCGCGATCAAGGCGTCGTTCTGTTTTGCGTTCAGAAATTGAGGCGACCAGTTCGCATCGTCGGCGGTGGAAGCGGCAGTTTGCAGCCAGGAAGGATCCGCCAGATGGCGCATCATGGGATGGGCGGACGCAAGAGGAGTCGCGAGTGTCGCGCCCAGTCCAGTGAGAATTCTCTGCACCATCTCACGGCGAGTGAGCCTTGGCCTCCCGCTCGGCGATGGCGAAACGATCGGAAATTCGGAACGTACTTTCATGGCTGGTCTTTCTGGCGAGTTCCCTGCTCCGGATCGTCTCCCTAGGATTTCGCTTCTCCAAGATAACCCTTCATGACGCGGGCGTAGTCGGCGATGGCGACCTCGGGATCATCGAGTTCGGGATGCCACATCTTCTCCCATTCGAAACAGTAGAAGCCGTCGTAGCCGGAAGCGCGGAGCAGATCGACTTGCTTGCGAACAGGAATGTTGCCGCGACCAGTCAGGACATATTTGCGGTCCGGTCCATCGCCCACCGCGTCTTTCAGGTGCGTGTGATGAATCCAGGGGCGCACGGCCTTGAGAGTGACTTCCGGCGGTTCATTGGAGGTGGCGAAAGTGTGGAACGCATCCCAAAGTAAGCCGACGTGAGCGGAGTCCGCACGGCCTAGAACTTCCTGCAGCACCGCGGCCGATGTGAAATCGTCGTGAGACTCGAGCAGAACCGTGATGTTTCTTGTCCCGGCATACTCGCCTAACTCGTGCAGGCCTGCAGACACGCGCTTTTTGAGTTCGGCATCGGGGACCACTGGCTTTCCGGCGTCTGAACTCTTTCCGAAAACGCGGACGTAAGGCGCGTGCAGTGTGGAGGCCAGATCGATGAAGCGGCGGGCGTCGGCCATGCCCTTTGTACGTTTGTCGTTATCAGGTTCGCCAACTTCGGTGGAACTGCTGACGCAAGCGATGCGCAGGTTGTGAGATGAAATCTGCTGCAAGGTGTCCTGGATATGATCGGGAGCGAAGACCGCGTGCGAGGGCAAATCGAGATTGCCCTGCAGGCCGCGCAATTCGATCGCAGCGAATCCGTTTTGCGCGGCGAAGTCCAGAATCTTGCTGAAATCCCACGCGGGACAACCTAACGTCGAAAAAGCGATCGGCAACTGGGTCGCCGGGACCGGGCAGCGCGCAAAGGCCGCAGACGCGGCGGTGACGGAGAGCGCTTGGATAAAACAGCGGCGAGTGGTCTTCATTGGGCGGCTCCTTGGTTTCGGTTGCCTCAATTGCCGGGAACTGCTTTCCAGTAGGCCTGATGCCCAATGTAATCATCGTCGGCGAGATTCGCAATGATCAATCGCCGCAATGCGAGCGGATCGATTTCGCCCTGATGCTTGTAGACGACCTCGCCATCGGGACGAATCAGCATGGTATACGGCACCGCGGCATTCCATTCGGGATCGAAGGCTGCCATCAAGGCATAGATGTCGGTTGAGCCGAGGATCAGGTTGTGGCTGGTTGCGTGCTGCTTCTGCAGTGCGGCGAGCACTCCGGCCTGCTCGTCAGGATAGTTGATGCTGACGGTGACCAGATCGAAGGCGCGATGCCCGTACATACGGTATATGGTTTCGAGGTCTGGAAGTTCCTTGAAGCACGGGCCGCACCAGGTGGCCCAGAAATTGACGAGCACAAGCTTCCCGGTTGCATTTTTGCGCAGGGCTTTCAGATCGTCAACGCTTGACTGCTTCACGGTGACGGGCTGGCTTTCGATTTCAGCCAGTTCTTCCTTGCGGCCTTCTTCTTTATAAAGCCATTTGGTGGAGCAGCCAACGGACGGTGTTTTCGCAGTCCGTACGGGCTTGTCCGCGAGCAGGGCATCGATGGCATTGCGTGCGTCTTTGATTGAGACCAGCGGCTCGCGAGGGTTGTTATCAACGCGGCCTTCGTACCGGAGTTTGCGCTCGGCATCGAAGATGAACAGGTGGGGCGTTGCTGTAGGGCCGTAAGCGCGAGATATCTTCTGCGTCTCCCCATCGTAGAGATAAGGAAAATTGAAATGACGGTAGGAGGCGCGCGTCTTCATGTCGTCGAACGAGTCACCGACGTCGGTGTATCCCATTTCGTCGAGCCGAACCGCGTTCGGATTGTTGGGCTCGATCGCGATCAGCGCGACTCCGCGGTCTTTGTAGTCGGCAGCCAGTTGCTTGATGCGGCTCTCGTAAAGCTGCGCCGTCGGGCAATGATTGCAGGTAAACGCGATGACCAGCACTTTACTCGACGCGTATTCCTTCAGGCAGTGCGTCTGCCCGTCGATTGCGGGGAGACAGAAATCCGGAGCGGCGCTCCCGACAGCGAGCGTCGGCGGGCCGCCTTCGTCGGAAAAGACCGGCAAGGCGGATACGAGAAATAGGATCAGGATGGCGCAGAGAGCGGGACGCAACATTCGGGAGCTCCGGGTTGACTTAGCTGCCTTTCCAGTATTGAATCGTTTTATCAGCAAAATGTAAATACAGGGACAGGACTCCAGACCGTGAACAAAGTTGTGGTCGCCCTCATATTCCTGGCATGCCCGGGCCAGCCTGCTTGGGCGCAAGTTAACGCTCAAGAAAAACCTGCCGCATCCGTCGCCACGGTTCGTGTCGACACAAATCCGCAACATGTACTGAACTCGTTCGATCCCGACCAGGCACTCGGCAGTTCCATCGATGTACTGTCGCGTTCGGGCATCGACAAAGTTTATACGCCGCACATCCTGCAGGAATCTTTGTCCGCCGGATGGGGACCGATCACCTATCGCAATAACACCGAACTTCGCATGGCGGCCTGGCACTGGACCGAGAATGGAACGTGGAGCGATCCGGCGCACAAAAGCGGTTATTTCACGGGCGGCACCGAGTTGAAAGAACCCATCCGCTACATACTGGCATACGCGCTGCCGCACCGCGGATTTTCTACCAGCGGCGACCGACCCGCGCAAGGACCGAATCTCATCTTTTGGAAGAGCAACCCGTACCTGACCCGCAAGTTTACCGGCGAGAGCGACGCGCTACATCCGCAGTGGGTCATCGTCGATCTGCGATCCCCAAAGGCCGTGAATGCCGTGCACATCGCCTGGGAGAATCCCTACGCAAAGGTTTACCAGGTTGAATACTGGCTGGGAAAAGACGCGCTCGACTTCGATCATGGGCCCGAGGGCGAGTGGAAAGTCTTCCCTTCCGGACAGGTGAAGAATGGCGCGGGGGGTGCCGTGACCCTCAAGCTTGCGCTGCAGCCGGTGAACATCCAGTTCGTCCGCGTGCTCATGACGGAGTCGTCGAACACCTGTGATCTGCACGGGCCGGAAGATGTCCGGAACTGCGTGGGGTATGCGATGCAGGAAATACAGGCTGGCACGATCGGATCAGACGGCGCGTTCGTCGACGCCGCAGCGGGGGCCGTCGGCGACGCTGCGCCCACATTCGGATCGTCGTCGATCGATCCGTGGCATTCCGACGGGGACGTCAATGCCACCGGGAATTACCAGCACAGCGGCTTTGATCTTTTCTTTACCAGCGGGATCACGAACAATCTGCCGGCGATGATTCCGGTCACGATGCTGTATGGCACGCCCGAAGACTCGGCCGCGCAGATTGCCTACATCAAGAAGCGGGGATATCCGATTGGCTATATCGAGATGGGCGAGGAGCCCGATGGCAAGCATGCTATGCCGGAAGACTACGGTGCGCTCTACATCCAGTGGGCAGATGCGCTTCACAAGGTGGATCCGACGCTGAAGCTGGGTGGGCCCATCTTCGAAGGAGTCAACGAAGACATTCACGTGTGGCCTGACGCGCAGGGCCGCACTTCGTGGATGGGCCGATTTGTTGCGTACCTGAAGTCCCATGGGCATCTCGGGGACCTGGCGTTTGTTTCCTTCGAGCATTATCCGTTAGAGCATCATTGCAAGATCACATGGAAGGACCTATACGCCGAGCCAAAGCTGATGAAGGGCATTTTGAAAGTCTGGCGCGACGACGGGGTTCCGGCAAATGTGCCGTTGATGGTGACGGAAAGCCATCTGGCAGCCTCGTTGACCGGCCCGATGAGCACGATTTTCGCAGGCCTGTGGCTGGCCGATAACATCGGTTCATTTTTCGAGGGTGGTGGAGCGGCGTTTTACCATTCCCCGATTCAGCCGCAGCCGGTGCAGGATACGTGCCTCGGTCCGGCCACGTGGTCCAACTTCGTTACCGACAAGGACTACAACATCAGCGGGTACACTTCGCTCTACTTCGCGGCGCGGTTAATCAACGTGGAGTGGGCGCAGCATAAATCGGGCGTCCACAAGATGTTCCCCTCCAGGGTCGACGTTAAAGACGCGGACGGCAATGCCCTCGTGACGTCGTACGCACTACACCGTCCTGACGGGAACTGGGCGATCATGCTGGTGAACCGCGATGAGACACAGGCGCACACGGTGCGGGTGGAGTTCGGGGCGTCAAATTCGAGCACTAGATTTTCGGGTCCGGTAGCGGTCACGACATTCGGCAGCGAGCAGTATGAATGGAAAGCCGACGGCGTCAACAGTCACGCGGATCCGGATGGGCCGGCGGTCGGCTTCCGTGTCGATGCAAAACCGAATACGACGTTCATCCTTCCCAAAGCATCCGTCACCGTTCTGCGAGGAAATGTGAAAGCGCCCTCGAAGTAAAATCGGCGCATGGTTGGGAAGGGCATGCCTTCAGAGATTGCGAGAAAAATGGTTTTGCAGGTAAAGCTTCGACCTCGGCGGCTAAAGCCGCGGTGCTATTGCTAGCTTTACGGCTCGGCCAAAGCCGAGCCCTTTCAAAGCAGCAGGGTTTCGGGAGTTTCTCCGCATCTTCGCAACCATGCCGCTCAGAATAGACAACAAAGATGCGGGCTTCGCACTTGAGCTTTGCTTTACGAGACGACTACTAAGATCTCTGCCCGAGGGCTTCCATGAAACGGATGCGAATTGCTCTGATTCCCTTCTTCCTGTTGTGCTTTTTCCTAGGCTCGCTCGCAGCGCAGACACAGCCGAAGGGAGATCGCCAGGTGGCGATCACGATTGATGACCTTCCGGCCGGAGCCGCTAACTTCATGACAGCTGCGGAAATCACCGACATGACCACCAAACTGCTGACCACGCTGCGCGATCAGAAAGTGCCGGCGGTTGGTTTTGTGAACGAGAAGAAGCTGTACAAGACCGGAGAAGTCGACGCGCGGATCGGAGCCTTGCGCATGTGGCTCGACTACGGCTTTGAATTGGGAAACCACACCTACAGTCACGCGTCTTTGAACAAAGTCGGACTCAAGGCGTGGGAGGAGGAGGTGATTCAGGGAGAAAACGTAACGCGACTTCTTCAGGCCGAGCATCACATGCAGATGCGCTATTTCCGGCACCCGTATCTCGACACGGGCCGCGACCTGGAAACGCGCCGAAAGGCAGAGGAGTTCCTCTCCCAGCGCGGCTACCACATCGCACCCATCACCTTGGACGCGTGGGACTGGATGTATGCGCCCGTGTACGACGACGCCAAGAAACGCGGCGACACAAAACTGCAGGATGATCTGGTGAAAAGCTATCTCTCGTACAGCGATTCGGTATTTGCATACTCAGAGCAGCTTTCGAAGCAGATTATGGGATACGAGCCGAAGCAGATCATCCTGTTGCATGGTAATAATCTCGAAGCCGATCACATCGGCGAATTGCTGGAGGTTATGCGCAAGCGTGGATACCGGTTCGTTACGCTCGAAGAGGCGCTGAGCGATCCAGCATACAGCATGCCGGACACGTATGTTGGGGAGGAAGGAACGGGATGGCTGGATCATTGGGCGATTACGATGGGCAAGCCTCCGCAGGGAGCACCGGGGTTTCCGAAGTGGGTGAGTGATCGGGCGAGAGATTTGCACCATCCTCAGCCATGACGACTCTTCATACTCCAGTTTGGATCGGCCCCACTACACTTTGTCATCCTGAGCGGAGTAAGCGCTCGTCAAGGCTTCCTGCTCTCCCCTTGCGCCGACACCGCCATCAGAAACCACGACGCATGCGGGAGCCATTGCTCTTGCCAGCGCCAATCGTTGTCGGCGCCAGTCTCGGTGTGTTTGAGGTCGTAGTCGATGTCGTCTTCGTCGCGGAAGCCGCTGGTAATGCCATTGGAAATGCCTCCCGGTGAGTTGGTGAATTCCCACGAATCGAAAAACATATACTGCGGGTTGTTTCGGCCGACGCCGTACATCATTGACGAATCGAACGGATTCAGGCCGAGAATCCAGTTAAGTTGATTGGTAGCGAACGTTCGAAGGTTCTTCTGAAATTCAGGATCGTCGGGAAACTGCCTTGCCGCCAGCTGGGCTGCGGTCGCCAGCGAGGCGAGGCGGGCGTTTTCTCCCTGCCACCAGGGCGCCGCATCGCTGTTGTGCGGGAAGAAGAAACTGGTGTGGCGATTGCCGGACTTGTCCTGAACGAGTTGACGCGCGTATCCGAACGGATTCGTAACTTCCGCGTTCCACGCCAACTGCGCGTTCAAAGATTTTTTGACAGTCGCCAATACCTCACCCTTCGACTTCGAATCCGCAATTTCGGCATAGTAGAGCAGACTCACCACCGGGAAACCAGCGTCGGACGCATGAAAGAACGGACGATCTTTGTCATCGGCCCGCCAATAGTCGTGGTGGAGATCCCCGCTCGACATAAGACGTCCGATGAGGCTATGCGCGCGGCGATCGGCGGCCGTCTTGTATTCTTCTTTCTTAGTCGCCCGGTAGAGTTCGGTGGCCGCGGCGAGCGCGCAGTAGTCGTCGACGATGTTGTCCTTACCGTCATTCGTCATGCGCGCGTTGTTTTTTTCGAGATACGCAAATCCATCTTCGGCGGCCTTGCGATAGTCGGCGTTCTTGAATTCCCCGGCAAACGGATAGCTGCTGGCGATCGCGAGCGCAGCAATCGCCATGCCTCCGCCGGAACGATAGCTCGCCTCGTATTCGCGCTCGTTGTTCGCCTGCTGGACCATGTCAGTGGGCGCCTTGTCGCTGGACTGATAGATGCCGAATTTCTTCATCTCCCCGGCGACTTTGCGTTCTTCGGGAACCTGATCGACTCCGCCATTGCCGATGGAACGATAAAACGAGCCCTGCGGATTTTTGACGTGCACCAGGTAGTCGGCGCCGTACATGGCTTCATCGAGCGCTCGAGTCTTGTAGCGGGTGAACTCGGGAACGGGACGCGCGTTCATCAGCTCGGCGCTCTTGAAGAGCGCATAGACGGATAGGGGAATCTGCTGCGGGTTGAAGTAGGTCGAAAAGGAAAGATGCGACAGGTGCTTGCCGTAGTCGCCCGTGGCGTCCCACCAGCCGCCATGCGCGTCGAGCGTGCCCGGCTTGCCATCGAAAGGCAGGTGATGGTCGGCCTGGTCCATGCGGCCCGCACTGCGCTCCTCCTTGAAGTAGTTGATGGCGTCGGAGAGAGTGTTTCGTTCGAGAATCAGCTTCTGAATTCGAAATGGAAAAGACCGAACCGCGACACTGCCACCCTTGCAGTCGAGATAGTACTCGCCCTCGGTCGTGAACGAATCGAAGTCGAGGGTCCAGAAATACCAGTCTCTCCATTTCTTGACGGGGCCGGAAGCCGCGTGGCAGGAATCGTGAGAAGCGTCTGATCGCCGGCATAGTTCTTCAATTCACATGAAGAGATCTTGTCAGCTTCCCTGCCCAGAATGACGGCGTGTTTCGGGGCCGCTGGGATCGTAGCCCAGATGGTTGGTAAGGACTTTGGTATCTGCGGCCAGGGCCGCTGCAGAAAGAAGAAGGGAAATCAATAGATGAAGCGCCTGTCGCGGACGCACGATGGTACCTCCGGGGGATGCGATGTTGCTTTTCCTTCGGTGAGTGAATGGCCATTCGGTTTGAGTTGCAAATGCCAAGCGACGGGCGGCAATGCCCGTCGCTTCGCGGTGGCAGCGCACTTCTAGAACAGGAACTTCACTCCAAACTGCATGATGCGAGGATCGCGAGCACTCAGAACCTTGCCGAAATCGTCGGATGTGATGTCACCCGCCGGATTAAAGAACTGTGCATGGTTGAAAAGGTTGAATGCTTCGAAACGGAGCTGCAATTCCTTCGACTCCGTGATTTTGGTCGACTTTGCCAGGCTCAGGGTGAAGTTATTGAGGCCGGGCCCGTGGAAAAAGCGCCGCCGCGAATTGCCCAGGTGGCCAAGGTCTTCAAACGAGAACACTCCGCCGGCCGTCGGATCAGTATTGTTGTTGAAGTAGGGTTGGCGCGATCGCGGATTTTTATTCACAAACAGAGGGGCGCCCGGTGTGTAGTTGGGAACGTCCAAGGGAATCGCGTTGGCCCCGATCAGCGAGGCATCATCACCCTCGCTTAGGGTGACTGGCAATCCCGATGCAAAGCTCGTTACCCCCGACAAGCTCCACCCACCCAGCACCTTCCTGGCCCAAGTAGAGGTGGAGAGACGCTCGAACGGCAGAACCCAGTTGTAGCTCACCACGAAATTGTGCATGACGTCGAAGTTGCATAAAGCCATGCTCAAGCGCGGATCGAAGGGATTGGTAGAGTCTTGCAGGCCGGAAGCGTTGTCCATGCACTTGCTGTAGGTATAGGCCGCCAGAAGGGTCAATGAACCGCTATTGTGGGAGGCGCTCAGCTGAAGGGCGTTGTAACGAGAATTGGCAATCGTCGACACGAAAGGATTCGTATCGAACAGAGGACCAAGTGGGCGGGCAGATGCGACTGGTCCACTACTGGTTTGCCAAGGAGTGGTTGTTCCAATGGACTGCCCGTTCTGCACGGTCACCGTAAAAGGGGGCGTCTCGCTGAAGGCGTCACAGGTAGGGTCGCCGGGAGCAGTGCTGTTGTGCACAGCGAGGCAAAGCGCCTGGTTGGTTGGGTTAGCCTCAACCGAAGTCACCAGGCGGTGCCCTTGATTCCCGACATAGCTAGCCGTAACGACAGAGTTCGAACCAACCTGGCGCTGAATCGACAACTCGTAGTGTTCTGAATACGGAAGCTTGTTTCGGTTGTCGAAGGAGAAGTCGTAAGACAGCGGCTCGACTTGCGCCCAGGGGAACGTTGTGTCCGGATTGCTCGGCGAAACATCGAGCGGCGGAAATGGAAATGGGAAACGCTGCCCAACGCTCTCGCCCGTGAACCGCGCAAGGTAGGGCGCCTCGAGCAAAGGCGGGGCGGAGCTACCGTAGTAGAGTCCATAGGGGGGATCCCCCACTTCCAGGAACTGCGAAAGATCCTCAACGGACGTGTAATAGAGGCCCGCACCGATGCGAATACTGGTTCTACCCGGTCCACCAAACACCTTGCCCAACATCCCCGATGATGCACTCGGCGAATAAGCCAGCCCCAGTCTAGGCGAGAAATTATGCCACTGCGTCGGAGCCAGTGTGCGCGGAACACCAGGGTCCCCCGCGACCAGGTATCCGGGAGGTGCGCCCGGGAATTTCACCGACTGCTTGCCGGGGATGATGGTCTCGATTTTGTTTTGCGTGTCGTACCATGGCATGCTGGCTTCCCAGCGCAGCCCGTAGTTGAAGACCAGATTGGACGTCGCCCGCCAGCTGTCCTGTGCGTAAAGCGCGTAGTACTTGCTGCGCGAATCCAGCAATTGCGGGCTGGCTTGGGTCAGGCTGTCGGGTGCTCCAACCAGAAAATCTGCGAAGTCGATGCCCGTCTCACTGCCGGAGAAGCCGTACTGCCCGTTCTCCGCCGCGAGGTTTCGCTCGTTGATCTGGTCGTAGTGGAACTGCCCTCCGAAGCGTATGGAGTGAGTGCCAATGACTTTGGAGAAATTGTCCAGCACCTGGAACGAGTTGTTGTACTGGCGCGTACTGACCTCGGGAACTCCGATGGAGAAGCTGTTGAACGTGATTTTCGGCACGCCCTCGAGCGACGCCTGGATGGCACTGATGCCGCCCGTGTTCTGATCCCAGGGAGTTGTGAATCCCAAATTGCTTAAGCTGAAATTTGACCCGACTCCGCCCGTCGGGGTGGTGAGAACCAAGGCGTTCCGCACGTAGCTAAAGCGAAGTTCATTGACCGCATACGAACCAAAATTCTTGGTTAGGCCGAGATTGATCATCTGCGCGCGTCCGGCCGTAGTCGCGGTGTACGCGAAACCGGCAGCCGGCACCGTCGCCCCTCCGCTCGGAAACGGGGAATCCAAGAGATAGTCATCGGCAAAGTAGTAGCCGAACAAATTACCGTAGCGCGTGTTCTGATCAATCCGCAGGCCGCCTTTGTCGTCCCGCAACTTCTGTGCGTACGCCGACGTCACGAAGAAGTTGTCGGGATTGTTGGTCGTTGGGAAGAGACCAAGATCGATCATGTTCGTGGCGACCGGTGACCATGCGGTTCTGGGAATGATCGCGCCGGGAAAGACGCACTCGGTCTGATCGGCGCATCCGGGAAAGTAGTAAGGCTCCCCGTCGGAAATCGTGTTCGCAGGCAAACCCATTCTCGTATTGAGAACAGCGGCGAATCCTGGACCGCCCACGGTATTGGCAAGTCCGTCCGCCGAATCCGTGAAGTCGCCGGTGTAATTCGCAGTCGACGGCAGAGTTGCAGTCTGCGTGGGGGCCTGCGTTTGGCGTGTGGCCTGGTAATCAACAAAGAAAAAAGTCTTGTTCTTGATGATCGGACCACCGAAGGTGCCGCCAAACTGATTCTGGCGGTAAACCGGGGTAGGATCTGTCGGGCCCGCGAAGTAATTCTTCGCATCGAAGGCGGTGTTCCGCAAAAACTCGAATCCGCTGCCGTGAAAGTTGTTGCCTCCCGATTTGGTGACAACATTGATCTGCCCACCACTGTAGTTGCCGTACTCGGCATCGTAGTTGTTCGTGATGATGCGGAATTCGGAAATTGAGTCGAGGTTTGGAATGATTGCAGCCCCGTTGGTCTTCCCTTCCTCCACGTTTGAGCCGTTGACCATGAATCCGTTGGCTGCCTCGCGCTGGCCGTTGACGGACTGGCTACCGGAATTGAGTCCGCCATCCACGGGACGATCGTTGACGCCGGCCATACCGGTGTCAATGGAGTTATAGGGTGAAACTCCGGGCTGCAGCGCCAACAGGTCTGTAAAAGCTCGCCCGTTCAAGGGCACTGCCGTCATCGTCTTCCCCGTGATGACCTCGCCCATCTGCGTGCTTTCGGTCTCGACGTGCACAGTGTCGGTCCTAACCTCGATCTTTTCGCTGGCCGTACCTACCGTCAGGGTGGCATCGGCCTTCAGCGCCGAGTTGGCGTCGATGACCAGGCCAGTCTTGCGATAGGTCTTAAACCCGACCTGGCTGATTTCGAGGTCGTAGGTGCCCACGGGCAAGACGGGGAGGCTGAAGAACCCCTTGGCGTCAGTAGTGACCGAGTTTTTTACGCCGGTCGCGGTGTCTGTGGCCACCACCTGCGCACCCGCAATAACGGCGCCGCTGGCATCGGTGACCACTCCGGAGATGCTGCCGGTGATGCTCGCCCAAGTAACGATGGATACCAGGAAGAGAAAACCTAACGCTGCGACTACTCTCAGGGTAAGCACACGCATCTCAAGCCTCCGGGGAAACTTTGAATGAATTGATGGCCGACATTGTAGCCCCGCGAGGCCATGGAAAGAAGTATCAAAATAGCTGTTAAAACGTTTCTTACGTGCGGTTGAGACCTAAACGGGCAGAATGGTTTCCTCGGATGTGTCGGAGTGATGGGAGCGGCGCTGTTTGCGTAGTTCGTTCATGAAGAGTTCGGCGGGAAGCGTCGACTTGTTTTGGAACAACTCCAGGAGAGGATCGTCGATCTCGGGCACTTGCGCGCGAGATTTGGTGGTGGCGACGGAGGAATCTAAACCTTCAGGCTCGACCAGCAAGTCCGGCAACAGGTCGCCCGCTTTCATCAGAGTTTGAATAAATTTCTCGACGTGGTTGCGCTGTTCGATGGTGGTCTGATCGAATTCAACCCCCATTCCAAGTTCTGGATGCATGACGCGGACAACGCCCTCGACGCGCAACTCCAAATCCCCGGCGCGCATAGACAGAACGATGCGTGTCCATTGTGGGAATGGGGATGCGATTTCAAGGTAACAGCCACCGAGACTCAGATCCGTAAGTTTGCAGCGAACCGGCGGGTCATCTTTCTCACTGTCGGGCGAGTGTTGGTTGAGCCAGTAACGCAAGTCATGAGAAAGGTCGACCTGGAGGTTGGAGAACCGGATTCCGATCTGTCCTGAGGGATTCTGCCATGCAACCTCGCCGATTACGTCGATCGCTTTATCGGAGCCCGGCAGTCTGAAATGAAGCTCCCAAGGACCGGGATCCTTTTGCTGTTTGGGGAACTGGACGGCCAACCCGCCTTCGCTGAGATCGGTGGTCGGGACAGATTGCATGAAGCCGGTGCGGTCGTTTTTGAGCGAGACCGGGACCTGGATCGCAACTCGTGAGTTGCGCCGCCGTTCGCGCTTCATGAGGGCACGCGCGGCCCGGAAACTAGACCGGGCGCGTTCGGTGGAAACGGGTTTGTATAAGACGAAATGCGCGCCCATATCGAAGGCCGAGCGCAGACCGGTATGACCGTCCATGATGGCGACCGCAATTGCGCGCTTATTGGCGGGAGCCGAGCGGGCACTTTTCAGGACGGAAGTGGCAGTCTTAAGGTCGGTGCAGTCGATAATGACGGCTTCGAAGCGCTGGCGGGTCAGTTTGTGAATTGCCCCGTCGGGGTCGGTGCAGTGCTCGATGCCGATCTCAAGATCACTGAGTACGCGACGTAGTACGCGCACGATCTTCTCGTCAGCGCACAGCACCAGGGACTTCAGACTCATAGGACCGTTTCAACTCCGGGCAGATGTTCAAATCTTAGGCGACCTTAACCCTGGCGCGCACCCTTCTCTTCTTCCTCTTCTGTATTGAGGAGGTGAGCCACGCTGCGCAGTTGTTCGGCGGCCGTTTGCAGGGCTTCGATCTGCTTGCCCAATTGGGCCTGCTCGGCTTGTTTCTTACGGAGCACCTCGTAAATATCTCTCACGAAACTGCCTCCCAATAGGCACTTTACGGTTCGATTACTACGTCGTCAACGAAGGCCGGGAGCTTCGGGTTACGGGCGTAATCAGGCGTACGGAGAGAAAAATCTATTTGAAAGCGCAGGGCAGGGGATTCAGTGAGTCAACAGACGAAGGATCTCGCGTAAGCAATACACCACAAAGAGCTTATCCGTCGATATCAGCCCTCCGGTGAGGGATAATTCGTTGACTTTTGCTGAAAAGAGGCCTATACTCTTGTGTCTCCAATATCCCATAGGTTGCCGTCAACTGGGTCTTACCTTTTGCCGTCCTTTCGGGTTTTGGTTTTGCATCTAACCTAAGAGCCAGCGAATCTAAGGGTTTAGGCACGTTTTTAAAAGCAGTCGAACTTATTCCAATGTAACGAGGTCGTAGATCTACATGGCAAAGCGACGCGGAAACCCAAACTGGGGTAAGCCGGAACCCATTGGGCCGATCACCCCCACGATCACCGAGTTCGAGCAAGTGGTTCGCGAATACAAACTGTCCCCCGACCAGTACTTGCGGTCGACGCGTTTGCGGGAGTGGGCACGCCGGAACAAGAATTCTAAGTACATACCGGAGCCCCTGCTGGAAGCATGGGGCTTTGAGATCGAGTCCACCCTGTAGGAACCGAATCCATCGAAATTTGGGGCCGCCACTGGCGGCCCTTTTTATTGACGACAGGTCTATGCTGTTGAACGGTCGCCGGTTTTAACTACAACCATGCTGGACGCGGTCAAGCTTTCGCCGAATGAGATTGCTGCTGCGCTGGTCGCCATCAGCTTCGCGGCTGGACTGAACGTCTATGCCACGCTGGCCACGCTGGGACTCCTCGCCCATGCCGGGGTTTTGCCCCTTCCTGCGGCGTTGCACCTGATCACCAGTTGGTGGGTAATTGGAACGAGCATCGGTTTGTTTCTGCTTGAGTTTTTCGCGGACAAGATTCCGGCATTTGACCTCGTCTGGAACGCATTGCATACCTTCATCCGGGTTCCGGTGGCTGCGCTTCTGGCCTACGGAGCGACCGCCCAGCTTACGCCTGAAAAACAGATGATTGCCACCCTTCTGGGCGGGGCAATCGCGCTGGCCGCACATGGCGGAAAGACGGCGGTACGGGCAGCGGTGACGCCTTCGCCGGAACCACTGTCCAATATCGGTTTGAGCCTCGGCGAGGATGCACTCGCCATTTTTCTGACCTGGTTCGCGACCCGGCACCCTTATGTAGCAGCCGCGCTGGCGCTTTGTTTTGTGGCCATCATCATCCTGCTCGTACGGTGGGTGGTGCGCGCCCTGCGGTCGCTTTTTCGTGGGGCGGAGAACGAACTGGTTCACCTGGAGCGGCCAAGCTGATCTGGCCCGCTTTGCTAGAATCGCAAGCATATGAGCCCCCAGCCCCCATTCACCGACGTTCCCACAGCAATCGACGAGATCCGCGCCGGCCGCATGGTCGTGGTGATCGATGATGAGGATCGCGAGAACGAAGGCGACCTCACGTTGGCGGCTGAAAAAGTAACTCCCGAGGCTATCAATTTCATGGCGAAGTACGGGCGCGGCCTGGTGTGCCTGGCGATGACCGAGGAGAGGCTCGAGCACCTGCGCATCGGCCCGATGACGGCCGAAAACACCTCGAACTATGGGACGGCATTTTGCGAAGCGATCGACGCGCGCGAAGGTGTGAGCACGGGGATTTCGGCCTACGACCGCTCGCGCACGATCCAGGTGGCGATTGACCCGGCCACGCGGCCAGCGGACCTGGCGCGGCCTGGACACGTGTTCCCGCTTCGCGCCAAAAAAGGCGGCGTGCTGGTGCGAGCCGGGCAAACGGAGGCGTCAGTCGATTTGGCTCGACTGGCGGGCTTGATTCCGGCCGGCATCATCTGCGAGATCATGCGGGACGATGGCACGATGGCGCGCGTACCCGACCTGGTGGAGTTCTGCAAAACTCACGAGATGAAGATGCTGACGGTGGCGGAGCTGATCCGCTATCGGATGGCACATGAGCGTTACGTGCACCGGGTGGGAGAAGCGCTGGTCAGCACGCGGCATGGCGAGTTCCGGCTCATCGCTTACGAGAGCGAGGTCGAGGGCGGCGAATCGCACGTGGCGCTTGTACGGGGCGATATCGAAAATGCTGCCGGGCCAGTGCTGGTGCGCATGCATTCACATTGCGTGATGGGCGACGTCTTCGGCTCGACCGCGTGCGATTGCAGGGCGACGATTGAAGGCTCCATGCGAGCAATTGCCGAAGCCGGACGCGGAGCAATCATTTATCTTCACCAGACCTCGAAGGGCTTTTCCGTGGACAAGATCGGAGACCGGCCGGTATTGAGTTTCCACCGGGATCGCGCTCTGCCGACCTTGCCGGAGAGCGAGCGAAAGACACAGCGGGAAATTGGGATTGGAGCGCAGATTCTTTCAGACTTGAATCTAAGGCGGATTCGTTTGCTGACCAACCATCCGCGACGGGTCGCAGCCCTGGAAGGGTTCGATATCGAAATCGTCGAGCAGGTTCCCGTTCCTCTCGATGGGGTGCGAGCGAAAAAATAGATTTCCCGGCGCAAATGTGAAAATCGCGGGTGGGTGGTAGACGATGCCTGGCTATCACATTCGCTAAATGCTTTCGCGAAGGCGATGCATCAGACCCTGGAGTTTGTTGCCACTTCACGGATTCGCAAACAACCTCAAACTGAGTGAGCCATCCGGCGGTTCGTCGTAATCCATTTGTCCCGTTCGTTCGAGCACCAAAAAAATAACCCTTTTCCACAGTTCGGCACAGCTGCAAATCATAAACCGGGGCATATACTTCGGCCCGCACCAAAATCCAGCCCCGAGGCCCCCCAATGAACAAGGCAGTTGAAGTCGTGCTGACCGCATTAGCCCTAGTTGGATTGTTCAGTGCCCTTCCGAAGAGCACGCCGGCAAATGTCGAAATTCAAACCCAACACACCGTAGTGGTCGCGGACGGCAGCGACCCAATGCCGATTTGTCGAGGAAAACGCTGCTTCTAAGCTGAACCGATAGCTGGAACCGGACCCGCCGAGAAAAAAGTTGCTTGGCGGGAGAGGGAGAGGTATGCTTCTCGCCTCCAGGTTCCTTCCAACGATGAATTGGCTAATGTATTTGAGTTGGGTGGCGGGCCCTGCCTTAGAGATCGGCCTTCTCGCCCTCATGGTTCGTCGTAGGCTGCATTCAGTTTTCCCTCGTTTCTTTTCCTACATCATCTTCCAGATTCTGAAATCGGCCATCCTGTTTCTCACCTATCACTATTACGAACAGGGCTACTTCGACGCATACTGGACCGGCAACGCCATAAGCGTCATCCTGGCGGTCGCCGTGATGGATGAGATCCTGCAGCACGTATTTAAAGAGTATGGAGGAGCTCAGAACCTGGGCTCGGTCATTTTTCGCTGGGCCTGCGGACTGCTGCTTTTGCTGGCGATCGTAACCGCATTTACTAGTGAGCAAGGCAGCGCCGATCGAGTAGTCGCCGTGGTGCTTACCTTCGACCGAAGCATCCGGGTCATGCAATGCGGACTTTTCTGTCTCTTAATGATTCTCTGTCGCCTGCTGAAAAATTGCTGGCGCCAGCAGGTCTTCGGGATCGCTTTGGGATTCGGCGTTTTCGCGAGCATTGAGCTGATTCTGGTCAGCGCCGCGATGCGCTACGGGGGCAGCGTCGGTGCCACGATCAGCTTGGCTAAAAGCGCGGCCTACGATGCTGTCATAATCCTCTGGATTGGCTATCTGAGACAGCAGGCCCACTCGATCCCGGCGGTTGAACTGGCACCGCGTCTCGACGTCGCCCTGGCGGATCCCGCAGCCAGTACGGAAGCTTTCCTTTCCATGGTGGAGCGAGCCGTCGAGGATGTTATTTCCCGTAATCCATGGCCAAGACCCAGCACCAAAGGCCCCCAAATCGTTGGGCGTGAGCCCGGCCCCGGGGAGAGCAATTAACGACAGTTCCCGTCCGAAGTCTTCAGGATGAACACCTCAGTACAAAAAATAGACACACGAGAGAATTGGCCTCCTGAGGAGGGTGAGATCGTCACGTTTAACTCTTCCGGCGGGCTAAAATCCGGTGTCTTGAAGGAGGTGCGCTGGGGATTGGTCTGGCGCGACTTTATTCTCGAGGATGGCCGCGTCATTCCCGAACACAAAGTTTTGGGATGTCCGGAGTCGCCGAACTGGCGCAGTGCTGATGAGGTTTCGCAGGAGGAGCGCGAAACTTGGGAAGAGCGCCTGGTTACCATGGCAGAGAGCGGAGTCGACCCGCGGAATCGCGAAGAATCTTTTTGGGCTGAATTAAACCAGTACCTGGCCTATGTCTATCTAAGGTTTCAACGAACCGAGCAAAACGGCTGATACAGTTCCATGTTCACGAAGCGGCCGGATTGAGGCAGAGATCTGTGAGCGAAGAAGACCGAAGTCAGCGAGTTCGGAAGTCGCTGGCCGACGCCCGCCTGGTGGAGATCGAAGTGGACGAATTTCCCGACCGCATTCGCGAGGTCAAGCAGGTCGCCATCGGGCGACTCGGCGAACTTCTGCAAAAAGATACCGGTCCGCGCGAGCACCGATCCGTGGCTCACTCCGTAGGCACCTTAAGCAGACTTGAAGCCTCGCTAAGAGCCGATGCCGATCTGCACAAGTCGGGTCGAGCCGGTTTACCCGCAACGCCCAAGCCACCAGATAAGCGGGGTTGAGGTTCTTGAGGAACAGAACGTCAGTTCCGTCAGCTAAACGAGTCGCCCATCCAATTACAGCCCATCAATACCAACTGATTCTTTCCATTGCCTGATTGAGGCCTGAACAACCGGAGGGTTTCGCGGGCACTCGACCTGCGCGCTGAGATATTGGCGCAGGCAGCGGGAACAGGGGGCGTAGCCTTCGCGCATGGCTTGGGAGGCGGTCATCAATTCAGGACTTTCGCCGACCTTGTTGTGGAGATACTTGCAGCCCGGAACGTGGAAGATTCTTCCTTCGCTGGAAACGGCGACCATCAGGTCAGGAGGAATATTGTGGGAAGGCTGCGCGAGACGCGAGCGCAGGTTGGGACGGGAGAAGACGCGGGAATTACCAAAGGTCACAGTGCCAACAATCAGAGCGACTGCGGCTACGGCCAGCATCCAGAAGGATTGCCAGCCTGCAAAGTGCGAGGAAGAAGATGCGTTCACCAGGCGGCGCTGCAGGCGACGGCTAAAACCGCTGGGCAGTTCGAACAGGCGATCGTCGCCGTAGAGCTGGACTACGTTGCGGGCGCCGTCGAGCACGGCCGTGCAATGTTTGCACTGCGCGAAGTGAAGTTCTATTGCAGCGCGCGTTTCGGGGTCGACTTCGCCGTCGAGATAATTGGAGATCTCTCTCCAGACATGTTCGCAATTGACTACCATGGCTTGCTCCCTTTTTCGAAGGGCAACCGGCCGAACCAGGGGCTGCCCAGGCCCGGAGCGAGCATATCTCGAAGCATGAGACGGGCCCGCAAGAGCCGAGTTTTCACGGAAGCCTGGGAAATGCCCAGAGCTTCCGCCGTTTCTTCAATGCTCATGTGCTGCACGTCGCGCAGCACGAAGACCTGGCGATATTTTTCTGCGAGAGCGGCGACTGCGGCGGCCAGTTTGCTGCGGATCTCCTTGCGCTCAAGAGTCTCGGAAGGAATCTCGCGCCAGTCGGCGAAGTCCCTGGGCGTGTAGGCGCCTTCTTCGTCCACCTTTTCGCCGATGGGTTCCATAATTTCCGCGTGAGCTCTCCGTTTGCGCATGAGTGCTTCATTAACAGCGATCTGGATGAGCCACGTGCTGAAGCGGGCCTCGGCGCGAAATTGCTGGATGTGAGTGAGTGCTTTCAGGAAGGCTTCCTGTGCTGCATCTTCCGCCTCGGCTTCATTGCGCAACACGGCGAGAGCGGCGGAGTAGACTCGCCGCTGATAGGGCTTGATGAGCTCATAGAAATATTCCTTCTCCCCGGCCTGGACGCGGCGCAGCAGGTCCTGCTCGCGCAGGAGGGCGGGATCGGAAGGCTTCACGCTGATGCTCATGCTGTTGGGCAGGCTGCCCATAGAGTTCCTCTACGAGGCGAACGCTAACGAGGCGGATAATCCGGATCGGTCTTCCATCCGGTGAGCATGGAAACAAAATTATTCCACCCGTGCAGAACCACCATGACGAGATGGCCCAGCAGGAAAAACAGAACCGCCCACATGACCAGGAAATGCCAAAGGCGGGCAAGATGGAAGCCGCCCATCGGCCAGGCCAGCCAGGAAAACTGCACGGGCTTCCAGATGGCGAATCCGGTGAGCACGGTCAGGATCCCGAGAACAATGGCAGAAGTGTATGCGAGTTTCTGAAGCGGGTTGTAGACCTCGGTCGAGGGAGGCTTGGGGCCGAACAAAAAATAGTGGCGCGCCATCGGCCAGACGCCGCGCAGGTCGCCGCGCGAAAACAGGACCTGGCGGTAGTTTCCGGAAAATATCTGATAGCCAAGATAAAAGGTGCCGGTTGCCATGTAGATCCACATGAAGGTGAGATGCCACTGCAGGGCTCCGCCCAGCCAACCGCCGATCGCGAATGCCTTGGGCCAATTGAGGAGATCGTGCTGCGGAATTTTTGCACCGAAGCTGGGAAAAGCGCGGAAGATCTGGAGACCGCTGCCAACCATCACGAAAAGCGCGATGCTATTCAGCCAGTGTGTGAAGCGCACCGGCCAGGGATGTTCGTAAACGGCGGGCACTGAGTCTTCGGTCTTCGCGGATTCGATTTCGATTACTTCAGCTCGCATGCTTTGGCGACCTCAGTTTCATACGTGAAGGCCGGTCCGGCGGGCGAGGACGGCCGCCGCAGCACTGACCCTTCCGTCCATAGAAACACTTCCGTGATCTCATCCGTCGCGCATTCAGAGTCCATAGAACCACGAGTATCCCTGATCCTCCCAATAGCCGACCTTCTCTAGAACATGGCTGACTCTTAAGTCGGTTAGGTACTTTGCCTGTTTGTACCCGATCTTGGTCGGTACGGTGAGCCGGACGGGGGCACCGTGCTCGCGGGTCAACGGCTGGTCGTACATTTCGTAGCAGAGCAAAGTTTGCGGGTGCATCGCCGTCGCCATGTCGAGCGACTCGTAGTAATCGTCCGCGCATTCGACTGAAACAAAGCGGGCGGTCGGATCGGCACCCACTAATTTGAGGAATTCGGAAAGCGGCGTGCCTCCAAATCGGCCGATTACATCCCAACCTTCGACGCAGATATGACGGGTGTTCTGCCGTTTCTTGGGGAGGGATTGAATCTGCGACAACTTGTAGTCGCCAGGCTTCTGCACGGCACCACTTACGGTAAGACTCCAGTTTTCGAAAATTACGCCGGGGTCGTCGACATCGTAGCCGTTGATGGGGAATTCTTCGAAGGGGGCGACATCGGATTCGGTAAATGTTGGCGCGAGATGTCCCGGACGAAAGAACTTTCCTGACGCCCAATCACTAAATGCAAGGCCTTCCTTGAGGAGGGGTTCGCGGAGCTTGGGAAACGCAAAGGCGCCGAAGGCCACTATAGGAGTGAGCTTCAGGAGTTCCCGGCGATTCATTTTTTTGAACTTGCGCGCGTCCATTAACGACTCCAGAACCAAGAAGCGTTCGCTGCCATCCTTGGGATTCGCAGCATATGGGAAAGTTACAGCATTGCAAGGAGTTTTTCACGTTTAGCAGGCGCGCGGGGAGACAAAAAAGTTGCACAAATTGCGTATCGCAACTCGCCGCCTCCTTTGGGGTTTATGCATCTAAGGAAACAAGAGCCGGCAGCCTCGGCCATGGTGACCAGAACGATCAATCCGAGACTGACGGATGTTGGATCGGAGGATGGCTATGGCACAGGTGATTGAGTTTTATGTACCCGATCGTTTTCGCAAGAAGGTGAAATGGGTACCCACCGAGCAGCGCGGCAAGGTGATCGCGTTTCCGGTTGCTGTGAAGAAAACGGCTTGAACGACACGAAACACGGTGACAACATCGCCCGGCTCACGCGAACTTCGCGAGGGCCGGGCGATTTAGCGCTCTAGAAGATGATTTATCGCCGGGTACCGACGGGTTCCGGCTTATCCACGCACAAACTCTGGGTGCGCGGTTGGTACACGCAGAAGGGCTCCTCGTCCATGAAGTCTCCGGTGGCGGCGTAGGCACGCGCGCGACATCCCATGCAGACATTGCGGAATTCGCAGCAGCCGCACTTCCCTTTCAGTCCCGCAGTATTGCGCAGCTCGTGGAAGACGGTGGAGTTGTCCCAGATGTCGGAGAAATTCTGATTGCGGAGGTCCCCAGCGACGACTGGCAGATAGCCGCATGGGTACACTTCACCTTCATGCGAAATGAAGCAGACGCCCGTGCCAGCAAGACATCCCTTAGTCATGGCGTTAAGGTCGGAAGGATGCCCGCCGGGGTGTCCGACAGGCTGGCCGACGCCTTGCGGCTTTAGTTCAATGCCGGTGGAGCCAGGCATAGTCATTTCCGTGGGGCCGATGGAGGAGGGCTTCAGGGAGGGATGCGTTTGCGCTGGCGCGATGTGGGACAGCGGCTCAGCGGCGCGACGTTCGGCTGCGCGACGTTGCCGCGCCACTCGGAAGTAGTGCGGAGCGCACGTCGCCTTCAGCTCAATTCCTCCGGTTAGCGACTGATCATAGAACCAGTTCAACATGCGTTCATATTCTTCGGGCGGGACCATTTGTGAGGCGGCGATATCGACTCCGCAGCCGACTGGCACAAGCAGGAAGGTATGCAGGGCGTCGGCGCCCAGATTGCGGGCCAGTTGGAGGACATCGGGCAACTGATGGGCGTTGTGCCGGGCGATGGTCATGTTGATCTGCACCGACATGCCGAGCGACTTCAGATTGCGCAAGCCATGAACGGCCGCATCGAACGCGCCAGGGATTCCGCGGAAGGCGTCATGAGTCAGGGCGTCGGCGCCGTCGAGGCTGATCGAGACGCGGCGCACGCCGGCGTCGACGATCATGCGGGCGACATCCTTGGTGACCAGGGTGCCGTTGGTGGCGAGGGCAACGCGCAGGCCTTTGTCGGCCGCATAGCGCGCTAGTTGGAAAATGTCAGAGCGGTAAAGCGGCTCGCCGCCGCTGAGAACGAGAATCGGGTTGGCGGCCGCGGCGATCTGGTCGATGATGCCAAGCGCGGCGCGGGTGGGGAGGTCGGTGGGCGAACTGAGTTCAGTGGCCGTGGCGCGGCAGTGGATGCAACGGAGATTGCAGCCCTTGGTGACTTCCCAGAAAACCAGACGTGCCTTGTTTTCGATGTGTTGTCCGTTGCCTTTCGCCGAATCCATCGCACCCCTCCTGAATGTGGCGGAACCTGGCTGCCACCCCTCGAAGGCAACGATAGAAAACTATGAACATGGGGGCGGTGACTGCTATCACCCGCGCTTGTGATCTACATCACGTGCGTAAGTGACTGATGGAGTGCGGCTTACTGCGTTCCTCCCGCGGAGTGGCAATCGCTGCAATTGACCTGGGTCAGGTCGCCAAGGTCGATGGGGTGCTGGAAGGACACGTTCTGCACCGATGCCATGTTGACGCCGCCTTCCTGCTGACTCAGCACGCTGTGGCAGGTCTGGCAATCCTTGGTGACGACTTTGCCGTCGGCGCTGACGTGCTGCCCATCATGGCAACGGAAGCAGCCGGTGAAGTAGTAATGGCCGATGTTGTTGGGGTGAGTCTGCCAGTTCACCTTCATCTCAGGGAAGATCGTGTTGCGATAAATTCTCTGGATTTCATCGACGGCGGCGCGAATCTCCAGCTGCTTGCTGTGGGCGAGCGCGGGGTATTTCGTTTCGTAGAAACTCTCCACTGACTTGGCGATGCCCTGGGTGGCGGATTCAGTGGTGTCGTAGTTTGCGGTAAGGGCGGCGACCGCCTGCTGCTTCAGGAAGGGCAGCGCAATGTCGAGGCGCTTGGCGAGCAGCGAGTTGTCGACGGAGAGATCGGGCGGAACGTAGATGTGCGTCGGACGGTTGTGGCAGTCAACGCAATCCATGCGGTGCTTCTCCGCTTTGGCGATCTGGTCCCTGGTCATGGGCGAATCTTTGACAAAATATTCGGTCACGCGGCCCTGCATGTCTTTCACATGAAGATAGGGGATGACCTGGCGCCTCTCGTCCGTGGCCACGTAGGTGATCTCATTGGCGATGTTCATGTGCCAATGAATCCCTTCAACGGCCCCAGTGGCCGGATCGCCGCCGCCAACGTTGATCAGCATACGAAGCTGGCGGGGAGTGTTCTTCTCGTCAGTGGCGTAATGGTTAAACACTTTCAATTGCGCGCCGTAAAACTTTTTGGGCCAGTGACACTGCTCGCAAGTCTGGGCGGCAGGACGGAGATTGTGGACGGGGGTGGGAATGGGACGGGGATAGGTGTTGAGCGCGGTAGCAAAGACCTGGCGGGCTCCAGACAGTTTTGATTTCACGTACCAGGTGGCACCGGCGCCGACGTGGCAATCCACGCATGCAACCCGGGCATGCGGCGATTGCTGGTAGGCGATGAACTCAGGCGCCATCACCGAATGACAAAGTTGTCCGCAGAACTGAACGGAGTCAGTGAACTCGTAAGCCTTGTAGCTCCCCACCACGCTTAGGCCGATGAAGGCAACGATGAACGTAAACACGAAGGTGAGAGCGCCGCGCTGGCTGGGGTCGTTGAAGTCGACGCGCAGGTAACGGACCTCCGCACCGGGCTGCTGCCGACGTTTCCGGCGGTCGAACCAGGTTCCGAAGGGGACCAGCGCCAAACCTGCGACGAGGAAAGCGGGAACAACCATGTAGGCCAGGATTCCCACGTAGGGGCTGGAATGGTCGGAGGTCAGATCGATAAAGAACAGGAAGAGGAAATTGCCGAAGGCGACCAGCGCGAGGGCCAGTCCGATCAAGGAGATGGGATTGCGCACCCACTCGCGCAATTTCGCGAAACCAGTGGCGGGCACTGCATTCCCCTCTACCTGATTAGTGGTCATGCAACACCGTCCGTTCTTTTGAACTTGGACCTTGCTGTCCATTTTCCACCGGCAGGATTGGCGACGCGGGTTCCGGCCGGGCTACACCGCTGGGCGACCATCCTAACAAGCTCACTTATGCGTACCGACGACTTCATCATCCGGCTGGCCATTAGAAGACTGGGCCGCGACTGGGTCGGTTACTTGCATACTGCTGTCTGGTTCCGCTGCAATCTCCGAGCGAGCGGCGGCCAGCAGCGTTTCGGAATCCAGGCCGTGTTCTTCGCGGTAGTGCTCGTAGGACATCTTCCCGTCCCACCACGCCCAGTTCATGGGATAAACATCCGGATCGAAGAAGACCTGGTAGAAATGCCATACGACGATCGCCAGCGTGGCCAGAACAGCTTCGTAGAAATGAATCGCGGTGGCGACGTCGAGCCACCAGCGCGCCAGGATGTCGCCGACGAAGACTTTCGCCCAAAGCATGATGCCGGTTCCGGCCATGACGAACAGTCCCCAAACCAGCGCCCAGTATTCCGCCTTCTCGGCATAGTTGAAGCGACGGAACTCGGGCTTCTCCTGACGTCGTCCCAGATAGTACAGGAGAGTGCCGATCGCGTCAGTAGCGTCCTTCGGGGTGGGCAGAAAATCCAGCAACAAACGGCGGCCATCTTTCAGGAAGGCGATGTAGAACATGTGGTAGGTTCCGATGCCGATCAAAACGATGCCAGCCACACGATGCGTGATACCGCGAACGGTTTCGCTCATTCCCAAAAGATTGGCAAACCACGATTCGGGAAACTTGAGTGCAAAGCCCGTGATCACCAGCGTGATGAAACTGGTGAACAGGATAACGTGCTGCCAGCGTTGATGAAGTGACATGCGCTCGACGAGCAAATGTTCGTGCTTCCGGCGCAGGAGAGCTTTGCGTCTCCAGATCACCAAGTTATGCAGGAGCATGGCCCCGATCACGGCAAAAATCATGGCGAGATAAAACTTGCGGATCCAGCGGACGGCGACGCTGCCAACGTCGGCGGAGAGCGGTGCATCGACGTGCACCTTGCTGAGAGCAAACTTCTCGCTTACCCCGGGGTGGCACTGGCCGCAGGTATTCACGAGGTTAGCGCGGTTGATGGTGGACCGGGGATCGTTCGACGGCAAAATGTTGTGCACGCCGTGGCAACTGGCGCAATTGGCTACGATCTGAGAGCCCAATTTGGACGCCAGGCCGTGGTAACTGGCCAGGTAGGTGGTGGAACGGCGGCCCGCGACTCCGAATTCTTCGTTGAGTCGGACGCCTTCATGACAGCGGGCGCAGGTGATGCCGGCAAGGTTGGCGGCTGCCACCGATGAATTGGGATCCAGGTGAGCCTTGATGGAATGGATTCCGTGACAGTCCGTGCACACCGGCGCCTGACTATTGCCGCGCGCAATCGCCTGGCCGTGGATGCTCTGCATAAATTCCTGCTTCACGGACTCGTGACACTTGGCACAGGTCGCGGGCACGTTGAAACGGAAGATCGGAGATTTGTCGTTGGTGGCAGCGAGAATCTCGTGCGAGCCGTGACAATCCGTGCAGACCGCAGCTTTCTCCGAGCCTGCCGCGACCGCCTTGCCGTGCACGCTCTGCAAGTACGAAGAGAAGGGCTGGGCGCTGTGGCCGCTGGCTTCCATGACGTATTTCTGACCATGACAACTGCCGCAGGTTGCTGGGATGTTGGCATGGCTGACGCGCGACTTCGGGTCGCTCGCGGGCAACAACTCATGCGGGCTGCCGTGACAGGAAACGCATGTGGCCGCCTGCCCATCGCCTGCCTGAATGGCTTTCGCATGATAGCTGCGGTCGTAGGCAGCCTGCTGGTCGGCATGGCAAGTCGCACAGGAAATCTTGGCCGGAGTATTTTCGTGGGGAGAAGTCTTTACGTCGGTATGGCAGTCGACGCAGGCGAACATTCCTCCATGGATAGAAGCTTTAAAAGCGTCGGCATTGACGGAAATACTGATCTGCTTGCCGCCAACGTCCTTGGTCATGGTGGGATCGCCGTGGCAGGCTAAGCATTCCTCGTTGGTGGGCTTGGGTGGCTCAACCTTTTTCGTGGAGGCGAGGGCCATGCCGGCGAATACCAGACTCAGCAGTCCAAGTTGGAAGACGCCAATCGTTCGCCACATCCGTAAATCCCTGTGAGATGCAGGCATTCGAGCCTTCCTCCTCCCCACTTGCGATCCAAAGCCAGTCCTATTGTTGGCGGGGATGGGCGGAGGGGCAGTGAGTCATCTCACCGCCGGACGTGACGCACATCACAAGGGTGTGGTCTGGCCTCAGGCTATCTGGGATCTGTTTTGGGGGGCGCCGAAGCTTCCAGATCAGCCGCAAGCCGTTCAGTGATGGCAGGAGCGGCAAAGCTCCTGGGTGGGCTTGACCAGCAAGCGGGTCTGGGGACGGGCGTGATGAGCGGAGTGGCAACTGAGACAGCTCAGGTGCGCCTCGACGTGCGATTTGGCGATTTCGGCGGCAGCGTGGCAGCGCCTGCAGCGCTGCAGAATGACCTCCGGCTTTGCCCCAGCATAGCGTTCAATCTGGTCGGGATCGCCGCCCGCGGTCACATGATCGGCGCCTGGTCCGTGGCAGCCTTCACAGCCTAGAGTCTCCACTTGCTTGCTCTTGAGGGTTTCAACATGAGGGGACTTCATGAAACTGTTGTAGGAGTCTTCGTGACATCCCTGGCAGACTTCGACGCCGACGTACTTGGAGGAGTTCCCGGGAGGCGGAGCGTTCTGGGCGAACACTTGCGGCAGGGCGAACAGGAAGAGCGCGACCAAGCAAAAAATCCGAAGACGTGGAATGGGTAAAAGCCTCATAAAAGCTGACCTGGGCGAAAGATCGGCGTGTGGGTCCGAGGGTCCAGCTACCAGATGACCTATGCCGGCACGGCACGCTGACGCCGGGTGCGGCCCAGTCCTACGGAGCGCACACGGTCATAAGCGATATGGAGATCCTGGCTGAGCAGGTCGACCACATGCAGGCAGGCCTCGCGATGTTCACGAAGGAAGGTCAGAAGCTCTTTGCGCTTGATCATCGCGATCTGAGCGTCATCGAGAAGTTCGGCGGTCACTTCGTGAGCAGTGCCCGACAAGGCCGCACTCAGACCGAGCACTTCCCCGGGCACGGCGGTGTGGAGGGTCAGACGCTTGCCCGATTCCGAACACACGGTAAGCTTGGCGCGGCCCTCGCACAAAACGAACACTCCGCGCGCCGGCTGTCCTTCGCGGAACAGGACCGTGTCCCGGGGACAGTCAATTTTGGATTTGATGTGATCGAGCGCGGCCAACGCGTTGGTCGGCAGATCGCAAAAAACCCGGTCCGGGCGCAAGGCACACTCGAGGCAATTCTGCTGTATCGCGCTCTCCATAAGAGGTTGATATCTCTTAGGAAGAAAAAGCACAGTGATTGCAGTCACCCGGATGGGTGACCATTAACACAGGGAGTTGCTTGAAGCGCCCAGTCAACCATTAGTGGCCAGCGATTTTAGGGCAACTTTGTTGCGAATGACCAGAGTCGAGCCCTTGGCTTGCACGATTTGCCGCTTCTTCAGATCTGCGAACAAGCGAGTGACGGTCTCGCGCGAAGTGCCGATCATCTGCGCGATTTCTTCATGCGTGAGCGCAAGTTTGAGGCGGGGTTCCTGCTTGGCAGCCTCGCCGTTTTTGGAACTCCATTCCAGAAGCAGCTTGGCTAATTTTTCCGAAGCGGAGTGAGACAGTCCCAGGGATCGCACTTCGTGACAGGCGTTGTTGTATTTTTCGCTGAGCTGCTCGGCCACCTTGAAGCACGCATCTGAGTTGTCTTTGAGGAAGCGCAGAAAATCTTCGCGTTTAACGAAATTCACCTGGCAGGGGTCGATGGTTTCCGCGGTCAGTTCGTAGGGCTTGCCGGAAACGGTTGCGCTGAGTCCCAGGACCTCGCCGGGTTCAGCAATCTTCAGTATCAGCGTTTTGCCGTCGGTGGCGCAGATGGAGAGCTTCACCCGCCCTTTGCACAGAACAAAAATTCCCCGTGGTGCCTGGCCTTCCACGAACAGGATAGCCCCCTTGGGATAAGCAGTGGCGTACTTGATGGCTTCGAAAGCCTGCAGTGAAGTAGTTGGCAGGTCGCAGAAGATGCGGTCCGACCGCATTTTGCAGGTCAGGCAGCTTTCGATGATATCGAGCCCGTAAGGTGAAAGCACGAGGTCCTCCGTGTATGCCCGCAAAGAGGCCCGGCGTGGAACCGATCTGCGCCGGGGGCTTCCGGGGTGCTGGCCTTATTACCAGACCGCTGTGACCAGCGTCACGACATCAGTGTCCGCCGTGGCCGAACCAACTGCGGTGACTCTGGGCACAACTGGATGTGACCTGCCTCACATAGCGCTGGGAAGGCGCGTTTTTCCGGCCTTGGAAAAGGATTCCGACTGCGCGTAGTTTTTCTGGTGTTACGCGCGATTTCAGGGCATACTAGGCGGCGAAGCCCTTCCCCGGCGCCAAGGAAGGTGGCTGCCCGCCATGTTAGAGGAACTCGAGCAACAGGAAACTGCCCAGGAGCAACTGGTCGTCCCCAGGCTGGAAATCGCAGCCCCTGCTCCCATATTGGTCGAACATGACCAGACACAGCGGCGCCGGATGGTGATCGCGCTGGTTATGCTCTTGGTGGCGCTGGGACTGGTCCTGATCAAGGACCGTGATTTCTGGTTCCCCGCTCCGGAAACTACAGAATCGGAAGCATTTGACGACACGGCACCGGCTACGGCCGATGAGACGGCCCAGCCTGCCGCACCGGCCATGACGGCTGCGGCCCCCTCGACTCCCACCATTAGGAAGAAACGCCCAGCGCCAGCAGCCAGCAGGGCGCCTGAGCCTGCGCCTCCGACAGCGCCCGCGGTAACCGCATCACGAGCAGTGCTGCCTCCGTTGCGCGTGGAGGTGGTGGCGGGCGATCAGCACCAGTTGGTGCGCCCCGGGAGCCCGTCGGTGAAGGTAGAACTGCAGAATGGAGCACCGGGACAAATCGCATCCGAAGCCCCGCATGCGCCCGTTCCGGTTCCTGACTCTCAACCAATTACAACCACGGGCGACCGCGTGCAGATGTCGACCGACACGCGGCAGGCCCTGACGCGCCCGGTGCGACCGGAATACCCCCTCCTGGCACGGCAGATGAAGGTGCAGGGCGCGGTGGTGCTTTCGGTATTCATCGACAAGGATGGCAGCATCGAAAATCTGCAGGTGGACAGCGGGCCTGCGATCCTAGCCGATGCCGCCCGCTCCGCTGTGAAGCAATGGCGCTTTAAGCCCTACCTGCAGAATGGCGTGCCCGTGGCGACGCAGGCGCGGGTCACAGTAGATTTCACCATCGGCGTGGCGAACTAGAATCGATTTTCAGAGGTGAAAGAAAGCGGTGCGCCCAGCACCGCTTTTCGTTTTGCCGGCGGGGCACAGGAAGAATTGGGCGCCAAAAATTAACGAGCGCCCGGACTCTTTCGAGTCACAGGCGCCCGGGCAGCCCTCCCCCAGAACTGCTCGCGAAAAAAAATAAATCTAAGACCGGCGGCTGCAAATAGCACTTCCGTGCTACTCATCCCCCCACCAACGTGCTATGCGAAAAGCCTTGCTGGGTGCGGGTTTGGGGGAAAAAGGCAAGTTTTCCAACTTTTGCACAGAGCGGAAACCCGCGGCGGAACAAACTTGGTTTGAAATTCGGACCCGGGGTTCCACTAGCTGGCCAGCGTGGCAGGCCGCAGGCTCTCCCCGTATCAATTCGCGAAGCCTGGTTCTTAAGTCGTCGAGGCGGTTGGTGACCGCAGCGGAGAAAGAGTCGCCGGGCTCGTAGGATTCACCCTGGATCGACAACAGGTAGGCGCGCGGGCAGGCGCCGAACAACTCCGAACTCATCGCGAGAAGAGCAGCCGGCGTGAGGTGATGAGTGAAGGTGGTCACGCCGAAATCAGAGCGCACCTCCTCACAACCCATTTCTCCCGGCTTGCCGCCTTGGGCGCAATCAATGAAGATCACGGTTTCCACCCGGCTCACGACCGGAGCCAGTTCGGGAGTGAGTTGGTGGCAGGGCAGAATCTCCACTTCTGGAGAGCGATTGGTGCGGGACATTTCGGCGGCCACTTGCCATCCCAAGCCGTCATCGGAGCGCAACGGGTTGCCATAGCCCAGGATCAGAATGCGCGCCATGATGTCTCCCTTCAATCGGGCTTGCGGAGCTCGTCGAGTTTCTCGCCCGAGGAGTTGTACAGCTGCACCACCAACGGCATTTCCCCGAAGGCGTGGGTGGAGCAACTGAGGCAGGGATCGTAGGCGCGGATGAGAGCTTCCACGCGGTTAAGCATGCCTGGCGTGAGCCGTTCCCCGCGCACGAAATGCTTGGCAACCTGCAGAATGCCTCGGTTCATCGCCATATTGTTGTGTCCGGTAGCAATGATCATGTTCGCCCAACGGATGAGTCCCTGCTCGTCGATCTTGTAGTGGTGCATGAGCGTGCCGCGCGGTGCCTCGCAGCAGCCAACGCCTTCCTCGCGGTTGGGTCCGGCGACCGCGCGCACGTGCTTGGAAAGAATCTCCGGATCGGTGAGGAGCTGTTCCATGCGCTCGATGCAATAGAGAATTTCGATGAGCCGTGCGTGATGGTAGTGGAAACTGCTGAGCACCGCCGTACGCTGGAGCTCGTGGAATTCGGCGAGCTCCTGGTCAGCACGGGGCGTGCCGCAGCGGTCGGCGACATTCATGCGCGCCAGCGGGCCGACACGGTAGATTCCATCAGGATAGCCCTTGGGCATGTAGTAGGGGGACTTCAGGTAGGTCCAGGATTCATTTTTCTCACCGATATATTCGGGATAATCGGCGGGATCGAGGCCGTTGGCAATGACGTCACCGGCGGAGTTGATGATCCGAATGCCGCCATCGTAGAACGTCAGGCCTCCGTCTTTCTTGACGATGCCTAGGAACAGCGTGGGAAACGTTCCGAAGCTGGTGATTTCTTCGCGGAAGCCCTCCGTACTGCTCTTGAACCACTCGAGGGTGCGCTCGGCAATTGCGAGGACGTCGGGAATCCCCGAAAGGATGGCATCCCGGTTCAACTGCGTCAGCGGCTCACTGACACCTCCCGGGACCACCCAGGCGGGATGAATTCGTTTTCCGCCCAGGCGCTCGATGATCTGCTGGCCGAATTGGCGCAGGCGGATGCCGTCGCGGGCCAGTTCGGGCTTCTTCTCAAGCACTCCGAAAATGTTGGAGCGCGCCGGATCCGCGTCCATGCCCAGCAGGAGGTCGGGCGAGGAGAGATAGAAGAAGCTCAGGGCGTGAGATTGGACAACCTGGGCGAGTCCGAAGATGCGCCGCAACTTGTCGGCGGTGGGAGGAATGCGGACTGCCAGCAACGCGTCGCAAGCCTTGGCGGATGCCATCAGGTGGCTGACCGGGCAGATGCCGCAGATGCGGGCCATCAAGGCGGGCATTTCGGAGAACGGCCGGCCTTCGCAGAATTTTTCAAAGCCGCGGAACTGGGTCACGTGAAAGCGGGCGTCTTCGACGCGGCCATGATCGTCGAGGTGCAGCGTAATCTTGGCATGCCCTTCGATTCGGGTTACCGGGTCGATCACAATCGTTTTTTGGGCAACGGCTGGCACGTGGCTAGGCTCCAAAGCGCGTCTTCGCGCTCAATTCCGGGGAACGACCTTCGAGCAGTTCGCTCAGCAAATAGAAGATGACGTCGGCGCGCGGAGGACATCCCGGAACGAATACGTCCACCGCCACCACTTCGTGCACTGGCACGGCACGAGGAAGTAACCTGGGGACAACCTCGTCGGGCACTCCCGCGTCCAGAGTAGTGTTCTCGCGGTAGGCGCGATCGAAAATCGCGTCCACCCCGAAAGGATTGCGCATCGACGGCACATTGGCGGTGACCGCGCAGTCCCCCAGGGAGACAAGCGTCTTCGTATGCCGTCGAATGTTGAGGATCTTGTGCAGATCCTCCTCGCTGCTTACCGCGCCCTCTACCAGCGTAATGTCGACTTCGTCGGGGAAGGTCTTGACGTCGACCAGCGGGCTGTAGACAAGTTCAACCTTCTCGGCGAGCGTGATCAGGGCCTCATCCATGTCCAAAAACGACATGTGGCAGCCCGAACAGCCATCGAGCCAAACCGTGGCCAGGCGGATCTTGCTCACTCTTGTTCCTCCCGCATCAGCGTCAGGTAGGGCAGGAACTGACGGCGCTTGAGCATTTCGGCAACTGACCGGCCCTTCTCGAACAATGCGCCGGTAGGGCATACGTGTACGCACTTGCCACACCCGGTGCAGGTTTCCGACGATCCCCAAGGCTGATTGAGATCGGTGATGACCTTGGCCTCGATGCCGCGGCCCATCACGTCCCAGGTATGGGCGCCTTCGATTTCTTCGCACACGCGAACGCAGCGCGTGCACAGAATGCAGCGGTTGTGGTCAACAATGAAGCGGTCGTGCGAACCATCCACCTGGACCTTGGGGTATCGGTAGGGATAGTGCACGTGCGTAATCTGGAGACGCTGCGCCAGAGTCTGCAATTCGCAGTGGCCGTTTGAAACGCAGACGGAACAGATGTGGTTGCGCTCGGTGAAGAGCAGTTCTAGGATCGAGCGGCGATAGCGGTCCAGGCGTTCGGAAGTGGTCGTGATCTCCATCCCTTCTTCAACCCGGGTCACGCAGGAGGGAAGAAGTTTGTTGGAGCCTTTCACCTCGACCAGGCAGAGACGGCAGGCGCCCACGGTTGAAAGGCCCCGCAGGTCGCAGAGAGTAGGAATGAAGATCTTGTTCTGGCGGGCGACGGCCAGAATGGTTTCATCCGGGCGGGCGCTGAAGTCCTTGCCGTCGATTTTGAGCGTCTTGATGTTGGTGCCCGGGCTCATGACGCTTCCTTCCCTTCGTGTCCGCAAACTCCGGCGGGACAGGTTTTCTGTTCGACGTGGGCTGTGTATTCGTCGGCGAAATAGCGAAGCGTGCTCATGACCGGGTTGGGCGCGGACTGGCCCAAGCCGCACAGGCTGGTATTGCGCAACAGGTCGCAGAGTTCTTCAAGCATCTTGATCTCCTGCGCGGTCGCGGTGCGCTGGGTGATGCGGGCCAATAGCTCGTTCATCTGGTAAGTGCCCACCCGGCAGGGCACGCATTTTCCGCACGACTCGGTCATGCAGAAATCCATGAAGTACTTCGCCACGTCGACCATGCAGGAAGATTCGTCCATCACGATCATGCCGCCCGAACCCATGATGGAACCGGCCTTGGCGAGGGATTCGTAGTCAACCGGCATATTCAGAAATTCAGAGGGCAGGCAGCCGCCGGAAGGTCCGCCGGTCTGCACTGCCTTGAAACGACGGCCGCCAGGAATGCCGCCGCCGATGTCGAATACGATTTCGCGCAACGTGATGCCCATCGGCACTTCGACCAGGCCGGTGTTCATAACGCTTCCGGCCAGCGCGAACACCTTCGTGCCTTTGCTCTTTTCCGTGCCGATTTGCGCATACCATTCGCCGCCGCTGCGTATGATGGGCGCGATGTTGGCATAGGTTTCCACGTTGTTGATGAGGGTGGGCTCGCCGAACAGCCCTTCCTGCGCGGGATAGGGCGGGCGGGGGCGCGGTGTGCCACGGCGGCCTTCTACGGAGGCGATCAGGGCAGTCTCTTCGCCGCATACAAAGGCGCCGGCGCCGAGCCGCAGGTCGATGCGAAAGTTGAAGCGCGTTCCGCAGATGTTTGTTCCCAACAGACCGATGCGTTCGGCCTGGCGGATGGCGGTGCGCAGCCGCTTGATGGCCAGCGGATATTCCGCCCGAACGTAGATGTAACCCTCGGAGGCACCCACGGCAAAGGCGGCGATCAACATTCCCTCAAGCACGCGATGGGGATCGCTCTCGAGCACGCTGCGGTCCATGAAGGCGCCAGGGTCGCCTTCGTCTGCGTTGCAGATGACGTATTTCTGCTGGCCTGCGGCTTTCGCTACCGTGCTCCACTTCAGCCCGGTGGGATAGCCGGCGCCGCCACGGCCGCGCAAGCCGCTCTTCACCACTTCCTGCACGACTTCGGAGGGCGTCATCTCGGTGAGGACGCGCACGAGGGCGCCATATCCGGAAGCGCCTACATATTCCTCGACGCGCTCGGGATCTACGAGACCGGAATTTTCCAGAACGATTTTCTTCTGCCGCTGGAAGAAAGGGACATCCGTACGACACACCAGGCGGCTGACGGGCGGGCCTTCAAGCGCGTCCAGAATGTCGGCCGCATCGGCGGGCGCGACGTGCTGGTAGAGAGTGTCCGCGCCGGTCGAGACCAGCGGCCCTTCCGCGCACAGCCCCATGCATCCCACGCCCTTGGACTGGCACTTCTTTTCCCAGCCGCGGCTGACAATTTCCTTGTCGATGGCTTCCTTGACGTTCAGGCTCTGGCAGGAAATGCAGCCGGCCGCAACGCATACGTTGACACGATGAGGAACCTCCGCCTGAGCCGCGCGTTCGTCTTCCGCGATCTGCTCAAGTTCTTCAGGAGTCATGGCGAGCCCATTTCTTTATGCGATCGCGGAGGTCGGTGGGAGAAACCTTCCCAGCGACTTCATGGTCATAGACAACGGCAGGCGCCAGTCCGCAGGACCCCAGGCAGCGCGCGGTAAGCAGCGACACTTTGCCGTCAGGGGTTGTCTCGCCCGGCTTGATCGCCAAGTCGCGCTGCATGGCTGAAAGCAATTGCGGCGCCCCCTTGATGTAGCAGGCGGTTCCCATGCACACCACGCATGTGTGCTCGCCTGCCGGCTTGAGCGTGAAGAACTGATAGAAGGTGGCTACACCGTAAGCCCGGCTCAAGGGCACGCGCAGCGAGATGGCCACATAGCGCAAGGCGCCTTCATCGAGGTAGCCGAAGGTTTCCTGAACGGTGTGCAGGGTTTCAATCAGGCCACGCGAGTGATTTCCGAGACGGCGCATGGTGGCATCCACCAGACGCCAGCGCTTGTCGAGACTGGGTGCAGTCGGTTTGGAAAAGTCCGTGATCATCCCTGGGCCCCCTGGGGACGGTGGTTGTCACACGCCGTTTCGCGTCGCGAAACGCGGCGTTTAACCTTAACAACCTAGCCTAGGTGGTCGGAAGAATTAGGTATGTGACGGTGGTCACGAGGGGATGACACAAAAGGACATAGCGCTCATTCTGAAGGAAATCTTTCCCAGAAATCTTTGTCAACCATTTAACTGATGTGCGGCAATCACGGCTTGTCCCAGACTGAGCCCTCCGTCTCCTGCGGGAACCTCACTGTGGGTGTAGACCTTGAATCCGGACCGCTCTAATTGTCTTTGCAGACCCGTCAGCAGATATGAGTTGTGAAAGGTCCCCCCGCTGAGGCAAACGGAAGTGAGTCCGGACTCGGCGCAAATGAGCTCGGCGAGGCGCGTAAACACGTCGATCAGGGCATTGTGGAATCGGCGGCTGATTGCTGCAACGGGCATTCCCTGCCGCAGGTCCTGCAGGATCTGTTCGAAGGTCGGACGCGTGTCGATAAGGCGCGAACCATTCTTGACCTTGAGGTCCATTGAATACGCGGCATCGTCGCCCTGTTCGTTGATCGCCATTTCCAGCTCAATGGCGGCCTGAGCTTCGTAGTTCACCTGGGATCGAATTCCGACAAGCGCTGCGACAGCATCGAACAGGCGTCCGCAGCTGGACGTCTCCGGGGAATTCGCATTGCCCTCAATCATGCGAAGAACTACTTCCAACTGGGACCGATCAAGACTCTCGACGAAGGGAATCTCCCATTTCAAAAACGCACGACCGAAGTGCTTGAACAGATAAGCGACGGCCATGCGCCACGGTTCGCGAATTGCGCGGTCGCCGCCGGGCATGGGGATGTAATCAAAGTACGCCATCCGCTGAAAATCTTTGTATCCTGTGATCAGCACTTCCCCGCCCCAGATCTTGCCATCGGTCCCGTACCCGGTACCATCCAGCGCGAAGCCGATGACTTCACCTTCGAGATGGTTCTCGGCCATGCAACTTGCGATGTGCGCGTGGTGATGCTGGACGCCAACCAGTCGAACATCTTGCTGCGCGAGCGCCCACTTGGTCGAAAAGTATCCGGGGTGAAGATCATAAGCGACGATCTGCGGCTTGATTTCGAGAATGCGTTCGAGGTGCTCAACCGCCTCTTCGAAGAACCCGTAGCTCTCGAGGTTCTCGAGGTCCCCGATGTGCTGGCTCAGGAACGCGTGTTTTCCCTGGGTAAGGCAGACGGTGTTTTTGAGTTCGCCGCCCACCGCGAGGATGGGAGGCAGTTCGTTCTTAAGAAAGATCGGGACTGGAACGAAGCCGCGTGAGCGCCGAAGCAGGCGCGGCTTGTTGTCGACGATTCGGACCACCGAGTCGTCGCAGCGCCGGAGAATTGGGCGATTGTGTACCAGAAAGCAATCAGCCAGATCGCCGAGACGATCGACGGCCTCGCGGTTGTCGATGGCGATCGGCTCCTCGCTGAGATTGCCGCTGGTCATGACGAGAGCCTTGAAGCCACCTTCGGTGAAGAGAAGATGATGGAGCGGCGTGTAGGGCAGAAACACGCCGAGATCGAGGTTGCGGGGAGCGATGTCTTCGCTTATCGCACTGGAAGCGACCTTCGGCAGAAGAACGATAGGGTGCTGTGGTGAGCATAACGCCTGAATAGCCGGCGCACTCACATCGCAAAATTCAGTGATTGCTTCGACCGAGGGCACCATGATGGCGAAGGGCTTTTCCACGCGGCACTTGCGTTCGCGCAGGAGCGCAACTGCCGCGGGATTGGTGGCATCGACGGCTAGATGGAATCCGCCCAGTCCCTTGATGGCCACAACCACCCCCGCCTCGAGCCTGGCGGCGGCTTCGGCAATCGGATCTTTCGAAAACAGGTTGCGGCCTTGCCTGTCCCAGAGTTCAACTTGCGGGCCGCAGTGCCAGCAGGCATTGGGCTGAGCATGGAAGCGGCGGTTCAGCGGATTGTCGTACTCCGCCTGGCAGGCGGGGCACATGAGGAAGCCAGCCATTGAGGTGTATGGGCGATCGTAAGGAATGTCGCGCACGATGGTGAAGCGCGGGCCGCAGTTGGTGCAGTTGATGAACGGATATCGGTAACGGCGATCCTGCGGGTCGAATAACTCACGCAGACAGTCCGGACAGACGGAAACATCGGGCGAGATCAACGTGCGGACCGGTGCTCCGCGTTGCGTGGCTACAATGCGGAAGTCACGATCCCCATTGCAGGAGACTTCGTGAACCCGCACCTCGGTAATCTGGGACAGAGGTGGCGCTTCCGCAGGCAGGCGGCTAACGAATTCCTCGACCGCTTCGATGGGACCTTGAATCTCGATGGTCACACCGGAAGGCGAGTTCGATACGTTGCCGCACAGGTTGCGTTCGCTGGCCAAGCGATAGATGTAAGGGCGGAAACCAACGCCTTGGACGATTCCTGCCACTTCGATCTGGCGTCGAACCTTCATTTCACCCCAGGGCCACCGATTCCTGCTTCAGTTCGAATTGCTTGCTACGCCTCTGTCGAAGCCAGTTCAGCCAGCCGGCCATGCCAATGCCCGTGAGGCAGGAGACTCTTAAGATCTCCATTCCGGGGTGCACGCGACGAGCATTTCTTTCCGCGAGGTCTGCATCGAAAGGAACGAACGGCAGGAGATCAGTTTTGCTTAACACAAGGAGCTCGGACTTGAAGAAGATCGAAGGATATTTGAGCGGCTTGTCCTCACCTTCCGTAACACTGAGGATCACGATTTTGGCAGCCTCGCCTAGATCATAAGAGGACGGGCATACCAGGTTTCCGACGTTCTCGATGAACAGGATGTCCAGTTTCGCCAGATCCCAGTCTTCGAGGTGGCGCTCGATCATGCGCGCGTCGAGGTGACAGGTGCCGCCGGTGGTGATCTGCTTTACCGGAAATCCGAAGCGTTTGAGCCGGACCGCGTCGTTCTCGGTCTGAATGTCGCCGGTCAGGACGGCAACTCGCGCGTCGGGCGGCAGCACTTCGAGCGTGCGCTCCAGTAGCGTGGTCTTGCCGGACCCAGGGGAACTGATCAGGTTCACGCACAGAACTTCGTTTTGAACGAACCGTTCGCGCAGGGAAGCTGCTATCCGGTCGTTCTCGCTAAGAACTTTTTTCTGCAAAGGCACTTGGCTCATTTTCTTCAACCTCAAGGTACGCCAGTTCCAACTCGTCTCCGCTGATGCATTTCGTCGCCGGCGACCCGCACTGCGGACATGCGAACTCGTAGTCGCGAACTACGAAATCCCGCTGACAGGGATCGCATCGATGCATTCGAGGACAGGATTCGATCTCCAGTTGCAACCCTTCGAGCTTCGTGTCGCGACTGAGAGCTTCGAAACAAAAGCGCAACGATTCCGCATCGAGGGCGGCGAGTTCCCCGATGCGGACTCCCACCTTGATAACTCGGGCGTCCGGGCGCGGGCGCATTTCGCTGGCTACCGCTTCCAGAATCGAATTGGCGATACCCATCTCATGCATGACGATGCTCAGCAAATGCGCGGAAGTTGATCGCCCGACAACATGTCGACGATGCGGTGCGTTCCCAGGTCGGTTCGCATGGTGACCAGACCGGGGTGCGCAGCGCAGACTTTGCCGATCACGCAAGCGTTTCGGCCGAGGGGATGACGCTGCATTGCGGCCAGCAAATCGGCTGCGATTTCGGGCGGGACGATGGCGATCAGTTTGCCCTCGTTCGCTACGTACAGTGGGTCGAGGCCCAGCATTTCACAGGCGCCGCGCACTTCTTCGCGGATCGGAATCTCGCGCTCTACAAGTTCAATGCCTACTTTTGAAGATTCTGCTATCTCATTGACAGAGCTGGACATACCTCCGCGTGTTGGGTCGCGCATGCAGCGGATGTCGTTGCTGACGGCAAGCATATCGGAGACCAGGCCGTGCAGGGAGGCGCTGTCGCTTTGAATGCAGGAGTCAAACTCGAGTCCGGCGCGCTGCGCGAGGATGGCGATGCCGTGATCGCCGATGGTTCCACTTAGGAGCACGGTGTCGCCGGGGCGTGCGCGGTTCGCCGATAGATTCACTCCCTTCGGAACTTCGCCGATGCCGGTGGTGTTGATGAACAGCTGATCGCTGCTTCCCCTCTCGACTACCTTTGTGTCGCCGGTGACGATCGTTACGCCAGCGGCCGCCGCGGCTTCACGCATTGAGTGCACGACCCGGCGCAGGACATCTATCGAGAGGCCCTCTTCGAGGATGAAAGCTGCGCTCAGAAAAAGAGGCTTGGCTCCGCCCATCGCCAGATCGTTGACCGTGCCGTGCACGGCCAGCGAACCGATGTCGCCACCGGGGAAGAACAGCGGCTTCACCACGAAGGAGTCGGTGGTGATGGCGAGGCGAGTACCATTTATGGTGACGATGGCCTGGTCGTCGAGGCGGTCGAGCACAGGATTCCGGAACGATGCGAGAAAGACTTCGCGAATGAGATCGCCACTTAACGTTCCGCCGCTGCCGTGGCCAAGCAGCACCGTGTCGTTGGTGCGGAGCGGTGTCGGACAGGAGAGATTCACGATCGTTTTGACGGCGTCAGCCATTGCTTTGCCTCAAGAGATCGCTCTCCAACTCAGACGCGTGGCGGCGGTACCGGTAGTACGCCGCGCAGGCACCCTCGGACGAAACCATCGGTGCACCCAGAGGATTCGTGGGGGTGCAGCGGAAACCGAAGGCAGGGCAGTCGGTCGGCTTGCGCAGCCCTTGCAGCACTTGGGCGCTGATGCATTCGGCAGGTTCGTCGGCCGTGATCAGGTGCAGGTCAAACACCCGGTTCGCATCGTACTCGGCGTATTCGTCGCGGAGACGAAGTCCGCTCGCCGGAATCACCCCGATACCGCGCCATTTCCGGTCGGCGATTTCGAAGACCTCGAGCATGCGCTCCCGGGCGAGTTCGTTGCCCGCAAAGCTCACCGAGCGCACGTACTGGTTCTCAAGTCTGGCAACGCCCGACTCGAGTTGCTGCACCAGCATGAGGACGGCTTGCAGGATGTCGACTGGCTCAAATCCACCGACCACGATGGGGACGCGAAAGTCGTTGACGAGCGTTTCGTATTCGCTGCAGCCCATCACCGTGCAGACGTGACCGGGCGCGATGAAACCTTGCACGCGGTTCTCCGGAGACGTCAGTAGGGCACGGATCGCGGGCGGGACGAGAACATGCGACACCAGCAACGAGAAGTTGCGCAGCCCTTGCTGCTTCGCCATCCAGGCCGACATCGCATTGGCGGGAGCCGTGGTCTCAAACCCGATGGCGAGGAAAACAACCTTGCGATCCGGATGACTGCTTGCGATCTTGACAGCCTCTGCCGGGGAGTAGGCGATGCGGACATCGGCACCATGCGCTTTTTCGTGCAGCAGGTCCGACTCCGATCCGGGTACGCGCAGCATGTCGCCGTAGGAAACCAGGGTGACATCTGGCAACCGGGCAAGCGCGATGGCCTTGTCAATGGTCTCCAGTGGCGTCACGCAAACCGGACAGCCGGGACCGTGAACCAGTTCCAATCCCTTGGGAAGCAGGTCGTCGAGGCCATAGCGCATGATGGTGTGGGTCTGACCGCCGCAGATTTCCATGAGCACCCAGGGTCGCGTGCAGCAGGCAGCGATCTCGCGCGCCAGGGCGCGAGCGATGCGACCGTCGCGATATTCGTCCAGATATTTCATGGAAGCCCTATGCAGCCGGCTATGGACGACAGTAGCCCGCGGTAAACATGTCATCGGTGATGTGGATCACATGGGCTGGTGAGCTACGCGGACGGTAGTTCGTGAGAAGGAGGGCTTGGTGGCCCGAGGACGCGGCCAGCGGGGCCCTCAGGATAGAAGCGCGGCGGGCAGCTCGGGCAAGCCTAATTCTTCTTCCACCGCGCCCAGCTCTTCGAGGATCTCAAAAGTGCGCTGAGCTTCCTCGGCATCGATCTGGCTGATGGCGAAACCGACATGCACCATCACGTAGTCGCCCACCTCAGCTTCGGGGACGAAGCCGAGGGCAACTTGACGTGTGATGGCACCGATCTGAACCTGTCCGATGTCGACTCCACCGATGTTTTCCTTGCTCAGGATCTTGCCGGGGATGGCCAGACACATAGGGCGCTCCTTAGGCGTACGCCGGTTCGGATAGCTCTACCAGCCAGCGGTCGATGATTTCCTGAGCCTGCACGGTTGCGGACTCCAACCCTTTGCGCATCTCGCCGGAAGTATCGCCGTGGTGGACGTCGCTGGGTTCAACTCCGACAACGTAGAAATGCTGAGGCAGGTCTCCCAGAAATGCCGCCGTGGATAGCAGTTCGTGGGCATCGCCGGGGTGCACCACGTCGGCGTTTCCGTTGGCGTAGCGCAAGACCTCGGCATCCTGGAGGACCGAGACCGCGCCGGGCGGCCTTCCACCAGAGAGCGCATCGAGAACCACCACGATCTGCCGGCCTGCGAAACATCGGAGCAGTTCGACGCCTTGGGTGCCGCCATCCACGAACTCCACAAAGCCACCTGCGTAGCGGTAGCGTCCAGTGAGTTCCTTGAGTAGCTCCGGACCACAGCCTTCGTCTCCGCGGCCCGCTTCTCCGAGGGCCAGCACCAGGATGGGCGCTTTGTAACAGCCGAATTGTGATTGTCTCGTCATGATCAGTTCTCGAACAGGTCGGGAGGATTATTGGCTAGATCGGAACAGCCTGCAGTGACGGGCATCACAGGGCAGGGATGAGGCAGCCCCCCGGGTCAGGCCGGTTGCGCCTCCGACCACCAGACCGGAGAGTCCACATGCGCGTTTTTCTTGTAAGTCACAGCCAGGCGATCGAGTTCGGCGAGGACGGTCTGCACCACGGTCCCAACCGCCGACTGAACCTGCCCGCTCAGAGTGCATCCTGCGGCGTAGCTTTCGGCGCTGATTCCGATCAGAAGAATATCCGTTGGAGACGCTCCGAAGAAGACTTCTGCCGCTGCCAGGCACTCGGTGATGGCTGGGGAATGTGTGTCCATCCGAATGGACGTTTTGTGCCGGAGGAGGTCTTCCCTGCGATAGAGCGTGATGGAGCCGGGAGTCTTCCCGTTTTCGACCGAATCGACGACGATCAGCGCATCCAGGCCGGCAATGTGATCGATGAAATCGAGTGCGGGCGTGCCCAAATCTTCCAGATTTACACCTTCCTCAAAGGTGTAGCCGGTCTCGAGTTGATGAAGGACGTAGGGACCCACTCCGTCATCGCCGAGGAGGACATTGCCGATGCCCGCGATCAATACCCGCTTCATAACACCTTCACTTCGGCGATCCGCCTGCCCTCGGGATCGAAGGTATGGCAAGCACACGCCATGCAGGGATCAAAGGAGTGGATCGTGCGCACTACATCAAGTCATCACTTTCTCCCCTGCACGGTCCTCGATACAATGATGCGTTTGCCGCAGCGAATTTGTCGGGGAGGAAACCGCAAGTGATCATCGGCGTTCCGAAAGAGACCTATCCCGGGGAACGGCGCGTGGCGCTGGTTCCGATGGTCATTCAAACACTTACGAAGGCTGGGTTTGAGGTGATCGTCCAAAGCAATGCTGGCCTGCAGGCGGGTTACCCAGATAGCCAGTACACCGAAAAGGGAGCTCAAATAGTGGGCGACCGGGCCGCCCTGTTCGAGAAGGCGGACATCGTGATCCAGGTTCTCTGCTACGGGTCGAATGACGTAACTGGAAAGGATGATCTGCCTCTGCTGCACGAGGACCAGATTCTGATCGGTTTTTTGCGTCCATTTGGATCGAAGGAAGTAATCCAGGAAATCGCAAGTCGAGGTGTCACATCGTTCTCGGTAGAGTTGATGCCGCGCACCACGCGCGCGCAGAGCATGGACGCGCTTTCCTCCATGGGAACAATCTGCGGGTACAAAGCGGTGTTGATCGCGGCCGACAGCCATCCACGGATTTTCCCCATGCTGACGACCGCCGCGGGAACGATCACGCCGGCTCGGGTATTCGTCATCGGCGCAGGGGTGGCGGGACTCCAGGCCATTGCTACTTCGCGACGGCTGGGCGCGGTCACCTCCGCTTATGATCTGCGTCCTGCGGCGAAAGAGCAGGTGCAGAGCCTGGGCGGACGTTTCGTCGAATTGCCGATTGAAGCCAAGGACGCACAGGACGCGCGCGGTTACGCCCGCCCGCAGGATGAGAGTTTCTATAAGCAACAGCGTGAGCTTCTAGGTCGCGTGGTGAAAGAAAGCGACGTCGTCATTACGGCGGCGGTCATTCCCGGGAAGAAATCGCCCGTGCTGGTCACGGAGGAGATGGTGAAGGGGATGGCGCCTGGCTCAGTCATCTTCGACCTCGCTTCAGAACGCGGTGGCAATTGTGAATTGACGAAGGCCGGGGAGACCATTGTGCAGCATGGGGTGACGATTATCGGCGCAATCAACGTTGCGAGCGGAGTTCCCTACCATGCCAGCCAGATGTATGCCCGCAACCTGACCGCGTTTCTGCTTCACCTGATCAAGGAACAGAAACTGCAGCTAAACATGGACGACGAGATTGTTCGCGAAACCTTAATCACCCGCGGCGGCGATGTGGTCAACGCGCGCGTGCGTGAGTCTTTTGGAATGGCAGCTCCAGCCTCACAGGGTTGAGGGAAATTCGGGGAGGAAAGATGAGTGGTTCGATCCTGATCAACGGGTTATTCATTTTCATGCTGGCGGGCTTTATCGGATTCGAGGTAATCCGCCGGGTATCTCCGCTACTGCATACACCGCTGATGTCGTTAACGAACGCGCTGGATGCGATCGCGGTCGTCGGGGCCATCGTGCTGGTGGGCGAGCACAAGAGCACTCTGTCGGCGATTCTTGGAACGATCGCCGTGGTTGCCGCCACCAGCAACATTGTCGGCGGCTTTCTGATTACCGACCGCATGCTGAAGATGTTCAAGTCCAGCCGCCCGGCAGCGAAATCATGAACGAATTCGCCGGAAATCAGCTGATCATCGAAATCATCTATTTGGTGGCGAGCGCGCTGTTCATCCTCTCGCTGAAGTGGATGAGTTCTCCGACCACGGCCCGCCATGGCGTGTGGGCTGGGGAGCTCGGCATGCTGCTGGCAATCGGCGGCACGCTGCTGCACCACGGCATCGTCGACTACCAGTGGATCGCGATCGCACTGGTGCTGGGTACGATTATCGGCATTCCCCTCGGCCGCGTGCAGATGACGGCCGTGCCGCAGCGAACGGCGCTGAGTCACGCGTTCGGCGCGCTGTGCGTGACGCTGGTGGGCACGGCTGAGTTCTACTTGCGGACACCCGAGATCTCGCGCTTCATGATGGCCGTCCTCTCGATGGAGGTGATTCTCGGCTCGCTGACCTTCACGGGCAGCCTGATGGCGGCGGGAAAGCTCCAGGAAGTGCTCCCGCAGCGGCCGCTGACATACAAGGGACAAAACCTCGTCAACTTCCTGCTGCTCGCAATCGCGATTGTACTGGCCGGCTACCTGGTGCTGCATCCGGAAGCAAAGCAGCTTTATCCGTTCATGCTGCTGATCGCGCTGGCGTTTGGTGTGCTGCTCGTCATTCCGATCGGCGGCGCGGACATGCCCACGGTCATCTCTTTATTGAACGCCTACGCAGGATTGTCGGCTGCTGCCATGGGATTTGTGCTGAACAACAAGCTGTTGATCGTTGCCGGTGCGCTGGACGGATCTTCCGGCTTGATCCTTTCCGTGATCATGTCGAAAGCCATGAACCGGTCGTTCACCAACGTTCTGTTTGGTGCGTTCGGGCAGGTGCAGGTTTCGGCAGCGGCAGGGCAGGAAGCGAAGTCCGTTAAGAGTGCAACCGCAGAGGAGGCTGCCGCGATTCTTTCGGCTGCGAACAAAGTGGTGGTCGTGCCCGGTTACGGAATGGCGGTGGCGCAGGCGCAGCACAAGGTTCGTGAACTTTACGATGCCCTCACCAAGCGTGGCGTGGACGTCCGCTTCGCGATTCACCCGGTCGCGGGCCGCATGCCCGGCCATATGAACGTCCTGCTTGCGGAAGCCGACATTCCCTACGACCGGCTTATGGACATGGAGGACATCAACAGCGACTTCCCGCAAACCGATGTCGCGCTGGTAATTGGCGCCAATGACGTCACCAACCCCGCTGCCCGTACCGACACCTCCAGTCCCATTTATGGCATGCCGATTCTCGACGTCGATAGGGCGCATACGGTGATGGTGATCAAGCGCGGGATGAGTCCGGGATTTGCGGGTATTGACAATCCCCTTTACTACCTAGATAACACGCTCATGCTCTTTGGAGACGCGAAAGCCTTTGTGGGGGGCATCGTGCGTGAGTTGACGGGCGGCGGGCATAGCTAGTCCAATCCGCTTGAGCACTCGTTGCGTTATCCTTTCAGGATGCGATCGCTCCCGTTGCCGGCCGGGGATCAGAAACTCGTGCAGATCGTGGATACGGCCCTCGCCGACGCGACCCAGCGAAGCGGCTCGTGGCTGGTGTGCAAACCCGGGTGTACGCAGTGCTGCGTGGGAGTGTTTTCAATCAGCCAACTCGATGCAGTTCGACTTCGGCGGGGGCTGGACGAACTCGAGCACCGCGATCCTGAGCGTGCGACTGCTGTCCGAGTGCGCGTTCGTGATGCGATCGTCCGCTTATCCCCAGATTTCCCCGGTGATCCTGAGACAGGGATCCTTACCGAGGATGAGGAGGCTGAGCGCCGGTTCGAGGATTTCGCGAATGATGAGCCTTGCCCGGTTCTCGATCCCGTAACTGGAATGTGTACGTTGTATGCTTCCCGACCGATCACCTGCCGTTCTTTCGGGCCGCCGGTGCGATCCGAGGGCGGGCTGGGAGTGTGCGAGTTGTGCTATCACGGAGCAAGCGAGGAGCAGATCGCTGCCTGCGAGATGGGCGTTGATCCTGATGACCTTGAAGCCGAACTTCTTGAGGAATTGCAGAACGCCGGCGGTTCTGCGGGTCGCACGATCATCGCGTTCGCTCTGGCGGATTGAGCGCACGCTACCCCGCGTGCGATTTCCCACTCACATGGCTTAGCACTTTTTCAGCGGCACGCACGCCTCGGTATTGGGCTTCCTCGAAAATTGAAAAGCCACTCAGGTCGGAGTTTGCGAATAGCAGGCGGCCTTCAAGACTCGCCAGCTTGCGTCGCTCCGCTGAGAAGATCGCGCCTGGGGCTGGGCGTGCCATGGCGTGACCGAAGCGCATAACGTCGATACGCGAGACACACTGGCGGATGTCGGGATGCACCCGCTCCAGGTCACGCAGAATTGCTTCCTTCCAGTAGTTCCAGTCTTTTTCGAGGAGGAGTTTTCGATTCACGGGGGGTGGGTCCTCCGCCAATGCCCAGTAAAAGGTCCAGACCGTACGTTCGATGTGACTGCGCACGCTCTGGTGCGTGGCATCGACGTAGCCCAAGGTCGGCGAATTCATCACGACATTGTCCCAGGTAGGATCGTCACCGTTGGCGGCAGGAAGTCGCTCCAAGGAGAGGTTCGCCGTAAGCCAGGGCGAATAATCGAAGTCACGGAGCGGCGCAAAACCCTCCACCACGTAAGGGGCAAGAAAAGTCGGTGCGGCGAAAATTACGAACTCGGCCTGATACTCGGTGTCGGAGGAAAAGACGCTGAAGCCACTCCCCTTTTTTGCGATGCGATGCACCATCTGCGACGGGCGCACATAGGGGCCTATTCGTTCGAGCAGGCGACGAACAATCCATCCGTTGCCCTCCGGCCAGGTCAGAGGTCCTTTCTCTTCTGGCTCGCGAGACGCGAAGTAGTGGATGCCCGTCCATGCCGATGTCTGTGACGCAAGGGCGCCATAGTCATCGCGGCAGCAGTAATTCATGTACCAATTGAGGATTCTCGAGTCCATTCCTTGGCCGCGCAACCATTCGCTGAACGGCATGCGGTCAAGATCGGCCTGTTTGCGGGAGAGTCCGCGCTCCATAGGAATGGTAAAGCCGCCGGTCGCTCGGAATTTGTGGATCAGATCCTCCATACGCCGGAACTGATCGCGATCCTTGTCGTTCAATCCAATCGCCGGCTCGATTCCATCCTGCCAGCGGCCGTATAAGAACAAGCGCTCTTGGGGAGCAAAGCACAGCGCCCGCTCATCCCACACGCCCTCTTTCAGGACGCCTAATTCTTCGAACAGTTCCCGAACATAAATCGCCTTTGGACCAGGTACGGGAACATAGTGCGCGGCCCACGGATAGGCAGTGATTTCGTTCTCGCCCCAGCGGGAATTTCCTCCCGGTTGATCATTCATCTCGAGCAGGACGAAATCTTTGAAGCCGCGCTTATTCAAACGCCACGCTGCGCTCAGCCCGGCAATGCCTCCACCGACGATGACGACCGCATGCTTTTCAATTTTTCTCACCGGAGGGAAGGAGGCGCGATCGCGCAGCAGGTGGCCGAACTGGAAGGAATCGTTCACGAAACCGCCGGCAATCAACCGATCGCCTTTTACAGAAAGCCCCACTAGCGCCGCACTCGACGCCTGCAGAAACTTTCGGCGCGAAACCTTCAATGGCTGATGTCCTTCCAATCCTGATCGTAAGCCCGCACCAGGACCTGGTCATTCAGGCGATTGGGCGGCATCGGCATCGGCGACATGTCGGGCGGGAACTGAAACATGCCGGGCAGACCGTCGACGGAGACGAAGCGCAGTCCCGCAGGGAGGAGAGTTGGCGGGGAGTATTCGTGCGTGGAAGCGATAACGAATCCCCACTCGCCGAACGACGGCACGTACACATGGTAGGGATAGGTCTGCAGCCCCGCACGCTTCAAGGTTTCGACAATGCACCAGTACGAATCGCGGGCGAACATGGGCGACGTGCTCTGTACGACCATCAGCCCCTGCGCGCTCAAATGCCGCGCGGCCGCCTTGTAGAAGGCTGTGGTGTACAGCTTGCCCAACGAGTAGTTTGTTGGATCCGGAAAATCAATCACGATGAAGTCAAAGCTATCGGTGCTTGAATCCACCCAAGGGAAGGCATCCGCATTGATGATGTGGACCTTGGGAGAGAAAAACGACTTTTGGTTCAGCGCGGTTAGCATGGGATGGGTGGAAAACAGGCGCGTCATCTCCGGATCCAGATCCACCAGCGTGACGCTCTCAACCTGCGGATATTTCAGGACCTCGCGCACCGCAAGTCCGTCGCCGCCGCCCATCACCAACACCCGCCGCGGTGCGGCAATCGCAGAGAGCCCGGGATGGATGAGCGCTTCGTGGTAGCGATACTCATCGCGAGAGCTAAATTGCAGGTGACTGTTCAGGAAAAGGCGAATATCGTCTTTGAAGCGGGTTAACACAATGTGCTGGTAGCGGGTATCGCGAGCGAGGATGATTTCGTCCGCATAAATGTTGTCTTCGGCAGCCGCCGTGATGCGTTTCGCCTGGGCAAGCCCGATGCCAAGGCCACACATCACCACCAGGCACAGCCCCCGCAGCACTTGAGTCGAGGGTAACTGCTTCGCGAAAAGAAACGTGCTCCACAGCGCCACGCCAACGTTGATCAGTCCAAACAACATGGCAGAGCGCACTAACCCCAGCCGCGGCACGAGCAGGATCGGGAACAGTAACGAAGCTCCCAGAGCCCCCAGGTAATCGAAGGTGAGCACATGCGCGACCACATCGCGAAACTGGTAGCGCTCGCGCACCATGCGCATCAGGATCGGGATTTCGAGTCCCACAAGGACGCCGATCACCACCACCAGGGCATACATGAGCAGCTGAAAGCCCTGCGTGTAGGCGAAAGCCAGAAACAACAGCGCGGACGAGAAGCCCCCGATCACGCCGAGCATTAACTCGATCCAGACGAAGCGGTATGCCAGACCGCGATAGATGTAGCGGGAAAGGGCGCTGCCAATGCCCATCGCAAACAGATAGCAGCCGATAATGGTGGAGAACTGCAGCACGCTGTCGCCGAGCAGGTAGCTGGCGAGCGTTCCGGCGATGAGCTCATAGATCAACCCACAGGCCGCGATGAGCAACACCGTGATGAAGAGCAGGATTCCCACGATTTAGTGGACCGCCGCCGCAATGATGATGGAGATGCCGATTGACATCGCGCCCACCAGGATCGCCAGGGCGGTGTTGTGCTCCTGCACAATCTCTTTCCATAGGTGATACGGCGTGAGCTTGTCCATCACCAGAAAGGCCAGGGTGAAGACAACAATCCCGAGAAATGCGAAGACCACCGCATTTACAACACTGGTCACCAGCGTAGAGCTCATTTCATTTGCCTCCCGTGTAGTGGTGATACGCACCGTAGACCGAGCGATAGGATCCGGGATTGTCGCGCACGGAACGTGGGACGTTCTTCAGTTCATTAACAGAGGCCAGGCTCCAGCCCTGATATTGCACGACCCCAAGTCCCGCGAGTACTGCAATTCCGTAGATCACGTAAAGGACACGAATCATTCGTCATCTCCGCTGCTGAGCGGTGCATGATCGCTCTCCGCCCAGCGCAAATGCTCGAAGCTGAGTGATCGCCAGGTGAGCGCCAGCACCGGCAGGAACAATGCTCCAAGGGCGATTCCGTAGAAGCTGTACTGGGGGACGTCGCGCTTGACCGAGATCGTGTAGTAGGTCACTCCATACCCGGGGTCGCCTTCGGGTTCGACGCGCAGGTAGTAACGGCCAGGTGGTACCTTGGGCACCGCGACCGAGTCATTCACACTGCCTTCCGACCAGGAGCCATCGGAGTCATAGCCATGGTAGTAGCTCACTTCCCTACCAAAGTCGAAGGCCTGCCCCGTGGTTTCGTTGATCAGCGCATAGTTCAGATAGATCCAGCGATTGTTGAGGTCGGTGCTGGTCGTCAGCTCGACATTCGAAGTATGTCCTTTCACCTCGAAATCGTCGGTTACGAACGACGCCTCGCCGCGGTGATTCGAATCGTACTTGTAGTATCCGGTGAAGACCTGTTCGTTGCGGGCGGAGAGGTCAAGCCCGATCATCACGACCACCAGGGCAAGTACGAACACGGCAAACGCCATCCAGATGTTCTTGGTCGCAGCGGTCAGAGGGGAAGGTTGATTTTCGTAGACGCCGATGGCCTGGGGAGGATTACCGCTCAGACCAAACGCCTTCCAGACGTCCTTACCTGACATGTACTCGCCCATCGACCAGGTGACTTCGTTTCCGGTCTGCTCGCTCGACAGAACTCTCGGCGGGGATACATAGTCGGTGACCTCGACCGATTCGCCGACGCGCACTTGCCACGGAAATTCTCCCAGCACAAAGGACGTGCCGGCCCTGGCGGTTTGGAAATGTTTGTAAGTCTCACCCAAGTATCGAACTTTAGGCGGGCTCGCGTAGGGCAAGATCTCCGGCAGAGCTTTCAGAATGCTGACGTCGTTCCAATGACCTTCGTATTCCGTCAGGTAGCGGAAGCCCTTGAACGGATTGAACAGCACGTATTCATGCCAGCTATAGGCGGTGCCTTCCACATGAATCGTGCGGCGCTCAAAACCAATGACCTCGTAGTCGGTTCCGCGAATTTTCCCGCGCGTACCCAGCGGGATCAAGGGTTTGTGCTCGTGCGTGGCGGCGGCAAATTTCTGTAGAACCTGGAGATTCGGATCCCTGGCGTCAAGAATTGAGTGACAGCTGTCGCAGACAATCGTGACAGCGTTATCGAAAGAGCGCACGGTGAGGGCAGCGCCGCAGCCGGGACAGTTCAATGCCCGCGCTTGCGGCTTGCCGGGAGGAGTTGGACCGCCGGCGCTCACGACCAGCCCTCGAATGAACGCAGATTCTTCAATGCCAGGCTGTCGAACTCCACCAATTCACCAAGATAGAGCGCAGGCAACTCATCGCTGTAATCGATGGTGGCGAATTTTCCGCTGGTCGATCGCAGGTCCACGAATACCACGTCGGTTTTGTCCCAATACTGAAATGGCAATTCGCCTTGCACGCCGCGATAATGCGCGTTCGTGATCGTGGTCACCTCGTACGAAACGTTGTCCCATACGAAGCGATCCCCGACGTGGCATTTGTCAGGCAGTTTGCGCCCAGGCGCGGAGAATGAGACGGCATATTCGTCCTGCGCGTCCGAGAGCCATCCGCTTGTGCCGTCGTTCAGCATCAGGTGCCACTCGTTCCAGTTGCCCTGTTCGTATTCGTAAATGATGCGGCCGATCGCCGTGAAGGCTTTGTGGTTGTAGCTTCCTTCGGTGCCGATCTGGATGGGCGAACTATCGGGTGGCAGATCCGCAACCTGCCCGACTTTCTGCAGGTCGACGTCGGTTCGAACCAGGATCGACTTGCAATACTCGCAGACGGTTTGCACGCTGCTGGACCAACGGAAAACAATCTTCGCGCCGCAGTTAGGGCAGTTCCCCGCCGGCTGGCTCATCCCGCGATTCTCCCCATCGGAGGGACGTCCGGAAGATGATCGCCCGTTGAGACCGCCTCGCCATAAGGACGCATCACACTTCGGACGTTTACAAATGTGGCCCCAAAACTCTCGCAGAGGCTCGCACTAAAGTCCCATTCAGTCCGCGGAACACAGCAGAACAAATTGAGGCAGATCGAGCCAAATTCCGGGAAGGTATGGCAGGTCAGGTGAGATTCAGCCAGCAGACAAAGGCCGGTGATTCCTCCGGTCTGAGGAAACTGATGCCACTGTGTCTCGCCCACCGGCCGAAGGTTCAGATCGTTGATGATCCGCTGAAACAAGGCGCGCAGCAAAGGCAGGTCGGCAAGCGACGCGGGCGAGCACCCATGAGCTTCAACGATCCACTCGATTCCGTTCATGTGTGCGTTACGGTTGAGCCTGGCCGCAATTGGGGCAGAACTTGCTGACTTTCGGAATCGACTTTCCGCAGTTCAAGCAAAACTTGGCTTCTGTGCCGGCAGCGACGGTCCCGCCGGCAGCGGGCGCGCCGCCTTCGGATCCGGAACTCGCACTGCCCTTCTTGATGGCGTCCATCATGGCCTGTCCCATGGCCATTCCGGCACCCAAGCCGGCGCCGACTCCCGCTGCGCCTCCGCCTTCGTTTGCGGCCGCCACCGGAATCGATTGCGCGACCTGGTACTGGGTGTATCGTCCCATATCGCCGACCATGTTCATGCCAATGCGCTGGTCGAGGATCTTCTGCAATTCTTCCGGGAGGGAAAGATTTTCGACCACAAAGCTGTCGAGCACGAGGCCGAGATCGGTAAACGCCGGCTTAAGTTGACCTGCAATCTTTTCGGAGAGCACCACTTGATTCGCTGCCATGTCGAGAAACGGAACCTGGCTGCCCGCAAACGTGTCGGTGATCCGTCCGACAATCGTGTTGCGCAATTGTCCCTCGAGATCCGCGACCCCATAGGCATCCCGCGTCCCGCTGACTTTGGTGTAGAAGAGCTTGGGATCGGCGAGGTGGTAGGTGTAGATTCCGAACGCGCGCAGACGAATCGCCCCAAATTCTTTATCACGAATCGTGATGGGATTCTGCGTGCCCCAGTGCTGGTTGGTCTGCAGGCGCGTGATGAAAAAGTAGACATCGGACTTGAACGGGGACTTGAAGGCCTTGTCCCAATTCATCAGGTAAGTAAGAATCGGCAGCGTTTGCGTGTTCAAGGTGTAGAACCCAGGTCCGAACACATCGCCGACTTTGCCTTCGTTCACAAATACAGCCATCTGCGAATCGCGTACCGTGAGCTTGCCGCCGTTCTGAATCTCGCGGTCTTGCATCGGATATCGGTACGCCAGGAGGCCATCTGCCGGCTCTACCCACTCAATAACATCGATAAATTGTTTGGAAAGAAAATCACGCAGACTCATAGCCGAACTCACTCCCAAAGGCGGGAGATCGCCATCAAACACGCGACAGCCGCCGATTTGGGGATGCTAAGGTCCGGTTGCCTCCATGTCAATGGATGTTTGCCGGGATCTATTGCAGGTTGTGAATGGAATTTGCGGATTGTTCTTCAGAGATGTGGGACGCCCGGAGGCGCCCCTTTCTCATTATTCGGAAGAGGAGACCGGGACAGCACCGCGATTCTTGATCACGCCCAGTTCCAGATAGGAAGTAGTCGATCTTGATCCTCCAGCCACTTCGCTGTCGGCTTCAGGATTCAGTTCGCGCTCGCGCCAGAAGGCGTAAATGGCGGGGTACACCAGCAATTCGAGCAGGAAGGAGGTAACGATGCCGCCCACCATGGGAGCGGCGATACGCTTCATGATCTGCGAACCGGTGCCGCTGGACCACAAGATCGGAATCAAGCCGATGCTCATGGTGGCGAATGTCATGAACTTGGGACGCAACCGCTTGGCCGCGCCCTCGACGATCGCTTCGTAAAGCTGAGTACGCGTAAGACGTGCGTGTTCGCGTTTCGCCTTCTCGTAGGCGAGATCGAGGTACAGCAACATGAACACACCAGTCTCGGCATCGATGCCCAGCAGCGCAATGATGCCGACCCAGACCGCAATGCTCATGTTGTAGCCGAGCAGGTAGACCAACCACAAAGCACCGACGGCCGAGAACGGCACTGCCAGCGTGATGATGGCGGTCTTCGCGACGGAGCGCGTATTGAAATAGAGCAGGAACAGGATGATTCCAAGGGTTACGGGAACCACCAGCATCAAACGCTGGCTTACGCGTTCGGACGATTCGTATTGACCGCTCCAAAAAATGCTATAGCCGGCGGGTAATTGAAGCTTTTTCTGCAGTTCCTGACGTCCTTGCGCCACGTAGTCTCCGGGCGCACGGTCGACAAGATCGACGTATACATAGCCGGTGAGGAGTCCGTCTTCGTTGCGGATCATGGCCGGGCCATTCAGCATGCGGATCGTGGCTAATTCTGAGAGCGGAATCTGCTTGTCGCCGCCAGCCGTTACCAGCACCCGCCCGAGAGCATCCACGTCGGAGCGGAAATCACGCTTGTAGCGAACGTTGATGGGATAGCGCTCGCGTCCTTCGATTGTGGTGCTGACGTTTTCGCCGCCCACAGCAGTCGATAACGCATTCTGCGCGTCTTCCATCGAAAGGCCGTTGCTGGCAAGCGCCTTGCGGTCCCAGGTCACATCGAGGAAGTAGCCGTCGCCGGTACGTTCCGAGAACACGCTGCGCGTCCCCGGCACACCTGAGAGAATCGCTTCCACCTGTCGGCCGATTTCCTGAATCTGTTGAACGCTGCCACCCTGAATTTTCAGACCCACGGGCGTGCGAATGCCGGTCGTGAGCATCTCGATGCGGCCGCGAATCGGCATCGTCCAGGAATTCGAAAGGCCAGGAATCTTCAGTGCCCCATTCATTTCCGATATCAGCTGCGTCTCCGAAATGTGGTCGGATGTGATGTGCCGCAGAGTCGGGAGCGTCCAATCGGGCGCCCACGCGGAATACCAGGTATGCGTTCTGCGCCACTGGGAATGGGGTTTCAGAACAATGACCGTCTCCAGCATGGAAAGCGGCGCTGGATCGGTGGCCGTGTCGGCACGACCAGTCTTGCCGAGAACGTGATCTACTTCGGGGAATGTTTTCAGAATGCCGTCGGTGACCTGCAGCAGTCGCTGCGCCTCAGCGATCGAAATTCCGGGCATGGTCGTTGGCATGTAGAGGAAAGAACCCTCCTCCAGCGGCGGCATGAATTCCGATCCGATTTTCCAGAAAAGAGGAACCGTCAGCAGAACGATGACGACGGCGCCGGCAATCACCTGCGTCTTCCAGCGCAACGTCCATCGCACGACCGGATCGTACATACGTATGAGCGGCCCAGTGATGGGGTGTTTCTCTTCTGCCCGGATTTTGCCCCCGAGCAATACGCCGGTGATTTTCTGCCACCAGCTTTGCTCAAGCCCGAGGGGACGCGGTTTGCGGACCAGCAGGAGGCGCAAAGCAGGATCCAGCGTGAGAGCCAAGAAGGCGGCCACCAGCATGGCGAAATTCTTCGTATAAGCAAGCGGGCGGAATAGCTTGCCTTCCTGGCCTTCCAGCACCAGGACCGGCAAGAATGCGACCGCGATCACCAGCAGTGCGAAGAATGTCGGTCCGGCGACCTCTTTGACTGCCTCGAGAATGACCTCTTCGTACTTGAAGGGTTGGGCCGACCGTTCGTAGATCTCAAGCTTCTTGTGCGTCTGTTCGACAACGACAATGGCGGCGTCTACCAGCTCGCCGCAGGCGATTGCCAATCCTGCGAGCGACATGATGTTGATGCTCACGCCCGTGTATTGCAGCGGGATGAAGGTGAGCAAGATTGCGACGGGGATGGTCACAACCGGAATCACCGCGCTGGGGAAGTGCCACAAGAAGATCAGAATGATGATGACGACGGTGACAACAACTTCAATGAGCGTCGATCTCGCGTTTGAAATAGCGCGGCGTATTAATTCCGACCGGTCATAGATGGGAACCACTTTTACGCCCGCTGGCATTCCAGGTTCAATCTCTTTGAGGCGCTTTTTTACGCGATCGATCACGTCCAACGCGTTGCTGCCCTCGCGCATGATGACAATGCCGGACACCGCCTCGCCGGTTCCGTCCAGGTCGGCCGCGCCCCGCCGAATGTCTGGGCCCAGCACCACGTCACCGACGTCCTTAATGCGGATCGGAGTTCCACTCTGGTCGGAGAGAACAATGTCTTCGATGTCCTGCGGAGATTTCACATAGCCCCGGCCGCGGATCATGTACTCCGCGCCACCGAACTCGAGCAGACGCGCACCCGTCTCGCTGTTGCCGCTGCGTACGGCATCGGCCACGCGCGAAATTGGAATTCCGTAAGATCGCAGGCGGTTGGGATCGATATTGATCTGATATTGCTGGTTGAAGCCACCGAGCGACGCCACTTCGGCTACACCAGGAACCGCCTTCAGGTAGTACTTCAGATACCAGTCTTGATAAGAGCGGAGTTCCGCGAGGCTGTGTTTGCCGGATTGATCCTGCAATACGTACTGAAAGACCCATCCCAATCCAGTGGCGTCGGGACCGATTTCTGTTTTAACGCCTTGCGGTAATCGTGAATTTACCGAGGAAAGATATTCAATGGTCCGCGAGCGGGCCCAATAGATATCGGTGCCCTCTTCAAACACCACGTAGACGTAGGAAAAGCCGAAGTCCGAAATACCCCGAACTGTTTTAACCTTGGGCGCTCCCGTCATCGCGCTGATGATGGGATAGGTGACCTGGTCTTCAATGATGTCGGGGCTGCGATCCCAGCGCGAAAGGATGATGACCTGGGTCTCGCTGAGATCGGGCGTCGCGTCCAGCGGCAAGTGCAGCATGGACCAGGTGCCCCAGATGCACGCGGCGGCCACAACCGCGAAAACGAGGAACTTGTTCCGTACCGAAAATGTGATGAGCCGGTTGATCATTCGCCGTGCCCCGATCCGTGCTCCGCGGCGCTCCTCAACCGGTCGTCGATGTATTTCGCGGGATCTTGCAAAAATTGTTTGTGGCACTTATCGGAGCAGAAGACATAAGTCTCGCCGCGATAGGTTTCCTTGAGTCCGCTCGCCAGAGACTTTTCACGATCGATGGACATCCCACACACTGGGTCGGCGGTGCTCGCTTGCATTGCCTGGTTCATCGGCGCGGTGTGGCCGGAAGTACTCCGCTTCTCATTCACCGTCCGCACGTCCGCCGGCTTCATGCGACTTTCGGAATCGATCAGGAAGTTTCCGGAAGTGACCACGCGATCACCCTCGGCCAGGCCGCGCTTTACAGTCACACGGCCCCCGAATGACCCACCCAGTTCCACTGGTCGTGGCTCGAATACGCCATCGCTTGTCTCGAGGTACACGATCTTCTGCATTCCGCTGTCGAGGATGGATTCTGCCGGTACCGAGATGCCAGCGGGCGCCGGCGCGTGAAACTCGATATCGACATACATATCGGGTCTCAGGAACATGCCGGGATTGTCCGTTTCCAGGCGCAACTTCAGTGTTCGCGAAGCCGCGTCGAACAGGGGCGGACTGTTGCTTACGGTGGCCGTAACCGTCTTTCCGAGCTCGCGAATCATGACCGTAGCTTTGGATCCGGGCCGCAGAGTGGCGGTTTCGTCGCTGAAAACATCCGCGATGATCCAAACTTTGCTGAGATCGGCAATGCGGTAGAATTCGGTTCCCTTTTCGAACCGTTGCTGGGGAGTAATATTGCGGGAAAGCACAATACCGTCGACCGGGGCCACAAGTGAAATGTCACCGGTCACTTGGCGGGTTTTCGCAAGTTCCCGAATCTGTGGCTCACCCATTCCCAGCGTGCGAAGTTGTTCTTCGTTGACACGGACGCTCGAGTCGCTGAGCCTGTTTTGCTCTTCCGCGTCGCGCGTGCCTTTCACCCGGTCAATGCTGGCGAGTGAGCCCAGGTAGGCCTGCTCGGCGTTACGAAACTCACGGCTGAAGAATGTGGCTAGTTGCTGATCTTTCGTGACGACAGTGCCTGCTGGATTGTCCTGCAGCTCTCGAATCCAGCCGTCGGTGCCGGCCATCAGCTTGAACACGCGATTATCATCCGGAGCTACGCGGCCAGTGGTCCGGATCACGCGTGAGCCGGCATTCTTTTCAACCTTCTCGACGCGTACCCCGATGAGTTGCTGCTGCTCGGGAGTGATTGCGACCGATCCGGCGGGTAGCTGCAGCTTGGCGGCGAGATTGTCGCCCTCGTATACAGGCTCGAGCGCCATCCCGCAATCCGGGGCTGTGCCCGGCTTGTCCGACTTGTACGCAGGATGCATGGGGTCGACGTAGTACAGGATTCGCTTGGCGGTTGGTTGGTTTTTTGAGCTGGACCCACCTGTGAATCGGCCCGCGATAAATGCGCCTAGCGCGATGATGACCAAGGAACCGACAGCTGCCGGCTTATTCATGATTTCCTACCCCGCAATAACGGACTACCAAAGTCTCCGCAGAAAGAGCTTACTCCCCGAAGTGAACCTTGTCTGGGACATACGGCACATCGACCTGCAGGGAAATGAGGGGGGGCAATATCGATCACAATCGGCGCGTTGTTGGGGGGAGCGGGATGAACGCCGCCGCGAAGGTTGCCACATTTTCCTGCAGTCTTGCCGAGGGCGCCCTCTGGGGGCGCCCCCGTTTAATCACGAGCTGTTACTTCGCCTGAGGCTTCGTAAACAACGAATCTTCAAGCTTGGGATTTACCGCCACACTCTCGAGTACGGTCTTGTGCGTCTCGCGATAACCGTCTACCGCGGTCTCAAAAACAAATGGTACTTTGACGCCCTGCACATCGCGAAAATCTCGCTGGTAGATGAAGACGTTGTGCATCTTCCCATCCATGCGGCGCGGGGTGCCTGAAACCTTCACGTCGAGGAAGGTCTGCGCGTCAATCCAAACGAACTTTACGTTTCCGGTTTTCGACGTGACCTTCAATTTGTAGGAGTCGTGACCTTCCACCTTCTCCATCCCCTCGAGATCGACCTTCGATCCCTTGGTGGAGTAGTCGAGAAGGTAGCCTCCAATGCCGGGCTCTTCGCTCTCGGCTTTGGCTTCGTCAGCCGTGAACGCTTCCACGTCGTTGCGATTCAGGAAAGGCCGAACCTTCCATCCGTTCGAACCGTCATAAACCTGCACCGCGGTCTTTCCCGCAAATTCGATTTCAGTGCGCGACTTATTGGGCCGCTTCATTTCGTGCTTAAACGGAAGCTGGACCTGGTGGTCTTCCTTGTCGCCCATGTTGTCGTGGGCAACGCGACCAGTCGGGGACAATCGGCTTTGATTCTGGGCGTACCGGCGGCTGCGTTCTACGGAGTCGCCTGCGCCGGCATCCATCTTTCCAGACCAAGTCATCGTCTGGACCCCGCGCCATGCTTGTGCGCCACCGCGGGCTGCAATGTTTTTCTCTACCACTTGCGCGGCCGTGAGTTTAGCTTGCGCGCCCGCAGGAAGGATCGAGAAAGATGTAAGTGAAAGGGTTAGAAAAAACAGAAGGGTTTTACGAAACATCGATGGATCGCTCCTCTTAGGTCTCGGGGGAGGAGGATACCTGAGGATTCATTCTACCACGAGTCTTTTCTCGCGAAGCGCGACTTTGATACAGATAGAAATACCCTATTATCAATGGCTTGAGAAATCGGCCAGCACCTTCGCAGTAAGAGAGACCTGTTTCACCAGCCGGGTCAGAGGTGCCGCTGACCTTGCGCTTTCTCTCTAGGTTTTCGATGCTCGGCGTCGAGAAAGTACGTCGCCCTGGAGAATTGCTGGGCCCCGATCCTAAGCTCTCCAACCGAGCCCGCTTACCCGGTGAAGGAGTGAAACTGTTTTCACCCTTGGGTACGTATTTGCGAAAGATTCGCATTGAAAAAATCGAGGAGGGCAACAGGCTTCGAAGCAAAACTATATGGTCGAATTTCCGTTGGCTTTTTCGCTTGTGGCTGGCTTACTGGCCGCGCCCATCAAGCCAACACTTTTCAGCAACAGAGAAACAAGTTCGCTCTGTCGCTGCACGCCGACCTTCTCAAACAAATGCTGCAAATGAGTGCGCGCCGTGGTGCGGCGAATATTGAGAACTTTGCAGCACTCGTCGAGCGCTTTCCCTTCCATCAGAAGATTCGCGAGGCGCGATTCCGTCGATGTTAAGCCGTAGAGCTGGCGAAGTTCGGCTTCCACGGTTTCGACGGATGTCTCAGGATCGAGAATGAACAGCAGAGTCGCAGGAGCTAACGGATCCGGTTGCACCGAAGCGCCCTCGACGGAACGTACGATCGCGGTCAACGGACGCCTGCCAGAAGGACGGCGCACAGGCAGTACGGAATCCCTGAAGCCGACGCCCGCCTTTATCGCCGCATCCATGAGAGCGTTCAGGCTGGGCACACATTTCAGAGAGGTGCGCACAAGACCGGTCGGACCCAATTCGATTCCGTCACGGATTTTAAGGATCTGCTCGGCGGTGCGGTTGGCAAGCAACAGTTGGCCAGAAGCGCTTGTCACCAGCAGGCCGACGTTCACCAGGTCCAGAGCCTCAAATCCCGCCATGAGTAGATGATAGGGCCGGCGATTCGCGGCGCTGGCATTACTTGCGCACTCGTCGTTACTGAGTGTCGAGCTCGCCTTTCGGGTGCGGGAATCCCGTATCAAAGGCGTTTTCATTGCCAAGTTCGGTAGACTGCGCAACATTGCCATCGATGCAAAAGCTCCAGAGATGCCGGCCTAAGGCAGCAGTCGTGTTCTGCGCTTCATTATGGGGAGACTTTATGAGCGGCCGCAGGGGGAGCGATCGCTTCTCACTTTTCGATGCCGTGCCCGCCTTGACCTATCTGTCCGTCGTAGAAAGGCAAGCGGGAGGTTTGAGAACTACAACATGCGTATCTTGGGTTGTCAAGAGGAAATGGCCTGCTTTGAAGACTGAGGTTATTCAGGAAACAGCTGGTTCCTCCCCTCCAGACGTTTTCTCCGGTGTGTTAACGGGGCCCAAAATTCTCTGCCTTCTGTAAGTTAAGCCGAATGCCACAGGAATGGACTTACCTGTCCAGGAAGTAACCTGAGCCCATCAGCCCGTATGACCCCGCATGCGCGGGACACATGCGAGCTGGTTCGACGCGGGAACGGCTCGGGTTTGTGAGCCTCCCCCTCGTCCTAGGGCTGTGATTCTGGCGTCGCCTCCGGACGAGACTCGGCACTGGCCGTGTCTGATGCAAAGCGTGTGGGTGCGAGGCGATATCCAGTTCTGGTCCTCACATGATACTTCTTAAATTCATCTCCTACGAGCCTTACACTAATCGCACGCCAGCCGCGGTTCGGATTCGCGCGGGGATAGTAGCTCAAGGAATACAGGTGGGCCAGGTCGTCGCGAATCGAAGCGAATGCGCGCTTCTCATCTTTCCAGTTTTTGGCGAAGTATGCTTTACCGCCGGTAGCTGCGGTCATACGCTCAAAAACGGCAGTAGAAACCGGTTCTAGCTTCGCCTGCTGGGTACTGATCATGTAGACCGAGATCCCGGCGGACTGTGCCAATTCGGCCACATCCTCCGGCGGAATGACACTTGAATTGTCGGGCCCGTTGGAGAAGACCACCACAACTTTCCGGCCCTTGTATTGCGATGCATCGCGCAAGGTCAGCAGAAGCGTGTTGTAGAGGGCGGCCTCATCCCCGGCTACCGTGGTGCGTACCGCGCGCAGCACCTGACCGCGATCGGGAGTGAGCGTGGCCACGCGAGAAAGATCCCGGCTGTACGAGTAAAGAGCAATTTTATCGGCGGTGTCGAGGGAGCGAACGAAATCCGCGATCGCATCCTGCGCAAAGACGAATCCGCGATACATGTAGTTGCTCGTGTCGAACAGGATGAATACGTTCGCGCCGGCAACCAGCGAGTCCAGACTAATGGGGCCACCGGCGGTTTCATTGGGGTTAGGTGGGTCCCCGGTCTCCGATCCATTTCCAGACTTATCTCCCTGTGCCAGATCGAACAGGGCTCGAGTCGGGCCATTGCCCTCGGCAAAAGTCGCGAGCTTCTCCGGGATGCCGTCTTCTGTGATTGCAAAGTTCTCCGGCCGGAGGTTGGTAACGTAGTTGCCGTTCTTGTCGGTCACAGCCACGTTCAGCTGGACCAGGTTCACAATCACGTGAATGTGCGAGCTGTCCTGAGCAGCGACTCTGTCTCCAGCCCCCGAAAGCAGGACAAGTATTCCTGTCAGCAGCACTAGGCGCGCCGCCAGTTTGAGTTTACGGACCGGGTCAGCCTGATCTTGCTTCATCAAAAATCTCCACTTCTGCAACGACAAGTCAGCGAGCGGATGAGTTCCCGCCTGCGGTCACCGACGCCACCTTGGTGCGCCGAAATTCATCGCCCGTCTCGCGCAATGCGCGCACCAGAGCGGGCCAGTCTTCAAAATCGGTCGCGAATACTTTCTCCACCATGCGGCGGGTGAGTTCCGGGACCAGCCGGTTGAGCGCTTCCGGCGAGGCACCGGTCTCATCGGCCAACCGAGCCCAATACAAGTTGCCGGAATCCCAGGACTCGGCGAGGAGCCGGCTCGAGTATCCTGCGAAAGCCGGCACGGGCGCCATGTTCAGCAGCTCGCGAGAGTAAGTGTGCGCAAGCGTGGGATGGGGAACTCCGAAATCGCGTGACAAACGTGTCCACTCGAGTTCGTCGGCGTGCTCTTGCGCAAGGGAATCCAACTCCTTGCCCGCTGGACCCCACGCATCCTTCACACTTGGTGAGCGGAGCCGGAATTCGGCTGCCAGGTACAGCGTATCGGCAGGCGTAACTTGCGCCAACGCTTCGTCCGCATGCCCACCTCGCAGCGCACGCTCCACCCGCTCCGATCGTTGCGGGGCCATGCGATCGGCCAGGATGGCGAGCATTTGTTCGCGCAGTTCCGGCTTCTGAGCCGCAGAGGAGAGCAATTCTTCTCCAGTTTTTTGATAGAGGGTAATCGCGTGCAACTCGCTTCCCCCCAGTCCCCACCAGCGCGGCAGAACGGCGCTAGTCATGAGGCCGGGCACAAGTTCGCGCCAGATCAGAGCCTGCACGTTTTCCGGAACGATAAAGTCTTGCTCAATCTCGGCGAGTACGTAGGGCAAGTCGGCGAGCGATCCAACCAGGTGCGCGCCTCCTCCAGCCGGCGATCCCTCTCCAAACAGATGGGACGCTTGCCAGACCGCCTTGATGCCTCCGACAGTTTCGGCGGAGAAATCATGCGAGCGAACCAGCAGCGGATTGTTATGAAGCGCCTGCGCGCCGGGCGGAGCATAGTACGCATAGTTCAGACCGACCAGGGTGTCACGCTGGAAAGAGGCCAACTGGCCAAGCGCCTCTTCCAATTGACCGCGGGAAGACGAAGACGCAAGGACTTTGCCCACGTCGGCACGCATTTCTGCATCGGTGTGGCTGTTGTTGTAGATGCCGGCCGCCCACTCGCTCCGTTCGCTTCCTTTAAAGATGGGGCGGGGCATTTCAAACTCGCGGAGTTGTTCGCCCAACACTTGCAATGAGGGGTCCGCCGGCTTCCCTTGCAGTTTGTCCTGCAATCCCTGTCCTAGCCCGTGGATTACATCGAGCGAAACCAAACGCTGGCTGTCCAGCACCGAGCGCATCGCGTTGGCGACTTCATCATGCGCCTTTTTGCCGTCAGGGCTGGTCTGCCGCGGGCTGGCAAGCAATTCGATTATTTCGTTCTGCGAAGTTCTGGGCTTGCCGGTGGCCACCCGCAATACCTCGCCGATGGACGTGTAGCCAGCTTCATACACTTGCGCTTCATTGCGAATCTTCGCGAACGGTTTGATCGCACCTTGCCAGGACTCGTTCAGACGCGCAGTTGGAATCTGCCCCTGGCGAGCGAGAATCTGCCAAATACCAAGGTTCGCCTGCAGCGTACCCAGAGCATTGCCGCGCAGGGCAGTATTGTCGATGTGGTCGACGCTGTTCGCGACATCAAGGAACAGTTCCATCGATCCATCTGTGAGTTCCGGAAACTCCGCAAACACCCGGTATTGGTCGCTGAACATTTCAAATTTTCGCGCCAGCAGTTTCACCGTCTCCGGACTCATTTGGTGCTGCTCCGAACGGCGCATGTCCAATTCGCTGAGCATCAAATACGCCTGCAGCGGCCCACTATCCGTAGTCGCCCGGGTCAGGGCAAACATGGCTTGCAGAAGTTGTTCGGGAGTACTCAGACGAGTGGCCCGCTTTCCCCAATCGCGAACCAGCTTCGAATCACTTTTCTGGCGCAAAATGTCTTTCCACACCGCAACACCGCCCGGTACGTGCGGTTCGCCGTTTGCGTCCCATTGTTGGCGCGTAACCAGCAGGAGCAAGCCAGGAGCCGGACGGAACGCGCCCTTGGTTGCACTCGCGTTTGGATCGGCGGCGCGAAGCGCATCGTAGAACGTTCGCAGGCGCTTTCCGTCAGTGAAATGCGCTTGCTGGGTGCGGCTGGCGCGGGACAATACATCAAAGTAGGCTGCCAACCAGCCCATATCCTTGGATAGCAAGGCTCGGATGAAGTCGCGGGGAGAGTCGGGATCGGCTCCGACCAGACTCTTCCAGGCCGGAACAGCATTCTCACCACCTGGGACAACAACATGGCCCGACCGAAAGCAAATGTAAGTGCCGTAGAAATCAAGAACCGCTGCGTCGGGCATCAGGTCCCTGATGCCGACGGTGCGCTGCAAGGCGTCGCGCGTCTCCGGATCTAAGCGAGACAGAGACCAATACAGACGCGCCATAACAGGATCGTGCAATAGGGTATCGATAAGGTCTTTGCTATAGCGCTGGTCTTTCTTATTACCGGCAGACAGCCACTCGGCCTCCGGGAAAATGATCGGGGCGCGGGTAACGGTGTAGGGATACTCGAAGGGTTTGCCACCCTGCAGGGTCAACTCCAGAGCGGGCAGTGGAAATCCCGAGTCGATCGTAACAAAGGCTCGTTCCGGATCCGCCGTCTCCAGTGAGGTATCGCTCTTCCCACATTCCTCACGCACGCGGTAGCCGAGGATCTTCAACAGAGGCTTTGCTTCCTCGCAGTTCGACACGTGAATCGCGCCATTCGGCGCAAGGGCGGTGAGTTCCCTTGCCTGTTGCACGTAGCGATTCAGTAGAACGAGGAATTCGGTCGGCCGGTTTCCGCCTTCATAACCCTGCATATAAATGTTGCGGGCCAGCAGCGGTATGACGTCGACAATAGCGATTTTCTGGCTGATGCCCGCCATGCGCAGGAAAGAACGCACGGGTCCTGGGACGCCGGTATTCGAAACATTACCGACTAACTCGTTCCTGGCAATCGGCGGAGTGGTGCGGGAATCGTCGGCTGCAATCTGGGGCGTTTGTGCGCACAGGAACCCGCAAGGGATGAGAAGAGAGACTACGACCACAAGCCGGAGACAGAAAGGAGATTTCACGGCTGGAACCCTCTGGGATTTCGAGGCTGCGCGGTCGGAATGCCGAATCGCTCAAGGGGAGAGAGTGTGTCGTTTGGCTCGCGTCGGACTAGCGGCGTGAAACCCGAACACCGCGTTGCCTGCCGAATTTAAGCTAACCTGGCCACTCCAGTGCGTGCGCCCCGTAATCCCCCAAAAATCTGATGCCGGAGAAAGTAAACCATCCTTGGCTCAGGGCCAAGCCTTTTCTCGGCCTCCTTGCCTGGATTATGTAAATTTTTGCGGGTCACAGACTTGGACGACACTGGCAGGCTCAACTACCCACCAAATGGACGTATTTCTTGCAATCCCGCGCCACTAAATTGCAACTCCCAAAGTTCTTACAGCGGGAGACGCAGAAATACCCTACGGGAGAATCTGTAGCCGGCCTACGTATTTTCTGGGGACGGGGCCATTCCGTGGAGATTTTTGAACGGAGTAATTCCTTATGAAAGAACCTCCGCTAGCCTCAATTCAGCGGATCAGGACCTTGCCGCGGATCGGGTCGCTGGTTGCGCCACCGGTGCCTGATTAATAAGGAGCCAGTACAAGCCTACGTTTTTCACGGTCTCCCGGAACTGCTGGAAGTCGACGGGCTTCTGAATGTAGCAGTTCGCTCCCAATTCATAGCTGCGGCTGATATCGGAGGCGGCTTGGGAGGTGGTGAAGATGACCACCGGGATCTTCGCCAGCTTTGGATCCGACTTGATGTCGGAAAGTACCTGGCGTCCGTCGCGGCGCGGCAGGTTCAGATCCAACACGACCAGGTCCGGAGTCGGAGCTTGGGCGTATTCTCCCTCGCGACGCAGGAAAGCAATTGCCCGCGCACCATCGCTCACGGAGTTCACATGAAAATGCCGCTTACTCTTGGCCAGCATTTCGCTCATAAGATCGATATCGGCCGGATTGTCGTCGACCAACAGGACTTCAGGCGCGGTTTTCATCGGAGTGAGCGTATTGCCTCCCGGGTCCCGCCACGGGCATTGTGAATCGGAAGGTTGATCCCCGCCCGCGACTGGATTCAACCCAGATCCTCCCGCCTTGCCGTTCGATGATCTTTTTGCAAATCGACAGGCCAATCCCGCTGCCCGGATATTCGACGCGGGTATGCAGCCGCTTGAAGATGGCGAAGATGATTTCTCTGTGTTCGGGAGCGATGCCGATGCCGTTGTCTGCCACCGAGAAGACCCATGTCTTCGCGTCCTTGAACCGCACTGACCCGTATCACCAGTGGTTCGGATCCACGGAACTTGATCGCATTGCCAATCAAATTTTGAAACACCTGCTGCAATTGCGAACTATCCCCGCAAATCACAGGCAGGGGATCGCAAAGAATCTGTGCGCCGCTCTCGCTGATAGCGTCTTGTAGGTTCCTCATTGCCATGGCCACAACCCCATTGCAGTCGATGCTCTGCAGATCGGTGTCTTGCCTGCCCACGCGCGAGAAGGTCAACAGGTCCTGCACCAAAGTCTGCATGCGCAGAGCGCCGTCGACCGCATATTGAATGTATTTGTCTGCGTTGGCGTCGAGTTGGCCGTGATAGCGATCGGCCAGCAGTTGGGTATAGGTGGCTACCATGCGCAACGGCTCTTGCAGGTCGTGCGAGGCCACGTAAGCGAACTGTTCCAGGTCCTGATTGGATCGAGCCAAGTCCTGCTGCGCCTGCTTGTTGTCATCCCGCAGCCGTTTTTCGTTGAGGGCGCGACGAATCGACTCGGGCAGGCGGGGCAGGTCGTCCTTCAGAACATAGTCAGCGGCGCCCTGCTTGATGCATTCCACGGCAGTCAGCTCGCCCAGCGTACCCGACACCACGATGACGGGAATATCCAAGCCCTCGCGCCGCAAGACCGCGACTGATTCCATTCCATTCCAGGTGGGCAGGTTGTAGTCCGCCAGAATCACGTCGTACGAATTGCTTCTTACCAGATTGGTGAATTCCTGCTCGGTTTGGGTAACGTCTGTGCTGACCTCAAAGCCTCGCTGCTGCACTGCTCGTACCGCCAATTCAACGTCGCCAGGTTCGTCCTCCACGAATAACACTCGCAAGTTGGCAGTGCCGGTCGAAGAGGGCTCGGACCTACCGAGGGCCGACTCCGTAGTTCCGCTGTCCGGGAGGGAATTTGCTCGAATGTGCGCAGCATCAGTCGGGACTTGGTTGGGCACATTCGCAGAATTGCACCCTGGTTGAGGCTCAGAAGGTACCGCGAGTGCAGCTAGGTCGGCCATAGTGGGACGCAAACGACGTGTGCGAGTTTCTTGAGCGCGTGTCCGACGCAGGATGACGCCTGCGGCATAGCAAAGCGCCTACCTTGGCTATCGACCTTACCGATTGGAGGCTTTAGTGGAAATTGAGGACCCGCCCGGCCTAGGCGGGCGCCGTCCGTTCAGCACTATGGTTTGGGCCGCTTGGCCCTGTCCTTCAGGGGCAACGCCTCAGCAGCTTTCGAGAGGCTGAGTCCCTTTCGTGATCGGCTTCATTCTCCAAGTCTTTTTCGCGAGGCGATGGCGACTGATGCTTCTTGACGGCGCACTCTCTGAAACCAACAGCATGGCGTGCGCTCGCAGACTATCGCAATGCAACAGCATGAAAGAGCACTCAGCGAGGAACAGGCTTGTTGGTCTCGCGGGATTGTTTCGGGATGCGTAAACCCTTGAAAGAATGGCTCCTCAGGTAGGACTCGAACCTACAACCCTCCGGTTAACAGCCGGTTTTCGCTTTCCCCAAAGAGAGAACTCAGGAGTAATAGAGAGACAGCAATTACTTGATGTCCAGGTACTTACAGGGAATCTTAGGATCAGTCGAGTACTTCTGACTTCTCTCATTTTCTCGCTAGTGGGAACACAAAAAGGGGCACATTTTGAGGGAGGTTAGGGCCCTTCGGTAGCGTCCTTCTTCGCCTTCTTCCACCGGGCTCTTGCAGCCTTGCGGGCGCTTCGCTTGCGTTGCTCAGGGGTTAACTTCTGGGCGCGTGCATGGCCGCCCTTCCTGGCAAATTCGGCGGCGTAGTCCCTTTCCGTTTTGGTCATGTCTGCAGCATGGCACAAGATAATTATGCGAGCAAGCACGCATGCGGTGATAAAGTGGGGTTTGCTGTGGAAAACACAGCGCCCCGCCTGAGTGTTGAAGCACTCAAACGGGGCTAACCAAAGGAAACACTGGAGGATTCCAATGGTTGATGGCACCGTAGCACCCTCACCTCTTTATCTCAAGCCACGACTCACCGCAGCGGAAACTGAACTACTGGCCAGCAAGTTAGCAATCCCCTCCGTCCGAGTCGCGCTGTACGCCAGAGTATCGACCCTAAACAGCCAAGATCCTGAGATGCAGCTTCGGGAGCTACGCGAATACGCGTCTCGCCGCGGATGGCCGGTCGCCAAGGAATACATCGACCAAGGAGTATCCGGTTCGAAGGAATCACGGCCTGCCCTGAACGACCTGATGGCGGATGCGCACCGACGCAAGTTCGACGCCGTCCTCGTGTGGAAAATTGATCGTTTTGGACGATCCCTTAAGCACTTGGTGAACTCCTTAGCGGAACTGGGCGCGCTCGGCGTTGCTTTCGTCAGCTTTGGAGACAATCTGGACCTGAGCACGCCTTCTGGACGCCTCATGTTTCAGATCATCGGCGCGATGGCCGAGTTTGAAAGGGCCCTAATCCAGGAGCGGGTGCGTGCGGGTCTACGCAACGCGCAGGCAAAGGGCAAGCGACTGGGCAGGCCACGAGTTGCAGTTGACGCTCTGAAGATTGCCTCTCTTCGAGCGCAGGGGCGTTCCTGGGCCGAGATTGTGGCAGCACTAGGGATCGGCAAAGGCACAGCTCAGCGGGCGGTTGCAGCCTTGCCCAAAACTGTCTAGCAAGAAGAGGCTGAAGCCGATGGTTTTGCTAAGCTTCCCGCGGTTGGCCCGCTTCAATCTTCCCAACAACTTACAACTGGGAGCAGGTGCTCCGAAATGGGTGGACTGTGCCTCATTCGGGTGTATTTGCTCCCCACTTTGCTCCCCAGACTTTGCGAAAGCCTCTTTCCCAGTGGTCATATTGGTAAGAAGGCGTTCAGACACTCCTCGTCCACACAATGGACGCCCTTCAACCAATCTCACGTCAATAGCCTACGACAGGAAATAGCCTCGGCCACTGACTACGAGAGCGCGAATCACCCCGTCTACAAACCATGAAACATTCCTGATCTCCACAACACTATGCTGTGAAGGCGTGCTCTTCTTGAGTGATTGCATTTCGTATACCGGCGACCGTTCCAGACTAGTTACTTGACTGGGAAAGGCAAAGCCATGCCTCTAGGCGCAATTAAGGTTTACGGCCTCTTTGGCCCACCGCAGTGGACCCTCAGCAGCCCATTTGGAATCGATATGGGTGAACAGGGATGGGTAACCGGTTCGGTCTGGGCCGTGCATCCACTCCCGGACGATCGTCTTCTCGTAGGTACTGAACAAGGGGGCCTCTGGTTCAGCGAGCGCGATCCCCAAGGATACTCGAGTCGATGCCTCAGCAACACGTGGCAACATTGCAGCATTGTCGCCTTCGCAGAGGACCCGGCTGACGCCAACCGCATTTTTGTCGGCTGCAATGATTCTATGGGCGCAAGTGGCGCCGGAACTGAAGGCAGAATCGGAGCGATCTACATTGGCGACGCTGCCCATCCCGATAACGACTGGACCTATGTCCCACTGCCGCTAACTGTTTCGGGCGGCATCTACTCGATGATCATTCTCCCGACGCAACGCCTGCTCGTCATCGCTACCGGCGTCGGGCAGTCTGCGACTCTGGTTGGCCCGCTCTCCTGGGCATCCATCGACACTGTGCCATTTGAGTGGCACTCCGATCCGCGCACCGTCACTGATCTGGCAAATCTGATCGGGGACGATTTCCTGATCGCCGACCAGAGCAAGTCCTTCCTCGGCCGCGCTCAAATCGCTGGGGGAAACCTGACATTGCATCCCATCGGCGCCACAGATTCACTCGTACCGCGATTGACAAGCGTCATCAACTGGAACGCTTCGCCCGATGTCTTCACTCCTTTGCGGGTAGGTTCGTGCCAGTACAACCCCGCGAATGCCTATTGCCTCGGCTACGGAACCTTTGGTAAGGACCAGAGAAATCTTGTCATCCGCACACACGATGGAGGAAAGACCTGGTCGGAATGCCAATACAACACAGAAAATCGGAAGACCCCTTTGACCTTCACCCAGTGCCTGCGTGGCTTGGAATCCACCATCAAGAGCCGCTACAGCATCGCCGTTCATCCTACTAAACCGGAATATGTCGCCGCCAGCCATTGCGTGGGACTCTTATCGAACGATGGAGGTGATCATTGGTTTTCTATCGATCGCGGCGGCGCCGTGATCGACATGGCTGGCTGGCACGCGGACCTGCACGAGTTGCGCTTCGACGAAAACACGCTATTCATCCCCAGCGACGGGGGCATCGTCCGTATTGCGAACAAATTAGATTTGATACGCCAGTACCAAGGCGAGGGCTCTTACCCCTCCGATACCAGGCGCAACAAAACTCTGCCCGTTCTGATGTTTTTCGACCCAGGCTCAAATCCCAGGCAATTCTCGGGATCGATGGGAGTCGCCAACGGAATTGTCGGTGCCGGGGCCATGGACAACGGGGATCTCTGGCTGGATCCTTCCACCCAGGTCTGGCACCAGTACCGAAGTGGAGATGGTGGCTACGTTGCCCTTTACCAACAGTCCAGCGGTACTTACATAATCGGCGATATTTTCGGAGCTGATACCCCACGAAACAACGCTGTTACTTGTGGGCGCTGGCAATCGGGCACCTGGGTCGAATCCGACATTGTGCCCGTCGTTCTAGGCAGGTACGCCATCGACGGTGATGGCATGAGTCCTATTATGCGCGCGGTATCTCCCATCATCGGCCTCCAGGTCCCAGCATCTCCACCTATGCGGATCATGGCACTTGCGGCACGAGCCGGCAATAACGTTGCCTATGGAGCTGTCACTTTCGAGACTGGCGCTGTCCCACCTGTTCGATACACACTTTGGATCCCGCTTGGAAGCCTGCCCGCCGGCGAGTCCATCACCGCCCTCGAGCCATTCGACAATAAGTCCATTCTCGTCGGCACATCGTCTGGTCGTTTGTTCTTAATTCCGTTGAACGCTACGCCCGTCGAAATCTTCTTCGATCCGATAAAGTATTGGAAATTCGGCCACCCTTATTTCGCCCAGCTCGATGGTCCGGTACTGGGCATCGCTTCAGATGGCAACACCGTTGTGTGTGACAAAGGAAGTGATCCCACAATCCTGTTCAGTGGCCAGCTTCGATACGACCGAACCGTTCTCTATACGAGGGGAACCCCTCGCTATCATTCGTTGGCTCCTCTCGATGAAACGGCGTTTCCGATGAACAACAGAGGCGTCCACGTGCTTCGCGGACTTTGCGCCAACCGCAACCGCATCCCTATGGGACTCGCTGCCTCCAGCCTTTCGTTCGCCATAACATTGGACGAACGCGAAGTATGGGTCTGCCATTCCCCCTTTGCGAATGACTGGCGTAGGCTCGTCGACGGACTGCCCACAGCAGTCCGATGCTCCGACATCATATTTTCCGAGTTCGGAGAATTGTTTCTGAGTACCTACGGCCGATCTCTTTGGCAATTGTTGTAGTCACGACTTTCAGAAGGCGACTAATGAACTTCTTAGAACAGCTCTTCGGCATACCGCTCGACGGAGGCAACGGACAGGTTGAAATACTTATATTCCTTCTTCCCGGATTGATTGTGCTACTCACTCAAGCTGCCCAAAAGCGTTGTTAGGAAAGATCTCTTTCCGTCGCAAAGCAAACAGCTCGTGAGAACAAGCTCATTAAGCTGCTTGAGAAAGCCGAGCTGAACAGTGTTCCACAACAGATAATTCATGAGTGCTGTGTTTACGAGAAGGCATGGCCTACATGGGTGGGGCAATTAGCCAGCGATATGACATTTCGTTGATCGTGGCGCTCGTCCTACCCACGCTTTCTATTCGCTCCTTTTGATTGTTCTTCCTGAACCGTGAGCGATTTACTGCTCCGCTGGACCACGGTTTCTACGGGCCTTGGGCCTTCCTCTCGTGCTGATCAGGGCAGCGCGTCTCAGCACCAACCCGCCAACGGTCATATAACGTGCACGCAGACGTTCCGCGTCGTGGGAAAGACGTTAATCGGCGGCTACGATCTCCTCCTCACCGACGGCCTCGACCCGATAACGGATCTTCAGGCGGCCCCGGCCGGACTGATGCAATCCCAACCAGTTGTCGATCGCCCCTTCAAATCGATGACGATATAGGCTTTCGCCCTCTTGGGGCTCCTTGCGCCGCTCTGCTTCGAGCACTTCGAGAGTAAGCGACTCCCCATCCGCCAGATAACCATCGTAGAGGCACATCGCTTGCGAGGGAGGGACCACCTCCCGTCGTCCAGTGGCCGTAGTGCCATACGGTCCTGGTCCCCCGCAATCGTTGTCCTGACCCAAAGGTCACCATGCCGCCGACGTCGTTTTTCGTTCTGCCATTGCAGACGGTCCGTGATAATCCGTAACCGTCGCGTCTTGGGTTCGGCGGGACTGGCAGCGCCGTCATACCCGATCTGGAACGTACTGCCCCCGACAGATACGCCAGCCACCTTCTGCTCGATTGCAACTCTTGGAGCAACAAGGGTGGCGACATCACGGTTGTGGGCGCAGATCAGCACTCCCCTGAGTTTCGTACCAGGCTGCAGGCGGATTCCTGCGAGTTGCGACCTCTGTGTGGAGTTAAAGACCCACACATGACTGCGATCGAAGCCGAGCCAACGCTTGAGCAACTCCTTCTCGACTGACTCCCTCTCCAACCTTCATGCATACCAGTCTCCAATGTGGTCGTCCTGATCGAGCGGGATCCGTTCCACACCAATCGAGCCCTCCTTCGTCTCAGTGAACTCAACTTTGGGGAGCAGCAACCCGATCGTGCCTCGGTCAAACAAGCTTGGCCGGACAATGATCTGCGCAACAGCAGTCTCCTTGCCAGCGTTGTTGAAATCAATGCCGACCATCATCATGCCGACCGGGGCTGGGCCTGGGTCGATGACATGCAAATTCTTGAGACAAACACGTTTGTCACCAGTAACAAGCGTGGCGATGTCGGTAGTGGGGCTCGTGAAGGGATCGTCAGTCGACGACACGACTGCAAGGCAGCAAGTGTGTGTGGCCGTTGAAATCGGGAGAGCGAAATCCCAAGTGACGACGACTGGGCGATTCGGCACGAGTAATGGGATTGTCTGTGCCGGGCCGGCTGGGGTCCAGTTTGCTGTACTGGATAAATTGAAGTTCGGGGGAATCAGTGCGTTCGGAAGCGCTGGCAAGCCGGCCGAGGCGTCCGCTACGAAGGCGCGAACCGAAACGTTTGAAGTGGGTTGCCATCCCCGGTTATGGACCTGCAGATAGAAGCGGTTCGTTTCCCCGCGATGCGGATCCTGGTGGACCAGAGTGGCATCGAAATCTACCCCATCAAATACCGCGCCGGTGGGCGAATAGAACGGGGTGTGATTGACTTTGATGTCTGGACTCGTCCACCAATCTGCGGTTGCTGGCGCAGGTACGAGCGGATCGGGTAGGCCCGAAGGTGATGGCAGG
>CAVXXV010000018.1:0-274704 GCA_963765755.1 uncultured Acidobacteriota bacterium | reverse complement strand
CGGTCAACACGAACTGGTGTTCTTTTCCATTGTTGCTGCTAAAAACAAGAAATCCCGATGGCAGCTGCTCCACGGTGTAACTGCCCGCTTTCAGCCTGGTGTTTCCTAGTGAAAAATCGAACGGTATGTTTGCTAAGACGCGCTTGCCACTCTGGGCATGAGCTGGCGCGATTGTAAGTGTTACACCGACAATGGTCATTACCGCGAACAACATAGCTTTCATCAAATACTGCATGACTCCTCTTCTTTCATAGTGACTACGATGGTCGTTATTTACACTCTGTTTTCTTCCGGGTCGACAACCTGAGCAAACGCGGTTTTGTCCGCGACGCGAGGAATGGCACTTCCGAAATAACCAACGCCTGAGTGCATGTAGGATTTGATTCGGTGATGACGATCTGGATCGTCAAGATTTGTTAGGCTGATGTCAAATAGTTGTCTGAGAGCAAGCGGCTTTCCACGAAGCTGCTGGATCAATCCCCAGTGCGGCTGCCCCACCCTTCGCGCTTTTCGAAGAGTGGGACGAACGGACCGCTTTCCGCGGGAGAGATTCGTCCTCTAAATGTCTTGTCATCCTGAGCGCAGCGAAGGACCTACTGTTTGCTTTGCGCGGGTGCCCCATTCAATCGCGCAGTTTGCGATTGAGTGGGGTAGGCAGACAGCCTGCGATGTTGGGCTCTTCGATTGTTCGTTTGAGGAGGCGTCGGCGCCATCTCCACCCCACTCAATTGCAAAGAACGCGATTGAATTGATTGGATAAGAGCGAAGACTCGATTCGAAACCCGATAGTCTTGGTTTGAGGACAAAGACGCTGGGAAGAAAGGAGCCTTCGCACATGATGATTATAGGATGTGATTTCCATCCCAGCTGGCAACAAGTGAGTTGGTTGGATACGGAGACGGGCGAGATCCGGGAGCAAAAACTGGTGCACGCCTCGGGCGAAGCCCAGCAGTTTTATCAGCAGTTGGCGGCTCCGGCGCTGATCGGCATGGAAGCGACCGGCAACAGCCAGTGGTTCATCGAACTGGTCGAGGATCTGGGGCACGAGATCTGGATCGGGGATGCGGCGCAGATCCGGGCCAGTTAGGTGCGCAAGCAGTAAACCGACAAACGGGACGCGGCCCACATTCTGAAGCTGGTGGTGGAAGGACGCTTTCCGCGGTTGTGGACTCCGGATCGGGAGCAGCGCGATCTGCGGCAGCTGGTGCTGCACCGGCACAAGCTGGTGGAGATTCGCAGCCGGGTGAAAAGAGCTACGTTTGATAAGCCCGTCCTCCCGAACGGTCTGATCAAAGGGGTCAGCGTTAAAAGTCATCGCGAGTTCGTGCTCCCGGTTCCTACCCTTTCTGAATTAAAGGGACGAGGCTTTTATTCGTTTACCGCACTGCTGCGGAGGGATGAATGTGCACTCGAAAGGGAAGGAAGTCAAGTACGTCGCTGGCGCGTGGCCCACACAAATATCGGGTGCCCCATTCAATCGCGCAGTTTGCGATTGAGTGGGTAGGCAGACAGCCTGCGATGTTGGACTCTTCGATTGTTCGTTTGAGGAGGCGTCGGCGGCATCTTCACCCCACTCAATCACACAGGACGCGATTGAATGGGGCACCTTCCACCATATTTCAAACCGCGATCAGAAAAACGGGTGAACGTCTCGTCTGTCCCCAGGTTTCTCTAAGCCCGACTTGTTTTCCTTGGACTTTGCCTGGTAGTACTGAGTGTAATTGGCCGGATCACCACCGGCTCATATTCCTTTCTCTACGGCGATTTTTGGTTCACCGCCGGCCTCTTGCTCTTAATCCTGCTAAGCGTTGTTGACCAGCCCCATTTCTCTAAGGACGCCAATGTATTCATGAATGGGGTTGCAGGAGTGGTTTCCTTGCTCCCGATCCCCAAGGCAGAAAGATCCTTCTTTTGGTGGTTGTTCCTCTGTTGGTCGGCGTACCTTGTGTTGTCCAGTTATTGCATCATGCTCTTCCGTTCCAAAGAGCTGAAGAAGTAGGGCTCGCTACTTAAAGTAATCTCTCGACTGAATCGGGAAATCGGGCGTCCAGAAGCGATTTTCTCGGCCTATTTCTTGTGGGGAGTATTCACGCAATTCACCTCCACTGCTTCAGCCTATCGCGCACTCTTTCTCTTTTGGGCGGTATTCATGATTCTGAATCTGCCACAGTTTTCACAACATCTCTCAGAACTCTTTCCGAAAAAGCAGATTGAGGAAATATGGGGACAGACGGAACGTTCACCACATTTTCAAACCGCGATCAGAAAAACGGGGAACGTCCCGTCTGTCCCCCGCCACCTACCAAAGTGATTTAAAGCGGGGCGTTTGGTAGGTGACAATTAAGTCCCGAGAGACTATGCAAACATGACTTCGATCAGGCGAGCACTGCTAACCCTACCGTTTGCCGTTGCGGGCGTGCTAAATGTGCTTCTTTGCGTAGCTCGGCCCCTGCACTGGCGGAGTGAGCACATCGCAGGTTACGGTTTTCTGTTCCTAATGCCATGGGCACGGCTGCTAGACCGCGGATGGTCCGACGGAATCAAACGGAGCGATTGCACCAAGCTGAAAAACGGGGAAGCCTACATTCACTCGATTGACAATGTCCAAGACTGGAAGTATAGTGCCCGCGCTCTAGTGTTAGCCACCACCACCCGACCGCGCGGCCAACGGGATGATCCGGGTTTCGTCCTCGCCTAAGGAGGTATCCCATGAAGCGATTTCAGTGGGCAACTGCGATTCTGCTCGTGGCGTTTGCACAATGCGCCTACGCTGACAGTGTTTCCAATTTCAAAATCACCCAGGTATCGGTTGTCGTTCTTGTTAATGTGGATAGCGACAATGTGTTCTTCGGTTTGACCGGTCCCGGCTCAAACATCACAGGAGTGGGTGGGACTATCTGCCAAGATAGGTGGTGCGACGTCGGCATATTCTTCTCGCCAGGGACCAGTATTTACCCAAACATTGGGCAGATTGCTATTGCGAATTTCAATAACGCGCTGGTTGGCGGAAAGAACTATGCCCCGTGCTGCGACATCGGTTTCACTTCAGGCTTTTCGATCGATGTTCTGGGAAGCCTCACCCTGCCCATGAATTCTCAGAGCTCTGCTTTCTCGGCATGTGTCCCGGCAACAATGTCTGGTCCGATCGGCGGGTACGTAATGAACGGCGACACCCCCTCACTAATCAGTCTGACCACTCCCACCGGCGGAAGCTTCTGTACCAGTTGGAATCTTACGAGTTTTGGTCAATACCAGTTTGCGGAGGGTAAATTCGTTGTCTCAGCGGTTCCCGAGCCGGGTACGTTTGGCTTGATGGGATCAGGCTTGGTCGCCCTGGTTGGAGCGGCCCTAAGACGACGCAATAAAAACAACCCCACGGAATAAGGGGACAAATGGCGCGTTCACCGGCATCCAAGTGACCACCGTTCTCCTCCCCACATCCCAAAGAGGCGTGCCGACCACTCTCTGACGAGTTCGGTGATCGGCACGCCTGCCGCAAGGAATTCAACAGTTGCTTAGTGACGATTCAAATCGTCGCGAGTGACGCGGAACGTGACTGGGGACGACGAGATGCCGCCCGCACTCACGACCAGTTGATATTGACCGGGCCTCACGGCTGGGTTCAGCGTGAATTTCACGCTTTCGTGCGGAATGTTGCCCACGCTGGTGGAGGTCCAGTCCGTTGACCGGCAATAGAAAACCAGCCCGTTGGAATCCTGGAGCCGGACGATGGGGAAGTTCTCGTTGCTTTGAGCATCATCGCCATAGGCCGACGCGTCGGACGGGCCGTTCAATTGTCTGCCGGTCAGGGTGAATACGCCGTCCTCGCCGCGCCGGACTTTCTCAATGACGGGCAAGTACGAGCGGTTGGCCGATCCGCTGGGCGTATAGGCATAAAGCTGGTTGCCGAGCCCGTCGTTGAACAGCACCTGCCCGGTCGGGAGTACGAGCATGCGGGTCACGAAGGCTGCGAACGTCGGCAGGTTCGGGTCGTTTAGGGGGGGCCTTACCGGGGAGATGGTTTGCTCCTTCGGGTCGAAATCAAACAGCTGTGTGGGACTGCTGAAGACGCCCCCGAACACCAGGCCGATTTGCTGCGCGGATGCCAAGGCATTCGCGGAGATATGGATCTGGTGCCGCGAGTCAATGCTGGTGATGACAGTGTTCGGCGGGATCACGTTCGAGGTTCCATCAGCCTGCGAAACCGCCCAGGATACCTGCAAGCCCGCCGTCGACGGGATATTGCTGATAACGGCCGAACCCGTCGCCGCATCGCCATTCTGGCTGATCGGATTCGGGCCAGCATCGGCCGCCATCAAAACGTGCCCGTTCGGCATCAGCGCAGCCGGGGCATCGTCGGCCCCAAAATTGGCACGCCGGACGCTCCCAAAGGGATTGCTTAATGTGCCATGGATATCGGGACCGGTTGCCCAGCTATTGTTCTTTGAGTTGTACAGTGCCGTGTGCTGATTGGCCCCGATTACAAACGCGCGGCCATCCTGCAGGCGCATGGAAGGCCCCAATTCAAAGCCAAGCTCCGGGCCAGTGAGAACCGGCAAGGTTCCGCTGGCCGTGCCATCCGCGGGACTGATCGCGGACCAAGTATTCTGGTTTTGATCGTAGACCTCAGCGTACCCTTGCCCGGCCGCGACACTCTGAAAAAGGTCGTAGGTGAGGATGCCACCGCCGGCCAGGTTGGTCCAACCTTCTTCATCGCTGCGGTCGTTGTAAACCTTGGTCGCCCCATGCGTCCACGAGTCTGTGTCGACGGAGTACAGGTTAGTCGAGTTGTCGAAGATGTTCCCGGCCAGAATACGGTGCCCCGAGATCAGGATGGCCGGATCGTCGCCAAAGCAGGCGAGCGCGATCCCCCTGAACCGAACGGCCTGACTGAGCCCGCTCAAGGTGGCGGCCGCCGAGATCGTTACCTGCGTCGCCGAATCCACGCTCACCACTGTGGCGCCGGCGGGGATTCCGTTTCCGGTGATCGTCCAGCCGGGCGTGAGGCGGTCGGTGGAATAGATCCCCGTGACCACTGGCGAACCCGCCGTCAGCTGCACGTCGGAAGTCACGTTGCGGTGGCCGCAGCCGCCCACCTCATTGGGATAAGGTGCGATGGGAGACCAAGTGTCCTTGACCGGGTCGTAAATTTCACCGGAAGGCGCGATGTTCGCGTCAAAGTATGGCCCGGTATACTCGCCGCCCAACAGCCATACCCTTCCGTCTTGCAGGATATTGGTAGCAAAGTAAATGCGCGGGAAACTCATAGGCGCAAGAGTTGTCCAGGTTCCGTTCACGTAGCTGCCGTGTGCATCGGGGGTGAGCTTGAACCAGTGCTGACCGTCGTCGCCGCTCTGCGCAATGACCGTTCCATCGCTCAGCAGCAACAGGTTGATGACGGAGCCGCCGGGGGGCAGATTGGCTAACGGGGCCCAATTGGCTGGGGCATTGCGCTCCTGCGCATATGCCATCGAACCACCCGCCACCAGTCCGCAGGCTAAAACGAGGCATAGAACCAGGGCGCTGATGGTGGGGTTAGGGAAGTTTGTTTTGGAAGGGCGGAGGAAAGGCAAGTCCAAGCTCATTGTTCACCTCTTCAAAATTGCACACAAGGCCCAGAGCCGTCGGAACCACCGAGGACAGACGTGCGTCAGCCCGATAGGTAACAAGACAGAAAAATGTTGCGCACTGTGAACTGAGGCTGAAAGGCTGGAAACACATTTCCTGCGTGACTGAGGTAGAGACGCAGCCCTCGAGGCTGGAACCGCATTTGCCTTCTGGCCATCCGCCTTGGGTGAAGGCTTCCCGCCATTAACAGGCCAAGCATTCTCCGCTCCTGTCCATTGGAGGACGGTTGCGGTGAACGCTAAGTCCTTTGTCCGAAAGACCTTGTCGACGGCGGGTATTGAGCGCAGCTAAAATATAGGTGGGAGAGTTGGAGTTACACATGAAAAAGCCCGTTCCCGTGGAATCTGCCTCCGCATTCATCGACGAGAAGATCAACCAGCTTGGGAACTGGCGTGGGAAGACCCTCGCTCATGTCCGTCGACTCATCCTTGACGCCGACCCTGCCATTCAGGAGGAGTGGAAATGGGTAAAGCCAACGAACCCAGGAACTCCAGTCTGGTCCCATGACGGCGGCATCTGCACGGGGGAATCGTACAAACAGGTCGTGAAGCTCACCTTCTTTCGCGGCGCCTCCATCAAGGACCCGAAGAAGCTCTTCAATTCCAGCCTGGAAGGGAACATGCGGCGTGCGATCGACCTCCGCGAAGGGGAGAAGATCAACGAAGCTGCCTTCAAGCAACTCATCCGTTCCGCCGTGGCGGCCAACTCCGCAGCGCGCGCTCCGCGAGCAGCGAAGAAACGCACCGTCAAGAAGAAGTAAGCCCGGCGATGCAGTAACGAATGGCCTTTCGCGAGTAAGTCTTCCTGAATGCACACTCGCGAAGGTTCTGAATCCCCGCACCGAGCCAAAATATCGAAACCAGGTAGAGCGCCGCTCGTCAGGTTGATGTGACACCAATGCGGAGGACTACCTAATGCACGACTCGGCCCTGGATACCGACATCCTGATCGTGGGCGCCGGTCCGGTTGGTCTGTTTCTTGCGAATGAATGTGCTCGACGCGGTCTGAGGTTTCGGATCATCGAGGCGCAGGCATCGCAGTCGGAGCACTCCAAGGCTCTCGCCATCTTCCCCAGAACGATGGAAATCTTCGATATGGCCGGCCTCGTCGGCCCATTCCTGGAAGCGGCGAACCGCGTGACATCGGTCCAGGTAGTGACCGCAGCCAAGACGCTCGCGCATATGCCGTTCCAGCCGAGGGAAACTCCATATGCATTCGTCGCCATGGTCCCGCAAGACGTGACCGAGAAACTTCTGGTCCAGGAGTTGCAACGCAGGGGAGGCCATGTCGAATACGAGACCTCATTCCTTTCTGCGATTCAGCACGAGCACCACATCAGCGCAACACTGGACAACGCTGGAAGACGTCTGGAGGTAACAGCCAAATTTGTCGTGGGTTGCGATGGCGCGCACAGTGCCGTTCGCCACCTGTTGAGCCTCCCGTTCGAAGGCGCTGAATACAACGATATGTTCCTGCTGGCCGACGCGCAAACCAATGACGTGCTTCCCGCCGATCAATTGCAGTTATGCCCGAGTGAATTCGGTCCAGTCGCCATCTTTCCCATGAGCGCCACCCGCCGGCGAATTGTGGCGACCATCGAACATGCGGATGGCGACGCGCCGTCACTTGATCTCGTCCAGAGGATCCTGCGCGAGCGTGGACCGGCAGGCTTTGCAGTTCACGCGTTGACGTGGAGCACCTATTTCCGGATCCATCATCGCCAGGTGGCTGAATTGCGCGTTGGACGAATGTTTGTCGCAGGCGATGCCGCTCACATTCACAGCCCATTCGGCGGACAAGGGATGAACACCGGTCTACATGACATCTGGAATCTGATCTGGAAACTCGATCTCGCCCTGCACGGCCACGAAAACGAAACGTTGCTGAATAGCTATACCGCCGAACGCCGCCCGGTCATTAAGCAGGTGATTGAGACAACGCATCTGCTGACCAAGGCTATGGGGACACCCAACAAGTTTGCGCAGGCCATGCGCGACACGGTAATTCCGATGGTTTCGCGCCTGGCGCCCTTCCAGCACGCCTTCGTGCAACGACTCTCGGAACTGGGTATTGCTTATCACGGAAGCCCGATTATCGAGGGGGCAGGGGAAAGGTATTTCGACGACTCCATGCGCGGTGGACAAGGCATTCGCAGTGCCTTTTTGCTCTTTCTAGGCAATGAGACGGAAGCGGCTACGATCGATGCTGCAAAAAAACTTGCCGCTTCACTCGAAGACATGGTCGAGGTGCGACATTCGCATCGACCCGGATTGACGCTTGTTCGTCCCGATGGCTACGTCGCCTATGAAACGCGCCACAGCGGAAGGGTGAAATTGCAGACCGTCGAAGCGATACTACAAACCCAAACCGCTCCGGCGAGAGACACGGAGCGGTTCGCAGACGGACGTCCCGCGGCGTAAAACAGTCCAGGCTTGGGTAGCGGGACAACTCAAGGCGTGAGGTGTTATTTCGCAGCCTGCAACTGGTCAAGATCGGCCAGCACTTCTTCGCTGTGCCCTTGCGGATTCACCTTCAGATACACCTTCCGAATAACGCCGGTGGGATCAATCAGGAAGGTATTCCGCGCGGCCAGCGTCACGCCGTTGTATTCCATGACCGAACCGTACTTTTGGACAACGACATGATCTGAGTCGGAAAGCAGCTTGAAGTTCAGGCCCTCTTTCGCGCAAAAGCCCTTGTGCGAATCCACGTTGTCGACGCTTACACCAACGATTACGGCATTTTTCTGCGTGTACTTATCGAGATCGCGCTGAAAGTTGTGGGCTTCCACGGTGCAGCCCGAAGTGAAATCCTTGGGATAGAAATAGAGAACCACCCACTTTCCCTTGAACTGATCGAGCGAAACCTGGGCACCTTCCTGGGAAGGCAGGCTGAATGCAGGCGCAGGGGTGCCGGCCACCGGGGCAGGCTCGTCCGCGGCAAAGGCAAGAATTGTTGCCAACGCGAGAGCTGTGAAAAATGCGGCGGTAATTTTCATGATGTCCCTTTCGAATTGCGAGTCATGATAAATGATGAGAGCGTCCTGAAGGCGCCTGTCCTGCCAGGAAAAGACTTGATAGTTGTAAAAGTTTTGTCTCGGAGTCGTTCCCGATCCTCGCGCAAATTGCTGCCAGGATACCCAAGTCGGCTCACTGAGCGTAGCTGATGGACAACTCTTCAGCGCGCCGGGAGTGACCTGATCAATCTTCACGCAGATTACAATGACTGTTGCGATCAACTCGCTAAAAATGCCCAACCCATGAATTTCTCTCTGCGCAAAGCCGTCGATGCCGACACACCTGTGCTTAAGGAACTGATCGATGCCTCCGTTCGCGGACTACAAGCAGAAGACTATTCTCCATCGCAGATCGAGAGCGCCTTGGCGACGGTCTACGGGGTGGACAGCCAGTTGATCGCCGACGGCACCTACTTCGTGGTGGAAGCAGGCGAGGGCGAAATCGCTGCCTGTGGCGGCTGGAGCAAGCGCAAAACGCTATATGGAGGAGATCGCTGGACCGCACGCGAGGACACCCTGCTCGATCCTCAAAAAGATGCGGCCAAGATTCGCGCGTTCTTCGTGCATCCCGCCTGGGTGCGCCGTGGCATCGGAACTATGCTGCTCGACGCTTGTGAACAGGCGGCCCTTGCGGCGGGCTTTCATCGTTTCGAGATGGGCGCCACCCTGAGCGGCGTCCCCCTCTACAAAGCGCGGGGATACGAGGCCCTTGAGAATCTGGGCGTCCCACTCGCCAACGGCGAATCCCTGCCCATCGTGCGCATGGAAAAGCAGGTTTCCGGGGCCAGGCACGTTCGTGCCCCCAAATAGCACGGCGGTGCCATTCCCAGATTTCCCCCTAAGTTTTATCTTGTCCTTGAGCAGTACTCGGGGGAGGGCTGTTCAACGAGCGTCCCATGACTCTAACCAGAGTTTGGGGCGTTTTGTTTTGCGCCCGAAGATTTTGCCACGAGATCTGGCCCTTGGAGCCAGACGCCTCTATCGGAAGTATCCACCGGGATTCGATCTCAAGAGCTTCTCGCTATAAGTTCTCAGGAAAATGAAAAGGGGCCCGAGGAAAATCCTCGCCCAAGCGGAGCTTGGAGGGGAGATCCGACGAATCAGCTATTGCTCGATCCCAAACCCTCCGGTGGTCGTCCGGTGAATGCGAGAGATCCCCTTCGTGACCGTAGTACCCGCAGCAAACGCTAATGACCGGGTCGCACCGACGACCTTTGCATCGTCCTCCTGAGCGATCGGTTTCAAAAGGACCAGCTGCGAAAAAACTGTGCTGGAGTGAGCATAAGCGACAATCTCGCCGGCGTCGTTGATCGAGACCGGAAGATCGATGGTCCAGTCCGGACCTGCCAGAGAATCGATCGTGGTCGCGATTCCCCGTTCCCACAAAATCGCGTGGCAGGGACACAACACGGTGAAGGAGGGCGGGCCGTCTCCGGGAAAATCGTCCAGCGATCCAGAGGTTCCGATGATCTGACCGCGATTATTGAGGCCCGTGGCCCAGCTGACGGGATCGGTAAGCTGGGCGCCGAGATCGTCGATATTGCCGCGATCCCATAAGAAAGCGTGCGCCGCCTGGTCTCCTGCGAGATCGGAGGCGCCGACGATCTTCCCAGACCGATTCATGCCATTGGCCGTCCCAAAATCAGATCCGAAAATCTGTCCGAGATCGCTGATGGTTCCTTGCTTCCAGAGGAAGGCATGGTAGGGCGCCATTCCAAAGACGGGATCGACGACGGTGGAGATGTCGGCCTGCCCCGTAACCGCTCCCTCCTCGCTGATTCCGCTGACGAAAATGTTAGAACCACCCAAACCGCCTAAGTCCGCCGAGACCCCGTGTCGCCAGAAAAACGCGCCAACACTTCCATCGGCGCGCGAGAAGCCTCCGGCCACGTCATCGTGTTCGTTGACCTGAGCAGCCGAACTTCCGCGACCGGGCACGTTGGTATTCAGGTCGATGAGATTCTGACGCCGCCACAACACGGCATGTCGAACGGTATCTCCGGGAAGACAGGACGATCCCACGACGTGGCCGAGATCGTTCAGTCCCCAGGCAAAACTGCAGGTGCCCCCAAGTGCAGGCAACAGCGCCACGATCTGTCCGTCTTTCCAAACCAATCCTTGTGTCTGGGATCCCTGCGGACGGGCCCACGCCGTCACAAAGCCGTGGCGGTTGATCTTCGTTGCGACAACGAAAGCCGTCGGATCGGGATCGAACACGATCGGAGTCACGGAATAACGGGGACTCTGCGCGAGGGATGTGAGGGTTAACAGCAGGACAGACGGTACAGTCAAGGTGAGAAAAGCAATTGGACGCCAGGTACCCACTGCGACCTCCTGAAAATGGCTCGTAATTTTGGGGTTGTTTCTGTCTTTAGTCAACCTCAAACCGCAGGATGTTTTGCGGCAGCAATGGAAGCCGCTCGCATGGGCTTAGGCGGAAACGTGAATTTTTCTAAGTCATTGAGAAGGCAAAAAATCTGCACATAGATCACAGGGTTTCCAGTTAATAAAACAACTGCGTGTTGTCCGGGGCCTGGTGCACTGGTCGCGTCCGCCCTTTTAAACGCTACCCTGGGCTTAGTGCACAAGTGCGGGGATCCGCCTATGATCTTCGTTTCCCCGGAGTCTCCTCAGGAATGGTCATCTGAGGGCAGGGAAGGACCATGCATTTTTGTTCTGTGTATCCCGGGACTCGCTAAGCCCGCGCCTCGACCAACCCCGATACACCGCGCAAAGGATCCGACAACCCCCGCATGACCTTCTCAAAGGCGGCAAAGTCCAACGACTGCGGTCCATCCGACAGAGCCCGTTCGGGGCACGGGTGAACTTCGATAATCAGGCCATCCGCGCCAACAGCAACGGCCGCCCTCGACATCGCGGCGATCAAGCTTTGTTTGCCCGTTCCATGCGACGGATCGGCGATCACCGGCAGGTGCGAGAGGTCTCTCGCTAAGGCAACCGCCGCCAGATCCATGGTGTTTCGAGTCTCCGTCTCGAAAGTCTTGATGCCGCGCTCGCATAGCACCACATCCTTGTTTCCGCCGGCCAAAAGATATTCCGCCGCCAGCAGCCACTCCTTGACAGTCGCCGACGGGCCTCGCTTCAACAGGATCGGTTTTCGTACGGTTGCGAGTTTGCGCAGTAAGGCGAAGTTCTGCATGTTGCGCGCGCCCACCTGCAGCATGTCGGCGTACTCGCAAATCAGTTCGACATCCTCAGTGCTCATCACTTCGGTGACAACCGGCAGCCCGGTCTCCTCGCTGGCTTCGCGCAGGATTTTCAATGCTTCTTCCCCCAGTCCCTGAAAGTCATAGGGAGACGTTCGCGGCTTGTAAGCGCCTCCTCGTAACAGGGTTGCCCCGGCCTTTTTGACAGCATGGGCCGTGGACAGAAGTTGTTCGCGCGACTCCACCGAGCAAGGTCCAGCGATCACGACCACGTCCTCACCGCCGATCGGGACGCTGCCCACACTCACGATCGTACGTTGTGGTTTGACCTGGCGGCTGACCAGTTTGAAGGGTTGGGCAATCGCAACGACGTTGTCGACTCCGGGAGCGACCTGGAGCGCCTCGATCTCGTGCCGACGCCCACTGCCCACAGCCGCGACAATGGTGCGCTCCGTGCCGCGCGTCACGTGCGGTTGGTAGCCCGCTTCCCGGATGCGGTCGATGATGTGGTTAATCTGCTCCTCGGTAGCTCCGTCAGACATATTGACGATCATGCGATGGCCCCCCTTGGCCGAAAAAACAAAGGCCGCGATTCTTGAGAATCGCGGCCTCGGAACGTTTGAGATTCTAGGTGACTATTGCCGATACGCTTCACCTACAAACTCCGCCCGGGCCGCCACTCTCGTAAACCAGTAGCGGGTAAACGCGAAGAAGTAGGTAAATCGTGTCATCGGTCTGAAATCTTAGCCGCTCGCAGTCCCTCAGTCAACTCGAACCGGAGCACAGCTTTACAACGCAGCAATAGCGACCGGGTGGCGCGTTACTGTACGGCGCTTGCCGCTGCTGAAAACGCATTGTTTGCGTTGGATCCAATTAACCGCACGGTCCCGACCACCAGTACCAGGATCACCGCCAACATCACGGCGTACTCGGCAATATCCTGGCCTGAATCGTCGTACCACAACTTACGAAGGATCTCTGACATACCTGCCTCCTGCTGGGCCATTCTCGCGTAACAGGTCTTCAATTGGTTCCCTATGATGCCCACTCATCCTCAAGAAGTCAAATGGGGAAAAGGGCCTGTCGATTGAGGCATTTAGCAACGACAAATAATTCCCAATTTGGAAAGCGGCGTAAGGTGAACCTCTTAATGGGAGTCTACGGGGAACCGCGAGTCGTTAGCCTGCGTCGGAGGCATTCCTCTCTGGACCAGCTGTTTTCCTGATTCCTGGACGAACCTTAGAACCCGATCGGGGAGAACCCCTAGATAAATAGTCGCCGCGAGCGTGATTCCAATCGCCACGCCTAATGGATACGACACAGGACGCAGGGGAATCTCTTCCTGAGGATCGCGCATGTACATGACCACAATCAGTCGCAAATAGTAGTACGCGCCGATGGCGCTATTGATCACACCGATAATGGTCAGCCACACGAGTCCGGATTGCAGGGAGGCGCTGAAAACATAAAATTTCGCGAAGAAGCCCCCAGTGATGGGAATTCCGATCAGCGAGATCAAGAAGATTCCCAGCGCCCCTGCCAGGATTGGAGATTTTCTTCCCAGCCCAGAGTAGTCAGTCAGGGTTACATAGCGCTCGCCGGCATTTGCGAAATGGCTGATGACTGCAAACGCCCCAACGTTCATGGCCGCATAAGCCGCGGTATAGAACATAACAGCCGGCGCACCCAGCTCGGGCCTGGCCGCGAACGCGACCAGAATGTACCCGGCGTGCGCGATCGAGGAGTAGGCCAACAACCGTTTGACGTTGTCCTGCACCAGGGCCGCAACATTTCCCAGCGTCATGGAAAGTGCGGCCGAGATCCAAACCAGCCATAAGCGACCCGGCGCATTCACCTCAAACAGGACTCGCAGCAAGACAGCAAAGGCCGCGGCTTTCGGGGCCGTCGACATGAACCCCACTACTGGCGCAGGCGCGCCTTCGTACACATCGGGAGTCCAGACGTGAAAGGGAGCTGAGGCCACCTTGAACCCGAGTCCAATGAACATGAGCGCCACCGCGACGTAGGCGAGCACCGGCACGTTGCCGGAGTTCAGTGCAGCGCTGATCGCGTCGATGTTGGTCGAGCCCGTGGCCCCGAACATCATCGCCACGCCGTACAAGAAGAATGCAGTCGCGAACGAGCCCAGCAGGAAATATTTCAGCGAAGACTCGCTGCTGATCGCGGATGTCCTTCGGAATCCGGCAAGAATGTAAGTAGAGATCGATGAAATCTCGAGCGCAATAAAAATGAGTACGAGCTCAACCGCTGAGGACATCAGGCACATGCCGACCAGGCCGAACAAAATCAGGCCGTAGTATTCGCCTGCCCGGATCTTCTGTACCGCCATGTATTCGTAAGAGGTGAGGATGAGAACAATCGCGATTGCGATGACGAGCACGTGAAAGAAGACGCTAAAGCCGTCCACCCGCACCATGCTCCAGAACGCAAAGCCGGGATCCTGAGCCATGAACCACGTTGACAGCAGGGCGCACACCGCGCCGACCAGGCCGATGAGGCCAAGGGTCTTCTGGCTTTCCTCCTCGTCCATCAACGGATCGAGCACCATGATGGCCATGCCGAAAAGTGAAAGCACGATCTCGGGCAGAATGCGGACGTAATCGGAGCCGACGGGCAATACTTGCGTGGGGTTCACTGGCCCACCACCCTGCTCGCGACCTGCGCGGAAGGAGTGAGCGCGTTCTGCACGGCTGGGTCGATTATGTTGAGCCACAGCAGCGGAGCCACTCCCATCACAAGAGCCGCCACCGCCGTTGGCCAAAGAGCCAGCTGCTCGCGGCTCGACAGGTCGGGTAGCGCGTTATTTTCCGCGTGCGTTACTTTGCCGAAGAAGACTCGCTGATACATCCATAGCAGATAGCACGCGCTCCAGATCACGCCCGTAGCGCCGATGATCCCATACCATGGATTGGCCTGAAACGCTCCGCTCAGCACCAGGAACTCGCCCACAAACCCGTTGAGCAGCGGCAACCCTACCGAGGCCAACGTAACGAAGAGGAAGAAAGTTGCGTACCTCGGCATCGGAGTAGCGAGCCCACCCATGTCGGCGATCTCGTACGTGTGTTTGCGCTCGTAGATGATGCCGGCCAGCATGAAGAGCGCCCCGGTCGACACGCCGTGCGCGAGCATGACGAACATGGCGCCATTCAGACCTGCCTGGGTAAAACTGAAGATGCCCAGCACGACGAACCCCAGGTGGCTGACGGAAGAGTAGGCGATCACCTTCTTCAGGTTGGGTTGCACCATCGCGACCAGGGCGCCGTAGACGATTCCGATCAGCGCCAGCGTACAAATCCACGGTGCATTCTGCCGCGATTGTTCGGGAAACAGTCCGAGGTTGAAGCGCAGCAGGCCATAGGTCCCCATCTTGAGCAGAACGCCGGCCAGCAATACCGATCCGGCGGTGGGAGCTTCCACGTGAGCATCCGGCAGCCAGGTGTGGAAAGGGAACAGAGGCACTTTGACGGCAAAAGCGACAAAGAATCCGAGGAAGAGCCACGGGGCCGCTGTCGCAAACCCGGCCACCTGTCCGGAGCGAATGGCATTCTCGATGGTGACCAAATCGAAGCTGCCGACTTTTGCGTATAGCCACAACATGGCCGCTAGCATGAAAACCGAGGCGACCATCGTGTAAAGGAAGAACTTGACCGCCGCGTACACCTTGCGTCCGTGGCCGTAGATTCCGATCAACAGCGCCATCGGGATCAGCGTGGATTCCCAGAAGAAATAGAACAGGAAGAGGTCGAGCGACGTGAACACGCCGATCAACGCAGTCTCCAGCACCAGCACGAGGATGAAGAATTCCTTCACCCGCTCCTGAATCGACCTCCATGAAATCAGCACGCACAGCGGCGTCAGGAAGGTGGTCAACAGGACCAGCCACATCGAGATGCCGTCCACGCCCATGTGGTAGTGAATGTTTGGCGTAGAGATCCACGACCGGTCGATCTCGTACTGAAAGCCGGGCAACCAGCGGTGAACGTGCGCCACCAGGTGCACAGAGGCGCCGAACGTGAGCAGGGAAACGATGAGGGCGAAAATACGAATGTCGCGGTCGCGCCGCGGAATGATCAGTAGTAACAGTCCGCCAATCGCCGGCGTAAACGTGACCAGAGTGAGGATGAGAGGGTCGAGAGCGCTGGTGTTCATCGCACCCCCATCCAGATCATGTACGCAATGACCAGGGCGCCACCCGCCGCTACCCATCCCGCATACGATCGCAGGTTGCCGGATTGCATGTGCCGTGCCGCATCGGAGACGTGGCGAGCGCCGTCGGCCGTGTCGTTGACGGCCGCATCAATCACACCCTGATCCACGCCATGCCACAGAATCCGCGTCGAGCCATCCACCAGAGGCTTCACAAACAGCGCAGCGTACAGTTCGTCGATGTAGTACTTGTGAACCACCGCCTGGTAGAGTCCGCCCAGCGTGTCGGCAATTTTCTGCGGCAGCTCGGGACGCTTCAGGTAGAGCAAGTAGGCGAGGTACCAGCCGAGAAACGCCGCGCCCACGGAAATCGTTATCAGGGTCACTTCGGTGCTGTGGCTCAGGGCTTCGGGCGCCGCGGTCGATACGTCCTCTCCAAACACGGGCGAGAGGAAGTGCTCGAAGCGGCCGCCGATTCCCACCCATCCGCCCACTACTGACAGGACGGCCAGGATCATCAGCGGCACGAGCATCAGCATCGGGCTCTCGTGAGGATCGCCGTGTGCGCCGTGTGCCTGGGCATCCGCATGCCCATGACTTGCCGCTTCGCGACCGCGATAGTCGCCAAAGAACGTCATGTACCACAGCCGGAACATGTAGAACGACGTGATGAATGCAGTCGTGACTCCGATGAACCAGTACGCGGGATTCGCCTCATAGGCGCGTGCCAGAATCTCGTCCTTGCTGAAGAATCCTGCCAGCGGCGGAATGCCGGCGATCGCAAAGGTTGCTGCCGTCATGCAGATAAATGTCCAGGGAATGTACTGTTTCAGCCCGCCCATCTTCCGCATGTCCTGTTCGCCGCCGACCGCGTGAATTACCGACCCCGCCGCCAGAAACAGCAGGCCTTTGAAGAACGCGTGGGTCATCAGGTGAAAGATCCCGGCCGAGTAGGCCGCCACGCCGCAAGCCATGAACATGTAGCCGAGCTGGGAAATCGTCGAGTACGCCAGTACCTTCTTGATATCTGTCTGGGCAATGCCAATCGTTGCCGCGAACAGGGCAGTCAGCGTTCCGATGATTGCCACTACGGTCAGCGCATTCGGCGCGCGATCGAAAATGACATGCGAGCGCGCCACCATGTAAACGCCCGCCGTCACCATGGTGGCCGCATGAATCAGCGCGGAAACCGGCGTCGGACCCTCCATGGCGTCCGGCAACCAGACATACAAGGGAATCTGCGCGGACTTTCCTGCAGCGCCCAGCATCAGCAGCAACCCGATCGAGGTCAGCAGACCAAAGCCCGCGGCTTCAATCGGCAGTGGCGAGATGGCGGTGGAAAGCTCTCCGAAATTCAGCGATCCGAAATGCTTGATCAGCAAGAACAACGCAATCAGAAATCCGAAATCGCCAATTCGGTTGACAATGAACGCCTTCTTCCCGGCGGACGCTGCCGAGTCTTTCGTAAACCAAAATCCAATCAGCAGGTAAGACGCAAGGCCCACGCCTTCCCACCCGATAAACATCTGCAGGTAGTTCCCGGCCAGCACCAGTGTGAGCATGAAGAACATGAACAGATTCAGGTAGGCGAAGAAGCGGTAGTAGCCCCCCTCCTCCCACATGTAGCCCACCGAATAGATGTGAATCAGGAACCCGACCCCGGTCACCACCAGCAGCATGATCAGGGTGAGCTGGTCGAGATAAAACTCGAAGTTCACCATGAAAGTGCCCGAGCGAATCCAATGCGCCAAAACTTCGCTATGCGGCAAATCGAGTGAGGAGAATCGTGCCGCAACGTACAGGACCATGAGGAACGCCGCGCCGGAAAAGGTCAGCGCAATTGCGGAGACATTTTGCCGCGAAAACCGACGCCCAAAGAGTCCATTGACGGCCGCACCCAACAGGGGCAGCGCCGGAATCAGCCACAGATGGAGGGAAGGCGTCATAGTTTGAGCAGGTTCACCTGGTCCACGTTCAGGGTCTCGCGGGTGCGGAAAACGGCGATAATGATGGCCAGTCCGACCGCCGTCTCGGCCGCCGCCACCACCATCACAAAAAACACGAAAATTTGGCCGCTCAGGTGATGCCATTGCGCGGCAAACGCCACGAACGAGAGATTCACGCCGTTGAGCATCAACTCAATCGACATAAAAATGGTGATGATATTGCGCTTGATCAGAAATCCGATTACACCGCAGGCAAATAAAATTCCGCTTAAGACGAGGTAATAGGAGACCGGGACCATTAGCTCTCCTTTCCCTTGGGAGTGGGTGATGCCTCCGGCTTGCTCGCCAGAAATACCGCTCCCAGAATTGCTATCAGCACCAGGATCGATGTCACCTCAAAAGGAAGCAGGAACTCATGGAACAGCAGACCGCCGATTATTTTCGGATAGCCCGGCAGTGCTCCCAAACCCACGGCGTTCTCGCCGGAGTGCTTGATCAGCACCCAGGCCACTAACAAACCGCTCGCGAGCACGCCCGGAACTCCCAGCACGAGCGCCACGCGGCTTCCCTTGGTGACTTCCTCTTCACCGGCGTTCAGAAGCATGATCACGAAAACGAACAGCACCATGACGGCGCCCGCGTAGACGATCACCTGCACGGCGGCCACAAATTCGGCGCCCAGCAGCAGGTACTCGACCGCCAGTGATGCCATCACGACCACCAGCGAGAGAGCGCTACCGATCGGATGTTTCTGAATGAGCAGGTTCACGGCCCCCGCCACGCAGATCGCTCCGAAAACCAGAAATAGGACTAAGTGCAGCATCGTCGGTTGTTCAAAATCTGCAATCTAAAATCTGCAATCCAAATCTCGTTACCTTACGACCGGTATGCCACCACCAAAGCTGTCACAACCAAATTCGCAATGGCGAGGGGAAACAAAAACTTCCACCCAAAGGCCATCAGTTGGTCATAGCGGAAGCGCGGAAGCGTCCCGCGCACCCAGATATAGATAAAGAGAAAGACAAAAATCTTAGCAACAAACCAGAACGTCGGCAGAATCGCCTGCAGCAGGGGCGGCCCAAACAGCGGTCCGCTCCATCCGCCCAGGAAGAGCAGCGTCGCCAGGCAAGCTACCGTGATCATGTTTGCGTACTCCGCCATGAAGAACATGGCGAACTTCATTGCGCTGTACTCGGTGTGGTAGCCCGCCACCAATTCCGTTTCGGCTTCCGGCAGATCAAACGGAATGCGATTGGTCTCCGCGTACGCCGCCATCAGATAAATAAAGAAGGCCACGAACTGCCCGCCGTAGAAAATGTTCCACTTCGGTATGAAATACCAGTGCCCGCTCTGCGACTCGACGATCTCGCGCAGGCTGAAGCTTCCAGAAACGATCAGCACGCCCACCAGAGAAAGCCCGAGGCAAATTTCGTAGCTGACCATCTGTGCACTCGCACGCAGCCCACCGAGCAGGGAGTACTTGCTGTTCGATGACCACCCAGCCAAAGCAACCCCGTACACACCTACCGAGGTGATCCCGAGAATTACCAGCAACCCAATATGAATGTCGGTGATCTGAAGCGGGATGGTATAGCCGAAAACAGTAATTGCCGTACCGAACGGAATCACCGCAATCGAAGTCAGCGCGCAAGTCACAGCGATCATCGGAGCCGCGATAAAAAGGGGACGATAGACGTGGGGCGGCGTCAGATCTTCCTTCACCAGAAACTTGATCCCGTCCGCTAAAGGTTGCAGCAATCCGAACGGCCCTACCCGCGAAGGTCCCCACCGGTTCTGCATGTGGCCCACGACCTTGCGCTCCAGCCAGACCGTGTACGCGACGGCCGTGAGCAGCACGAAGATCACCAGCACGATCTTGATGACGGACGCGATGATGAACACCTGGAGACTCAACAATTTCTTTTCCTGATCTGTTCGTGAGACCGTTGCGAAACGAACTACCGGGGACTGCCTGTCGGCTTACAACTCAATCGGCCGCGACTTCCGACGGTTGTGCGTGACGATTTTCCATTACTGAGTTGAGCGCTTTGGAGTACCGACCCAGCGTTCCCGAACTGAACAAATTATCGTTGGCCGGGATAATCAGCTTCGCGTCGTGAATTGCCCCGGGCCCGCTGCCTGCAAGGGTCGTGTGCTGATCATTTCCCGACAGCAAATTAATACGCGACACGTCGTAACCCGGGACCAGTCGCTGGATCTCGTCCAGAATGGCGGTCGGTTCGAACGGGCTCATTTTCGGCTCCAGTCCGCGCGCCTCGAGCCACACCGCGTGCCGGTCGGCTTCGCCCGACTGCGCCCCGCGCGACTGACCCATGTCGGTAGCCTCGCCTGCGCCAAAAGGAACCAGCTTGCGGATTTCAAATCCCATGGCGTCGGCGATGCGAACGATCATTTCGAAGTCACTCTTGGTGCCTGACACTTCACCGGCCTTCTTGACCAACTGCACGTCGCCGCAAGTGTTGGTAAACGTGCCCGACTTTTCGTAAGCATTCGCGGCCGGCAAAACAATATCGGCCATGAAAGCCGTTTCAGTCAGAAACATTTCCTGCACCACGACAAAGGTATTGGAAAAAGCGAACGGGTCAATGGACAGCCGGCCAATCGGATTTGCCCCCACCACATAAAGCGCCTTCAGCTTCCCGGCCTTCGCTGCTTCCATCATCTCGGGCGACGTCAATCCAGCTGTGGCAGGGACGTTCCCCCACTCCTGGTGGAACTTGCCGGTATCGGAAACCCGGTGGTACCCGGGTAGGAGATCCGGATACAGCCCCATGTCGGCCGCGCCGCGAGAATTGGCGTAGTCCGCCAGGCAGACAAACTTGGCACCTGAAATCGCAGAACCGAACTTCACCAGCGCGGCCACGTCATTGCCCCGAATTTCGGAGCCGAACACGATCACGAGATTCTGTTCGCCGCGCAGCTTGTCGCGCAAAGCAAACCAGCCCTCACGGTTCGTATTCTCGCTGATCAGTCCATCGACGGCCGCATCCTCGCCCGCAAGAAACGCCGCAGCCTTTCCCTCTGCGCCCGAAGACACTTGCGTGAACCCGGCTGCCTGCCGTCCGAGCTTGATGGCCTGCGAATTAATCAGGTACAGACGCGACCGGTGCAGGCGCACGTTATTCCGAATCTGCCACGCCAGCAGCGGATGCTGATCCGTGGGATTATTTCCGATCACCAGAATTGCCGGCGCGTTGTACACCTCGCGCATGGTTGCAGTGGCGTCAGGCTTACCACTAAGCGCGGCGGCAAAAGCAGGGAAGTCGGCCGTCCGATGGTGGTCGACGTTGTTGGTCTTCAGCACGACGCGAGCAAACTTCGAGAGCAGGTAGTTCTCTTCATTCGTAGTGCGGCTCGAACCTACCACGCCAATCGCCTGCCCGCCATCGCGGTCGCGAACTTCCGTAAAGCGCTTCCCGATCAGCTCAAACGCTTCTTCCCACGTGGATGGGGTCAGTTTCCCATGTCGTCGGATCAGGGGCTGCTTCAGGCGCTCCGGATTGTCGGCAAAATCAAACGCGTAACGGCCCTTCATACATAGAAAGTCATTGTTGATGCCGCTCTTGTCGCGGTTGTCCCCACGCACGATTTCCATGCCGGTGTCGGAGCGCCGCACACCCAGGGTCGTCTTGCATCCGTCTCCGCAGTGCGTGCAGATCGTGCCCACATGTTTCATTTCCCACGGACGCGTCTTGTAGCGATACGCCCCGGAGGTCAGTGCGCCGACCGGGCAAATGTCAATACACATGCCGCACTCTTCGCACTCCAGGTGATCTTCCTTATTGGGCGCGATGATCGAGCTGACGCCGCGATTCTGCACGCCCAGCGCCCACACGTCCATGCCCTCGCCACACACGCGCACGCAGCGGTAGCACAAGATGCAGCGCGGCCGGTCGAAGAACACCACCGGAGACCACTGCTGCTCGTCCTTGTGATTCTTCGCCTCCATATACCTGGACTCGGCGGCGCCGTAGGAGAACGTCATGTCCTGCAGTTCGCACTCCCCGCCCGCATCGCACACCGGGCAGTCCAGCGGATGGTTTCCCAGCAGCATCTCGACCATCGACTTGCGCGCCTGGCGAACTTCCTCGTTGTCGCTGATGACCACCATGCCTTCGGAGATCACGGTGGTACAGGCGGTTTGCAGCTTGGGCATCTTCTCGATCTTCACCAGGCACATGCGGCACGCGCCCTGCAAAGACAGATTGGGGTAGTAGCAGAACGAAGGGACTTCGATGCCCGCGCTCTTGCAGGCTTCGATCAGCAGCGTCCCGGCGGGGGCTGTGATCTTCTTACCGTCGACAGTTAAAGTGACATCGGGCATCAGTTAAGTAAGGTCCGTAGTCGAGTGATGGATCAATGTGCGAGAACGGGTAATTGTTCGACCGCTCCCTCTTCTTCAAAGGGGCAGGGTTTGCCATCGAGGTGAGCTTCAAACTCGTCTCGGAATTTTTTTACGAACGCGATCGTCGGCATCGCCGCCGCATCGCCCAGCGGACAGAACGTTCTTCCCAGCATGTTTTCCGACAAGTACTGAATGTTGTCGATGTCTTTCTTCAATCCGCCGCCTGCGTGAAAGCGCGTCAGCGTCTTCTTCAGCCAGTCTGTGCCCTCGCGGCACGGAATGCACCATCCACAACTCTCGTGCTGGTAGAACTTCATCGTCCGCAGCGCGAATTTCACAATGCAGTTGGTATCGTCGAGCACCACCACGCCGCCTGACCCGAGCATCGAGCCGGCCTTCATCAACGAATCAAAATCCATCGGAACATCGATCTCTTCGGGCAACAGAACCGGAGTCGACGATCCGCCCGGCACCACCGCTTTCAATTCGCGCCCGTTCGGGATGCCGCCGCCCACTTCGTAAATCATCTTCTTCAGGTTGTAGCCCATGGGCAGTTCGTAGACGCCGGGCTTCTCGAGATTCCCGCTCAGGCAGAACAAGCGCGTGCCGCCGTTTTTCGGAGTGCCAATCTTCGAGTACCAATCCGCGCCGCCAAGAATAATGTGCGGCACACTCGCCAGCGTCTCGGCGTTATTGATCACCGTGGGCCCGCCCCAAAGCCCAACCACAGCCGGGAAGGGAGGCCGAATGCGCGGAATTCCCCGCTTGCCTTCGAGCGATTCCATCAGCGCCGATTCTTCGCCAACTTCGTAGGCTCCCGCGCCACCGTGCCAGAAAATATCGAGATCGCGGCCGCTGCCAAAAATGTTTTTGCCTAGAAACCCGCGCGCGTACGCATCCTTGATCGCCTTTTGCATGATGACCAACAGGTAGCGATACTCGCCGCGAATGTAGATGTATCCAGTTTGCGATCCCACGGCCAGCGCCGCGATCATCACGCCTTCGATCACGGCATGCGGATCGTACTCGAAGATCAACCGGTCCTTGCACGTGCCGGGCTCGCTCTCATCGCCATTGCACAGAACATATTTCGGCTTGGGCGACTGCTTCGGTACAAACGACCACTTCATTCCCGTCGAGAAACCCGCGCCCCCACGCCCGCGCAGTCCGGAGTTCTTGACCTCGTTAATGATCGCGTCCGGTTCCATCGCGAGCGCCTTCTGCACGGCCTTGTAGCCGTCCAGTTCGAGATAGCGATCGATCTCGGTCGCGCCCTGCCCAAAGCGCCGGGAAACGACTTTTACTTCATCGGGATGGGATACGAGAGTTGCCATTGCCAGATGCTTCTCAAGATTGGGGATTGAGTAATTGTGAAACTGAAAATCTCATCACCACACGTGAATCAGTTTTCAATTACCTCAATTACCAATTTTCCCAATTACTCAATCCTTCTCATTTCTTACATTCATCAAGAACCTTGTCCAGCTTCTCCACCGTCAGGTTCTCATGAAAGTCGTAGTTGACTTGCACTGCTGGCGCCCAACTGCACGCGCCGATGCACTCCACTTCTTCCAGGGTGAAGGTTCCGTCGGCCGTTGTGCCCTTGTGGCCGATGCCCAGTTTCTTGCGGCAGTGCGCGTAGAGTTCTTCGCCCCCGCGGAGCATGCACGCGATGTTCGTGCAGACTTGCACGTTGTATTTTCCGCGCGGTTTGGTCGTCAGCATCGAGTAGTAGCTGATCACGTTGCGTACGTCGAGTTCGGTCAGTTCAAGGCGGCCGGCGATTTCCTGGATCACTTCGTCGCTCAGGAAGCCAACCTCATCCTGCGCGTAAAGCAACGTCGGGACGAGGACCGAGCGCTTGGTCGGATAATGCGTCAGCATCTCCGCGAACCGAGTTTCGAATTCTTGGGAGAACTGCATGTTCAGTTGCTTCCGCCCCTCCGGGGCTTGCCCTGCTTTTTGTCGCCCGACCCAGGGCTTACGCCTTGGGCTAGTGAATTTCGCCCCTTCGGGGCTGATGCACCAAAGTTGCTCCGCCGAACAGCGAATTTCAATTCGAGAATCTGAGGCCTTCAATTTACAAATTACAAATTACACAATTGCAAATTTCCTCAATTTCTCAACTGCTAAATTTTCCAATCCCTCAATTTTCCAATCCCTCAATTCCCCGATCACAAGATTTTCCAATCCCTGCCTTATCTATCAATCTCCCCCAGCACGATATCAATGGACCCGATGGCCGCCACCACGTCGGCAATCAGCCCTCCTTCGCACATCTTGGGAATAGTCTGCAAATTCGCCAGGCACGCGGCCCGCATGTGTACACGATACGGTTTCGCCGTCCCATCGCTCACCACGTAGTAGCCCATCTCACCCCGGGGCGACTCCACCGCCTGGTAAACCTCGCCGGCCGGAACCGAGAAGCCTTCGGTGATGATCTTGAAGTGGTAGATCAGGGCTTCCATTTCGGTCTTCATCTTTTCCCGGTCGGGCAGCACGACCTTGGGCGCATCAGCTTTGATGGGGCCCTCCGGCATTCCGTCGAGGGCCTGCAGCACAATGCCGATCGACTCGCGCAGTTCCCGCACACGACACATATACCGGTCAAAAACATCTCCCTGTGTACCCACCGGCACCTGGAACTTGAAATTCTCGTAACCCGAGTAAGGCATATCGCGCCGCAGATCGAAATCCACGCCGCTACCCCGCAAGGTTGGCCCGCTCGCGCCTAATGCCAGCGCGTCTTCGGCCGTGATCCTGGCCACGCCCTTGGTGCGCATTCCCCAGATCGGGTTGCCGGTCAGCAGGTTCTCGTACTCATCCACCTTGGAAGGGAAACGGCCGGCGAACTCTCGCACCTTCTCGAAGAATCCCAGCGGCGGCTCCAGCGCAATTCCGCCGATCCGGAAGTAAGAGGTCATCATGCGCTGTCCGCTGACCATCTCGAACATGCGCAGGATGTCTTCGCGTTCGCGGAAGCAATACAGGAAGACCGTCATTGCGCCAATATCCAGAGCGTGCGTGCCCAGCCAGACCAGATGCGAATTGATCCGCGTCAACTCATTCAACAGGACACGTAGCCATTGTGCTTTGGGAGGAATCTCCAGCCCCAGCAGTTTCTCTACGGCGAGCGCATAACAAAGATTATTGGTCAGGGGACATAGGTAGTCGATGCGGTCGGTGAGCGGAACCACCTGCTGATAAAACTTCGCCTCGCAAGTCTTCTCGATGCCGGTGTGCAGGTAGCCGATATCCGGCATGATGCGCACCACGTTTTCGCCATCAATCTCGAGAATCACGCGCAACACCCCGTGGGTCGAGGGATGCTGCGGCCCCATGTTCAGGATCATCGTGCGGTCCTGCAGGGGCTCCAGTACCGGTGTTGGATTCAGGTGCGCCATTAGCGGTACCCCTCCACCGGATAGTCCTTGCGCAACGGATATCCTTCCCAGTCTTCGGGCATCAGCATGCGCCGCAAATAAGGATGCCCTGTAAACCGGATGCCGAACAGGTCAAAAACTTCGCGTTCGAAGTAATTCGCTCCCGGCCACACCGACGTAATCGATTCCACCACCGGGCTCGCCCCATCCAGCCGGACCTTCAGGCGGACGCGTTCTTTCTTGGGGATCGACAACAGTTGATAAATCACTTCAAATCGCGGTTCCGATGGGTACCAGTCGACGCAAGTCACATCCGACAGGTAATTAAAAGGGAATTCCTTGTGGTCCCGCAATAAAGCACACGCTTCGCGGATCTGCGCCCGATCGACCGTGATGCTCATCTCGTCGCGATCGAATTTCGCGCCCAGCACGGCCGGCGCATGCCATTCCAGGAGCAGTTGCAGGGCAGGGTGCCCTTTTAGTCCCTCTACATCCGTAATCGGGGGAGTGAGGGCCATCAGAGTTCCCCTCGACCCGGTGAAACAACCTTGCCCCAGTCCAGCACGCCCTTTTTCCACACGTAGAAGAAGCCCACCAGGATGATGCTGATATACACCAGCATCTCCCAGAAGCCGAACATCTTGAGATCGCGCAGAATCACCGCCCACGGATAAAGGAAGACGGCCTCTACGTCGAACAGAATGAAGAGCATGGCGACCAGGTAGAACTTCACCGAGAAACGCGCGCGCGCGTCGCCAGTGGGAGCCATCCCGCACTCGTAAGGCGACATCTTAGCGCGCGTGGGCCGGCGCTTTCCAAGCAGCCACGATAGGGTCACAATCGCGCTCGCCACGATTCCAGCCACAAGCATGTGCAGCAGGAGGGGCAGGTAACGGGCGAAGTAATTGTCGGGCATAGGAGAGCTATATATAATCTCGCGCAAAGACTCGCTTAAACGTTCTAGATTAGAGTTCGCAAGGGAGTAGTGTCAAGCGAGGGCGAGCGTATTAAGGTCAGTGTTTTGACTGATATTCAATCATTTTTTGTGCTGCAAATCGAGACCGCATGATTTTTGGTTTTAATACCGACGTGAAGCAGGGAGATACGGTTTATCACGTGCAAAGTGAGGCCCGTGAAAATGAACTGATCCTCCAAACCCAGGTCTTCGTTCGAGGCCGCTGCATCGGAAAACGCGCCACTTCCTACGCGGAGCAGATTGCGCGCGGCAATTTCACCGACCAGCAGAAGGAACAGATCCTGCGCGACCAGCACCGCCAGGTGCTCGATGCGATCCGCGAAGGCCATGTGGAAGAAGTACTCGACCGCAAAGACACGCCCGAAGCGCTCTCGGCAGTGAAGGAGTTAGACCTGCAGTGGGTGAATGCCGACTCGGTCCACAGAGACAGCAGCCTGATCATGAACCTGCGGGTCACCGAAGGCGGTGCTGCCGTGGAGGGCGCGCGCCTGACCTTCCGCTTCTCCCGTCCTGACGCTGCTCCCTTCTATACGCAAGTGGCCACCAATTCCGGCGGCTACGCCGAGATGAAAGTGGACTTTGAGGAGTCCGCCCTGCCCGACGCTTCTGTGTTGGTCCAAGCCAGCTTCGGCGGCCGCACCGCCACCCGAAAATTCCGCCTCCGCAAAGTTGATTGACTCGTGCCCTAATACCTCCTTACTGAAAGCTGATCGCTGAAAATCCGAAAGCCCCCCAACTTGCACGAACACCCTGGGCCTTGCGAAGATCAACAGAGATGAAACTTGTGATCAACGGTGACGATCAGCTCGTCGATGGCCCCATTACCCTCAGTGCTCTGATCGAACAGTTGGGAATGAAGGCCGATCGGGTAGCTGTCGAGCTGAATCTTGACATCGTGCCGCGCCAGCTGTGGGTGGAAACGCAGCTCGCGGACGGCGATCGCCTGGAAATCGTACACTTTGTGGGGGGCGGGTCTCCGGATCCACTCGGGTAGGAGGTATGTCGTGAAACGGATCGTAGCCGTGCCAATTCTCACCGCTATCCTGATCGCACTCGCTTGGGCCCAAGGTCCAACCCAGTTCCATCCTGGGTTCAATCTGTTCTCCAAGCAGCAGGACGTCCAACTCGGCCAGGAGAACGCTGCCCAAGTCCGCAAGCAGATGAAGGTCGTCCACGATGCGTTTCTCACCGAATACGTGACCCGCGTGGGCAACCGGCTTGTCGGTTCCCGCGAAGCGCGGGAGAGTGGCTTTCCCTTTACATTCGAAGTGGTCGCCGATCCATCCATCAACGCCTTTGCTCTTCCAGGCGGTCCGATGTTCATTAACACCGGGCTGCTGAAGGCGGTCGACAACGAAGCGCAACTCGCCGGCGTAATGGGTCACGAGATGTCGCACGTCATTCTGCGGCACGGGACCAATCAGGCTTCAAAGAGCAAGCTCATCGAGTTGCCGGCCGTACTCGGCTCGCAGGTGGCGGGCGGTTCGTTGATCGGGCAGTTAACTCAACTCGGAATCGGTCTTGGCGCCAATAGCGTCCTTCTGAAATTCTCTCGTTCGGCGGAAAGCCAGGCCGATCTTATGGGATCTCACCTGATGGCGGAAGCCGGCTACAATCCCATTGAAATGGCGCACTTCTTCGAGAAGCTCAACGCCCAGAGCGGTGGCCGGACCATCCAATTTTTCTCCGATCATCCCAACCCCGACAATCGAGAGCGTGCCATCGAGCAGGAGGTGCAAAAGCTGCCCCAGCAGGATTATCGCTTTCAGACCGGCCAATTCGACCAGATGAAAAAGTTCGTCGCCCGCATCCGGGAACCCAAGCCCAAAACCGTGGCGCCCGCCCAGCAGCAGGATCAACCAGGACAGCAACAGGAACAACAAGAGCAGCAACAACAACAGCAGCAGTAAATCCGCTCACCCTAATTTCATTGTCATCCTGAGCGCAGCGAAGGACCTATGCGTTTTGCCGGCTGGGGCAGGCGGCATGGGGCCTTTACTACGCGCAGAATGACATTTTTGTCACTGAGCGCTGCGTTTCAAGACATGCCGAGCTTGCTCGGCTGGACCGGCGAGGGCGCCTGTCCCTCCGTGGTTTGTGGTGATTGCGGGATCGCTCGCTGAATATCCTTAATCACTCCCTGTGCAAGACTCTTGGTTGACATCAAGCAAAGTGGACCTAAAATGTTTTAAACATTTCTGCCTCTGATTGTTTCAGAGGTGATGCACAGAATTTGAAAACGCAATTCACATCCCGAGAAGTGGTGCAGTTGACGGGTATCAGTGCCCGACAACTGCAGTGGTGGGATGAGCGGGGCATTGTTGCGCCGGCGCGGGAAGGCCGTCGTCGCCTCTACTCGATGGAGGACCTCTCCGAGATCGCGGTGATTTGCGAGTTGCGCGATCGAGGGTTCTCGTTGCAGCGCGTCCGCAAAGTGGTTCGCTTTCTGCAACACGAATTCAACCAGCGGCTTGCAGAAACGGTCAGCGGTTCCTCCGACTATCACCTGCTGACGGATGGGAGAAGCCTTTACCTTGAAACTTCAGCACAGCAGATTGTGGACATCCTCAAGAATTCTCGTCAACCGATGCTGGCGGTCTGTCTCAGCGACACCATTCGCCGGGTTCGCGCCAACATCCAGGGCGGCAAAAAACGCAGTAACCCGGCGGGACGCGCGATCAGCGCCGAAGGCCGGAAGAAAGATGCGTCCTAGCGAAGCCTGAGCACGGGGAGGTCACATGAATGCAGAACTGGACTTCTTGAGCGAATGGATCCCGGAGCAGATGCTCCCGGGCACGCTATTCGTGCTGGAAAACGCCGGCGAGGTTGGCGAGAAGGAGGACCCCTATTGGGCCGTGCTTTCATGCCCATCGTGTGGGACGCTGGGCTTGGTCACCCGCAAGCAGGTGGCCGGCTTGTTGCCCGTGATCTGCGGATCGGACCAATGTTCCGCGCAGTTTTTTATTCACGACAGCGAGATCGTACCGCGAAAACCCGTCTAAAGGCAGAGGTAAGATTCGCAGGAGATGTGAAAGTTAAGGAAAGTGGGTAATTAGCAGGCCAGTTCGTCGCGAGAAATCTTGAGTCCGTTCAAATTCCCTAAGGCCGCCACCGCAATGGCCTCAGTACGGAAGAAATCATTCGCCATCTCGTGCAGATCCTCAGCGGTGACCGCCTCGATCTTCTCGATCACTGCGTCCATGCCATAGAACTTGTCGAAATACATATCCTGCCGTGCCAGGTTTGACATGCGCGAGGTCGAAGACTCCAGCGACAGCATCAGGCTGCCCTTGAGCTGATCCTTCGCCCGCCGCACTTCTTCCTCCGGCAGTTTCGCCGACTTCAACTGCTTGAACTCCGACACCACCGACTGTACCACCTTCACCGCTGACTGCCGCGATGTCCCCGCGTATACCGAGAGGCAGCCGGTGTCCAGATACGGATTCAAATCGCTGTAGATCGAATATGCCAGTCCCTGCCGCTCGCGAATGTTCTGGAAAAGGCGCGAACTCATCCCGCCTCCCAGCAGCGTGTTCAGCACATAGGAGGCAAACCGCTTTTCGTGAGCAATCGGGTGCGACGGCACTCCCATGCAAAGCTGCACCTGCTCCAGCGACTTCTTGTTGCGCAGCGTGATGCGCGGCACGATCTTCGGTACCGAGCGGTGGAAGCCGTTCTTCAGCGGCTTCAAATGCTCGAAATGCTTTGCCACCAGTTCAACAAAGTGCCCGTGATTCAGGTTTCCGGCAGCCGAAATAATGAAATTCCCTGGCGTGAAGCGCTTGTGATACAGATCAAACACCGCCGGCTGCTCAAATCCCTTCACCGTTTCCTTGGTGCCCAGGATCGGTTTTCCCAAGGGATGATCTTTCCAAAAATTCTGCGTGAAGATTTCATGCACGAGATATTCGGGACTGTCCTCGTCCATCTTGATCTCTTCAAGAATGACGCGCCGTTCGCGCGCAATGTCATCGACCGCGAACACCGGATTCAGCACCAGGTCCGAAAGGACATCAAATGCAATCGGTAGATGTTCGTCGAGGACCTTGATGTTGAAGCAGACGCATTCCTTGGCGGTGAACGCATCCAGGTTGCCGCCGATCGAGTCCACCTGTCGGGCAATCGCCTCCGCCGAACGGTGCTTGGTTCCCTTGAACACCATATGTTCCAGGAAGTGAGACAACCCGTTCCACTGAGGCTCTTCGTCGCGCGACCCGGCCTTGATCCATATGCCGATCGAAACGGATCGAATGTGCTTCATCTCTTCCGAGATGACGGTGAGCCCGTTGGCAAGCACTTGCCGGTGAATGTTACGCAGTTCCGCAACCATAAGATTGACATCATCCGGGTCCCAACCTCGCCCGGTTCCAAGAATTCCTTCTATTGTCACATACCTCGAAGATGCCTGTTGCAGGCAAACATTGGGCGATAAGAATCAGTAGTTTGCGTGAGTTTTTTATAAGTTGGCGGTTAGTTTTTATGACCTTTTTCGGTGTTTTGCGCGGGATTGCCGAACTGCCCGGAGCACTTGGATCATTCCGGCGGACCGTCCAGCTGCTTCAGCTAGAATTAAATCAAGTCACGGCATGAGTGATCCAACTCACAACCACCTGTTAGGCCGCGATAGACAAGAGCTCGCCGCGTTGATGGACGAACTCAACGAGCCGGGGTATCGCGCGCAGCAGGTTTTCGAGGCACTCTACCGCCAGCGAGTTAGTTCGGCCGAGCAGATCTCCACGCTGCCCGCGAGCCTGCGGCGCGAGTTAAACGCGCGCGATCTGGTTATCGGAGCGCCACAGATTCAAAGCAAGTTTCAATCGGTTGATGGGACGGTCCGCTACCTTATCGCCTGCGCTGATGACCAGACAGTCGAGACTGTATGGATGCCTGAAGGCGATGGCGGGGAAGCAGGCGATGGTACCGAAGCCGGGGATGAGCCGGCTCGCCGCTGGGATCGCGCGACCATATGTGTCTCAAGCCAGATCGGGTGCGCGGTGGATTGCCAGTTTTGTCTGACGGCGTTGCTTGGCGTGAAGCGCAACTTGAGCGCTGGCGAAATTGTCGGCCAGGTGTGCGCCTTGTTGCGCGATCAGCAGGTCTCTCCGCCAGACGACCGGGTTAACCTCGTCTTCATGGGGATGGGCGAGCCCTTTCTCAACTACGACAACTGCATGAAGGCCGTTCGATTGCTGGTCGAGGGCGTGGGCATCCCGGAATCCCGCATGACCCTTTCGACGGCGGGAATCGTGCCGCGCATTCACGACTTCGGCGACGAGGCCGTGCGGCCCAAGCTGGCTATCTCGCTGAACGCTTCCAATGACGAACTGCGCACGCGGCTCATGCCCATCAACAAGAAATGGAATCTGGCAAGGCTGCTGGAAGCGGCGCGAGCTTTCCCCCTGCGTACTCGCGAGCGGCTGACCTTTGAGTACGTGCTGCTCGCCGACGTGAATGACTCAACCGAGAACGCGCGTGAAGTGGTAGAGCTGATTCGTGGCATTCGCGCGAAGGTCAACTTGATTGCCCTGAATCCGGGCCCGGGCATTGCGTTCGGCATGCCGACGCACGATCGGATGTTGAGTTTTCAGCGGGTACTGGTCGCGGCCGGAGTGCCGGCGTTTATTCGGCGTCCGCGCGGCCGCGATATTTATGCAGCGTGTGGGCAGCTGAAGCGCACCGTGGAGATTTCCGCGGCCGAGGCAGGCATCGTGCAGTTCGGCTAATTGACCAGAGGTGGGACCGCCGGAGTTCCTTCGGGCAGGCCCGGAAGCTTGGCAGCCACTTCTGCTGAAGCCTCCAGGGGAGGCGTTCCCGCGACTGGCAGCTCGATGTGGATGGTCATGCCGCCTTCCACCCGATTCGTGCACAGGATACGCCCATGGTGGTCCTGGATAATTCCGTAACACGCGCTGAGTCCCAGTCCTGCCCCCTTGCCTACCGAGCGCGTCGTATAAAACGGATCGAACACGCGTTCTGGATCGCGTGCCCCCGGCCCGTTGTCTGAGAGTTCCAGGACCACCGTGTTGTCGTTTTGACGGGTCTTCACGGAAAATATTCCGCCGCCCACTTCTTCCAGCGCTTGCTGCGCGTTGCTCGCGATGTGCAGGAAGACCTGCAGCAACTGGTTAGGATCGCCGGAGACTTGCTTCAAATCATTGGCCAGGCTGAGATGCACTTCAACGCGCCGGGCACTGAATTGAGGCTGGTTGTGCTTGAGGGCGGTCTGCACCACCGAATTGATATCCACAAGGATTTTTTCGCCGGGCACCTGTCTCGCAAAGTTCAACAGGCTTGCGATCAGGACGCGGGTGCGCCGAACCTGCTGCGCAATCTTGGAGGCGAGCGTGCGCTGTTCCTCAGTCAGGCCGGAGGAGGCCAGCAGTTCCGAGTAGCCCAGCATGGCGGTGAGGGGGTTATTGAGTTCATGGGCCGCACCGCCGACCAGTTGCCCGAGCGAAGCCAGTTTTTCCGATTGGATCAGCTGGTTCTGCAGACGCTTCAGGTCGTTGAACGACTCTTCTGAACTGCGCAGCAGTCGGATCAGTTCGCGATCGAGCAGATGTTGCCGCAGGAAAACGATGCCGCCCATGATCATCATGGTGACGAGCGTGAGCACGAGGCGGAAATTCCGGACGCGGCCCGGCGCACTCGAATTGAAAACCGACCAGGCAGCGAGAACCGGGAGCGACAGGATCACCATCATGCCCAGGCGCGCCACCCAGACGCCGTGCCGTCCACTAGCTTGTATCTTTTCTTCCTGAGGGTGCAGGTCTTGGCCAATTACGCCGACTACGCTGATCCACCCCATGGACGCGGCCAGCGGCAGATCATACAGGCTGCCGGTGAAATAGACGTCGCGCAGGATCGCCCAATTCGCGACGTAAGAGCTGAGAGCATAAAGCAGACTCGCACCAAACCAGTGCGCGTATATGGTCCGCCATCCCTTTTGACTGCGCATCCCGATGATCACAAGGGCAACGAGGAAGACTAGTTTCTCGGTCAGGTACAACGCATTGAGACTGCGCCCGTAGGCAAATTCATCCCTTTGCGCGTACTGCCACGGAATCACCGCGAAGAGATAGAGATAGACCCACCAGGTCAGCAGGAGCACGAAATCAAGATGGCCGAGCCGGGCCTCATGTTCGTTCTGTTGCGCCTGCGGTTGCAAAGCGAGGGCGGCCATCATGGGCACGATATGCAGGAAGATCACGATGTCGCCTACGAAGGGCTGCGGAACTTCCTGCCGCAGCACGACCTCGATGTAGGTCCAGAGCAGCTGATAGGTGAGCCAGAAGAAAATGCCGAGCGTCATCAGGCTCCAGAACAGGCGAGCGCGGCCGTGATTCTTCCTGATGTTGGGCAGAAGAGCGGCTGTTCCGGAGAGCAAAAGCACGCATTGGGTGACGTCGCTGAAAACGTTGAGCGCAAAGCCGGGGGCGATGAGCAGCGAGGCGCAACCCTGCGCAAACACAAGGCCGGCTGCCGCCAAAATCCATAGTTTGGAGCGCTCAGACACAACTCATCCTTTGCCGCCATTCTAGACGGCACACAAATGTTTCGAAGGTTACTTAGGTAATACATTCGGCCGGCTGAGCGGGTATGCTTCCGCCAGCCGAGATCCACAACTTTGACTTGCTATCGGGCTGTTGAATCAATAATATCCGTGTCATTCCACGAGACCCTTGGGGAAGTGTGATCAGTTCACCGTTCCGTCCCAACTCATATCGTCTTTTTTCGCGCTTGCGAGGCCCCATTGTCCCCGGGGAAATACGGCGGATCGAGCGCTGGCTGGCGTCAGCGCGAGTGTTTCTCGCCATCTCTGCGCTGGTTGCGCTGTGGATGGACCCTGGGGAATTGGGATACTCGCCCTGGGCGTATTGGATTCTGGGCGTCTACATCGTGCACGGTGTCGTGGTCATGCTGCTGTTGCGATTCCGCAAGGAATCCACCTCCGCTTTCCGCCTGTTAGTCCATACCGGGGACATTTTGTGGCCAACGCTGATGGTGCTGTTTGCCACCAGCCAGGGCGGACCGTTCCTGCTGTTTTTTGTATTCGTCCTGGCGGCCGCTGCGTACCGGTGGGGACTGTGGGAAACGTTCGGCACAGCCATGGCGACGGTGCTGCTCTTGTGGGCCGAAAGTCTGGCCATCAATCATGGGGGGCTCGCCTGGATCGATGGCGCGTTCACCAGACATGGCCTGCTGCCGCTGGGAGTTCGCACTTGGCAGTTCGAGCCCAAGCACTTGTTTATGCTTTCGGCGTATTTGCTGGTGATGGGCTTGTTGCTGGGCTACCTGGCCGAGCAGCAGAAGCGCTTGCGCGCGGAACGCGCCATCATCACGCGAGTGCTGGGACGGGCGCGGGTGGAGGCGGGACTTACTGTCACGCTGCAGGAGATTCTGGCAGAGCTGCTTGCCATGTATGGCGCGCGGCGAGCGCTGATTGCGTCCCAGGAAACGAATAAGTATCGCGTCTTCGTGGGCGATCTTCAGGCTGTAGACTCAGGGCCTGCCCAGCTACGCTGGCTGGACTCGCTGCCTACCGATCGTGAAATGTATCTGTTCGAGTCCGACGAGGATGCATCGCTGGTGACTCACAAGCGCGATGGCACCCAAACGGTGTCGCTGGATCGGGAGGGCACCCGACTGCGCACGCCTTCCGGCAAGGCATTGACGTCGCTTACCAAGGTCTATTCGTTCGACTCTCTGATGGCCGTGTCATTTCTGTTCGGACAGGAATGGTGGGGAAGGATTTTCCTGCTGGATCCGGTTCTGGGAGGCGATCGCGAAGAAGAGCTGCGATTCCTGCAGGAGCTAGTGCGCCAGGTAGGGCCGGCCGTGTATAACGTCTACCTGTTGCGGCGCCTGCGCCAGCGCGCCGGGGCGGTGGAGCGAGCGCGCGTCGCCCGCGAACTTCATGACGGGGCCGTGCAGTCCCTCATTGCCATGGAAATGCAAGTGGACGTGGTGCGCCGGCAGTCGGCCGCCCAGTCCAGCCCCATCACAGCAGAGTTGGGACGCATCCAGGGGTTGTTGCGCGAAGAAGTGCTGAAGCTGCGAGAGCTGATGCAGCAGATGAAATCGCTGGAAGTAGATTCGTCGAATTTCATACGGTTTCTTCTGGATACGGTCGAGCGATTTCAACGGGAAACCGGAATTGGCGCGCGTTTTGTTTCAGGGGTGGAACACGTGAACATGCCGCCGAGAGTTTGTCGGGAACTGGCGCGAATCGTTCAGGAAGGCCTGGTCAATGTTCGCAAGCACTCGGGCGCCAAGGATTGCTTGGTCCGTTTTTCAGAAAGCGCCACGCACTGGATATTGACACTCGAGGACAACGGCCGCGGTTTCCCATTTTCGGGGACGTGGTCCGCCGCGGATTCGCAAGGTGGTAAGGGCCCGACCGTCATCATGGAGCGCGTGCGTTTAATTGAAGGGGAACTCACGATAGAATCGAATCCCGGCCCAGGGGCGCGGCTGGAGGTTCGGGTGCCCAAAAATCGAGAAGCTGAATATGGACAATAAGAGATCGCAAACCATTCGCATCGTAATCGCTGACGATCACCCGATTTTCCGCGACGGATTGCGGCGCTTGCTGGAAGCCGAGCCCGGCCTGAAGGTCATCGGAGAAGCTTCCGACGGCAATGACGCGGTGAAGCTGGCACGGCAGCTGAAGCCCGACGTCATGCTGCTGGATCTAGCCATGCCCCGGCAGCCCGGACTGGAAGCTTTGCGCGACCTAAGCACCGGTGGCGCCAATGGCGTGAAGGTCATTCTGCTGACCGCCGCAGCCGAGAAGCACCAGATCGTCGAAGCCCTGCAACTGGGAGCGCGTGGAGTCGTTCTAAAAGACTCCGCGACGCAACTCCTGCTCAAGAGCATTCACACCGTGATGGCCGGAGAATATTGGGTGGGCCGTGAGGCGGTGTCGAACCTGGTGCAGTATCTCCGGACACAGATGCAGGCCTCGCACGAGGAATCCCGCCAGAAGAAATTCGGCCTGACACCCAGAGAGCTGGAGATTGTCTCTGCTGTGGTGGCAGGATATTCCAACAAAGAGATCGCGGAATACTTCAAGATCAGCGAAGACACCGTGAAGCACCACTTGAGCAACATCTTCGACAAGCTTGGAGTCTCGACACGCCTGGAATTAGCGCTTTTCGCGGTAAATCAAGGGCTGCCCATCAAGGGCATCCCATGATGTCGCGCAAGTGTAAGAAAAATAAGGACCATCGGGCCATATGGCACGAAAGTGCCATATTCAGCCACTTCGGTGCCATTGGTTCCACTAGCGCGAAAAACTAGCATTATGGCAAGCTACGTTTAGGCAAAGGTTTGCGCTTTTGGCTGAGCGGTTTCGACGGTCGAAAAGCCGGCTGCATGAGTGAGGGGGAGGAGCCTGTGACTAAGTTCTTGAAGCAGTTATGGTCGGAAGAATCCGGACAGGACATTGCCGAATACGCGGTGATGTTGGCCGTGATTCTGGTAATCGTGGTGGGAACGATTCGCTTGATCGGATCCAACGCGAACACCGTGTTCTCGCAAGTTGGCAGCGCGATTCAGTAGTAGCAACGATTCCGTTTAGCGTGATCCTGACCCTGTAGGATTGCGCTCACCCGCTTTGTTCCCAAGGCGGGGTCCCCAGGCCAATCGAGTCCAGAGTGCGTCTGCCCTATTTTGCTGGCGCTGGAGCGGTGGACGCTACCTTTTCGGCGCCCGAGTTGGGAACCCGAGTCAGGTACGGAAAGACCGGGGTCACTTCGAAAGGCATTTTTTCGCGCGCGGACAGCAGCGCGACCGGCTTGGTTTTCGCCAAGCTAGCCTGGTTGCTCCAAGGGTCCACCTTGATGCGGCCGCCCAGCGGCAGCGCGGCGATCTGGTCCTTCTTGCGCTCGTCGAGTTGCGGCGCGGTGCTCAGCAACGCCGACATCCGCAGCGTCTTTCCGCTCACCAGCCCATCGCCCAGCCGGGCGCGAATCAGGTTGCGCAAGTCCGGTGCGCGGTCCTGCAGCGCGCGCAGGAAAAGGCCGGCGTTTCCCAACTTGTCCTTGTAAGGGGAATTGCCCAGTAGTTCGAGAGCCTTCTTGTCGGCTTCCTCTTCATCCGACCGGCTGCGCTGGAAGTTCATCGTTGAAAACGTATCTTCATCCGCAAAAAACATGCGGTCGTTGAAGGCAAACTTCGTGTCCAGCTGGTGACCCAGGGCAATGTGGCTCAGTTCGCGAGCCAGGACCATCGCCAGCGAAGCTTCATCCGGAAGGACATCGAGCAGGCCGCGACTGACGACGATGGTGTGCCCGATCGTGAAGGACTCGAGGGGCGCAGTCAGTAAAACACGGGCGCGAATTTCCGGTTGGATATCAAGATTATTAGTGACGACGAGGTTGTTGACGACCGTGGTGAGAACCTTGTCGACGTCGCCACTAGGCGCCAGCAAGCCAATCTTCTGGAGGCGTTCCACGGCGTTGTCTTCCGCCTGGTGCTGCCACATGCGCTCGGCTTCCACCGGGGTCGCATCCTGCCCGGCCTCACTCTGATCGCGGACGGTTTGCGGGTCGATTTGGATGGATGTGAATTCGTCGGTGCGTCCCAAATTCTTCAGGTCGTAGCCCCACAGACGAGTCTGCGCCTTGAAGTGCAGGTTCTGCGACATGCGGTACTTCAGGTCCGATTCCTCGCTGTATACGTAAGCGGGAAGCCACACGCCCGGCCGCATATTCAGTCGCCAGCTGTCGAAGTGCAGGTAGAGCGCGGTGCTGGCGTGCGGGGAATAAGTGCCGTTAAAGCGAACGATGTTGAATTCTTGATCTTCGACCCAGATTCGGCCCAGGAAGCGGCCCTTGCCGGCGGTCTCTTTGGGTTGCACGTCGATGACGAGGCAGCGGGTCTCACCCAGAAATTCGCGGCGCACGAACGTGAGCGTGTAGAACTTCTTTTGAAAATCGTCGTCGAGCATCACCATCTGGGCGAAGCCCAGAGGCAGAAAGTGCATCGAGTAGACACTGGTCAAGGTGTTCAACATTCGGCGTCCGAATCCAGGACGCCCGATGAAGGTGCGGTCATCAGTGCCGTTGCTCATGTCGAGACGGCCCAGGAAATAGTGGTCCGACACCGGGATTGTGCCCATTTCCTTGTCGGCCTTCATGTTCTGGATGTAGGTCTCGACCAGAGGATGCATATGCTTCATCTGGGCGACGAAGAAGTGTTCGCGCTCGACGATACGGTCGATGACTTGATCGAAGGAGGCAGGCGCCGAGGGGCTGGTGGCCGCAGGTAATTGGGTGATTGTTGCCGGCGTCGTGGTGTCGGGGTCGGATCCCTGGGAGGTTGCGTTTTGAGCTGCCAGCCCGGAGACCAAACAGAACACTGCGAAAAGAGGGAACCAGACCGTTTTCAGACTACGCATTCGACCCCTTCATAGAGTAAAGCTTCAGGCCAACTGGAAAATAATATGTAACACGGCGGTGGAGTCTGAAGGTTGGCCATCGCGCAACGCCGGCTTGAAGTTTATTTGCTCGGCGGCGCGAACGGCAGACTCATCCAGTCCGTGACCCAATCCACGCACCACACGCAACACCCGAACCTTTCCTGAGGCTTGCAGGACAACCTCAAGGAGAACCTCGCCCTCCACCTTGGCGTGACGAGCATCGTCAGTGTAGGCAGGAGTGGGCTTGGAAAGAATTTCAGCAGGGACTACCCGCGGCGAAGCTTCAGCGACTTTAGGCCGGACCGTCTGTACGGCGGCGGCATCGGCATCCCCGAAACCTGCTTGCCGGACAACACCGTTGCCCCGTGAGGTGTTGACCCGCCCACTGCCATCTCCGGTAGCAACCCCGTTTCCAAAGCCGGTGCTGGCAATCACACCGCGCGCGCCTTTCGCGCCCCCGGTGCCATTTCCATATCCGGGACCAGCCGGCAGGTCAAAGGAACCCAGTTGCGCAATATTGGCGGGCTTGCCGTTGCTACTCGCGTGCGCAGGCACGCCATTGGGATCGCCGAATCCACCGGTCTGTACCTTTTGAGGAGCCGCCGCCATCGTCGGCGTGGCCGAGCTACCGGTGGAGAACACGTTCGTCTGCACGAGGCGCTTGGGGATCGCAGGGGCGGTTGTAGGCAGATTTGGTTTCGCGGCGGTAGCAATTTGTACGGTCGGCGCCTGTGTCTCTTCGACGTTGATTTTGGGTTTGGGAGTGGGCGTGGGCAAACGCAAATTTTCCGGGATAGGTGTGTTGAGTTGCGCCACAGGTTCGGGCACTTTGAACTCACGAATCGGGGCAGGCTGGTGATTGACGGGCGGTGGCGTCGTGACTAAGCCCATCTCGCGATAGTCGTGCTGCGGAGCCCCTAGAATTTGAGGCCGAAGACTAAACATCCAAAGGATCAGGACGCACGCGGCTCCCTGGGTCACCATGCTGAAAAGGAACTCTTTCCATGGAGGCCTGCGATCTGGAAGCAGAGCAAACGGAGTCTTCAAAGGGTCCGAAGCCATAAGGGTCCTAGATGTCCGGCAACCCGTTCGAGCTGCCCTTTCCTGAAATTTCTGTTGCTAAACAGCCATCCGATCCGATGGGGATGGCGAACCTGGAGACGGACCGGGACCCGCTTAGTTTACAACTCCGGGGGACCTTTGCTGCAACCTGAAGGCCAATCTTCCGACAGCGAATTGTGCTAACTGCTTACGCCGTAGCCGTTTAGGTAGCAAATACGTTTTATAGCCCTGGCGGCCATCGAAAGGGGCAAAACTTTACAGCTTCTGGGAAGGATTTCTTGCCGAACATAGCCTTTTGGCAAAAATTCGTACATCGCATTGCTAGAACGCTAGCAATGAACAATCTTGTCGCTCTTGATGCCCTTGGTGGCGTTGCGCGAGTCCACGACCAGTTGCGCCTCCTGGACGATCTTGGCGTAATCGTAGTCGGAATGATCGGTAACGATGAGGACGCAATCGTATTGTCCCAGGTTGTCGAGTGAGGAGCGTGTCATTTGCAGGTCGTAGCGCCGACCCTTGCCAATGGTGGGGAAGTAGGGGTCATTGTAGCTGACCTGAGCGCCTTCCTTCTGCAGCAGTTCGATGATGGTGAGGGAAGGCGATTCGCGCAGGTCGTCGATGTCGCGTTTGTAAGCCACACCCAGGACGAGGACGCGCGCGCCATTCAGAGATTTCTTGTGGCGATTGAGGGCGCTGATTACCGAGGTGATCACATGGTACGGCATGCCTGTGTTGATCTCTCCGGCAAGCTCGATGAAGCGGGTGCGGAAATCCCACTCCTTCGCTTTCCATGAGAGGTAGAAGGGGTCGACGGGGATGCAGTGTCCGCCCAGACCGGGGCCCGGATAAAACGGCTGGAAGCCGAAAGGCTTGGTGGACGCGGCCTCGATGACTTCCCAGATGTCGAGGCCCATTCGCAGGCTTAGCAGCTTGAGTTCGTTGACCAGGGCGATATTCACGCAGCGGTAAATATTTTCGAGAAGCTTGGTCATCTCCGCCGCAGCCGGGGAAGAGACGCGCACCACGCGCTTGAAAATTGTGCCGTACATGGCAGCAGCCAAGTCTGCCGCTTGCTGGTCGAGACCCCCGACGACTTTGGGGATGTCGCGGCGCGCCACGCTGGTGTTGCCGGGATCCTCGCGCTCGGGAGAGAAGGCAACGTAGAAATCGTTGTCGGAGATCTGGCCGTTGCGCGCGGCCTTGAGGCCGGCCTTATTCTCTTTTTCGAGAATCGGCACAAGCACTTCTTCCGTTGTGCCCGGGTAGGTAGTGCTTTCGAGAATGACCAACTGGCCGGCGCGCAGGTGCGGGGCAATGGAGTGTCCAGTGTTGGTAATGTAGCTGAGATCGGGCTCGTGGTACTCGTTCAACGGAGTCGGGACGCAGATGATGATTGCGTCCATTTCCGTCAGGCGCGAATAGTCGGAGGTAGCGTTCATGCCGCCCGATCTGGCCGCGGCTATTTCCTGGGGCGTGATGCGGAAGATATAAGAGCCGCCCGCATTGAGAGTATCCACTTTGTGCTGGTCGATGTCGAAGCCAGTGACGCGCAGTTTTTGCTCGGTGTACAGCAGGGCCAGCGGCAGACCGACATAGCCGAGGCCAATTATGGCAATTCGGGCCTGACGGCTTTCGATCTTGGTCTTGAGTTCGGCCGGAAGAGAAGATACAGTGCGCATCGTCATGATTTTGCGAGGATTCTTCCAGATTCTAGCATGCGGGAATCAGCCATCGAGTGAGGCTTTTGGCTCCTCACATGGACCCTTGCATTGCACTCTCCTGTTTGGGAAACAACATTCGAATCAGGCAACAGCATGCTGGGTGGTTGCCGGCCAGTTTTGGACGGAGAGACAAATCTCTTGAAATTTTCGCGCAGGCTGCGGTTGGTGGTGTTGGCGTTTTCTTTCTTTTGGCTGGCAGCGAACTCCGCCAAATTTCTGGTTGTCGATCAACCGGAACAATCTGCCGCAATCCTGGTGCTCGCCGGCGAGACCGACCAGCGGCCGGCACGCGCGTTGGAATTGCTGAACCAGGGATATGCGCCACGTATTGTTCTTGACGTTCCCGCCGAGACGAAGGTGTACGGCTCCACCTATCTCCAAATCGCCCAAACATGGGCCGCCGCGCAGCCGCAAGCGTCGGCCATTGTGATCTGTCCGATTCATGGACTGTCGACCAAGACGGAGTCATCGGATGCAGCGGAATGTCTTCGCAAGATCGGACTGAAGTCGGTCCTGCTGGTCACTTCCGATTTCCACACTCGGCGGGCTCTGAGCATCTTTCGGAAAGAAGATCCGCAGTGGACATTCAGTGTGGCCGCGGCTTATGACGCCACTCAGTTTGGGGCGCAGTGGTGGCGGCAGCGGCAATGGGCGAAGACCAACGTCGATGAGTGGCTGCGAATGTTCTGGTGGCAATTGGTAGATCGGTGGGAGAAGTGATAGAGCTGGTGCACGGACCTTCATGGGCATCAGGCTCATTGACTCTCAACAAGTTACGGGCAAACAGAGCGCTCAAATTCCTGAGCTGGCTGTTGGAGAAGCGATGCGAACCTTGACGTTTCGCGGGGTCCTTGGCTGCTGATCATGGTGATGGCATCGCCGGCATGGGCTGCGGATTCCGCGACCACGATGCTGTACACCAACGGCACGGCGTGGATTAACGGGGGCTCCATCCCGAAATCGTCAGCGATTTTTGCCCGCGACCTCATGCAGACCAAATCCGATTCCGTCGCAAACATCAAGTCCAGCGGCACGAGCGTGCCGGTTCTTTCCGACTCTCTGGTCCCATACCAGGGCAGCGCGGTAAAGCTTGAACACGGAAGCCTGAACGTGGCGACTTCCAAGAGCATGACGGCGCTTATTGGCGGCCTGAAGGTCGCACCTGCCGGCGCTGCGTGGACGGAATTTGAAGTCCGCGAGACCTACGGTGCGGTCAGGATTATTGCCCGCAAAGGCGATGTGAAATTGATCGACGCAAGCGGCACGAGCACCTTGGCGGAAGGCCAGGAAACGACGCGCGACGAGACCTCCGAAAAGGGGAAAAAAGCGTGATCGTGGGGCAGGCGGCGCCGTGCCCGGCGCGACAGGTGGGATCCTGGATTCGCCGACGGCGATCGGTATAGGCATTGGAGTAGTGGGCGGGATCGCGGCGTGGTCGCTCCTGCACGACCACGAGCCAGTTAGTCCGAAAAAGATGAACTAGGCGAGCCCCCGGCGAGCAGGCTTGCAACTCCATTGGCAACTTCTCTAAATGCTCGCCACCCGGAATCAGATATCTGACTGAATCTTTGCGTGGGTCGGAACGACTTGACTTTCCGAATCCTGCACTTCGCGCATCTTCCGCACCAGCGTCTCCGTAGAAAAGGGCTTGTTGAGCAGGATTGCGTCCTTGCCGATGTTGGCGTTCTCAAGGACGGCGGCTTCCGTATACCCCGACATGAAGATCACGTGGAAGCCGGAACGCTTCTTCCGCAATTTCTCGACTAGTTCAGGACCACCCATACGAGGCATCACGATGTCGGTGACGACGACGTCGATCACGCCCGCATGCTGATCGGCAGCTACCAGAGCTTCCAATCCATTTCCTGCCGCCAGGACGTTATACCCAAGCCGCTTTAGAGTCTCAGCGGCCAGGACACGCAAAGGAGCTTCGTCTTCCGCGAGCAGGACCGTGCCGTGCCCGGCGGGAACGGCGTCGGCCGGTTGGCTCGGTACGGCCATCGCAGGCCTGTCGACAGCCGGGAGATAAATTTTGAAGGTAGTTCCCACACCGACTTCGCTGTAAACAGTAATGTGTCCCCGGCTTTGTTTGACGATTCCGTAAACCGTCGAGAGGCCCAGGCCGGTGCCCTTGCCGGGTTCCTTGGTAGTGAAGAACGGCTCAAAAATCTGGGCGGCAGTCTCGCTGTTCATCCCGCAGCCGGTGTCGGTGACAGCCAATAGCACGTAGTCACCGGGCGCAACCTCGTTGTGAGTGGCCGCGTAGGACTCGTCCAGACTACAGAACTGAGTTTCGATAATCACCTTGCCGCGTCCGGGAAGCGCGTCCCGAGCATTCACGGCCAGGTTCATGATGACCTGCTCAAGTTGGCCCGGATCGGCTTTCACGCGGCCGATTTGCTCGGAGAGGCTGGTGAGCAGTTCGATGTCTTCTCCCAAAAGCAAGCGGAGCATCTTCAACATGCCCCGCACAGTGTGATTGATGTCCAGCACTTGAGGCTCGAGCACCTGCTTGCGGCTGAACGCCAGCAACTGCCGGGTGAGGCCGCTGGCGCGATCTCCGGCGCGCTTGATTTCCTCGATGTGCGGGCGGGTTTCATCGTTTGCCGATTCGAGAACCAGGTCGCTGTAACCCTTGATAATCATCACCAGGTTGTTGAAGTCGTGAGCGATGCCTCCGGCGAGTCGTCCAACGGCTTCGAGCCGGGCGGAGCGCAGCATCCCTTCGCGGGACAGACGCAGGCTTTTCCGCATCTGCGCGAAGGCGCGCGTCAGTTCCGCAACTTCGTCCTCGCCGTGCACAACGATGGGAAATTCGAAGTCGCCTTTTTCCATTTGACGGCTGGCCTGCACCAGGTCTTCCAGTGGACGCGTGATCTGCCGCGAGAGGGCAAAGCCGAACAGCGAACCTGTAAGAACCGCGAAGAGTCCCATCATCAGCAGCATCTGGTTCAAAGAACCCAGGAAACTGGTGGCCTGGTCGTAAGACTTCAGGCAGTAGAGATGTACCGGATGATCGCCGGACAATTCGATGGAACTGCCAAGATAACGCTCGCCTCCGAGATCGATCTCATGAATTGCTCCCGAGGATAGGGAGGACTTGGAAAGCCACTTCTGGAAATCATTCCACAACATCGGGTCGAGCGAGCCCAGCAGAACGAGGCCATCGCGCTCAAAGATGATGGGACCACTCTTCAAGTCGACGGCGCTCGCGATGCCCTGCGGCGTGACTTCACGGCCGAGCGCGACGATGCCAAGAGAACGGGCTTCGGTGCCGGATCCGGCGGTGACGCGCGCGAAGGTCAGATCATACAGATGCCCGTTGACGAACCACCAGTCGTGTTTCTCGGAAGAATGAAACAGCAACATCCGTTCCGTGGATTTGGCAACTTTCTGCGATTTGGAATGTAAGGCGAGCGTGTGACCGGACGGGTCCTGTAGAACCAGGACATCGGCGCCACTACTGTCCAGAATCGATTCGGACGCGTCTTGAATGGTAGGCGCATCATGAATCGCCATCATGGCTTTGAGGCCCGGCATGTTGGCGATTAACGCGGCACTCTGTTCAGTCTGTTGCCGGCGAGCTTCCTGAACTTTGGTGTAGATCGAAGTTTCCGTGCGCAGGGCGGTGGCGAGGTCTTCAGCCACGTGGGCGCGCATTCGTATCTGAACGAAGGTCAACACCGACGCGGTCAGCAGGAAGACGACCGCCAGCATCGCCGCGAGCAGCTTGGTTCGCAGATGTTCGAAGGCTCGGGAAAACATGCGCAGGGAGAAGCTTAACGGTCATTTTTTTAGACTGCTAAACACTTTGGTAACCTCGCCAAACACGAGTAACATGGCGCTGAGTACTTTCGGGTTCGGCCATCCGTTTACTCATCTTCCAACACATTTTGCAGAGAATGCGAAGCTGTGACCTCACTGTTTCCTATGGTTAAGGTTTCCTGGTTTACCACAGAGGACACAGGGAGGCACAGGGGCGCCCCCAGAAGACAAACGGCACGCCAAGGTAGAAAGCGGCGTGCCGATCAGAAAGGTTTTCGCTGGAAGGACTAGAGAGCCGGGCTCCACACCATGGATTCTCGTGCCACGTCGTAGTCCCATCGCTGCTGGCCGTCGGTGAACACGACCGTCTTGAATCCCATCTGCTGGGCATTGTCCGCGACACTGGAGTTTACGAAATAAAAAATATCGCCCCGGCGGACAGTGGTCCATTCCACATGCAGAACGTCCCGCGCATCTCCGTCCAGTTGCACGCGCGCATCGACGCCACGCTGGCGCAACTGATTCTCTATGCTGGTTGCGAATGCGGAACGTGAATCCATCGAAGCCGCTGCGCTGAGCAGCGACGAATAATTTTGTGACTGCGCGACCGACACGATGGCAAGGGAGGCCATCACCAGGCAGATGCCCAAGGTTGCCAGATTCGATTTCGTCATTTTCATAGGGGTTACCTGACGACCAAACTATCGCGTTCGTATGCAAGGCACCTAGATGACCGAAGTAACATCGACGGAGATTTTACAAAATTGGACCAAGATGGGGAAAAGCGTCAGGCCATTTCGACAGAGTACAAGCGCGGTCATTTATCATTACGCTTCGGCGCATCGAGCATGACAGGCTCGTATTCTACTTCGAGGCTTTTCTTTCAGTGATCACAGTAGTGTCGGGGCTTCCGCGTTCGGGGTACCTCTCTAATGATGCAAATGCTGGTGGCGGGCGGTCTACCTGCGCTTACCGATGGGTTGCGCTCGGCTGACGAGAACAACCCCAAGGGCTATTTTGAATGGGAACCCGCGAAGTCGTTGAAGCTGAAGCCGGAAGCGATTGAGGCGGGGGAGGGGAAGGTCGTCAAAATCATCTCTGCGCTCCTGCAACATTTGCCCGAAAGTCACGAGTATCGGGTGCTGTTCATGATCCGTCCGCTTGAGGAAGTCGTGGCATCGCAGAACCGAATGCTGGAGCGTCTCGGCAGGGACGTGCCGCGCACTCCAACGGCGTCCGTGGTGGCGGCTTTTCAAAAGCATCTTCGCGAAGTGGAGGGCTGGCTTTCGAATAAGCCCTACCTTTCCGTGCTACGAGTTGAACATTCCACGGTGTTGGCGCAACCCCGGGAGGAATCGGAGCGGATCGCGAAATTTGTTGGAGTACCAGTGAACGTCGATGCGATGAGCCGACAGGTGGAACGTTCTTTATATCGCGAGAGGGCGGGCACGATGTCAGACCGGAAGGTGAGTTCAGGACGGCTCGGGCGTCTGGCTCGACGGGATGAAACCCGTTCATCAGGCCCGGGCGTCGCGAACTCGGGGTCGCGGGGTTGCACAGAGCGAGAGCGGCGCACGCGCTGCCGTGCCTCGAGGCGATAAGGCGAAGCTGCCACTGCGCAGAGCACGTAAAACCACGCGGCATTGGCTGGAATCTGCAGGTTGAAATCCACTAAGCTGTGCACCAGGATCCCGGTGCAGCCCAAAAGGCAAGCCAGCGTCACAGCCCCATTTATGTCGTTCGGCCAATCTGCCAGTTTCTGGAAAGCGCCCTTATACGTAGCAAATACAAACCACACAATCAGCGCTAAACCGGCTACGCCGGTTTCCACCGCGAACTGCAGGTAGTCATTGTGCGCATCATTGATGAAAAACGAGGTGTAGAAGGTGCGGAACTGCGGGTAGGCCACAGGGAACGTACCGAGTCCCCACCCCAGAATAGGCTTGTGGGCCAACATGCGAATGCCATCTTTATCGATTGTCCAACGCAGGCCCCCGGATAGCTCTTGCTTGGCTTCGGTGCCGATGGTGGAAACTCGTTTCGTGAGTTCCATGCCGCCGATCCACAGGAGCAGGGCGACAGTGACAACGGCGAAGACGCCGATGCGGGCGGAGACTTTCGTGCCGTTCTGCATCCTCATCAGCACCATTCCAAACAGCACCATCTCGGCGACAAACGAGATCATTCCGCCGCGAGATCCTGAAAGGAAGATCGTTCCGGCCATCAGAGCTGCTCCGGCCGCGATGCCCGTGCGCACGTGTCCCTGGGCATAGCGGGTCAGACAGAAGACCAAAGGAATGGGGACCAGCATTTCCATCAGCCCGGCATAGTTGTTATGGCTGACGTAGGGCCCATAGATCCACCCACCGGAGCGGGGCGTGAAAAGCCAATAAACTTTACCGTTGGGCGAGAGTCCCTGCAGCAAGGCAAAGCTCGCCACCGCGATCCCATAAATCGTGATCGCTACGGCCAGCACTTTTGCCTGCGAGCTTCGACGCAAGGTCTGCATGGTCAGGAAGATCAGCAGGCCATAGGTCAGATAAAGCAGAGCCTGTGACAAGGTGTCGTGACGGTAGACGGTCCAGCCAAAGACCAGTTGGATGACGACGATCCCCGCGAAAAGCGCGATCGGCTTGAAGAGTGGGTTGTCACGGACGTGCCATTCCTCGCTGCTTGTCTTTCGCCACACCCAAAGCGTAAAGAGCAGGATCGTGCCGAGTTCCAGAACAAAAATGGACCAGTTGTCGGTCGCACCGAAAGCCAAGGGAGCGAAGAACAGGAGCCCGAAAACACCGGAAAGCAGGAGAGAGTCAGTCGCTAACCCTTGGCGAGGACGAGGTGCGGAAATGTTGGAGGCGGATGGGGCCAACGTGGAGGCCATCAGGAGTGGCCCTCGGGGACGGATTTCTCCACCAGATGAAAATCGTCAATCCACATTTTTCCGCGAATCGGGCTGCCTGCAGGCACGCGCGCTACGCGTAACACGAGCATCCGGGTATCCGGGTCGCTGGTGAAACTTCCCGAGACCTCGCGCCACGCCGATCCAAATTTCAAGTCGTCGCTTTGAAAGAAGACCTTGTTTGAATAAATGTCCTGCAGCACAAAGTGAGGAGCACCAGCCCCCTCGATCTCGCCATTCTTATAGTAACCGGTGAATTCGTAGGTCGTGTTTGGTTCGACCGCAACCAGTTGGAAGATACCGGCTTCATCTACGCCCGGCCCCTCGAAGCCAATGGCCAGTGAGCGATGGCCCGTATGGAACTCACTGGTGTCAAGCGTGAGTGAGACGTTCGGCTGCTTGCGATATTGCCAGTCGAACCCCCCGTTGAGGACGTCGAGATGAAAGTCCCCGTTCACAATCAGGTTATTCGACTACGGCAGGTAGGCATTCAGCCCAAGCAGGGAAGTGGCCTGCCGCCACACTACGCTGGCCTCGTCTGGATCTTTTTCGAGCAGCAGATAGCGGATGTAGTCGAATACAGGCTGCAGTCCGATGGGCTGGTGAAGATGGATGAGCGCGTTCCAGACCTTCGATGCGGCGTCGGTATCTTTCTTCGCGGTAAGCAACTGCAGAAAGGAGAGGTAGGCACTCGGGGTCGTCGGGATTACGTCTTTCAGGAGGACGTCGGCGTCAGGCTTTACGCGCCAGCAATATTGCAAACTTAATCCAGCTAAATTTGGAGTGCCTTCCATGACAACACGAAATTCGCGCAGAGCGTCATCGGTGCGTCCTTGCACCAGGTACAAATTCGCCGCCTGCCAGGCGACATCGGGGCTGGTTGGCGCGAAGTGGATCGCCTGCTCCACCGCCTGAGCCTGACCATCGGTGTCTTCGGACATCTGGTAGGCGTCCGCAAGTTTCAACCAGTATTTGGCATAGTGTGGATTGAGGCGCGTGGCTGTCTGGTATTCGGTGATCGAGGCGTTGTAGTCGCGCGCCAGATCGTAATAGAGGCCGAGTTGATTGTGATAGTCGGCGTTGCCAGGATCCAATTGAATCGCTGCGCGCAGTGCGCCGGGGTCGGGACGAGCCCCCAGCACACTGCTGGCAAAGCGCGCCGTGATCGTCAAAAGATAGATCGCGGAAAGAAAAAGCAAAGCCCAACGCAGGGCACGTCTTTTGGCAGGAGAATCCAGGGCAATCGGCATGGACTTACAAAACGACCAGCTTCACCGTCGCGCGAGATTGTAGTGCGTATCACGCGCGGACGCTAGTCGCCCGCCGAGCGGTCCTCCGCAGCAGCTGGTTCCGAGTCGCCATCCTCCCGGTAGTAGCTGTCGTGATATTTCCCTTGATACTCGTAGTAGTAGTAGTAATCCGGCGAGGACAAATCGACCGCGTTCAGCAGCACGCCCGTGATGCGCGCGTTGACCTGCATCAGGATATCGCGCGAACGGCGCAGGGCCTGCTTCGTGGTTTTGCTCGAACGGATGACCAGAATGATCGCATCCACACGCTGTGTACAGAACCACCGCGTCAGTGACCGAGAGTGTCGGGTGGCGTATCGATCACGATGTGGTCGTAGTGTTCCCCAGGTCGGTGAGCAAGTCGCGCATGTTGGAGGACGCCAGCATTCCGCGGGATTCGGGCGGCGGGGTTCCCGCGGGCAGGATGAAACAGTTTTGAAAGAATACGGCGAACGCGTAATCGCCTGCTCTCAGCGTGATGCTGCCGGTGAGCACGTTGCCGAGCCCGCTGCGCGGTCCCATGCCGAGAGTCTCTTGCACGCTGGGCCGCCGAGATCTGCATCCACCAGCAGCACCGCACGCCCTTCTGCGCGAGCACAATGGCGGTGTTGATGCTGGTGGTGGTCTTGCCTTCCTGCGGCCGAGCGCTGGTAATCGTGATCATCTTCGGGCGGAGTGCCCAGATTCGAAAGCAGCAGCAAGGTCCGGAGTAGCCCGGTAGGATTCCGCCATCTGCGACTGCGCCGCGCCAGCGTGACCAGTTCCACCGCCTCGCGCGAGGATGCCAGGTCAGCAACTTCTTGCCGGCGACTTGAGTCCATTCTTCGATCCCATGGGAATCATGCCCAGCGCGAGCAGTCCGGATATACCCGCGCCTGCTCGGTCGTACGCACCGTGTTGTCCATGTTCTCGAGCAGGAAAGCCAAACAAATCCCGGTCGTAAGCCCCAGTACCAAGGCAAACATGAGGTTGCGCGGAATATTCGGCTCAGTCGGATAGGTGAGCGTCTCGAGCGACATCGACCACCCGCGATATTGTTCGACTTCAGACCGGCAGTGACGCCGGCTTCTTTCCGTTTTTCCAGCAAACCTTCATACAGCTGCGCGTTGACGTCGACGTCACGCTTCAGCAGGTGTACTCAATAGCACTTTCATTCAGCTTAATCGCTTCCTGTTTCTGCTTGTCGAACTCCTCGCGCAGCAATGCTTCCTGTTGCTGAGCAGCTATAAAACTGACCGCGCACTAGCGTCGGCAACTTTCTTTAGTTCCAGTCTGAATTTGAGCATCCACTTCCTTAAGCTGGTTGTTGAGTTGTGCGACCTTTGGATAAGACGGGCCAAACTGAGTACTCAGCTCCGCGATTTGGATCTTGCGTTTCGGCTTGCTTGCGAGTGCAGGCTCTCCTATTAGCGGCGCAAGACCGCTAGTCCCGTCTCCACTCCACCGTTTCGAGCGCTCCTCCCTTAAAAGTCACCACCTCCAGATCCCCCGACTGCACCAGGCGATACAGCGATTCCTTTTCCATGCGGCCGCTTCGGCAGAAGTCAGTCCCTTGTTCAGTTCGGCGAGCTTCTCAGTAATGATGTTCTGCTAGTCAGCGACTCCCAGGATCTCGTGCTCTTTCTGAAAGCGAACCAGCTTCTCCTGAGATGTCTCCACCTTCATCTGCAGATCGACCAGCTGTTTCTACAACCAGTCCGAGGCCTGCATGGTGTACTCGAACTTGGTCTTGAAGTTCTGTTCCGTATACGTTTCGGCCAACTTGTTGACAATGGCCGGCAGCGAGCTGTGAGATTAGCGCTGACGTATCGGATCTCAACAATGCGCGTGTTCGGCTTCAGCGCTACGCGCATGTCGCCTTTGAATCCGCCCAGCAGGGCAGAAGTGCGCGCTGAATCCGCCAGCAACGGATCAGGCGCCGAGATCATCCGTGAGACCACTTTGCCAGCTTCACCGCCGTACTCCGCAAGTCTTGTCGAGGTTCAGTTGCCTTGATCACCTGCAACGCCAGCAGGTCGCTTTGCAGGATAGTAACCTCCGTATCCAGTGTCGTGGGATCGGAGAAATATCCGCCGCCATTTTGCGAGTCCTTAAAATTGACCAGATTCGTGTTCGTCTTGTTGATGGCAATGCTGCTTACCGCCTCATAGATCGGCGTCATCTTGAAGCTGGCAACAGCGACGATGCCGAAAATAGTGACGAGGCAACCCGACAACCGTCCACTTGCGCTTGATGAGAACGCGGAAATATTCACGATAGCGCTGACTCCTGCGGAGGGAGCCAGAGCTGCAGCGGAGGACCGTCGTACCGAACTCAAAGAAATTAACAAACTAAACCTCGCTTATTGTCCAGGTCGTCCCCCTCACCAAGTGTCCTAAATCCATCAAAACTCCTAATCGAACAATCGCGCGATATGCGTCGAGCACGTAGTTCCCACTTATACGCCTGTCACTTATGAAATCCAAGTGCCGGCGCAAGAGCTCTTTCCAAGAGCACGGTCGGGTAGCGCTTTGCGCCATTCTAGCACTGTTGGTGCAGCGATTTTTTCTATTTCAGAAGGTTGCGCTGTCGGTGGGCATATCCAAAAGCATCACACACATAACTTCACACCAAGTTAAGGGTTACAAGAAAAGGCCGGGCAGGAATTGGCGTCTCGACGGATGTGAAGGCGTGGCCGGACACACGAACACCGTCAGGATGATCTGGGCACACTTCGTGTCGACACGCGATCCGCTTTTCTACGGAGCGGTATTGTTGAGCCCCTGATAGATAAACATTCCCGCCAGAACAAGGAACATGAGTCCCGAGGCGGCTCCCAGGATCTTCACGAAGGGATTGATCTTGTTTACCTTCTGCATGAGCTCCGCTTGTTCCTGCTCCATTGCGGACTTGGTATCGTCGAGGAACAGCTGCTCATCCTCTTGCATTGTCAGGGTGCTGCGATAGATCAGGAGAATTACCAGAAGACCGGTGAGAACGCCCCACACAGTAGCCATCCAGCCCATAGGAGACATACGCCACCTCGGTACCGATTTTCGGGCCAGCCCCCGCGGGTCGTACTGTCCGGAGATAAGTCTAAATTCTCACAGTCAGCTTCGGGGAGGGCCCATCCAGCGGCATTATAGCGCCGTTTTCGGGCAAGGTAGGTAGGGCTTTTTACGGGACCCCAGATGGATGCGTCCTTTGGCGGAACTTGGCATCTAAGTCATTGAGGGGATTGCCAGAGACGGCACATCCAAACTGCGGATTTCAGGGGTTTCGGCGAGCAGCAATGCTATAATCGCTGAAATCGCCTCAAGGAGAATTGAATGGCAACCACCACGACACCCACGACCGGAACTCCGACTCCCGAAGTAAAGCAGGCGCCGATCAGCCTGACCCCGAACGCGACTGCGAAGGTGAAGGAAATCATGGCGCAGCAGAATCCGGCTCCCGCTGGCCTGCGCGTCGGAGTGGTGGGAGGGGGATGTTCGGGATTTTCCTACTCGATGCAATTTGAAAACAGCGCCGGCATGATGGACAAGGTTTTCAATTTTGATGGACTGAAAGTGTTCGTCGATGCGACTTCGGTGATGTATCTGAATGGCTGCATCGTAGATTACGTCGAGACGTTGGAAGGCGCCGGATTCAAGTTTGAGAATCCGAACGTGAAGAGCACCTGCGGGTGCGGATCGTCCTTTAACGTTTAAGAGATTCAGCAGTTCGAAAGCCTCGCCCGTTTGGGCGAGGCTTTTTGTATTTGTGCGTGCGATTGGATCGTGCCTTGCCAAGGGCGCGATCCTTGGGCGCGCCGACCTCTAATCCTTGGAGCCCTCGGAGCATCGTTTTCCATCCTCAAGCCCGTAGGGCGGCATTCATTAGCCCAGCGCGTAGCGCTGGGTAAGAAAAAACGGAAGGCGAGTCCCGTAGGGACGACACAAAAGCGATGCGGGCATAAGCCCGCGAGCCTCGGAGCGACTGAGATGAGGAGAAATGACTAACCACAGAGGATCAACGGAGGAACTTATCGCCGTCCGCCCACGGGCATCCCTTGCCCCATGGTTCCTTGCCCGAATCCAGCCCCGTTCTGGCCGAACGGCTGATTTGTCCCAGTCACGCCGTTGACTCCGTTCACGCCGTTCAGGCCGTTCATCCCGTTCTGCATTCCCTGCAGTTGTTGGTTGATCAACGCTTGCGAGGGGTCGTAGGGACCTCGAGGAAGACCGCCGCGGTCTGCGGAGGGGTTATAGGCGAAGAGCCAATCGTTATAGTGGTCTTTCTTGTTGTAGACGCGGATGCTCTGGTCGGTGCTGACACTGGCGACGCCGGCGATGCCGCCACCGCCCATCGTTTGACTGCCGGCGGACTGGCCGGTGATGGTAGTGAAGGGCATCGTGTTGTCTGACTTCTGGCTCGAATTCTGTTGTGGCTGATCTCCGGTGGTTGGGGCGTCGGAATTAGTGGTGGTCGTGGTTGGGGCGGGCGCGTTCATGCTGTCGACGGGCTGCCCCAGATTTTGCCCACCAGCGATTCCTCCCCCGCCAATCGAATTGCCGAACGCCATCATGACGTCCACCTGGTGAAGAAGCTTGAAATCCTTTCCGGTCACCGGATCCTTGTAGCGCTTCCGCAAAAAGCGCATATGATTTGAATCTTCCAGCATCTCGACGGTAGCCGGATAGCTGCCGAACTTACGGTAGTACTTGCGGATCGCCCGCTCGTACTCGACGCCGCGATGCACCAATTCTTCTTCCTGGTCCCGCAACATCTGCTGATGGTAGTACTTCAGCAGTTCCAGTTCCCCAACCGCCGTGATGGTCAGCAACGAAACCCACAACAGGAGGGTGAGCAGGACGTAGCCTTGTACGCGATTCCGGATTTTGATTCGTGCGATCGGTTTCCGCATGAGAGTCGTCCCCTAGCCGGGTGCCTGCGTGAGCGGAATATTCTGCTTGTTGTTGTAGAGAACGTCTTCGATTTCAACCGAAGCCGGCCCGATGTGCACGACCTTGTAGCGTCGATCGACGATGTCGCCTTCCACCGCAATGAAAACATCCTCTCCCTGCGAGAGGAAGACTTTCTTCGGCTCACCGGGCTTGTTGGCGAAGCCAAAGAATTTGAGATTAATCGGCGGTGGTGGCGGTGGCGGGGGCGGCGCCGGTGGGCCCATCGGTACGGCCTCGTCGGTGGTGACTTTTGCGATGGGCGCGGGTATGTCGACTTGCGCCACGAAAATATTGCGGCCGCTGCCCGAGTATTTCGTCTGTTCGGTCTGCGCAAGTAAGCGCAGATCGAGGGTCGGGTCCAACCGCTCTTGCACAGCACGCTCTTTCCCGCCGCGGCCGACGCTCTTCTTTCCCTTGCCCGCTACAGTCGTAGTGGGCTGGGCGGCGGTCACCGGAGCAGAGGGTCCGCTGAACAATTCATAAGCAATCAGGAGCAGAGCGACCCCACCCAGAGCGCTCGCCCAGATTACCTTGTTCTTGTTTTCCGAACCGATGTGCACTTTTTAGCTGCCTACCTTCTCGTAGGTTTCCAGTTTCATCTGCAACTGTATTGGACCATTCTGCTGAGCCAGGGCGATGCTGTTAATAATGAAGAATACTTTCGATCGTTCCAGCCCATTCAGGAATTTTGCCAGGGGTTGATAGTCGCCTTGAATCGATGCTTCGATCTCCACGCGCCGAAGACCAACCGTCTCCGGATCCCCCTGCTTGAACTTTTGGCTTTGGATCTTAACGTTGTTTTCCTTGGCCAGATCGTTGAAGGCTTCGGCCACTTCAGAATCGTGCGCCGCAAAGCGGTCACTGTAAAACTGATCGATCTGCTGGGTGGCGATCGGAATTTTCTTATCGAGCCCGCGCAGCGGTTCTACCTGCCGATTTTTGGCAGTGAGTTGCGCCCTCAATTGATTCAGGTCCTGCTGGCGTGCGGCCGGTGAGCCGACCAGTGGCGAGATCAGCAGTCCCACTGCCAGTGCGCTGACCCCGGTGAGTATGCCCATCGTGATTTTCAACTTCCGCCGTGTTTCTCTGAGATCAGGCATTACCGGACCTTCTCCTGCTCAAGCGTGGGCACGTACACGGCCAGGATGTTTACCTGCACGCCCTGTGCGCCGGTCTGCACCATTTCTGTGGTGCCTTCAATGCGTGTGTCGCGGAAATGCTTGGAACCTTCCATTTTGCGCACCAACTCGAACGCCCGGTCCGAAGAATCTCCCGCTACCACCATCTTGATGGCCAGTTGATTTTCTTCGTTGAGTTCGGGAGCGATGGAGACCAAGTGGATTTTCGGCGGCATCAGCCGTTCCAGGGTCTCGATAGCCTGGGTCCAGGAGAATGCTTTTCGCACGATGAGGTCATTGAGATATTGTGACTTCTCGCGCATGACGCGATTTTCAGGCCGGTTCAGCAGGGCTTCGGCCGTGGCCTGCTCCTGGTCACGCTGCGCAATCTGGGCGCGCAAATCGCTGAGTTTCTTGCGATCCACCCGGGCGTCATACCAGCCCATGGTCGAAACGATCAGCAGCCCAAGTGTTACGAGCCCAAGAACAGCGACGCCGGTTCCCCAGCGCATCCAGAACTGTCTGGCATCTTCGTAAGCGTGGGTCGCGAGATTGATATCCAGGCGCATATGTCAGGAAATCAGAGCCCCCACCACTCCTGCCATCCTCCAGCGGGGAATCGAAGACCCTCCATTCGACGCCAGCTGAGAATTAGCCACCAGTTCACGAACGTCGGCGCCAGTCTGGGCGCGCAACGCAGGTGCGGCTCCGCCAGACTCGGGAAGACCCGCGACATAAATGCGTTCAATGTTCGTGTGATACGTGTCCTGAAAGAACACAACCGAGGGATAGACTTCCTCGGCCAACTGTTCCCCGGTGACAGCCACGCCGCGCGTATTTTCGAGCGTGCGGAACAGCAGAAGTTGCTGCTTGTCGAGAATCGCGAGACTGGTCGTGCGGGCGTCGACTTTGAGGACAAGCGTTGGAGAATCGGCATCCGCCGCACCCAACGCCGCGAGCATCGAGGGAAGAATGACCCCCGCGCTGTAGCCCGCATCGCGGAAGGCCGACTCATAGTCTTCGATCACGCTCGACAGGGCGACCGCGGCGACCAGCCGCAGCCCACCCAGGGACTGCTGCACGTGATACGAAACCTTGGCCTTGTCCACGTCGAACGGCAGAGACTTTTTTAAGCGGAAGCGCACCACGCCCTCGGCTTCGACCGGGTTGGGCGGGAGCGTATCGAAATCGAGCAGTACGACGCGCACGGCTGCATCCGGCAAGATACCGACGATGTCGCGGAGCCGTCCGGCCACGCTGCCCACCGCGTCGTTGATCGCCTTGCGAACCACTTCCGGCTGCAGAATGTTGGTTTCGGTGAGATCGGGCACGACGCTGCCCGGCGGCAGTTCCCGTACCGCGCACTCGTCGACTAAGCCGCCCGTTTCGGCAAGCTTTCCCGCCAGCACACGGTCTGCGGAAATCTCGCAGGCAATTCGGGGCCGGGCGCTCGATTTAGACTTTGTACTCATTCGATAGTTGGTGCCGGGCAGGGCTCGGGCATGATCTGCCCATGAGCCCTATCCACATTATAGGAGAACACTCGCCTACCGCATCGCCTCGATGAAGGTGACTTTGTTGATCTCCTTCAGGGTCGTTAATCCAAGACGGATCTTATCGAGCGCCGACTCTCGTAGGAAGCGCATGCCTTCCTCGCGAGCCGCCCGCCGGATTTCGGATGTCGGTTTCTTGGCGAGAATCATTTCTCGAATGCGGTCGCTCAAATCCAGCAATTCGTGGATCGCAGTTCGTCCGCGGAACCCCGTTCCCGAGCACTCGATACACCCCTGGCCTTCGTATAGCGCGACCTGTGACCATTGCTGCGGATCAAGCCCGCTGGCTTCGAGCACGTCCGGCGGATAGTGCACCACCGTGCGGCAGGATTCGCAGATCAATCGCACCAGGCGCTGGGCCAAAATGCAGTTCAGAGCAGACACAAAGTTGTAAGGCTCGACCCCCATGTTCAGGAAACGGCCAATGACGTCGACCACGTTATTAGCGTGAACAGTCGTGAAAACCAGGTGGCCGGTGAGGGCGGAGTTGATGGCGATCTGCGCGGTTTCCATATCGCGGATTTCGCCGACCATGATCTTGTCGGGATCGTGACGCAGAATCGATCGCAGTCCGCGCGCGAAGGTCAGACCTTTCTTCTCGTTGACCGGGATCTGCGTGATGCCGCGCAGCTGATATTCGACCGGGTCTTCGATGGTGATGATCTTGTCTTCGTCGGTCTTGATTTCGTTGACCGCGGCGTAGAGCGTCGTGGTTTTGCCGCTGCCCGTCGGTCCGGTTACGAGTACCATGCCGTACGGTTCTTTGATGTAGCGGCGAAACTTCCGGAGGTCCTCGGGGTCGAAACCCACAACATCCAGCGTGAGCGTGCGGAACTTCTCGCTCATCGACTCTTTGTCGAGCACGCGGAGCACAGCGTCTTCGCCGTGAATCGAAGGCATGATCGAAACGCGGAAGTCGATGGCGCGCCCGTTGAAGCGCACGCGGAAACGGCCGTCCTGCGGAACGCGGCGCTCGGAAATGTCGAGCTCGCTCATGACCTTGATACGCGAAATGATGGTCGAGTGATGTTCTTTCCCGATGGGCGGCATGGCCTGCGACAGAACGCCGTCAATACGGAACTTGATGGCCACCGAGTCGTCGCGGGTCTCGATGTGAATATCACTGGCGCGCCGCTGCAGGGCGGTGAAGATCGTGGTATCGACGAGGCGGATGATCGGGCTGTGGTCGCCCGCCTGTGTCAGCCTGTCAATGGAGATGGTCTCTTCGCCGGTCTGCTCGTCTTCCCGGATCACGTCGAGCGCGAAACCTTCGCTGGCTTCTTCCAGCACGCGCTGCGACTGCTCGGTCTTCTTCAGGATGTCGGAGATCTGCTTGAGAGTGGAAACCTTGGTGATGATGCGCTTGCCCAGCAGCAGGCTGATCTCGTCGATCATCATCAGCTGGCTGGGGTCGGCGATCGCAATCGCCAGTTTGCCGTCACGGGTCTCTTCCAGGGGGATGAAGTTGTACCGGAACATGAGATCGACCGGCACCTTCTTGAAGAGTTCGTGCTGCAACTGAAAGTCGTTGAGGTCCACAAACTCGCATCGGTAACGGCGCGCGATATCCTGCGCGCGATCCGATTCGGTGGCTGGCTTCTCCGGGACCATGCTGGCTACCTTACCCCCGTTTCCGCCGTTAATGATTGGTTTCTTTTCCGCCATTGCCAAAATGCCCATCTACCTTCTGGCGCCCGCCGGTTCCCCCTGCGCAGCCGCCGGCCAGTTCCGTTCTAATGCACTCCTGCTCCCAGCGTGAAGATCGGCATGTAGAGCGAAATCAGCACTCCGCCGACGAACACTGCCATGAAGATCAGCAGGATTGGTTCAATCAACGCCAGGGCCGCACCCAACGCGGTCTGCACGTCTTCTTCATAGAACTCTGCTACCGAATTCAACATCGCAGGCAACGCGCCCGTCGACTCGCCGACTTCCATCATTTCAACCGCAAGGTCCGGGAAAATTCGCTGCTCTTCCAGACTCTTCGCCAGCCCTTGACCTTCACGAACCCGGCCCGCCGCCGCGGCCACGCCGTTCAAGACCCTGCGGCTGGTCATCGATGCCCCCGCAGTCTCCATTGCGGGGACGAGCGGGATGCCGCCCTGCAACAAAGTCGACAGCATGCGCGACAGGTTCGCGACCTGATATTTGAGGCGGATCTCGCCCAGCAAAGGGAACGCCATCAATGCGCTGTCAATGATCTCTGAGCCCTTATCGGTATTCTTCCAGCGCCACAACAGGAAAATGATAAGTGCGAGGCCGGCCGCCAGAAACACAATGTACTTCTGGGCCGCCGTTCCGATCGATAACATGATGATCGTGATGGTCGGCAGCTTCGCTCCCAGGTTATCGAACAGCTTGGCAAACTCCGGCACCACGTAAGTGACTAGGAACACCATCATGATCAGCACAACCGAGATCAGCAGCGTGGGATAGACCAGCGAAACCAGCAGCTTCTTTCGGAAGGTCATGGCCACGCGCTGAAACGCGATGTAGCGCCCCAACACTTCTTCCATGTTGCCGGACTTTTCGCCCGCCATCAGCGTGGTCGTGTACATCTTGGGAAACATGTTCTGCGCCTCAAAGGCGTCCGACAGCAATTCTCCGCCTTTGACGCGCTCACGCACGTTCTCAAGAACTGCCTTCAGGGTTTCATCTTTCTGGCGCTTGATCAGCAATTCGAGGCCGGTCAGAATCGGCAAGCCGGCGCGAATCAAAGTGAGGAACTGCTGATTGAAAACCAGAAACGGGCCGTGCCCCACCCGGCCTCGGCCGATGCCTCCCCCCGGACTGAACATGCCGCGCGGCTTGACGGAATAGACGAGGTAGCCTTGTTGGGCGACCCGCTCACGCACCTCGGTTTCCGAGTAGCCATGCTCGAGCTGTTCGCTCACGTGACCGCGTTCGTCCGCAAGTTTTACGAGAAATTCGGCCATTTTGGTAATCGTTGCCGGCTTGGGGTCTAGCCCAAGTCTAACATTGGGTACTGTATCCCGTTTGTCTCTAGCTCTACTCCAAAGTCTTGCCCCAGGATGCTCGAAAGTACCCGGTTTTTCAGCCAATTTTGCCCGGAACTGGAAACCGAAGCGGCCTCAGGACGCGCCTTCGGTTTCAGGACCGGACCTCGCATCAGGGTCCGATTTCTCCATCAATGGTTTCCACGCCAGGGGGAGGTGTGAAGCGGAAGAGCGTGTCCGCAAGAGGCAAATCCTCCTTAGACTGCCCGAAACGGTATTCCGTTGTCGACCCATCGACATCGTCAATCTGAATGCGACGGATCCGGCTATCCGGTGTAACCTCAAGCAAAATCTGGGTGATACGGTCCGCCATGCCCCGGGGTACGCCACGAAGCATGTAATTTCCCTGATCCAGCGAGGCGATGTCCGGAGCAAAGCCCAATCCCTGCAATTCCTTCTCCAACCGGGTCTTGCCCAGCAGGAAACCGAGCGGCGACCGTAAGTCCTCTAATTTCCGCACCGGTGTCTTCCTGACCTGCTTATCGCCGGGCACATAGAACCAGGCATCCTTGCCGTCGCTGAGAAACAGCTTGTCCCTGGGAGAACGATATTCCCACCGCATCTTGCCGGGTTTTTTCAGCCACAAAGTGCCGGATTCCGTACGATCCATGCCGGCGCCCCGGTAGGTTTCCGTAAACTCCGCCTGCAGGCTGTGGAGTTGGTTGTAGTGCTCGTCGACAGCCTGCGCCACCTTATGCAGGTCGGGGGTGGACGCACCGGCCTGGGCCAGGCATAGGCCAATGACGATGAGTTGCGATATGCGATTCGATTTCAAAGGTGAATTCGACGCGGGGGTCTACTCTCCGGCAAACATCAAGGTGCAGCGGGCAGGGGATGGATCTTCCCGGGGCTCGAACGACTCGCTGCGGACAACATTAATTGTAAGCCATGACGGGTCCGGATGGAACCGCTCACTCACAGCTGCCATTTGCTGCGTAGAGACTTGTCCGCGGTGGACATCATTCCGCGCAACTGCTATTGAGATGCGAGCGAGGCCTCTTCTGATGCTAATCGTTAGAGCCAACGAAGGTTGGCTCGCTTCTGGAGCCGCGTGTGGTCAACCCGCCTGGTAAATGGAGTATTGGTGAGTTCCACCAGTTTTCCGGAAACGTGTGCGCTGAACGACGACTTCGTCGAGTAACGGGTTGTGATAGATGATGAAAACTGGACGGGGATTTTCTTCAAGCGAGCGTTCCAGGTTCCTCATAACCTGAGCCAGGCTGGCGGGTGGGAGAGGATTGAAGAGATAAAGAACGATCGGCTCGGCAGGGAAGCGAAATTGCACAGCATCTTCGCAGCGAGCGTCAAGGTGCTTGCACTTTTGCGACTCGGATCGATAGTTCTGCAAGTTCTTCTGCGCAACGCGGTCCAGTTCCGGCAGTAGTTCCACCCCAACAATCTTTCGGAAGGGATACTCGGACGCCATCAGCAGCGTGCGTCCTTTTCCTGATCCCAGATCGATGAAGGCGAAGTCTTCGTAGGAAATATTCAAACTGGTCAGCATCTCGTGGAACAGCGCCGGCTCGCTCGGTTGGTACGGTGAATGAAAAACTCCGAGGAGCCGGTCACGCCAGTTGACGGTGGCGCTGGTCGTATCTACCCGATGCTCCCAATCGTATTCAATGTCACCATAACGTCGACGCCGTTGTTCCGGTGTCGAGTCCCGCAGAAATCCCCAGACCTCGGCCAGAAAAGTGCGAAGGGTGCGGCCAAATCCTTCGCGGGCAATGCCCCGTGTCCACCACTCGCGGACTGTACTGAAAATGGTTGGCCCGGCCGAGGGTGTGGGCATGAGCAGAAATGGTATCGCATCCTAAACGGGTGTAATCGCGAGGCGTAACGTATCAGCGGACGCGTTTTTGCAGTTCCTTGGGAGAAGGAGCCTGGTAGCCGGCGGGCGCCCCTTTTTCGATGAAAGGAATGTCGTCAGGGACTTCGACTTGCACGGTGCCGTCTGGCATCAGCCGGTATGCGTGTCCGGAGGGATCGATGGGGGTGAACTTCAGGTAATGCGCTGCTACCAGTTCTTCGAGTGACGCGGGAGTTTTTCCTGTCAGCTGTCTGTACTGTGAGACCAGTGCCTCCAGCGCGCTGACATCATCGGCCACATCCAGGGCTCGCAAATGCGCTGCGGCATTGGAACGGATCTGTTTGTCTTGCGTGCTCTCGAAAGTGGTGGTCCAAAGCGCGCGGGCCATTTGCGTGTCGCCTGCATGCTGCGCCATTTGTGCGGCCATTACTTTCAGGAACGGGTGAGCATTCGGTATCTGCGACCCACGGGCAAAGGCCTCGGCCGCCTTCGTGTAATCCTTCACATCCATGTAGTAAATAAAGCCGAGTTCGTAGTAGAGCTTCCAGTCATCCGGATTGTTTTGCACTCCATGCTCGACCAGCTTAATAGCCCGGTCTGGCATGCCGGCGCCGTTCGGCGGCTTGGGCGAAAGGAAGTTCGCGCCGAATTGATAGGCAACCACGAGGTGCGGATCGAGCGTGGTGGTGATTTCAAGGAGAGGGGCGAGCAGCCGGTAGTGGTCCGCTCCCGCGGCATGCCGGCCGCCAAAATACTGCACGGCCCGCGTCCAGTAGATGTCGGCGAGCAGTCCTTCGTATCCAAGGCTGAGGCGCTTGACCGCCGATGGCGAGCTGATGAACAGAATGTCTTCCAGCGTAGCGTTCGTCCGGATGTGGTCGATACGCCGCAGCATGAAGATGGATCCGGACAGACAGACGACCAGCAACACCGCCGCTGTGATCGTAACTGTTCGCGACGAGTTCATTTCAAATTGCGCCGTTGGAAGATGAGCACGGCGCCGCACAGCGCCATGCTTGCGTACAGCAGGGCATATACGGTGTTGTAAACGATGAGCTGTCCGGGAACCGGCTGACCGTGGGCCACTGAACTGATCACATTCAGCGCCGAGAAATTGGGCACGATGTAGGCCACGGCGGTCGCCAGCCATTTCGTCCCGCCGTTGGCCATCGCGGCGAAGTTGCGCAGGTCCTCGGAGAATGTCCCGATTACAAACAGCGAAAAAGCAAATACCGCCGACAGCAGCGGCGAAGAGAAGCTGGAGAACAGCAATGCCAGCGAACAGATGATCACAAACTGCAAAATGATGAAGTAGAGCGCAACCAGCACCCAGCCATCAGGTTTCTGAAACTTGTGCGCGACATAAAGCAGCGCGCCAAATACGCCAATTGCCATGAAGAAGGCATTCACCACCAGGGTGCCCGCGAGTCCAAAGAATTTTCCGACGATGAATTCCCAGCGCCGGACCGGGCGCGACAAAACCGTGTAGAGCGTCCGCTTTTCAATCTCTTTCGAGACCAGGCCAATGCCGATGAAGATGGCGATCACCACGCCGAACAGCGAGACCGCCGTCAGGCCAAGGTTGATGACGACGAGCTTTTCAATGTCGATGGAAATCTGTCCAACCAGAATGGCGGCTCCGGAAAGCAGCACCGCGAACGCAATCAGGTTGTAGAGCACGCGATCGCGCACCGCTTCGCGGAAGGTGTTGGAAGCAATGCAGGTGATCCGATGATTCATGCCATGCTCCCCGCTGTTTTCTCCGACCGCTTCAGTTTCTCGACGAAGTATTGTTCGAGGGTGGTGCGGACGGGCACCAATGACACCAGGTGCAGCCGCTCGCGCCGCAACGCGTCCACGGCGAGATCCTGGCTTTCTTCCGAAAGCACGGCGCGCACCGTGTCGCCGGTGACATGGCACTCCCCGCCCAACGCTTTGATGGAAGCCGGCACCGTGGCGCCTTGCCACACCATCTCGATCTTGCCCTGCACCCCGGACGTCAGGTCAGCGACCGCCCCCACCGCGCGCAGTTCACCGAGGTGAATCACGGCAACGCGATCGCATAACGCTTCGGCATCCGACAGGATGTGGGTCGAGAAAAATACCGTCTTGCCTTCCTGCTTCAGCTGCTCCATCAGATCGCGCACTTCGCGCCGGCCCATGGGGTCAAGGCCCGACATGGGTTCGTCAAAGAACACAACCTTTGGCTCATGCAGGATGGCCTGTGCGATCCCCACTCTTTGCAGCATGCCCTTGGAAAATTTGCGTAACTGCACACCGCTGACATCCCGCAGTCCGACGCGCTCGAGAACCTTCTCAACTCGCTGCGAAAGATCCTTGCCGCCAACTCCCGACAGCCGTCCGTAATACGCGAGCAGTTCGTGGGCGGTCAGGTAGTCGTAGAAGTACGGTTGCTCGGGCAGGAAGCCGATCTGCGCTTTGACCTGCGGGTCATTGACGTCCATGCCCAGGATCCGCGCCGAGCCGCCCGTAGGAAATACCAAGCCCATGAGCATCTTGAGCGTCGTCGTTTTTCCCGCGCCGTTGGGACCGAGAAATCCGAAGATCTCTCCCTCCTCCACATTGAGGGTGAGCGGCTTGAGCGCACACTTCGGCCGCTTGCGCCAGAAGCCGACGCTATAGGTTTTCTCTAATCCGAGAATCTCGATGGCGGGCATGGTGTCAGCTCTGCGGTTGATTATAAAAGCTGGGCAGAGTTTGCAGAACCCATGGGCACGCGGGCCGAATTACGGACGTAACGGGGACGGGGGAGCCTGCTTCAGAACGGTGCCTTTGTGCGGACCGATTGCTAAGGAAGACTTAACCTCCGCCCCTCTACTGCATCCCGGGTAGCGCCAGGCAAGCATTCACTGTGTTGACCACAGCACCATTGGGATCAAAACGAATGACCGAATCGTTCACCGCGCACAAGGTCTTGGTTCCGCTTACGGCGACTTGAACCGGGCGCGCCGCTGCTACGAAGTTGCCCACGACGGTGTTGACCAGGTAGGTGTATCCACTCTTGCCCGGAGGGGCTGTCGCGGTGGCCAAATTGTTGTCTATCAAACATGCCGATGCAGCCGACGCCACGCACGGGCTCGGTCCAGATAAAGCGGTCAGATCCGCGTATCCAGCCAAAGGATAAGCAGTCTGGTAAGTGATCTCCGCCGATGTGATGGTCCGGATACCATTCGCTGCGGCCGACTCGTTGGCCGACATGCGCGCCTTCCAGTAATTGGGAATTGCGATGGCGGCGATAATCAGAATGATCGCCACGACAATCAGCAATTCGATTAACGAAAATCCTCTTTGCTTTCTCACGCCCTGCCTCCGCCCGGCAAACTTTGCCAGGAGTCCCTACCAGTTGTTTCGCACTTGGAATTCCAAAGACCGAATCCGTCGCCTGGCCCGGCGCACTATTAGCAGGCTAATGAAACAATGGGGCTTAGATGGGTTATCGCTGCCCGTTAGAGCCACGGTGCGGTAGCCAGAGCGTCCCACACCGCGTTAGGAATGCCATTTATTGTCACCTCTGACGTTGCTTGGCTGATGCAGAGCCTCGCTGCTTTACTCAATCGTCAGGAAAATTCAGGGGTGGCGATCGCTCCGCCGGGAAGCCTGCAAAAGACAAATGGAGCAAGGGGAATCTCCCCTCGCTCCATTGACAGCCTTCGCTAGAAAGCTGACTAGCTTAGTTCTGCAGGCCCGGCAGTGCTGTGCAACCCGCGTAGCCAGGATCGGCATTGACGCCAGCTGCGAAGCGAACCACCGCATCTTCCACCGAGCAGAAGGTCTTGGTGCCGGTGGAGTTCAGCGTGACCGGCCAGCCAGCTGCTTCGTACGCAGCCGCACCAGCGCCCTGAGGAGCAGCCGCGAACATGTAGCCGCTCTTGCCCTGGGCCGGCGGTACCGCCAGGTTGTTGTCGATCAAGCAAGCCGATGCCGGAGCCGCCACGCAAGGCGACGCTCCACCCAATGCTGCCAACGTGGCATAACCGCTGGTCGGGTAAGCCGTGACATAGCTGACTTCGGCAGTGTTGATGGTGCGGACCGAGCTGGCCGCAGCCGACTCGTTGGCTGCCATACGTGCGCGCAGCAGGTTCGGGATAGCGATCGCAGCGATAATCAGGATGATCGCGACTACGATCAGCAACTCAATCAGTGAAAAACCCTTTTGTTTCCGCATCTCGTTTTGTTCCCTCATCTCCGTTTGACGTAGTGGTCATTCCTCTGACCATTTCTAGAATCATGACCGCACTTGGGAGGCCATAATAGAACGTTACTATCGTAAGCTCCTTGCAATCCGCTATCGGCTTATTTTTCAATTATGCCCTATCCGTCGGTTACCTGCTCACTCTCGGCTGGGCTCGACACGGAGTGGCCAGCCTGACAAAATTTCGACCTATCCACTCACAAAGACTGTCAACCGGCAGGGGCGATGCCTGGAAGCCGCGGATGGAATTCCGGGAGCTATCCCCAACAAAAATCGAGGCCAAAATGCAAGGAGCAAGGGATCGCTCCCTTGCTCCAGGTATCTAAACTTCCCAGTTTCCGTCAGCCTAGTTCTGCAGGCCCGGCAGTGCTGTGCAACCCGCGTAGCCAGGATCGGCATTGACGCCAGCTGCGAAGCGAACCACCGCATCTTCCACCGAGCAGAAGGTCTTGGTGCCGGTGGAGTTCAGCGTGACCGGCCAGCCAGCTGCTTCGTACGCAGCCGCACCAGCGCCCTGAGGAGCAGCCGCGAACATGTAGCCGCTCTTGCCCTGGGCTGGCGGTACCGCCAGGTTATTGTCGATCAAGCAAGCCGATGCCGGAGCCGCCACGCAAGGCGACGCTCCACCCAATGCTGCCAACGCGGCATAACCGCTGGTCGGATAAGCCGTGATGTAGCTGACTTCGGCAGTGTTGATGGTGCGAACCGAGCTGGCCGCAGCCGACTCATTGGCTGCCATACGTGCGCGCAGCAGGTTCGGGATAGCGATCGCAGCGATAATCAGGATGATCGCGACTACGATCAGCAACTCAATCAGTGAAAAACCCTTTTGTTTCCGCATTTCGTTTTGTCCCTCGTCTCGAATGTTTGCTCTTAAAGTCTGGTCGTATTCGACCGGCAGCCTTGTTGAAAGCACTTTGCATGCCGACTTCGATCCCGGCCGCCAATCTCGTTGCATGAAAGGCTTAACTCAGGCGTTTTGAGCGCGGGAGCGTCCTTTCGTAACCTTCACGCGCGAGTACCCGCGCGTTTCTATCCCTCCGCAGCTTGACGAATTTTGTCACTTCCGCAACAAACCTTGGCGGTTGAATAGGTTGTATCCCAAATCCGGAACGAAGGCGCTTGCTGAGCGACTCATATGGCGAGCGAATCGCGCAAAAAAGAAAAGCAGCGAAGGTTGCCCTTCGCTGCTCTCCGGCTTGTACCCTCCCCCAGGTACTTCGCCATCTTGTTAAAAAGATCTCAAACTACATCCTGTCCAGTGGCACGTGCCATGCCAACCTCCATGTCTTTGACCTCGCACATAAGAGCGTACCCCTTGCCGCATGGAAAATCAGAAACTTACCGCGTCCCACCCTCACCTCATCGAACGTTCCGCAGGAGGCTTGATGTAACGGAACGGCGCGCATGACAATTTTCGGCAGCCAATTTATGTCGTAATGACCGTAACCGACCGCGTCCTCTAACCGAGAGCAAGTCCGGCGAAGGTTCATCCTCTTTATGTGTCCGGTTTCCATGTCCGTCTGCATGCCAGGAATCCGAAAAGCGCCTCACTCTCCGTCTGCCTTACAATGGCTCGCATCCGGACCCTATGACCCTGCTCAATTCGGCTCTCATCGATCCCGATATTTCCCGCGCCTGGACTCTTCCCGCTCCTCTCTATTTCGATCGCGATGTCGCCGCGCAAGAACGGGAGCTCATCTTCGGGCGTACCTGGCAGGTCATCGGGCACCGCCACCAGGTCGACAACCCCGGCGACTACTTCACCACGCAGCTGGTTGGCGAACCGTTACTCGTGGTGCGCGGCGCCGACCGAAAACTGCGCGCGTTCTACAATGTGTGCCGCCATCGCGCTGGTCCGCCGGCAGAGGGTTGCGGATCGCGCAAGCTTTTTCGCTGCGTCTATCACGGATGGACCTACAACCTTGATGGCTCGCTCAATCACGCCACCGAGATCGAAGATGTCGAGGGGTTCCGCCCCGAAGACTTTGCGCTCGCCCCGGTGCGCTGTGAAGAATGGTTCAACCTGATATTCGTGAATCTGGATCTGAACGCCCGGCCATTGTCTGAGAGCCTTGGCGAACTCGCACAGCAGGCCCAGCGATTTCCGTTTCAGAATATGAAGCTCTTCGAGCGCCGTATCTACGACATGAAGTGCAACTGGAAAACCTACGTCGACAACTATCTCGAGGGCTACCATTTGCCGACGGTGCATCCCGGCCTGAACCGCGAACTCGATTTCAACGCCTACACCGTGGAACCGTACGCCCATCACGTCCGGCAATGGAGTTCGATCCGTGGAGCGCAAGCGGGTGACGCTTCGCCGCGCCGCTACCAGGAAGCGCACGCCGATCTCACCACCGATTATTTCTGGGCATTCCCCAACTGGATGTTGAACTGTTACCCGGACAATGTCTCGGTCAATATCGTACTCCCCATCGACGAGGGACATAGCCGCGCAATTTTCGAATGGTACTTGCCGGAAAAAGAACTGGGCGGCGAAGCCGCGAAAGCGTCCGTTCGTTTCAGCGACGAGATTCAGATGGAGGACGCGGCGATCTGCGAGGTTGTGCAGAAGAACTTGCAATCCCGCAGCTACCAGCGCGGCCGATACAGCGTGAAGCAAGAGAAAGGCGTGCACGCGTTCCATCGCATGTATACAGCGGCCATGATCCCGTAGTCACGCCGCCGCCGGCAACGAACCACGTAGGGACAGGCGCCCTCGCCTGTCCGGCCGGGCGCAGCTCGGCAGCCTTTTCCAAGGAGGATCACGAACCTTGACGCGCCACCGTTGCTGGCTGCTGATCGCCGCCAGCCTGCTGCTCGCATCCCTGGTCGTCCACGCCCAAACCCCCGACCCCGTCGACAGCTACGTCCAAGCCGAAATGCAGAAACGCCACATCCCCGGCTTGGCCCTGCTGGTCATCCGCGACGGCAAAATCATCAAACAGCAGGGCTATGGTCTGGCCAACGTCGAACTCGAGGTCCCAGTAAAGCCCGAGACGATTTTCCAATCCGGGTCGATGGGCAAGCAATTCACGGCGACAGCGATCATGATGCTGGTCGAGGAAGGCAAAGTCTCCCTCGATGATCCGCTCACCAAATTCTTCCCTGACGCGCCTTCTGCCTGGAAGAATGTCAAGGTCCGTCACCTGCTGAGCCATACCGCCGGCTTCACGGACTATCCTGAGAAGTTCGACTTTCGCCGCGACTACACGGAAGACGAGCTGCTGAAAATGGTGGAAGCACAGCCACTCTCTTTTCCGCCAGGCTCAGCCTGGAAGTACAGCAATCTCGGATACCTCACGCTTGGCATCCTGATCCACCGCGTAACCGGACAGTTTTACGGCGATTTCCTGCACGATCGAATCTTTCAGCCGCTTGGCATGGGCACACGCATCATCAGCGAGGCTGACATCATTCCGAATCGTGCGGCCGGGTACCGTCTCGTGAAAGGACAGCTCAAAAACCAGGAGTGGGTGTCTCCCACGCTGAATACCACGGCGGACGGGGCGCTCTACTTCAACATCCTCGATCTGGCGAAATGGGATGCTGCGCTCGCCACCGAAAAACTTCTCAAGCCAGCGAGCTTCGGCCAGATGTGGACGCCCGTCAAACTCAATGACGGCAAACCGAATTCCGATCACTACGGCTTCGGATGGTTCATCAATGATATTGGAGGCCATCGCGTGATCGAACACGCCGGGGCCTGGCAGGGATTCACAACCAATATCTCCCGCTACGTGGACGACCATCTCACGATTGTGGCGCTGACTAACCTCGCAGGCGGTGGACCAGGCAGCATTACCCATCATATCGCGGGCATCTACTTTCCCGCGCTGATGCCTCCGACGAAAGAGGAGAAGACAAATAAAGATTAAGAAGTCGGCGCGGCGCTGTCGCCCGCCGGACTGTAATGCCCGCCAGCCGGACTGGCGTCCATCTTATCCGTGCTCCTGCCGTCCCCGCACCTCACTCAAGCGTCGTTCAAGAAAGCGCCGCTCCACACCATTATTTGTGAGCGCGAGCGCCTGTCGATACGCTGTCTCCGCTTCCGGCCAGCGTTCCATGCGGCGCAACAGGTCCGCCCGTGCGGAAGGCAGAAGATAATAATCCCGTAATGCCTTTCGTTCTTCCAGAGCGTCCAGCAAACGCAGTCCTTCCGCTGAACCCTGTGACATCGCCACCGCTACTGCGTGATTCAGTTCCACCACAGGAGACGGCTGCACCTGCAGCAACAGTTCGTAAAGAGCCGTGACCTGATGCCAATCCGTCTCACTGGCGCTTTTTGCCTGCGCGTGCAGCGCCACAATGGCGGCCTGCAAGGCATAAGGACCTCTTGCTCCGCGCCGGAGCGCATCTTCGACGATCTGCAAACCCTCCTGAATCTGCTCGGTGTGCCACCGGGTGCGGTCCTGCTGTTCGAGTAGAATCACTTCGCCCGACGGATCCATGCGCGCATCCCGACGGGAGTCATGGAGCAGCATCAGTGCGAGCAGGGCCTCTGCTTCCGCTTCGCGAGGCATCAGGTCATGCAGAAGCCGCGCCAGCCGGATGGCTTCTCCGCAGAGCTCCCGCCGTACCAGTTCGTCGCCCGCGGTGGCGTTGTAGCCTTCGTTAAAGACGAGGTACACCACCAGCAGCACGGTTTCGAGTCGCGACGACAGCTCTTCATCTTCCGGAACACGATAGGGAATTCCGGCATCGCGAATCTTTTGCTTGGCGCGCACGAGACGTTGCGCCATGGTCGGCACCGGCACCAGAAACGCGCGCGCAATCTGCTCCGTACTCAGCCCGCACAGCGTGCGCAAGGTCAGCGGAACTTGCGCCTCCCTGGCCAGCGCAGGATGGCAGCAAGTGAAGATCAGACGCAGGCGGTCATCTTTGGGCATGGTTTCATCCGGCGTGTCCGCGACTTGCTGGGCGAGAGCGAGCCACCTGGCAAGTTCCTCGCGTTTCGCTTCCAGCAGAGCTCGGCGCCGCAGCAAGTCAACCGCCTTGTTTCGTCCCGCCGACACAAGCCACGCGCGCGCATTGCTCGGCGTGCCTTCGACCGGCCACTGCGCCAGTGCGGCTGCAAATGCCTCCTGCATCGCCTCCTCGGCCAGATCAAAATCGCCAAGGAGGCGGATCAGGGTGGCCAGGATCCGGCCGGATTCTTCGCGATAAATTTGCTCGATGGTCACGAAGCCTTGCGAAAAACGTTAATGAGTCGCCGGTGCTGTCGTGGTTGGGGTTGACCAACGACCACCGACTGGTCTTTCACACCGGTGTTAAGGCTGATCGCGGCCGACCAGGGGGCGCACCTCGATCGACCCCATGCGAGCCGACGGGACGCGTGCCGCAATGGCCACTGCGTCGTCTAGATCCTTCGCCTCGATCAAATAGTAACCGCCCAGTTGTTCCTTGGTCTCGGCGAACGGTCCGTCGGTAATAAGTTTTTTGCCGTCCCGCACTCGCACCGTCGTTGCCTTCGATACGGGATGCAGTTGACTGCCTGCGCGGTAGTGTCCGCTCTGGTTGATATTTTGCGAGAACTCCCGGTACTCCTTCATCATGGCCCCTTGGTCCGCTTCGCTAAGCTTCCCCCAGTCGCTTTCCTTGTCGTAAATCAGCAGCAGATATTGCATTTGGATCGGGCCTCCCAGCCCCTTCACCGGTTAGTCGAACGGACCCATCCGAAATCGACAATCGACCAAAAATCTTCCCCGGATCACTCTTCATCCATTAAAACCGTAGTCTCTCTTACACCATATCTGTTGCACGGTAGTACCTATGTGGGTTGTCGATCATTTCATTCATTGTCATCCCGAGCGGAGTGAGGCGCCAGCCGAACGCAGTCGAGGGACCTTGTGTTTTCTCGCACGCGGGCGGCTGGCCCACCCAACACCGGAATGCCCCATTCAATCAGGAGGCTGGCCCACTCTCCAATCGTTTCCCCGGTAATTTCAAGAAAGCCACGGGTAAGTGGGGCCAGCCCCCGGTCGAGAGTTGGAAGTTTGAGGTTTTCGCGATATCATCCCGGCCCAACGGAGGAACCAGGATGGGATCCTCAGGGGCGTTCCGCTTTCACTTCTCGTCAAGTTTCCTAGCCAAGGGGTTGCCATGCCTGTTCCTTGGAGCCTTCTCAATCTCTGTCACACTGGCACAGGTTCCGATAGAAGCGGGGGCGCCCGCAGGCGATATCAGCCAACTTCCCAGAGAGGTGACGCGGACCTTGGATGGCGTCAATCAGAGAAATGGCCCTGATGACGCGCGTTTGCCGAAGAAGAAGCTACAGGCGGACGGGAACTGCCTTCTCCCCCCTCTTGCTTCCATCAGCCCTGCCCCGACCGTGGCTGCCGAACAGCTGAAGATCCCGGGCAAGGCGAGCAAGGAGTACGAAGAAGCTTGCTCAGCTCTCAGAAGCCGAAAGCTTTCCGATGCAGAAAAACACCTGCACACAGCTGTGCGCGAGTATGGAAAGTACTCCTTGGCTTGGGTGACGCTGGGGCAGGTGCTCTCGGCGCAAAAACACCCTGATGAGGCCAAAGTCGCTTGCGCTCAAGCCACAATTGTAGATCCAGTTTTTGCTCCAGCCTATCTTTGCCTGGCCGATTTTGCGACCCGTTCCCATGATTGGTCGGAAGTCCTTCAATTGAGCGAGCGTGCTCTCGGACTGGCATCCAACTACGCGGTCGTTGCCTATGAGTACAATGCTGCCGCCAACCTGAACCTGCACAATCTGCCGGCGGCGGAAAAGAGCGGCGTGCGCGCCGTTGAGATCGACCGGGATCACCGCGAACCGCGCGTGCACTTCGTGCTGGCTCAAGTTTACGAAGCGAAGGGCGACCGTGAGAACGAAGCCAAGCAACTCCGGGAATATCTGAAATACGCCGGTGACGCGGCCGACCTGGCGATCATAAAAGCGGCTCTGCTGCAGCTGGAGAGTAGACCCGCAGCCAACCCATCGGCGAACGCGGCTTCAGCGAAAGAACCTGTACAAGTTCCAGAGATCCCCCGGCGCTCGTGGGCACCTGCGGACATCGACGAAGATATTCCCACCGCCCAACTCGACGTCGCCTGTCCGCTGGAACAGGTATTGAAGGAGACAAGTCGCCGTACCCAGGGCTTGATCGAAAGCCTGCAGCGCTTCAGTGCCGATGAGAGCATTGAGGAGATAGCCTTCGACAAGAATGGAAAAACACGCAAGGCCTCGATCGAGCGCGCGAGCTATGTTGCGCAGATCGAAACTGGAACCTCCGGATTCCCCAAAATCAGGGAATACAGGACCGGAAGTTCGGCCCATCAGGAATCTTCCGTCATCGATACTGGTTCGGCGATATTCGCACTCATTTTTCATCCGACACACATCGGGAGTTTTCGTTTCCGCTGTGAGGGCATGACCCATGTGCAGGGCATCTCGGCATGGCAGCTGCACTTCGAGGAACCCCCTGACAGCGACCAGTCCTTTCAGGCGATCCGTATCGGCGGAGCGACATATCTGCCCAGGCTGAAGGGACGCGCGTGGGTGGCCAGTGATCGTTTCGAAGTGTTGCGGATGGAAACCGATTTGGCGTCACCGATCCCGCGAATCGACTTTAATCTGGAGCACTTGGTGATTGACTATGCTCCCGTTGAATTCAAGAGCCAATCTGTGCGTTTGTGGGTTCCTGCCACAACGGCTCTTTACATTGCCTATCGGGGTCATCGCTACGAACGCGTTCACACCTTCAACAATTTCCACCTTTTCTCAGTGGACTCCGACCAACAATTCAAGGAGCCGCAGACACCGTCCAATCCGCCTTCACAATTTGTCGCCATCCAGAGGTTGATGGCGGACGCAAAGTGAACAATCGGGGGCTGGCCAATCGTTTCCTCGAACACCACCGTTGACCTTGCTCACTCGATCGCGCCCTGTGCGATTGAGTAGGGTTCACGATACTGTCGATGCTTCAACATTTTCACGCCACCGGAATTGACCGCGTAAACCCGCGTCCACCCGGTCGCATCCACCAGCGCGACCCTCACATCCAATAAACGCCACCATGAAAAACACTCGAGTTGTAATCACCGCCCACGGCGGACCCGAAGTTCTAAAAGTAATTGAGGAAGAGGTTTCCGAGCCGCGTCCCGAAGAAGTCCGTTTGAAGGTCCTCGCCACCGGTGTTGCCTTCGCCGATGTCCTGATGCGGTACGGCATGTACCCCAACACGCCAGCGCTGCCCTTTTCGCCTGGCTACGACGTAGTGGGAATCGTCGACAAAGTGGGTGAAGGCGTGAAGGAGTTTGTTCCCGGCGATACCGTCACTGCGCTCACGATGTTCGGCGGATACTCCCGCTACCTTTGCGTTCCAGCCCGCGAGCTGACCCGCGTGCCCGCCGCTGTTGATCCGGCCGAAGCAGTCAGCCTGGTTCTGAACTATGTCACCGCGCAGCAAATGATTCACCGCATCGCGCAATTGCAACCGGGCCAGAGTCTGCTCATTCACGGGGCAGCGGGCGGAGTAGGCACGGCCGCGCTCGAACTCGGCAAACTTGCCGGCTTGAAAATGTTTGGCACAGCTTCCCGCAGCAAGCACGATCTGGTCACTTCGCTCGGAGCCATTCCGATTGACTACAGGTCCGATGACTTCGTGGCGCGAATTCTGCAGATGACCGGTGGTAAGGGCGTGGACGCCGTCTTCGATGCCGTGGGCGGCAGCAACTGGTGGCGGTCTTACAAGACGCTGCGCTCCGGTGGCAAGAAGCCGGGAGGAAAGTTGATCGGGTTCGGCATGTCGTCGGTGATCCAGCAGGGAAGGCCAAGCAAACTGCGCGGCCTCGCCAGCTTTGCCCTGATGGGATTGCTCGGTATCCTTCCCGACAGCAAGAACGCGCGCTGGTACTCCATTACGACCGAGAAGAAGCGTCATCCGGAATGGTTTCGCGAAGACCTTGCTCTCTTGCTCGAATTGCTGCGCGACAAGAAAATTCATCCAGCCGTTTCCGAACGCCTTCCTCTGCGTGAAGCTCAACGGGCCCACGAATTGATCGAGCACTCCCGCGTCACAGGCAAAATCGTGCTCCTCTGCCAGGAATAGGGAAACCCCTTCAGGGGCCGCGTGGAACGTTAAGTTGCCAAGCCGGCAGGCGAAAGGTTGTGACAAGCCGAAAACTGTTCCGGTCCGCCGAGTGTTCGCATACCCACGTAAATGCGTAATTTGCGCGTACCATGTTAGCTTATAGCTAAGCCATGAAACAGGAAAAAAGCGAAGTGTTCCTCGTGGAACATTTCTCTGATTTGCTAGTCGACTTTCAAAAGCAGGCAGGTCACGTCATCATGCTGGGGCGTGTTGCCGACGAAGACGTCGAGCGCGGTGAAGATGCGCTGCATCATGTCGGCGGGACTTGCGTTGGCAGCGTTGGCAACAACCGCCAGGAGGCGCGGCTCGCCGTACTCTTCGTCGCGCGTGTTCACCGCTTCCACAACTCCGTCAGTGAAGATCACCAACCAGTCGCCTGGCGTTAACACCACGCTCCCCGACTGGTAGGGCGCATCGGCGTTGATGCCAATCGGAAGGCCGCCTGCGTCCAGTCGCTCGAGCATGCCCGACTTGCGACAGAGCATCGGCTGGTTGTGGCCGGCGTTGATGTAGGTGAGCGCACGCGTGACGGGATCAAGCTCTGCGAGGAACGCAGTTGTGAAACGCAGTCCGCCTTGGCTATTAGTACAGGCGTAGCGGTTGACGCTCGCGATCAAATCGCTGAGCGATGCCTGCGTGACCGCGAGCGTGCGCAAGCTCGCCTGGAATGTTGCCATCAGCATGGCAGCGGGAATACTCTTGCCGGCAACGTCCGCGACTGCCAGGAGCACGCGATCTTCGTCGGGTGTGTTGCCCGGACGCTTGAGCACATCGTAGTAGTCGCCAGCCACGGTGTTGGCGGGTCGCGTCTTGAAGGCGATCTCTATGCCAGGAATCGTCGGTGGCTGGTTCGGCAGCAGCCAGTTCTGAATCTCGCGCGCAATTTCCAGGTCGCGCTTCATCACGACGCGATCACCCACTTCGAGTATCAGAACGAGCAGGAGAAGCAGGCCGCCGTACAAACGGAAATCAAGATTGAAGACATGCATGTCGCCCGACCGGTCATGCCAACCGAATACGGGATTGAAGATCAGGAGAATCAGCGCCAACAAGAGAAGCAGGCGGCGCGCGGGAGACAGTTTCTCGAGCACAGCCCAGAAAAATTGCTGAGCGACGTGCCAGGCCTTGTGTACTGGCCTCTGGACTTGTTCGTCGGCTCCGGCGAAGTCCTTGGAGTACAGCCGGTAGCTGACACGAGCTTCCTTCTCGAACTGCGACCAGAGTTGATTGAGTTCCAGTCCTTCGGTCACGCGCAGCCAGAAGCGGTTCAATTTTTGACGAAACGTCAGCGGCGGCGTCGGGCGGGTTGCAACCGAAGGTGGGTAGGGGGAAGACATGTCGATGAGAAGAATTATACGGAGATAAAAGTTTCAAAGTTTCAAACGTTAGCGAATTTCGTAGCGCAGGCATCCTGCCGGTAGTCGCGAGGACGTCCCGCCCTCGTGCGGCGGTTGCGATGCGCACTGGATCGCCGCCAAGGCGGCGGTGCTTGGCCTGGAAACTTTGAAACTCTGAAACTTGGAAACCTTGCAACGTTCCTAACGCACCACTCTCAATACCACGAGTGTCATGTCGTCGTGCTGCTTGGCTCCGGCGACGAAGGCGTCGGCGGCTGCAAAGACGCGCTGCCTAATCTCGGGCGCGGGAAGGGCATTGCAACTCTCGATGGTCTTCATCATGCGCTCCTCGCCCCACTCCTCATCCGCGCCGTTCATGGCTTCGCTCACGCCGTCGGTGTAGGCGACCAGAATGTCACCGGAAGAAAGCGTGATCGAGCCCTGCTGATAGGGATAGCTCTCAAGCAGGCCGACGACAGTGCCTCCGACATCAAGCCTTGCCACTGACCACTTTCCATCCGTGCAATGAAAAAGCATGGGAGGGTTGTGGCCGGCGTTGACGTAGTCGAACCTGTAATCTGCCGGGTTGTACTGGCCGTAGAAGAAGGTGGCATAGCGATTGGCCGATGACGCTTCGTATACCAGGCGATTGATGTTCGCCACCGCGGCGGCAAGGTTTTCGGGAGCGCGCGTTGCTTCGCCGCGTAAGGAGGCTTGCAGGCTTGCCATCATGAGCGCCGCCGCAATGCCTTTTCCAGAAACGTCTCCAATGGCCACGCCGAGGTGCCCTTGCGGCAGAGCAAGAAAATCGTAATAGTCGCCGCCCACCCCGAGAGCGGGACGGCAGTAACCGGAATAGTCCAGGCCGGCGATCGCAGGCAGAGTTTGGGGGAAGAGACGCTCCTGCACTTCGCGCGCGATTTCGACTTCGCGGTTGAGGCGTTCCCGGTGCGCGACCTCGTCGGCAATCTCGCGCATGAGGTTCGCGTTCTCGAGCGCGAGTCCGGTCTGCGCCGCAACTGATTTCAGCAGACGGACGTCGGAACCGGTGTAAGGTTCTTCTGATTTCTTGGGACCAAGCGAGATGAAGCCGAGCAGCTTGTCGCGAACGGCTAGCGGAAGCAGCAGTTCGGAATGAAGCCGGGCGAGTTTGTTGCGCTCGTCGTCGGTGACGTCGAGATCGCGATAGAGCCAGGAGTCGCGGTCGTTGAGGTAAACGCGTGCCGGCTCCTTTTGTTTTCGCAGCAGCTGGGTAGTACCGGCGGCGGTAGGGAAGGCAACGTCGGGGAGATCGGCGTATCCCATCGCGTATGCGGGGCGGTACAAGCCGGGTCCGCCAAGCAGCACGGCGATCTGCGGCACGTGAAGCGTTTCAGAGATGCGGACGGCGACTGTTTCGAGCAGTGATTTCGGCTCGACCATGGTGCGCACCTGCTCGCTCAGTTCAGAGAGGACCTGTTCGGCGTCATAGGCTTCGCGAAAGAAGCGGCGATCAAGCCATGCCCGCAACTGGTCGGCAAACCTGCGAATGCGCAGCACGAGAATGATGCCGATGAGGATCACGCCCACTTTCAGAAGACGTCCGTGCGTTGGGTCGCTGAGAATCTCGACGGCCGCGAAAGACACCGCGACGACCAGAAGAATCTGCAAAACGCGCACGCCATTTTTCGCGAACGCATATTGCAACCCCTGCCGCAGGGCTACACCCACGTCCATAGCCTTGTGGACAACGATCACGTAGGCGAGCGTGAGCGGAAACAGAACCAACGGCACGAGTGCGGCCAGGATGGCCCATTGCGGAAAGACGTCGGCGAGTGATTTTCCCTGGAGCCGTGCGTAAACCGTCACGATGAGTCCGGGAGTCCAGGCGAGGGTGGCGCCCCAATAGAAGATGCGCAGGCGACGGCGCGCGTCGGGCGAACGGCTATCGCCATACTTCGTCCCCATCGCCGCGAAGAAAGTGCTGATCAGGATGTAGGCGGCGATCTGCATCACGCCGTCGAGCGGATGCGTTCTGCGTTCGATGACCGATGCAGCGCGGTAGTTGCTGAGACCGATGACGGACTCCACGGCGCCGATGAGCGCGAAGACGGTGAAGGGTACGGCTAACAACCACTGCAGAGTTCGCCAGATCCGGTCGAAATTGGAGCGGGGCGCGAACGGTTCGGGGAAGAAGCGTCCGAAGAGAAACATCACCGGCGGCAACATTGAGCCGAGCGTAACGTGGTAGAGCATGGCGGCCTCGCGCCAACCCGCGGGCCAGGCTTCGGCTTTGTAGCTCTCGAAGATGTGAGGGAAAGTCAGCATGAGCGCCAGCAGCAGCCAGGCCATGGGATCGCGCGGACGCTGGAAGGCGACCCAGAATCCAAGCAGCACGCAGATCGTCGGGAGGAAGAAATACAAAACGAGCGCGCCAGCGAGGCGCCACGGATCGATGCTGGTGGCTTTCACGGGCAGGATCACGGTGCGCTCGCCGGGATTCGCCGGATCGGCAGAGCGCAGCACGACAGCAATGCTGCCTCCGATGGAGGTGTCGGCGAAGGGATGGGCCCAGTCAGCGACACCGCGGTAGGGGCGGCCGTCGATGGAAAGAACTTCATCGCCTCTGCGGATGCCGGCCTGGGCGGCTTCGTTGGTAACCGTATCGACGCGGTCGGTGGCGGTCTGGATGGTGAAGAAGGGAGCGTTGCGCGTTTCGTCGCGGAGGATGTCGTGCAGGTAGGGCGCCTCGTAAGCGACCGTGATGGCAAACAGGAAAGCGAGGACGCAGTAGCGGAAGATGGGGCGCTTGACAGGCACAGTTAGCCGAAGGCGGCGAGCATGTTCTCGCCGGACGATTGATTCTACATTCCGCGCGTGCTTCGTCGCTCAGGCGGACCTGGGGGGAGTGAAGAGCTGCATTTGGTCGTCGGCGAGGGAAGGAAGCGGATGGGCGCGGCGCGCGTAGCGTTCGTATTCATTTTGAATTCCGTGCTTGGCACGCAACCGCGCCATCAATTGCGATAGCCGCTTGCTGAACGCGGGCGGCAGGAAGGCGCGCTGCTCATAGCGCTCGCGATAGCTCGTGACCAGGTGAGGGAATTCTTTCTCGAGGAAAGGAAGGAAGATCGAGGCCGAACAGGGTTTGAGGAATAGCGCGTTCGCGAACAGATATTTTGCTCCGGCTTGGGCAGCAGCTTCGACCAGAGCTTCCAGATCGCGAGGGTCGTCGGTGATGCCGGGAAGCACAGGGGCGCATATCACTCCGGCGGGAACTCCCGCGAGATTCAGCTGCCGCACGGCGTCGAGCCGCAAGTCGGGACGGGGCGCTCGCGGCTCGAGGACGCGGGCGAGCTCGGTATTTACGGTGGTGATGGTCAGGTTCACGAACAGGCGGTTGTGGCGTGTGATCTCGCGGAGGAGTTCCGCGTCGCGGACGACGAGATTTGATTTGGTGACAATGCCGATGTCGAATCCACGATGGCGCGCGAACACTTCGAGGATGGCGCGGGTGATTTCGTAGCGGCGCTCGGCGGGCTGATAGGGATCGGTCGCAGTGCCAATGGCTATTGCCTCGGCCTGCTTGACCTTCCTAAGTTCCTGGCGAAGCAGATCGGCGGCATGCTGCTTGACGAAGATTTTGTGCTCGAAGTCCTCGTCGGACAACTCCATGAACTCATGCGTGTAACGGGCGTAGCAGTATTTGCAGGCGAACTCGCAACCGCGATACGGATTGATGGCCCAGGTGAAGGGCAGATTGCGATTGCTGACCACACGGTTCAGGAGCGAGCGGGCCGGCAGCGTGAAGTACTCGATCTGATGGCCTTCCCTGATGGACTCGCCTTCGGCGGCGAGGCGGGCGATGCCGATCAGTTTGGGGCGGTCGGAGTCGGGGAGAAGCGGGAGGGTGGGCATTTGTAATTCGCCTTTTGTTCGCCTATCGTAAATCTATGGAGAAGAGGGCGTCAATAGGGAGGGGGGATAGGAGATAGAGCACTTTGAAACGACACATCATAGCGTCAAAGTAGTAATGTTTTGTAAAGATGTGACGAGCTGTTGCGTGAAGTTACGTTGCGATGGGGTGGAGCTGCTGCGCTCGCTTCGCTCGCGGGCTGAGTTGGAGATGGAGCGGGAGCTGGGGCCCGCTCGTTCTTCCAGTTCCAACGACTGCGCAAGGCATGCAGTGAACAATGGCTAAAGCGCATCATCCAGCCAAGCTCGTACGATGGTCTTCCGCCACGAAAGGCACGCGTGCACATACCGTGGTGCCGCGGTCTGGCTGCGAGGTGATGGATAGGTCGCCTTTCACCAATTGCACCCTTTCGCGCATGCTGATGAGCCCCAAGCCCCGCCCGCTAAGGGCATTGTGCTGATCAAAACCGATGCCGCGATCACTGACAGTGAGTTGAATCTCGGCCGGGGTCCCTTCGAATTTCACGCTGAAGTGGCGTACGCCGCTGTACTTGACCGCATTTTGCAGGGCTTCCTGCAATATCCGGAACAAGCAAAGGGAAATCTCCTTGGGCACACCGCTGGGCATGCCTTTGTGAGTGAAGTCAATCTCTACTTTCTGCTGCTCGGAGAACTCCCTACAAAAGCTGTTGGCTGCCACCGTAAGGCCCAGATAGTCAAGCTTAGAAGAATGGAGGCGGTGCGATAGCGCCTGAATGTCTTTCCCTAAGTCGGAAAGGCGCTGCTTGACGTGACGTATGCGCTCGTGAACCTTACCTTCGAAGGTGAAGTGTTCCTTGCCCCACTGTTCCAACTCGATCACTGCCAAGGCGAGTCGTTGGTTGATGTCGTCGTGAAGCTCTCTCCCGATTCGGGCGCGTTCGTGCTCCTGCGCCTCAATCATCCTTCTGTTCACAGCCAAGAGTGCCTCCTCTGCCTGCTTCCGTTCGGTAACATCTGTAATAGCACCGATCAAACGCAGAGGTTCACCCAACTCGTCGGTAAAAAGCTGTGAGCGTCCGGCTAGCCAATGGACACTGCCGTCAGGCCACACCGCGCGCCATTCTCCGTCCTCAGCCCGACGGCTCTTCAGGCACGCGTCGATTAGATGCATGACTCGTGCGCGATCATCGGGATGGACCAGATTCTCGAACGCCTTGAGTGTTCTGCCGAAACTGCCCGGGGACAAGCCGTACATTGCTTCCAGTTCCGGCGTCCAAATATTCTCTCCTGTCTGAATGTTCCATTCGAAAGAGCCAATACGAGCAACGTTCTGCGCCAATCGCAGCCGTTCCACACTTGCGCGTAGCGCCTTTTGAGCCATCTTCTGCCCGGTGATATCACGGGCGATTCCCGAAGCACCAACGACCGTTCCCGCAGCATCGACTATCGGGGAAACCGTCAGCGATATGTCAACCCGAGTGCCGTCTTTCCTTCGGCGTACAGTTTCATAATGCTTCACGGCCTCGCCGTGCATGACCTTCTTCAGAATGTCTGGCGGCTCCTCAAGGTGATCGGCCGGACTCAAAAAAGAAATCTCCTTGCCGATCGCTTCACTTGAAAAGTAGCCAAAAAGCCGCTCAGCACCGTTATTCCAGTCCGTAACCGTTCCACCCACGTCCGTGGCCATAATTGCATCCTCGGACGATTCGACAATCGCGGTATGCCTGAGCGCGGCTTCCTCGGCCCGTTTGCTCTCGCTAACGTCAACGCATATTCCAATGTAACCTGCGAAAGAACCATCCTCGGTGAATCTCGGCACTCCAACGTCGAGAATCCACCGATACTCTCCGTCATGATGGCGCAGTCGATACTCCATCCTGAATTTGTCTCTCCGATCAAAGGACTGCGTGTAGGTATCTAGACACCGCTGCAAATCCTCCGGGTGGACACCTTCTGTCCAGCCGCTTCCATACTCCTCCTCAACTGATCGCCCAGTGAAGTCCAGCCAAGGTTTATTGAAGTAGGTGCAGCACTTGTCGGTGCCAGACATCCAGATCAGCACGGGCGCGGTGTCCGCGACGAGGCGGAAACGTTGTTCGCTTTCCCGGATGGTCTCTTCCGCCCGGTGGCGTTCCGTGAGGTCGCGAATAAAGACTGCAAAGAACTCTGTCCCACCCGTTTCAGCCTTGGAGATCGCAGCCTCGATGGGGAATTCTCCACCAGTAGATCGTAGTCCCCAAAGTATGCTCAGAGTACCCATATCGCGCCTTGCGACCCCGGTCTCACCAAAGCGACGGACGTGTCGAGAGTGTTCGGCACGAAAGCGTTGTGGAATGAAACGGTCGATGGAACTCCCAATCGCCTCGTCTGCCCGACAGGCGAACATTCTCTCCGCAGCTGCGTTGAATAGTACGATCCGTTGCTCATCATCGATCGCGATGATGGCGTCCATCGCCGATGCAATAACGCCTGCCAGCAGGTCGGGGCGGTTGCGCAACGTCTGCTCTAATTGCTCGCGTTTTGTGATGTCCATCGCCATGCTCGCCTAGGATTCACGGCTGCCAAATGTCTTCGGGCAATTGCTTCTCTGAACTAAATCAGGAATGTCGGGCGATCAGCGAATCAAACCAGACCAGAAAACAGCCTGTCGACACAGGAAAACTCTACTGGCGGGTTGGGTTCCGTATGGCGAAGTGATCGGCGCTGTCTTTGCCCAATCAGCCTTTTCGCAAGTGCCTGTGACATAGGAGACCCCCGGTCTGGGCGCAGTTTTGTCGGCTCTCACAACTGTCTCCAATTCGTCGATCACTTCGCCGACGATCTCCAATCCCGGTCTATTCCCACTTGACGGTGTTTCCAGCTGCCCCTTTTGCAAAGGCCAACCGACTGCAGAGTCTAGTTGTCGTTTGTTCAGAATCCCATGTTCGGCCAATTCGAGTCGTTGCGCCCGCGCACACTTCACCTCAAAACTCGCATGATTACAACATCTACACAACTTCAGTTGCACCTGACTCTTTTGACAGTGGTGTTAAATCCATGGCGACGTTAAACGTGAAAGGAGTGTGTTTATGAGTGCGATCAAAGGCACTGTACCAATAGCGGAATTGCTGTCTCCCAAGCTCGTCGGCCATGAGGAGGACCCAGTTCGATGACCATTTCCAAGAGCTTGCCCGCTGTGCTGTACTTCGATGACCGTCCAACTCTGTTGGAGCTTCGCCATTACACCCACAAACGAGTAACGAATGGATAAGGTAGAAAGAGTGTCGTGTCCGTGACGTCGCAGCAGACCGGCCATCCTTTGCTAACATGATTTGCTGCAAGCAAATGGAATCACTCCGCGGTAGTGCCCAGACTGCTAGGAAATTCCCATCTTTCTCAGGAGTGATGCAAGGAGCTTCTGGTTTTTCTGACGCGGTTTACCGCGTCCGGAACGTGCCCGATATAGCATGGAACGGGACTTGGTGCTCAGTTTCATAAGTGCGGAAACTGGCAACCTCTGCAATGCTGGTAGTGTCTTTGATTCCCATTCGTCGCGCCGGGGGTCTGGATATTCCGTATAGACGCTCTCGGGTGAGTGAATTATGCCCGCTTCGATTTCCTCCAGCCGATTCGATTCCTTGCCGATGTAAATGATTCGGTCGACCCGGACGTGTCGTCGGCGCAGCAGCCCAATAGTTTGCTTGCCGCTGGGCTTTCCCTTCGGATCCGCACTCTTCGTACCGGAATGGAATTCGTACTCCCGTAGAACCTCGCCGTACGTCTTTACGCGGGCGACGCCCCGACTGCCGTGGAAGCCCTCCGTCGTGATCTCATACTGCGTTCCCGAGTATTGGTCGATCCAGGGCAAGTCCAGCCAGCAGTCGGGATCGAGTTCGTACGGCGCAACCAGATGGAACTTCTCGGGGTCAACTTCGGGCGGATAGCCAAACTGTTTCACATGGCACGACAGCAAGAAGTCAAACGGCTTTGTCCGATTACGATACTTCTTTGGGATCAACGCATACCTCGCGGGAGGAAAACCAAAACAGTTGACGAAATTCACTTCCGGTCGAATTTTTGATTTCAACTGGTCATCCGACCACCGAAGATTGCTCCTCACCCGCGGCGATGTGACCAGCGATGTGGTACTGCTGAGTAACCTCCGCTGAGCGATTCGCGGTCCGATCATGAGGGGCCCTCGCCCAAGTTTTCCGCCTCGTACAGTAAGCGCTGTAGCGATTCGGGACACGCCAGTTCAAAAACCAGTCGTGGTCCGCGTGGACCGAAAACCTGATAACAACACCCATTCGAAAATCAGCCGCGGGATTTCAGACAATGGCGCTGGGCGCTTGAAGAACAAATTCAGTAAGAACTGGAGGAAGTACCTGATGGCGTCGTGGACAGCATTTCCAATAGCTTCGGAAGAGATAATTAAGGAGAACACCTGTGAATAGAGCTTTGAAGATACTTCTTCGAACAGCCCTCAACGTTATGGAGCAGTCGGATCGGGCCACCGAACCCGTACGCGAGCACATTGCCGACACAGCGGACCTACTGCGACGAAAAATTCGCGGCGAGGATCACACACTGCGTTACGTCCTGAGTTTTGCTGTTGGAGTCGGTGTCGGGGTCGGAGTAGGTATTCTTACGGCTCCCGGTAGCGGCGTGCAAAACCGCAATTCTATTTCCGAAAAAATCCGAGAGGTCGGTAAACGAATCAAGACTCAAAGTGGCGCAGGGGATGAGCTGCTTGCCACTGGGAGTCAGGGGTAAAGCGAACGATGAACGAGCCCCGTCAAGATTTGCCGTGCCTTCTTGATCGTAACTGCCCATTCCTGGAAATTGACGCGTACGTCCCCCTTCTTCGTGACAGTCATACGAACGAAAGCTGCTGCAGGCCTATTGGAGTTACGAACTGGGTTGCGGAATCGAGCAGGATCTTTCGATACCGAATTCGGCGCGGGCACGTCCAAACAGCGGGAGAATATTTGTTTATGGGGCCGAGACCTGCCTCTGAAGTAGCATGAAGTCGCAGCCGGTACCGCGCGTTCTCCCTTATCCTATCGTGATACGATACATTTGTGACTTTCAATGTCGACGAAACGGACGCGCTCCCTAAACAATCGCAGCTGCGCGGCGTTGAAATGATCGTTCACGGTTCGTATTCCATTGCAATGCGCTTCGCGCTGCGGTGGCGCGGGAATTGCTTTCGCGGCTCGCAACTCCGACCTACGGACAGTTCGGGGGCTGCGCGGGTCCGTCTGGAACGTAAGGGGAAGAATTTCCGGCAAAGCACTGTCCAACAAAGTCAGGGGTAAAGGCTTGCTTTGTCTCCACCGGCACGTCGGTCTCGGAGATGGGGCGGAATTGGAACTGGATTTTTCCGTCGGAAGCGACATCTCCGATGAGGTAGCCGTAAACGTCAGTCTTGGCCTCCTTGGCGCCGCTCGTGTCGGCCGGTAACCGATGGCGCACAGCTCCGGCAGTCCCGACAATCCAGCCTGGAAGAATCGTGTTGGGGTGTTGCCTGCGGCAGGCGGTGTTGTACAAGTTGTCGAGAAAGAAGTGTGAGTGGCTGGCGAGGACGTAGACATTCTTGCCCGTCTGGTTGCGAAAATCGACGAGTTGCTTGTAGACCATTCTTCCGCTCACGATGCCTGCGGCCGAATCGTTCATGCTGTGGCCGGTGGAGAGGCCGTCGGGAAGGGACTTATGCATTCCGACCACGACGGTGCGAATCTCGGGGGCTTTCGCGGCTCTGTCAATCACGCTGGAGAACCAGGTCAATTGATCGTCGTCGAATTGTTCGTCGGAAGCATTGTCGAGAGTAATGAAGTCCACTCCAGCCTTGATCCAGTGATAGTAAGACCGGAGCAGGTGTGCGTTTGGGTCGTCATGCAGGCGCTGGGTCTTGAGTTCCGTGGTGTTGAACCAATCAGCAAACTGGAGGAGTGCATCGGTGCGCGTCTTGGGCGAAAACGTCTCGTGATTGCCGAAGGAGAGGTAGATGGGAAGGTCGCCGAAGGGGAGTAATTGATGCTCGATGAAGTCGGGCCATGCTGAGGTCTCATACGCCAAAATGTTTGCCTTGGGGTGGATTTGCCGATAGTCCTGGTCGAAATCGTAAATAGCTCGGAAATCGCCGAGGTGCCAATAGAACGAGACGCCATCGGAACGAGATTTTTTGGCGATGGCTGGCATGACGACGTCGCCACAGTTTCTGGAATCTCCCGACACGGCGAATCGCCAGGTCTTTCCGGCTGCACCGAGCGTGGTATCAGCGCGCTGGGCCTGAGCTAGAGCAGCGGTACTTAAGATTGCACAAACCATCAGGCAAACTTCAAATCTTGTCGGCACACATTCCTCCAGATGACTTTGAGGCCTTGCATTATGACACCAAGTTCAATGAACGCTTTGGCAGACACCCCGGAGTGAGCGATATTGCGATGCAACGCATCTGAGTGGATATCGATCAGCGGGCTATGACGGATTCCAGCCGTGCAGGCGCGGCCACCAGCGGCGGACGTTTTGCTGGTATCGCTCGTAGTCAGCGCCGAATTTTCTGAGAAGCGTCGGCTCTTCGTAGAAGACCACAAATAAGTGAACGCCTAACGCGACTGCGGCTACCGCGGCGATTGCGGCCGAGTTGGCGTGGCCGAAAACGATCCACAAGCCGATCCACCCCGCGGCGAATCCGACGTACATCGGATTACGGACATAGCGGTAGAAACCAACGACAACCAGGCGTTGAGGTGGAGCGACGGGAGCGGGAGTGCCGCGGCCGGTCCAGCCGAAATCCCAGACGCAACGCAGGGCCACCGCAAATCCGAGGACTGAGGGGACGGCGGCCAACCATCGCCAGCGCGCGGCGCCGGCGATGTCCACCTGAAAGCCGAGCCATCCGGGAAGAAGCCAGAACCAAAGAGCGAAGAAGGCAGCGCCAACGAGCATGGCTGCGAGGGCGGTGAGGTATTGCGACCAGCGATCCGCGGGATGCGTTCCTGCGGACTGAGCACTCGTCATAAGTCCTCCTGCCATTTTGTCCCGCGAGTTGACTGCGCGGGGAAGGGAAGAGGCCGAACTTACTCGTAGTCTTACTGCGACGGCGGCGGAGCGGTCGACGGCTTGTCGAAGAGCTTGGGGTCGACCGCGGGATTAATGTGCACTTCGGTAAAGGTCACTACGCTCGATTCTTTTCCATCCTGCCGGTTGGTTTGCCGGGTGGGCACGCTTATCCCATCGAACACCTTCCACTCGGAGAGGTCCGTCTCGCCTTTGAAAGGGCCTGCATTGTTGGTTGCGCTGTAGGACTCACGAAGAAGCATGCCAGTAGCCGGGTCGATATACCAGCGGACCACGGTGCCATCTGCATTTACGTCGACAATCTTTGTATCGATGTTGTTGACCTTCTCCGAGCCGTTTGCAGTGAAAGTGAACTTAGGGTCGTCACTGTGCGAGGCGATGAAGGCGGGATCGCGCTTGATTTGATCGAGGCTTTCTCTGGCGGCGGAGGCAGGGATCGGGCGGACCTGCCCTTGAGTTGCCATGAAAGCGCCTGTGGGCGCAAATACTACGGTCATGGGACCCATGGGCGAATCCATGGCGAGGTGCATGCGATCGGGGTAGAGGATGGTGAGGACCATTTGGGAGGCGGGCTCGTCTTTAGCTTGCTGCGCGACCTTGGCATTCATGGAGCGGAGTGATTTCAGCTTGGCTGCGCCGCCCATCTTCTCGACGACCTTGGCGGCAAGGGCCTTGCCTTCGGGATTGGAAACGGCTGGTGCTGGCGTAGAAGCAGCACTCGGTCCGGGAGAAGATGCGGGTGACGCTTCACTTCCCGATGGCTCGCCAGGGGGTGGCGGGATCGTGATATCGATGTTGGTCACCGGGCCAAGTTCGGACAACGGCTTGTCAAAGTCCTTTGGGTTGCCCACGACCAGCACGGCGAGTTGAGCTTTATGGAGGTACTTGCCGGCCACGCGGTTCACGTCGGCAACATTCGCCTTTTCGATGCCGGCGCGATACTGCTCCAGGAAATTCAACGGATAGCCGTAGAACTCGTAGGCCATGCGCTCGTGCAGGACCTTGTCGGGTGTGTCGAAATTGAAGATGAAGGAGTTGAGGATGGAATCCTTGGCGCGCTTGATTTCGTCGTCGGTGATGGGCTTTTTCTGTAAGTCGTCGACGTCACCGTAGACCGCCTGGATCGCCTGGATGGTGCTTTCGCTCTTGGTGCCCAAGACAAAGCGCGTGACTCCGGGATGGTCAAACGATGTGCCGATGCCTCCGCCCACCGAGTAGGCAAGGCCGAGTTTGGTGCGGATGTCTTGTACGAGGCGCGAGGAGAAGCCCCCGCCCATGACTTCGTTGAAGACCTCGATGGCAAAGTAATCGGGATTGCGGCGGTCGGTGCCGGGCGCGACCATCCGCACATTCGACTGGTTCACGTCTTCCTTGCTGACCAGATAGTAGCCGGGCTTGGCGGGATTTATTTCAACCTTCGTTTTGGGGGCAACCGGGCCCTTGGGCCAGGACGCGAACGCGGCTTTCAGCTTGGCTTCCATGGCGGCAGAATCGAAGTCGCCGCTGATGCCGACAATCATGTTATTGGGATGGACGTATTGCTTGTGCCAGGCGAGCAGGTCGTCGCGTTTCACAGCCAGAATGGTGGCGTACTCCGCCTGACGCGCGTAGGGACTGTTCGGCCCGTATGCGAGCTTGAGCGACTCTCGCGCGGCGATGGAGGCTGGGTTGTCGTTGCGGCGGGCGATGGATTCTTCAAACTGGCTCTGGGCCAGTTCCAACTTGTCGGCGCGAAACTCGGGGTCGTGCAGGAGGTCGAGGACGATCTTGAAGACATCATCGAAGTCGGCCTTGAGGCAGGACCATCCAATCGAGGTGGAATCGCCGCCGCCGTTGGTTTCCACTTTCGCGGCGTGGGCTTCGAGGTAGTCGTCCATCTGATCGCCGGTTTGCGCCTTGGTGCCGCCGGTGCGCCAGACTTCGCCATAAAGATCAACCATGCCGATTTTCGCGGGTGTCTCTTGCTGCGCGCCGCCGCGAATGCGGATGGAACCATCGATCAGCGGAAGTTCGTGGTCCTCCTGCAAAAAGATGATCATGCCGTTGGGCAGCGGGATCCGCTTGGGCTCGGCGGGATGGAAAGGCGGCAATTGGGGGATCGGAATCTGCTGCCAGCCTGTGGCTTGCGCGTGCGCGGACGAAACGAATCCTGCAGGAACGAGGGTCAGAAGAATGAGGACAGGGAGAAAAAGAGACTTTCGGGAGATGGTTGTCATTTCGCACCTCCCGCCGAAGGCCCCGCAGTTTTGATGGTTTCATTGATACCCACAGTTCGATTGTTCTCCGAAAAAGTCTGGTTGGCGACGCGCCGGATGTCGGCCTTGGTGACCTTGTCGATCCGGTCGACGGACTTGAATAGCTCGCGCCAGTCGCCATAGCGCGACTGGTAGATGGCGAGTTGCTGCGCCAGCCCTTGATTGTCGGCGAGGCCGCGGATCAGGTCGGCCTTCGCGCGCGTCTTGATCATCTTCAGTTCGTCGTCGGTGATGTCTTCTTTCTTGATGCGGTCGATCTCAGCGTGAATTGCATCGCCTAGTTCCTGCGGTGTATGCCCGGGAACGGGGATAGCGGCGAAAGAGAAGAGATGAGGATATTTGGTGCCCGGCAGTCCGGAGAACCCGGCCGCTGCGGCGGCGATTTTCTTATCACGAACGAGGGCGCGATAGAGGCGCGAGGTGCGTCCGTTGGACATGAGATCGGAGATGGCGTCGTATACGGCGTCGTCGGGATTGCGATAGTCGGGACGATGGTAGCCCTCAATGTAGAAAGGCTGTGCGGCCTGACGTAGAACGACCCGGCGCTCGGAGTTCTGGGGCGGTTCAGTGGTGGTGCGTTCATCGGGTGTGGGTTTGGTCGGCAGGCGTCCGAAATATTTCTCAATGATGGGCATGGCCTCCGATGCCTTCAACTCGCCTACCACGGCAACCACCATATTCGAGGGGATGTAGTACTGATCAAAGAATTTCTGCGCGTCGGTGGCGGAGAAGGAGTTGAGATCCGACATCCAGCCCACGGTCGGGCGCTGATAGGGGTGCGCCGAAAAACTGGCGGTGGTGAACTGTTCGAACAGGCGGCCGACGGGATTGCTGTCTGTGCGCATGCGGCGCTCTTCGATGACGACGTCGCGCTCCTTGTAGAACTCGCGCATGACGGGGTGTAGAAAGCGTTCAGATTCCAGATAAGCCCAGAGTTCGAGGCGATTGGACGGGAATGAGTAGAAGTAATTGGTCTCGTCGTCGCTGGTATTGGCGTTCATGCCTTCACCACCCTCGCGCTCGACGATCTCGCCAAACTCGTTCGGCTTGACGTATTTCTGCGCTTCGGCCAGGTCGTCTTTCCAGGTCTTTTCCAATTCCTTGAGCTTGTTGTCGTCGCGACCGATGCGCTTGTCACGCTCGGCAATGTAGGCGGAGTAGGCGTCTTCCACTTTGGCGAGGGCTGCCTTCTCGGCCGGGTAGTCGATGGTACCGATCTTGTCGGTGCCCTTGAAGGCCATGTGCTCGAACATGTGGGCGAGGCCGGTTTTGCCCATGGGGTCCTGGACGGAGCCCGCGTCCACGTGGGTGAAGAATGAGAAGACTGGGGCTTCGGGGCGTTCAAGGATCACGACGGTCAGGCCGTTGGGAAGCGTTTTGACGGTGGTGCGTTTTTCGAAGGAAGCGACGTCCTGGGCGGCAGCGACGGAAATCAGGAAGAAAATGAGTAGGTAAGAGCGAACCGCGACTTGCTTCATCGAGCCTCCACTGCTGGTGGGTATGGGTTCACGGACAGCATCCTTTGATTGGACGGGCCAGAAACTGGGAAGAAATCCACAGTACGTGGTAGGGAAGGGGGATGTCAAACCGGCTGGCAGTGGTCAGGCAGGACAGGGGGGTGAAGCCGAGACGTTTAGATTCGCAGTTCGTTGGCAGCCAAATTGCGACCTATCGGCAACTCACCTTTGACTTCCCAGTATCCGGATTGAAGGCGATTCGGCAAAACTGATCACGGCGTTCGTTGAGAACAAGGCCAAGTCCAGTTCGCCGACCCGAGATCGTAGAGGTACCGACGACGCGTGTAGGTACGGCGCGAGCAAGTGGACTGCTCAAACTTAACCGTCATTGAGTCAGCCCACTTCCCCGGTCCTTTAGAATGCTTTGAGTCCCAACGTTACTTGCCCTTCACTAGCGAGCAGTGGGTCGAAGCCGTTTTCCATGTGCCGGAATCATTCACCCAAGTGTCGCTGCAGATCACCGTCCGGTCCCGATGCGTGCCTTTGAGCTCAGCGTCGTAGGTGAACGTATAGTGTGAAACTGCGGTGTTCGAACCGAAGGTCGCCACCTGCACGTCGCTGACGTTGCCGCTCTTCCACTTGTTCGTCTTGTTCTGCAGATCCTTCATGAAATCGTCCTTCGTCTCCCAATCGCCCCAGCTGTTTCCTGCTACGAATCCGTCAGCCAAATGCTGTTGCGCCCACGACGCATCGTTTTTCATTTGCGCATTTCTGGAGTCCTGCTGCAATTGTTTGATCTGCTGGGCGACAGCGTCGTTAGCCTGGGCATGAAGGTTGATGGATAGCGTGAGACAACCGAGAAGAGTGACAACAGCGATAGCCGTCGTTTTAATCAAGTTTATGGATCCTCCGTAAGACGGCTGCAATCCTACACCCCGGCGACCTACTGTGGGGTTTTTAGTCCAGGTTTGATGCGACCGACGCACGCGACCGGAAGCGGCTGGCTTTCGTTGTAATCAAACGTTGATAGCAACTATCTGGTCACCTCTACCCGCCAGAAGGACCTGCCCAAGAATTGCCAATGAATCTAAAATTGGAACATGCCAGCTGTAGCAATCAAAAAAGGTAGCCGTGAGAAAACGTTAGACTTCCAAGAGATGGGAACAGTCAGGTGCGATGGTTGCGGCGAGGAGTTCATCATTGGCCACAAGCCACAATCGGCGGACAGGCAGGTTGCAGAAAGGCAAGCAAAGTGGCTTGAAAAAGTATTGGCGGACGAGCACGAGCGCGATAGGAAACACTCTGACCGAATCGAACTGCCGGACTAGCCAACTGGAAGTGATTGTGTCGATACCCGGCGATTTCACTCACAACCCCGGTTCCGGGTAGTTGGTGAGATGACAGTTTTTCGCCAAGAATGGCCAATGGATCTCCACGAGAGAGGAAAGGGTCATATCGTCGAAAGCGTCGATTGCGGCACGTTCCTGCGCATTCGTTAGCCATTCATCCATGTGCGAAACTTGATGTCCGCACCGCACATTCCTCGCATCGTACCCAAGAGCGTTACTCGGCCGCCGCCGCTATACTCTCACGACGGCACCAGGAGGACGTGTGCCCAAGGGAGGCAGCTTGGCGATCTCGCCCGTCGTCGACGTGGAAGGCAAACGACTCAGCCTGTCGAATCTCGACAAGGTTCTCTACCCAGCCACCGGATTCACCAAGGGACAGGTGATCGATTACTACGCGCGTATCGCGCCGGCGCTGTTGCCGCATCTGCAGGGGCGGCCGGTGACGATGAAGCGGTATCCAAACGGCGTGGACGCGGAATATTTCTACGAGAAGAATGCGCCCAAGCATCGTCCTGACTGGGTGAAGACGGCGCCGATCTGGAGCCGGCACAACCGGCGGCACATTAATTATCTTCTGGTCGACGATCTCCCGACTCTGACTTGGCTGGCGAACCTGGCGTCGCTGGAGATTCATCCGTCACTCGCGTTGGGCAAGGACATCAATTGCCCGACCATGTTGGTGTTCGATCTCGACCCGGGGCCTCCGGCGAACATTGTGCAGTGCTGCCAGGTGGGGCTGTGGCTTCGCGAGATTTTTGAGCACTGGGGACTGGAGTGTTTTCCGAAGACTTCCGGATCGAAAGGCCTGCAGATCTATGTGCCCTTGAATACCCCCACCACCTACGATGTCACCAAGCCGTTCGCGAATGCACTGGCGCGGTTGCTCGAGCATGATCATCCGGAGATGGTCGTGTCGGAGATGAAGAAGGAAATACGCACCGGGAAAGTGTTTGTCGACTGGAGCCAAAACGACGAGCACAAGACTACCGTGTCGGTGTATTCGTTGCGCGCGCGGGAACATCCGACGGTCTCGACACCGGTGACGTGGGAGGAGGTAGGGCGTGCGTTGAAAAAGAAAGATGCGAGCCTGCTAGTGTTCGAGGCGCCAGCCGTGGTGGAACGCTTTGAAAAGATGGGCGACCTGCATGCGCCGGTGCTGGAACTAAAGCAGAAGCTGCCTGACTTGCGGGGTGTGGCGGCCGCGGCGGCTCCGCAATCGGCGACCGTCGACCTGGCTGCACAGGCGGAGGAGGAGCCTCGCCGGGCGACGAAGAGTGCACCGAGCAGGTCCAGTCCGAAAAAAGCGGCGGGCTCGACTCGCAAGGCGGCATCCAAGAAAACATCGGTTGCGAAGCCTGCAGTGAAGAAACGCCGGGCGGTATAATCCGCCCTTCGGTCGCTGACGCTCACTCAGGGCAGGCTCAAAGCATGGCGCAATTGTTTGCAGGCACGTCGGGGTGGGCGTATCCGAGTTGGAAGCCGGACTTTTATCCGCAGAAGCTGGCGCAAGCGAAATTCCTGGGCCACTACGCGACGCAGCTGAACGCCGTTGAAGTGAACTTCACCTTCCGACAACTGGTGAAGGAAACGACGCTGGCGAAATGGATGGCCGACAGTCCTGAGGGGTTTCGTTTCACGATCAAGGCGCACCAGGTCATCACGCACATCAAGCGGCTGAAGGGGACCGAGGATTTTCTGCCGCGCTTTCTGGGAACGATTCAGCCGCTGGCCAGTGCGGGAAAGCTGGGCCCGGTGCTGTTCCAGTTGCCGCCTAACCTTAAAGTAGATCTTGAGGTATTAAAAAGCTTTCTGGCGGCCTTGCCTCGCACGCTTCAGTCAGCATTCGAATTCCGGCATGCTTCGTGGTTTAACGACGAGGTGTATGCGGCCTTGCGTGAGTGCAAGGCTGGGCTGTGCGTGGCTGAAACCGAAGAGATGACGACGCCTGAAGTGGTCACCGGCGATTTCGTGTATTACCGTTTTCGCAAGCCGAATTATCCCCCGGACGAGCGGGCCGCGATGGTGGAACGCATTCGGCAGCATCTTGCGGCGGGGCGCGATGTGTTCGCTTATTTTAAACATGAGGACACTCCTGAGGGGGCGATCTATGCGCGGGAATTGCTGGGGAGTTTTAAGACATAGCCGTCTTTTTCGACGGGGTGCGCCGCCGTGGCAAAAGATTTTGAAGGGCTGTTGACGCTCCCGGCTGACGCGAGGTCCTTCGACTGCGTTCGGCGTTCGCCTCACTTCGCTCAGGATGACAGAGTTGGACGAATCCTGACTGAGCCGAACGGCTCGCGATTTTACCGCACCTCTCCGAGCACTTTGCGGGGCTCGCTTGTTCCTTCTACTCTGTTAAAAGCCGCGGGTGAGGGCACCCGCGCTACACGAATGCCTCCCGAAGCCAATGCGCGCGTCTTGTCTGGGTTTCTCGACTACCTGAAAGTGGAGAAGGGGCTGGCGCCCCTTACGGTTTCCGCTTACACGACGGACATCTGCCAGTTTGCCGAGTTTCTGGAAGCGCACAAGCGCGTGCTGACCAGCGCGAGGCGAAATGAGGTACGCGATTTCATCCAGCAATTATTTTCGAATGGGGTTGATGGGCGCTCGGTGGGAAGGAAGCTTTCCGCGCTGCGGCATCTGTACCGGCACCTGCTGGTGGATGGGAAGATCGGTCACGATCCGACGCTGAACATCGATTCGCCCAAGCAGTGGAAGGTGCTTCCAAAAGCGCTTGCCCGCGATGAAATCGAAAAAACTCTGAGTGCGCCGAGGGCAGCATCGGATTCCAAGCTGTCACACGCGATCGCCTCGCGGGATCGGGCGATGCTGGAGGTGTTCTATGCTGGGGCGCTGCGGGTATCGGAAATTGTTGAAGCAAAGCTTGAAGATTTGAAGTTGGAGACGGGATATGTGCTAGTCCGCGGCAAAGGCGATAAGGAGCGGATCGTACCCTTGGGGAAATCGGCGCAACAGGCACTCGGTGGATATCTCGCAGAAGGGCGTCCTGTGCTTTCGTCTGGTCGGAACTCGCCGCACCTGTTCCTGGCGCGCGGATCCCACAAGCTTACCCGGCAGCGGGTGTGGCAGATGGTGAAAGCTGCCTCGCGCGCGTCGGGGCGTTCCGCTTCGCCGCACATGCTGCGGCATTCCTGCGCGAGTCACATGGTGGAGAATGGAGCTGATCTGCGCACAGTGCAGACGATTCTCGGGCACGCGGATATTTCTACGACGCAGGTTTATACGCATCTGGCTTTGGACCGGTTGAAGACCGTTTATCAGAGGCATCATCCGCGGGCGAAAGCAAAAGGATAAGGTTTCCAAGTTTCAATGTTTCACAGTTTCAAAGTTGCACGAAAAGGCTTGATTCACTACAGAGACACAGAGGAAGCCTGACGCCAAGGCTTTCTAGATGGCTTGATCGCTAACTTTTTAGTAAGGGATGGGAAACTGGGGATTCGGAGGAAAGAAAATTTGTTTTCTCTGTGTCTCTGTGGTGAAGAAGTCTTGCGGGCCACATGACCGACAAAACAACTCCCCGGCGCACCACTGTTGAAAAAGCCACGGACCAGTTTCTGCGGGTGTTGCGGGAGCGGAATTCTTCTGCGCATACGATCAAGGCGTATGCGGGGGACTTAGAGAATTTCGCCAGGTACGTTGGGGCGCGAGATTGGAAGAAGATTGATCATGTCGCGATCCGCGGATTCTTGTCGCATCTGTACGAAAAAGGATTGAGCAAGGCTTCCGTGGCGCGGTCGCTGGCGGCGGTGCGGTCGCTTTATCGGTGGCTGGCGCAGGAAGGCGTGGTGGAGCAGAATCCGGCGAAGCTGGTGGCCACGCCGAAACTTCCCAAAAAGCTGCCGCGCGTGCCGACGATCGAGGAGATGAATACCGTGCTGGATGGAGAGATGCCGGAGGTTGCGGCGTTTCCGGAGCGCGACCGGCTGTTGCTGGAGTTGCTTTACGGATGCGGGATCCGCAACTCGGAATTGATCGGCATCAATGTCGATGACATTCGCGTAAGCAACGAGGCCATTCTGATTCGCGGCAAGGGAAAGAAGGAACGGTACGTGCCGTTCGGAGGGTCGGCGGCTGCGGCGCTGCGGGTATACCTGCCGGTGCGTGCTCGCATGCTCGCCGAGGGGAAGAAGACGAGTCCGGCATTACTTCTCAATCAGCGCGGCGGACGATTGACGGTGCGCAGCGTTGGGCGCATCGTCAAAAACATCGCCGTGGCGAAAGGTCTGTCACCCGACGTGCATCCGCATACGTTGCGGCACGCGTTTGGGACTCACATGCTCGAGGAAGGAGCGGACCTGCGGGCGATCCAGGAGATGCTCGGACACGAGCGGCTCGCTACTACTCAGCGTTACACGCAGCTTTCGATGAAGCATGTGCTGGCGGTGTATGACCAGACGCATCCCAGAGCGAAGTAGGGATCAATGCTGAGCTTTCAGCATCGTTTGGCAAGCTTTGTGATAGTTGGCTGCGCTGTGCTGGTTGTGGCTTTAGTCGTGTTCTGCTACGTGCACCATGTCGATCGCTGTGTTCTCTACTACTACGGCTCCTCGCCGGAAGTTCCGCAGGGAACGGCCTTCCCGATCCTAAACCCATTTCGAGATCGAAAAGACGAAGCACATGCACTGAGGCTGATCCGGGATCTTCGAACGAGCAAGTGTCCCGAGATCGTGCGCGCGGAGTTCAACGCAGACTCTGAACGCATTTGCTCAGTGGTGCAACATACGACCCAAGCAAATCTCATTTGGCTCGATGTTCAACAATATGCAGGGAACTGGAAACGTCCTAGGCAGCTTTACTACGATTTGCCAGAGAAACATGCGCGACTGGTCCTTTACTTCCATACGGATGAAGCAGGCTGGGGAGTGTCTGAAGCTTCGATCATCCAGTGATTTGAAGATTTAGATAGACTTGGCAGCCCAAGCGCGGGCGAGGGCGCCCGCGCTACACAAGCTAGTCTGCGGCTTTCGTTTCAGGTGCGGGCTCGGTCTGCTCTCCGCGCAGTTCTCGCCACATCTCGACTACTCGATCTTTCACCTTTGCGATCAGTGCTGCGTAGGCTTGCTCAGATGCTTGCGACTCGGGCGGCGGATGAATCGGGTCGCCGATGACCATTTTCAGCGGGGCGAACTTCTGGAAGCGCTTGCCGCGGGGCCAGGCGTCGTGAAAGCCGTCGATGGCGATGGGGACAATCGGTACCTGCATGTGGAGGGAGAGGATGGCGGCGCCCTTCTTGAAGGTACGGGGAGTGCCGTCGATGCTGCGCTCGCCCTCGGGATAGAGGATGAGGTTGCGTTCGTGGCTCAGGCCAAAGGCGCCGGCGCGCATTGCCGGCATCAGGTTCGCGTCCGGATCGACGACCACCACGCGCACGGCCTTCGCCAACTTTCGCATGATCCCCGCACCGAAAATTTCACTGGTGCCTACGGCAAAGCAATTCACGAAGGATTCGCGAGGCAGCACGGCGGCCAGTGCTATCGGGTCGAGATAGCTCTGGTGGTTGGACGACAGGATGTAGGTGCCGGATTTCGGAAGCTTCTCCAGGCCAGACACCGTCAGGTGGAAGCGATCGCGGAAGATCAGCTGCAGCACGCGGGACACGAAGTACCAGAAGCCTTCGACCATGGGATGGGGACGGGCGAGATCGAGCACGTCGGGATCAGTAGGGGCCTCACGCAAGACGGCTCTCCAGCCGGCAAATTGCGCTTTGGAAACGGTTTTCCCAGTGGCTGCGCTTTCGAGGACGGCATTCACTAAATCGCGGACCGTGTAGATTTCGGCCAGTTGACCTTCTTCGACATCGCCTCCAAGTTCTTTTTCGAGTTCGACCAGCAGTTCCACGCGCTGCATGGAATCGAAGCCGAGATCGAGTTCGAGGTTATCGGTGGGCCGGATCGATTCAGGAGCATTGCGCGAGTTTTGGCGAATGATGGTGAGGGCGCGTTGCACTTCCGGCTTTTCGAGCCAGTCTTGATCCTCGGGCGTCATGGGGCGTTCGCTCGGCACTTCGGCTTCTCCGGAAGTCCCACGTGCCTGGTTGGCACGCACGCGCTTCTCGATCTCGAAACGCTTCAGCTTGCGCGTCGTCGTGCGCGGTAGATCTTCCTGCCAGATTTCGTAATTGCCGATGCGCTTGGTGGAGGGGAGTTGCTGGGACAAGCCTTCGATGTCGAACCGGATCACTTCTTTGGCGTTAACGACCTTGCGCTCCTTAAGAACATCGAAATTCGGCACCACTACCGCGTACAGGCGCTCGGAACTGGGATCACCCGGTTTCGCCTCGAGGCCCATCACGCAGATTTCCTTGATGGAAGGCGACTTCAAGTAGTGCGTTTCGATCTCCTCGGGATAAATGTTTTTTCCGTTGGCCAGGACGATGAGTTCCTTGCGGCGTCCGGTGATGAAGAGATTGCCACCGGAATCGAAGTAGCCGAGGTCGCCGGTGTGCAGCCAGCCATCCTGGATCGCTTCGGCGGTTGCGTCGGGACGGTTCCAATAGCCCTTCATGACGATGGGGCCTCGGATCACGATCTCGCCCACGGGTGGACCGCCTTCTTCCGAGGGTTGAGGGTCGAGGATATTCGCTTCGATGGTGGGGAGTGGAGGCCCTACCGAGCCAATGACCACGTGGCCCGGAGTGTTCAGGAACGCGGCGGCAGAAGTCTCGGTCAGCCCGTAGGCGTTGAGCAGGTCGATGCCGAAATCGTGGAAGTCGCGCGCGACTACCGGATCGAAGCGCGAGCCTCCGGTGATGAGGTAGCGCATGCGCGTGCCGAAGGTTGCGTGTATTTTGCCAAAGAAGATTTTGCCCGCGTTCAGGTGAAACTTGCGCAGCGAGCGGTTCACGCGCATCAACCAGCGAAGAACTGATTCCGCGAGACGGCCTTTTTTGCTGACTTCCTTAAAGATGCGCTCGTGGATCAGATAGAAGAATTGCGGGACGACGGCGAAGGCGGTGATCTGGCGTTCTTGCAGGGCGCGCAGGAGTTCGGTGGTATTCAGAGTTTCCAGATAAACGACGCGCGCTCCCTTCACAAGAGGCAACAGCAGGTTGGCCATTTGGGCGAGCACGTGGAACATGGGCAGGATGCCGAGGACGGCGTCGGTGGACCCGATCTGCAGCAGTCCGAAAACCGCATTCACTTCACCCAACAGGTTCGCGTGCGTGAGCTGCACACCCTTGGGGTCGGCTGTGGTGCCGGAGGTGTAGAGCAGGGCGGCCACATTGTCGGCGGGAGCTTCGACGGCGCTAAAGTTGGCTGGGCCGGCGGCGAACATCGCGTCCAGATCGCCGATCCAGTGGGGCTGGCCGTTATCTTTTTTGTCAGCGGATGTTTTGAGGTCGCCTGGGTCGGTAAGAATTAGATCCACTTTCAGTCCAGTGGCGGCCTGTTGTGCGATTCCGAGGTGCTTTACGTCGGTGACGAGCAGGGAAGCGCCACTGTCTTTGAGGAGCTTGGTGACCTGGTCGACGTGGAAGGCAGTGTCGAGGGGAACGGCAGTGTGACCGGCGGCGATGGCGCCGAGGTAGGTGGCCACCCAGCGCGGATGGTTGTCGGCAAAGATGGCGACCCGGGAACCGGCGGGGAGGTTCTTTTCGGTGAGCCAGCGGCCGACCGATTCGGCCATTTTGCGGGTCTCGGTGTAGGTATAGCTTTCGACCTGATCTTTGCGCTGGATTTCAAGAGCGATGTTCTGGGGGCCGCGCTGTTCGGCTTCGACAAACTGATCGTAGAAAGTGGGCATGAGGGGCGGGGAAAATATACCTGAAAAGGTGCGGTAACAGATCATTACAGTTTTGTGACAAACTACATTCGTGCGAGATGTCACGTTCAGTGCCGACGAGCCTGCTATTGAGCGGGCCCGCGGAGTCGCGCGTTCGGAAGGCAAAACGCTGGAGGATGGCATTTCATGAATGGCTTGACTCATACGGCTCCAGAATTGTTGCCGTCGAGGTTAAACGGCAACGGCCGAAGAGATCGATGCCTTATTTCGGAGCCTCAAGCACGTCGACGCCGGACGGAAATTCACGCGCGATGAAATGAACGAAAGGTAATATCCCTACCCTTCTTGCTTCCAAGGCTCCCGTGCCAACCTTTCCGCATCCAATATGCTAGGCTCTTAATTAGCCTTTATACTATGGGGTACGTGTCCCCTCTGAAGGAACCCAGATTTGATTAACACCTTAGTTGCCAAGGTCTTCGGGACCAAGAACGAGCGCGAAGTGAAGCGGCTACTGCCGCAGGTCGAGGCCATCAATGCGCTCGAGCCTGCGATGAAGAAGCTGTCGGACGCGGAGCTGCGCGCCAAGACGGACGAGTTTCGCCAGCGGATCCAGGAACGGCTGGCGAAGATTGCCGATGAGCCCGATGCTGATTCCGACCGTCAGAAGGCCATCGACACCGAACGCGATCTGGCGTTGAAAGAGATTCTCGAAGATTTGCTGGTGGAGGCTTTTGCCGTTTGCCGCGAGGCCAGCTGGCGCGTGCTCAACATGCGGCATTTTGATGTGCAGCTGATTGGCGGGATGGTGCTGCACTCAGGCCGGATTTCTGAGATGAAGACCGGCGAAGGCAAGACGCTGGTTGCAACTCTACCTGTCTATCTCAACGCACTCGGCGGGCGCGGTGTCCACGTGGTCACCGTCAACGACTACCTCGCCAAGCGCGATTCGGAGTGGATGGGCAAGCTGTACAGCTTTCTGGGGCTGAGCGTCGGCGTGATCGTGCATGACTTGGACGACGAAGAGCGGCGCGAGGCGTATGCGGCCGACGTCACCTATGGCACGAACAACGAGTTCGGCTTCGACTACCTGCGCGACAACATGAAGTTCGATCTCAAGGATTGCGTGCAGCGTGTACACAACTACGCGATCGTCGACGAGGTTGATTCGATCTTGATCGATGAAGCGCGCACCCCGCTCATTATTAGCGGGGCGAGCGAAGAGTCTACCGACAAGTACGACCGCGTGAACCGCATCATCCCGAAGCTGGAGAAAGGCGAGGAAGTCGAGGTTCCACCGGGCGAGCCAAAGATTTACACCGGCGACTTCGTGGTCGATGAAAAGCACAAGAACATTACCGTCACCGACGAAGGCTGGGAGAAAGTCGAAAAGCTGCTGGGCATCGGCAACATCGCCGATCCGGAAAATTGGGACCTGAAGCACCACGTCGAAACAGCGGTGAAGGCGCACGCGCTCTACCGGCGAGATGTCGAGTACGTGGTGAAAGCAAAGGATGACAACCCGCGCGAGAAAGAAGTCATCATCGTCGACGAGTTCACCGGGCGCATGATGCCCGGGCGGCGCTGGTCGGATGGCTTGCACCAGGCGATTGAAGCGAAGGAAAACGTCAAGATCGAGCGCGAGAACCAGACGCTGGCGACGATTACGTTCCAGAATTACTTCCGCATGTACAAGAAATTGGCCGGCATGACCGGTACGGCGGAAACGGAAGCGCCTGAGTTCGACAAGATCTACAAGCTGGAAGTGGTGGTCATCCCGACCAACAAGACGCTGCTGCGCAAAGAGAATCCCGATGTCGTTTACCGGACCGAGAAAGAGAAGTATTTTGCGGCGGCCGATGAGATCCAGAGACTATACGAAAGCGCGCAGCCGGTGCTGGTCGGCACTACATCGATCGAAAAATCGGAGCGCTTGTCGGAACTGCTGAAGAAGAAGGGCATCAAGCACGTCGTGTTGAATGCGAAGTTCCACGAGCGTGAAGCCGAGATCGTGGCGCAGGCTGGGCGGAAGGGGGCGGTCACCATCGCCACCAACATGGCGGGCCGCGGCACCGACATTCTGCTGGGCGGTAATCCCGAATTCATGGCCAAGCAGGAGTGTGTGAAAAACGGGATGGCGCAGCCGCTGCGCGCGGCGCAAGGCAAGGTGGAAGCGACCGTCGATGATGCCGCGATGACCCGGTGGTATTACGGCGGTAACGAGTACGCGGTCCCGACCGACAAGTGGAATGAAGCCTTTCAGCGCTACAAGGTACAGACCGACGCCGAACATGCCGACGTGATCGGCGCGGGCGGCTTGCATATTTTCGGCACCGAGCGGCACGAGGCCCGCCGCATCGATAACCAGCTGCGTGGAAGAGCCGGCCGCCAGGGCGATCCCGGATCGTCACGCTTCTACCTGTCGCTCGAAGACGACCTGATGCGCATCTTCGCCAAGGAGTGGGTGTCAAACCTGCTGCAACGGCTCGGCATGGAGGAAGGTGTGCCCATCGAGTCGCGCATGATCACCAAGCGCATCGAGTCCGCGCAGAAGGCGGTGGAAGCGCAGAATTTCGAAGCCCGCAAACATCTACTCGAGTACGACGACGTCATGAACAAGCAGCGTGAGGCCGTCTACGGCCTGCGCCGCCGGTTGCTCGAAGGCCTGGATCAGAAGGACCTGATTGTTGAGGATTATGTTTCAGGAATTCTGGGCGACCTGATTGATCAGTGCTGTCCTCTCAAGGAGCACGTCGACAACTGGGATCTGAAAGCCCTGAAGGACGGCATCTTCACGCGTTTTGGCGTCGACATTTATGCGGAGGGCATCAAGCCGGAGACACTGAACCGGGGTGAGTTGGGAGACGCGATTTTCGACAAATTAAAGGAACGCTACAGCGCCAAGGAACAGATGATCGGTCCTGAGGCGATGCGCTATCACGAGCGCATGATCATGCTGAGCGTGCTCGACTCGCTTTGGAAAGACCACCTCCTGAACATGGATCACCTGAAGGAGGGCATCGGGCTGCGCGGCTATGGGCAGCACGATCCGCTGGTGGAGTACAAGCGCGAATCCTTCGACATGTTCGAAGAGATGATGAAGAAGTTCCAGGAAGAGACAGTAAGGTATCTCTACCTGATGCAAGTGCTGGAGCGTCCGCCGGAGGGCGGGGTTGGGCCAGAAGGTGGGCCTGGCGGGCCGATGGGACAGGGCGGACCGGAGGCTGGCGTTCCTGCGCTTCGCCCCGGCGGCGGGAATGGTAGGCCTCCGCGGCACGTTGCAACATCGGTCGATGATCTTGAGGAAGCCTTCCAGAGGAAGAAGCGCCGCGAGCTCGAGTCGGCGCGCATGGCCGGAGGCGGCGAGCAGAAAACCGTGCAGCAGGTTGTGCGTGGCGCCGACAAGGTTGGGCGCAACGATCCATGTCCTTGCGGATCAGGCAAGAAATACAAGAAGTGCCACGGATCGTAGCCGCCGTTTTCCGCTTCCTGAAACGGCACCGAATGCACTGCTGGTCACTGTCACATACTTTCGCCACGTGTCGCGATCGGACGTAAAATTAAAGGCAGGCAGTGCAGGAGGCATCTCATGATTGCACTTCGCCTTGTGCGTCTCATCGAATCTCATTCTGAAGAGCTGGCCGAAGGGCTCACCCGCAAACTGCTTTCCTCGGACCGCACGCGCGACCTGCGCAATGTGCCGGCCAACGAACTGCACCATCGCTGCCACGAGATCTATCGGAATTTAAGTGACTGGCTGCTCAACAAGACCGAGCACGACATCGAACATGTCTACAAGGGACTGGGCGCTCGGCGTGCTGGGCAAGGCATTTCGGTTGCAGCGCTAACGTGGGCCATCCTGCTCACCAAGGAGCATCTGTGGAGTTTCCTGGAGTGGGAAGGCGTGCACGGCGGGCTTCACAATGTTTTCGGGGAACTTGAGTTGCAGCGGCTGCTCGACCAGTTCTTCGATCGGGCCGTGTACTTCGCGATCGAAGGGTACGAGGAAGCGATGACGTCGCGGGCAGCGTGAGTTGAGGTTTGAAGTCTAGCGCGCAGTTCGGGCAGCACTGGGACGCTTGCGTGGCCGAATTGCTCGAAATGTCATCTCGTTAGCTGGGCTGCGCGTGCGACGCTTCCACGCGAAAAACAATCCGGCATAGGTGTCGGTAAGGTAGTGTTGCGGGAGAATTCCCAGCGCCTTTGCCGTTTTGTCGATCCAGCGCGGCGCACCTTCGATCTCGCCAAAGCTTCCTATCGGAGTCTTATCCAAGACGACGTGGCCGTGCCCATCGCTCCATTCTGCGCGGTATTTTTCGTATCGAAATGTGGGTTGGAAGTGGAGGGCGTGCAGAATGGCGCCCATCTTTTCGCCATCGGCCAGTTTCGTTTCCAGTTCAACGCGGCTCTTGTGGCGGCCAGCTTTTCCTTTTGATTTATGAGTCAGCACCCAGCCTTTACCGTACTTGCGAAGGCGCAGGAGGTCGCCACGTTTGCGAAGGGCCTGTCCGGGCAAGTCGTACAACGTATTCATTTCGTGCGTGGGCGGAGTCACAAGGCGGAACTTGGCGGCGCGCAGCCGACGGGTCAGGGCACGTGGGTCTTCGATGCGAAACTTGATTTCGATTTCCTGGTTCGAAGCCATTCTTATTTCCGAGCGATGTTCTTAGCTGAAAGTGGGTAGCTTCACGAGATCGGCGGGCGGAACAGTTTCGACCGGCTGTCCGGCCTTGCGCCACGCGGCTAGGCCTCCGACCAGGATGAACGCATTGAATCCTTTTTCCCGCAGCATGTGCGCCACCCGGGCGCTCGTGGCCTCGCGTACTCAAGTACAGTACAGATAAATGTCCCTGCCCGGCGGCAGCTTTTGAAGTTCTGCTTCGAGGTTGTTGGGTTCGATGCGGATCGATCCCTTGATGCGCGCCGTTTCTGCGTCGTAGTAGCCGTGGCTGCGCACATCCACAAGTAGGACTTTATCAGCTTCCTCGGAGGCCAACTTCTCGATCAGTTCCTGCACCTGCACACGGGGCACGACACGGTAAACGCGATTCTTCCGCAGCAGCCAGATTCGGTAGGCGGAATACACGATCAGGCCGAGAAACAGCACTTCTTCGATCGCATGTCCCGCCATCTGAAAACTACTGCCAATGGCTTTGAGAAAGTCTCGACCGAGGAAGCCCAAGCTGAAATACGCAAGGACGTACAGCGCGGCTCCCATGAGATCGAATTGCAAGAACTGGAGGAATGGCATCTTCATGCTGCCAGCCAGAGGAGGCCCCATGGTATTCACGCCGGGAATGAATTTGGCGATGACCAGAGTGGTCTTGCCGCGCTTGTAGAAAGACTCCGCGGATCGCAAAATGCACGTCTCTGGATTTGCCGACACTTTGCACAGGAAACCGAGCAGGGTCCAGCCGGTCCATTTGCCAGCCAAAAACAAAAGTGTGTCGCCCAATACCATCGCCGTCAAGGCTAAAGGCAACAGAATTGGCGCGCGCAGCACATGACCAGCGACCGCCGCACCTGCGGCCACCAGCGCCAATGCCGCCGGAACGGGCAATCCGATGGCCTCGGCGAAAACAAAGGCGGCGACAATCGCGTATCCGTGCCGGGAAATGAGAGAAATCAGATCGGTCATGAAAAAAGGGCTCTGGGCTTTAGGCTCTTGGCTCTAGCAGCTCCGAAGGAAGTCAGGTTCGCGGTTCCGTTGGCTAGAGACTAAAGCCTGGCTATCGCGGAAAACGAAGTCATGCTTCGCAATTAGACTAACGGGGAATGGAATCGGAGTCCAGCAACCGACGCTGAGGCAAATTGCGAATCCAGCGCGCGATATCCGCCATCCAAACTTAGAAATCGCGTTTGATTCGAGGTGCTATGTCCAAGTCTTCGGTGTCTGAAACCCGCCATCACGTCAACCTTCCCGGCCACCCATCGTCGCTTCCGTTCAGTGATGGTGTTTTGGTGGGCGACACTTTCTACCTTGCAGGGCGCATTGGCATTGACCCAGTCACCGGGCGAGCACCCGCTGACCTCGATGCTGAGATCAAACTACTGCTTGACGGCGTTCAGGCTGTGTTGGCTGAGGCCGGGATGAGCATGGACGATCTGGTTTCAGTCCAAATCTTTTCTCCCGATCTATCGCTGTGGGAGCCTTTCAATGCGGCTTACGTGAGACGTTTCAACCGAGAGCTGCCGGCGCGGGCTTTCATCGGTTCAGGACCCCTGCTGCTTGGTGCGCGGTTCGAGATTATGGGGATCGCGGTTCGACGATCTTAAGTGGTGAGCTGACTTGCCGGCATCCCTGTCGGGGCGATCAACTGGAGCTTAGTTCATCTGCCAGATGCGGAAGTTAAGATAGGAAGCGAACAATACCCATCCGAGATAGGGAATCAAGAGCCACGCCGCCAGTAATGAGACAGGCAAGAAGGCGACCGTGGTGGCGACAATCATCATCCACAAAAGAAGGATCTCCCCGAAGGCTGGTCCCGGCTTGCGGAGTCCAAAAAACACCAGCGACCATAAGCAATTCAGCACTAACTGAATTGTGAAAAGCGTCAGGGGGAACCTTGCGTCGGGCCATGATGTACTGCGCCACACCAGCCATGCGCTAGTCGCCATCAACAGATAGAGCGTGGTCCACACCGGTCCGAAGATCCAGTTTGGTGGAGTCCATTCGGGCCTGCGCAGTTGCGCGTACCACGTTTTGACCGATGTAGCGGTGAAAAGCGATCCGATTCCCGCTGCCGCAAAGCACACCACGACAAACGGCACCAGCGAGACCCAGGATTCGCGGTCGAACATTACACGGCCTTCCGATGCGCGGCGACGGCGCTTAAGGCAAGGTTACGGTGACTGCTTCGCAAGGCCGTTTGCCGACGCGCCGGTAGCTGTGCTGCACGGCGGAATCGAAATAGATGGCGTCCCCGGCTTCGAGCGAGAAGTCTTCGTTGCCTACCTTTATATCCAATGTTCCGGTTACCAGGTAAACGAACTCAACGCCGGGATGTTGATGGGGCTTGTTGTTTTCGGGAGGTACATCCTGGAATTCCGCAAGAAATGCGTTGAACTTGCGCTCGGTCGCAGGATAGTCGAGACATTCGAAGAAATAAGAGACGTCGTCCGAGTTCGGTTTCTCGGGAAACCGGATGCGGTCCTGTTTGCGTACGACCGCGACCACGCGACGCTTCCTCTCGTCGGTAAAAAAGAATTCGAGCCCAACGCCAAAAACAAGCGCAATCCTCAGCAGGGTAGGGAGTGTGGGGAAGAGCTTGCCGCGTTCCAGCTTGGATAGCAGGGCAGCAGACAAGCCGGTGTGCTTGCCGAGTTCTACCAGCCCCATACTCTTTTTCAGGCGAAGACCACGAATTCTCTCGCCAATCGCATAAGGCCTGAGTCCGTCGGTGACTGTTTGTGAGATCATAAATAGTTCTCTACAAGAAAATATATTTGAACAATAATAAATCAGGGATAGGCCTCGCGCAAGCAGGTGGCGCCGTTTGCCTGACTGCAAGAAGAAAAGGCGGCACCGGTGGGAGCCGCCTTCTTTTATCCATGAGCTGTCTGTGTTGATTTACTGGGGCTTCTTTTTCCCAAAGAGTCCGCCGAGCGCATCGACGGCGCTGCCGGTCTTTCCCCCTCCGGCCTTGCCGCCGCTCAGCACGCCTTGGAGCGCGCTGCCGGCCATGCCACCAGCCACGCCTTTCAGGTCGGGCATGAATTCCGGCTTGGAGGTTGTGCCGGCGATGGAAAACGGAATGCCGCCTTTTCCGCTGCTCATGCCGGCTACTTGAGCGAGGTCTCCGGCCACACCGCCGTGGAGGTTGGCAAGCATTTTAAAGTTCAATGCGCCAGCCGGAGTCACGGTGCCAGCGCCGGTGATGACGCCGATGGCCGGAACGGTGAGGTTCAGGTTGTCGGCGCGAGTTCCTTCGGGGGCCACGCGTGCCGTGGTGCTGAAGTTTTGGATGCTGGTGTCAGGATTCGAGGCCGCTTTCCCCGTGAAGGCCGACAGCGCCCCGAGCTTCGAGCCTAAATCGAATCCCGCGAGTTTTGTATCCGCCAAGCGCACTGGGCCGGTAATGACCAGCTTGTCGATGGGTCCCACGATGCTCAGGTCAGTGGATAACGTTCCGCCCTTCAACTGAGAGCCGGAGGGAAGCACGACACCGAGCGCGGGAAGCATCGCCTGCAACTCCTCCACCGGCATGTTGGGTCCGTTGAGCTTCATGTTGAGGATTTCAGTTTCCCCTTGCGACCGGAAGCTTCCCGTCAAGTGGGCCACGGCCTTGCCGATCTCGACATCGCCTTGGGTGATGTTGCCCGACTGCTTGTCGAGATCAACGTCGACGGCGTGCTTGATGACGACGGTCTTCGTTGCCGGAGAGCCCTTAGGCGAGAACTGGAGCTTGTTGCCGGTGAATGTTCCCACGGCTTTAGCCACGCTGCCATTCGAATTCAGAGTGCCATCAAAATTCGCGAGGCCGGCGATGCCGCTCGCGGGATCGATGAAGCCAGAGGCTACGATGTCCATGTTGTCGACCTTAACCTTAGCCTCGAAGGGAGTCTTGGCCGCGTCGGCGGCGTTGATCGGTCCGGCTTTTCCGGCAATATCGGCACTGCCGCCGGCGGGCAGCTTTGCGGTCAGGCGGAACGGGAATTGAGAGGTGGGCGAGAAATTCGTCACCGTGATGTTGACCTGGTCGTAAATGTGAGGCTTGGCGGAGGAATTCGCTTTCCCGACGATTAGCTTTCCGTCGGCCACGCTGAGCTTGGCGACAGACAGGTTTCCTGGTGCGGACGAGCCAGAGCTTGATGGCGCGGAAGACTTCTCGCTGGCTTTCCCGCCCAGGCTCGAAAAGTTCCATTTCCCATCGGCGGTCTTCAGCAGCGTAATCTGCGGCTCCTTCAGCGTGATGTCGGTTACACGCAGATCCTTGGACGTAAGGAGCGGCATCAGTTCCACGCCGACCTTCAGAGATTTTGCGGTGACGAACGGAGTATTGCCGAAGGCCGGGTCTTCCGCGATGGAAATGTTGTCGGCGGAAACGCTGCCAGACAGAATGGAGAGGCTGAGGTTGCCGACCTTCACTTGCCGGCCTAGTGCTTCGCTGGCGGTCGCTTCCAGCTTGGGACGGAAACTGTTCACGTTGATGAAGAAGGGAAGGGCGATCAGGATTACGATCAGTATAGCAACGACAATACCCACGATCTTGAGAGTGCGTCTCACAAATTTCCCTGCCTTCCGAGTGACGGTGGGTGGTGTGGAAAGAACAAGTGGAAGAGGCACGGCCCGGAACTGCAAACTTTGTGGCCTAAAAGTCTATCAAAAAACAATCTCCGCTACTTAGGCTCCTGAAGCAATTCAGGGTTGGGAACGGAAATGGGCTCCAGTTCCTTCTGCCGCCGGTCGCGCTGTGCGCTGCTCATCTGGACGGAGATGTCGAGTTCTTTCTTGCCCTCGACCTTGCGCCCCATGTGAACCAGGGTCTGACCCCGCAGATAGTGAATCCGGGAGGACTGAGGGTCGAGCTGGCCGGCGCGGTCCAGCGAGTTGAGGGCTTTCGCATAGTCACCGCGGCGTTCGTAGGTTTTCGCCAATCCAAGATGTGAGTTCAAGATCCTCGGATCCAACCGCAAGGCGTGGAGGTAGCAGTTTTCGGCCTGGGCATCATCGCCGGCGAGAAAGTACACGTTGCCTAGCTCGTCGTAGTTGAAGACCACGTCGGGCTCAAGCGCGATATCTTTCTGAAACTCAGTTTTGGCACGTTCGTAGTCGCCCTTCTTCGAGTACAGCATTCCGAGATTGAAGTGAATGAAGGGCAGTGTCGGGTCAGCTTCCGCGGCTGCGGCCAATTCTTTGGCCGCATCGTTGTAGGATTCGAGGTTGAGCATGGCCTTGCCGATAAGCATGTGAACCATGGGCGAGTCGCCGCCGACTTCAGCCATCCGCGCAAGGGCGCGATCCCCCAGATCTTTGCGCTCGGCTCGATCGGCGGAAGTGGTCAAGACGTAGAGATAGTTGAGATCCTTTGATTGTTGCGCCCACAGTGGTTCCAGAGTGTCGGTGGCCTCGACGTAGCGGTCGGTAAAAAAATAACACTGCCCGAGCAGGTAGCGAGCCTGAAGGGAATCGGGTGCATCTTCGAGGACCGATTCGAAAGCAGGGATGGCGTGCCGGTAGTCTCCTTCCCGGTAGTGGGCGAGGCCAATATTCAAACGAATTCCTGGAAGCTGCGGGGCCAGTTTCTCGGCCTGGTGAAGGTTGGTGAGAGCACTCTCCCATTGCTTGCGGCGCATGTGGATCACGCCTAGATTGGCGTACGCACCAGCGACGCGGGGATTAAGGACCAGCACCTGTTGAAAACTGCGCTCTGCCGCATCGAGATTGCCATCCGCCAGAGCACCCTCGCCGGCGGCGAAAAGCTGCTGGGGGTCTTGCTTTGACGCGGCGGTTTTGGCCGGGCGCGCGGATTGTGCTCCGGCCAGCGACCGGCCGAAGACCGCAATCGCAGAGCTTATGATTAGAATGGTCCCGATTCTTGACAGCATTCGTGCTCTGCTGTAGTGTCCGCCAACGTCGGTTTGTGCGCAAGTGAGCGGTAGCAACGGAACAATAAGTCTGTGGTGCCGGGGGACGGAAGGGATCGATGGTCACGATTCGTGACGTAGCCAAGGAAAGCGGGTTCTCCTCGACCACGGTATCCATCGTTCTGAACAATGCACCCTTGGCGCGTTACATTCCTGCCACTACCAAGAAGCGAATCGAGCGGGCCGCCAAGAAACTGGGTTACCGGCCAAACCTTTTTGCGCGCTCCCTGCGCAGCAAGCGCAGCCACACGGTTGGCGTCATGGTTGTGGACATGACGGACCCGTTCTGCACGCTGGTGCTGCGTGGAATAGAAAATTCCCTTTATCAGTCTTCGTTCTTGCCGATCCTGACCGACATGCACAATGAGCGGAGCCGGTTCGAGCGCTACCTCGAGATGTTGCTTGATCGGCGAGTGGAAGGGCTGATCGTCGTTGCCAATTGGCTGTTTCTCGATATCAATCTGCTTGCGGATCTGGAAAAGAGCAGCGTGCCGACGGCCATTATTGGGTGCGAACTGAAAAACGAGCAAATCAGTTCCGTGATCGTCGACAACGAACTCGGAGCGCACCTGGCTGTTGAACACCTCCACTCGCTGGGCCATCGCAAAATCGCATTTATTCGGGGCCCGAAGGGGTTGGTAGATAGCGTTCCACGGTGGAAGGGAGTTCGGAGTTTTGCCAAGTCGAGCAACCTTGAGCTGGATCAGCGGCTTATCCTTGATCTGCCAGAGTCGCGCGACCCCATTTCCAGTTTTGAAGCCGGATACAAATTGACCGAGGAACTGGTCAAGCAGAAGCGACAATTCACAGCGCTAATGGCTTTTGACGACATGACAGCGTTCGGAGCCATTCGAGCCCTGAGCAAAGCAGGCGTTCGCGTGCCCGAACACTGTTCCGTAATCGGTTTCGATGATGTGGCGACCTCGGCCTTCTATACCCCCGCCTTGACCACTATTCGCCAACCTCTGGAGACGATGGGGACCATGGCTGTCGGAATCGTGGTAGATGGTATCAATGGCGCACTCGAAAAAAGGGAAATCGCCGCTCTCCACCGGAAGGTAGGCCCTGAACTGGTGGTACGAGAATCCACCCATAATCTTGCTTAACGCCACTGTCTGGCACCTCCCTTAACATTTTCCACTTGACATGCGAAATCGTATTAAAGCAATATTCACACGTTTTAATAAAACCTTTCATCAGCCCGCCGCGTCAGCAGAGATTTGGGGTAGGAAACGAACACCAATTGAGAGAATGCGACCGATCCGGAATCGGCCGCGAAAATCCCGCTCGATGGAGAGCTTATGAAACCGTATTTCACATTTCTCGGTTGCCTGTTCCTGGCAACGTTGCTTTCGAGTGGAGCGCTGGCGCAAGACACTTCAACGATGGTGGGGACCGTACAGGATCCTAGTGGCGCGAACATCGCCAATGCGAACGTTGCGGTCGTGAACACCGCTCGCGGGATTAATCGCACCACGGCAACGAACGCCGAGGGGGAGTGGGCGGTACCAGCCCTTCCGCCGGGAACCTACAACCTCAGCGTAACCGCCCCGGGGTTCAAGAAATATGAAGTTCGCGGAGTGGTACTTCAGGTCGCCCAGAAGGCGAGGGTCGACGTTGCCATGCAAGTCGGTGCGGCGAGTACCGAAGTCACGGTGGAAGGGTCAGAGGTTGCGCAGGTGGAAACGCAATCATCCGATCTGAGTGGAACTGTCACCGGCAAGGAAATCAGCCAGCTGCAACTGAACGGCCGCAACTTCACCCAGTTGGCTACGCTGGTGGCGGGAGTCACCAACCAGTCTGGGCAGGACGACGCAGGCGTTGGAGTGGGCGGTAACGTGGCCTTCAGCATGAACGGCGGTCGCACCGAATACAACAACTGGGAACTCGATAGCGGCGACAACATGGACAACGGGAGCAATACCACGCTCAATGTCTATCCCAGTCTGGATGCGATCGCTGAATTCAAAGTGCTGACCTCCAATTACGGAGCCCAGTACGGGCGCAATGGATCAGGAACCGTGGAAGTGGAGACGAAGTCGGGAACAAACAGCTTTCACGGCGATGTTTACGAATTTGTCCGCAACGATGCGTTCAACGCGAAGACGTTCCCACAGACCACCCTGCCGTCTTATAAGAAGAACGACTTCGGGTACACCATTGGCGGCCCGGTCTTCATTCCCAAACTTTACAACCCCAGCAGGCAGAAGACGTTCTTCTTCTGGTCGCAGGAATGGCGCCGCGAACGCGTGCCAGCGAATCTGGGTAGCGTCACGGTTCCTTCGCTCGCCGAACGTGGCGGCGATTTCTCGGATTTGTGCCCAGCCACCAATACTCCATTCCAGCGCTCCGATCCGAATGCAGCCGCGACGTAGTTCCCGGATTGTCCTGGCACTGCGGCAGGCGGCGGCTTATTCAACCCGTTTGTCACTCAGGGAACCCTGAACCTGGTACCGTTGGATACGGTCAACTCGCCGGCATTGGCCGCACAGATTCCCGAGCCCACCCAGGGCTCGAATACGTGGAACGGCGCTCCGACTCTCCCCACCAACTGGCGAGAAGAACTCTTCCGCGTTGACCATAACTTCACCGATAAAGTCCGCGGAACGTTCCGCTACATCCACGATTCCTGGGAGCAGACCTACCCCACTCCGTTGTGGTCGAACGGCACCAGCTTTCCCACGATTCAGACCGACTTCAAAGGGCCGGGCATCAGCATGGTTGCTCGCCTGACGGCCACGATCTCTCCGAGTTTGCTGAACGAATTTGTGGCCAGCTATACCACTGATCACATCACGCTCATCCCAGTGGGTGCGTGGAAGCGTCCACCCGACATGACGTTTGGCTTATATCCAGGAGCCGATCAGGGAAAGGTGCCCGGCATCAGCCTGGGCGGTGGCGGTGTTTACAATTTTCAGGAGGATGTGGGTTACCTGCCGAACGGGCCCTACAACTCGAATCCGACGTACACGTACCGCGACAACGTCACCAAGGTTGCAGGCAAGCACAACCTCCAGTTTGGGGCTTACTTTGTTGCTGCCCAGAAGAACGAATTGGCGCAACCGGGCACAGCGACCAACGGTTCACTGACCTTTGACACCAGCAACGCTGCCGTAAGCACCGGCAACGCCTTTGCCGATCTGCTTATGGGTAAAGTTTCTTCGTTCGCGCAGACCAGCGCACAACCGAAGTTTTACAACCGCTACAAAATTTTCGAACCTTATTTTCAAGACGACTGGCACGTCAGCAGTCACCTGACGTTGAACCTAGGGATACGCGTCAGCCTGTTCGGTACCTATCGTGATCGCTATCACAGCGAGTACAACTTCGACATCAGCCGTTACGTCGCCGGAAACAGCAGCGTCAATCTGGACGACGGTACGGTAATTGGCGATCCGTTCAATGGTGTCGTGCAATGTGGCGTGACTGCTGGAGTTCCGGATAGCTGCATGAAGGGACATCTCTTCAATCCTGCTCCGCGCATTGGTTTTGCCTGGGATCCCAAGGGGGACGGCAAGACCGCCATCCGAGGAGGCTACGGGGTTTTCTTCGAACACACCAACGGCAACGAAGCCAATGCGGAATCCCTTGAGCCGGCGGCGAGTCCTGCCGTGCAGACTACGTCTGTCTTCAACTTGACGGCATACGATCAAATTGTCCCGCAGCCTGCGGGCTCCACGTCGCCGTTGGCTATGATCTCAATTCCGAACAAGGCTGTGTGGCCGTACGTTCAGCAATGGCATCTCGACGTGCAGCGCGAGCTGTGGGGCCATACGGTGACAACCGTTTCATATGTAGGAAGCAAAGGCATGCACCTCACGCGCTTCACGGACATCAATCAACTCAGAGCCGTGCCTTTGAACCAGAATCCATACCAGGCGGGAGAGCCCATCACGGACTGTGGGACAACCTTGGACGGCAACGGCGTTCCCATGGATGCCGTAACCCCGAGCGGAGCGCCTGTTCCTTACATCGCACCCACCACCCCGGGAGGCTTGCCGTCCGGACCGGCCGTCAACCTGGGCATCGCGTGCGGCTCAATATCATTCCCCGATGCGTTCCGCACCCAGTTTCCGGGAGTCGGCTCAGTGAGTCGGCTTGAGGAGAAGGCCTCTTCGATTTACCACGCATTGCAGATCTCGGTGAGACGGAGTGTGGGTCGGCTCACTCTCAGCGGCGCCTACACGTACAGTCACTCGATTGATGATTCGTCTGCTGCGCGAGACGCGGTGAATCTAGACACATACGATGTCGCGCGAACGCGGGCGAGTTCAAACTTCGACCAGCGTCATCTGTTTAATCTTGGCTATGTATACGATTTGCCGTTCTTCAAGAGTCCCGGACTGGCCAACAAGATTCTTGGCGGATGGCAGTGGTCTGGCATCACGACGATTCAATCCGGCACACCGTTCAGCGTGGCCAATGGAGTGACGGGGGACAATGCTGGCGTTTCGAATGGGGTCAGCGTCAACTCGGCCCAATCGTATCCCGATCTGGTCGGCGATCCGAGATCGGGCGTGGTGAATTTTCCCGTCGATGGCTTTGGCCCGCTTTCCTACAATCCGTCGGCATTTGCTGCACCCCGCGGCCTGACATTCGGGAACACGCCACGAAACTATCTCACCAACCCGAGGCGCACGAACTTTGATATGTCGATCTTCAAGCACTTCACGATCAAGGAGAGCATGGGATTCGAATTTCGCGCCGAAGCTTTCAATGTCTTCAACCACATTGAATACGCATGGTTGGGAGGAGACAGTGGCTCCGCAGCCAGCAATAGTCCGTTCGGGAACTCGAACAATACGCTCACTTGCTACGGCACGAATAATTCGGCGGGCGATCCTGCATGCACAACGGCAAACCCATATCTGCGGCCGGCGGTGGCGCACAACGGCAGAATCCTGCAGTTGGGAGCAAAGTTCATTTTTTAAGCCTTCAGGAAGAAACAAATCCCGGCCTCTGGTGGAGGCCGGGACCCCAAACCCTGGAACCACATGGTCCTATCGGGCTTCTACCCGTTCTTTAAGCGGGGCGCTCACCGCGGCGAAGCCTCGCTCCAGATCCGCAATCAGATCGTCCACGTGCTCGATTCCGACCGAGAGGCGTATGAGTTGTTTAGTAACGCCCATCTTCTCGCGCTCTTCGGAGCGAATCATGGCGTGGGATGTGATGACCGGGATGGTGACCAGTGACTCCACTCCACCGAGGCTGGGAGCGAGCGAGAACAACTCGAGGGCTTCTGCAAAGCGGCAGGCGTCTTCTCCGGTTCCATCGATCTCGAAGCTGAGCACTCCGCCGCCGCCACGCATCTGCTCCATCGCGAGTGTGCGCTGTGGATGTCCTTCCAGAAACGGATAATTCACGCTACGGGCTCTGGGATGGGCCTTCAGATATTCTGCCACCTGCAGCGCGTTCTCGTTCTGGCGGTGAACTCTCACGGCGAGCGTCTTGATGCCGCGCAGGAGCAGCCAGGCAGCGTGGGGGTCCATGTTGCAACCGAGCGTCGTTCGAGTTGCGTGAATGGTCCGGATCAGATCCTGCCTGCCCGCGATGATTCCGCAGATGATGTCAGCGTGTCCGCCGAAATACTTGGTGCCGGAATGCATGACAAGATCAATTCCAAACTCCGCCGGGCGGCAGTTAATGGGAGTTGAGAACGTGCTGTCGATCAGCGTGATGAGCTTGTGCTGTTTGGCGATGGTCGACACTCGCTTTAGGTCCACTATTCGTAAGGTCGGGTTGGTCGGCGATTCAAGGTGGATCAGCTTTGTGTTTGGCCGGACGGCAGCTTCGTGCTGTTGATAGTCAGTCGTATCGACCAGAGTTACTTCGACTCCGAACTTGCTAAGCCACTGGGTGAGAAACTTCGTCACGCCGCCGTAGATATCGCGCTGGGCGATGATGTGATCGCCGGCTTTCACGAGCGAAAGAATCGTGGTAGTGATCGCCGACATGCCGGACGCGAAAAGTAGAGCCGCATCGGCGCCTTCGAGTTCCGCGATGGCCTTTTCCGCCACAGTGTGGGTCGGGTTTCCGTAGCGCGTGTAGAAGCGATCCGTCGACGTGGCCCGGAGTTGCTCTTCCATGTCCGTTACTTCGAAGGTCGAAGTCTGGTAGATGGGCGTGCTGACGGGGCCGTTCTTTTTGCGCAGATCAGTGCCGCCGCGTACCGCCTCGGTTTCCGCGCGACGTTTATGCTTCATGTTCTGTCTCCTGCCGCTCTTTCTAGGCCTTCACAGTTGCTGGGTCCAACGCCGGAACCAGTGAAAACCATTGCTCAGATCGCGCATGTCTGCCGCTGGTCAGTTCGTCAAAGGCTTTTTGAAGCTTCCGTGTTACCGGGCCGGTCTTACCACTGCCAATGGTACGGAAGTCAATCTCGCGCAGCCCGATGACCTCGGCCGCCGTTCCACAGACAAAGACTTCGTCGGCAATGTAGAGCTGGTCTCGAGAAATCGGTTCCTCGACAACGGTGTATCCCATGTCTCCAGCAATGGTGATCAGACTGTCGCGCGTGATGCCTTCGAGGATGGCGGCGCGGGGCACGGTGTAAATCGTGTTGTTACGCACGACGAAGATGTTCTCGCCGGTGCACTCCGCCACGTAACCGCCGGGATCGAGCATGATGGCTTCATCAAAGCCCAAGCGCTGCGATTCTGTTTTTGCCAGGATCGAGCCAACATAATTGCCCGACACCTTTGCCTTGGTCATCATGATGTTCGGGTGCAGGCGGGTGAACGAAGAGATGTTGGCGCGAATGCCGCGTTCCTTAGCCTGCTCGCCGAGAAATGCTTTCCATTCCCAGACCGCAATCAATAACCGCGGCTTGCCGGCATCGACGACCATGCTCATGGCGCCGTCCAGATAAATCAGCGGCCGGATGTAGCAGGACGAAAATCCGTTGGCGGCGATGAGTTGGTGAATCGCGCTGGAGATCTGAGCCTTGGAATAGGGCAAGTCGCGAAAGCCGACGACTAGAGCCGAATCCAGCAAGCGGTCTACGTGCTCTTCCAGCCGGAATACTGCGGGGCCGCGGTCGGTCGCGTAGCACCGAATGCCCTCGAATACGCTGTACCCGTAATGCAGACCGGCATTGACGAAGGGCACAACGCCCTCAGACGATGGCCGAAGTTCGCCGTCGATCCAGATGTACTGCGGGGTCCCTGACATAGCTCTCCTGCAAGGCGATCGAAGTTGTTGGTGCGCACAGACACCTTCACCAGATTAAGCTGCACCCTCCAGGGGGAGCAAGAAAAACCCATGGAAAGCCGACCAAAGCCCTTTCTGCATGGGTTGCTATAATCCCTCGCCTATGGAAAGCGGACTCCGAAATCGTGTGGCCATCGTGGCGGCTTCCAGTCAGGGAATTGGGCGCGCAACGGCTGAGGCATTTGCGGCCGAAGGATGCCGGGTCGCAATGTGCGCGCGCAGCGCTGCTTCTCTGGAAGCCGCGGCCGATCATATCCGGCAACAGTACAACGTGGACGTGTTAAGTCAGACGGTAGACGTCACCAATGCTGATGCCGTGCATGGATTCGTGGAGGCAGTGGCGTCGAGATTTGGAGGAGTCGATATCTGCGTCACGAACTCGGGTGGGCCGCCCGCCAAGGGATTTCTCGCGGCGTCGCTGGAGGAGTGGCGCAAGGCGATTGACTCAAACTTCCTCAGCACGGTGTATTTTGCGCGGGAAGTGATCCCGCACATGCAGAAGAAGCGCTGGGGCCGGATCATTACCATCACCTCCATTACGACCAAGCAGCCCGTGTCGGACCTAGTGCTATCGAATGCTGTCCGCGCTGGTGTAGTGGGTCTGGTCAAAAGCTTGGCTAACGAATTCGGGAAGGATGGAATTCTGGTCAACAATGTCGGGCCGGGATTCACGGCCACGGATCGTTTAAAGGAATTAGCGAAGGCCCGGTCGACAGCCTCGGGAAGGTCGCAGCAGGAAATCTTCGACGAATGGGCAGTGGACGCTGCCCAGAAGCGTATCGGCGAACCCCACGAGGTAGCGGACACGATTGTATGGCTGGCTTCCGAGCGCGCTTCGTTCATTACCGGGCAGACAATTCTTGTGGACGGGGGAGCTTACAAAGGACTGTGACCCGAGGTTGGGCCGAGCCCGTAGAAACTACTCTGGTTCCACGCGCGAACGAATATTGCGAACTGTACCCGGTTTTAGTAACCTGTCGCACAACTCCCAAGCCAGATTGTGTTTGACCCCGGATCACATCTCTCCGGAACCATGGGGCGGGAGAGCTGTTGATGCGGGGCACTTCGCTGAAATTTTGGGTTCCCCGCGGTGATCGGCCAGCGAGTGAGGGTGCAGGAGCAAGTTGTCGTCACCTCTATCCTTAGAGTTTTCAACGGTAAGCCGGTTCAATCATCGACCCCACGGGGGAGGAGTGTATGTCCAAGTTTCTACGCAGCATGCTGTGGTTAGTAGTCCTCGGTGTTTGCACGCTCGGTCAGGTATTTGCCCAAGGTGGTGCCACGGGCGCGCTCAGCGGAACGGTCCAAGACGCGAGCGGCGCAGTTGTTGCAAACGCCGATGTCCGCATCACGAATCAAGACACCGGAACCGTTACGCGTGTTACCAAGACTGACGCCACCGGCTCCTTTAACGCGACGCTGCTCCCGGTGGGGAACTATACAGTGAACATCACGAGCGGAGGGTTCCGGGAAGCGAAGATTCCGGACATTGTCGTGCGCGTTACGGAAACGACCCGCATGACGGCGAAGATGATTCCGCTCCAGGTGCTGGAAAAGATTGAAGTCCAGGCGCTCGTCCAGACGGTCGAGACGACCACCGCCACGACAGGGCAGGCCATCGAGGCGAAGACCATCCGCGATCTGCCGCTGGCGACGCAGAACTTCCAGCAACTTCTTACGCTTTCATCGGGAGCCCAGAGCGATCTGAATGCTTCCGCCCAGTTGGGCCGCGGCAACGTCCGCGTGATCGTCAATGGACAGCGCGAGGATAACAACAACTACCTGATCGAGGGCATCAGTGCTACTGACTACAACGTAGCCCAAGCGACCAACATCCCCCTGCCCAATCCGGATGTGATTCAGGAATTCAAGGTCCAGACCTCGCTGTACGACGCTTCGCAAGGTCGCAATGGCGGTGGCAACGTGAACGCCATTCTGAAGACGGGTACCAGAAATTTTCACGGGGACTTTTACGAATTCTTCCGCAATGATTCGCTGAACGCGAACGAATATTTTCTGAACCGCGCCGGCCAGAAACGGCCGCCGGTAAAACAGAACATCTTTGGGGGAAGCTTCGGCGGGCCGATCGGGAATGACGCGCAGGGCGGCTACTTCTTCGTGAATTACCAGGGCACGCGCCAGCGCAGCGGCTTGTCGCCTGGGACGCTGATCAGCAGTTCCAACTTCCCGGTTCTATCTCCGGATCGCTCCGATGCGCGGGTTATGGCTGACTTCGGTGTACCCAGCATTGATCCTGTCATCCACAACCTGCTCAACCTGCAGAGTGACCAGTTCGGACCGTCGAACGGAGGATTTCTGATTCCTTCGATCACATGCCAATCCTGCACACCCGGGGGCACCGGATCATTCGTGGTGAGCAAGCCTGGAAAATTCACCGAAGATCAGTTCACTGCGAATTGGGATCGCGAATTCCATGGTGGAAATGACAAAATTTCAGCCCGGTTCTTCTTCTCGAACGGTGAGCAATTGTTGCCATTCGGCGCCGGCGGGCTGCAGGCTTCTCTGGGCGGCACTCTGGCCAGCAGCATCAGCGCAAGCGATCTGAATTTCCCTTACGATCTGCCAGTTAACGCGCGTTTCTTCTCTGTCAACGAGACACATCTGTTTTCGCCGGCGGTCGTGAACGATTTTCGCTTTGGCTACGTGCGCATCAACAACAGTCTGGTCAACCGACCGCCAGCCGGCGTTACCGCGGATGCCGTGGGCATCGACCGCCCCAGCAACAATATTACCCAGTCGATCTACAAATTCACATTTGGCAGTTCCGGATTTCAGATTGGTCCGACCCCGCCGGCGGATCAGTTTCAAACTCAGAACAATTACAACTTTGTTGACACGCTGAGTTGGGTAAAAGGCGCGCATAGTATTCGCGTCGGCGGGGATTACACGCGTGTTATTTTGGATAAACTCTTTCCCCAGACCTTCAATGGGCAACTCTTCTTCGTGAACGGTCAGCTGACAACAGACGCCACCAGCCCTGTCTACACCGACTTTCAGAAGTGGCTCATGGGTGCACCCGACTTCAGCTTCGGTGGCGGCGGTGTCTACAACCACCAATACCGCAACAATAACTTCGGATTTTTTGTCCAGGACGACTGGAAAGCTACTCAGAATCTGACCCTCAATCTCGGACTGCGCACCGAGTTTATGGGTGCCTTCAAAGACAATCTCTGCCACATTGGCAACTTTGATTTGGGACTCGCGAACGCAGGCCAGTACCCGCTGATTTACGGGAAGTGCGCTGACAAACTCGGCGTCACCGGGATGACGGGTTCTGGTAGCAGTTCGACGATGAAGAACGACATCTCGACCGGGCTCGGCCCGCGGATTGGATTTGCGTGGGATGTGTTCGGCCACCACAACACGACCATCCGTGGTGGCTACGGCATCTATTTCGTGCGTGAAGATGTGGGGACTGCTGATCAGCTCTCCTTCCAGGCTCCGATTCTGCCCATTGCTTTCGGACCAGGAGTGCCAGGTTGTCTCAGCACGTTTTTCTCGTTGACTCCAGCGGCAGGTTGCCCAACTCCTAATGGGAACGGCTTGCCGCAAGCCGGTGTGCTCGATGGTAATTTCTTGCCTTGCCTGGGAGCCATCAAAGGGTTCTCGAGCGGAACAAATGCGTCGCCGGACATCGGCTGCGCCAACGGCAGCCCGGGAGTCGTTCCCTCTCAATTCTTGTTTGCGCTGGCCGTGCCACGTGATTTTGTTTCGCCGAACACCCAACAGTGGAACCTCACGATCCAGCGCGACTTGGGCAAGCAATGGGTGCTGGAACTGGGATATGTGGGTACACACGCGGTCCATCTACGCGAAACCCGGACGAACGTGCAGGCGCAACTGGCGACCCCGACAAACCCGCTCACGGTCACGGCCGAAGATGGCACTCCCTTTCAGATCACGGAAAGCACCGTCGCCAACGGAATTGCGCGTTCGACGCTCAAAGGCGTCAACGGCTACAGCGGCATGCAGTTGTTTGCAGACGATGCTTACGCGCACTATCACTCCTTCCAAACCACACTCTCGCGCCGATGGTCGAGAGGGTACTTCCAGGGCGCCTATACCTACTCGAAATCGACCGATGCTACTTCGAGTGGCAATACTGCGTTGAACACAGCGTTCAACGATGAAAGCGATCTGAAGTTTTCCCGCGGCCTTTCCGACTATGACCGCACGCATCGCCTGACCGTGAGCTACAACTACGATCTGCCATTTTTCGCGGGCGGATCGGGATGGAAGAGGGCGGCGCTGGCAAACTGGAGTATTAGCGGCATCACCATCTTCCAGTCCGGCACGCCGTTTTCGGTTACTGACTCAGGGGCGGGTACAGCCTACCTTGGACCTGGCATAGCGTCGGCGACTCTGGGTGCGCAACTGGCGGATGGGGGATCGATCGGCGCAGGCACGACCTCGGGTGACATTCACTCCCGCATTGACGGATATCTGAACATCAACAACTTCGTTCCCGCTCCAGCGGCATATTCGGGTGCCAGCGTGACAGCTTTCGGAGATCTTCGCCGGAATCTGTACCGCGGACCATTCCAGCAAAATTGGGACTTCTCCTTCATTAAGCATTTCCGCATCACTGAGAAACAGGATCTTCGATTCACGGCGGATTTCTTCAACATCTGGAATCATGCCAACTTCGGAAATCCGGGGCTCAACGACGTGGAAACGACACTTTGCAGCACTCCCGGGGTAGGAGATTGTTCTGCCGACGGCAGATTGGCGCAGACCGCGACGCCCTTCGGCAAAATCAACTCAACCGTCGGCACGCCGCGGCTGATCCAGCTCTCGCTGCGGTATGCTTTCTGATATGGCTGAGAAAGCGGCCGCGCCTCGGGTTCCACTCCTGGAGCGCGACCAGGTTTCACCGGAAATTGCGAACGTCTATGACGCCCTGCTGAAACAGCGGGGCGTCGTTCCGAACATGTTTAAGACGCTCGCGCACACTCCTGCATTGGCGCTGGGTGTGGCAGGCTTTTTGAAGTCGCTCCTGAGCGATGGGGCCTTGCCCGGCTGGTACAAGGAATTAGTCGCCACGCGACTGTCCGTTCTGCTGCACTCGCGCTACGCGGTCTCTGCTCACGCACTCTCGGCCAAACAGAAGGGAGCGAGCGATGCCCAGATTGCAGCCGTCCAGGCCGACTTCGAGACCGGCCCGTTTACTGAGGCGGACAAACTCGGTTTCCGTTGTGCCGAGCGGTTACACCAATCTGCCCAGCAATTGGATGATTTATTCTTCGCCCAATTGAAGGCTGTCTATAGCGATTCCCAAATCGTAGAATTGGTAGCCACGGCGGCGGCATTTGAACTGTTCCCACGCCTGGTCGATGGTCTGCGGATTCCGACCACTCCTACTCCTGAGTCGGTCGCCGGAAAGAAGGACTGATGCGTTCGCTTGCTTCAAGACTCGCTGTGATGAGCGGCGAAGGTGCCCTCTCGGTGTTCGCCCGCGCCAAGGAACTCGAGCGCCAGGGACGATCCATCATTCACCTGGAACTGGGGGAACCCGATTTTCATCCTGCCGCGCCTGTGTTGGACGCACTTGAAAAAGCGCTTCGAGCGGGCAAGGATCGTTACTGCACCGTATCCGGAATTCCCGCGCTCCGCGAAGAACTTGCCCGGTATCTGCTGCGCACGCGTCGCATCCAGGTCGACCCCAAGAACATCGTGATGGCTCCCGGCTGCAAGCTCTCGTTGTTCCTTACCCTGATGGCCATCGTGAATCCCGGCGACGAAGTTCTCTACCCGGATCCTGGGTTTCCCGGCTACTCCTCGATCACGGCCGGTTTCGGCGGCTTGCCGGTGTCTTACGAGCTTGCCGAACGCAATGGATTCCAACCTGATCCGGCCGAGATCGCCCGGAAGATCACGGAGCGCACAAAAGCGATCGTGACCTGCTCTCCCAATAATCCGACCGGCACGCTGTACAGCGATGCCGTCCAGCGACGCATTGCCGAACTGGCCGTGGAGCACGATCTGTACGTTCTCTCGGACGAGATTTACGCGCGCATCATTTACTCCGACGCGTACATTTCGATGTTCAGCTACCCGGGCATGGCGGAGCGCACGGTGATCATCGATGGCTTTTCGAAAAGCTTCGCGATGACTGGCTGGAGGCTCGGCTACGCGGTGGCGCCGCCGGAGATTGCAGAGCAACTCGACCTGCTCGCCATCAATAGTTACACCTGCACCGCTGAATTCACCCAGTACGGTGCGATTGAAGCACTGAAGGACAGCTCCGGCGCTACTGCAAAGATGGTGAAAGAATTTGCCGGCCGCCGCGAACACTTTGCGCGGGAGTTGAATCAGGTACCGGGCTTCCGGTGCCCGGCGCCCGACGGGGCGTTTTATGCCTGGGTTAACATCTCCGGCACTGGCATCAGCGCCGAAGAAGTTTGCCGCATCATGCTGGAGGAAGCGGGAGTTGCCGCGATCCCGGGTGCTGCATTTGGTCCTTCCGGACGAGAATTCGTGCGCTTCTCGTTCGCATCGTCAGATGCTACGTTGCACGAAGCTGTCGAACGAATCCAAAAGGTTTCGACTGCATGGCAAGGAGCGCCAGCAACCAGGTAGTGCGCTCTGACGCAACATGATCCGCTACACGGCTGTAAGGATTTACGGTCAAAAGTCTTTAGCTGACTGGATGTTTCTCCGCGACTTTCGCACCGACTTTGCGGTTAAAAGCGTTTAGTGATCCACGGAGCCCTAGCAATGAAACTTCGTCCGGCCGCGTACCTGGCATCTGCGATCATCCTGCTTGCCACGTGCGCCTTCGCCCAGTCCCGTCCACTCGCCACCGCTGAGCAGGTCCAGGAAATCTACACTCGTCTTCTCCCACAGATTGAGAAGATTCCAATCTTCGATCACCACGCACATCCCGGTTTTCCTGACGATCCCGATGTGGATGCCATGGCTTCTCCGCCGGGAAGCGCGCCTCTTCGGGAACGAGACTCGAATCCAGAACTGGTTGCGGCCGCCAAGGCCCTTTTCGACTATCCGTTTGAAGACCTCTCCGCCGAACATGCGAAGTGGCTTGTCAACAAAAAGGCTGAACTGAAGAAGCAGCAGGGTACCGCCTACTTTTCCAATCTTCTGGACAAGCTCAATATCGAGCAGGGCGTCGCCAATCGCGCCATGATGGCTGACTATCTCGATCCCAAGCGCTTCGTCTGGGTGTTCTTCGCGGACGCGTTCATGTGGCCCTTCGATAATCAGAAGGAGCGCACCCGCAACGGGGACCAGGCCGTTTACATTCCCCTGCAGGAAAAGATGCTCCATCGTTGGATGGAACAGGAACATATCAAGCAGGCACCGGCCGGCTTCGACGATTATCTTAAGTTCATCAGCCAGACGCTTGAGGACAATCAGAAAAAAGGCGGCATTGCGATGAAGTTTGAAGTCGCCTACTTCCGTTCGCTCCGGTTCGGAGATCCAAGCCGCGAGCAAGCCGAGGCGATTTATAAAAAGTATGTTGCCGGCGGAGTTCCGTCTGAGACCGACTACCGCACCTTTCAGGACTACATTTTTCGCTACCTGATCCGCGAAGGCGGCCGCCTGCACCTGCCGGTTCATATTCACACGGCGGTGGGCATCGGAGACTACTTCAACATCTCCGAGAGCAACGTGATGAACCTGGAGAACATCCTCCGCGATCCCCGCTATGCAGGCACGGTGTTTGTTCTCATCCACGGGGGCTACCCGCTGGAGCGCGAAGCGATCTGGCTGGCGTCGGTGAAGAATGTCTATATGGATTCTTCGCTCATGGAGGTTGTGATGTACCCCGCAGGCTTCAAAGACTCGCTGCGCCAGTGGCTCGAAACCTTTCCCGACAAAATCACGTTCGGCACCGATTCATTCCCGTACAATGACGCTCTGGGCGCGGAAGAGAGCTACTGGCTGGGCGTGCAGACTGGGCGTACCGGCTTGGCCGCCGCTTTAGCCGAGATGGTTGCGACTCACGAGATTAGCGAAGCCAAGGCACTCGAAATGGCGCACGCCTACCTGCACGACACAGCCGTCGGCCTATACCCGGGAAAGGTTCACTGATGCCAAAGACGAAGAAGAAAGCTACCCCAAAAAGAGCAACCGCCAAGAAGGTTCTGAAAATGACGAAGGCTTCCGCGGCGAAACGCGGCCCCGCAAAGGCGTCCGCGAAAACAGGGCAATTGAAATACGTCCCCTGGAACAGCGTGGAACTCGAGAATCTCAATCCTCTGCTGCAGCGGCAGCTTGTGGTGGGCGAAGACATCATGGTTGCGCGGGTGCTGATGAAGAAAGGGTGCATTATTCCGCTGCATAGCCATTACAACGAACAGGTGACTTACATTCTTGAAGGCGCGCTTAAGTTCTGGATCGACGGCAAGGAAATCGTGGTGAATGCCGGGGAAGTCCTGACCATCCCGCGCAACATGCCGCACAAGGCCGAAGCGCTTATGGATACGGTGGACCTGGACGTGTTTAACCCTCCACGCGCCGATTGGATCAACAAAGCCGACGAGTATCTTCGAACTGAGAAAGAAGAACACCGGGACCGGCTTTGGAAACAAGGCTGATTTCGCTATCCTGATGATTGTGGAGCAGCGGGCAGGGCGCCCGTCTGACCGCAACCCACGATGAGTTCAACACTTTCCGACGCTAAGAGTGCAGCGGCAGTCTCCCGTCTGCGCTGCATTAACTGCGGGGCCATCGCTGAACGCGCCGAGCAGGATTTTCGCTGCCCGAAATGCGGCGACCTCTTTGAAGTTTTCTATCCCGGCTGGCAGACAGTGCAAGGATTGAGGGCTGGGGGCTACTCAGCAGACGCCCTGAGGCGACTCTGGCGGGACCGGAAGACGTCGCTCGCCGGAGCAGACACCAGCGGCGTATGGAGATTTCGTGAACTCCTCCCTAGCCTGAAATCTGGGCACGAACCGATCACTCTTCGCGAAGGAAACACCCCGCTTTACGATCTGCCGCGCTGCGCTGTTTCTGCTGGCGTGGACGCTTTGCAGGCCAAGCATCAGGGAATGAATCCGACCGCTTCCTTCAAAGATACGGGCATGACGGCGGCAGCGTCGTTTGCCCGCCAGGAAGGATTCCAGTGGGTGGCATGCGCTTCGACGGGCAACACGTCTGCGTCAATGGCGGCTTATGCAGCCCGCGGCGGCATGCGCAGCCTGGTGCTGATTCCGGAAGGTAAGATTTCCTGGGGCAAGCTTTCGCAATCGTTGGACTACGGTGCGCTCACTTGCCAATTGCGGACGGATTTCGACGGGTGCGTCAAAGTCCTGAACGAACTGGTAAAACGCAAACCGATCTATCTGCTGAATTCCGTCAATCCCTATCGCATCGAGGGGCAGAAAACCGCCGGCATCGAATTGATGGAGCAATTGAACTGGCAGCCGCCCGACCACATCATTGTTCCGGGCGGGAATCTGGGGAACTCTTCGGCCATCGGTAAGGCCCTGGTCGAGATGAAGGAACTAGGTCTGATTGATCGCTTGCCGAAGCTTTCGGTCATCCAGGCCGATGGGGCAAACCCGTTCTTTCGCAGCGTTCATGAGCACGGTGGCAAGAAACTCGTACCGATGGAGGCTGAGACGCTCGCCACAGCGATCCGCATCGGCAATCCGGCTTCGTGGAAAAAGGCATTACGAGTCATCCAGGCGACGGGCGGGGCGGTTGAGCAGGTCAGCGAAGTTGAAATGGCACTGGCCAAAGCGGAAATAGGCTCGGATGGAGTCGGCTGTGAGCCTGCCTCGGCGGTCACGCTCGCCGGCTTGAAGAAGCTTGTGCGGCAAGGATTTGTGAAGCAGGGCGAGAGTGTCGTTCTGATCCTTACCGGGCACGTCCTGAAGGACCCAGAGTTCACTCTGAAGTTTCATCGCGGAGATCTCTTCGCGGGCACTCCCCAGGAAAAAGAAGCACAGTCCCTTGGTCCCCACCAGCGCGCGCCCCTTGTGCTCGAGGCGAACGTGGATGCAGTCTTAAAGACGCTCTCCGAATTGGTAGGCACAGAGAATAACCGATGAGTCAAGGCGCGTCTGTCGAAACGGCTCAATAGCATGTCCGCCAGCAAGAAATCGCCCGCCGCGAAATCGTTCAGCATCAGGTTGCCGGCGACTTCCGCAAACCTCGGTCCTGCCTTTGACGCTGCGGCGCTGGCCTTTGAGCTTTATCTGAAACTCGAGGCCCGTGCTGCGGATGACTACACCATCCAAGCGACCGGCCGCGATGCTGAAATATGCGGGCAGCTGGAAAACCATTTGATCCTCACGACGTACCGAGAAATTCTCGAATCTGCCGGCCGAGCATCAGTTCCACTAGCGCTGAAGATCGCTAACAACATCCCGATCGGAAAAGGGTGCGGATCTTCGGCGGCGGCGCGGCTCGCGGGTGTCGCGCTTGCAGATCACTATGGAAACCTTCGTTGGACTGATGCCCAAATTGTGGGAGAAGCGTCTCGCCGCGAACATCATCCCGACAACGCTTCCGCCTGCTGGATGGGTGGCCTGACGGTGGCTCGCATGGCAGGAGAGGCTGAGGCGCAAGTCGCGCGTATCCGGCCGAAAGGGAAGTGGCCTTTATTGCTCGCAGTTCCGCCGGAAGCGCTCTCCACCGAAAAAGCTCGAGGAGTGCTGCCGCCGCAATACACTCGCGCGGATGCGGTCACAAATATTCAGAACTCGATGTTGCTGCTGGCGGCGTTTATGCAGGACAAGCCCGAGTTGTTGGCTACGGCCCTTGAGGATCGAATCCACCAGCCTTATCGTGCCGCGCTTTGTCCGCTGCTGCCCGCGATGCAGGAGTTCGATCGTGACAAAAGCGTGCTGGGGACGGCGCTGAGCGGGGCTGGGCCCTCGGTCCTGATTTTTCTGGATCCCGGGAGCGGAACTCCTGCCAAAAAAATCGCCGCCAAAGTGGCGGCGTATCTCAAAGAGAAACACTTGGAAGCAGAACTTTTTCTAACCGCCATCGCCGATAAAGGCGCATCCGCGAGCCGCAAAGCATAAAGACTCAGGGTAAGCGGGCGACAAACGTCCACGCGAATTTAGGTACTGCGATAATCCGCGCGTCTAGTTCGGTTGGCCGCTCTCCAGCACGTTGAACACGCTCCAGCAGTGTGCTTCAAAGCTCACCTGCGGTTCGCGCGCAGCCCGGGCCGGATACGATTCAACGGCCAGGAAGTAACTCAAAATTTCGTGCTCGACTTCGCGCCGGCGAGCATCCTCGACCAGTTCCAAACTCGTTTTCGCTTTCATAAACTTCATCCCAACCTTTCGCTAAGGAGCATCGACAAGAGTCGAGCGCCTCTGCATTACGGATTTCTCCGGAAGGCTGCCAAAGACCTGTCAGGCAACTTTGCCGTCGATTGGGGGGAAGGTGCAGATTAGTGCGTGAGGAGAGGGATCGTAAATAGCACCGGCGTGCTACTCGGAAATACGGAACCTCACTGCGCTCCTGAAAGATCAAGAAAAGTTGTCATTGGAGCGACGGCCGTCCTCGCCCGTGGAAGCAGTTCATCCTTTACTCATCGGCGGCACCATGCCGTTATGCCGCAGGTACACCACCATCTGCCCGTAGTGATCAAAAATATGCGCCACAGTCAGCGTTGAGACGCCCAGCCGCGTGATTGTGTTTTGTCCCCAAGGGCTCTTCAGGGATTCAGTCGCATTTTGTTCGTTCATGCTGGCGATGGCCTTGTGCATGTACGCGAACGAACCTTTCAGGAACTCGACGATCTCAGCCTTGGTCTTGACGGAAGCGGGTCCTTCCTCTCCCCCGAAATCGACCGGAGGCTTTTCCTGCAGGATTGCTCCTCCGAACTCATAGTTCGAAGCGGCGACGTGCTTGATTTGTCCCGCGAATGTGCGCACGCCCTTGAACTCACCATCCGTGGGGGCATAGCCATATTTGTCTTCCGGCATCGCCTCAACGATTGACATAAATTCTTTTTCGGCGTTCGTGAGGGAGCGATCCATGACCTGGGTGAGCGTGCGGGGAGGTTCGGGCTTGGGCATTTGTTGCGCGACGGCCGCGCCGCAACAGGCAATCAGTAGAATTCCGGCACGAATCAATATTGCTTTCATATTGTCCCCCTCTTCATTCACGGTACTGCTCAATCTCTCACGATCGACGGTGCCATTGCCAGATGGTGGGAGCTCAATCGATGCTTTCGGATTGTGGCCAATCCCGCAATCAGAGCCAACGCCGAACACAGCAACGCATTGGGGAGCCCCACGCGCGATGCCAACGCTCCCCACAGTGTACTGCCAATCGCCATTCCACCCTGTAATACCAGCAGGTACATCGACAAGGCACGCGCTCGAACCCACGACGGACACATGGTCTGAGCCGCGGTGTTCAGGCATGCGAGAATTCCGATCCACGCTGCTCCCGCAGTTGCCAGAGCTGCGCACAGCCCACCGAAGGAGGAAATGCGTCCCGCTGCGAACGTCATGGCAGCAAAGACAACGATTGCTGTGGCCACCAGACCGTCAACCGAAAGCTGCCGCCGCAGCCGAGGCAGGATGGTCGCACCGGCGAGGGCTCCAAGGCCAAAGCATCCCAGCAGCACTCCATAGCCGGTCGCGCCAAATGGACGCGCCAGAATCGGCAGCAGGGCCAGCAGTGCAATCGCTCCAACGCTGAAAGCACCGGTCCGGATCAGCACTGACCTCACCAGCGGCGATTGCCTCACGTAGCGGATGCCCCCGCGCACGGCGTCCCACAGGGCTCCGGTCTCGACGCGTTCCGGCGCCGGGCGTTTCCAATGATACAAAACGAGAATTACGCCGAAAAATGATACGGCGTTCAATAAGAAGGCCGTACCGGAGTCTGCCCTGGCGATGACCATGCCCCCTAAGGCGGGACCGATCGCGCGCGCGACATTGAATCCTGCGGAGTTGAGAGCAACGGCAGCGGCGTGCTGTTCGTGCGGAACGAGTTCCGGGGTGATCGCCTGCCAGGCCGGATCGTTCATCACCGCGCCGAGCCCGAGCATGAATGTCAAGGCAAGCAAGATCCAGGGCGTCACCAGGTGCAGCAAGGTCAGAACGCCGAGCGTGCCTGCGGCCAGCACCATCCATCCCTGCGTCAACAGCAGGAAGCGACGCCGGTCGACCAGGTCAGCCAAAGCACCTGCAGGCAGGATGACAAGAAAGACTGGCAAAGCCACGGCGGCTTGCACCAGTCCCACCATTAGCGGTGACGAGGTAAGCATCGTCATCATCCAGCCCGCACCCACCGCCTGCATCCACGTGCCGATGTAAGAAATGATGGCGGCAATCCACATGGAACGAAAAATCGGCTCGCGTAAAGGCGCCCATGCGGAACTGCTGTGGTCCCCAGGGATAGAGGGCGGCAGCGGTGCGGGCGTCTTCACCATTTCGGCCATCTAGACAGAGCCCCCGAGAGCGACGGAGGCGCGTCGGAAAGGCCATTCACCGCCCCGCCAGGCGCGCACCATGTAAATGAGGATGCCGAGAATCAGAATCACCAGCGCGTATCGGATCTCTTTCAGTGCGTTTACACGCACAAACAAAATATAGCCGAATCCGAGGGAGGCGATCAGCGCGGGAAGGGGATAGAACCACATGCGAAATGGCCGTGGCATATCCGGACGACGAACGCGCAGAACGATCAGCCCGATGGCTTGTACGAGGAACTGCAACATAATGCGGATCACCACCAGGGCAGCGATTACGTCGGCGAGACGAAAAAAGCAGAAAATCGCTGCCACCGCTCCCAGGCTCAGCAGCGACACGTAGGGAAATCTGTGCTCGGGATGCAGCTTTGCGAAAATCCGAAAGTAGTTTCCATCGAGAGCAGCTGCGTACGGAACCCGGGAGTAGCCCAACATTAAAGAAAAAACCGAAGTAAACGCCGTCCACATCACCAGACCGGTCACGATGCTGGCGGCCCAGGAGCCATAGATTCTCTGCATAAACAGTGACACGATGTGCAGGCGGTCATTGGCGCCGCCGACGGTCATCATCTCGCGCCAGGGCACGACGGCCAAGATGCTCAAATTCATCACGATATATAGACAGGCAACGAGCGAAATTGATAGCAGCAGGGCGCGGGGAATGTTCCGGGCGGGGTCTTTGACCTCATCGCCCAGGAAACACACATTGTAGTAGCCCCAGTAATCGTAAGTTGCGATCAGCATGGCGCTCCCCAAGCCATTGAAAAAGCTCCGCGAAAATGTAAAGGCACCGGGGGGAAAGTCGAAGGCTTGAGCCGCGTTGAAATGGGTCAGGCCGGCCACGATGATCCACCCGATCGTGCCCATGACGACCACCCACATGATTGTGGAGAGCCGGCCGATTGCGGTGATCCGTCGGTACAACAAGAAAACCGCGAGCAGGCATGACGCCACAGCCACAGCGGTTCCGGGATTAACGAGCCAGCTGATCTCGAGATTTCCAACTAACGGAATGTGGGCATTTGCGGTGTGGGACAAATAGGCGTGTCCCAGTTTCGGCCAGAAATATCCGGCATAATCCGCCACGCCAATGCAGCCGGACGCAATCGACAATGGCGCACTGAAGGAAAGTTGCCAAATGAACAGAAACGAAATCAGTTTGCCAAGACTGTTGGGCCCGTAGATCTCCTTCAGGTAGCGATACGAACCGCCCGAACCGGGCATGGCTGCCCCCAACTCCGCCCACACAAGTCCGTCACACAGGGCGAATCCAGCGCCCAAGACCCATCCCAGCATCGCTTGCGGGCCGCCCATGGCGCTGACAATCAGCGGCACCGTGATGAACGGGCCTACGCCGATCATGTCGAGCATGTTGAGAGAGGTGGCTGAGGCGAGTCCCATGCCGCGAATCAGCTGCGGAGGGTCCGCAGTTGCCGGTCGCGCGTCGATGCTGGGCTTCGATGTCGACATTTCGTGATCGTGATCCGCAGTCGTTATCCCGGCAAAGGGCCGCCACTTTGGGAACTCGAATAACTCGCTTGTTGGAAAGATCTTCCCGGAAATTGTATTTGCTATTCCGTTATTTTCCGGCGACCGTCTCGTGTCCGGCAGATAGAAGGTTGACGTATAGACGCAACGACCCAGGAACACCCGCCGGTAGCTGTCGAAAGAATGCGTAGCCGGTGTAGATGTACGTTCCCTTGCCATAAGGAGCCACCAGCAGACCGCCCTTCAGATCGTCTTCGCCGGGATCATGCGATGCGAGCAGTGGCGTGAACTTGGCGTCCCAGGTATCCATGAAGTAGAGTCCGCGCTCCTGCACCCATTCGTCGAAATCGTGTGAGGAGATCGCGTTCGGGAAATGAAAGATCTGATTTTCCGGCTTCAGGATCTTCACCGGAGCCTCTTCCACCGAAACACGTCCTCGGCTGAGAGTCGCTCGATAGGGAGTGAATGACCCTCCATTAAAGTTTCCAGTATCAGTTTCGTACTGCACCAATAGGGTGCCGCCGGCGGAGACAAAATCGAGCAGCCTTTTGTTGTTGGCGATGACTTCTTTTTGGGTGTCGTACGCTCGAATGCCGAGCACGATCGTTCCAAAGCGACTCAGGTCCTCAGAACCAACTTTGTCGGCTGGGAGGAGCGTGACGTCGAGCCCGGCCTGTCGAAGTACCTCGGGGATGTCATCTCCCGCGCCCATGATGTAGGCGATTTTCAGCCCGGAGGGGACTTTCAAGTTGACGACGCTTACCCTTTGCACCGCGGGCTGGTAGTAGTAGAAGGTGTCCAGATCGTCGCGCGTGACGATGGAATAGCCTTCGGCGTATTTCTTTCCTTGATATTCGAGCGAGGCTTTTATCAAGAAGCGTCCCTCGTGGACTGCCGCAGGGATCACTCGAAACTCGCAGGTCTTCACCTCGCCAAATTTTGTGAATGCGACACGTTGCGATGCCGGTTCCACTTCCCAGCCCGTGGGAGCCGCAAGCCGAACCGTCGCACTCGAGTCTCCCGCAAGACTGCTCCGCACTTCCACCTTCACTCTGCGTGGTTCATGCTGTCCGACAGGAACGACCTGCGATATCGGATCAATCGCAAGCGAGAAGGGTGGCCCCACGGCGAGCGCCCGTCGCTGTTCGCGTCCGGCCGTATCCTTGTAGGCGACAGTGCCAACGGAGCGTATGGCGTTCTCGAGTCCTTCGGTGGAATAGCTAACGTGTGCCTGAACAGGCGCAGGGGGAAAGGCGAGAGTGGCATATCGCTGGTCGTCAATCGTGTTGAGGCCTTCGGTCTCTGGATCGTTTCGGTGCCAATACGGCCGTGTATAGGCAGCATTCTCGGGAACCGTGACGCGAAACCGCGCCGCCCCGTCCTTGCCAGGAGCTATGGTTTGCAGTTTTTGGGACGTCGCCGCCGACTGCCAACCAGGTGGCAGGTCGAGTGAGATGTCCCGGATTGTGAGGGTCGGAGCGCTGGAATTTCGCGCCCGCACGGTGATGCCAAACGCCTGCCCGGGCACTGCCATGAAGGCCTCTTGCGCGTTCGGCGCAACGACGGCGTCGACCTCGACAGCAAGCGTCAATCCCAACGCCAGGTTCGCAGCCTCTTCGAACTGATCATGCTTCAGTCGGAGGTTGCCGAGCAACTCGCGCTGCTCGATTTCGGCGAGTTGCTTTTCCGCGGCGACGCGCGCGATTAGAGCATTCACATCGCGGAGACCTTGTAACAGAGGCTTGGCGGCCTTCGCGGGCTGTTCAGCCGCCAACTTCTTTGCCTCGGCGACGTGTGTTTGCAGTATTACCAGTTCGGACCGAAGGTATGGCACCTTTGCTTCGTCGGCTCCAAGACGCCCCGCTAACCCGGGCAGCGTTGTGTCGATTCCGTCGAAGAAATCCGGTTCGTGCTTACCCTTGTCGACGCCGGGCAGTACCGTATCCACCAGCTTGTAGAAGGCGAAGTGCGGACCTGCGTCCACCGACCATCCCCCGGCACCCTGCGAGAGTTGATGGCGCAGTCCTTCCATCGCGAACTGAAGATACGTCATCCCTAGCAGTGGATCCTTGTCTCCCGTAGCCAGCTTGACGGTGTAATTTTCGGGAGGACACTCGTTGCTGCGGAATGGGCAAACATGGTCGATATAGAATTTCTTGGCCTGCCACGGCAAGAGACCTTCGGCAATCTGTTCGGAAAACTGTTTGGGATCGGCTGCTGCCCGAAACGCTTCGCGCGTCAAAATTCCAGAAGCCTGATGGTTGCCGTGACCGTCGCCGTCGGTACCCTCGAAGCGCGATAGTAATACATCGGGCCGGAAGGTTCGGATCACGCGCACGATATCCGCGAGGCCGGCCCCGTGACCATGCCACTTCTCGAACGTCTCTTCGGGATTCTTGGAAAACCCGAAGTCCGCGACGCGCGTGAAGCGTTGCTCCACTCCGTAGAAGCGGTCCGAGGCCGTCAACTCGAGCGAGCGCAGAACACCGAGCACGTCAAACAGATTGCTGCCAACCTTGTTCTGACCTCCTTCGCCGCGATTCAGGGTCAGCAGCAGCACCGTGTCACCGTCTCCGCGGGACTCACGCGTTATCATGCCGCCGTCTTCGTCGTCCGGGTGAGCGGTCGTATGCATGAGGCGTGCCGTTGTGCTGAGCCGCCGGAGCATCAATTGCAGGCCCGCGTTGCCGGAGTCCTGGAGCAGCGGGCCGAATGGGCGAGCCGCCTCCTGCGCGGTCTGCGCAGAGGCTCCCGCGAGCAAGATCAGACCGTATAGGAATGAGGACAGGACAGAAAGTATCTGAGCGAGCCGGACATTTGGACGGGTTGCCCGACTCCAGCGAGACCTGGTAGCGATCATGTTATGTACTAGATGGAAAACTCGGTTGATTGGACGCAAGTTTCTGCCTGAACGCCAAGTGGTTAAGACTTTAGCAGAACGGAACGGTTAGCAACCACGCTTGCCTTCGCCTGAGACTATGCGGCGGCCACAGTGCCATGCGAAATGTGCATCTTCATTTTGTTTGTGCCAATAGAGGCTCCTGGCAGAACCTGGCGGTGCGCAACAGATCTGCAAACTCGGGGGTGGAACGCAGCCTTTCAAGCAGGGGATCGTTCTCGAGTGCGGAATACGCACAATAATTCTGCTCGATCGCCATCCGCAACATGTGAACCGCCGCCTCCTTTTTCCCCGCGTAGGCTAACTCTGCGCCCCGCTGGTACGACGTCTCTGGATCATCTCCCGCTGCCAGAGACGTTGTGTCCTCCTGTGCAAGGCGGTCCAGTTCTGACGCAGGGCGAACCCCGAGAACGGCTTCGGTCAGGTCACGGTGATAACGCACACCTGGAGGGACCTTCTTCACGGCTTCGCGCGCCTCTTTCAATTTGCCCTCTCGCATCAGGATCGCCGGCATGACCCAGTTGGCCCATTCCGAGCCAGCGTCGAGCAGTATGTACTCGCGAGCCCGTTCGGTCTTCCCCAAGTAGAGGAACGTCAAGGTGCACGAACGGAACAAGTAATTGCCTGGATCTAGAGTCAGCGCGGTATCGCATTCCCGACTGGAGTCCTCGAGCAGCCCGGCATAACGATCCACATAGGCGAGCGTAAAGTGCGCCTGTGCGCTCTGGGGACGTCGCCTCACCAACGTACGAGCTTCCTTGTACGCCTTCGACAAGTCGCTGCGCTCGACGCGGTTGGTGATGAGTTGACTTGCGGCCAGAATGAGGTTGGGATCAAGCGCGAGCGCCCGTTCACACGAGGAATTCGACTTCTGGAACGTTTCTTCGCCACCGCTCGAATATTGCGAATCGAAGTAATAGCGAATACCGAGCGCCTGCCATGCCGGTGCGTAGCTCTGATCGAGTCCGACGGCCCGTTCCAACATGACGATCGCTTGCTTATTGGGCTTCTCGTCATGCGGCACCGCTGCACTGCGCAGGTACAGGTCGTAAGCTTCCTGATTCTTGGGCGGGGTACTGGTTTCCAGAAACTCCGTGCCCGAGCCGAGCACGGGCAGCAGCCCGGTGCGCACCTGCTTGGTAAGCAATTCCTGCAAAGCAATGAAGTCCTGGCCGGAGGCAGTGATCGGAGCGCTTTGCCAGCTCACACTGTCAGTCTGAACATTCACAGCTTGCAAGGTGACGAGCAGCTGGTCTCCCTGGCGCATGTAGTGTCCAGTCACGACATTGGCCACCAGCAACTCGCGTCCAGCCTTCTGCGGATCCATATCCGCGCTCACATACTTGCGTGTGCTGGCCGTAGGCCTCACGTCCAGGGTGCGGTTGTAGGTGAGCACTGAGGCGATCTCGTCGGCCAAGGCAAAGCGCAGGTATTCCATGGTGGAGTCGCCGGTCATGTTCTGAAGCGGAAGCACTGCGATCGTATTCTTTGCGACCATGAGCGGCGGAGCCTTGCGATGTTTAAACCACCATGCACCGACCGCTCCCAACACCGTGACAAGAACCGCTGCCATTCCCAAGAGGAGATAGGTTTGAGTGGCGCTTGCACTCCGGAACGTCTGAGTCGCGACCTTCAGCGGCTGAACAATTTTCGCCCCGGTTTTCACCAGGCCCGAGTCAGTTTCGCGCTTGAGGTGCTGCAGGGCCGCCTTCATCTCAGCCGCATTCTGGAAGCGCTTGGCCTTGTCCTTCTCCATGGCCCGGCCGATGATGTTCTCCAACTCGGCGGGGACTTGTGGATTCAGATTGTGGGGAGGATCAGGCTTCTTATGCAGCACCGCATCGAGCGTGGTGACGATGTTTGTTCCCGAAAAGGGCTTTCGGCCTGTTGCCATTTCGTAAAGAACCACGCCGAACGAGAAGAGGTCGCTGCGGGGATCCAAAGCCTCGCTACGAGCCTGCTCGGGAGCCATATAGACGGCGGTGCCTGGGATGACTCCGACTGCGGTGAGCGAGTCCTCGATGCTGGTATCGGTAGCCGTTGCTAATTTGGATTCTTTGGTCAGCTTGGCCAGCCCGAAGTCCAATACCTTGGCTTGACCGTTTGTGGTCAAGAAGATATTTGCGGGCTTAATGTCGCGGTGAATGATCCCCTTGGCGTGCGAGGCCGCTAGAGCATCGGCAACCTGGACCGCAATCTCCAGAATCTGATCGCAATCCATCGGCTTTCCGTGGATGAGCTGCTTCAGGCTTTCGCCTTCCAGCTTCTCCATGACGATGAAGGGATGGCCGTTGTTGTCCTGGATGTCGTGAATCGTGCAGATGTTGGGGTGGTTGAGTTGGGACGCCGCCTTGGCTTCGCGTTCGAAGCGCTCCAAGGACTTGGGATCGCCGACCAGATTGTCAGGAATGAACTTCAGAGCGACGCGGCGGCCGAGCCGAGTGTCCTCGGCCTCGTACACGACTCCCATGCCGCCACCGCCAAGCTTCCCGAGGATACGATAGTGGGAGACCGTTTCGCCGATCATGAGCATCCGCCCATTGCTGCAGTCGGCATGTTAGGCTGCGCCGTCGCTTCGGTCAACAGCATCCGCCGATCTTGTCGTTAGCACATCAAATGTCCGGTCGAATTAGCAGGTGATATGTCCGCTTTTCAGGCGGCGAGAGTAGGAGACCATGCGGAGCATGGATTCCTACTCGAAGGCCGCCGTGGAGCGGGCGATGAAAGTACAGGAAGTGATGTTGCGGGCTTGGGCCAAAAAGATCAGCTGGTGGCAGGCGGCAGAGATACTGGGCATCAGTGACCGGCATCTGCGGCGCATTCGCGAGGGCTACGAGAAGTTCGGCTATTTCGGCTTGTTGGATCGGCGGCGCGGACAACCCTCGCCCAAGCGCGTGCCGGTGGCCACCGTGGAGAAGGTGCTGGCACTGTATCGGGAGAAGTATTTCGATCTGAACGTGCGGCATTTTCACGAGAAGTTGTGCGAGCTGCATGACATAGATCTCAGTTACACCTGGGTAAAGTCGGCCTTGCAAGGGGCGGGGCTGGTGGCGCGCCAGCGCCAGCGTGGTGCCCATCGCAAGCGCCGGCCGCGGCGTCCTTTGCCGGGCATGCTGCTGCACATCGACGGTAGCCAGCATCAGTGGTTCCAGGACGAACGCTGGTATGACCTGATCGTGATCCTGGACGATGCCACCAGCGAGATCTATTATGCGCAGCTGACGGAGGAGGAGTCGACCTTGACGGTGATGGCGGGGCTGAAGGAAGTGATCGAGCGTAAGGGCGTCTTCTGCGCGTTGTACAGCGATCGCGGCAGCCATTTCTGGCTTACCCCGAAGGCTGGAGGCAAGATCGATCCGCACCGGCTGACACAAGTCGGCCGTGCGCTGCGCGAGTTGGGAGTGCCGATGATTCCGGCCTATTCGCCGCAGGCGCGTGGTCGTTCGGAACGCAACTTCGGCACCTGGCAAGGACGCTTGCCGCAGGAGCTGAGGCTGCGCGGAATCGGCAGCCTGGAGGCTGCCAATCGCTTCCTGCGTGAGCATTATATCGACGAGTTCAACGCTCGCTTTCAAGTGCCGGCGGCGCAACGGGGCACCGCGTTTGTGCGCCGCTCCAGCCGAGATCTGGATCTGATCTTCGCGCTGCAGTTCGAACGTACGGTTAACCGAGACAACACGGTAAGCATTCAGAACCTGCGCTTACAAATCCAACCGGTGCGCTGGCGCGCCACCTTGGCCGGCTGTTCGGTCACCGTGCATCAACATTTGGACGGAACATTCACCCTTACCCATGGTCCCCATCGCTTGGGTCACTACAGTGCGGAAGGAGTGCCATGGGAGAACAACAAAATCGGCGCGCGACGGGCTGTGGAAAAGACGCCAGGCGGAAAAGTCCAAAAAACGACTTTCCCGCCTGGCTTGGAAATCTCGCAAACTGCGCGGGATTCCCACTTTCCCACAGCCTCGACTGCGGTTGGCTTAGCAACCTAAACCGGACATTTCACTTGCTACAAAAACCGGACATTTTAATTTGCTACCAACACAGCATCCGCCGATCTCAGGAGATGCGCCGGCTAGCCTTCGCCGCTCGGCGCTCTAGAATCTTTCGCCGGCCACGCAGCCACACCTGACCCAAAAGATTCTTCGCAACTTTCTTGCTATTCCAGAGCACCGCTTCCTGCAGCCGGGGCATAATCGAACCGGCTACGATGCGGCCCGACCAATCCGGAGAATGCGAGCGTTTTACGCAAAAGCGCCCTAAAACCAGGCAACCGTCGACAACATGAGTTCTGGTCGTGGGCTCGGAGTTGAATAAAAGCCTAATTCCCGCGCTCGCGGCAGCAGCGGCAATGGCGCGAGAGTAATGACCGCCGGGGACCGATGCCACGGTAATGGGTGATCCAAGAATGTCGCCCAGGATTGCCCCGCTTCGCTGCCATTCATCCCGTAATTGTTCGTCCGAACAGTGCGCCATGAGCAAGGGATGCGAATAGGAGTGACTGCCGATGATGTGGCCGCGATTATACAGGTCACGCATTTGGGCAGGTTGAAGGAAACCGGGGGCAGCAACTTTTCCCGCTGTAACCAGAAAGTGGCCGCGCCAGCCGAACTCCTCTAGCATGTCCGCGATATACGTTGCGGCACTGACTCCGCCGTCATCAAAGCTGAGCAGAGAAGGGGATCCGGAAACTATTCCTGCGAGCACCTGGGGGGCGGTAGTAAATTGCCCACGCATGTTGCGTCGTAAGCATTCCAGATGGCGGCGAAACTGATCGCAGCTCAGCTTATACAGATCAGCGTCGGCGCTGACGAAGCCGCTCTCGCTCCAGCGATCCTCCGGTACGACATCGTGGAATAGCAGGGTCAACGCATGTTGCATATCTCAGTGTGTTTTCTGCGCTCGCTTCCGCGCAGCGCCCTTCCATTTGAGATAGCGCGATAGCCAAGGCTGCCCCCAGGTTCGGGATGTGCGTCCTGAGGTATTAATGGTCTCAGCTGAGCCGTCTTGTATCCGTTCAAACTTAGCACGGAGAGTGGCCAGGTTGTCGAACACCATGCGATCCTGAATTACGAGGTGAGACTCCTTCGTCTCGTCGAAGGAGCAGCTGTAGTAGCCATAGACCGGTCCAGTGTCGACGCCCTCATCAATCTTCAACAGAGTCATCCCTACGCGATCCAGATCGTTTTCCGCCAGCGCCCAGAAGCAGCCATGCGCATTGCGATATTCCGGGCAAATTCCTGGATGCATGACAAAAGTTCCTGTCGAAGCACTCCGAAAGATGTCCTTTTTCAGGATGCTTTTGCACCTTGCAATAATGATGTCGGGTTGAAGTTCACGCAGCAGACTCAGACATTCGGCGCTATTCGGACTTGGGGTGACCAGAACGCGACAAGTAGGAGCTATTTCCGCGTATTGCGTTCTAAGTTCAGAGAGCCTCTGTTCCGTCCACTCGTGGTCCCTTTTTGCCAGAGCAAGTCGATAGTAGACGCGAAAAGCCAGAACATCCAGGAAGTGCAGGAACCCAGCGCGCTTCATTTCCCGCCGAACACGCCGCCACAGCCGCCCCGGCGGTTCATGCAGATCGATGATCGCCACCAGATCAGAAAACGACGCAAGCCACCGGGATAGTCCGAAGCGGTTCAGGGGCTCATCATGATGACAGATAAGTACGGTGCGCATTGAAGTCCCGAAAAGATAGTTGACGAGGTGAGTGTTCCACCGGTGTGACCTTACCTAAATCAGTCCCGCCGACGAACCCACCCACTCCATATTCCGGTTGTGATCGACGCCCATCATGAGCCCGCGGCCCATGCGCAGAATCGTCAGAACCGGTGTTAACTCGTCGACCCAGATGTACATCACACGCACTTCCACTTTCGTCCCACCGAACGGCGTGTCGATCACGGGCTCAAAATGCAGCCGTTCCTGCAGGATGTACTGCGATCTGCGTTCTTCCGGAACAGCTGTGATGTCTTCTTTCCGGGGTGCGATGACCACGCCGAGCCCGGCAAACGAATAGAGTGGTTTGAGCGCGTAGTTCTCAAGATCTTCCGGAACCTGTTGTAGCTGGTCGAGGAACCATGTCTTTGGGACCGACGGGTGCTTCAAATAGGGAATTGAGAACTTCGAAATGCGGAAATACCAGTTCGGATGTCCAGCCCATTCGACGTCTAGATCGTCGCGAAAGTCGAAGTTCAATTTTGCGCCCTTTCGCTCCAACTCATCCACGATCGCCCGGTTGTAGATTCGCTTGATGGGCACACTTCTGCCCGCTTCCTCCCAGTACAATCTGTTTCCAGCTTTCTTAATTTGGGTGATGTCGACTGTCCGAATGCCCAGCAGCTTTTCCGTCAGCAGGAAATCGGGCAGCGTTTTCTGATGAGATGGATCGATCTCCATCAGGATTACATTCTCCGGATCCTGACCGCCCACAATCGCCTGGCGGAGCAATGACAGGTACGATGCGGAATCCAACCCTCCCAGCAGATATCGAAGCCCCTGATCCAACCCATACACGTCTATGAAGGTCCTGGCGAGAACCGGCTGGTAGGCATAAAGGGAAGGGAAGGCCTGCAACTCCACCAGCTTTGGCTGGAATTCTCCGCTGGCACCCCGCACCAAGCCAAAATCCACCTGGATGAACATCGGGTGGGATGATTCGCAAGGAACGTTGAATTCCGGCGGGATCGATTCCGCGGATTTGATCCGATACGCAGGATTGTCGACCAGCTGGCGAATCAAATCTTTGCCGTCATTCGCCATCCGTTCAATTAATTCGATGGGCAAAAAGCAGGGCGTTTCCGAAACCCGAAATCCGATCGGCACACCACATCGTTCCGCGAGCAATCCAAGCAATTGCGGATATTTCTTCGGCGTGTATTTCGAATTGAACGACTGTCGCAGGGTGGGAATCATCGTGAGAGAGCGGAGGCCTTGGCTAACAACTGCGATTACGCTTCTATTAAAAACTTTCCCCCGCGCATGATCTGTTCGCGGTCCACCCATATATCGAAATTACGGCCCACCACGTCAATGTGCGTGGAGGAGTACCACTGGGCGCCGGTATGCTCGCCATAGGGATTTCCGAACGCGATGTGCACTCCGGGGTATTTTTCGTCCTGCAGGATCTCTCCGATCACATCCTTCAGTTCGATGTTCGTGCCGATGGCAAACTCGCCAACCCGGTCGCTGTTCTCATCGGTATGGGTGTAGGCCCAGAAATCGTCGCGCAATTCCTGGTTGCGACTCTCAGCGGAAACCAACCTGTTCTTCTCCACACGGATGGTCAGCGGATTCTGTTTCAGGTCGCCGAATTTCGCGCAAAGATAATCCCCCACCACGCCGTCAATCACAAATGTTCCATTCACTTCGCCGGGTGTCGTGAAGATCTCACCACCGGGCAGGTTTCCCCACTTGTCGCGGCTGATGATTCCTGAAGTCTTCAGCCAGTTGTAGTTATGATTCAAATCCGCGACCAAGTCTGTCCCCGCAGGTGTGGTAGCCCGAATCTGGGAAGCCTTGCGCACCATGTCTAGTACTTTCTGGCTGATCCGATCCACCTTGGCGAAATCAGCCCGCATGCCCTCCAGCATGATCTTCCGATTGATATTCACCATGTGCGCATGCCGGATTTTTCTCCGGTTCACGACCTCGGTCATTTGCATGCGCGACTGAAGCTCGTTCCGTTGTACGCGTACCGCGAAGATGCTGACATCCGCTTTTTCCAGGTCATCGAGGATCTCCTGCGGCAACCTTGCCAGCGGACGATTGGCCAGCTCTTCGAGCACGAACGCGTGATAAGGAGCGCCCACTGTCTCCACTTCTCGCACCAGCGCGGCGGCGATCTCCAGGCTTTCCTCGTCCGTGACGACGGTAACTCTTTCGGAGGGCTGGACCCGCAGGCAAACCTGCACCGCATTGTGCGCGCCGGGGGTCAGTTCGGAGTCGAAAGGAATTGAATTCAGGGGACGATGAGCGTGACTGACTTTATCCATTAACCTGCTTTTTGTTCGGAAACCGGGTTCGCCTCTTGGGCCACCCCGGCTTCCGTCTCCTCGATGATGTAATCGACAACCTTCTTCAAATCACCAGTCTTCTCGAATACCTCTAGCTGGCGGTCGGCGCCGCTGCCCATTTCGAGAATTTTGTGTACGTACTCGATCTCTTCGCGCGAGCCCAGTTCATCCACCACGTCGTCGACGAACTTCAAGTACTCCAGGATCAGATCGCGCACCGGAACCTGGGTCTGCTTGCCGAAGTCGATCATCTTTCCGTTCAGCCCGTAGCGCGCCGCCCGCCACTTGTTCTCCATGATGAGCGCGCGCCGGTACAGGCGGAAGCCCTGGTTCGCCTCGTAAAGCTTGTAAAGCTTCGCCACCGTGGCCTGGATCAGCGCTGCCAGCGCGATCGTTTCGTCCACTCGCATCGGAATATCGCAGATGCGGAACTCAATGGTATTAAAGAACGGGTGTGGCCGGATGTCCCACCAGATCTTTTTCGCGTTATCGATGCAGCCGGTCTTGATGAGCAGTTTGATGAAATTCTCGTACTCGCCGTAGCTGGGAAAATAATCAGGAATATTGGTGCGCGGAAACTTGTCGAATACCTTGCAGCGGTATGACTTCAGGCCGGTATTCATTCCCAGCCAGAAGGGCGAATTGGTCGACAAGGCCAGGATATGCGGCACGAAATACCGGGCGTGGTTCATCATGTGGATGGCCGTCTCCCGGTCCTCCACGCCGATGTGCACGTGCAACCCGAAAATCAGGTTCGCCCTAGCCACCAGCTGCATATCCTCGACAATGTTTTTATAACGCTCGTCGGGATAGATTTCCTGTACCCGCCAGTCGGCAAAGGGATGCGTGGCCGCTGATGCCAGTCGCAAGCCATTCTCGCGGGCAAGGGTAATCATGTCGCGCCGCAGCTTCTTGACTTCCTCTTTTGCATCCTTGATGTTGCCGCAGACCGAGGTTCCCACCTCCACCACGGACTGGTGCATCTCCGCCTTCACGCGCTCTTGCAACAGCAACTTGCCTTTTTCGATGATTTCCGCGTGAATGTGTGACCGCAGGTCACGGGAAACAGGATCTACAGTCTGATACTCTTCCTCGATCCCGATGGTGAAGGTAGGTTTCATACGATGCCTCGAAAGCAACGGGACGCTTTGCGTATCAGCAAACGATCGTCAACCTTGAGCCTGAACAGTATAACAATCGGTGCCCGGACGGCTTAATCCCACCCGGGCCTGCCAGTTCATCCAGAGGCTCTGCTCAGTCGTTGCTTGCTGACTCAGCAACGGCCGGTTTTCCAGCGACCTTTTTCTTCGGCGCGACCTTTGAGGCAATCGGTTCGCCTTGCAGGAATGCTGCCCATCGCAGTTCCCGGGCCGGACTGGTCCCATTCAGCGCTTTCTTAACCGCCATCTCTGCGACGGCGTTGACGACCCATTCAAAGTTCTCAGGGCCGACCGAATTAACGTCGGCATCCGGCGCCGGATTCATGAAGTCGATCGCGTATGGCACTCCGCCCTCCACCGCGAACTCCACCGTGTTGAGGTCGTACCCGAGCGCCCGGCAAAGGGTCAGCGCGTCTTTCTCAATCCGCTCCTTCAGGGCTGGACGGGGCGGAGGATTTCCTTTCACATATCGTTCATGGAAGGGGGCTCTCGGGTCGTAGCGCATGATGTGCACTTTTTCCTGACCGATTACATAGCAGCGGAAGTACTCCTCGAACTCCACTCCGCGCTGCAGAGTCATACACAACGTCCCCGTGTCGTTGTAGGCCTTGAAGAACTCATCCGGCGAATGCAACTTGTAGACGTGCTTCCAACCGCCTCCGTCGAAGGGCTTCAGAAACGCCGGCCAGCCCACGTAAGCAAATACTTCGTCCCAATTGAGCGGGAACATCAGGTTCCGCATCGACTGATCCGTGGTGCCGGGAGGATGCTGGTTGTGAGGCAGCAGAACGGTAGGCGGTATGGCGACGCCAAGCTGTTCCGCCAGCGCGTAGTTGAAGAACTTGTCGTCCGCCGTCCACCAGAACGGGTTGTTGATCACGATCGCCCCATGTAGAGCGGCATTCTTTAGATATGCGCGATAGAACGAAATATCCTGCGAAATGCGGTCGATGATCACGTCGTATTTCTTCGGCTGATCCATCCGCACCCCGCCCACCTGCACAAACTCCGCCGTGACGCCTTCCACCCCCATGGAATTGATTTTTTCCACCAGGGCTGGGGGAAATGTATTTTCCATTCCAAAAACAATCCCGATCTTCTTGCTACTCATAAGAATGCTCCTCGACCACAACACGGCGTTCTCGACTAGCCGTCCAGAAGGCGCTCGGCCCTCTCTCCACCCTAGTTACCCACAACCTCGCGCACTACCCGCAGGAAATTCCCACCCATGATCTTTTGAATATCTTTTTCTGAGTATCCCCGCTTCAACAATGCCGCCGTCAAGTTCGGCAGCTTGGAAACGTCTTCCAGCCCACTGGGCACGCTGGGAATGCCGTCAAAGTCGCTCCCGATTCCCACATGGTCGATCCCGGCCACTTTCGCAATGTGGTCAATGCATTCCGCGGCATCGTCTACCGTGGCATTGCCCACTTTCGCATGAACTTCGTCATATTGCGCGTGTTCCTTCGCTGTATAGGCGTCCAGGTCCGCGCCTGTCAGGTTCGGCTCCATGGCACTCTGTTCAGAGACATGTTTCCGCAATTCATCGCCGTCCTTCTGGCTCAAGAAAGAAGATCCGAAATTCACACCCACGACGCCTCCATTCTTAGCCAGGGCCCGAAACATGTCATCCTTCATGTTGCGCGGGATGTCGGAGTAGACAAAGCAGGACGAGTGTGAGGCAATCACTGGTTTGGTGGAGACTTCGAGCACATCGTAGAAGGTCTTATCCGATACGTGCGAGATGTCCACGATCATCCCGATCCGATTCATCTCCTGCACCACCTGCTTTCCAAAATCGGTCAAGCCGTTGTGCTCTTGTTTGCCGGTCGAAGAGTCGGCCCAATGGTTGCTGCGGAAGTGGGTGAGCGTCATGGACAGAATCCCCATCCGCCGGTAGGTGCGCAGGACGCCGAGATCGTCGTCGATCTGGTGCCCGCCTTCGATGGTAAGAACCGCCGCGATCTTCTTTTGTCCGACAATGCGTTCGATGTCGTGGGCGCTGGTCGCCAGTTCAATCCGGTCCGGGTACTTGTCGAATACTCCCTGCATGGCATCGCGCAGATCGAGTGTGCGACGCACGGCCTCCGCGCCAGGGTAATAGGAGGGAACCCACAGCGCGAAAAACGGCACATGTATGCCGCCCTCCTGCAATCGTGGCAGATCAACCATCCCGTCCGGCAAACGCTTCCCGATGTCAGCTTTATCGATCAGCACGCGCTGCGCGGTATCATTGTGCGTGTCGACGCCCAGGACAGTGGCCTGTATCCGGCGCGCTTCGTCCATGTTCTGCGCCAGGCAGGCCCCAGCCAGCAGCAGCACGACTGCCGTGCCGGCAACGTACAGTCCTGACCGCATCCGTTGGCTGTTCGCGTAGCTCAATTGTTGCTCCTCTGCTTGGTTACGATCTCGCGTTAAGCGACTTTGCCACCGGCTAGGGACCGTCAGCTACTAGCTAGAAATACTTCTCCGCCGCCCTCAACCAAAAGGGCCAATCATGCTCTGTATGATCTCCCCAGATATCCAGCCAGTTGGGCACAGCTTTTCCATTCAATACCGCCGACAGCTTGACGTTCTGATCCAGACACATGTCCCATTCGCCAGAGGCCAACACAATCTTCATTTGACGGTATCGGCTCAGATACCAGTCGTCGTTCATGTTGGCCAGGTAATCTTGAGGACTATTGAAGTAGCAGTTGTCGTCGTAATACCCATCCAGAAACTGGTGGATGTCATACGCTCCGCTCATGCTGACGCAGTGCGCCACGATGTCGGGATGCTTGAACGCGAAATTGGCCGCGTGATACCCACCGAAACTGCAGCCCGTCACCGCCAGATGGGACGACGAATTGCGCCAGCGCAAGTAGGGTAGCAGTTCGTGCAGGATGTACCGTTCGTACTGCAGGTGCCGCAGCACCCGGATCCTTGGATGAGCCGACTTGTTGTACCAGCTCTCGGTATCGATTGAGTCTGGGCAAAAGACCTGCAATTCCCCCCGATCGATCTTGCCGGCGAGCACCCCGATCATGCCCCGGTCTTCATACTCGAAAAATCTCCCCATCGAAGTGGGAAAGACCAGCAGGGGAGCGCCGGCATGTCCAAAGACCAGCATCTCCATGTCCCGGTGCAATTCCTGGCTGTACCCCTTGTGATATTCACGATTCATGAGCCGAAGTATCTTACCTGAACCGGCAAAACCGATCGAACTGCCATCATTCCGCGCGGGTTATACATCTCATGCGAAGCCGCAAGCATCTTTAGGTGCGAGCGTGGGGCGCGCTCAAGGAGCAACGAAACGTGAACGCTATCCGGGCGCGATTCGTGAAGTTGTGGCTGTCGTTTGCTTTGCTCTCAATTTCTCACTCGCTGGCGGCGCAGATCTCCCTCGTTAATTTAAGTGGCTCAGTAAAAGATCCTTCCGGATCGGCTATTGCCGGGGCCAAGGTTGTGGCCAAGAATTTGAACACGGCGGCAACACAGGATTCTCACGCTGACTCGGTTGGAAACTTTGGCCTGTCATTGGAGCCGGGCGCCTATGAGCTGTCCATCACGGCGGATGGTTTCGAGTCCAAAACGGCCATGGTCACGATTGCTCCAAGTGCTGCGCAATCGCTGACTTTCACGCTCGCGCCGCTCGCCAATTCGACCGGCGGCAATTTGCCCAACGCACCTTCCGCAACCCAGACTGGCCCGTCACTCTCCGACCTCGGTTTTCCACCGGAGCAGACGCAGAGCAACGCGAAAGAGCAGGCCCTGCTCGACAAGCGCACCCACATGCTCAAGATCCATCAGAAGTTGGGCCTGATCACCGCGGCCCCGTTGCTGGCCACCCTCGTCACCTCGATGGGCGCGGGTGGCCGCAGTACCAGCAGCACCGACCGCACGGTGCACATGGTATTGGGGGCAGTCACGTCAGACCTGTACTTCACGAGCGCCTATTTTGCGATTCGTGCGCCGCGCGTCCCCGGGACCACAACTCGCGGACCGATTCGACTGCACAAGGCTCTGGCATGGGTCCACGGTCCCGGCATGATTCTCACGCCGATTCTCGGGGCCCTGGCTTACGATCAGAAAAGTAATGGGGAGAAAGTTCACGGAATTGCTTCCGCTCACGGGCCTGTGGCTGCCATCACCGCCGCGGCCTTCGGAGTTGCGTTGCTTTCGGTCTCCGTCAAGTTCTAGACAGATGATGAACAAATTCATAATCCCGGTCGTTGCTCTACTCCTGTCTGGAATCGCCTCCGCCGACGATCAATGGATCCTTGACCAGTGCACTCTCACCTATCACGTGTCGCATCCTTTGCATCAGACCGACGGTGTAAGCCATGCGGCGCGCGGCAAGGCAGTGTGCCACGCCGGAGAATGCGACTTCCTTATTGCTGTGCCCGTGAAGTCATTCGACTCCGGCGACAGCAATCGTGATCTGCACATGATTCAGGTGACCCGCGGAGCTGAATTCCCCATGGTGACGGTTCGCACCCACCTTCCGGAATCAGCGTCCACCGCGTCCACCCTGAATGCTGACCTGGAGATTCAGTTCGCAGGCCAGACCGCGCGCTATAAACAGGTTCCGTTTCAACTGACGCGCAAGGGAAACGAAACGCGCATTACAGGCACCATCCCGGCCACACTGGCCGACTTCAAAATCGATCCCCCCAGTTTGTTGACGCTACCGGTGAAAAACGAAATCCCCATTCACGTGGAAATGACCTGGCATCTCGCTCAGTAAGACCTGTCGTCCAAACCACGACCGCATGCCCAACTTCACGTAATATGCTTCCGAGGTTTTTCCGCTCGTGCACGTCCTCACCGAAGCCGATGTTCATCGCCTGCTTGACCCGCGATCGCTGATTCCAGCGATCGAGGAAGCATTCCGTTTGCGCTACCCTTCGACCCTGATGCCTACCCGTACCCAGATGAAGGTGGGCGATGGCGTTTTCCTGATCATGCCGTGCTATGACCGTCAGGGCCAAGGTCTGGGGATGAAGCTCGTGAAATTTAATGAGAACCCGACCCTCGCGGCGGACCGCATTCAGGCCACCTATATTCTCCTAGATGTGGAGTCGGGCTGCACCAAGGTCGTGATACCCGCCAACTACCTGACCGATGCGCGTACTGCCGCCACTTCAGCTGTAGCCACGAAGTTTCTGGCACGTGAGGACGCCAAGGTGCTGGGAGTCTTCGGCACGGGTCGGGAAGCGCGCGCCCACCTGCAGATCTTGCGCCATGTTCGACCCTTCGAACGAGCACTCGTCACCGGCAGCGATCCCGGACGCACCCGCGAGTTCGCGCAACAAATGGAGCATGAACTCGAAATGAAAGTCGAGTCCGTGTACTCGCGAACCTGCGCGGCCGAATCCGATGTTCTGTGTACTTGTACAACTGCCCAAACGCCGCTCTTTGACGGAAACATGGTTCGGAAGGGAACACACATCAATGCTGTAGGCAGCTTCCAGCCAACGACTCGCGAACTAGATGACGTCTGCGTCCGCCGATCGAGGACTGTGGTCGACACCTATGACGGGGCACTGGCTGAGGCTGGAGACTTGCTGATTCCTTTGAAGGCCGGAATAATCAAGCGCGAACACCTGCTGGCGGATCTTCACCAACTGACAACGAGGCAGCGGTCGGTTCGCACCAGCCCGACGGAAATCACCCTGTTTAAAAGCGTCGGCAACGCCCTGGAAGACCTCGTCGCCGCCGAGTTGCTCGAAGAAACAATCCTGGCACAAGGACCCAAGTCGGCGAATACCACGGTCGAACTGCCATCCTGACCGCTGTCGTGTTAAATCCTGTTCGATGGCGAGGCGGCCCCGCCAGCTCACACTAACTTTCGTAGTTTTTCCATCAGACCAAGCCATCCTGTGATGGTCTGCGCCTGCTTTTCGAATGTGACGTCATAAATGAGTTCATGAGCGCCGATCCGGGCGCATGCCTGGGCGTCTTCGCGAATCTGATCAACACTTCCGGCGAAAATGCCGCGATCGGTCCCCATTGGCTTATCAGTGATGTGGAGGTTGGCACGAACGATCAAGGCCAGGGAGGAGGGATCCCGCCCGGCATCCTTGGCCATTTGCTTCACTGCACCGAACATCTGCTCCATTCCGGCCACCGGGATTGCGACAGGATTCCACCCGTCCGCCATGGTTGCCAAGCGCTTGAGCGCGGCCGGAGCGAACGCTGCCATGTAGATCGGCGGATGAGGTTTCTGCACGGGCTTGAAGTTGATATACGACTCCGGCACGCGATAAAACTTGCCTTGATATGTGACCGGATTCGTGGTCCAGATCGCCTTGAGCACTTCCAGAAACTCGTCCGCCATGGCTCCGCGCTGCTTCATATCCGCACCGGTGGCGTCCATTTCGTCCTTCGACCACCCTAGGCCTAGACCCACGCGCAGTCTTCCATTCGACAGCACGTCGATCGTCGTCAGCCGGCGCGCCAGCGTGACCGGGTTGTAGTACGGAATATCGAGAACGCTCGGGCCGAGCGCGATTTTCTTCGTGCGCGCCGCTACGAAGGTCAGGGTGTCGAGGGGATCGAGGGAATACTTATAGCCTTCTGGTAGCGATCCGTCGGCCGTGACCGGGTAGGGGACCTGCGGCTTGACCGGCCACAGCAGACGCTCGATCGTCCAAAGGCTGTCATATTCAAGAGCCTCCGCACGCTCCGCGACTTGCAGAAGGTTCTCCGGAGAGCCGAGCGGTCCAATATTAGGAAGGCCGAAACCAATTTTCATGTCGAATCATACCTTTCAAAGATGAAGGGAACGCGTTTTAGACGAGCCTCCCGATATCGAGTCGAGCCTGCGTTCGCGGAGTATAGGAGGACGGCATTGGAAGGGTCAAGATCGCGACCGGGATCTTTAAGCGCAGTCCGGTTGCGGGTTCATCGCTCGCCTTATATTCTTGCCCGTTATGTCTACGCTGGTAGAGTGCGTTCCGAATTTCTCCGAAGGCCGTGATAAGGCAAAAGTTGATGCCATTGTCGACGCGATGAAGGTCAGCGGCGTCTACCTTCTGGATCGGGAGATGGATGCCGACCACAACCGCTGCGTGATCACGCTAGTGGGCGAGCGTGAGGCCATCCAGGAGGCGGCCATCCGTGGAGTCGGCAGAGCTGCCGAACTCATCGATCTAACTAAGCATCAGGGCGCACATCCGCGCATGGGTGCTTCCGACGTTGTGCCGTTCATTCCGATCGATGGCGTCACGATCGAGGACTGCGTCGCCATGGCGCGTCATGTAGGCGAGCAAATCTGGAAGCGCTTCCAGATTCCGGTGTACTTGTACGAAGCAGCGGCGACCTCGCCCGAGCGCACGAATCTGGAAAACATCCGGCGGGGGCAGTTTGAGGGGATTCGCGACGAGATTGCCACCAATCCCGCGCGGCGGCCTGACTTTGGTGAACTGCGCGTGCATCCGACGGCGGGCGCGACGGTTGTGGGTGCAAGGAAGTTTTTGATCGCGTACAACGTGTTCCTGAATACCGCCGATGTCGACATCGCTAAGAAAATTGCCAAGGCCATCCGCTTTTCGACTGGCGGTATGAGATTTGTGAAGGGCGCCGGCTTCCTGGTGCGCGGCATGGCGCAGGTTTCCATGAACCTGACGGATTTCGAGCAGACCCCGGTGCATCGCGTGTTCGAAATGGTCAAGCGGGAAGCCGCCCGCTACGGCGTAGTGCCGGTATCGTCGGAGATTGTCGGCCTGATTCCGAAGAAAGCCCTGGAGCAGGCCGCGGAGTGGTTCCTGCAGGTGGAGAACTTCGACTCCTCGCTGATCCTCGAGAATCGCCTGGCGGCAGTGATGGGCGGAAAGATGGCGGTGGGCGGTCTGCGAGCCGGCGTTGAGCCATTCGTGGAACAACTGGCGGCCCCCACGGCGACTCCCGGCGGTGGAAGCGCAGCCGCTGCAGCCGGAGCGATGGCCGCAGGCCTGGCTCACATGGTGGCGTCGATGTCGCGAGGCAAGAAGGCCTACCAGCAATACGAGAGCGATCTGAGCGCCGCAATTGCACGGCTGGCGCAATTACGCGAGGAGTTGAAGTCCGCGGTGGATGGCGACGCCGAGTCGTACAACACAGTGATGAAGGCCTACAAGCAGGCGCGGGAATCGGCTGACGGCGACGCAATCATTGAAGCGGCACTGAAGCAAGCCACCATGATTCCCCTGAGCGTGGCTGAGCGGTCCCAGGAAGTTGGTAATCTGGCGGCAAGATTAGGACCAATCACCAATCCGAACATGAAATCGGACCTGACAACGGCTTCAGCCCTGGCACGTGCAGCTGTGGAAGGAGCACTCGCCAATGTCGACATTAATTTGGCATCCATCAAGGATGCGGATTTCGTTGGCGTGACAACGAAAAAGGCTGCTGCCCTCGCAACTAAATAACCCGAGCGGTTTTTACATCAGGGTGCTCATGGAATGGCCTGCTCCGCTCCGCAAGCCCAAAATTTGCGATGGGCTGGGTAGTTCAAGTTGTCAACGTGGTCCCTGTACTTTAGTTTGCTGCCTGAAATCTCCTGACGGCATACAATTGATGCACATGGAGTTAACGCAAAGAGCCGATTCGGCATCTAAGTGTATTCTCAGAGGTTTTATGAAAAATCTGATGATTTTGGGTTGTTTGGTCGTGCTAAGCGCTGCCGCTTCGGCAATGCCCCTTGGCACATCGTCTCGAGCCGTGATTCCTTCTGACATTCAGCAGATCATCTCTGTCGACTACCGCGCGCTTCACAATTCGCCGACGGCGGAGGCGCTGAAGGAGCAGGTGCTGCCCGAGAGCCTCAAGATTTTCGAGAAGGCGCTCAAAGGTGTCGGCATCGATTCCGAGCGCGATGTGGACCAGTTGACCTTCGCTGCGTATCGCAAGGGCAAGCAGGGAGTTATGGTGGTGGGCATGGCGCAGGGCTCGTTTTCCGCGAAGACGGTCCTCAAGCGCATGAAGCTCAAAAAGATCGCGCCCGCAAAGTATCGGCTGTCGGATCTCTACGCCATGGGCAACGGCATGATCATGTCGTTTCTGGACGAGAATACCCTGCTCTTCGGAGATGACGGTGCGGTGAAAGGCTCACTCGACGCGCGTGACGGCTACACGCAGACGCTCGATTCCAACGCGCAAATGTCGGACATGATGGCGGCGGTTGACGGATCGCCCGTGTGGAGTCTGCTCGACCAGCAGGGAACCCAGAACATGATGCGCTCGGCCCTCGGTGATGCGACCAAGGTCGCAGACTACGACACCGTAAAGAAGCGGTTGCTGGGCTCGCGCTACACCATGGACTTTTCCAGTGGTGTGAACTTCAACCTCGATGTCATCACGTCGGACTCAATCACCGCCGCCACCATGTCTTCCCTGGTAAAAGCGGGCATGCTCTTCAAAAAGATGAGTGCCAGTCCTATCGAGAAGGTCGCGATCGACGCCCTCACCGTCGATTCCGACAGCTCCAAGCTCTTGCTGCATTTCAAAACCGACGACAAGCAGTTCCAGGCTCTGATGAAATCCGACTTGTTCGCCGCAGTATCGAAATAAAGGACCTTCTACAAGAGCAAAGGCCCGGGGCATAAGGCCCCGGGCCTTTTTGTCTTTCCTGAAAAATCCTCTAAAGAATCCTCAAAGGAGGACTTGCATCAATATGTTATATATATAACATAGATGTAATGAGTGTAGAACTATCAAGTATGACTCCGCCCTGGCTGCTTCTGGTCTTCAGTCTGCCCGCCAAGAAAGCCAGTCAGCGCGTGGAAATATGGCGCAAATTGCAGCGCTACGGGATGTTCCCGTTGCGCAGCGCGGGATATGTCCTGCCCAACTCGGCGATGAATCAGGAAAGAATGGAATGGCTGGCCGCCGCGATTCGCGCTTACAAAGGGCAGGCCTCGGTTGTGCAGGTCCACAGTTTCGACGATCTGCCGGATGAGCGCCTGAAGCAGTTGTTTCAGGAGGCCCGCGCGCGCGACTACCAAAAATTGCTTCACGAGGCGAAGAAAATCGCGGTCTCCGCCCCATCGCGAACGCCCACGGGACGGTTTAGCCGAATCCGCCGCCGCCAGCAGGAACTGCACGACATCGACTTCTTCAGCAACCCCCTACGCGCCAAACTGGAGAATTTTCTGGTCGAAGCAGAGGAGGGAGGGAAAGTGCGTGCTCAACAAGATAAGACTCGGAAATCCTCGCAATTCCTCAACCGCCAGTGGATCACGCGTCCGCGCCCGGGGATTGACCGGGTGTCATCGGCGTGGTTGATTCGTCGCTTCATCGATGCCAAAGCGCGTTTCGTCTTCGGCGACGACCCGGAGTTTCACCCTTCGGCCGTGCCTTTCGACATGTTCTGCCCACAAGGCTTCGGCCACAGGGGAGAGGATTGCACCTTCGAAACGCTGTGCAAAGAGTTCGCCATCCGCGAAAAGAAAGTAAAGCGCATCTCCGAAATCATCCACGATGCGGATCTTGGAGATGAAAAGTTTGGCCGGGCAGAGGGCGCCGGGCTCGACCGGGTTCTGAAAGGTTGGGCGAAACAGGATTTGCCCGACGACGAATTGCTGCGTCGTGGGATGGACCTGATCGAAGGGCTCTACGAATCGCTGAACTGAATGCAGGGAGGGTCCATGCCGACTACTACAGACAAGCAACTGTTGTTGATCAGCAATTCCACGCAGCACGGCAGCGGTTATCTGGATCATGCCGAGAGTGAGATTCGAGATCTGGTCGGGCGAAAAACTCAAGTCCTTTTCGTTCCTTTCGCGCTCCGCGACCGGCGAGCCTATACCGCAAAGATTGAGGCGCGTCTGCGCGAGATGGGACTTTCAGTTCAATCGGTTCACGATACCTCCAACATGGCGCGGGCTGTGCGCGAAGCCGAGGTTATTTTCGCAGGAGGCGGCAACACGTTTCGGCTCCTAAAAGGTCTTTACGATCACGAACTGATTGAGCCCATCAGGCGGGCGATTGCCGAAGGCGCTCTTTACATCGGCTCCAGTGCCGGCTCCATCGTTGCCGGTCCGTCAATAAAGACAACGAAGGACATGCCCATCGTCCAGCCTCAAGCGTTCGAAGCTTTGGACCTGGTGCCATTCCAGATCAGCCCTCATTACCTTGATCCCGATCCGAGCTCGATCCACATGGGCGAAACCCAGGAAGAGCGCATTACCCAGTTTCTCGAGGAGAACGACGCCCCAGTGGTTGGTCTGCGGGAAGGATCCATGCTCAGGCTGCAAGACGGCGCAGTTCACTTGAAGGGACCGCACGGCGCCCGCATTTTTCGGCGTGACAGGGAACCGATCGAGGTCAAGTCAGGCGCCGATCTGTATCAATTTCTGGTCGAAGCAACGAGTGCCGTTGGACAAGTTGCATGAAGCCTGACGAAATCCTGTTTCTCGCGCCCCAGGACGTTCAGAAGTTGCTGAGCTTGCAGGAGTGCATTGTGGCGGTCGAGGAGTGCTTCCGACTTTACGGTGAAGGGAAGGCGCAAGCGCCAGCCGTCCTCAGCATGCACGTGGAGGGCGGCGGCTTTCACGTCAAGGCGGGAATACTTCATCTCAAGAGACCGTACTTCGCCGCGAAGATCAACGGGAATTTCCCGGGCAATTTCAACACATTCGGTCTGCCCACAATTCAGGGAGTAATCGTCCTCAGCGACGGCGAGAATGGAACGCCGCTTGCCATCATGGATTCTCGTGACGTTACTTGCCTGCGCACCGCTGCTGCGACTGCCGTGGCGGCCAAGTACTTGGCACGCACCGACTCCCGGACGGTTACCATCTGTGGCTGCGGGGAACAGGGGCGCCTGCAACTGCGGGCTCTCACCTATGTCCGTCAACTTCAAACAGTGTTTGCCTATGACCAGCGGCCTGAGCAAACGAAAACCTATGCTGCTGAACTCGCGTCCGAGCTGAAAATCCCAGTCACACCTGTGACGGACCTTGCAACGTTTGCACGGCAAAGTGACATCTGCGTAACGTGCACTCCGTCGCAGCGGCCGTTGCTGGGTGAGGATGATGTCAGACCGGGAACCTTCATCGCGGCAGTCGGTGCAGACAATCCGCTCAAGCAGGAAATCCACCCAGTGCTTCTGGCGCAAAGCAAGCTGGTGTGTGATGTCCTTGAGCAGTGCGCGGTGATGGGAGACCTCCATCATGCACTCGAGGCTGGCGTCGTTGACCGCTCCGACGTGCACGCCGAGCTAGGCGAGGTTGTGGCTGGCAAGAAGCCGGGCCGGGAATCCGGGGAGGAAATCACGATCTTCGATAGCACTGGTATGGCGCTGCAGGATGTTGCCGCAGCCGCGATGCTCTACGAGAAAGCGAAACAGCAAAACGCCGGAATCCGGTTGAACTTTGCAGCATAAGGAGTTTGCGAAATGGAGAACCCAACCATGTCCATGGCCTTTTCAAGTCTTCGAAACCTGGGAATCCGCGTCGCCTTATCGGCCGCCATCATCGCCCTTCTGTTTGGTGCTCGCGCAGTCGCGCAAGCAAGTACCCCGACTTCCGCAGCAGGGAACTGGAAGCAGGTGGAGGATGCGATGGGCCGTCCCGGGCAGGCGCAGCCTGGAGATGTAATGAAGTTCGCGATGCCTAGAAAAGACCTTCACGTGGTGCTTAAAGGCGTGGACATCAAGCCGGCTCTGGCACTCGGTTCCTGGGTAGCATTCAAGCAGTCCAGCGGCGGAGCGATGGTAATGGGAGACCTGGTCTTGACCGAAGACGAGATCGAGCCAGTGATGATGAAGCTGCAAGAGGCTGGCATCCATGAATCTGCAGTCCACAATCATCTCATCGGCGAGTCGCCGCGGATTCTATACATGCACCTGGCCAGTCATGGAGATGCGGCACAGATGGCGAAGGCTATCCACGACGCTCTTGCCTTGACCAAAACTCCGGGGCCGGATGCCGGCGGCGCAACCCCGCCAGCAGTTGACCTGGGGTTCGATCAGAAGCAGGTCGAGCAGATTCTCGGGCACACAGGGAAGGTGAATGGCGGGGTCCTCCAGATCGGAGTACCTAGGGCAGAAACCATCTCGGATGGAGGAATGCCCGTGCCCAGTTCGATGGGGGTGGCCACGGCGCTCAATTTTCAGCCCACTGGAAACGGCAAAGCGGCGATCACCGGAGACTTCGTCCTCCTCGGCAGCGAGGTCAACAACGTCATCAAGGCCCTGAGGCAGAACGGAATTGACGTCACGGCTCTCCATAGTCACATGTTGACCGAGGAACCGCGCCTGTTCTTTATGCATTTCTGGGCAAACGACGACACGCTAAAACTTGCGAAGGGACTTCGGGCCGCGCTCGACCAGACAAACTCCGCAAAATGAATCAGGAAACAAAGGCGGAAGTCCACGTGCCGACCGCCGTACCGCTGACACGGTTCGTCGGCTATTTCCTGTGGCTCGGGACTGTCGGCTTCGGCGGCCCAATTGCGCTCGCCGGGCACATGCAGCAAGATCTTGTCGACGAGCGCGGATGGATTCGCAAGGAGGACTACGTTGAGGGTCTCGCCTTAGCACAACTGGCCCCCGGTCCTCTCGCCGCCCAGCTAGCAATCTATCTTGGCTACATTCGTGCCGGTATTCTCGGAGCGACAGCCGTGGGTGTCGCGTTTGTGCTGCCGTCATTCCTGATGGTGCTGGCGTTGTCGGCGGCCTACGTGCGTTTCGGCGGCCTGCCCTGGATGCAGGGGATGTTTTACGGAATCGGCGCAGCGGTGATCGGGATCATCGCTCGATCGGCTCTCAAACTGACCAAGCTTACCCTGGGAAAAGACAAGATCCTCTGGGGGATCTTCGTGGTTTTGGCGATCTCGACCGCGTGGACTTCGCGGGAGATCATCTGGCTGTTCTTACTCGCAGGAGTTGCCAACCTGTTGATCCGTGCGTTCCCCACGCGCATCCCGGTCAGGAGTACGGTGCCTCTCTTGTTGGCTCCGGGTGCATTTGGGACATTAGGGATGAACGGCACCCTGTCGCAGCTCTTTTTGTATTTCGCCAAAGCCGGAATGTTTGTATTCGGAAGCGGTCTGGCCGTGGTGCCATTCCTCTATGGCGGGGTCGTTCAGGGTCATCACTGGCTGACCGACCACCAGTTCGTGGATGCCGTAGCCGTCGCGATGATTACGCCCGGGCCCGTCGTTATCACGGTCGCGTTTATCGGATATTTAGTAGCAGGCGTCGCTGGAGCGATCGCTGCGGCACTTGGAATCTTCTTGCCGGTCTATCTGGTCGTCGTCCTGCTGGCGCCGTCTTACAAACGCTGGGCGGCAAACCCACAGCTAAAAGCTTTCGTGCGGGGGGTGACGGCTGCGGCAACTGGCGCGATCGCGGGCGCGGTGCTCGTTCTCGCCCGGCGCTCGGTCTACGATTTGCCGACTATTCTTATCTGCGTAGCCAGCCTTGCGATTTTGTTTCGCTGGAAGGTTCCTGAGCCGATTCTGATTGCCGGTGCTGCGGTGGCGGGCTTGTTCTTACGTCATGCATAGACCGCGAACAGGGCCTGCTCGAAGTGGCCGCTGTAGTCATCCGAGCCGTCGTCGTAAGTCTGCTCGATATGCGCGTAATCTGCGTCGTTCGCCATCAAGCCCATTATTCTAACCACAGAAGGAAAGCTGGAAGTCAGTATGAGGCAGCACTCCGGTAAGTGCCTGGGCTACGTCTTGGCGGCGTTCTTGAGTGATGCGCGTTTGGTTTTAGCCCAGCCTTCTTTGTTTGTCTGCCGCGAGCGCCCCAGAGCCAGGGAGTCTTCGGGGACGTCTTCGGTTATGCACGAGCCGGCGGCGATGTAGGCGCCATTCCCGATCTTCAGCGGTGCGACGAGGGTGGAGTCACTTCCCACGAAAACTCCATCCCCGATCTCGGTCTTGTACTTGTTCACTCCGTCATAGTTGCAGGTTATCGTTCCTGCCCCTACATTAACCCCGGCTCCGATCTCGGCGTCGCCCAGGTATGTCAGGTGATTCGCTTTTGATTTCTTGCCGAGTTTGATCTTCTTGGTCTCAACAAAATTCCCAACGTGCGCGCCCTCACCGATCTCGCTGCCTGGTCGTAGATGGGAATAAGGCCCAATGACGGCGTCGGCGGCGACCCGCGCGTCGTCCAGAATCGATCCTGGACGGACGGTCACGCGGTCCCCAACCTCTGAATTCTGAATCACACTGTAGGACCGCACGCGGCACTCGCTGCCGATTCGGGTGCGGCCGAGCAACTGCACAAATGGTTCGATCACCGTGTCGGCTCCCACTTCAACGTCCGCGTCAATCACGCAGGTTTGTGGATAGAAGATGCTTGCCCCAGCATCCATCAGTTCACGGCACTTTGCCATGCGCATGAGAGCATCAATCTCCATCATCTCCGCACGTGTGTTGCTGCCGAGAATCTCCGCCGGATTGGTCGTCTTCAGCGCAATGACCTTGGATTTCGACTTGGCGAACACCGCAGCCATGTCAGTGAGGTAGTACTCGCGGTGAGCATTGTCCGTTTTAAGTTCGCCGATCCTGGCATACAGGGGCTTCACTGCAAAAGCATAGAAGCCCGAATTGATCTCGCGAATCTTCTTTTGCTCCGCGTTGGCAGCCTTTTCTTCAACGATTGCTTTAACTTCGTCGCTCTTCGCTGATTTGCGAAGGATTCGCCCGTACCCCGTCGGATTTGGAAGTTCAGCGGAAAGCAACGTCATCGGGGCCGACTTTTGCAGATGGAAGTCGCGGAGCCGCTCGATCGTTTGCGGAGTGATCAGAGGCGCGTCCCCGGAAAGCACGATGACATGGTCATAAGGAGTCAGCGCTTCCCGGGCGACCATCAAAGTATGGCCGGTCCCGCGCTGCTCTTCCTGTACGACAAAATGGACGCGGGTGCCTGCGACTGCCTGTCGGACGCGCGCCGCCTCGTGGCCGATGATGGTATAGACGTCCTCCGGCGCGACGACCTGCGTGGCCGCGGCGATTACATGCGCCAGCAAAGGCTTACCGCCGACTTCGTGCAGCACTTTGGGATATTTCGACTTGAGCCGCGTGCCTTTGCCGGCCGCCATGATCGCGACCGCGATGCGTGGTGTCTTGGTTGTGGGCATGGCCTTCCAATATAGCGCGAGCGATAGGAAAGCAGTATGGAAGACGTCGCTGTCGGCACCGGTCAAGGCAAGTGCGGACTCTCCGCCAGATTCGCGAGATTTATAAAGATAACTGCTATTGCGCCGGACTTGGCGCCACTGTTGATTTCCGCGGCCCGCTGGTAGCCTGGGTGGCAATTTCCAACAGATCGCGGGCCACGACATCGGTGGCATGTCGGGCGACTCCGGCTTCTTCGAGATACTCTCCCAGCACCGGACAACAACCCAGTTGCTCGATCGCTTCCAGGTCCGCCACAATCTGCGCCGCGCCCTCGAGAGCGTACTTGGCCTTCAAGTCCTCCGACAGCGGCGTGCGGTTAATCAGGGCATAATCGAAAAGTTGCGCCTGCGCGTGCCGGTTGAGAGCGCGAATGTGTTCCGCCGCCGTCAGTCCGAGACTCTCGTTGGCCTGCGTCATCAGATTGCAGATGTAGATCTTGATAGCCGGAGAGTTGACGATGGCCTGGGCGATACCGCGCACCAACAGGTTGGGAATCAGGCTCGTGAACAGCGATCCTGGGCCGATCGTGATCACGTCTGCCCGCGCGATCGCCTCCAATGTTTGCGGCAAAGGTTCGACATTAGCGGGGATGAGCGACAGCTCATGAATGCGTCCCTTGCTTGCGGTAATCTTCGTTTCGCCGCGCACTCGCGTCCCATCTTCCAGCAAAGCCTCAAGTTCGATGTTGGAAGTAGTTGCAGGATAGATATGTCCGCGGGTCAGCAGGATTTCCGATGATAAGCGTACCGCCTCGGCGAAATCCTTGGTGATCGATGTCAGGGCTGCGAGGAAAAGATTTCCGAAGCTGTGGCCTTCGAGGCCCGACCCCTTATCGAACCGATGCCGGAACAGCTGCGAGAGCAGGTCAGCGTCCTCCGACAAGGCGACGATGCAGTTCCGGATGTCCCCCGGCGGCAGCATGTTGAGTTCTTTGCGCAGCCGTCCGCTGGAACCGCCGTCGTCACTTACCGTAACGATCGCGCTCAGTTCGCTGATAACCGGTTGCCCGGTTGTCGGACGGAAGGGTTCTCCTGGAGTTGGAACAAAGTTCTTAAGTCCCTTGAGCAGGGTTGAAAGACCCGTACCTCCGCCAATCGCCACCACGCGCAGCGGAGCGCCATAAACGGAATTCTCCCGGGGTAGCGGGTTCGGCCGCTGCTCGGATTCCATGGGATTGGCCTAGTAAGTCTCTTCTTCCGGGATGGCCGGCTCGGGCTCCGCTTCTGCCCCCGGGTCGGGATAAAGTAATTCGGTAAAGCGCGGATCCTCGGACAGATTCTGGAAGTCTGAGTCGTTGCGTGCCTGAAAACGTACAGCCGGATTCAGCTTGATCGCCTCGTCGAGATTACGCAGCGCGTCTTCCACATGCCCAGTCATGCAATCCAATGCGGCGATGCCGTAGACGACGTAATCTGCCTTGGGAGATTGCTTTTGGAGCTTCTCCAGGTGCTCGCGAGCCTGAACATAGTCGCCCAGGTTCATGAGCGAAACGGCGTAATCAAAGTGCTCTTCCGGCGTCTTGAACTGGTGGCTGACTTTCTCCATATGTTGATTGCAGGCATTCAAGTGCACGGAGGCGCGATCGGAGAGTTCCTTGCTGGGGCCGCCGATGACCTTCTGGAAATGGGTCTTCGCTTTCTCGAACTTGTGTTCCTGCATTGCGCGGAGACCGGTCTCGTAATTCTGAATGGTCTGCGCGACTCGGGGATCGTCGGCCATGGACTTCTTCGCGGTAGGTTTTTGGGCCATCTGTAGAATTCTTCCTGTGCTTTTCGTAACTGCTCCTTAATTGTGCAACTTACAGGGCATTCCTTCAACTGTCGAGCTGCATCGGCCGGGTGGGACCACCGAGCAGGTTTATACGCGTGTCTCAGAGACCGCGTCAAACTGGGGGCGCGTTCGGACCGCGGGTCAGTTGATGTCGGCAGCCGTTTGCAGGTCGACCTGCTTCCACTCGCCCTTCGTGATCCCTTGACGAATCTGCGACGGAGTCTTGCCCTTCTTGGTCTGGGTGTACGAGTAATAGAGCTCTTTCAGGCAGACGTCGCATTGCGCTCCATGGGTGTTTTCGAAGCAGCTATGCAGGCTGTTGTGACCCATGCCGCGATCGCAATAGCAGTAGCAAGGCTCCTGGTGGATCACGTTCGGAATCTTGGCGGCCAGTTCGTAGGCGTGCGTCTGGTAAGGGAACTGTGCATTTTCCGCCCACAGGCTCTCTTTCGGCAAAATGGGAGGCAGTTTCTTTCCCTTGGGTGGAGGAGCGGCATTGTAGGCCGGCACCCCCTGGTCCTCCTGGTTCGCCGCCCACTGGGCCGAAACCGTCAGAGTGACCACAAACAGGAACATCAAAGTGAACGCACGCTTCAACATAGGGACATGACCTCGGTCTCGATATTGTAACCCGGGCTGCAGAGAGCGTGCACCCAGCACGTACCCGGGAGGGCAATCAATTGAGGGGATGCAGGCAATGTTTTCGGATTTGTCGGTGGGGTGGGCGGCGCTCCCCTGCCCAAACAGCGAAATGGAAGCAATCTTCGTCTCCCCTCTGGCATAAGCCGCCTTGAGAGAAATATCATCTGCAAAGCCACTTAGCCTCCATGCCACGGACAGTTCCGTACTAGAATCAAATCAGGTATGGCATCGCCGGGGTCTCCGAACACATCCTGGAATAACGCAGCGCCGGTTAAGCCTTTGCAGCGTAAGGTCCCGGTGATTGCGGTATGGCTTCGTGACCTCGTGATTTCGCTCGCCATCTCTGCCTTTATCATCATCTTCCTGTACCAGCCAGTGAAAGTCGAAGGCACCAGCATGATGCCTTCGCTCGACGATCAGGAACGAATCTTCGTCAACAAGTTTGTCTATCGCTGGGAGCCGATAGAACGTGGCGACATCGTGGTTTTCCGCTACCCGCGCGACCCTTCCAAGAGCTACATCAAACGAGTGGTTGGCGTGGCCGGAGACCATGTCCGCATTGATGCGGGGCAGCTCTACGTGAACGGCGAAGCCATCGAGGAAGATTATGTTCCTCCCACCTATGCCGACGAGCGCTCTTACCCGGAAATCGTCGTGCCTCCCCATTGCTACTTCATGCTGGGCGATCATCGCAGCATGTCGAGCGACAGCCGTGAGTTCGGTCCCGTAAAAGAGAGCTCCATCTACGGCAAGGCTGTGTTCGGATATTGGCCTATGGATAAGCTGGGACGGCTGCGGTAGTGCCAGTCTTCTGCGCAAGTGCGTGGTGAAGAGCGCACCGATCACCGGATGAAAAAATGCCATGGTTGTTCCTCGCTGTGCCTTTGTGTCCTCTGTGGTCAAGTCTCTTGCCGATAGTTTTTACTAACATTTCGACCGCGGAAGCGTCTGACTTGGCATGATGCGCTGGACAGCCGTTTTCAGTCTTGTCTTGGTGGTATTCGCCCCGAATACTTATGCCCAGACCGCGAGTCAATCGCTCGAAGGAGTCGCCCCCGCCTCGGTAGGTCTCTCCGCCGAACCCCTCGCTGCCATGGAGAAGGCCATCCGTTCCGGCGAGTTCAAGAAAATCGGCAGCGTCCTGGTAGCTCGCCACGGGAAGCTGGTATACGAAGGCTACTTTGACGGCGACGCGAGCACGCTGCGGGATACGCGTTCGGCAACCAAGAGCATTACGGACATCCTGGTCGGGATTGCCATCGAAGAGAGAAAGCTTAGCGGCGTTGATGCGCGGGTGCTGGCAATGCTCCCTGAGCGGTCCCGAAAAATGCAGAATCCGGACCCCCGCAAGGACAAGATTACCATCGAGGATTTCCTCACCATGAGTTCGCCGCTCGAATGCGACGACTGGAACGACGCTTCCCGCGGTAACGAAGAACGCATGTATGTGGTCGAGGACTGGGCTCAATTCATCCTCGACCTGCCCGTGCGTGGCCGGATGCATGTAGGCGAAAAGGTGGAGCCGCCCCCTTATGGCAGAGATTTCAGCTACTGTACGGGCGGAGTGTTCACGCTGAGTGAAGTCCTCGAGAAGGCCACTGGCATGCGGACCGACCGCTACGCCCAGGAAAAACTATTTGGACCGCTCGGAATCATGGACGCCGTCTGGGTGTATTCACCGCTGAACGTTCCGCAGACCGGGGGAGGCCTGCGCCTGACCAGCCGCGACCTGTTGAAAATCGCGGAACTCTACCGCGCGGGCGGTACATGGGAAGGGAAGCGGATCGTAGCAGAAAGCTGGGTGAAGGCCTCAACCACGCCGCATGCCCGCATTGATGACGACACCGAGTACGGGTACCTGTGGTGGCTGAAGAAGTTCAAGTCAGGCGACAAGAGGCACGCCGCCTTCTTCATGAGCGGCAACGGCGGTAACAAGGTGATGGTGTTCCCGGACCTCGACATGAGCATGGTGCTGACCAGCACGAATTTCAACACCAAAGGCATGCACCAGCAGACCGAGCAGTTGTTAACGGATTACGTTCTGCGTGCTGTCCAACCGTAGCCACCAATACAATTCGTAGCAAAGCAACTGGACCAGCAATCTGTACCAAGGCGATTTGTACCAAGGGAGGTTTCATATCAGCGAGGCCTTCAGCGCCGTCTTTGGATTCGTATCAGGGCGTGCCTTCAGGCGCGCCATAAAAACACCCGCCACGAGGCGCCTTCAGGCGCTGCCACGCACAACCGAAAGAAATCCACGGACAGTGGAAAACTTCCCCGCAAATCCAATTGGAGGAACGAAACATCCCTGCTAAAATCTCTAAAATCCAATCCCGGGAGCAGGAATGCAAGCTATCCTTGCCCTCGAAGATGGGCGCATCTTTCGAGGCAAAGGTTACGGCGCCAAAGGCGAATGCTACGGGGAAGTCGTTTTTAATACTTCCATCACCGGTTACCAGGAAATTTTCACCGACCCCTCCTACTCAGGCCAGATTGTTGTCCTGACCACTCCGGAAATCGGGAATTACGGCACCAATCCAGAAGACAACGAGGCCACGCATCCCTATATCGAGGGACTGATCGTGCGCGAGTTCTCGAAAGTCAGCTCGAACTGGCGCTCGCAGCAGGTGGCCGAAGAATATCTGGAACAATTCAAGATTCCGGTATTGGCCGACATCGACACGCGCGCTCTGGTCCGCCACCTGCGCGATCATGGCGTCATGCGAGGCGTGATCTCCACCATGGAAGCCGATCCCGAGAAGCTTGCGGCCAAGGCGTTGTCGATTCCGAAGATGGACGGGACCGATCTCGCCAAAGTCGTCAGCACCACGCGGCCCTACGTCTGGGAGGTCGGCGAACGCTCCCACGAACCGGTGGCTGTCGTCGGCGTAAAAGACGAGCCGCCGCGTTTCCACGTGGTCGCCTACGACTACGGCATCAAGCGGAACATCCTGCGCAAGCTGCGCGGCGAAGGCTGCAAGGTCACAGTCGTTCCCGCGCAGACGCCCGCCGAGGACGTCCTCGCGCTGAAGCCCGATGGCGTGTTTCTCTCGAACGGTCCCGGGGATCCGGAACCATGCAGCTACGCCGTTGATAACATCCGCCGCCTGATGGGACGCCAGCCGATCTTCGGCATCTGCCTGGGCCATCAGCTCACCGGCTTGGCCCTCGGCGGCAAGACTTACAAGCTGAAGTTCGGCCACCACGGCGGCAACCATCCGGTGAAGCAGTTGGGCACGGGGAAAATTGAAATCACCGCCCACAACCATAACTTCGCGGTCGATCCCGATTCGCTTCCCCAAAGTGAAGTCGAATTCACCCACATCAACCTGAACGACAACACCCTGGAAGGCATGCGGCACAGGAACCTGCCCCTGTTCACCGTGCAGTATCATCCCGAGGCGGCGCCGGGCCCGCATGATTCGCATTATTTGTTCAAAGATTTCGTGAAGATGATGGAGGAGGGGAAGGGGCAATCCTGATGCTGGCGTGGATCTTAGGATTAGCCGTCGCGATTGCCGGACAGGGCAAACCGGCCCACGGAAATGAACTGGCGGACGTTCCACAGGATGTGCGGGCGATTGGTCTCAGTGCAAACAATCGCACGCGGTGAGGGCAAAAATGCTGAAGAAAAGTGGAAATCACTCAGAAAAGTTCCGCTGAAGCTTTACGCACGCGGAAACGAAACAGCCTGCTGCGAGGGGCTCTCTGTCGCGGCGAAGACGGTCACTGGACGGGAAGGTGATTTTGACTTCAGGAAGCTTAACCCTGGCACCTACTGGGTTGTCGCGCGCTGGAATGACAAGGTGTACCAGTTACCCATCACCTTTACACCAGAGCCCAAGGACAACACGGATTGCTCGCTGCAAGGCCTGTCGATTAATGGTGAGGGGAGTTTTGATCGCTGGATGACGATCACTGTCGATTGAGGAACGGGCTTGCAAGAGGCCAGCTTTGAAAGGGCGCGCCTTCAGGCGCGCCGTACGATGCCGAAAAGAATTGGGGCTTTAGCCCCTGAGGTCCACTGATGAGGCCAGCCGGAGAGCACGCGACCAATATGCAGCAGACTTACATGGTCACGACGAGCACGTGGGAGCGGCGAGATCTGTTTCGTAATGAGCGATGGGCGAAGCTGTTGATCGACACTATGTATCACGATCGTGGTTCGGCCTACTTGATGCACGAATTCGTGATCATGCCGAACCATTTGCATGTGCTCCTGACCCCTTTAACCAATCTGGAAAGGGCAGTGCAGTTCATCAAAGGCGGATTTTCGTATCGTGCGAAGAAGGAGTTGGGCTCGAATCTCGAGATCTGGCAGAGGGGATTTTCGGATCATCGCATTCGGGATGCGAGTGATTACCGTTTGCACACAAACTATATTCGCCAGAATCCTGTAAGGAAACATCTGTGTGAGCAGCCGGAGCAGTATCCGTATTCTTCGGCCAGCGGTGGATTCGAATTCGATGGCGAACCTCAGGGGCTAAAGCCCACTTCTTCCACCGAGGGTTACGGCGCGCCAGAAGGCGCGCCCTTTCAAAGCAACAACGATCATGGCCAGTCGTCACCGCTTCATCAGAATTCGCCCAGACGTTCGATGGTTGAGCCCCTTCAACCCGCACTGAAGGATTCCAAATAGCCAATGCCACGACGCAACGACATCTCGAAAATCCTGATCCTCGGCTCCGGTCCCATCGTCATCGGGCAGTCCGCCGAGTTCGATTACTCCGGCACTCAAGCCTGCAAGGCGCTCAAGGCTGAAGGGTACGAAGTGGTGCTGGCGAACTCGAACCCGGCGACCATCATGACCGATCCCGAGATCGCCGACCGTACTTACATCGAGCCGCTAACCCGCGAGTACCTGGAAGAAATCATCCGCATTGAGCGCGAGCTATCGCCCAGCGCCGGCTTCGCCATTCTGCCGACTGTCGGCGGACAGACGGCCTTGAATCTTGCCGTCGAGCTTTCGGACGGCGGCGTGCTCGACAAATACAACGCGTTTCTAATCGGCGCAAACATCGCCGCAATCAAGAAGGCCGAAGACCGCCTCTTCTTCAAAGACGCGATGCAGAAAATCGGCCTCGACGTGCCCAAATCGGCGCTGGTGAACAACCTGAAAGACGGCCTCGAGTTCGCGGGAAAGATCGGCTTCCCGGTCATCATCCGTCCATCGTTTACTTTAGGCGGAACTGGCGGCGGTATCGCCTTCAATCGCGAAGAATTGATGGAATTGCTAGCTCGCGGTCTCGACCTCTCCCCAGTCCATGAAGCTTTGATCGAAGAGTCGGTCCTCGGTTGGAAAGAGTACGAGCTTGAGGTGATGCGCGACCTCAAGGATAACGTCATCATCATCTGCTCGATCGAGAACTTCGATCCCATGGGCGTGCACACCGGCGACTCGATCACCGTCGCGCCCGCGCAGACTCTGACCGACCGCGAATACCAGGCCATGCGTGACGCGTCGATCGCCGTCATTCGTGAAATCGGGGTCGAGACCGGCGGCTCCAACATCCAGTTCGGCGTGAATCCCGAGACCGGGCGCATGGTCGTCATCGAGATGAACCCGCGTGTCTCGCGCTCCTCGGCCCTGGCATCGAAAGCCACCGGCTTCCCGATTGCGAAGATCGCCGCCAAGCTTGCCGTCGGCTATACGCTCGACGAGATTCCCAACGACATCACGCGCAAGACTCCGGCATCATTCGAGCCCACACTCGACTACGTGGTCGTTAAGATTCCGAAGTGGCAGTTCGAAAAATTCCCCGGCGCCGACGAGAGCCTGGGCCCGCAGATGAAGTCGGTGGGCGAAGTGATGGCCATCGGGCGCACCTTCAAGGAAGCGTTGCTCAAGGGAGTGCGCGCGCTCGACACAGGGAAAAAGTCGGGCTCAGAAAAGATTGAGCCGAAGATTCTCACGCAGCGCCTGGTGACACCGCATCCCGAACGGCTGAGTTATGTGCGCTACGCGTTGCGCCAGGGTTACACGGTCAAGCAGCTTGCGAAGGTCACGTCCATCGATCCTTGGTTCCTCTACCAGCTCAAGGAAATTAACGACATGCAGCTGGAACTCGAGAAGCATCCGATGGACTCTATGCCCGCCGAGGTCTTGCGCGACGCCAAGCGCATGGGCTTCTCCGACGCCCGGCTTGCGAACATCTGGCGCCTCGACGGCAAGGGTGGGCAGGAAAAAGTCCGTCACCTGCGCAAGAAGCATCACGTGCAGCCGGTCTACAAGCGTGTGGACACGTGCTCGGCAGAATTCGAAAGTTACACACCGTACCTCTACTCAACCTACGAGGAAGAAGACGAGGCTGCGCCGACCGACCGGAAGAAAGTCATCATCCTGGGCAGCGGTCCAAACCGGATCGGGCAGGGAATCGAGTTCGACTACTGCTGCTGCCACGCCTCATTCTCGTTGCGCGAAGACGGCTTCGAGACCGTGATGATCAACTGCAATCCCGAGACGGTTTCGACCGACTACGACACCAGCGACCGCCTCTACTTCGAGCCGCTCACCCTGGAAGATGTCTTCGCGGTTTACGAACATGAAGCGTCGGGCAAGGCCTCGGTCGGCGTGATCGTGCAGTTCGGCGGACAGACTCCGCTGAACCTCGCTCTTCCTTTGAAAGCCGCAGGCGTGCCCATCATCGGAACCTCGCCCGAATCCATCGACCTCTGCGAAGACCGCAAGCGCTTCGGAAAGTTGCTCGACGAGTTGGAGATTCCGCAGGCTCCAGGTGCGATGGCGACTTCGCTGGAAGAAGCCGTCGAAGGCGCCAAAAAAATCGGCTACCCCGTCCTGGTCAGGCCGTCGTATGTCCTCGGCGGCCGCGCGATGGTCATCGCTTACGATGAAGACTCAGTCGTCCACTACATGAAAGAAGCGGTCGAGTACTCGCAGGATCGTCCCGTGCTCATCGACCACTTCCTCGAAGACGCGATCGAGGTCGATGTCGACGCGCTCTCCGACGGCGAGGACGTCGTCATCGCCGGCATCATGCAGCATATCGAAGAAGCCGGCATCCACTCGGGCGATTCCTCCTGTGTGTTGCCCGCGGTCGATATTCCAGCGCATCTGCTGCAGCGCATGCGCGACTACACGTTCAAGCTGGCACGCGCACTAAAAGTCGTCGGGCTGATGAACATCCAGTTCGCCATCCCTCGAACCACCAACGGCGGTTCCGAAGGCGGTAAGGTCTACGTTCTCGAAGTGAACCCGCGAGCGTCGCGTACCGTGCCGTACGTCTCAAAGGCCACCGGAGTGCCTCTTGCACGCATCGCTTCGCGCCTGATGACGGGTCGCAAGCTGCGTGAGTTCCTGCCAGAAAACATTGAGCGCGGCACCGACCTCGATACGGGGCGTGGATACTACGTGAAGTCCCCAGTCTTCCCTTGGAGCAAGTTTCCGGGCGTGGACACAGTTCTCGGGCCTGAGATGCGCTCGACCGGCGAAGTCATGGGCGTGGCCGACAATTTCGGCGAAGCCTTCGCCAAGGCGCAAATCGCCGCCGGACAGAAACTGCCAGCGCAAGGGTCCGTTTTCATCAGCGTCACCGACCACGACAAAGCCGGAGTCGCAGACGTCGCCCGCCGCTTCGCCGACATGGGGTTCAAACTGGTGGCGACCGCTGGCACCGCCGACGTCATTGAAAGCGCCGGCCTGAGCGTGGAACGCGTCTACAAAGTCAAAGAAGGGCGTCCAAACGTGGTCGATCTCATCAAAGGCGATCGCATTCAGCTCATCATCAACACTCCTCACGGAGCCGATCCCTGGTTTGACGAGAAAGCCATCCGCCGCGCGGCCGTTACAGCGCGGATCACGACCATCACCACGCTGTCGGCGGCACGCGCCGCGGCCGAAGGCATCGCCGCTCTTCAGCGAGGGGAGGTCCGCGTGCAGGCGCTACAACATCTGCACGCCGAACGGGTCGCGGGGAAGCGGCGGTAGATGTGGGCAAGGTCCGTGCTGGAACAATCGCCTTTGTGGTGATCAGCCTGCCGATCTTGGCAGGCAGCTTTCTTTACGGTCCATTTATGCTGGACCTGTTTTTGCACCGCCGGCCACCTTCCCGGTTCCTGATTCCTTCTGGATACATAGGGTGGATTACCATCCAGTACCGTGTCGCGGGTGCACCGCCCCTTCCCCGCGAAGGAAAGTTCCTCGTGGTCCGATTAACCGACAACGGCTCACTGCAAACATCGTCCGACCTTCCAGAAGGCTGGGCTGACGATCAGTTCTTTTATTACTCCAGGAATATCAGAGAGACGCTGTCAAATGCCGGCTGGTGCAAAGGCGGGATGATATGGGGTGAAGTGATTGGAAGAAAAGACGGCACAGGATTGTTTCAAAAGTTCTTTGTCGGAGACGAAAGTCGGTTTCGGATCGAGATTGATCCAACCGGAAAGACTTACAATCCCTGCTAGTTTTCCTTGTCGAATCGAAGACAATTCCTTGATTAACTGCTAACCTCGGGACGTTCAAGTTGCCAGGTCTCGGCCCGAAATCTTTTTGCATGGAGGGGACCGTGTCACAAAAGGAAGAAAATGTCGCCTTGGCCCATCGCTGGTTTGAGGAGCTCTGGAACAAGGGCCGGTTCGAGACGATCGACGAGATGGCCGATTCCAACGCTTCGGGACAAGGCCAGGTGCTCCACGATGCTCCTATCAACTTGGAAGAATTTCGCAAGTTCGCGCAACACTTGCGCGATGCTTTTCCGGACTTTCATCTGACCATCCAAGATACCGTCTCGGAAGAGGATCGCGTGGTCCTGCGCTGGCAGGCGCACATGACCCATTCCGGACAATTCCTGCGCTATCCCCCGACGGGAAAAAAGGCGAAAATCTCCGGCATCACAATTCTAAAAATAAGCAACGGCAAGATCATTGCGGGCTGGGATAAGTGGGACCAGTTAGGTTTGCTCGAGCAGATCGGTGCTGTACCCGAGCAATACCCGCGGTCGGGTGTTGCTGCCTAGATCGGATTTCGAAGATTCGGTGGACTGACCAGCGATTCCGTTTAAACGAGTCGATCTCGCAGTCCCTTGCGAGTGACCTGCCAAGGCTCTATCCTCTCAATGAACGAGTTCGTGAGGATCAATCCCAATGCTGCTTTCCGGAATCTTTCCTCCCATCACCACCCCGTTTTATCCCGACGGCAAGGTCTACTACAAAAAGCTCGAAGCGAACCTGGAGCGCTACTCGCGCACGCCCGTAGCGGGCATCGTGGTGCTTGGATCCACGGGCGAGGCCATTCTGCTCTCTGACGACGAGCGTCGCGAGGTTCTCAAGTCAGCTCGTGCCGCAACCGCCAACCACAAGGTTCTGATCGCGGGCACAGGCATCGAATCGGCCATCGACACCCTCCGCCTCACCGACTACGCCGCGGAACTAGGATATGACGTCGCCATGGTGCGCACGCCTCATTACTACAAGGGGCAGATGAAGCCGCCGAACATGCTGGCTTTCTATCGGACGGTAGCCGACCGTTCGCCCCTGCCCGTCATCATCTACAACTTCCCGCAAGCAACCGGCTACGACATGCCGGCCGAACTCGTCATCGAACTGGCCGATCATCCCAACATCATTGGGATCAAGGAGTCGAGCGGCGACGTCGAAAAAACCCGCAAGATTGTCGAAGGCACGCGCCATGTGAAACGCAGCGCGACGGTGACCGAAACCTTTGAAGCCGTAACCGCTCGTATGGTGAACGCAGCGTCGGAAGGATCGGGGCCCGGCGGGGAACTGGTGCAGGTCGCAGCGCTCGCAGGGACGCCGAAGCCATCATCGGCAGCGGTCAGCGTCGTGGGCGCTCTCAAAACGCGTCAGAAAGAAGTCGCATTTCAGGTGCTGGTGGGCGCGGCACACAAGCTGGAAAGCTCGCTGCAGGCTGGCGCGGTGGGCGCGATTCTGGCCTTTGCCGTCGCGGCGCCAACCGCCTGCTATGAGATCTATGCGGCCTGGAAAGAAGGCGACTTCGAACTCGCCCGCCTCAAGCAGGAGCGCATCGCCAAGGCTGCCGAGCGCGTCGTGGGCGGACTCAGCATCCCCGGCGCCAAATACGCCATGGACCTCAACGGGTACTTCGGCGGGCCTGTTCGGCTCCCTTTGCTTCCCCTAACTGCGGATCTGAAAGCAGAAGTCGAAGCATTGCTGGCGGATATCCGGAACTGAGTCGGCCGTCCAATCAAGCGCATGGTTAGCGGTCCGGCCCCGACAGATTATGCGAGGTTCGCCTGTGACCAAGGCTCCGCGTTCCAAGCTTGTCCCTGTCTCCGAGGAAATGAAGATTTGGGCAGCCGCTTTGGGTACGGAGATGGGTGCCTGGCCAAATGTGAGCACCCGCCCAATGTTCGGATTCACGGCGTTTTATTGCGGCAAGGGGATTTTTGCGATTCTTCCGCGCACGCGCGGCATGGGATCGTCAAATGCGCTGGCTTTCAAATTGGAGAATGCCGGGCCGAGGGTACGGGCCGGGCTTAACAAAGACGCTCGGATCTCCACTACCGTCATGCAAGCAACCCGATGGTTTGTCTTTGAAGTTTCTTGCGAATCCGATTTGCGGGATGCGCTGCGATGGCTTAGCCGGGCCTATGAGGTTGTCCGATAGGCTTCGGAACTTCCTGAATTCGCTAATTCCCGCCGCCCCCACTCACAAGCCCTTGTGACGTCTGTCACAATGGGTTACAATGAATTCGAACGAACGTTCGATAAATGCCTCCCGCCTCCCCATCTCGCAGATCATCCAGCCGGCGCGTCCGAACGGCCCGCGCGAATCGCCTGCCCACCCGCTTTGACCAGCGGCTTTCCGAGATACTGGCCCATGCGACCGATGTCTTTGACGAAAAAGGATACGAGGGGGCGTCAATGCGCGACCTTTCGCGGGCCAGCGGTATGTCGCTCGCGGGGCTGTACTACTACTTCGAGTCCAAGGAAAAGCTGCTCTATCTGATTCAGCGGCACACCTTCAACACGATCCTCGAACGCCTGCGGACAAGCTTGCAGGGCGTTGCCGATCCCGAACAGCGAATCCGGGTATTTATCGCCAATCACCTCGAGTACTTTCTGGCCAACCAGAAGGCCATGAAAGTTTTGTCCCATGAAGACGAGGTCCTGAAGAACGGGTACGGCACCGAAATCGCCGGGATCAAGCGCGAGTACGTGCGCACGTGCGTTGCGTTGATGGACGATCTGAAGCGGACGAGGGACCTTGACTTCTCCAGCCGGACAGCGGCACTGAGCCTGTTCGGCATGATGAACTGGATTTACACCTGGTATAAAGCGCGGCTCGATGGCGATGCGGAGGAACTGGCGCGAGAGATGGGCGACATTTTTCTGCACGGCTTGAGCGGCCGGGCAAAGAAATAAATTGGCTTCAGGCTGCTAGCGTCTGGCTCAGGCGTGGTCGCTAGCAGCCAGCAGCTAGAAGTCAGAAGCATCTACACGAGTTTCTGAAAGGAGTTTTTCATGGCGACGACAACGCAACCGGCATCCGGCGAAACCACCAAAAAGCTGATCAACTACCGCAAGGACGGCGGAGTCGCCGTTATCGAGATGTTCGACCCGCCGGCCAACACCTACACCTACGAAATGAATCGCCAATTGGACGAAGCGATTCTGACGGCCCGCATGGATAACGACGTCTTCGTGATGCTGTTGACCGGATCCGGTGACAAGTTCTTCTCCGCTGGCGCGAACATCAAGATGCTGGCCAGCGTCGATCCAACTTTCAAATACTACTTCTGCCTGCATGCCAACGAGACCCTTCTCCGCCTCGAACACACTCCCAAGCTCGTAATCGCCGCTCTGAACGGCCATTGCGTTGGCGGCGGCCTCGAGATCGCCATGGCGGCCGACATTCGCATTGCGCGCAAGGACGCCGGCAAAATCGGGCTGCCCGAGGTGAACCTCGGCGTTCTCCCAGGCACCGGCGGCACGCAGCGCCTCTCACGGCTTGTGGGAAAGAGCCGTGCGATTGAGTTGATGGTCACGGGCAACACGTTCTCCTTCGAAGAAGCCAAAGAATTGGGCATCATCAATGACATCTATGACCGCGACGGCTTCATGGAGAACGTCATGGAGTACGCCCGCCAATTCTGTCCTCCCAACAAGGCTGCGAAAGCCGTTGGGCGGATCAAGCGCGCGGTGCAGACCGGATGGGAGATTCCGATGGAGTCCGCCCTTGCGGTCGAGCGCGAAAATCAACAGATCCTTTTCCAGAGCGACGACGCCAAAGAGGGTCTGGCCGCGTACGTGGAAAAGCGGCCGGCTATATTTACGGCAAAGTGAGCGCCGCGGTGCGGAGCGAACGATCATGATTACAGCGACGAAAGCGAAAATTGCCAAAGGGCGGCTATTGATCGACGGCCAATGGATTGACGGCGCCAAGACATTCGTCACCGTCAATCCCGCGACCGGCGAGGCCCTCACACAAGTCATCGAAGCCTCCGCGGCGGATGTCGATCGGGCGGTTGCGGCAGCCCGCCGTGCGTTCGACGACAATTTCGCCCCGTGGCGGAAGATGTCCGCTTCCGAACGCGGACGGTTGATCTGGCGTCTGGCGGATCTCATCGAGCAGCACATCGATGAACTGGCGGAACTCGAGACCATCGACAATGGAAAACCCATCTTCGAGTCGCGCAACGTCGACATGCCCATGGTGATAGACGTTCTCCGCTATTACGCGGGGTGGGCCACCAAAATTCATGGCGAGACGGTGAACACCTTCGATTCGGCCTTCACCTACACCCTGCGCGAGCCGGTGGGCGTTGTCGGCCTGATCATTCCGTGGAATTTCCCGCTACTGCTGGCTTCCTGGAAATTGGGCCCAGCCCTGGCCTGCGGAAATACCATCGTCATGAAGCCTGCGGAACAGACTCCGCTCACCACCCTCCGCCTCGGGGAACTGGCTCTCGAAGCGGGGATTCCCGCCGGAGTCCTGAATATCGTCACTGGCGGCCCCGAAACAGGGAAAGCCATCGTCAAGCACCCTGGGATCGACAAGATTGCCTTCACGGGCTCGACCTCGGTGGGCAAGGAGATCATGCGCGGAGCCGCCGACACCCTCAAGCGCGTGACCCTGGAGTTAGGCGGCAAGTCGCCCAATATCGTGTTTGCCGACTCCGACATCGACAACGCCGTCAAGGGCGCAATCAACGGCATCTTTTACGGCAAGGGCGAAGTATGCAACGCAGGCTCGCGCCTGTTCGTCGAGAGCAAGGTCCGGGACGAGTTCCTGGAAAAATTGGTCGGTAGAGCCAAGAAGATGGTGCCGGGCGATCCGCTCGATCCCAAAACCCGCATGGGCGCCATCATCAGCCAGCAACAGATGCAGACCGTGCTGGGTTACATCGAGGCAGGAAAGAAAGAAGGCGCAAAACTTATTGCCGGCGGCAATCGCACCTCGGTCGATGGAGGGAAAGGCTTCTTCATCGAGCCGACCGTATTCGGCGATGTGACCAACGAAATGAAGATCGCCCAGGAAGAGATTTTCGGCCCAGTGCTGGCGACCCTGAAGTTCGACGACGTCGATGAAGTCGTCGACTTAGCGAACCGAAACCAGTATGGCCTCGCGGCCGCGGTCTGGACGCGTGACGTAAAGAAGGCCCACCAGTTGTCGCGGCAATTGCGCGCCGGCACCGTATGGATTAACACCTACGGCTTGATGGATGCAGCGCTCCCGTTCGGCGGCTACAAGAGCTCAGGCTTCGGCCGCGAGCTCGGCCAAGCCGCGCTGGAGCACTACACAGAAGTGAAAACCGTCTGGATGAACATGGGATGAAAACCGTCTGGATGAAAAGCATGAACCGCAGAGTAGCGAAATCTGGGACAGAGTCGTGATTCCTCGGTGCTCCTCAGCGCCCTCGGTGGTTAAAGGATTTTTATTATGCCAGGAAAAGTAGCAAAAATCGGAACCTTCAGTGACTGGGTTGGCCTGTTCGATGGATGGCGCAAGGAAATCGGCGTCGACCGCGATGAAATCGCCAGCTTCAAATTCGACACGCTTTATGGCGCAATCGAGACCGAAGAAATCCAATTCGGTTCCTACAAAGGCCGCCGCAAGTGGGAGAACCTCCGCCAGATTCCCACCCAGCAAATGCGCGACGCCCTCATGAACATGATCGTCTACCAGGGTGACACCGAGTTTGCCTCGGTGGAGCAACAGCGTTATTTGTTCGAAACTGCCCCTACCGACTGGGATCGCCGCGCCCTGACTCGCGTTATGATCGAAGAAATGCGCCATGGCTGGCAGATGTGCGCCCTCCTCCTCGATCACTTCGGCTACTCCGGGAAGGTGGAGGCGCAGAAGATGCTGGAGCGCCGTGCCTTCGAGAACGAACGGCTGCTGGGCGCGTTCAACGTCGACGTCGACAACTGGATGGACTTCTTTACCTACACCGACTTCGTGGACCGCGACGGCAAATTTCAGCTGCAGATGCTCAAGTACTCCGCCTTCGCGCCGCTGGGACGTTCGATGTCCTACATGCTGCGAGAGGAAGCGTTCCACATGGGTACCGGCAACGATGGCCTCCGCCGGATTGTGCAGGCCGGCATCATTCCGGGTTGGCTCATCCAGAAATACCTCAACAAGTGGATCTCGTGTTCCTACGATCTTTTCGGCACCGACCACTCGTCCTCCGCGCATTGGGCCTACGTTTGGGGCATCAAAGGCCGCTACGATGAACTCAAGAACGAAACGCCTGCCAAGCTGGATGAGCTCAACGACTACAACCGTCACTTGTACCGCGATGAAGTGGCCGGGCTGGTGGATCGCTTAAACGGCTTCCGCAAGGCGGGCGAACGCGAGTTGTACGCGCCCGACATTCGCTTCAACCGCGCCATCGGCCAGTTTGCCGGACAGAAATTTCACGCAAAGACCGGCGAGATGCTCAGCGACAAGCAGTACGAGGAGCACTTTGCCGAAGTCATGCCGACCGCCGAAGACAAGAAAGTTCTCCTGGAAATCATTGCCAACGAGAAAAAATGGATTGCCGAAAAAGAAGGAGCGCGGGATCCTTTCGACACCATCGGTGAGCCGCGCAAATCAGCGATCAACCTTTAATTGTGGTTGAGCCGCCAACCAAAGCCTAACCATCGAGGACACAGAGTTACACAGGGGAAGCAATGCTTTCCTCCGTGTTCCTCTCTGCCCTCGGTGGTCTAGGGTTTTGCGATTTCCACCGCCGCGTGCGGTATCCTTCCTGCGTGTCCCCCGATTTTGTCCAAATCCGTTGCGACCTCCAGCCGCACGCAGCCAGCATCACACTCCGCAATCCTCCTATCAACGTGATTGATATCCCGATGATGGAGGAGCTCTCCACGGCCATTGCCACCGTGGAAACACACACCGACATTTCCATCCTGGTCCTGCGCGGCTCAGAGAAGACATTCTCGGCTGGAGTGGATGTCGCAGCTCACACCCCCGACAAAGTTGCCGGGATGCTGACCAGCTTTCACGCGATTTTCCGTGCTCTGGTCGCATCGAAAAAGGTTCTCATAGCCGAAGTCCGAGGTCATTGCCTGGGCGGGGGCGCTGAGCTGGCGATGATGTGCGACCTGGTCATCACGTCCGAAACCGCCACGTGGGGTTTCCCTGAAATCCAGCTAGGCTGTTTTCCCCCGGTAGCCGTTACCGCGCTGGCCTCAATCATCGGTCAAAAGGGGGCTGCCGACTTGATCCTCACAGGCCGCAAATTCAATGGTCGAGAAGCGTCATCGCTGGGTCTCGCGAACGCTGCTGTTTCAGACGAGGAAGTCGACAGCAAGGTGAGTGAAATCGTCACGCACCTGGCCACCCTGAGCCCAGCGGCACTGGCCGCCACCAAGAAAGCTCTGTACGTCTGGGACGCGATGCACTTCGATAAGGGTCTCGCCCGTGCCGAGAAGATCTACCTCGACGAGCTAATGCAGACCGAGGATGCTCGCGAAGGCATTCAGGCATTTCTCGAGAGGCGTGCGCCCCATTGGAAAGGGAAGTAAGACTGCCCGACCGGAAATTCGCCCTGTGATCACGGACTGCCACATCCACATTTCGCCGCTGGAGATGTTCAAGCCGCACGCGCTGGAACTGATGCGGGCGCGCCGCCCAAATTTCGCGCAGATTGAAGAATACTGCCGCTCCCCGAAAGCCTTCCTCAAGTTTCTGGACTCATCCGGGATCGATCGCGCGGTACTCATCAATTACGTGGCGCCGGAAGTCATCGGGTTTACGTCGGAAGTCAACCAGTTCGTCTCCGCCTATGTGAAAGAGAATCCAAACCGCCTCATCTCGTGCGGCAGCCTGCATCCCCGCCACTCGGCCAACATTCTTGCCGATGTGGAGCAGTTGGTCCGCCTCGGGATCCGGATGATCAAAATCCATCCGCCCCACCAGCTGCTCTTCCCCAACGACTACCTGCGCGGCGTCACGGAACTGGAAATCATTTACCGGGCCGCCGAAGCCAACGGGATCCCCGTGATGTTCCACACGGGCACATCCATCTTTCCCGGCGCCCGCAACAAGTATGGCGATCCGATTTACCTCGACGACGTTGCGGTCGACTTCCCTAAAATGCAAATCCTTCTTGCCCACGGCGGGCGCCCCTTGTGGATGGATACCGCGTTCTTCCTGGTGCGCAGGCACCCAAACGTCTACCTCGACATCAGTGGAATTCCCCCAAAGAGTCTGCTGAAGTATTTCCCACGGCTCGAGGAAATTGCTGCCAAGACGTTGTTCGGGACGGATTGGCCGGGACCGGGCGTCCCGGATGTTCGGAAGAACTTGGAGGACTTTCGCGCGCTCGGATTGCCCGACCACGTCCAGGACCAGATTCTCAGTAAGACTGCGCTGCAAATTTGGCCTGAATAAGTTGCCCTGACGGTCGGGGCAGACCAGAGCCTGCCCTAAGCCGTGTCATACCTTCACTTATTTTGCGGTTGCTCCCGTGAGTTCGTTCACCAGTCCCGTGGCTCCGTAAATCTGGCGTAGCGCCTCCACAATCCCTCGGGAGTCCACGTGGACCGCCCGCGACTGCTTGTCTTCATATACGAAGTTCCACTCCAGCGATTGAATGTTTCCATCGAAAATGATACCGACCACCTCGCCCTTCTTATTGACTGTCGGGCTGCCGGAATTCCCTCCGATGATATCCGCCGTCGAAACATAGTCGAGCGGCGTCGTAAGCTGCAGTTTCGATTTCGCCTTCATCCAGCTGTCTGGAAGCTGGTAAGGCGGTTTGTTCTCATGACTGGCGGCATGTTGAAATGCGCCTCCGAAGTCGGTGAAGTAGGGAATCTCTTTTCCGTTTTCTTCGTAGCCTTTCACCGTACCGTAGCTGAGGCGAAGGGTGAACGTCGCATCCGGGGGCTGGTCATATCCCGTGTGCGCGAAACGGGTTCTTGCGATCTGCGCTCCGGCACGCCGTTCAACGGCATCCACCTGATCGTCGTACTGCTTGCGCAGTTCCCGGGCTGCGGGATCAAGGTTGCGCATGAGAACGATCAGCGGATCGGTCGACGCCTGCACGGCAGCCACGCCTCCCACGTAGAGTTCCTTGCGCACCGAGACATCGTCGAGTTTGGTATTGGCAATCAGGTCCTGGGCGGCGGCAACCGGCGATTTGCCATTCAGCGTTTGTTTGACGATCGCATTATCCGCGCCCAAAGCCTCCTGCATCTGCGCCAGTGAGTCGCCAAACGTCACCGTCTCGAGCGATTTGTAGATCGGGGCGATCGAGAACAACTCTTGTTCGAGTGAAGGGAGCGCCGAGTCGCGATACTCGCGCAGGCGTTTTTCGTTGGGCTTGGCCTTCTCTTCCACAACGCGGACGATCCACCGTGCAAAGTACGCCAGCTTGGCGTTGAAGCCGCGGTTGCGCTCGATGTAAGTCAACGGAAGATAGAGTTTTTGTTGCTCGGTTACGCTGTCGGCAATCTCTTGCCACGGATTTTCCGTGCTCTTGTTTTTGGGATTTGCCTTGAACGCAGCCTCTACCTTCGTTTCCTCGGCTTGCTTGCTCGCCATGACCTCCTTATCCTTCAAAGGCTCCAGGTATCCCGAGATCGCTTTGAAGGAATTTTGATAGCTGAACAGTTCCTCCTTCGCGATGCGGGCATTCTCTTCCGATTCGTTACCAAAATTCAGCAGCAGCGTGATGCGGCGCTTGTAGGTCTCCAGCCGTGATGGATAGTCCACGTCCCGCAGGAATGCGAGTTGCGCCATCGTGCGTTGGCGCCCGGTCGAACCCGGGTGACCGGAAACGAAAATCAGATCGTTTTCCTTCACGCCGTCCTTCGACCATCGCAAGTAATCATCGACATGAGCTGGCTTGTCGTTCTCGTAGACCCGAAAGAATGTGATATCGAGGTCGTACCGCGGATAGGTGAAGTTGTCGGGATCGCCGCCGAAAAATGCGATATCGAATTCCGGCGCGAATACCAGCCGGACGTCCGTGTATTTCTTGTACTTGTACAGGTTGTAAACTTCGCCCGAGTAAAACGTCACCACGTCGCAACGCAGCCCGGTGGAGGTCGTGCATTCTTTCTCAATCCGCGACATCGCCGCGCGCTGTGCCTGTCCCCCCTCGGCCGACGACATTCCAGACTTGGCCGAATCTTTGACCTTCGCGGTAACATCCTCAATGCCCACGAGTTGGTTCAATTCCAGGTCGGGGCACTTTGCTTCTTCAGCCTGGGTCTTGGCGTAAAAGCCTTCTTTGATGTAGTCGTGCCCGTGCGTGGAGAGCTGCTGCACGCAGACCGCACCCACGTGGTGATTGGTGAAGGTAAGGCCGTCGGCCGAGACGAAAGATCCCGAGCCGCCGTTGTTAAACCGCACCGAGCCCAGTCGCACATGGTCCAGCCACAGCTGATTCGGATTAAATCCGTATTTCTTCTGCACTTTCTCTTTTGGAAAAGCGTTGAAAAGCCACATGCCTTCGTCGCCTCGGCAAAGAGGGCCCAGGGCACTAAGGCACAATAGAGATAGGGAAATTGTTAAAAAGACGCGCTTCATCCATGACTCCGATAAATGAAAGATGGCAAGCTCAGGCTCGCGTGCAGTATGAGGCCAAACCCTTTAGTATACGCCGCGAATCCCTCATTGATGTACTAGCAGCGGTTGGAAACTGTCCCATTTTGGCGTATAACAAGGGGTTGCGGACCTCCGTGCCAACCCCCCGTGGGCCGGCAACAGAAACCATCTGCAGCTCTTGCGAGGGAGTATGTCCAGCGTGACCACGACGCATGCGCCTAAAGGTCTTGAAGGCGTTGTTGCTACCACCTCCAGCATCTGTTACATCGACGGCGAACAGGGCGTCCTGGCGTACCGCGGCATCGATATTCATGATCTCGCCGACCATTCCAACTTCGAGGAAACCTGCTTCCTGCTCTGGTTCGGCCGCCTTCCTCAGCGCAACGAACTGAAGGAAGTCCGCGAGCGGCTCGCCGAAGAACGCAAGCTGGATGCGTCCATTCTGAACCTCCTGCGGGTTGCTCCCAAACACGCGCTTCCCATGGACGTATTGCGGACCGCCGTGTCCGCACTCTCCTTTTATGACCCGGAATTTCAGAAGAACGATCATGATGCCAATGTGCACAAGGCGATTCGGCTGACTTCGCAGATCGCCATGATCGTTGCAGCCTATGACCGCATTCGCAAAGGCAAAGACGTAGTCGAGCCCGACCGGAATTTGTCACACGCCGCCAACTTCCTGCTCATGCTCAACGGCACAGCTCCGTCGCATACCGCCGAACGTGCTCTGGACATCGCACTCATCCTGCACGCCGACCACGAGCTGAACGCCTCCACCTTCGCCGCTCGTGTCACGGCGGCCACCCTCTCCGATATGCACTCCGCGATCACATCCGCCATTGGCGCCCTCAAGGGCCCGCTTCATGGCGGGGCCAACGAAGCCGTCTTCCATATCCTGATGGCGATTGATCGCGACGGCGCCGACCCTGTCGAATTTGTAAAAGGCATGCTGGCCCAGAAAAAGAAAATTCCGGGCTTCGGCCATCGCGTTTACCACACGGAAGATCCGCGTGCCACGCACCTCCGGAAGATGTCGCAGGATCTCGGCCAATCGAGTGGCGAACCGAAGTGGTTCGAGTTCTCCAACAAGATCGAAGGGTTCGTAAAGGCCGACAAGAAGCTCAATGCCAACGTGGATTTTTACTCCGCATCCACCTACCACACGCTAGGCATCGAAGTGGATCTCTTTACGCCGGTGTTTGCCGTGTCGCGCATCAGCGGATGGTCCGCGCACGTCATCGAACAACTCGACGACAACCGACTGATTCGGCCGCGCGCCGATTATGTTGGACCCATTTATCCGGCGAAATATATCCCCATGGACAAGCGGTAGTCCCAGAAGGGTTTTTGGCAGGACACCGGGTCTTTCCTGCCATCAAATCGTTTTGAAGAACCGGGCCAGACGACATCCTCATAATGGTAAAAAGGTCGTAACACGACGTTCTCCCCAAGGTAATCGACCACCGGAGTCCAGTTCTTTTCTCCCCAAAACCCTCGATTTCCAGCCCTTTTGTCCCATCCCCCGCTTCACTTCCCCGGTGGTAACTAGACCTTTGGTACTTGAGCAACAAAAGGCCGCGTCGTTACCCTTGTGTTAATGGCAATAGCGTTGTTGTGAGGGGGGAGTGTCCCGGAGGGGCCTGGGATACACGATGTGATCCATAACACGACAGTCGCCGCCATGGTGGGGAAGAACATATCCCCTCCGACTCAGGGTTTCAGGGCTTTTTCGAAAAAGCGCCCTGCACTCTCCGAGAGGTGCGGAATGATGAAGTCGACTATAGTTTCGCTGTTCGCAACTTTTCTGGTGCTGACCGCGTCGCGCACTGCGGCGCAGTCGGGCTACCAGACTGTGACCGTCAACGATGGCGGCACCATCACCGGAGCCGTGAAATGGAGCGGACCGGTCCCCAAGATGCCGACTGTGGCCATCAACAAAGACGTCGAGGTCTGCGATCCGCAAGCTCAGAAGAAGCGAGACCTCGAACGCCTGATCGTCGCCAATAATGGCGGCGTTGCCAATACGGTCGTTTTTCTCAAAGACGTCACCAAGGGCAAGGCAATGGACCTGCCCGAAGGTCGCCAGTTCTTGAACCAGCGGACATGCCGCTACGAACCGCACGTCCTGCTTGTTCCCGACAACGGAACGCTGCAGCTCAAAAGCAGTGATCCCGTTCTTCACACCGTCCATATGTCGGGAGCGTCCGACTACAACCTGCCCTTTCCTTTCGCCAACCAGACCGTATCTCGCACCATGAATCGCGAGGGCGTCGTCGACCTGCGCTGCAATGCGGGCCATACCTGGATGAATGCCGAGATGCTCGTGGTTCGCCATCCGTACTACACCGTGACCGACGAGGACGGAAACTTCCGTCTCACCAACGTTCCGCCTGGAGAGTACGAAATCGAAGCCTGGCACGAGGGCTGGAAAGTAACCGGGCAAGGCGCCGTGTATGACGTCATGACGCAGATGCGCGTCCAGCGTCCGATTTTTTCTGATCCGATGGAGTGGACAAAAAAGGTCGCGGTTCCGTCCAACGGAACTGTCGATGTGAAATTCCTGATTTCCGAGAAACGGCCGGAAATGGCATCTACCCGCTGAAATTACTGGCCCGGACCGTTGCAACTCCGGGCCAGTTTCTCCTCAATTCCTCGCCTGAACCAGTGCTGTCCCCTTAACGGGTAAAATGGAATGGGTAACTCACATTCCATGCGACGAGTCTATTTCGACAACAGCGCCACAACGCCGGTTCTTCCCGAAGTTCTGGAGGCCATGCGGCCTTATTTCGGGGAGCGCTTTGGGAATGCCTCGTCCATTCACCACTACGGGCAGGAGACCCGCGCCGCGGTCGAGGCCGCGCGGTCGTCAGTGGCTGGTCTGCTGGGTTGTCGCCCGTCGGAAGTCGTGTTCACCAGCGGTGGAACAGAAGCCGATAACCTTGCTATTTTCGGAACCGTCGGCCCGGGTGATCATGTCATCACTTCTGCGGTGGAGCATCACGCTGTCCTGAATGCATGTAAGCATCTGGAATCCCAAGGATGCACCGTAACCTATCTTCCCGTCGACAACCAGGGCCGGGTCGACCCCGGCGACGTGCGGAGCGCTCTGCGGCCAACGACCAGGTTGGTCACCATCATGATGGCGAACAACGAAACCGGCGTCATCCAGCCGGTCGAGGACATTGCCGGGGTCGCGGCGGAAGCTGATGTCTACTTTCACACCGACGCCGTGCAGGCCGCCGGAAAAGTACCTTTGAACGTCGACAACATCGGGTGCGACCTGCTCGCACTCTCCGGCCATAAGCTTCATGCTCCGCAGGGAGTCGGCGCACTCTACGTGCGCAAGGGAACTGCGCTCGAGCCCATGTTGTATGGCGGGCGCCACGAGCGTTCACGCCGGGCCGGAACCGAGAACGTCCCCGGAATCGTGGGTCTTGGAAAGGCCGTAGAGCTTGCGCAGGCTCGGCTCGCGGGAAATGGCGACTCGACCGCGAAGATGCGCGACCGGCTGGAGCGTGGACTCCTGCAGATGGAATTCTCCGGCGTGCATGGCGCCGATGCCCCGCGTGTGCCGCAAACCTCGAGCATGTACTTTGACGCGATTGATGGTGAGTCCATGGTTATCGCTCTGGACCTGAAGGGACTCGCAGTTTCAACGGGAGCAGCCTGTTCCTCCGGCGCCATCGAGCCGTCGCACGTTCTGACCGCGATGGGCATTACTCCCGATCGGGCACGATCGAGCATTCGCCTAAGTCTCGGCCATCAAAATACAATGGAGGAAGTGGACCTCGCGATTGCCCTCGTCGGAGAGACCGTCGCCAGGCTGAGGGAGTTGTCTCCTGCGTGGGGACGCACGGCCGTCAACACGTAACGCCATGCCAAGAAAGTAACGTTTGCGCAACCTATGACCACCAAGACCATTGCCGTTGCGATGTCGGGCGGTGTCGATTCCTCCACCGTCGCAGCCATGCTGCGTGCCGATGGTCACAACGTGGTCGGTCTGACCATGCAACTCTGGAACCAGCGCCGCCTCGCCGGTAAGGAGGGCATGCCCGAGGCCGTGCAGGGCCGGTGTTGCTCGCTCGACGATGTCTACGACGCCCGGGCCGTCGCCCAGTTCATCGGCATTCCGTACTACGTCGTCAACCACGAAGAGCGCTTCGAGCGCGAGGTTGTGCGACCCTTCGTGCAGGACTACCTCTCCGGACGCACGCCCATCCCGTGCAGCCTGTGCAACAACCACCTCAAGTTTGATCAATTGCTCATCGTCGCTCGCCAGATTGGCGCGGACTTGCTGGCGACCGGGCATTACGCCCGCGTCGAGTTCGACGACAAGGCTGGCCGCTGGCTCCTGAAGCGCCCCGTCGATCTCGCCAAGGATCAGACCTACTTCCTGTTCGGCCTGACGCAGGAGCAACTCAGCCGCACGCTGTTCCCGCTCGGTGGCATGACCAAGCCACAGGTCCGCGAGCTGGCCCGCCAGCAGGGCCTGGCCCTCGCCGAAAAGCCCGATTCTCAGGAAATCTGTTTCGTTCCCGGCGGCGACTACAAGCGCTTCCTCGACGCCTATCTGGAAGAACAGGGCGAAGCTTTGCCCGATACTTCCGGCGAACTGGTGACCACAAGCGGGGAAGTCGTCGGCGAGCACTCCGGCATTCACAACTTCACCGTCGGACAGCGGAAGGGACTCGGCATTGCTACCGGATCGCCGCTTTACGTGATCCAGATCAAGGGCGATTCCGGTCAGGTTGTCGTGGGCCCGAGCGATGAGCTGTACGCCAGGACCCTTCGTGCCCACCGCTATAACCTTATCGCCGTCAGCGAGGTGCCCGCGCCAATTCGCGTCACCGTGAAGATTCGACATCGTCACGAAGGTGCTCCCGCTTGGTTGGAGAAGGTGAACGAGGAAGAGTTGCTGGTGACTTTCGATGAGCCGCAGAGGGCGGTCACTCCGGGTCAGGCTGCCGTCTTCTATGACGGAGAAGTCGTGATCGGTGGCGGCTGGATTGCCTGACCGCGTACCACTAAATAAATAGCTCGTCCTGCGGAACACCCATTCCATCGCGAGGCTGCCGGCGCTTGCGCCCCAGGAAGAACTCCAGTCCCGCACTTACGCCCTGCATGAGTCCCGAGAGCTGCCGGATCGGTGACACCACAGTACGGTGCACCATGTCGGTGGTTTCCTCGACTTTGTCCATCGTTCGATTGACGAGTTCGTCCGCGCGGATGACCTGGAGACGCGTTCGGTCGACGATGTCATTGACTGTCGCGTCGAGCCGCTCCATCTGGCTTCGCGCCATGCGCGCAGTGTGCTCCGCATTAACCACAATATCTTCGACGCGCGGTTTCACGCTAACCAGAAGCTGTTGCGCAGTATCGATCGCAGGCAGAGCTTTACTGCTGACCTCGCTGGCTAAGGCCTCCACCCGCCCGCTGGTTTTGCGGACCGCGACAAACAAGGCCACCAGAATGCCGGCTTGGATCACCACGGCGACCGTCGTGCAGAGGATGAACAAAGGTACGAGCTTATCCATAAGTTGCCCCGCTACCGGTTTTGCTCGTGGAACCGCGGAGAATTGATTACAGGTTCTTGGCCGCGCCACCCGGCTCGGTGGTCGCTTCATGATAAGCCTGACGCCCCGCGTCATAAGCTGCGCGAAACTGATCCTTCTGCTGGCTCAGCAGGTCGCGCCCGCGATCCACCCATTCGTTCGCCTGCGACTTCGCGTTGTTGGCGCGATGGCGCATATACTCGCGTCCTTCTTCGGCTTTTGAGAGCAGAGCCTCGCGCGTTTCATTGCCTGACCGTGGCGCATACAGCACGCCGGCCACAGCGCCTACTCCCAAACCCGCCAAAAACCAGAGGAAACTGTTGCTGTTGCTGTCCGACATCGTCTTCCTCCCGTTATCTCTACCGTTACTCGAATGTTAGCACCCGCTTCTGCGAAACACAATTCGCGGTCTTCTGGGAGGCCTTCGGGTTTCGTACCTTAGATGGTGTCAGCCCGCGCATTCGGATGTATTGTTTTTACAGTCTGGCTCTTGTGATCCCCTCCAACAAGCGAGACAATGTGGACCGAATCAGGAGATTCTCTTGTCCGACCGAAAATACCGCCAGCGCGGTTACCAGGATACCGGGGAGAAATCTCAGAAAGCCGGGGAAAGGTCTGGAGACAGACCTGCCAGGAAAGACACCTTCGGTCCACGGCCGCTCCAGATGGCGCCCAAACGCACCGTTTCCCGCTGTTCGCAGTGCGGTACGTTGCTCTCCTCGGCGGAAATCCCGGAGAAATGTCCCAAGTGCGGATTCGAACTGCATTCCTGCAAACAGTGCCTGTACTTCGATCCCTCGAGCCGCTTCGAGTGCATGCAGCCGGTCCCCGAGCGCATTCCTCGCAAGGACGTTAAGAACGACTGCACGTTTTACTCGATACGGGTTACCACCGAAAAGGAAACCACCACTCCGGTAGCCGCCAAGCCTGCAGACGCGCGCGCAGCCTTCGACAATCTGTTCAAGAAATAGCCTCTGACCGAATCAGGGTTTCATCGTAGGCCGCAGAAGCACCTCGCTCGCGAAAGACTGCGCAGACTGCGTGACCAGCATCTCCACCACGTGAGCCACGTCGTCCGGTTGCAGCATGCGATTCGGATCCTTCCCCTCATGGGGCGATAGATCCGTGTTCGTCGAGCCCGGGCAGACCACCGAAACCCGGATGTTGTATGCTCGCAGCTCTTCCGCCACCGAGTAAGTCAATCCGTTCAGTCCCCATTTCGAGGCTGCATATGCCGCTCCCTTGGGCAAGGGGTTCTTTCCGGCTAGCGACGATATGTTGACGATGTGCCCGTATCGCCGCTCGATCATCAGGGGCGCAAAGGCGCGAATGGCATAGAACACGCCTCGGAGGTTGGTGTTGAGAATCCGGTCCCAGTCTTCAATGGGAAACTCGTGCAGCGGAGCAGCAAACGCGCCGACTCCAGCATTGTTCACCAGCACGTCCAGCCGCCCGTATTTGCTCCGCACCGTTCGCCCAACCTCTGCCAGCCCTCGGTCGTCCACCACATCGCAGGGGATCGCCTCCGCCAGGTTCCCGGCCTGCACGATCGACTTCGCCGTTTCCTCGAGTGTTGCAGCCGTGCGTCCGCACAGCACGACCGACGCCCCCAATTCGGCCAGCCTCCTGGAGATGGCCGCACCAATGCCTCGCCCTCCCCCCGTCACCACCGCGACTTGCCCGGCCAACCTGCCTGCCGTATCTGCCATTTAGTTGCCTCACAGAACGAATTGTTCCCGCCTCAAGTAACCAGCCGGGAGCGTCTCTTCTCGCATCTTACCAAGAGGGAACATCGGCGGAGTCTTGACAGCTTGCCATATCGGTAAGCAGGTCCTTATAATCCGCACACCGGAAAAACGCCTTGGGTCTCTTCACCTTACAAGGGAAGCGGAGGCGGTTCCGGCGTCCTGCAGCACACGTGCCGGGTCGCAGACGCTGTGAAGTGTGCACGCTTCGGCAGGATGACGTCCCTGATCTTCCCGAGAACTCAAGGAGCTATGCGAATGAACAAGACTCTTCTCACGATTGTGCTTGGATGTGCAGTTGCCGCGGCGGCCCAGAATCCCGCGCAGCCACAAGCGCAGCCCGCGCCCCAGTCCACCGCACCGGCGGCGCAGCCGCAGCAGGCACAACCGTCCGTGCAGCCCGCGCAGTCGGCCGCACCCCAACAGAAGAAAGAAATCAAGGATCCCGCCGAGTACAACGCCTACGTCGGCGCAGTCCAGCAATCGGATCCCGCGGCCAAGATCAGCGGTCTCGAAGCCTTCCTCACGCAGTATCCCAACAGCGTGATGAAGGAAGACGCGCTAGAAATCCTCATGGGTACCTACCAGCAGAAGGGTGACCCCAACAAGATGGGCGACACCGCTCAGCGCCTTCTGCAATTGAATCCGAACAACGTTCGCGCCCTCGCCTTGTTGGCCTACAGCAAGCGTGTCGCCGCACAGGCTGGTCAGAATCCGCAGCAGAACCTGGCTGACGCCGAGCAGTACGGTCAAAAGGGCCAGGCCGCACTTCAGAATTTTGCCAAGCCTGAAGGCATGAGCGACGCCGACTACGCGAACCTCAAGAAGCAAATGGACGGAATCTTCAACGCCGCCGTCGGCGTCGCTGCCCTGCAGAAGAAAGATTTCCCCACGGCGACGAAATCTTTGCGCGTTGCCGCCGAGGCAACTCCCACAGACTTTAGCATCGTCTATCCGCTCGCTCTGGCGTATTTGCAATCAACTCCGCCCGATGTCGTGAACGGTTCCTGGTTCGCGGCTCGCGCCGCGAGTCTCGCGCCTGCCCAGATGCAGCCCCAGATCGAAAAGTACGGCAAGTCGCAATACACCAAGTATCACGGCTCCGACCAGGGTTGGACCGACGTGATGGCACAGGCAAAGGCCTCCACCACTGGCGCGCCTCCTGACGGCTTCACCATCACCCAGTACATCCCGCCCAGTCCCGCCGATCAGGCAGCTGAACTCGTCAAGACCAAGAAAGTCGAAGAGATGAGCTTCGCCGAGTGGGAGTTGGTTCTTTCGGAAGGGAAGCCCGAGGACGTCGACAAAGTCTGGGGCGTTCTGAAGGGCAAGCCTCTGCAGATGGCCGCCCAGGTCATCGCCATCGTTTCTCCAACCAACCTGAAGTTGGCCGGAAGTTCAGACGACATCGACGCCAAACGTGCCGACATCGATCTGACCATGACCGCCGCCATTCCTGCCCGTCTGATGCCGAAGGAAAGCGCGGACTTCCAGTTCGAAGGTACGCCGGTCTCCTACGAACCGAAGCCCTTCGTCATGACCATGAAAGAGGGCGCCATCCTGACTGCGAAGGCCCCAGCCGGAGCCAAGAAGCCGCCGGCGCGCAAGAAGCCAGCGCAATAGACCGGTCGCATCCGAAACAGAAAGGCAGCCCTCGGGCTGCCTTTTTTGTCAGTCCAAAATTTATCTGGCTCGAAACCGTCGCCGATTCCTAGCGCACCGCCTTCTTTTCGAATCCCATCGGCCGGGCGCTTCGCGGCGGTCGCTTCACGCCATCGCGTAGCTGGCGCACGTCAATCTTCAATTCGCTTAATGTCCGGCTCAGGGTGTTGCGGTGCATACCCAGTTCGCGCGCCGCGCGGCACTGGTTGCCCTTGTTTTCTTGCAGAACCGTCAGGATAAAGCGCTTCTTGAATTCACGCACCGCCTCCGAGTAGAGGATGTTGCTCTTGTACATCTGCATGATCAGTGCTTCCAGTTGATCTTTCACAGTCTCTCTCTTTCTCTGGCAAAGCAAACGTCAGTAAACAGATTTCTTACGTCACCGCGGGACTTTCGGCATCAGCGCAGGCGGATCAGGAATGTGCGCATGACGAACCAGGTCAAGCCCCTCAAAAAACTTTGCTCGCAATTGCGACGGCGCCAGCCAGATCGCGGCACGACCCACAACCAGAAAGTACGGCGCCAGCTGCGACCCCTCCAGCAATGGCGAAGACGGCGTAAACGCCGTCATGCCCATCAAAATAATCGCAACGAATAACGATCCCTTCACCACGCCCAGCAACGCACCCAGCAGGCGGTCAATCAGGCTCAGGCCCGCTTCCTTCATCGCCCAGCGCACAATACGCCCGATAACAGCAGCGACGATCACTACAGCAAGAAAGATCGCGCCAAACGCTAACATGTCACCGAGCAAGGGCGAGTTCAGGTGAGGAGCAAGCCACGAGGCCACGCGCGGATACTGCCACGCGGCTAGCAAATAGCCCACGACCAAACCTGCCATGCCAAATACCTGGTGAAAAAACCCCCGGAACGCCGCCGTCACTGTCGATACGAGAACGACAACTGCTATGGCCCAATCCGCCGCGTTCATGGTTTCATTCCGCGGCTAGCGCCCCAACTACACATCCAGCTTACGCCCCGTCAGCTGTTGATACGCCTCCAGGTACTTTTCGCTGGTCTTGCGCGCGACCTCGGCCGGCAGCGCTGGAGCCGGTGGCTGCTTGTTCCACCGAATCTCTTCCAGATAATCGCGTACATACTGCTTGTCATACGAATCTTGCGCTTGTCCCGGACGGTACTTGTCTGCGGGCCAGAAGCGCGACGAGTCGGGAGTCAGCACTTCATCCGCCAGCGTGATGCCGCGGGAGGTCCGTCCAAATTCAAACTTGGTATCCGCAATGATGATGCCCTTCGTGCGCGCGTAATCGGAGGCCTTCTTATACACCTTCAGGGTCAGATCGCGCAGCTGTTCACTCGCCTCCGCGCCCACCAGTCGGATCATTTCGGAAAAGGGTATGTTCTCATCGTGACCACTGGTCGCCTTGGTTGCCGGAGTGAAGATCGGTTCCGGCAGTTCATCCGACTCCTGCAATCCTTTCGGCAATTCGATCCCGCAAACCTTGCCCGAAGCTTTGTACTCCTTCCACGCTGATCCGGAAATGTAACCGCGCACCACGCACTCCACCGGGAACATGTCGGCATTCATCACGACCATGGATCGCCCGCGCAACTGATCCGAATACTTCCGGATCTCCGCCGGATACTGATCCACGTCCGCGGTGATCAGATGGTTGGGCACTATGTCCTTCAGAAAGTCGAACCAGAAGAGTGAGATCTGGGTCAGAACTTTCCCCTTGTGCGGAATGCCGGTCGCCAGGATGTAGTCGAACGCCGAGATGCGATCGGTTGCGACAAACAAGAGGCGATCGCTATCCAGCCGGTATACATCGCGTACCTTGCCACTCGCGTGAAGTGGAAGATCTGGGAAGTCTGTACGCTGGAGGACGGAGTCGAGAACTTGTGGGCTCATGAGATGAAATTTTACAGGCAAAAAACGTGGCGTATTCTAGCTGCCCTAAATTTTTTGTCAACGACTTCCATCATGCTTGTGAGTGATGGCTCCATCCCCTTGACGGGAAAAACCTTGACGCCGTCCGCATGCCGCGGAAACGCATGCCAGATGCGGCTTTCATGGGATTTTGTCGTGTGGAAAACCTGAGGAAGAGAGTGGATATCTCAGCACCGAAGAAAAACGCAGCGTCCAGGCACGGGACTTCGCACTTCTTCCGCAGCCTGTTCAGGCGCGCCTGAGCCGCAAACTCCTACGCCGTCGCACCAAACCGTACCGATACGAGCTTCGATACGCCCGGCTCCTGCATCGTCACTCCGTATAGCACCGGAGCAATACTCATCGTCTTCTTGCTGTGCGTGATGAGCACGAACTGCGTTTGCACACTCATCTCTTTCACCAGTTCCGTGAATCGCCCAATATTCGCCTCATCGAGCGGCGCATCGACCTCGTCCAGGATGCAGAATGGGCTTGGCGCATACTGGAAAATCCCGACCAGCAGCGACAGTGCCGTCAATGCCTTCTCGCCGCCGGAAAGCAGAAGCACGTTCTGCAGCTTCTTCCCGGGAGGCGACGCCACCACGTCGATGCCGCTTTCCGCGCTGTTTTCCTCGTCCGTGAGCCGCATGAAAGCATGACCGCCGCCAAAGAGCTTCCGGAAAGTCAATTGGAAGTTCTCGTTGATCTTGTGGAACGCTTCTTCGAACTTCTCGCGCGATACGGTATCGATCTCCTTGATCGTCGCGATCGTATTCTGGATCGAGTCGAGCAGGTCCTGCCGCTGGGTCTCGAGGAAGCCGTGCCGTTCCGCCGTCTCCTTGTACTCCTCGAGTGCCATCATGTTAACCGGGCCCATGTTGTCGAGGCGCGTGCGCATCTCGCGATAAACCTGGTCCTCCGCCGCCAGCTGCTCGCCCGCCACTATTGCGATCGTAGTGTCGGCCATCAGTTCATGGCGCTGCACGCCCAAATCGTTCAGGCAGGATTCCGCCATGTACTGTGCATCCGATTGCAGCTTCGCCCCCGCCGCCGCCAGTTCGCCCCGGCGATCACGGGCCTGATCCAATGCCAAGCGTGCATTACGCAGTGCCTCATCGATTTCCGCCAGCCTCGCCCGAATCTGCTCCGACTCAAACTGCAGCAGCCCTTCCCGGACCTCGCCGGCATTCTTTTCCGCATCCAGCTCAACCAGCTGGTTGGCCAGCATCTGGTTTTCGTTCTCGCGCTGGACTTTCTCTGCCGCCGATGCGTCGATCTGCGACCGCAATGTGTAAACGCGCTGGCGCATCTCCGCAACCAGAGACTGAATCCGGTCAAGCACCGCGGCCGCCGACCGGTGACGCTCTTCCAGTCCGGCAACGCGCGCTACATGTTGTGAGGTCCTTTGCGCGGCCGCATCTCGCCGTTCCTTCAAGGAAGCGATTCGCTCTCCAACCCCAGCCAGCTGCGCCTCAATCGCAGCGCGCCGCTCATCTGAAGCCGCAATATCGCCCGTACGCGCCACAACAATCGATAGCTGATCGTTCCGTTCTGCGGCCAGCCGCTGCAGTTCCGAGTGGCTCACCCGCAGCCGCTCGCTGACTCGTCCCATCTCCGCGTCGAGTTGCTGCAGCATGTGCCCCGACGTCATCGCCTGCTTCTCGGCTTCCCGTTTCTCGTTCTCAAGCCGGTCCAGCAGAGACGTGAATTCCTTGATCTCTCGGCCCAGCATCAGCACGCGAGCCTCGCCATCCCGCAGCGCCCGCTCCAGTTCTTCCAGCATGCGCAGCAGTTCCCGCAGCTCGCGCTTCATCGAAAGCGGACCCTCGGCGCGTTGTTTTCCGCCCGTGACCGTCACGTTGTGAAAGCACTCGCCCGATTGCGAAAGGAAGAACGCGTCCGGATTCTCAAGCGCCAGCTCGCGCCCCAACCCCGCATCCGGAACGATGTACCCATCCCGCAGCTTGGGCAGAATCACTTCCAGCGACTTGCCGAACCCGTCCAGCACCCGGATCGTATTTTTCAACGGCAGAATCGACTGTCCCGGAGGCGCCGAATGCGCCGCCTCATCCACTACGAACGAGAACCGCGCCTGCGAATCCTCAGGATGCACAAGGAAAGTCGCCCGGCCGTCGACGTCGTTCCGCAGCAGACGAAGCCCTTCATCGGCCGCATCCCACGACTTCACCACGATGTAGTTGAGTTCGTCGCGCAAGAAGTCCTCGACCACGCGCTCGTGTTGCGGTTCCACTTCCAGGAAATCCGCCAGCACTCCGACGGGCGCCAGCCCGCCCTGAAATGTACCTGACTGAAACAGCCGCCGAACCGACTCGGTGGAGTAACCATGCTCAGCAATCACTGCCTCAAGCGATCCCTTTTTCCCCAGCGCCGACGCAAACTCCGCGCGCAGCCCGTCCAGCCTGAGCTTCGCCTCGTTTTCCTCGTGACGCTTCGCTTCCAGCGTGCGCCGCAAGTCGGCAATCTCCGCCGTCAGCCCGCTCACGCTTTGCGACACACTTTCAAATTCCAACTGCAACTGCCCGCGCTGCCCGCCAAAGGCCTCCACCTGCGACGACGCCGTCGAAATCTCTGCTTGCAACCGCTGTGTCTCCCGATCGACCGCGGCCAGCCGTTCTTCCGCCTGCGTGAGTTGGTTGCGTAGCTGGGAAGCCGCAGCCACCGCTTCCATGATCGCCACGCGCCCACTCTCAATCTCGCGTTCCAGACTGCCCACATCCGCTCCCGCCGCCGCAGCTTCCTGCTGACAAAGCCCAAGCTCGTGCTGCGCTCCCGCCAGATCAGCGCTGGCCGACTCCAGAATCTGCTGGTTCGAAGCAAGTTCTTCTTCCAGAGCCGACAGCCGGCTGCGCGCCTGTCCGAGTTCCGCATCCGACGATGCTGACCGGGCCGTCAACTCCGCGCAGCGTTCTTCATTCGTCCGCCGCCGCGCTTGCCCGCGATCGATCTCCATGGCAATCTGGCTCAACCGCTCCCGGTTTTGCCGGTGCTCGCCATCAATCTCATATCCACGCTGCGTCCGCTCGCCGTGCTCCGCTTCGAGTTGGTGCACGGTTTCGCTGCGGTGGTGCATTTCTTCCGCAAGGCGGTTCAGCTGCGCGTCGATCTCCGCGCTCTCCACATCCAATTGTGTGAACTTGCTGGCCAGCACCACGCGCAGCTTGGCCCGCATTTCGTCGCGCAGCTTCGCATAACGCTCGGCCTTGGCCGCCTGCCGCTTCAGCGAATTCATCTGTCGCGTAACTTCCTCAAAAATGTCGTTCACGCGATTCAGGTTGAGCTTGGCATCTTCCAGCCGAGCCTCAGCCAGCCGCTTCTTGGTCTTGAACTTGGTGATGCCCGCGGCTTCCTCAATGATGGCCCGCCGGTCCGTCGGTCGGCTCGACAGGATCTGCCCAATCCGCCCCTGCTCGATCAGCGCATACGATTCCGGGCCCAACCCCGTACCCATGAACAGCTCCTGGATATCGCGCAGCCGGCATAGCTTTCCATTCAGCAGGTACTCGCTGTCGCCCGAGCGGAACAGCCGCCGCGTCACTACCACCTCGCCCGTATGGAACTGCTGCTGGTTGAACTTGCGCCGCCGAATCTTCAAAACCACCGCCGGAGGCCCCGTTAGAACCGCAGTCGCGGTCGGACCCGCTGCTTCGCCGTTGGCTTGCTGAATCTCTTGCCCCTCGATAACCGCTGGAACGCCCGCTTCTCCACTACCTGCTTCTAAAGCAGCCCCACCCGTCACGCCATCAACCCCGCCCGCGACTTCCTCAACCTTCCCGGGCTGCGCTTCTTCCACAGCGCGCTCGGTCTCCACCGCAGCCTGCGCCCGCAACTCGGCTTCGTCCCAATCTTCACTCGGCATCTCGTCGCGCACTTCTACTTCAGTCGGTGCATTCTTTCCCGGACCGTCGTACTGCTCAGGATCGATCAGCGTTAGCGACACTTCTGCCATCCCGGTCGGCTGCCGGTCGCGGGTACCCGCGAAAATCACATCCTCCATGCGCGAGCCGCGCAGCGTCTTGGCGGACTGCTCGCCCAGCACCCACGAGATGGCGTCGGCGATATTCGACTTGCCGCATCCGTTAGGCCCGATAATGGCGGCCACCCCGTCACCCGGAAACTTCAGTTCCGTGCGATCGCAGAATGACTTGAAACCAAGGATTTGGAGCTTCTTCAGTTTGAGCAACTTCGACTCCTTCAACGCTCCATCATGCGGACATTACGCGCGATGACAGACCGGTCTTGATGCGCTTCTGGCTGCGCTGGCTGGGGCGCGTCTGCACGACTCTGGCTGGTGGACGCTCTTGGCTGGCCCCTGTTTACCAATCAGATGCCGGCCCGAAGCAATCCAGACATAAGCCTTCCTGCCACAAGCAGCGAAGGCATGAATTGCAATTACTGTAACGGCGATGTGAGGCACGGGTCAAGAAAGAAAACCCCATATATTGTGGGTATCTCTCCTGCACCACCCCTGCTTGCACACGCAATGCAGCAATCGCAGGCTTTTCGGGTAAATTGAAGACGAAGGAGGGGAGAATCGCGAGAGCAATTTCAGCCTAGCGCAGCCCCGGTCGCCAATCAATTGCGAAATAGTTCCATCCTGACCGGTGACCCTCCGTTAACACTCCCCATTTCGCCGGCGTCTATCAATTTCGGGGGCTTGATCGGATGATCTCCAGGTTCGGAGATAGACTTTACCTCTCGGCGAAAGTGCTGGCCTTGTCGCGCGCGAGGGAACGATTGATGCCCGAGATCTCCGAAGACGCGACCCTCGTGGGTGCCGCGCAACGCGGAGATCGTGGGGCCTTCGGCGACCTCTACCAGCGTTACGCGCGGATGGTGCATGGCCTCCTGCTGGCGAAAGTTCCAATCAACGACGTGGACGACTTGGTCCAGGACGTCTTCCTGATCGCTTTGAGGCGATTAACCACGCTCCGAGAAGCCGACAGTTTCGGTCCCTGGCTGGCAGCGATTGCGCGCAACCGGGCGAATGACCATTACCGTCGATCCGTGCCTGAGGACCAACTGCTGGAAGACGACCCGGGCGCTCCTGATGCGAAAGCAAAACCACGCAGTGTAGGCGCGACAGCTACTGAGGTTCTCGAAGCGGTGCAGAGCCTGACGGAGGCGTACCGCGAACCATTGATCCTGCGCCTCGTGGAAGGAATGACGGGTCCCGAGATCGCTGCTCGTACCGGCCTGACCCCCGGGTCCGTTAGAGTCAATCTGCATCGCGGGATGCAACAACTCCGCGCAAAGTTAAGCCCCGTGTCGACCCGTGCGGCCGAACAGGAGAGTTCGTAGTCATGGATACTGGCAGGCAACAAGATAACCCGCTGCACGAGCCCATCAGCGACTACCTGTGGGACAAATCCGGCGAGCCGGATCCTGAAATCCAACGACTCGAGTCACTGCTCCAGGAATTTCAACACGGCCAACCCGTTCCGGTCTTTCCAGCGGTGAACGCAGCGCGACGATGGAAGTGGATTCCGCGAGGCATTCGATTCGCTCCGGCCATGGCAGCCGCTGCAGTGATCGTCGTCGCCGCTGTCGTCATCTTCGTCACACATCAAAAGATACCAACCCCGGCGAACCTGGCAGGTTGGGATGTCTCGGTTGTCTCAGGAAAGCCACGCGTCGGTTCTAATTACTCCGCCGGTGACACTGGACGCTTTTCCGTCGGACAAATCCTGGAAACCGATCAAGCATCACGCGTCAGCCTTCAGGCGGGCGATGTGGGCCAAATCGAAGTCGAAAAGAATACTCGCCTGCGTCTGCTCACGATGGCCGCCGGCCTGAAGCGGATTGCTCTCGATCGTGGAACCATTCACGCCCGCATCTGGGCTCGTCCTGGCGAGTTTGTGGTCGACACGCCATCCGCCCTCACGGTGGATCTCGGATGCGTTTACTCCCTGCACGTCGATGATTCCGGTTCTGGCCTCGTGCGTACTTCGATGGGCTGGGTCGGCTTCACCTTGAACGGCCGCGAATCTTTCATCCCTGCCGGAGCCGCGTGCGTGACCCGGCGAAACATCGGCCCCGGCACTCCTTATTTCGAAGACACCTCCGAGAAATTCAGGACCGCATTAGGCAGATTCGATTTCGAGGATCAAACCTCGCAAGCCCGCGCCGCCGATCTGGCGGTCATCCTCAACGAATCTCGTAAACGCGACGCCCTCACGTTATGGCATCTCCTGTCTCGCGTCAGTTCAGGGGAGCGCCCATCGGTCTACGACCGCCTTCAAAAACTGGCTCCGCCCCCGGCTTCGGTGAGCAGGGAAGCAGTCCTGCGCCTCGATGAACCGGCGCTCGACCGCTGGTGGAATGAACTCGGGTTTGACGACATGGCAACGTGGCGTCATTGGGAGCGCGCTTGGCCCGAGGCACAGACGCGAGGCGGGAGAAACTAAGTCGGTCGCACCCGGTTAACACTTACGCCCCCATCTGCGTCTTTCTGGCCATGGAGGTGGGGTCCGATGACCAATAGAAAACACGCAACGAATTTCGCGCTGATCCTCGCAGTGGCGACCGCGGCGGTTGCCCTTTACCTGGCGTCCTCTGTCGCCGCAGGCCAGCAACGCCTGTCTCCAGACCTGACAGCACACGAATGGGGAACTTTCACATCTGTGGCTGGGAACGATGGCCGCGCAATCGTTTGGTCGCCTTTCTACGATCCGAGCGACCTTCCTGGATTCGTCGAGCACACCGACATCGCGAATCTCAAGGTTGGCCTGCGCGGAACCATTCGCATGGAGACCCCCGTGCTCTATTTCTATTCTCCCCGTGATGTTTCAGTGTCCGTGAAAGTCGCTTTTTCGAAGGGAATCATCACCGAGTGGTACCCTCGCGCCGCTCGCGTCGAGCCACGCGGCCTGCTGCAAAACGTAAGCTTGAGCGAACTACCCCACGACGGAACCATCGCCTGGAACGACGTGGCCGTCTCCCCGAACCTCGGTCCCCAATTCGTTCGTGAACGTTCGTCGAACCGCTACTACACCGCGCGTGACACCGCATCCACGCCTCTTAGCATCAAGACCCAGGCTGGCACGCAGAAAGAAAAATTTCTCTTTTACCGAGGCGTCTCGGCTGCCGCTCCGCCGCTCGCGGCAACCCAAGACCCCGGCGGCCAGCTGTTGATCAAGAACCTCAGCCAAAGCGAAATTCCCGCTGTGGTTCTCTTTGAACGCCACGGCAACAAAATCGGTTACCGCTGGGCCCGTGCGCTTACCGATGAAGCCGTCCTTGACCCTCCGGATCTTACCGGCAACCTCGACTCCCTCTGCACGGATCTGGAAGGTGTCTTAGTCAATCAAGGCCTCTATGCCGACGAGGCCCACGCCATGGTGCAGACTTGGCGTGATTCCTGGTTCGAGGAAGGCAGCCGCCTGATTTACCTCGTGCCCCGATCCTTCGTCGACAAGGTCTTGCCCCTCTCCATCTCACCCGCGCCGGAACGCCTCGAACGGGTCTTCGTAGGTCGCCTTGAGATCGTGACTCCCCAAACGGCGAGAACAGTAGAAACCGCCTTCGCCGCTAACGACGAATCGACCCTGAACAAGTACAAGCGCTTCGTGCAACCCATCCTGCAAATCGCCCGCGAAAGACACGCCCAGGCAGAGCGCCAGAGCAAAACTCAAGCACTCTCCCATTAACGATGCGCAGCATTCTTTTTCGGTAGCCGAATGAGAGTGAGAATTTGCCAACCGAATGAGGGTGAAAGACCTCGTTTGGGGGGCATGACAATGACGAAATCTCATCAGCCCTGAAGGGTGCCCCGTCCAAGCTCCGCTTGGGCGGGGATTTCAAGCGGTGAGCGCGCCATAGAAACCGCGTCCCGTTACGATTTCAAGACGCATGAATCTTGCAAAAGGCCCCGCCACCAACCAAGACCAAGAATCTCGCTAAGACGCAGGCATCTCGCGGAAAATGAGCCGCGAAGCGGCGGCATTCATTAGCCCAGCGCGTAAGCGCTGGGAAAGCGGAATGAAAAGAGCCAGCCCCGGAGGGGCGATACAACGCGAAGCGGGCGTGAGCCCGCAAGCTGCCCGCTGTGTCCGTAGATGCCTGACAACGGCCTGCCATAAATTCTCCTCCACCCTCCGCATCCGCGAACCCCGCCGATCATCTCAACCCCTATGCCGTCTCCCACACCAATCAAACATCCGGAACCGAACAAACTCCCGGGCGTCCACTACGCCATCACGCCCGACGGCGTCGAACTTCCCGTCGTCGACATCACCCATCCCGCCTTCGCGCTGTCCATTACCGAAGCAGAACAAAAGGCGCGCGTAGAGAAGTTCCTGCACGAAGGCGTCCCTCTCGCCAAACTGCCCAAACCCCTGCGCGAACTCGCCCTAAAATTTCTGCTCCGCGAATCGATTCTGGCGCAGGGCATCCAGCAGGCTCGCGTCACCTTCATGTCCGGACTCCAAACCTATTTGCTCAAATTAGGGCCGCAGATGTTGGGCAGCGCCTACAGCAAACCCATTGACCGCCAGATTGCTTCCACCCTGCCGTCTTTCTGCGTGCGCCTGCGCCTGCAGGACATGGCCGAACTTCTCGCCGACACGCTGCTCCCCTTGCTCCGCACCGATCCACACCGGTCTCTGCGCTTGTTGAACATCGCCGGGGGCCCAGCAATGGATTCTCTGAATGCCTTAATCCTTCTAAACCGGCACCAACCCAGCGTCTTGTCGGAGCGCATCGTTTCTATCGATGTGCTTGATTTGGATGACGCCGGCCCCGCTTTCGGGCAAGCATCGCTGGCAGCTCTGTCCCAGCCCGCAGGTCCGCTGCACGGCCGTCGCGTCACATTCCGGCATATTCACTACGATTGGACACACGCCGACCAACTGATCGACTTGTTGTCAGTAGGGCCGAGAGACAATCCGATCACGATTTGCTCGTCCGAAGGGGGCCTCTTCGAGTACGGTTCCGACGCCGAAATCGAATCGAACCTCAAGGCTCTGCGCACACAGCAAGTAGTGGCCATCGTGGGTTCGGTGACGCGCGCCGACGAACCGGTTCAGCAACTGCGCAAGGCATCGACGCCGAAGACTCGGCCTCGTGGGCTGCAGGGTTTTGCAAATCTGATCACGCCGACAGGATGGAAGATAGAGCGAGTCGTCGAGCGCCCCTTCAGCGACCAGGTCGTGCTCAAGTAGCGGCGCTCCATTCCGACGGAATCACCGGTGACAGGCCTCGCTGAACTGCGGATCGCAGTGCATGTGGAAGATCTTCGCGCCGATCAAATATCCCAGCACGCTGCCAACCCAAAGGTCGGACGTAAAGTGATTCCTCCCGGTGAGCCGCGATACCGTAAGAGTTCCAGCCCCGCCGTACGCGAGAATCTTCACCCAGGTGCGCGGATACTCGTGCGCGATTACAGACGCCATCGCCCACGTAAACATTGGATGGCCAGCCGGGAACGAGGTGTTGAAGTTCCGGTGGACCCAGAATCGGCCGTTGCCAGTTCCTTCATCTGGGCGCTCGCGGCCGGCGATAAATTGCATCGGCGTGTAAATCAGGAAGGTGTTGGCAAGCGTTTCCAGCGTCAGTTGTCCGGTCTCGTCGGCGTGACGGTCGCCCGTCTTTAAGCCGTAAGCCCAAATGCCGCCCGCCGCGGCGCTCGTCCCCAACAGCGTGGCCAGCGCGACAGCATGACTGATGTCCACATGATCATTGGAGATTTGCCGGGAGATCTCTCTGTCGCCTGCGAGAAATCCTCCCGTGACGCCCAAAAACAAAAAGTCCCACTTGATATTCTTCACTTTGAACGGGGCTGCATACAGGCTCTTCTGGTCGGCGAGGCCGCGTCGCAAATTTCGAACGATGAAGCCATGACTTTGTCCCTTGTCAGTTTGCCCCACCGTGGATTGCGGTTGGTCCGCGGGAGACTCGTCCAAAATAGTCAACCTCGACGAGTCTGCTTGGAAGTTCGTCACGTATGCGGCTCGCGCAAGTTCTACGGGGTCGAAGGTCTGGTTGACAATTCCTGGCTGTAGAAGTGCAACTTGTGAGAAACCCAACCCACAATAGATAAGCACGATGGACCCGATTGTTCCGACTCGCGCCACACCAAATCCTGACTTCTTCAAGCACCCCTCCCGTTATTGCGAGTAAGTGGGATGCAATTCTGGGCAGGGCTGGGAGACTTTTTAGACTTTCCCAATGGCTATCCCGACCCGACTGCATCATGGTGCTGGCGAACGGGCATTTATGGCGTGCGATAATGGCCACCCGATGGCCCTGACATCCGGCACCAGACTTGGACCGTACGAAATTCAATCGTCCCTCGGTGCCGGCGGGATGGGTGAGGTCTATCGTGCCCGCGATACCCGCCTCGATCGCGACGTTGCCATCAAGATCCTGCCCGAGTTATCGGCGCGCGACGCGGACCGCATGCGGCGCTTTGAACAGGAAGCCCGCGCTGTAGCGGCCCTCAGTCACCCCAACGTGGTCGCCGTCTACGACACCGGTACGCACGATGGCGTCCCGTATCTGGTTTCAGAGTTGCTCGACGGCGAGACCCTGCGCGAGCGACTCAAAGTTGGACCAATCAGTCCGCGTAAGTGTGTGGAATATGCGCTGCAGATCGCCGATGGCCTGGCGGCGGCGCATGCCAAGGGCATCGTCCATCGCGATCTGAAGCCGGAGAACGTGTTTCTGACCTCCAGCGGACGCGTGAAACTCATCGACTTCGGACTGGCCAAGCTCGATCGAACTGACCTCGGAACCACGGCCACCGCGTCGTTATCGGCCGCCCAGTTCAATACCGCCGAAGGCGTAGTGATGGGTACTGCTGCCTACATGTCTCCGGAGCAGGTACGAGGTCAGGTCGTGGATTCGCGGTCCGACATTTTCAGCTTTGGAGCGCTTCTGTTCGAGATGGTCACGGGAAACCGCGCGTTCTCGGGGCAGTCCTCGATCGAGACCATGAATGCGATCCTGAAGGAGGATCCGCCCGAGATCGACATTTCACGAATGAAGATTTCCCCTGACCTGGAGCGAGTGCTACGCCACTGCCTCGAGAAGAATCCTGGCGACCGTTTTCAGTCGGCGCGAGATCTGGGTTTCGCCCTCAGCGCAACGTCCGGTTCGCAATCCTCGGCCGTAATTCGCGCAACGACGCGCCGAGGCTTGCCGTCTTGGCTGCCCTGGGCCGTTGCCGGAGTCCTTGCTGTGGTTGCGGCAGGCGGCTGGTTGGTCAGCCACTCATCTCTGTCTGTGAGTGGCGAACGCATGGAGTTCGCCATTCCGATGAAGGACGAGACTGGAAATCTCGCGATCTCGGCAGACGGTCGCATGCTGGTGTACGCCGTCCCCGACGAAGCCTCCGGGGTGAACATCCTCAAAGTTCAGCCTATTGGATCAAGTACTGTCACGACCCTGGCCGGAACCGAGGGCGCGAGCTATCCGTTCTGGTCGCCGGACGCCAGTTTCGTCGGCTTTTTTGCAGGCGGCAAGTTGAAGAAGGTCAGCGCCTCGGGCGGATCCGTGCAAGTGCTCGCGAACGCGTCGAGCGGACGCGGCGCGACATGGGGCCGAAGTGGCGTGATCGTGTATGCGCCCGATGCAGGCGGAGCCCTGTGGCGCATCAACGCCAATGCATCTGAGGCCGCGCCGTTGACTGCTGCGCAATTTGTGAAGGGAGAGGCTTCTCATCGCTGGCCTTTTTTCCTTCCCGATGGGGAGCACTTCCTCTACTGGGCGGGTCAGTTCGCGAATTTGCCGGATGACCGGATCAGCGGCATTTATATGGGTTCCCTTAAGGGCGGCGAGAAAAAGTACGTCACTCCCTCCCGTTCGAACCCGGCCTATGCCGAGGGCCATCTCTTTTACATGTCCGACCAGCGCACACTGGTGAGCGTGTCGATGGATCCAAGCAAGGGACAGGTGACCGGAGAACCGCGCGTCCTGGGAGAAGGCATAACCTTTCAACCGTCAACGTACTGGGGATCGTTCACGATCTCTGAGAACGGGACCTTGGTTTACAGCACGGCGACGGGGAGCACGCTATCCGCACTCACGTGGTTTGACCGCAGCGGCAAAACGCTTGGCCATGTCGGCGAAGCTGGCGTTTTTGCCAACCCGTCGCTATCGCCTGACGGCCGGTTGCTGGGAGTGGACGTGACCGACGTCAAGGCAAACAACGTCGATATCTGGATCACCGACCTGCAGAAAGGCACCAGCACGCGTTTCACGTTCGATCCGGCGGAAGACGTTGCCCCTACTTGGTCGCCCGACAGCAGCGCCATTGCCTATCGCTCGGCGATCGCGGGAATCACGCTGCACACCAAGAATGTTCGCGGACTCGATCCCCCAAAGGTTCTGCTTCAACGCCAGGGCCAGGACGATATCGTGCCCAATTCGTGGACGCATGACGGCAAAGTCATTGCTACCTTGCAACTGGCAGCCGGCGGCTCGGACCTGGTGCTGCTGCCTTCAACCGGCGGCGAGGAAACTCCCTTTCTCAAATCGAAAGCCTCCGAAGTGAATGGAATGATTTCTCCCGATAACAAGTGGGTGGCGTACGCCTCGAACGAAACCGGCGACTGGGAGGTGTATGTCACAAGCTATCCCAGTGCTGCGGGAAAATGGCAGATCTCCCGCGGAGGCGGCACTGAGCCTCGCTGGCGAGGCGACGGCCAGGAACTCTTTTACGTCGCTCCCGGAGGTGTCGTAACCGCCGTTCCGGTCAACGGCGACGGAACGTTCAGCAGCGGCACCCCGGTTGCATTGTTTCAGGAGCACGCTCGCAGCGGAATATCCTCCACAGACCTCTTTACCTACGACGTTACCAAGGACGGCAATCACTTCATTGTGAATCGCTTCGTGAGGCCCGATCGTCCCTCGCCTCTGACCATCGTGCTCAATGGGACTGCAGACGTTAAGAAGTAGGAACTAGAAAGAGCTGTTCTTCATTACATGGCCAGACGGACTGGATCGCTCAGTAACTGTTCGTTTGTGAATGTCAGCCGGTCTGCTGCGGCTGGCTTAGTCCCGGTCCCAAAACGGGCGCATCTTTTTTCATCCCCCTCTTCCTCATCTTGTAACGTCACCAACCTGACCTTATACTTCTGAGCCGCTATCGGACTGTCGTTGGGAGGCCCACGTGGTGAAGCTATTCAGACTATCGATGCTGTTGATTCTCACCTTTGTTCCTTCCATGGCGCTCGCTGCAGCCCAAACCGTGCTGATCCTCAACAGCCAACCTGGCGACTGGGTCGGTGCAGGCCTGCAGCAAACTTTTACCCCGGCCGATGGGCAATTCACAGTCACTTCAATTGCTAACGGGGGCTTTCAGCTGGCCTTCAATACTCCGGATTACAGTCATTTCTGGCATGTCTGGATTGGTCCGCCGGCCTCCCACAAACTTGTCGGCGGAGAGTACGAAGGTACTCAAACTTTTTCCATTCATTCTCCAACCCATCCTGGTTTGGACGTCTTCGGCGACGGCCGTGGCTGTAACACTGATATAGGACGCTTTTACGTCTCGGATATCGCTTTCAACTTGGATGGCACGGTCGCGAGGCTGGCGGTTGATTTCGAGCAGCACTGTACCGGTGCCTTTGTCGGACCTGCGCTCTTCGGTTCGGTCCGCTACAACTCGGCTTCTAAGCTGGTACCCCGCGTGGGCATCGGCGGCGGTTTCGCCATGAAGGGAAATGCTGGCACCAGCGATGGACAGGTGATGGTGTCCCTCTCCATGCCCAGCAGCAACCCAGCGACGGTTCAGTTCACGACTGCGGATTACAGCGCCCTCGCCGGCAAGGACTATGTCACGACCTCCGGAACCCTTACGTTTCCTCCCGGTGTGACTGCAATGCCGATCACCATTCCAATCATCGGCGACCGCCTCGCCCGGGGAAACAAGTCGTTGCGAGTCCTGTTAAGCAATCCGGTAGGCGTGATATTTGGCCTCAAGTCGGCCACCCTTCCGATTTTCGATCCGAACATTAACGTCACGGTCTTCTCAGTGTATGGCCAGCCTGGCGACTATATTCATCCGGGCCAGCTCCTGCTCACGCTTCCCGACGGCACTTTCAAGGCGGCTCGTAATTTTGACAATGGTGTCAGCATTTCGATCTGGGCCTCCGATGAGTGGTTCACGGATTTTGCCGCGCCCAACAATGCAATCCTCACAAAGGGAACCTACGCGAATGCGCAGCGTTATCCATTCCAGGCCGCGGGTTTTCCCGGACTCAGTGTTTACGGGGCCGGTCGCGGTTGCAATACCTTGACCGGAAACTTCAACGTCCTGCAGGCCGTCTACGACACAGTCGGGAATGTGAAGGCTTTCGCCGCCGACTTCGAACAACACTGTGAAGGGTTGGGTCCAGCCTTGTTTGGATCGATTCGCATCGCATCCAAGTGGCGGCAGATTTCGGTGACGGACGCCGTCATCGATCCGGCTCAATCGACCGCCACCTTTACCGTGACGCTCAACCCATCAAGCGCCACTTCGGTATCAGTGCAGTTTTCTACCATGGATGGAAGTGCCGTCTCCGGCGTCGACTATGCCGGGCTGTCACAACAGGTTGCGTTTTCCCCCGGAGAAACCGAGAAGACGGTAGTAGTCCCGCTGCTAAGCCCGATCGCAGGGAACAAATTCTACGGACAACTCTCGTCTCCGAGCGGCGCCCCCCTCTGGATCAGCCAGGGCTCAGCCACCTTCTAGACTCGGCAAGATCCACGTAGGGACAGGCGCCCCCGCCTGTCCAGCCGAGCGAAGCTCGGCCCAAAAACAATGGCGCGGGCAACAACGCCCACGCCACCCAAACCTAGAAACTCTGAAACCTTGAAACTCTGAAACCTTGAAACTTTTTCCCTACTTCCCCAGTTTCTCAAAGAACAAACAAATCGATTCAATCCCCCGATGGAAGTTTGGAATATGAAACTTCTCATTGGGAGCATGCAGATTGTCGTCCGGCAGCCCGAAGCCCATCATCACGCTGGGAACCTTCAGCACGTCCTGAAAGTCGGTGACAATCGGAATCGATCCGCCTGACCGGATGAACACTGTGTCTTTCTTGAAGATGTCGTGCATCGCTTCGGTCGCAGCTTTGATGTATGGGTTGTCGGTCGAGACTACGCAAGCCGGACCCTTGCTCCACACCTTGATCTTCGTTTCGATCCCCTTCGGCGTGAGTTTCTTCACATACGCCATGTAGCGCTTCAGGATGTCATCGGGATCCTGGTTGGGCACCATGCGCATCGAAACCTTCGCCGACGCCTTCGCCGGAATCACCGTCTTGGCCCCGGGCGCCGTGAAGCCGCCCGGCATTCCGTGCACTTCCAGCGTAGGACGCGCCCAGGTGCGGTATAGCACCGAGAATCCCGGCTCACCCGTCAGCACCTTTGACCCGACTTCTGTCTTGCGATAGTGCTCCTCGTTGAAGGGCAGCCGCTTCCACGCCTTCAATTCGTCCTGGGTCGGTGCCTTCACCTTCGAATAAAACCCCGGGATCAGCACCTTGCCTTTGGAATCTTTCAGCTTGCTGATGATTTCAATCAGCGCAAAGAACGGATTAGGCGCCGCGCCTCCATACATGCCCGAGTGCAAATCGGTCTTTGCACCGTAGGCCTCGATCTCGGTGTAGACCAGTCCTCGCAACCCGACACACAACGTCGGAAGATTCGGCGCAAACAATTCCGTATCGCATACCAGCGCGAAGTCCGCCTTCAGCTTTGCCTTCTCCTTGCGCACGTAGGCCGCGATCGATTCGCCGCCCACTTCTTCTTCGCCCTCAAATATGATCTTCACATTGATGGGCAGCTTGCCGTCGTGCGCCTTCATCAGCGACTCGAGCGCCTTCACCTCCATCCACAGCTGTCCTTTATCGTCGACGGCGCCTCGCGCATATATGTTGTTATTGCGCTCGGTCGGCTCGAACGGAGGACTGACCCATTCATCCAGCGGATCCGGCGGTTGCACATCAAAATGCGCGTACATCAAGACCGTCGGTGCGCCTGCTGCGTGCAACCAGTCCGCATACAGCAGTGGATGTCCTTTGGTTGGGATGATTTCTACATTCTCCATCCCGATCCGCCGGAGTTCGTTGGCCACAAAATCGGCTGCCTTCTGCACATCCGACTTGTGCTCATCCAGCGTGCTGACGCTGGGAATACGAAGCAGATCTTTCAATTCACTTACAAAACGTTGCTGATTCTGGCGGGCAAAATCGAGTGCCGGAGAAGCCATAAGTAAAACCCTTTCTGGCGAACATGAAATTCGCTGTGGTGAGACTCAATCATTCAAACCCACAAGTATATCCGAGTAGAAGACCCTGGCAGGACGACTCCAAAGCTTTCAATATTTCAGAGTTCCAATGTGGGGCTGGAGCGACCAGCTTGCATTTCGAACCTCGAAGCCGCCATTCGCAACGGTACGTACGAAACCTTGAAACATTAAAACCATGCACCCTTCACCTACGACACCTTGGCACTTTGAAACCTTGAAACTTCCGTCCTCTCAAACCTCTCCAAAGCAAAGGGCGCAAGATCAAATTCAACACTCCGTCCATTGATCACCTCTGCCATGACGCGTGCGGTGATGGGTGCAAGCAGAATCCCGTCCCGAAAATGCCCCGTCGCCACAAAATAGCCCGGAATCTGAGTTCGCCCAAGAATCGGAAGACTATCCGGCGTTCCCGGACGTAGTCCCGCCCAGTCCTCGAGCAACCGCGCTTCCCCAAGCGCCGGCAGCAGGGCAACCGCCTTCCGGCGCAATCCCTGAATTGTCTCTGGCACAGTACGTTTGTCAAACCCCGCATCCTCAACGGTCGCTCCAGCCAGCAGACGTCCATCAGTTCGTGGGATCAGGTAAATCTCTGGTGATCGCACCACGTGGCGTAGCAGTTCTTTCTGCGGCATGGCGTAGCACACCATCTGGCCCTTCACCGGCAGTGTGGGCACCGCCAATGGCCGAATGTGTCCGGCCCAGGCCCCTGCGCAATTCACCACGGTCGAAGCCCGATAGGCAGTCTTGTCCGTGGTCACGCCAATGGCCAGCCCGCCCGCTACATCCACCGAGTTCACCGTCGTCCCCGACGAGATATCCACTCCCCGCTGTTTCGCAGCTTGCACCGCCGCCTTCGTGAGTGCGCGCGGACACACGCTCCTCTCCTTAAGAAACACCGCGGTCTTGCCCGATGAAGTCAGCGAAGGTTCCAGCTGATGAAGCGCTGCAAGGAGTGGCGTGGCGCCTGTAATCCGATCAGCCGATCGGCCCGGAGCAGGGAAGAGCAAGGTTCCCTGCGAACGCAAATCCACGTTGACTCCCGATTCATCTTCCAACTCATGCACGAACTCGGGATACATCTCCGCGCTCGCGGTAGCGAGCGGCTGCAAAACACCCGGCGTCTCATCTCCACAATTGGCCAGCATGCCGCCCGCCGCATAGGATGCCTCTCGCCCCGGTTCTCCACGCTCCACCACCAGCACCGTCGCGCCCTGCTTGCGAAGCTCTCGGGCAAGGCTCAGCCCGATAATCCCGCCTCCCACGACAATGACGTCCCAGGTTTTCACAAATGCATTGTAGAAGAATCGAGAGAACACCGTTCGACCGCGCACCCTGAAATCAAGCCCGATGAGGGCGCAGATCCAGCAGGTTGATTGGGGTTTAATCGACAACTCGTCAAACCGGTACAGGATTTTGGAAGGTACTGGCTTGCCAGGCTGCGGAAAAACTCGGGAAGACCTGTTGTTTTTGAAAGGGCTCGGCTTTAGCCGAGCCGAAAGCTAGCAAAAGCGCGCGGCTTCAGCCGCTGAGGTCGGAGCTTTACTTTTGGAATCATCTTTTCCGCAACCCGCAGAGCCTTCGCATTCACCCGATAGCCAGGGAAGTTCTAGTGAGAGGCTTGCTTCCGCGCGACGCGCCAGGCATCCACCTGGCGCTCCGCTTCCGAAATTTCGCCGGCTGACATGGATGTCCGAAGATCGTTCAAGGCCTTCGCGGCCGATGGGACCGAATCCTGTGACAGCATCAGCCACTTGTAAGCCGACACCCGATCCGCCTGGACGCCAAGGCCTTTCGAGAGCAGTACGCCGAACCGGTACTGGGCCTTGACGACGCCTTGCTCGGCGGCCAGTTGGTAGTAGTGTGCCGCCGAAGGTAGATCGGGCTCCGCGGCTTGCCCGAGTTCATACATAACCCCGAGATCGTATTGCGCGTCGGCGTGACCCTGATCGGCCGCGGCCTTGAATAAGCGCATGGCTTCCCCCTGATCGACAGGTACGCCTTGTCCTAGGGTGTAGCGGGCCGCGAGTCCGAACTCTCCATCCTTCTGTCCCTGATCGGCGGCCATCCGGTAATACTTTGCGGCTTGCTCGTAGTCAGGCTGGACCATTTCGCCATTCGCAAAGATGTCCCCGAGAATGGCTTGCGAAATGGCATCGCCCAATTCGGCTGCTCGTTTGTACCTTTGGAGCGCGATAGGGATATCCGCCGCCGACCCGTCCCGCGGATATGCGGCCCGAAATCCCATTTCCCTCAAAGCCGGAATGAAATCGTGATTAGCGGCTTTCGTGAGCCATGACAAAGCTTGTTGCTCATCCTGCGGCACGCCATCGCCTCGTCGGTAAATCACCGACAGGTTGTACTCGGCCGACCCCCCTCCCGCATCCGAAGCCCGCCGGAACCATCGAATCGCTGCGCTCATGTCTTTCGGGATGCCGTCCCCGATCGCATACATCGACCCGATATTTGTCGCCGCGTCCACCGATCCTTTCTCGGCCGCCGCTGTATACCACTGAAGCGCCGCCTGCGGATCGGGTTTCTCCATGCCGATGCCCGCGGTGTAGTAGATGCCGAGCGATTCCTGCGCGGGCACGTAACCTCGAGCGGCAGCCCGATGCAGCAAGCGCAGCGCCTCCGCTTCGTCATTCTTCAGCAGAACGCCCGCGTGATAAGCAAGCGCGAGCAGCGTTTCCGCCTCGGGATCGCCGCCCTCAGCCTTGGCCTCGAGCGCCGGCAACTCTTCCAGCGTAACCGCCCGAGCCCTCTCAAGCACGTCATACTCTCTCGCGGACCTCTGGCCGGTTCGTCCGTCCGGAACAGCTTGTGGGATCGACGGCGATGGACCGATCGGCCGTGACAACGCAGGCGGAGATTTGGAAGGACCTATCGGCCGGGATACGGCGGGCGGAGATTCGGAAGGTGGAGCGTTCTTGGATTCTGATTGCTTGAGCCACGGGCCTTGGCTCTCAAAGGGAACTCGAATCACAACCCTGTTTTCGAAAGGCTGCAACTCCACGCTGGTCGGTTCCTTCAAGTCGATAACAATTCGGGTCAGCGGAGGGCTGGCTTGAAACAAGGAAGCGCGGACCGCCGAGACTGGTCCTTTGTTGACGGGGATGTGCTGCGGCGGTCCCTGCAGAGAAAATCCGGCAAAATCAAAAACCAGCCGGTCTGGATGTTCAAGCCGTTCAGTGTCGGGGACAATCGCTGAGTTCGCCAGAATTTCGATGCTCAAACCCCGTTCGTCAGTCGCCACATTGATCCTGTTGATCGTCGGCTTGCCCGCGGCCGATGAAGTCTCCGGCGCTGCGGATTGAGCGGCAGCCTGCTGCCCAGAAGTTTGAGCAACGCTACCGAAGAGAAGAGCCGAAACCATGACCCATCGACTCATAACAAAACCAATCACCTACTGCTGCAAGCCAAAACAGTAACTCATCGATGCACCGCAACACCCGTGATCCACCCACGCGAACAAGAGCGCCGGCTCATCGACGCAAATAAAGACTAATGACTGATCGACGCACAGCAAAGACTGTTACCCTCTGCAGACACAAGCACGAGCCGCGGAGCGGCGGCATTCATTAGCCCAGCGCGAAGCACTGGGAAAAAGCAAGAACGAATGCGAGCCCCGTAGGGGCGACACAAGGCGAAGCGAGCGCCCGCAAGCCCTACACCGGCGGCCCCGGCGGCGCGCCCGACGGCCGAAGCTTTGGCAAACTCTGTTGAGGATTGCTCAAAAACAACTCAATCTCCCAATTCAATCGCCGTCCCGCCGCATCCGGCCGCGCGCGCACCATCTTCTGAATATCGAACACTCCTGCTAGCGCCGCCGATTGCACTTCCGAAGTGGCCTTCGCATCTGCCGCCAGAATCATCAATCGCCCCGCAACCTGCGACTGCACCACATCGTTGCCAGTCCCGCCGCTCGGAAAGGCCGCACCGAGCAAGGCCGCTACGACATCACGAGGCGACAACGCACCGTGCGACTGGTGCGCAATCACTGCCACCCGCTCCATGCGCTGCGGATCGAGCAATCCACCGACCACGATTTCAGAAATCGCGCGCGCCCCGTTCTGCGGACTGAACAGATAGCCGGCCGACGAGGTGAAACGTTCCGGATCATTCCGATTGCCCTCGGGCGGCGCCAGCATTCTCCAGAGCGACGCGGGCACCTCAAGTTCCCTGGGAGAAAGTGCCTTCACAACAAGTTGCAGAGCCTCCCTCTGGCTCGCGACCGGCCACACCGTGATCGGTTCCTGCCCATCGCCCGCAAGCGAGGCTGGAATCTTCGCGCTTCCCACCACATTTACGGCCGAACCCAGCGCGTATCGATGAAAGAGGTAAATCAACGGAAAGCGCGACCCCAACAGCGACACCGGTTCTCCCGGCCTGAGCAAGTGAGTGTCGTAGTGCGCCAGCAGCGAATCCCGCACCGGCCAGACTTGCTTCAACCACTCCACCGGATCGCCCGCGTCATCGTACGCATTCCATCGCGGATCGGCGTCGTTCCCCCAGGTGATTCCCGCAGCCAGCGCTTTGCGCACGATCCGTTCCAGCCGCTCTTGCTCCTGTTCAGGGCTCGCTCCCGCCGTCCCCTGGCTATAGCCCCACTCGATCGCGTACTTGTCGTAACTGCCCGTCCCTTGCATGTAAGCGTCCGACAGATCCGCCGACCCGTCCGCGCGGAGCTTCACCCGTGGAGCATAGTAGTCCATCACCGATCCCCGCCCGAACGTGCTCGCAACAAAGTTGTGCTCGAGCCCAAGCACGTGTCCCATCTCATGACAGGTCAGAAGCGCCAGACGGTTCAGCATGACCGTCTCATCGGAAGTTTGCGGATCCAGGTTATCGAGCGCGGCAAACGAATCGAGCGCTGGTTCGTCGTTGCCCTTCCCTGAGGGCGTGGTCGCTTCCCAATAATTGTTCACCGTCCGCATGCGGTGAGAATCGAGTTGCACCACCGCATGCACAATTTCGCCCGTTCGCGGATCGGTCTGCGTCATGCCTACCGACCAGCCTCGCCCTGATCGGTTCGTCCATTGAATCGTCGGATAGCGTGCGTCGAGTGGGTTGACCCCCTCCGGCAGATCTTCAATCCGGAGCGCATCCTTGAACCCGGCCTGCTCAAACGCCGCGTTCCACCACAAAGCTCCTCGCTTCAAAGCTGACCGCATCGGTTCCGGAACCGCGCGGTCCAGGTAAAAGACAATGGGCTTTACCGGATCGCTGACGGCAGCCTGAGGATTTTTCTTCTCCAATCGCCAACGCGCGATGTATTCGCGATCCAACGGCTGGTTATAAGCTTGCGCGAAATCCTTAAACTCTTCCCCGAAGAATCCAACTCGCGGGTCCGCCTCTCGGGGCGTGTATCCCGGCTCCGGCAACGCGACAAAAGAGTGGTGCTCGCGCACGCTCAGCGAGTGCGTGTCGGGCTGGTTGAAGTCGGCCTCGCCGTCGTTTGTAAAAGTCAGCAGCGCTTCAATCTCGGTATTGCGCGGAAAGCTTCCCGAGGCGTCGAGGTCGACGACGCTCCGCCCATCATCCAGCTTCCAGTTCGAATCGTGCGCTTCCTGCCGCACCATCTGTCCATTTACGGCTTGCGTCGGCCGCCGCATCTGCGACAGCAGGTCGGCGGCATCGCGCACGACCAGCGACTTCGCATCCACCAGCAGGGTGCCGTCCTGCTCCGCCTCAACCGGAAGTGCAGCCAGCACCGATGTCGGGAAACTCAACTCCACCGACTTTTTCAGATCGGAACTCCCACGCTCCGCACGGAACGACGTGTTCTCCGCGATTACGAGAACGCGGGATCCCACCTGCCGGAACCGGCACACCACCCCGCGCCCAAGGGTCCCCCGATCGGCAAACAAAGACGTCGATCCCACTCCGCTCCCCAGTCCCACGAAATAAAGAAACTCGCGTTCCCGCGCCGCCGCTGACAGCTCTACCAGCAGCATCCCCTTCTTCGCGTCCCAGTAATAAGGAAGGAATCCGTCCTCCTTTTTGAGCCCCGCAGTCCGCGCTGCGATGCTGTCCCCCGCAGCGTTTTCCTTCGCCACCTGGGCACAGCTCAAAGAAATGTTAGAGAAAAGGGAAGCAAGAGTCACAAGCAGACAGAGCCCAGTCCTCAGCACCATAGGTTTGCCTTATACAACATGCGTCCCTGCCAAGTCCAAAGCGCGATCACGTATGCGCTGCGCCGGAGACGAGCGGATTGCCTCGCTGAGAAGATTTTCTTTGCGCCCTTCGCGGCCCCTTAGCGTCCTTTGCGGTTCAGAGCTTTTCCTCCCGAAGTCGAGCCACACGTTACTTTCGGCACATGAGACGCGCTCGTCATCTCCCTATAATCCGCGCAGGGTGAGCTCCACCCGCTCCATGCCTAAGTCCAATACCAACAGCCAGCCACTCTGGATCTACCGTCCCTGGCTCGACATGATTGTCGGTTGCGGAGCCTGGTCCGCGCCCCTGCTGTTGATCGCATATCTGACCACCTCCTCCAGCACGCTGACCTGGTCGGTTTGCTTCTACGTACTCGCGCTTTTTTTCAATTACCCGCACTATATGGCGACGGTCTACCGCGCCTATCACCGCTCCGAAGACTTCAACAAGTACCGGATCTTCACCGTCCACACCACGCTGCTGATCCTGCTGACAGTGGTGGTTTCGCACTTCTGGTATCGCGCGCTCCCGTTTATCTTCACGCTCTACCTCACCTGGAGCCCGTGGCACTACAGCGGCCAGAACTATGGCATCCTGATGATGTTCGCCCGCCGTGCCGGTGCGCGTCCCGTCAATGAAGTCCGCCACGCAATGTATGCCGCGTTCCTGCTTTCGTACGGCATCCTGTTTCTCAACTTCCATACCGGCCCTTCGACTGACCCGCTGTTCGTGTCGCTGAACATCCCCGGTGTGGTCAGCACTCAACTGCAAATTGTGTTTGCCATCGCTTTCCTGGTGGCTAGCGCTTACGCCCTGTCACGCCTCGTCGGAGAAGCCGGATGGCGCGGCATGGTTCCGTCGCTGACACTGTTCAGCACTCAGTTCGTATGGTTTCTTCTTCCTACGGTGCTTTCGCTTGGGGAGCGTCTTCGCGTGCCACAGAGCCGCTACAGCACGGGGGTGCTGGCGGTGATGCACTCCGCTCAATATCTCTGGATCACCAGCTACTACGCGGGCCGCGAAGCCCGCGCCGAAGGTCGCCAGAACTGGCGTCCGTTCGCTTATTTTGCCTTACTCATCGCCGGCGGCATCGCGCTGTTCATCCCCGGCCCCTGGATCGCAAGCCACATCTTCCACTTCGACTTCACGCGCAGCTTTCTGATCTTCACCGCGCTCGTCAACCTCCACCACTTCGTTCTGGATGGAGCGATCTGGAAACTCCGCGACGGCCGCATCGCGAACCTTCTGCTCAACTCGAAGGAAACGATCTCTGGCGCCACGAGCGAAGCTCGAATCACTCTGGCCGCAGCCTTCCGTTGGTTGGTAAGTCCCGTGCCAGCCGCGCGCGCACTTCGAGTAGGCACCGCCATCGCCCTGCTAGCATGGGGAAGCGTCGATCAGGTCCGCTACTACCTCGCCCTGCACGACGACAACCTTCCCGACCTGCAGCGGGCAGCCGCTCTTATTGCTTACGATTCGAATCTGGAAATGCATCTGGCGCAGAAGGAGCTTGACGCCGGGAAGCCAGAAGCCGCCGTGGCCGCATGGAAGCGCGCTATCCAGGCGAACCCCGTAGATCCCGCTCCCCGCAACGCGTTCCTCCAGTACCTCACAAGCGAGAGGCGCTATGACGAAGCCTACAATCTGACTCGCGTTGCAATCGATCGAACTCCGAACGATGCCCAACTCCTTGCGAATCACGGCATCCTGGCCATGCAACTGGGGCACAGCGACGAGGCCCTCAAAAGCTGGCAGAAGGCCATCGCCAGAGACCCATCGTTAGCAGACGCGCAACTCTATCTCGCCGCCGAACTCGATCGTCAAGGCAAGCCCGCCGAAGCCGCCCCTCATTACGGAGCGTTCCTGGAAATCGTCGCGCATCATGGTGCCGACATGCGCCCGCCCGCCCCCAAGCTCATTGGCGTTGCCCTGAAACTGGCTGACTGCCAGAATCGTGCCGGACATTCCGACCAGGCCCTACGTTCCTTCGATCTGGCACGCCGCATCGCCGCACAGACCGGTGAAGGCAAACTCGAAAGCTTCGCCACCATCGGCGAAGCCAACGTCCATGCCCACTCCGGCCGCACCGACGAGGCACTGCGCTTCTACCAGCGCGCCCTGCAACTCGACGCCACCATGGACGACCGTCACAACGAAGCCGTCGACTGGTACAACTACGCGCTCTTTCTGCACGAAGCCGGATTCCCGCCGCGCCTGTCCTACGCGAGCCTTCTGAAATCCCAAGCCCTGATGAAATTCACTCCTGATTCTGAAGAAGCCAGAATCTTCGCGAAAACGCTAGGAGAATTCGAGAAGCCCTTGGGCACCGAAGCCGCTAGAATCCGCCAAAACCCGGAGCCCATCCAGAAGCAGGCCCTGACGCTCTCGCGCCCCTCCATCAAAGTTCGGCTGAACAACTGAGAACGCCAATCACCCACCGACGAACCGATCCATGCGGGGCATAGAACATAACATGTGATGGTTGTTGGGTTCGTGGGGTTTGCCTAACTATCCGCCTTGACTTCCGAACCCAACATACAACAAACTCCAGCCGCGCATGAACCCGCGCGATCCCGGCCCCATCCCAATTCAAGGAGAATGCACATGCCCTCGAAGAAATTCCTGCTCGTGCTGGCCCTCGCGATGTTCACCGGCAGCCTGGCTGGGAACATCACTGCGACGCCCAAGAAGAAACTCTGTATCCCCTGCACGCCGTACTGCAAAGCCCACCCGAACGCCCCGCGCTGCAACTAAGAAGAGGCACGGGGTGCAACACCCCGTGCCCCGGCCAATCCCGAAATTTACTTTCCAAACCACTCCTCAAACCACAGCAACGTTCGCAGCGTATAATCCCGCGCATCCGCCGGCCGGTAAAACACGTGCCCCTCATTCGGATACACCACCATCTGCGTCGGCACCTTCATCGCTTGCAATGCGTGATACCACTCGATCGACTGCGGCATCGGCACTTCGCCATCGCGATCACCCACAAGAATCAAAGTCGGAGTCTTCACATTCTTCACGAAGCGAATCGGATCCGACTTCTGATACACGGCCGGATCGTCATACACCGACGCGCCAAAAAACGGAATCATCCATTCATCGATATCGTTCTGCCCGTAATAACTCAGAAAGTCGGCTAATCCCGCTCCTGCCACCACGGCCGAGAAGCGCGTCGTCTGCGTCTCCGCCCACATCGCCATGTATCCGCCGTAGCTGTGCCCGCGCAGCCCGATCCGCTTGGGATCGATCGGGAACTGTTGCATCATCGCATCCACTCCGGCCATGATGTCCTTATAGTCTCCGCCTCCGAAGTCCTTTACGTTGCCCTGCGTGAACGCCTCGCCCTGCCCGTAACTTCCGCGCGGGTTCGGACACAGCACGAACCACCCCAGCAACGACCCCGCCGTCATGTCGCCCATCTTGCCGGCCTGCCACTGTGATGTGCATGCCCACGATGGCCCGCCATGGACGCTCACTACGAGCGGATACTTCTTCGCCGGGTCGTAATCCTTGGGGAGCATCAGCCAGCCCTGCACGCGCGTGTCGCCATTCATCCAGTGCACGTTGCGGCTCTCGCCCCAAGTCGCGTGGACGTTGCTGTTCACGTGTGTCAGCTGCTTCCACGATCCCATCGGCCCAGCCCACACTTCTGGTGGCGTGCTGGCTGCTTGCCGCACTACCGCGCTCACCGCGCCGTCACGCGAGAACGAGGCGCCTAACGCGTAGACATCGGTGGCGGTGCCGATCGTCTCTTCGCCTATCCAGCCTTTCCAGCTCGTCGGCGTGGATTGACCGTCTGTCGTGACCGTGGTGTATCCGGCGTTTCCGTCCACGTTGGCGATGACCGCAAGGTGATTCGTTCCCGTCCATGCCAACGATGACGGCGATGCCTTGATGCCTGGCGTCAGGTTGCGCGCGGTTCCTCCGGACATCGCTACCAGTTGGATGTCTCCTCCAGTCAGTCCTGCGTCGCTCATCAAGCCCTCGATGAAGGCTACTGATTTTCCATCGGGAGAGACATGCGGCTCCGCGATCTGCCACTTCGGTTTGTAGATCTCCCGCATCTCGCCGTTGCCTGCATCCACCGCGTACAAGCGCGCGAGCCACCAGTTGTTGTCACCTGATCCGTGCGCCGCGCTCACGACCCATGCCTTTGAGTCCGGTGTCCAGTCATACTCGTAGACGTAAACATCCGACGGCGTGACCTGCGTCAACTTCGCCGTTGATACATCGACCACCGTGATGCGCTGCTCGTAGACCTTCTCGCCCACAACTCCGGCTAACGGCGTCATCGGTTGCAATGGTCCCGCGATCCGCGGCATGCCTTCGATATAGAGGACCGCAAGCTTTGTTCCATCGGGCGAGTAGCGTGGCGTCTCGGCGAATCCCTTCAGATCGGCCAGCCTGACGAGGCCGCTTCCATCGGCCGATGCGCTCCATAGTTCTGCGGCGGGAATATCGGTCGGCAAGTCGCCAAGCCATGCGAGCTTCTTGCTGTCGGACGACCACGTGACATCGCGCGCGGCGAGCTTCTGGTCGGGCGCGATGCGGCGTACGTTTCCGCCAGCCAGCGATTCGACCGACAGTTGTCCGTCGACGATGTACGCGACGTTCTTTCCGTCGGGTGAGATCGCAACCTGGTCAGTCTTCTTGATGGCGGGAAGGGAATCGAGCGCGGTTGCGAGACGGTCCCGCGCAACTGCGGCGTTCAGTGCACACAGCAGCAAGGAGAGGAAAAATTTTGGGCGAGGCATCGGCGCAGAGTATACACAAGCAATTTCTGCGCGGTGCCCACGTAGCGCGGACGTCCTCGCCCGCGGCGGTTGGAGTTCCCACTCTTGCTACCGACAGTAGGCGGAATTTCGAACCCAGGTTAGCGTCCCAAGTGCGGACGCGAACCTTGGGCACCCTCTGTGTTGGGTACCCCCCCTCCCCCTGCTCTTGTGGAGTCAATCGCTTACGCGCGAGAGGGAGCCAAGATCTTTCATTTCAAACAACTTATAGGCAAAATATTCCGGGCAAAGGACTTAGGGTCCAGAAAGCTTGCTCTGGAGTTGTTCGCCCTCGCGGGACATTTATATCTGAAAGAGATTTGTTTTGGTAGGACTTAGCTCACATGTCGACGTGATGGGATGGGGTCGTGGAATCCCAAGCTTCCAATGCGCGAAACCTGGGGCACCCGCCGTTTGTGCTCGCTCCCCGCCAAAAGTGCGCGATGGACCCGGTCCCTGCGACGCCCGATCTGCTCCCTCGCGCATCGAAGCAACAACTTGCGGCCCCCCATGCGGGAGGGCCACGTAACTGCTGCAGTAAGGGCGAGTGAGTCTTCTTCTCCTCTTTCAGGTTCCCTGAACTAAGTCAGCTCATCTGAAGTTTTCTTCTTCTTAGCGCCAATGAACCTTCAGGAGGTTTCAATGTTTGCACGCAATGTCACTTTCCATCTGAAATCGAACATGTTTTCTGATTACATGCGGACCTTCGAGAACGACACGCTTCCTTTGCTTCGCAGGCAGAAGGGCTTCAAGGACGAAATCACGTTGTCGAATCCCAACAGCCTGGATGTGATTGCGATCAGCCTGTGGGACAGCAAGGCCAATGCCGAAGCCTACAACACCAACGGCTATCCGGAAGTGTTGAGAACACTTGGACGAATGATCGACGGAACGCCCAGGGTTCAGACGTTTGAGTCGGTCAATTCGACCTTTCACGTCCCAGTAGCAGCGTAGAGGTTTCGAGAACTCTGACCCGAGAGGGTTCCCCGCTCAAGCTCCGCTTGGGCGGGGTTTTTTATGGAGGCAAAAGACTCCGTGCGCTTCTAAGAATTCCACACCGCTGGCGGGCTCACGCCCGCTGCGCTTGGTGCCGTCCCTGCGGGACTTGCGTTTCATTCCCGGGCTTACCCAGGGCTTACGTCCTGGGCTATCTTAGTGCCGCCGCTCCGCGGCCTGTTTGTGGAAGGTTCGGAGTTGTGGGTGTGATTGGAAGCGTCATGGAATCCCACGTTCCGATCCCGAACCCAGGTTAGCGTCCAAAGGACGGACGCGAACCTGGGGCACCGGCAGACATGCGCATCGAAAGCAGACCTGGCAGAATCCAATAGGCGAACTAAATACCCCGGGGGAGAAACTCTCATGGCCACACTCGAAGTCAGTTTCCTGCACAATCAACTCGAGGATCGCAAGCGCCGGCTGGAAGCGGCGATTGTCTCGGCGCCGCGCAATGCGGGGCTGGCCGGCCTGTTGCACGAAGTGGATTCGGCGCTCGACCGCATGTCCAAGGGCACTTACGGTCTGTGCGAGGAGTGCCACGATCCGGTCGAGCAGGACCGCCTACTCGCCGATCCGCTGGTGCGGTACTGTCTCGACCACTTGACCCAGACGGAGCGGGCCGCGCTGCAGCGCGATCTCGACCTCGCCTCGGAGGTGCAGCGCAACCTGCTGCCGCAGAATGGCCTGTGCGCTGGCGACTGGGAGACCAGCTATCACTACGCGCCGCTGGGAGCGGTCAGCGGCGACTACTGCGACCTGATCCCGACCGATGGCCAGCTCTTTTTTGTACTGGGCGACGTTTCCGGCAAAGGCGTAGCCGCTTCCATGCTGATGGCGCAGCTGCACGCCTTATTCCGCAGCCTGACCGGCCTGGCCCTGCCGCTCGGCCAGATTGTCACGCAGGTGAATCGCGTCTTCTGTGAAAGCGCGCTGGCCGGGCAGTACGCCACGCTGGTCTGCGGACAGGCCAAGCCCACGGGAGAAGTAGAAATCCATAACGCCGGCCACTGCCCGGCAATTCTGGTGGGACACGGCGGCGTCCTGCGAGTGGAATCGACCGGCTTGCCGCTGGGGATGTTTCACAACACCGAGTTCTCCGCCACGCGCGTGCAACTGGACCCCGGCGACACGCTCTTTCTTTATACGGACGGCCTTTCCGAAGCCACCCACGCGGACGATGAATACGGCGTGGAGCGCGTCCTGACGCTGGTGCGCCAGCAAGCCGGAAGCCAACCCGCCGACCTGATCACCGCCTGCCTCGAAGATCTGCGCGTGTTTACCGAAGGCGCGCGAGGTTTGGACGACTTGACGCTGTTGGCGATTCGCCGGCGCACGTAGCGCGGGCGCCCTCGCCCGCGGGATGGTGCTCCAGGTTCGCGTCCGCTTTTTGGACGCTAACCTGGGTGGACTCGTTCCCGAAAACCAAGAGGGATAGGTCCGTGGAATCCACGTTTCGAAAGGCGCCAAACGTGGGGCACCCGGCACCCCCAGTTGTGTGGGCCACCTGCCCCGGTAGCGAATAGCTTTTGTTTGTGGACTTTACAAGGACGATTTAACCACGCGGATGTCAAATGACATTCTGGAAATTGCTTGAGTCAATACGCGATTGAACCTTCTCTGCCGGAGCCAGATCATCCAACTGGAGAAAGGAAGAAGAATTCAGAAAATTTTGAGGGAAAATTGCGAGGCACTCCCTTTCGGTTATGGCCGAGTTGTATCGGATGCCTTCTATCCCTGCATCCTTCACCAGACCACCGAAAACTTGGCACGTGGCGGGGACATCGTAGACCATCGGCCAGTTCCGCCACGCGCGACCCTCTTAGGCATCTCCTAGCTCCTTTGCTGTCTGTACCAATCGGAGTTGCTCACGCACCCTCCGTGCTTGCTGGACTAGCGATTTAGGCAATCTGAAGCCCTTCACCAAGTTGACGAATGGCGTGAGATTGCTGCGTTCGCGAATATCGAGAACCGATTCCAGTTTGCCGCTGACGGACACGATTGTGATCGAAGCGGATTTCGTGAGAGCGAGCTCCTCCGGTGTTAGGGCACCTAGGTTCTCTTCTCGACCTAGCAGTTCTGCTAGAGCCGTGCCTTTGTCCGAGGCGATATACAACGCTGCGAATACCGGATAACGCACAGGGTCGATTCGTCCGACGTTGAAGCGTCCCCCGGGATCGGTAAGACTGCCTTTTGCACTAAGCGGATCGAGAGAGTATTTGTATTTGATAGCTCTCTGCCAACCCTTGAACTCGAAAGATGTGGCCTTCCCTCGTAGAGAGTCCCTCAATTTCTCGCGAATCTGGTTTCTTTGAAACGCCAGCTCGGAGTAATACTGCCAGTGGAATTGAACGAGTTCGTTGAACCGGGCTTTCGAATTGATTATGTCCGAAATCTGTACCGATTCGAGGAACCATCTTCTAGTCATTTGGGGAGTTCATTTTCGGACAAGGCAGTCTGAATAAAGCGAACGAGCTTGCGAAACCTTCCAACTCTTATCATGTCACGGGGTGTCATATCGCCTAGGAGCGGATTCGGCGTCCTAAACCACAAGACAGTCTTGTGCTCGTCTTTGAAGAATTGCGCGACGAGATTGAGAGCTATCGCCCATTCCATCAGGCGTTCCTGCAACTCCTTTGGCATTTTGGGGGGATCGTAACGAATCGATTGCAAAGCAATGTTGGACGCCCTTGCGACATCGTTCTTCTTGAAGTCCAGTAGTCTCACGACCTTCTGAAAATCAGTCGTGTCACCGGGAAAAAGGTGGAGGTAATCTTTCCTTGCAACGTTGTCGAAAAGTGCAGGTGTACTATTCACTGAATTAGTATGCCATATATTGTCCACTATTTTCCACTGTTTTTCCACAGTTTTTCCGTTACGAAAGACTGCCCCCAAGTGGACAAACTCGGGGACAGACGGGACGTTTACTGACGACCCCGCCAGCCTCATCGTCCTTCCCGCATCCCCCACTCACCTTCCGCAATCTAATCCTCATGTCTAACGGTCTGGCAGTTTCCGTTCTTGATCTGGTTGGCATGCGTACAGGGGAGTCGGCGGGGAGCGCGATTGCGCGCTCGGTCGAACTGGCGCAGCACGTGGAGCGGCTTGGGTACCAGCGCTTCTGGCTGGCGGAGCATCATTCGATTGAGGGGCTCGCGTGTTCGGCGACGCCGGTGCTCATCGGGCATGTGGCCGGGGCGACTTCGACCATTCGCGTGGGCAGCGGCGGCGTGATGCTGCCAAACCATGCGCCGCTTGTGGTCGCCGAACAGTTCGGGACGCTGGCCGCGATCTATCCCAGCCGCATCGATCTGGGCCTGGGCCGCGCGCCGGGCGGTGACTTCCACACTATGCGCGCGTTGCGGCGCGATCACCGTCAGACGGGAGACGATTTTCCTGCGTTGCTGGCAGAGTTGCGTGCCTACCTTGACGACGCGCGGGAGGGACAGGCGGTGAAGGCGATTCCGGGGCAGGGAAGCCACGTCCCCATCACGCTGCTGGGCTCGAGCGCGTTCAGCGCGCAACTGGCCGCGGCAGAAGGACTGCCCTTTGCGTTCGCCGCGCACTTTGCGCCCGAATATCTCTACGCGGCCTCTCGACTATACCGCGACCATTTTCGTCCCAGCGACGTCTTGCAGCGCCCTCACCTGATAATCGCGGTGCAGGTGATCGCCGCCGAGACTGATGCGGCTGCGCGCCGCCTGTTCACCACGCCACAACAACGGTTCTTGCGGCTGCTTCGAAATCAGCCCGTGGAGTTGTTGCCGCCGGTCGACTCAATGGACGGCATCTGGGACGACTTCGAACGCGCCGCGGTGGAAAACAAGCTGGGCGCGGCGATTGTAGGGTCGAAGGCAACGGTGAAAGCAGGCCTGGAGAAGTTAGTGCGAGAGACGGCGGCGGACGAAGTCATCGTAGTCACCGACACCTACGATCCCGCCGAACGGCTGTGGTCGTACGAATTAGTGGCGGAAGTGGCCCGCGACGTTTCGGTGGCAGCCTGAACGTTGTGCGTCGGACAGTCCTGTCCGACAGAGTTCCAAATCGTCTGCAGAGAGACTCAATCCGAGAGCAAAGCTTGGCGGACAAGACCGTCCGCTCCACATCGAACCCGCTTATCACGGCGGGTCGCCCAATCATTCGCTTTCTTGTAAATAAGTGGGGCTACGATGCTGCCTGTATCATCGACTCGGTGATTCGCCGTCCCCTAGGGCTTGCACGTTGCCCCGCCCGCACCGACCGCATCAACTCCCCCAAATCCCGCTTCATCAACCCAACTCGCCCGGTCACATCCCCAAGCATAGCCATCCGGTCGGATAGGTCATCGATCGAGAGCCTGGTTTTCTCGTGCGGGCTCGAGGTGAGCCGCACGATCTTCTGATCGTTTTGTGCATTGCCGGACTGCCCGACGCGTCCGGCCTCTTTCCACTCGGCCATGAGCTGGTCGAGGCGCGATCCGGTGTCCGCAGGTTCTCCCGGCGGGGGTTCTCACCCAGGTTAGCGTCCACAGGACGGACGCAAACCTGGGGCACCGTTGACCGCGTTTTGGAATTCTCCGACCGTGCAGAGTGCAAAGAAAACCCCGCCCAAGCGGAGCTTGGACGGGGCACCCTCGAGAGTCGGGGCGCGATGCTTAGGGCGGGCCGGCCGCCCAATCAGTTCCGCAAAAACTATCTCCCCGAAGCGATCTCATCGAACGGCACATCCGATGGAATGTTGTTACGAGACATTACATCCCGCATGCGCTTTTCCATGCTTTCCATTTCATCCCGGTTGTTGGTGCGACGATATCCCTGCCAGCGCGAATAGTAGCTGTTGAACCGTTGCTGGTCGTCGGACGATAAGCGAACTTGCCGCCGCTGCCCGTCATGGTTGCCGTACCCCCGATCACCATTCGAAGCGATCGCATCGAACGGCACATCCGACGGAATGTTGTTGTGAGACATTACGTCTCGCATGCGTTTTTCCATGCTTTCCATTTCATTCCGGTTGTTGGTGCGACGATATCCCTGCCAGCGCGAGTAGTAGCTGTCGAACCGTTGCTGGTCCTCGGACGATAAGCGACCTTGCTGCTGGCCGTGCCCATAGCCTCGATTATCCTGGCGGTGCGCATCGTCGCGATCGCCTTGCCGGCGATTGTCATCGGTGTCCTGCGCCAAGACGGGTACAGTAAGCGCTATCAGCGCCATCAGAACAGTGCAAATTCCCAGAATTCTTTTCATGTAGCCTCCTACAGAAGGTGGAGATGCAGTGAGCTTCAGACCACTCAGAAAGTCTTCCAAGCGAAGGCTCCCAACAGAGCGAACAACAATAGACCGCCAACGCCGCAGACCCAAATCAGAAAGTTGGCGGTCAAGTTCGGAGAGTTGATTTCCTTTTTGTCCATCGCCGCAGGTTCTACAGAGAGCGCAGGACAAAAATAACCAGCAGAACAACCACAATTGTTCCCACTAAACCGTAACCTAACATGGTGACTCCTTATCCTCACTTTGTATCCAGTCAACTATGCCGAAGATCGTGAGTGATTGCTGCTCCGTTTTGCTCATCCCTCGGCCCTAACCCTCCAGTTGACTTAAGCAGGATTCCGACACCTAGTGCGTATTTTGGGTCGCTCCCAATGTACTGATGACTTTCGCCAATGTGCAATTTTGATCAGCTTTGCCACTTCGTGCCGAGTATGTTTTTTGTCACTGGAATCTTTCTTCAGAAATGGGGGTGTCCCATGCCTGCTAGCCAAGAAGAGAATTGGGATAAGACCGTTTCGTCAGAATCAGAATTAGACATTCACAAAATGCCGGACCGGATTTCGGCGGCAGGACAACCAGCGTCTCCGTATGAAGGTGCCTTCGTCGCAGAAGCCCAGATACATCAATTTCCCTATCGCGTCCTGGTTGTGGATGACGAACCGTCGCTACGCGAAGCTGTAAGGGCCATTTTGGAAAGCCAGGGTTATGAGGTTCTCACGGTAGCGGACGGGCTGGCTGGTTTAAACGCTCTCAGCCAGTCCCTTCCGGATGTGATCATTTCCGATCTGAATATGCCCCGCATGTCAGGATTTGAATTCCTTGCGATCGTACGCAAGCGCTTTCCGCGCATCGCAACCATAGCCATCAGCGGAGACTACATCATGGGCGAAAATCCGAGTGGGATTTTGGCAGACGCTTTCCTGCCAAAGGGACGCTACACGGTCAAGGAGCTTCTCGAGGAAGTCACGAAGCTGTTAGCCGCATCTCCTATCAGGTCGGAAAGAGAGAAAAGTGACATTGCCCCACTCTTCGTGCCGAGAGACAGTGCGGGATATCTGATAATCACTTGCCCCAAGTGCCTGCGTCCCAACAAGCTGGAAGCAATGAAATTAAACGGCGGAATTCACCAAACGATCTGCCAGTCATGCAAGGCGCCAGTGAAGTTTGAGATTAGTCACGAAATCGAGCCGTTGATTAAACGCAAACACGCCTGAGTCAATGGCAGGTCCAGCAATGGGAGATTCCTGCAATAGAAATGGGCTCCAGAGGGGATTCTGGAGCCCATTTTTGGCCCATTGATGCCAATAGCAATGACATCGGAGCGCATCCTACGTTGTGGAAGTAAACCTCGTCTGCCCAATATTGCACACCGCTGTACTTGGACATTTCAGGGTTTGAAGTAAACGCGACTGAACTCACTCCCAGCTCTCACAAACCTTGAGCACTTCTGAACAGTCCTGTCGTTGCCTTGAGACGTACTATTCAAGCTGACGAGCAACCCAGTTCGGCGTGGCTTTGAAAAGGTAAACAGGAGGCTGGCAATGGTAAAACCGATTGATTGGATGCCGAATGCGGTCCCGAGCATGGATTGCCCCGCGGCACCTTTTACTGACGACTTTGAAGACAATTTAAGCACCCGTCGTGAGAGACCCGCGGAAACGTATTCGCCCATCTCAGAAAGCGGCCTGCACGCCCACGGCGCACCGCTCAACATCGTGCACCACGATTAGGTCACCGGGTTGCGGGGTGCGTCTTCTCAAAGGAAAGTCGAGATGTATAGCTGCTTCAAAACGCGCCGCACACTGACACGGCCATCGATTGCGAGGCTGATACGCAGCCCCGCAATTGTCATCGTGATCGTCATTCTGCTCGCATTCAGCGCCCTTCCCCAATCAGATTCCGAGAGACTCGGAATGTCAGCGAACGAACTGGCACGCAGAGTGGTCACCACCGAACTGAAATTCCAAGCTGAGGAACACGGCCACTGGATGTACCGGCTCCAGAAAGAAGAATCCGGGAAGAAACAGGTCCTTCAAATCCTCGAAACTAGTAGTGGTTCTCTCAGCAGACTGATCTCCGTTGGTGGCCGTCCTCTTAACGGCAGAGAGCAGCAGAAAGAGTACCTGCGCACGCAGAGGCTCGTCAGCCATCCAGAGGAGCAGCGAAACTTAAAACAGGCCAGCAACAAGAAGGCAGAGCAGGGAGCACGCTTGTTCAGGATTCTGCCTGACGTATTTGTATTCAGCTATGTCGGTCGTCAAGCAGACCTCGTAACTTTGACCTTCAGACCCAATCCGAATTACCAGCCCCCTTCTCTGGAAGCCCGGGTCCTTCACAACATGCACGGCGAGATGACGGTGGACATCAAACAAGAGAGGCTGGCAGCGCTCAGTGGCCAGCTCATGGCGGATGTGAAGTTCGGAGGTGGGCTGTTAGGGCACTTGGACAAGGGGGGCAAGTTTGAGGTCAGGCAGACAGAAGTGGCTCCAGGTGAGTGGGAAATGACTATCCAGTGTGTGGAAATGAAAGGGAGAGCTCTCCTGTTCAAGACCATCGGCGTACACGAGGCCGAAATCCACAGCGACTTCAACCGGGTGTCTGATGACCTGACGCTAGCTGAGGCAGCGGGCATACTCAACAAGCAGATCGTGGTAGCGGATAATCGCTAATGCACGTTCAATTTCACCCGAGTATTGCCTCTCTTTATCCCGGTGAATCGTGTAGGTAAGGACGGCTAGTCGTGCAGAACTACATTGAGCAGTGAACTGTGGACTTGCAGCCCGCCATTGTAGTGAATGAAGCCTAGTTTTCTGAACCGGTTCATGAAGAAGCTTACCCGGGAGCGTGTTGTGCCGATCATCTCCGCCAGCATCTCCTGACTGATCTTGGGGACTACCGTCTCGGGTGTGCCTTCCTTGCCAAAACGAGCGAGCAGCAAAAGGATCCGAGCCAGCCTCTTTTCGCTCGAATTGAAAAGCTGATCCACCAGATCTTCTTCGTAACGAATGTTTCGAGCCAGCAAATACGCCACGAACATGTCGGAAAGCGCGCTTTCGCGGTGCAGCGCCTACATCATGGCTTGCTTGTCGATTCGCAGAATGGCGCAATCCGTCATGGCGGTTGCAGAGCCCATGCGCACAGCCTGCCCTGCAAGTGCCCCTTCCCCGAAAAAGCTTCCTTCTCCTAATATCCCGATGGTCGCTTCCTGGCCAGTCTTTGAGACCACGGTGAGTTTCACCTTGCCCGTCTGGAGATAAAACACCGCATCCGCGGAATCCCCCTGGGCGAAGACGGTTTGCGTCTTCAGAAAAGTGACAAGTTTCCTGCCCTCGCTGATGGTTGCGAGGAATGCGTGGGGATCGAAATCGCGCCGCGCTTTGGCCGCAGTTGGAACTGTGGGGCTCGGCCCAGGTTGGTGGACTGGGTCGAACGGAGTTGGACGAGTGACTTTCTTTCTGCCCGGGGAACCGTTGGGTTGGCGAGCAGGAGACATAAGCACCTCCCTACTGCCGAAACAACGACGCCTATATTTTAACGCTTTGCTCGGCAGCGGGAACATCCTCGAACACTAGTGGCCCGGTACGGAATTGTTCCAAATTAGGAAAGGCTGGAATCGAATTGAAATCCTCTCTCATGGTTCACGACGACCGCCCATGTGGGCGCTATTGCATCCGCAAAATCGAGATATGAGCTTCAAATTGCAACTGAGCCCGTTCACACAAAGCAGGACAGACTTCTTTACGATATTTGGTTAGCTATTCGCAAAGGCAGCGTGAGCGGTATTGCTCAGACCCCTGAATCCTGAATTGCTAAGCTCGGAATTGATCTGGTGCGCCTGCTGCCTGTCTATCCCGATCTGTATGTGGATGTGCGCCGCACAACTCCACAGACGGGGTGCAGACGTAACAGAAGAGAGGCTGTCCTATGAAAAAAGCCATGTTTTTACTTGCGACGTTGAGTCTCGGGACGATGTGCTGGGCAGACTCGGCGCGGGAAGATGCCACCGAACGATTGGGAAACGCCACCACTGTATTGCACGAAATTATGGGAATGCCTGACAAGGGAATTCCGGAGGAAGTGTTGGAGCACGCCAAGTGCGTAGCGGTTGTGCCACACATGGTCAAAGGCGGTTTTGTCTTCGGCGGTAAAGGAGGCAAAGGCGTCGCCACCTGCCGCACCGCGAACGGCTGGAGTGCGCCCGCGTTCATCACCATTTCGGGTGGTAACTGGGGACTGCAGATCGGCGTCGAAGCTGTGGACCTGGTCATGATCATTCAGAATGAAAAAGGCATGCAAAAACTTCTCTCGAGTAATTTCCACGTTGGAGCGGACGCTTCGGCCGCAGCCGGTCCCGTGGGACGGCATGCCGAAGCCGGCACGAACTGGAAGATGGATACCGAGATCCTGACCTATTCCCGTGCGAAGGGCGTGTTCGCGGGGCTTACGCTGGAAGGCGCATCGATCCGTCAAGACAATGATTCCCGGCACGCGATTTATGGGCCGAAGGTCACAACTAAAGCGTTGCTGTTGGGCAAGGTAGCGGCTCCAGCCGCGGCCCAGCCGTTCCTCGCAGAAGTTCGTGGAGCGAAAGGCCAAGCCGTAGCCGCAGAAAGAGCTGAAGCGAAAGCCGAAGCCAAAGAGAAAGATCAGAAGTAGGAGGCAGGCCACCATGAAACGAGTTGGTATTAGCAGAGCACTAATTTTGTCATTATTTCTCGGAACCGCTGCTCTTGCGTACGCGCAGCAAGAGCAGCAGGATGAAAAGCCGAATCAGGAGCAGCAGGGCGAAAAGCAAGCCAAGCCGGAAAAGCAAGCCAAGCCCGCAAAGCCGCAGGGGACACAACAAGCGAAGCCCCAGCAGCAGCAAGACAAGAACAAACAGGATCAGCAGCGCCCAGCAACAGCAGCAGAACCAGAACAAACAGGACCAACAGCGCGCCCAGCAGCAACAGCAGCAGAACAAGAACAAACAGGACCAGCAGCGAGCCCAGCAGCAACAGCAGCAACGCCGGACAAGAACAAACAGGATCAGCAGCGCGCTCAGCAACAACAGCCGCAAGGCAAGAACAAACAGGATCAGCAACACGCCCAGCAGCAACAACAGCAGGACAAGAACAAGCAGGACCAGCAACGCGCTCAGCAACAGCGACAGCTGGACCAGAACAAACAGGATCAGCAGCGTGCTCAGCAACAACAGCAGCAAGACAGAAACAGCCAGGACCAGCAGCGCGCCCAGCAGCAACAGCAGCAGTACCAGAACAAGCAGAATCAGCAGCGCGCCCAACAACAACAGCAGCAGCAAGTAGAGCGGCTCTCACAGCAGCGCCAGCAGCAGCTTGTTCAGCAACAGCAGCAGCGCCTGACGCAGTACCGTCAACAGCTGGATCAGCAGCAGCGGGTCCTGCAACAGCAGTCCGTGCAGTTACAGCAACAAAAGCGTATGGCGCAGTACCGCTTTCAACAACAATATCTGGAGACCGTGCGTCAGCAGCAGGTATTCCTGCAGAACGACCGGCATCCCGATTACGACCGCGATCCGTACTTCTATACGGCGCCCATCTATCGCTATAATCGTGGCGGCCGCTACTACGAGACCAATCAATACGGCGCAGATCTTCTCCGCCAGGCCATGAACAACGGCTATCAGGAAGGTTTCCGGGCGGGAGAGGCTGACCGCCAGGATCGCTGGCAGTCCGACTACCGGGACTCTTACGCCTATCAGGATGCCAACTACGGATATAACGGCTATTACGTGGACCGGGACGATTACAACCATTACTTCCGCGAGGGCTTCCAGCGCGGCTATGAAGACGGCTACAACAGCCGGTATCAGTACGGCCGCTATTCGGACGGCTCTTACGTCATCCTGGAAGTCATCGTGTCGCAGGTCCTCAACTTTCAGTCGCTCCGCTAACACGACTGAGAGGTCGACGAACTGAACAGCGACGGTGGCCGGGTCTAGTCTCCGTTTCGCACCCAGAGGGTGCCCCGCTCAAGCTCCGCTTGGGCGGGTTTTTATTGCCAGCACGCTCCCGCCCCTCGCACCGAATGCATCAGCTCCGCCAGGTCGCGTTTCATCAAGCCGACTCGTCCAGTCACATCGCTCAGCATGGCCACCCGGTCGGATAGATCATCGATCGAGAGCCTGGTTTTCTCGTGCAGGCTCGAGGTGAGCCGCGCGATTTTCTGATCGTTTTTGGCATTGCCGGACGGCCCTACGCGTCCGTCCTGCTTCCACTCGGCCATGAGCTGGTCGAGCCGCGATCCGGCATCCGCAGGTTCGCCCGGCGGGATGCTGCGCAGATACGCCAGCACTGCTTCGGGGTAGTCGCTGTTCAACTCCGCTGGTCTTGCAAGCAGCGGCGCGAGCATGTTGGGAATTCTGCCCACGCTGCGCTGCGGTCCGTGCTGCTGGCGAATTCCGATGATCGACAGCACGGTCGCAGCGATACCGGAACCGACTCCCAGACCGTTGCCAAGGTTCGCGGTGGTACTGCTGAACTGCATGGCGTTCACCGCGATTCCCAGGCCGGTGCCTGTGACCAAGCCGGCGACATTGGTAAGGTTCACGGCTCGGTCGCGGCGCGCCTGCAAGGCCGCGCTCAATTCGGAAAGGCGGGCACGCTCGCTCTCTAATTCAGCCAGCACGCCGTCCACTTCAAGGGAGGCTAAGGTCACGGTCTCGAGAATGTCCTGGCGCAGCGCGAGCTCGGGGAGCGTGGGCGAAGATTCGCAGGGCGTCTGTGCGCGCATGCTGCGGGCTCGGCTGACCAACTGGGAGATGCCCAGGATGTTCGCGACCTGCTCGGCGTTCGCGGCAGCTTGCGGATTAGGCGCTCGCGGGGAAGCATCAGCGGCGCTCTGCGGAAACGCCAACGGGACGATAAGCACGACAGCCAGTAAGCACGGAGACCATCGAAACGTTCTCATGGAGGGATCCTTTAAAGATGAAGTTTGCTTGAGTGAGTTGGGGATTGGGACGCGGCAGAGATTTTACAGACTCGTGTGGGAGAAAACCCGGGGACAGTCGGCACATTTCCCCGTTTAGGCAGGTTGGTGGTTTCCAAGCAGAGAGGTCAGATACAACTTTGAGAAGACTCGAACCTGTAAATCGCCGGGGGGCTGGCTCAGCTTTTACCAGCCTTGGCAGAGCGGCACTACAACCAACCCTTGGTTCTCGCGATCCGCGCCGCTTCCACCCGATTGCCGGCGCCCATCTTACTGATCGCTTCTGACAAATAATTCCGCACCGTACCCTCGGACAACCCGAGCTCATCGGCGATATCGCCGCTCGCCCTTCCATCCCCTGCCAGACGCAACACCTGCCGCTCACGATCGGTCAGCGGATCGAGCTCACTCCAGGCTTCCGTCGCCAGTTCGGGATCGATCACACGCATGCCCCGATGCACGCGTCGCACCGCGTCGGCCAACTGCTCCGCCGGATGATCTTTCAACAAATATCCCGAAGCCCCCGCATCCAAGGCGCGGCGCAAATATCCCGAGCGCGCAAAGGTCGTCACAATCACCACTCGCGTTGCAGTCTTGCGTCGCTTGAGCTCGGCGGCAACATCGAGACCCGTCAATCCCGGCATTTCGATGTCGGTCAGAAATACATCCGGCTTCTGCGCCAACACTGCCTCCAGCGCCTCCTTACCGTCGTGGGCCTGGCCCACCACGCGGATGTCGCCTTCGATCTCCAGCAGCGCTGCCAGCGCGCCCAGGATCATGCTCTGATCCTCAGCGATCACCACTCGAATCACCTTGCGCGGATCTTTGGCGCTAGCGTTCATGGTTGAAGTGCTTCCTTGCTCAATGCAATTGGCAGTTGCACGGTCAGCCTTGTTCCCTGACTCACGTCCCGCTCCACGCTGCCGCCCAGCGACTCCACCCGCTCGCGCATGCCGCGCAACCCGTTGCCTTCCACCGCCAGACCGCCGCGCCCATCATCGGAAATTTGAAGCCGGCAATGACCATCGACCCGTTGCACTTCTACGCGACAGTGGCTGGCCCGAGCGTGCCGCACAACGTTGGTCACGGCCTCCCGCAAAACCAGAGCGAGTACAGTTTCCTGTGTCGCAGGCAGTTCGATCGCCGGCGATCGGACCTCCGCGCGCACACCCGCGGTTTCCAGAGTGGCCGCTGCGTGCTTGATCTCCGCCGCCAGTCCCTTGCAGCGGTAGCCCCCGATTGCCTGCCGCACATCGGCCAGCGCGCGACGCGCCGTCTGCTCGACGTCGCCGATCTCGCGCCTGGCTTGCGCTGGATCCCGCTCAATCAGCTTGCCCGCCAGTTCCGACTTCAACGTGATCAGCGACAGGGTGTGGCCGAGCACATCATGAAGATCACGGGCGATGCGCTCCCGCTCCGCGATTTTTGCCAGGTGTTCGATTTCATCGTGCGCCCGCCGCAGATCTTCGATGTGCCGGTGGCGTTGCGCAAAATAAATGTTGGCCGCCCCAATGAAGGTCGAAAGAAATGTTGCCGGAAACAAAAAGCCGCGGGGGATGTGCAGCCACCAGCTTTCGAGCGCAGCCAGCACGACGATGCCAGCGATCACCAGCGCGGCCGACCACTCCGTCTCCAGCGCGAAAGGCGCCATCGACGCGGCGTAGATGAAGAAGTTCGCCGACCCGTAGTTGAAGGGCGCGTAAACAATTCCGAGAGCGAGAATTCCTGCGACGCAAACCATCGGCCAGGGTTTGTTGGTCAGGAAAAATGAGAAGTACAGGAACAGAAAGACCGCAAGCCCCACAGCCGTGGCCACCCATTGCCCGCTGCTGGTGTGGCCGGTCATCGGGTCCCAGAGGAAAAATGTCAGGTAGGCCAGCCAGATGAAGGGAACCCAGCGCGGCACTCGGGTTTTCACATAAGCCTGCATCGGTCTAGTTTAGGCCACCACCTACGCATCTGGGTGATGCTATCGCCCGCGCCCATCTGGTGATGGAGTGGGTTCTCGCCCGCCGGCGCGGCAAGGTTCAGACAGCCCTGGCCGGCACGTGGAAAACTTCCGGGTCAGCCCTGGCAGGCATCATGGATGCAGGTCGGCGCATCTACCAGTGCATAGCATCACGCTCCTGGGATGACAAATGTCATGAGGGCCATGGAGTAGCGGTATCAGCGAAGCAATTGACAGCATGGGAGTTCTGCTCAACAATCTTTAAAACCAGTCCCAACTTCACACTCGCGGAGGGGAACCTATGTCCGATCAGGACGAAGTCACGGTGGTGCAAGAGAGTAGTAGCAATGCCGGAAAGTGGCTGCTGCTTCTGCTTGCGGCTATCTACGTCGCGGGGTCTCTGTACTTCCTGATCGACATGCGAGGCAGTGTCGGCAAACTGGCGCAGGAGCAAGCCGCGAGCCAGAAACAAGTCGCCGACCTGACGACGCGCATGCAGGCCGCCGAGGCCGAAGCCGAAACTTTGGGACAGCAGGTCGGCATCACGAAGAAAGAACTGGCGCAACGCGCCGCCCAGTTGCAGCAGGCCCAGCGCGCCGCCGAAGAGCGTCTCGCGAAAGAACAAAAGGAACAGATCACAGCTGTTACCGGCGAAGTGGCTGGCGTCAAGACCGATGTTGGCGGGGTGAAGACCGACTTGGGCCAGACCAAGACTGAACTGGCCGCCACCAAGGCCAGGCTTGAAAGTACGGTTGGCGACCTCGGGCTGCAGAGCGGTCTGATCGCACGCACGCGCGACGATCTTGAAGTCCTGAAGCACAGGGGCGACCGCCAGTACTATGAGTTCACGTTGCTGAAAGGCGCGAAGCCGCAGCCCGTGTCGACCATCAGCCTGCAAATGAAGAAGATCGATCCCAAGCGCGGCAAGTACACCCTCAACGTCACCTCCGACGACAAGACGATCGAGAAGAAAGATCGCAACGTCAACGAGCCGATCCAGTTCTACACCGGGCGTGACCACATGTTGTACGAGCTGGTGGTCTGGACGCTCGACAAGAATAAGGCTACTGGCTACGTGAGCACTCCGAAGAATGCTCCGACACCAGTGACCGCTTCACCGACGGCGTCGAACTAAGCAGCAGCCCACAATGCTCCCCGCATCAACGCACGTCCTGGCCGAGATCGCGTTGCGGACGACGGTGATCTACGTTCTTGTGCTGATAGGGGTGCGCCTCAGCGGCAAGCGCGAGGTTGGGCAGATGACGCCCTTCGATCTCACCCTCCTGCTGTTGCTGAGCAACTCCGTGCAGAACGCCATGACCGGGCCGGACACCTCGCTCGCCGGCGGTGCGGTGGCGGCCGTAGTTTTGCTGACCTTGAACTACTTCGCCGCCGACCTCTCGGGCGCGAACCGGCGGTTCCGAAAATTCATCCAGGGCCAACCCAGCATGCTGATCCACGATGGCACGGTGATCGCCGCACACATGGAGAAAGAACATGTCAGCATGGATGAACTGCAACGCGCCATGCGGGAGCATGGCATCGCAGATTTTCACCAGGTCGCGATCGGTGTGCTTGAGGTGGATGGCTCGATGAGTTTCCTGCGTTACGACGATATCAACCCCACTGCCCAGACTCACCTGGTACGCCGCCGCGGCATTCAGAAGAAGCAATAGAAATCTTGTTGCGCAGAATCGTCGCTATGTTCCACGTGGAACACTCGTGCGATTCAGGAATATCTCTAAGCTAATTATTTGAAATGGCAAGTGCAGTAAAACGTGGTGGTTAGACGCTGTGCCGCTATTTGGGCGGAGGTCGGCCGCTTATTTCGTCAGAACTACGGGGAGTGGCTGGTCGTAGGGATGGACCACGACGCTGATCGATTTGCGCTGGTCAAAGACTGGTTGCGTTACTGGAAAGCTGACGATCACAGTGCCGTGCGCTTCGTTGCCGGGAAGGATTTTTGTCTCGGGCATCAGTGCGGCTTGCGAATTTTGTTTGAGCGCAGGGAATGCCTGGAAGTAGCGATCGAAGTCGACGGCAGACGCGGCATCGTCCGAATATTCCTCGGAAGCAGTTTTCAGTTTTCCTTCGATGTTATGGATCCAGAGAGGTTTTTCTCCGCTGTTATGCAGCGTTACGGTGAGTGCGACGAGCATGGCATTCTGATTGGGAATCTCGACGGCGGCGATGTTGTCGATGGCGCCTGCGCCCTGCGGCTTAGCGCGGCCCACGAATCCATAGATGGCGAGCACAACGGCAAGTCCGGCGAGCGCAATGAGGACAATTTTTGCGGGCGGGAGGCTGCGCTCGGGTGTCGCCATGTCTTGCGTGACATTGATGCCCACGCCGGGGCCGATATCAAGGCCGGGAGGTTTCGGGGTTGCGGGTGTCGGATCGGAGGCCGGAGGTTTGGGAGTTTCTTCGGGCATGAAAGTCTCGTCTGGGGATTTTACGCGGGATGAAGGGAAAAGTCCCAGACGAGGTTCGCAGATTGCCCGCAAAACGGGCTCACTGCATCCTTAACTAGGCTGTGTGATGATGAGGCTCCCGATTTCGCGGGCTTGTGCGACTGGTCAAAGACACAGCACACCCAGTCGCTTGCTGTGCGAATGGGTGGCTGTTATCCCGGCTCTACTTTATGTCGTGATGTTCGTGAGCGAACTTTTCTGCTTGATTCAACTCTCCGATAGCTTCGTCGATGTGTTTCATGGCGGCCACGCGGTGTCCGCCCCACTTTCCGCCGGCGTGTTCGAGGTCGTTGCGGGCACCTTGCAAGGCACGACGGGCGGCGTCGACTTCGGCAGGGATGTCTTGTGGGGGCGCGCTTGAGAAAACGGTCGCGGTTGGGGACGCGATCATTAGTAAGAGCAATGCCAAAGTTACAATTCGCATGGGTTTCTCTCCCTGGGGATCAAATTGTCCAAGCAGTTTGCAAGGAAGAGATGGAGCGAAGCAATCAGGGTTTTCCTGCATGCGAGTGGAGTTCACGATTTTTGACAGTTTGCGGGCTTACGCCCGCGTCGCGTTGTGTCGTCCCTGCGGACTCTCGTCATTTGTTGGCATTACCCAGCGCTTACGCGCTGGGCTAATGACTGCCGCCGCTCCCGCGGCTGGCTACGGGGAGTCGAACGGTCGAGCTTGCTTTAAGTAGTTCGGGCTTACGCCCGCATCGCACGTTGTGTCGTCCCTGCGGGACTCTCGTCATTTGTTGGCATTACCCAGCGCTTACGCGCTGGGCTAATGACTGCCGCCGCTGCCGCGGCTGGGGTGCCCACGATCGATTTGACCTAGAAGATCAGCTTGACCGAAAACTGAATTTGTCGGGAGGAACTGGCGGTTTTACTGATAAGGCCGAAGCCGCTGCCGCGGACGATGTTGGAAGGGAGACTGAAGTTCACGATGTTAAAGACGTTGAAAAATTCCGCGCGGAATTCGACGGTGCCGAATTCGGAGTTGCCCCGGTGACCGAACGGTGTGTCTTTAATCAGGGCTATGTCGAAATTATGGAAAGCGGGACCACGAAAGGTGCTGCGCCCCAAGGTTCCGAAGCGGCCGTGGTTCGGGCCGGTGCCGTCGGGCAGGTTGATGGGGATGTTGAAGAAGGATGCGTTGTTGTCGCCCCGTCCGAAGTAGTCGCTGCGCACGGCGCGGCTCGTGGAAAAGTGGGGATTCGAAACCAGGTCGGGGCGATCGGTTCCACCGGCGCCGGCTCCGGTCTGCTGGACGCCGGAGTAAACGGTGAATGGAGAGCCGCTCATCAAGGTTGTGATATTCAGGAATTGCCATCCAGAAGTTAATGTTTTGCCCAGCGGCCGCAAGAATCCCAATCGATCGAACGGCAACAACTGGATAAAGCTCGTGGTGAAGACGTGGGTGACGTCGAAGGTGGACGCACCCTTTTCTGCGCTCGGGTTCCAGGGATCCTGCGGCGGCGTTTGCAGAACTACGCCTGCGCCCGCGATCGAACTGTTGATGACGGAACTGGTGTCGTCGATCGACTTGGAGAACGTGTAGCTCACCTGCAGGCCGAGCCCGGCGCGCGCGGAGTTCTTGGCAAGGCTCATCTGAAGCGCGTGATAGGTGGAGTGCGAATCGCTGGTGACAAGACCTTCCTGGCCCAGGCCTCCGATGCGATTGCCGGCGGCGTCGAATTTTGTGAAGGGCGCAAATGCGGGATCGGCCCCCGTGAAGCTGTTGGGGTAGAAGTTGGAGGGCAGATGAATGCCGGTGGTTCCGACATAAGAAGCGCTGGCTTTGAAGTCGCGGAAGTCGTGATCGATCCCTACTGTATAACTGGCAATCATGCCATTGCGAAAGTTCTTTGCGATGCCGTAGACCACCGGCAACTGGGGTTGGTGGCCGGGGGTGAGCGCGGCGACTTCGTCCTGGAAGCGCGCCAGATCCATGACCGTATTTGGCTTGGCATCGGTGCTTTGCTGATTCGGAAAAATCAGATCGCCGTTCACGTCGTAAGCGGGCGGGAGCACCTCCTGCACGACGGAATTGGTAAAGGGTACGGCGATCCCGGGCTGGGCGGTGAAGTATGGATTAAAGACGAACGGGATTGCCGCTGTGAGGGAATTTTCCTGCCACAAGTTGGAAAGCCGGGTGGTGAGGGCAGAACCCGCGTGCAATACCGTGTGGTTCGATAGCGAGTAGTCAATGGCGACGCGCGGGCCCCAACCTCGCCAATCCTTGTCGTAAGGGGGCTGCGGATTCACGACGAAGGTTTGCTTCGCCTCATGATTCCGGTACGAGGTGGACTTGCCGTTCGCATCGTAGAAGAAAGGCAGGGAAGTGCGCTTGGTTGCTTCGTGGATGCGGGTGTTCACCTCATAGCGGAGACCGTAAGAAATCGAGAGGCGAGGCGTGGCTTTCCACGCGTCCTGAAAATAGAAGTTGTAGGCTTCGCGGCGCACGCCGGCTTCGTCGAACTTGTTGCCAACGGGAGTAAATGCGGCGGGAACGACGATGTTGTAGGAGTAGGGCGTGGCCGTGAGCAGTCCGGTGATGGAATCAGGCAGGGGATCGCCGACCTTGATATTGTGCGTGCCACTGGCGGAAGGGATCGCGACCGGAGAGTAGGCAGTGCCGCCTCCAAACGAATAAGCGCCATTGGGAGTGATGCCGAAGATGGTCGAGTCGCGGTTCACGCGGATCTCGACTCCCCACTTAAATGTGTGCGCGCCGCGGATGCCAGTCATGTCGTGCTTGAGCTGATAGAGGTTGGAATACGATCCGAAAATGGAGCCGGCGGGCGCGCCATAGGCGGAGAGCAATCCGTCGCCGAACTGGATTGCCGGCTGAGTGTGATTGGCCGCAGGAAAGAACGGGGTGCTGCGAATGTAGCCGAAGGAAGTTTGCGAGCTGAGGTGCGGGCTGAAGGTTCGTGCGTAACTCACGCCGGCGTTGCGCTGATGATCGAAGAACTGGATGGCGAAGGTGGGATCGATGGCGGTCTGATCGGGATTCGTCACCGGTCCGGTCACCTGGTTCAGGCTGAAGCGTGTGAACAGCTGGGCCTTGCTGGAGATGCGGTGATCCACGCGGATGGAAAACTGATCGGTAACGGTGGTGACCTTCGACGATGTGGCGAAGGTGCGGGCGCCATAGGGTCCCGCTGGATCATTGGGCAGAGGGTAGGCCTCGAGAATCGGCTGGACCGAGGCGGCGACAGGAACTGTAAGCGTATCGGGAATGCACGGGTTTGTTCCGTTGGGAAAGCACACGGTCACGATTCCGTTGCGCTCGTCGGCGGTGGGAACCGGGAACACCTGGGTGGTTCCGAGAATCTGGCGAAAGCCCTGGTACTCGCCTACGAAGTAGGTGCGGTCGCGGCCATCGTAGAGATGGGGAAAAACGACCGGGCCGCCGACGGTGCCGCCGAATTCGTTGCGGATGAAAGGCGGGATGCGGCGACGGTCGAGGCCTACCTTGTCGAAATAGTTGCGGGCATCGAGCGAGGCGTTGCGGAAGAATTCAAAGACGCTGCCGTGGAGGCTGTTGGTGCCGGTGCGCGTGATGACGTTGGTGAATCCGGCGGCTCCGTGACCGATCTCGGCAGGCATGACACCGGAACTGGACTCGACTTCCTGGATGGCGTCGACGTTGAAGTTGGAGAAGGTGGCGCCGCCCATCTCGGGGTCGGTGGTGTCGACCCCGTCCATGGCGAAGACGGTGGTGGAACCGCGCTGGCCGTTAACCGCAAACTGCTGCGTGAAGTTGGCGGCGCCGTTGGCGTCGGTCATGGTTCCAGCGGCGAGGAGCAGGAGTTTGCTGAAGTCGCGGGAGTTGAGCGGCAGGCTGGAAACCTTGGATGCGGAAAGACGTTCTCCGCCGCTGGCCTGGGGCGCAGTGGAGGTCTGCTCCTGTTGGGAGACGAGGGCCCGGTCGGGAGTCGAGAGCGCGAGGTCGGAAATGAGTTTGGCACCGTCGCTGATTGCGATCGGCGTGGCAGATTTGAAGTGTGCGGCCGAGATGGCAACGGAGATCCGGTAAGTGGCCGGGGACAGGCTGGGAAAGACGAACTCGCCCGTGGCTTTGGTCGTGACTGTGTATGAGAGACCGCCAGAAACGTTGGTCAGCGTGAGGGTAGCGGCAGCGACGGGATGATTGCGCGCGTCGTAGAGGGTGCCGGTCCAGGCGCCGGGGACAGGGGCGCCCGCCGCCTGCAGGCAGCAGAATAGAAGAACCGTTCCGATTGAACGGAGGCAAGAATGCATGGCCTCCGAATTATAGCGATGGTGGATAGGCGGGTCTGTGATCGATGAACCACGGAGTTCATGAAGACGACCACCGAGACCAAACGAGGATGGTTTGAGTCACGGAAAACGAGAGAAATCCGAAAGCACCCATTACTGGCCAAGGTTAGCGACGCTTACTGCAGGCGGGCGTACTCGGCCTTCGCCTGCTTGAGCACCGGTATGCCGGGATCAGCGTCTTTCCAGAGTGACAGGAATTCCTGGTAGGCAGAACGGGCGCGATCTTTTTCGCCCTGTGCGGCGTGGGCGCGCGCCACTCCCAGATGCGCCAATGCGGCGATGGGTTCGTTGAGGGACATGCCGGGATGGTCAAGAATCTCCTGAAATTCGGCGAGCGCAGCCTTGCCATCGTGGCGGGTCAGGTAGGCTTGCCCGCGTATGTAAACGGGATAGAGGTTGATCAACATGACTTGCGCCGGTTGGCCGAGTTCATACGGGCGCGCCGGCTTGAGCAACTCCAAGGCTTCATCGGGATGATTTTCGTCGAGCGCGATCTGAGCGCGAATAGCAGGCAGGTAGTTGAACCGGACCAGGGTGTTTTGCGGAAATTGCTTGCCCAGGTCGTCGGCCAACGCCTGCGCCCTGGTTCGTTCACCCGCGAGGGCGTAGGTGAGTGCGGCCACCGCGCGGACATCCTGTCCGACCGAAGTTGCGAGCGTCTTTTGAATACTTTGTTTTGCGAGCTCGCCATTTCCATACAGGGCGTCGTGAAGCGCAGCGTCGGCACGATAACTGGCCGCCACTTCTTTTTGATTTTGCGCGACTGCTGCGGTGCTGGCGCGATCCGTAAATCCCCTGGCAATGCGAAGCCTGCCGTAATAGGAGTTTGTGCATGATTCGAAATAGAGCATCCAGGCTCCGACTTCGGGGACGGTCTGAGCCCAGGTAAGTTCGCGATCCATGCCCGCGCGATCCCGTTCGAGAAAAGCGACCAGGTACATGGCCGTGTGATTGAAGGGAGTGTTCATGTTCCGGGTCTCAGCCTGGTTGAACATCGCCTTCGCTTCCTGCAGGCGGTTGATGGCGATGTAAGACGAGACCACGTTGGTATAGGTCTCGCCACTCTGGCCGAGCCGCAACGCTTCGAGCGATTCCGCCAGGGCTTTATCGTTCCATCCCACTTGCGCGTAGATATAGGCCAGGTTCGCGTGAGGTCCGGGGTACCAGGGCACCTGCTGAGACCAGACTTCGTAGGCTTGAGCGGCCTTCTCAAGATCTCCAGTGGCAAAGCTGTGGTAGGAAGCATCAATCTGCGGTTTCTCGTTTTCGGTAACCCGGTCGCGCAACTCGTAAGCCTTGGTGGCGTTAACCCCGGCCAAGGAGGATTCGCCCAAGTCGAAGTATTCCGCCGCGAGTGCGCTATAGGCCCTGCCGAAAAGAGGATCGAGAGCGATGGCTTTTTGGTAGTGCGCGATTGCGGCTGCCGGGCCCTTCCCGTTTTCTACCTGACCACCCACCGTATATTCCTTTAAAGCGTCGAGCGATCCGGTGGTAGCAGTCCGCAAAGGGACATCGAACTTCTTCACGGTTGTGATGGATTCTCCGAGCTTGGAGCGCAAGCGCGACGCAGCCTGCCCCAGCGCCGAGACGACGTCGTCCTTCGATCGGGCAGTGATTTGCTCCTGCGCGAGCGTGGTCCCGTTCAAACAGTTCTCAGCCTTGAGCCCGATGACGTAGTCGGTGTCGAGCGAGGCGATCGCGCCGGAGATGAACGCCTTGCTACCAGAACGCTGGCACACTTCGCGCGCGATGGACGGAGAGATCGGCGTATTGGCGGGCTGAGTCATCAGCTTTAGAGTTGCGCGTATCTTTCTTTCGGGCAGGATGTTGAGAAAGGGCGACTGACTGAGGGCGACCTTTAATGCCTGCTTCAGGGTGCCGTCGAAAACCGCGTCGCCCGTGTTGTTGGAGAAGTCCGTGAGGACGACTGTGTCGTGCCCCGTGAGGCGGGAGGCTCGGTTGGCACGGTAGCGGAGGCCGGCGAAAATCCCGATGGCCGCGAGGATCGTGGCTGCCGCAATGAGAATTTTTTTCCGGTGGCGACCAATGCTTGCGAAGCCTCGTCGATTGCCTTGAACAACCTGCGCGGCAGGTGTTTGCTCGGGCAGGGCCGCCTTCAGGCGACGCAGTTCGTCGCCGATTTCGCGTGCGGTCTGCCAGCGAAGATCGCGGTCTTTCGCCAGAGCCTTGGAGATGATCCGCTCCAGTTCTGGCGGGACATCCGGGGTCAGTTCGCGCACCGGCACGGTCGGCTGCTCCAGGACGGCATCCCGGACGACGGTGGTAGAGCTTCCAGAAAATGCGCGCTGGCTGGTCGCCATTTCGTACAAGACCAACCCGAACGAGAACAAATCGGTGCGGGTATCCAGCTTTTCGTACCGAATTTGCTCCGGGGATAAGTAGGAAGGCGTTCCCAGCGAAGCCGCGGTGCGGGTGGGATTCGGTTCACCGAGAGAGGTGGGCGCTTCAGGGTCGCAGTTTCCGGCAAGTTCGGCTTCGACAAACTTCGCCACTCCGAAGTCGAGAATCTTTGCCTGGCCGCGTTTTGTAATGAAGATGTTGGCTGGTTTAATGTCGCGGTGGATGATGCCTTTCTGATGGGCAGCGTCGAGCCCGTCTGCAATCTGGAGTGCGAAGTCCAGTAGTTCGCGAAGCCGGATGGGAGTGCCGCGTCCCGCTCCGGCTTCGATCCATTCCCGCAGGGTCATGCCTTCCAGCAACTGCATAACAATGAAGGGTTGACCTTCATGCTCGCCGAGTTGATAAATCGAGCAGATGTTTGGGTGATCCAGCGAGGAGGCGGCACGAGCCTCCCGTTCGAAGCGCTGGAACGCCCCTGGCTCGGCCGCCAATTCACTGGGGATTAGCTTGATGGCGACCCGTCGGCCGAGCTTAAGATCCTCACCTTCGAACACCAGCCCCATCCCCCCTCCCCCCAACAAGCGGATCAGCCGGTAGTGGGAAATAAGTTTGCCGAGCAGATGGTCGCCGGTCGCTTCCGGAGCGGAAGTTTCGGCATCGGCAATGGGGGTTTTTTCCGACTCCTCGAGCGCAGCAATGAAGCGGTATCCCCTGCCGGTTAAAGTCTGTACGAAGCGGGGATGCGCCGGGTCGTCGCCAAGAGACTGGCGGATCTTGCTGATCGCTGCGTTGATGCTGTTGTCAGTATCGAGGAAGACGCCCTTGCCCCAGACCCGTTCGACAATCTGATCGCGGGTCACCAATTCCCCGCGCTGCTGGATGAGGAGGCACAGCACATCGGTCGGGATGCGCTCCAGGCGTAGGGATTGACCGGTCTTTTTGAGTTCAAAGGAGCGAAGGTCAAATTCGAAGCCATCCCCAAATCTGACAAAGGAAGCTGAGGGAACCCTTTCCGATACCATATGAAAGCCCGGCCCAAGGATGGGGACGTCATTTTACAACGCGACTGGGAAGCGAGGAATCCTCAATTGTTTTCTTTTATTTACGCCGTCTGCAGAAGACTTAAGACGATCTTAAGACGTTCGCTATTGGTGGTGGAAACGATTTTAGGCAGAATGTCACCAACCCTATACGAAGGCCGCGCCCTTCCCCGCGCGACTTCGCTGGGAAGCTAATCAGGGTATGTCTGGAGGGTGTATGGCAGTTTGCGGGAGAGGTCTGTCTTTTGTGATGGCGGCCGGTCTGTTGATGTCGACGGCTGCTCCAGCCCAGATGATCGACAACAACCAAGCGCCAAACGTTGCCAAGGCCGGTATCAACAAATCGCTGCAGGACGAGGTCGGGCCAGGGCGGGGAAATTTGACGATGCTGGGGTCCTCGATGTGCATGATCGCGCATGACCCCTATCGTTCGATCCGGCGGGGCCGGCAACTGTTTCAGCGGAAATTTACGCACGCGCAGGGACAAGGTCCGAACGAAAGCGACGGCGTGGGCGATATTAATACTAACAACGCAATCGGGGCGGGGCTAGCGGACAGCTGCGCCCTGTGCCACGGGCGGCCTCGCGGATCGGCCGGGGTTGGGGGCAACGTGGTATCGCGACCCGACAGCCGGGATGCTCCACACCTTTTTGGTCTGGGTCTGCGGGAAATGCTGGCCGATGAGATCACGACGGATTTGCGCAATACCCGGAACATGGCAATCGTCCGGGCGGCGCAGACGCGGCGACCTGTAACCGTGCATCTCAGGAGCAAGGGAATTGACTACGGATCCATTACGGCGCATGTCGATGGTTCGGTGGACACATCGAAAATATCCGGGGTGGATCCGGACCTGCGCGTGAAGCCGTTCTTCGCCGAGGGCAGCGAGTTCTCCATCCGGCGGTTCATTGTGGGCGCGCTGCACAACGAGATGGGACTCGAAGCCTCGAGCGATCCGGATCTTCTTTCGGCGAGCGCGGGCGGACGGGTGGTCACACCATCGGGAATGGTGCTGGACGGGTCTCTCGACAAAATCACACCACCGCCCGCGCAGGACCCTCAGAACGGCAACGAGGTGGACGCGGCGGTTGTCGATCACCTGGAGTTTTACCTGCTGAACTACTTCAAGCCCGGTCACGGACCGCAGAATGATGCAACCGAAACAGGCCGTGAAGTATTTAACCGGATCGGTTGTGCCTCGTGCCACGTGACGAACCTGACCGTCAATCACGATCGACGAGTCGCGGATCTGGAAACGGTTTACGACCCTGTCCGCGGTATCTTCAACAGCCTGTTTGCGACTGCCGCTCCGCTGATCGTGGTCGAGGACGATGGTAGTGGTTTACCACCGATGAAGTTGCCGGCCGGAGGTTCCTTTGTCGTGAAGGACCTGCTGACAGACTTCAAGCGACACGATGTGGGGCCGAAGTTTTACGAGCGAAATTGGGACGGCACGGTGCAGACGACGTTCATGACGCGTCCGCTTTGGGGAGTGGGTTCGACGGCTCCTTACGGACATGACGGGCGCAGCATGACCCTCGACGATGTGATCCTGCGGCACGGGGGGGAGTCGCAGGCATCCCGCGATGCTTACGCGGCGTTATCGCCGCGCAAGTCGGCAGCGTTGCAGGCTTACCTGAATTCACTGGTGCTATTCCCGCCGGACGATACGGCCTCGACGCTTGATCCCGGAGATCCGACGAAACCGAATTTTCCGCAATTCGGCCACGGCAGCATCAAGTTGACGGTACTGTTTAACGATCCGGGCGATCCGGAGTAGTTCAACTGCATGGGCCGCTCGTTTGAATCTAGAGCGGCCCAGTTTTTCCGCCAATTGTGCGGCTTGAGCCTCGGCTACAATAGCCGGCGTGCCCGATCAAGATGTGAGTCCCGGACAAATACTCTCCAAAGTTCCTATTTTTTCGAGCCTCGCAGACGATGAGTTGGGATTTGTGTCCCAGCGCGCCGTGCCACGGCGTTACTCCGCTGGACAGATGGTGTTCGGCGAAGGCGAAGCGTGTGCCGGACTGTACGTGGTTGCGGAAGGGCATGTGCGAATATTCAAGAGCTCGGCTGGCGGGCGCGAGCAGGTGCTGAGCATCGAAGGCCCGGGCAGTTCGGTCGCGGAGTTACCGGTGTTTGACGGCGGGAACTATCCCGCTTCGGTGGTTGCGATTGACGAAGCGACGCTGCTGTTCGTGAGCAAGCAGGATTTCCAGGCATTGTGCCTGGCGCATCCCCAGGTCGCGCTGAAGGTGTTGCGCGTGGTGGGTGCGCGGCTGCGCAGGCTGGTGGGGATTATCGAAGAGCTTTCTTTTACGACCGTTCGGCACAGGCTGGCGGCGTTTCTGCTGCGGCTCGCGCAAAAAGAGGGGAAGAAGACGGCGCAGGGCGTTGAGGTGACTTTGCCGGTGAGCAACCAGGAATTGGCTTCGCAGATCGGCACGGTGCGGGAGTTGGTCTCGCGGAATTTGTCGCGCCTGCAGGCGGAGGGTCTGATCAAGATGGACGGGCGCAGCGTGGTTCTGTGCAACACAAAGGCGCTGGAAGAGGATTTGCAGGCGGGGTAGCGACGTCGGTGTTTGCGTGAAGCAGATTCCTCCTGGCTTACCGCGCTTGCGTGTCGAATGACAAGGATTTGAGGTTGTTCCTGTCGAGTGGGCACTCGCTCAAACAATACTCCTGATGTTTCTTTATTTTCCCAAGGTGTGACAAAAGTCATCGGAATGGTTTTGGTGAGTCGATAGTCTCCCATCATCAGACGCGATCACTCCATCAGGATGTGGGCGTTGGGAGGATGAGATGAGCCAGACGATGACGAAGACGGTTCGGGAAGTGGCACTGGAAAATCCCGCGGCGGCGCGGGTATTTGAGCGCCTGGGCATTGATTACTGCTGCGGTGGCGGCAAATCGCTGGAAGAGGCGTGCCAGGTTGCCCACCTGAATATTGATGAAGTAGTGGACTCGCTCGAGATGGCCGAGCAGGCCTCGAGGACTTCCCAGGTGGAACGGAACTGGGGACAAGAACCTCTTTCGGAATTAATCGCCCACATCAAAGGCACTCACCACAAATTCACGCGGGTGGAGATTGAGCGACTTGGACCGCTGTTTGACAAGGTGTGCTCTGTTCACGGGAAGAACCACCCGGAATTGCTCGAAGTGCGCTCGATCTTCCAAGGTTTAGCGCAGGAACTCACACACCATCTGATGAAGGAAGAAATGGTGCTGTTCCCGCACCTGATTCGGATGGAGGAATCGGTGTTGGAGAAAGCCCCCGTGGTGCCGCCGCCTTTCGGTACGGTGCAGAATCCGATTTTCATGATGGAACACGAGCATGATTCGGCCGGCGACGCACTGCGCGCCATGCGCAAAGCGACCAAGGAATACACGGCTCCCGCAGAAGCTTGCGTCAGTTACCGGGCGCTCTATCAGGCGCTGGGCGAGTTTGAGGCAGATCTGCACCGGCATATTCACCTCGAGAACAACATCCTTTTTCCGCGCGCGCTGGCTATGGAACGACGAGGCCAATAGCCAATCCGGTTGTCCATAGGGCGATCGGCTGGCAACGCAATGTTCGGGCACGCATTCATTCGCTGTAAGTATTGACTGGGTCCCGGCGGCAGAGGAGTAATATGCCTCGTGGTGCGATATAGAATCCGCCGGAGTCCGGGAAATTCCTAGAAAAGGAGGGGCGTCATTATGTCTTATCGAAAACTGTGGATCGCTCTGGGCCTGGTGCTGGTCATTTCATTTGCCGTGCTGGGCGGGGTGGGCGTCAAGGTCCTTAACAATGCTCCCCCGATTCCATCCCGAGTTGTGGCGAGTGACGGTCACGTGCTGTTTTCGGGCACGGAGATTCAAGACGGGCAGGGAGCATGGCAGTCAATCGGAGGACAGGAAGTCGGCACGATCTGGGGACACGGATCGTACATTGCTCCCGACTGGACGGCGGACTGGCTGCATCGGGAATGCATGCTGATACTGGATCGATGGGCTGCCGACTCGGGCGTGAGTAACTATGCTGCGCTCGGTGCAGAGCAGCAGGCGGCGTTGCAGGCACGCCTGAAGGGGATCATGCGGCGAAACACCTACGACGCGACAACCGGAACGATTACTGTCGATCCTGTGCGCGCTGCCGCGTTCGAGGAACTGGAGCAATATTACGCGGGCGTATTTACGCAGGGCCGCAACGAATATGCGATCCAGGCAAACGCCCTGAGCGATCCGCAGAAACTGCGCCAGATGAGCGCATTCTTCTGGTGGACGTCGTGGGCCGCGTCAACCAATCGGCCAGGCAGCAATGTGACGTACACGCAGAACTGGCCACATGAGCCTTTGATCGGGAATGAGCCGACCGCGGCCACCATGGTATGGAGCGTCATCAGCTTCGTGCTGCTGCTGGGCGGAGTGGGCGGCATGGTCTGGTACTTCGGATCTCAGCCCAGAACGGTGGCGGAGGAATTGTTGCCGGAGTCGGACCCGCTGCTTGGACTTAGTCCCACGCCGTCGCAACGTGCCACCATCAAATACTTCTTTGTGGTCGCGGCCTTGTGGGTGGTGCAAGTAGCTCTGGGCGCAATCACTGCGCATTATGGCGTGGAAGGTTCCAGCTTTTATGGAATTCCCCTGGCGCGATGGCTTCCGTACAGTGTGACCCGCACGTGGCATTTGCAGATCGGAATTTTCTGGATTGCGACCTCGTGGCTCGCCACGGGCCTCTACGTTGCTCCAGCCGTCAGCGGCGCGGAGCCCAAGGGACAGCGGCTGGGAGTGAACGTACTATTCGGCGCTCTCATCTTTGTAGTGGTCGGGTCGCTGGCCGGCGAATGGCTGAGCATCCAGCACAAGCTGGGCAACCTGTGGTTCTGGCTGGGAACGCAGGGTTACGAATATGTGGACCTGGGCCGAGTGTGGCAGATTCTCCTGTTCGGCGGGCTGGTCTTCTGGCTCTGGCTGATGTGGCGTGCGTTGCGCCCGGCGCTGGCGCGAGGGGATGAAAATCGTCCGCTGCTGACGATGTTCCTGATTTCGAGCATCGCGATCCCGCTGTTCTACGCAGCCGGTTTGATGTATGGGCAGCGTAGCAACCTCGTAACTGCCGAATATTGGCGCTGGTGGGTGGTGCACCTGTGGGTGGAAGGCTTCTTTGAAGTGTTCGCCACCGTGGTGATCGCGTTCCTGCTGACGCGCCTGAAGCTCCTGTCGGTAGTGACTGCGACCCGAGCGGTGCTGTTCTCGACCGTCGTATTTCTTTCGGGTGGAATTATCGGAACGTTCCACCACCTGTACTTTGCCGGGACACCCAGCATCGTGCTTGGCTTGGGATCCGTGTTCAGCGCGCTCGAGGTGGTTCCGCTCGTGCTAATTGGCTTCGAGGCGTGGGAGAACATCCGGCTGGCGCGATCACGCCAGCAACACATCTGGGTCGCCGCCTACAAGTGGCCGATTTACTTTTTCGTGGCGGTCGCATTCTGGAATTTCGTGGGAGCGGGGTTGTTCGGTTTTCTGATCAATCCACCCATCGCGCTGTACTACATGCAGGGGCTGAACACCACTCCGGTGCATGGGCACACCGCGCTGTTCGGTGTCTACGGGATGCTCGGCCTCGGGCTGATGCTGTTCTGCCTGCGGGCTCTGCGTCCAGGAAAGGCGTGGAAGAACGGTCCGCTCGCGTTCTCGTTCTGGGCGATTAATATCGGACTCGCGTTGATGGTATTGATCAGCGTGCTTCCCATTGGGCTGATGCAAGCCTGGGCCTCGGTCGAATACGGCACGTGGTATGCCCGTTCGGCCGAGTTCCTGCATTCCAGCGGGATGAACCAGTTGCGCTGGATGCGCATGATCGGCGACAGCATCTTCGCGCTGGGCGCGCTGGTGTTGGGCTGGTTCGTGCTTGGACTGGTCACAGGGCACTCCTATGACGATCGCGGATTTGTGAACGAAGGGCAATGGGAGGTTCGCGAAGAAGAAGAGCTCGCATTGCACAGATAGGCGAGATTGCATGAAAAATCCCCGCCCAAGCGGAGCTTGGACGGGGCACCCTTCCACGACACACCCGGCCCGATGGCAAACGTCGGGCCTTTTCTTTGGCGTTCCTGGCCATGTTGCGCTCCCGACGTCGGTGTGACATAGGTCACATGCAATGTGTGACGAGTCTGGGACCATGAATTCAGCATTCGGTGGGAGTGGAGGGATCTCAAGTGCAGCCCACGCTGGATTTCAACGAGCGGCCGTTCATCGTCATCTGGGAAACGACGCAGGCGTGCGATCTGGCCTGCTTACATTGCCGGGCCTGCGCGCAGCCGGTTCGGAGTGCGCTGGAACTGAATACCGACGAGGCCAAGCGACTGATCGACGAGGTGGCCGCCATGGCCGCGCCGGTTTTTGTGCTGACTGGGGGAGACCCTCTGAAGCGGCCCGACATTTTCGAGCTGGTGAAGTATGCTTCGACAAACGGAGTCCGGATTTCTCTGACGCCCAGCGCGACTCCCTTACTGACCAGGGAAGCCATTCAACGCCTAAAAGACAACGGCCTGGCGCGGCTGGCCATCAGCCTGGACGGGCCTACTGCGGACATTCATGATGCATTCCGGCGGGTGCCGGGTTCGTACGACTGGACCCTCAATGCCGTCCGCATTGCTCACGAAATTGGGCTTCCCGCCCAAATCAACACCACCATCACGCGGCACAATCTTCAGCACCTGGAGTCGATGATCGGGCTGCTCGAACAACTGGACGTCGTTCTGTGGAGTGTGTTTTTCCTGGTGCCGACGGGCAGGGGGTCGTCCATTGATTTGATCTCGGCGGAAGAGTTCGAAGAGGTGTTCGCAAAGCTGCACGAGACCTCGCGGCGCGTGAAGTTTGATATCAAGAGCACCGAGGCTCAGCACTACCGGCGTTTTCTTCTGCAGAGGCGCACCGAGGAAAAGCGAAAAGGAAATGGCGCTTCACTTCCGCCTATGCTGGGGATGAGCACTCCTGATGGAATCGGCCGAGCAGCGCGTGGGATCAACGACGGAAAAGGATTCGTGTTCGTGTCTCATCTCGGGGAGGTCTTTCCCAGCGGCTTTCTACCGGTTTCAGCCGGGAATGTAAGACAACAATCCTTGAGCGATCTGTATCGGCATTCGCCGCTGTTCACATCGCTGCGAGAAAGCGGGAATCTGAAAGGCAAGTGCGGGATCTGCGAGTTTCGCGAGGTGTGCGGGGGATCACGCGCGCGCGCCTATGCGCTGACCGGCGACATGTTCGCGGAAGAGCCGTGCTGTTCATGGCAGCCAAAGACGCAGGTTCGGCAGCGCGAAGCTGTGGTGTCGGAGTAATCGGTTGTCCTCGGGTTGCCAGCGGGGCTCAGAACGACAGATTCAGGCATCGCCCGCTCACACCCACCGGCCTGCTTCCGCTTTGCGTTGGGCGGCGATCGAAACGGCCACCAGTTGAAGAATCTCTTCCAGGATTTCAGACCGCCGGGTCTGGGATTCGTTCCCGGTGGATAGTGGAGCAGAGTCCAGTTCGGTTATCAGGGTCTCGACGCGGGATTCCAGGGTGCATTGCATGCGAGCAAAAATATGGGCTCGTTGCACCTGCCGGCAGTGATCCAAAGCACGCTGTATCGTGATGGCCGTCCTTTGCGCGCGCAACGAAAGCGCCCTACATTTGGCCGCGAGCAGCGCTCTTGGGGGAGCTGTTCGAGACGAGCGCCCCGCGACTCGAACCTGGGTCCGGGACGTTCGCCGCTTTGGGGCATTCCTTCCATCGCGCTTTTCACAGACCTCTCCGAGGATTTCTCGCCTTTTGTGATCAGAATCACGGACCGCCGTGTCTGGGATCACTGCCGCCCGACGCAATATTTTGTACAACGCGTGTAGCGTTGCAGCAGTTTCCCCCCAGGCCCAAGTGCTGATGCGACGCGACTCCCGGGCCCGTTTCAAGAAATATAGATTTCAAGACGTGCTACACGCCGAGGCGACGTGTGCCGGGACGCACTTCGAGATGTGAGCGAGCCCCTAGCGCACTGCATGCAGGCTCTGGCTGAGGAGGTATGGCCCTGCATGTTGTAGCTGGAGAAGGGCAGCCTGGAGCGCCACTTCGTCTGGGCTCTCCTGGATGTCAGAAGCAACTGTCATTTTGTGTGCCCGTGTCCTGGCTCTGCCAGGACACGGGAGAGGCCTAATTTCCGAACGAAGTTCTACAGGGAGGGCACATGGCAAGCAACCGGCGAGATTTTCTGAAGCGAGCAGCGCTGGCTGGCGCAGGAGCTGCGTTTTACCAGACTGTGGGCAAGGGGAGGGCGTGGGCCTTTGCGCAAAGCCCTACGAATATTCGGAAGTTCGTAACATCGCTGCCCGGCCTTGGGCCGTCAGCCAAGAACGAAATCGGCCAGTACATTCCGTTAGCCACGAAAAGAACCTTTAATTTCGCCGGCAAGCCTACCGATATCTACAATGTCGCAGTCACGCAGTTCAGCCAATTCATGCACCCGGATCTGCCCGGGAAGACCGACTTCTTCGGATACACGGATCTGACGACGTTTGACCGCAAATATCTGGGCGGAGCGATTGTGGCCAAGCGCGGGACGCCCGTGTTGTTGACCGTCACCAATCTCATGCCCTCCCGACATATTCTGCCGGTCGATCCGACAATCATGGCCGGACCGAATGGACAGATGGTGGGCGATCTCCCCACCAACCGGCACGCAACGCACCTGCATGGCGGGCAGACGCCGTGGTTCAGTGATGGAACCCCGTTCCAGTGGTTCACGCCCACCGGCCGCCACGGAGCGAGCTTCATGAACGTGCCCGGCTTCCCGGCACTGCCGGGGACGGGAACCTACTACTATCCGAATGATCAGAGCTCGCGCCTGGTGTGGTACCACGATCACGCGATCGGCATTACACGGCTCAATGCGTACGCCGGAATTGCGTCCGCCTACATCATCATCGACGATTTCGAGACCGGCCTGGTGAGTTCGGGTTTGCTGCCGGATCTGGTGGGAATTCCGCTGGTCATCCAGGACAAAGGCTTCGTCCCCAGAAATATCTTGAGGCAAGATCCCACGTGGCGATGGGGTGATCCCGGATCGCTCTGGTACCCGCACGACTACGAAGCGAACGAGTTAGAGATTGGAGTTGAGAATCCCAAGGGCCGGTTTGATTGGGGACCAACCATTGATGAGCCGCGCTCGGTGGGCACCATGCCACTGCCGCGCGTGTCAGCGGTTCCGGAAGCGTTTATGGACACCATCGTCATCAACGGCGGAGTGTATCCCAAGGTGAGTGTGCCGCCGAAGCGAGTCCGGTTCCGCATGCTGAACGGATCGCAGGCGCGCTTCTATCACCTGAATCTCTATCCAGAAAGTCTTGCCAATCCTGGCGAGGCTAAGGTAGGCACGCCCGGGCCGGTCATGTACCAGGTCGGTTCGGAGGGAGGATTCCTGCCAGCGGTGGCGGTCCACCGCAACACCACGCCGATTCCGCTCGATTTGAGCGATCCATCGGAAAATACCGCTTTGCCGGACGGACCGTTCAATCTACTGCTGGCGCCTGCAGAGCGCGCCGACGTGATCATCGACTTCAACGGAGTGTCAGCCGGTTCAAGCTTCATTCTTTATAGCGATGCGCCAGGACCGTTCCCGGGTGGGGATCCGCGAAACGATTACTTCACTGGCGGTCCCGACCAGACCGCGATTGGCGGGGCGCCCACGACAGATCTGGGTCACGGAGCAAATACCCGAACCCTGATGAAAATTACTGTTTCGGAAGGAGCCGGAGATACCGTCGGCACGCACGCCTGGCTCGGGCGGATCAACACGCAGCTACGGACTTCTTTCCTCAACGGAACTCAGCCCGGGTTGCTGTTCAACGATGGTGACCCCTCGCGAGGCGCATTTCCGTTCTACGGGGTTCCCGATCGGTTGTTGACACTGAACGAAGACTTCGATGAGTTTGGCCGTCTGATTCAAACGATCGGAACTGCCGAACAGAACGGCAACAACAACCAGGGGTTGCCTACCTGGGGCCGGGGCTACATGGATGCCACCACCGAGAACCCGAAAGCCGGGACCACGGAGGTCTGGCAGGTTATGAATCTCACGGCAGATACACATCCGATTCACTTTCACCTGGTCAACGTCCAGGTAATCCAGCGGCAAGCGTTTATGGGAGCGCCCGACAACTGGACCTACTCGGGTGATCCCATGCCGCCCGATCCGAACGAGCGGGGCTGGAAGGAAACGGTGCGCATGAATCCGGGTGAAGTAACAACCGTCATCATGCAATTCAACCTCCCGAACCTGCCCACGCACGACATGCGGAAAGCGGTGAGCCCCCGGACAGGCGGCAGAGAGTACGTGTGGCACTGTCACATCCTCGAGCACGAGGAGCACGATATGATGCGGCCGTTGGTGATCGAGTAGAGGAGTGAGCCCCGCTCCTTACGGGCGGGGCTTATCCTGAACGTTCAGAATAGAAAGAGGAGTTATGTTCGGTGGAAAGATCGGTGTTCCGGAACTGCTAATTTTGCTGGCGATCGGTCTTCTCATTTTTGGACCCAGCAAATTGGCTGGCCTTGGGAAGAGCCTGGGCGAAGGCATTCGCGGCTTCAAGTCGGCGTTGAACGATCACGACTCGCCGACCGGAAAAGAGTAGCGGTAGAGGAGCGTGTCGCAACGTTTCGTGACACGCCTCCTTGAATCCGCAGCGTCCGCGGGAGAGACTGCGGACGGGAATTTGTGCGCCTGCCGGCAGCGCTAGGGTATTGGCCCGACAAGCGCAATGTCTCAGCCGGCGAGGCTTCTGCCTGAAATCTCTGCGGTCGCCGGGGAAGTCTTCCAACCAACAAAGCGTCCGAGTTCCTCCAGGAAAACCCGCCAGGCTGGCTCTTCGGCCAAGAGGAGATGATTGGGGCTGGAAAGGGGAACAAACTTCGCGTTTGGAATTTCCGCGGCGATGATTCGTCCTTCCTCCGGGGGCACGGCCCGGTCGCGATCGCAGTGAAAGACGATGGTTGGCACCGAGACATTCGGCAACAAGTCACGTACGTTGATGACGTCACACGCTTCCATGATGCGAGCGGCATTCTCGGGCGTCGCGGAAACACGTTGCAGGTCGTTGAGCCACCGCTGGTGTTCGGGTGAGGCATTTTCGGAAATATAGAGGCTTGTAAACATGGCCGAGAATGCCGGGTTATTTTTGCCCCAATCTAATCTCACCAATGTTTCAAGAGCATGGCGCGCGGCAAGGGCTTCGGGGCGCTGCCGATAATTGAAGCCACGGGAATAGGCGCCGCATAAAATCAAGTGACTGACCCGTTCGGGATGGCGTGCTGCATACGCAATGGCCACCGCACCGCCCTGAGAGAGTCCAAACAAAGCAAACCGTTCGACTCCCGACGCCTCCGCCACCGCCTCCAGATCATGGACCCACGCTTCGAACGAGATGTCGGCCACTTCCCAATCTGACAGGCCATTGCCCCGCTCGTCATAGCGAATGAAGGTATGGTGCTGCGTAAGTTCGTTGATCCAGTGCTGCCACAACGGGCTTTCCCACTCGTAATCCAGATGGTTGAGCCAGTTCGCCGCTTTCACCAGCGGGTATCCTGACCCGACTCGCGCATACGCAATGCGGACCGCATCTTGCGTCGTGCAGAAACGAATTTCCTGACGCGAAAGAGATGCCGGGCGGGACGCCGCGCGTTGTGGTTCCAAAACGCGCGGGGCACTGATCTCCGTAACCTTGGCTACAAAGCGGTAACCGGCCCGAGGCACCGTCTCAATGAATGACTGGGAAGTGGAGGACTGGTCGAGCACCTTCCGAAGCACGGAGATGTTTTTGTTGAGGTTGTTTTCCTCTACTGCAGTGTCGGGCCAAAGACTGCGCAGCAACTCGTCTTTGGTCATCAGATGCCCGGCGTTTTCGACGAGCAGGCAAAGGGTGTCGAAAACTTTGGGCGCCAGATCGACCTCTGCTCCGTTGCGCAGCAGCCGGCGCTCCGGTACGTCTAACTCAAAGCCTGCGAATTCATAACGCGAGCTACCACCCGGCATAGTAGTCAGAAAAAAGTAACAAAAAACAAACAATGGGAGCAGGTTTCGATGGAGTATAGTGCCCTGATCAGACAGATACGAATCGCTCAGATCACCCCAAGTTGCTCGCTATTTTAGCGCTTTTCGTGGGGCCATTACATCCAACCGAAATGGGAGAACTCTGATATGGCGAAGCTGCTTCCTGACCAGACTTTTTATACCTCAGCAAAAACAGCAATGGCGGCAGCGCCTGAGAAGTTGGCCTACGTTGCTATGCTGAATCCCACCACCAATGACGGAACCGATGCCATGGCAGTTGTGGACCTCGACCCGGCGTCGAAAACCTATGGCAGCGTTGTGAGCCGCGTGGACATGCCGAACGCGGGCGACGAATTGCATCACTTCGGATGGAACGCCTGTAGTTCCTGCTTGTGCCCGCATTCGCCGCATCCGCACATGGAACGTCGCTATCTGGTCGTGCCGGGCATGCGGTCGTCGCGGATTCATATTCTCGATACCAAGGCCGACCCGCGAAACCCGAAAATCGTAAAAGTCATCGAGCCGGAAGAAGTGAAAAAGAAATCCGGCTACAGCCGGCCGCACACGGCGCATTGCGGGCCGGACGGCATTTATCTGAACGCGCTCGGATCGGTGGACGGCAACGGGCCGGGCGGCATTCTGATGATCGACCCAGAGACCTTCGAGATCAAAGGCGCCTGGGAAGCCGACCGTGGACCGCAATACCTGGCATACGACTTCTGGTGGCATCTCGGCCACGACACCATGATCACCAGCGAATGGGGAACGCCTTCGATGGTGGAGGATGGCGTGAATCCCGAGCTCTTGCTCGCGGGCAAATACGGCCACGCCCTGCATCGGTGGGACCTGCACAAGCGGCGCCACCAGCAGACGATGGACTTAGGCCCGGAATATCAGATGGTGCTTGAACTGCGTCCATCGCACGATCCCAACAAAACATACGGGTTCGTGGGAGTGGTGACTTCGCTGAAAGATCTATCGTCGTCGATCTGGGTCTGGTATCGCGAGGGAAGCAATGGAAATAGCACGTGGAAGATTCGCAAGGTGATTGAGATTCCCGCCGAAGCCGCCGATCCCGACACCCTGCCGCCATTGTTGAAGGGCTTCAAGGCAGTACCGCCGCTGGTGACCGACATCAATCTTTCTCTCGACGATCGCTTCTTGTACGTCTCGTGCTGGGGCAGTGGCGAGTTGCGCCAGTACAACGTTTCCGATCCGTTCAACCCTGTGCTGACCGGTACTGTAACCCTGGGCGGAATCGTAAAGAAGAATCCGCATCCGAAAAATCAGGGGAAGCCACTGAATGGCGCACCCCAGATGGTCGAGATCAGCCGGGACGGCAAGCGCGTGTACGTGACGAACTCGCTCTATCGCACATGGGACGAGCAGTTTTATCCCGACGGCATTCGCGGGTGGATGGCGAAGATTGACACGGATGCCAATGGCGGCATGCGTCTCGATCCCAAGCTGTTCCTCGAAATGGAGAAGTTCCGTCCACACCAGGTACACCTTGAGGGTGGCGACGCGTCTTCAGATTCCTACTGCTTCTCCTGAGGTTTGAAATGGGAGAGATGACAAGTTCGTGGGCGGCGCTGTTGGGACTGGGAGCCTTCCACGGAATGAATCCCGGCATGGGCTGGTTGTTCGCGGTGGCGCTCGGACTGCAAGAGCGTCGCCGCGGCGCTGTTCTCAGCGCGTTGCTGCCGCTGGGTGCGGGTCATGCGCTGGCGGTAGCGGCGGCGATTGCGCTCGCCATGCTCGCGGGCGCGGCAATGCCGCTGCAATGGGTGCGCTGGATCGTGGCCGCGATTCTTGTTTTGTTTGGTGCGAGCCGCCTGTTTCGTCACCGTCATCCGAGTTGGGCAAGCATGCGTGTCAGCAAAGGGGGCCTGACATGGTGGTCATTCCTGATGGCGTCCGCTCACGGCGCGGGGTTGATGGTTGTGCCGTTGTTCCTTGGGATGGCTATGCCCGCCGCGGCGCACGGGACTCATCATGGGATGATGATGCAGGGCGCAACCCCGGCGACTGCATTGCTGGCGACTGCCCTCCACGCGATCGGCTATCTGGCGATCACAACGCTGGTCGCGCTACTGGTGTTTGAGAAGTTCGGCGTCGCGATATTGCGGAAGGCCTGGTTCAATCTAGACCTGATTTGGGCTATCGCCCTGATCGGCACCGGCGTGGTCAGCGTTCTCTTGTAGCTGTCGCGTTGTATTCGTTTTCTTCCCTGTATGTGTGCTCACCAGTCGTGCTTCATCGCCCTGGCAAACTTTTCTGCCGGAAGCGTGTTCAAAACATCTTCCTTCGTAAGCCATGCCCGTCGGGCCTGCAGAATTCCGAATCGAATCTTGCTGAGGTGCGACGTGTGGTGCGCGTCGGTATTGATGACGATCTTCACGTTATGTTCCTTCGCCTGCCGAAGGTGAACGTCGTTAAGGTCGAGGCGGTCAGGGTAAGCGTTCAGTTCCATCGCAACCTTATTCTTGGCGGCGGTCTTCAGGATCGCGTCCATGTCGAAGGGATACTCATCGCGGCGCAGGAGTTGGCGCCCAGTCGGGTGTCCGAGAATCGACGTATTCGGGTTCGAGATCGCTTTCAGTAGGCGCTCGGTCATCTGATCGCGTTCCTGATTGAAGTGCGAGTGCACGCTGGCAATGACGATATCCATCTGTCTAAGTACCTCATCGGAAAGATCGAGCGAGCCGTCGCCCAGAATGTCCACTTCGATTCCGGCGAAAATCTTTATGCCTTCCGTGCGGCTTCCGGCCTCGCGGATGCGCTGGATGTGCGCGAGAGCGCGCTGGTCGTCCAGTCCGTTCGCGAAGGCGAGGTTTTTCGAATGGTCGGTGATGGCCATGTACTTGTAGCCATGCGTGCGGGCCGCCTCCGCCATTTCTTCGATTGTGTTCCGGCCGTCAGTCTCCACGGTGTGCATATGCACATCGCCCTGAATATCCTCTGCCGTGATCAGCTGTGGAAGCTTGTGCTGGGCGGCCAGATCGATTTCGCCGAGGTTCTCCCGCATTTCGGGCGGAATGTAGTCGAGATTCAGCTTGGCGTAAATTTCTTCTTCAGTCGCTCCGGCGACCGGTTGTTCCGTCTTCAGGTCCGCCAGGCTGTACTCGCTGAGGGTGAATCCCATCTTCAGTGCTCGCTGGCGCAGCGTGACGTTGTGGGCCTTCGAACCGGTGAAATACTGCATGGCCGCGCCGAATGACGCGGGCGATAGCAGCCGGACATCGACTTGCATGCCGCTGCGCAGGCGAAAGCTGATCTTGTTGTCGCCTTTGGCGAGGACGTCCATCAGGGGCGGGTATTGTGCGATGTGCTGGATGGCATCGGCGCGCTGGCCGTCGTCGACGCAACAGGCGCCCGTAACCAGGATGTCGAGGTCGCCCACGGTCTCCCGCCCTCGTCGCAGAGAACCGGCCGGCGTGATCTTGTCGATACCAGAAATCGTGGAGAGGTACTGGGTGAGTTTCTCGGCCTCAACTTCCGCGTGATCGATCTGGAACCGGCCGCCGATCCGGCGGTAATCTTCGATGGCTTTGATCAGCTTAAGTTCGTGCTTCTCGCCCATACGCGGCAACTCGCGAATCTTTCCCGCGCGCGCGAGTTTCTCGACGCCGTCGACGTCGGAAACCTTGTAGGCACTCCAGATCAGCGCGATTGTCTTCGGCCCCAGGCCCTGGATCTTGAGAAGCTGCAGCATGGAGGGATGGTATTTCTCGAGCAGCTCCGCGTGCAGCGCGAGACGGCCGCTCTTGAAAAGCTCCTGCAGGTTGTTCAGCATGCCCTTGCCGATACCGGGAATGTCCAAGACTTTCTTCGGCTCGGCGATCAGGTCTGACATGCGTTGCGGCAGGTTCTCGATGGCCTGCGCAGCGTTGCGATACGAGCGAATACGGAAAGAGTCTTGCCCGTCGATTTCCAGAAGGTCAGCGGTTTCGTAAAGCAGGTTAGCGATCGCTTTGTTTTCCATGGAAAGAAACAGATTAAATAAGTTGCGGCGAGAGCGGAAGGCGGATTGAAGGGGGTAGACAGGGCTTTCCTGAGACGCGATCGGTTAGGGGAGGTTGGCGTGTGGTCAGATCGGGCGTCGGGCCGAACGTGCAGTAATGGGTTGCCGAGGCGGCAACACTTCAAGAAGGCTTGCTGACGTTCGCGGCTTGCGGACCTTTCTGTCCTTGAGTGATCTCGAATTCCACCGTGTCACCTTCCTGCAGGCTCTTGTAGCCCTCGGAAGTAATCGCACTATAGTGCACGAAGACGTCCGGTCCATCGTCACGACCGATGAAACCATAGCCTTTCGCGTTATTGAACCACTTGACGGTACCTTTCAGTCGTTCCACGTGCGCCCCCTCCGGCAGTTTCAGTGCACACTTCGACAGACCAGGGAAGTGGAGGATCTAAACTGCCGAATTCTGGGCACATTGTGCGGCGGGGGGTAGAGGCTGTCAAGGAGCGACATCACAGACAGCGCCCTTTATTTTCCCGATTTTGCCCGATCTACATGGTGGGAAAGCCAAAGCACTCCGCAAATGGTCTTCGCGTCTCGGATCGTTCCGTTCGTGACCATACGAATCGTTTGGGAGAGCGGCACAAGCTTCTGTTCAATGACCTCATCGGCCTCAGGCTGGGCCGGTCCTGCCTTCAGGCCGCGGGCCCAAAAAACCGTCATGGACTCGGCGACAAAGCCAGGACTCGCGTAAAACTTTAATATTTTCTTCCAATTAGCGGCCTTGTAGCCGGTTTCCTCGAGCAGTTCGCGTTTGGCGGCCGCCAACGTTTTTTCGCCTTTATCGATCCGGCCGGCAGGGAGTTCCCACAAGTAAGCGCCGGCGGCATGACGATACTGGCGTTCCAGTAGCACGCGAGGTCCGCCCGGGCCCTCGAGCGTCGCCAGAATCACGACCGACCCTGTGTGTCGAACTACTTCCCGCAGCGCTCGTATACCAGAGGGCTCGATGACCTGTTCGGAAGTGACCCAGAAGACCGGTCCCTTGTACACCAACTTGCGGGAAAGCACGCGACCGGCTTTGCTCTTGTTCTTTGATCGGGAAATTTTCTTCATGAAGAGAATATAAGCGAGGGCGTACAGGTATGACGAACGCTCCGCGGAAGCGAGCAGATTTCGCACGGACCCTGACCGCTGGTATGCTGCCCACGATGAAGACCGGTAGGAAGCGCAGTCCCCGAATTGCGATTGTGGGAACGGGAAAGCTTGGGACTGCCCTCGCGGTTTCTCTGGGGTCCGCCGGTTATTCGATTACGGAAATCGCATCGCGGGCGGCGAAGCACTCCCGCAAGAGAGCTGCGGCGCTGGCCCGGCGCGTAGGGGGCCGCAGCGCGATTCTCGGAAAGAACGGCTTGCATGCGGATCTTGTCTGGCTGTGCGTGCCCGACGGAGCTATCGCCAGCTGTGCGAAGTCGGTGGCGCGCATGCAAGTGGAAGCGAAGGTCGTGCTCCATTCCTCGGGTGCGTTTAGCAGCGATGAGTTGGCTGGGCTGCGGAAGCGGGGCGCACGCGTCGCGTCGGTGCATCCGATGATGACGTTCGTGGCCGGCGTCACCCCGTCACTCGAAGGTGTTGGTTTTGCTATAGAAGGCGATCGCGACGCGGTACGGGTCGCTAAAACAATCGTCGCGCGGCTGGGAGGCGAAAGCTTCCTGATTGCGAAGAAGGATAAGGCGCTCTATCACGCGTGGGGAACTTTTGTGTCACCGCTGGTGACCGCGCTGCTCGCGTCCAGCGAGGAAGTGGCAGGTGCTGCCGGAATCTCTCGAACCATGGCGCGCCGCTGGATGTCGCCGATCGTTCGGAAAACTATTGAGAACTATGCGAAACAAGGGGCTGCGCGCAGCTTCAGCGGGCCGATCATTCGCGGGGATTCGGCCACCATCAAAAAGCATCTTGAGGTTTTGCGGCGCTTACCAGTGGCGCGGCAAGTCTACCTCGCACTGGCTCAGGCCGCGATTGAGTACTTGCCGACAAAGAACAAGCCCGTTTTACGGTACGTGATTGAGCGAGCTCTCCGGAGATAGTTTCCTGCCCGCCATGCGCCCGTTCGACCGATACGCCAGAGTAAGCAACGCAAGTACGATAAAGGGCAGTCCTGCGGCCATGCGCAAGGGAAGCGCCAGGATTGACATCGAATAGAACTCACGTCGTGCCAGAAGCGAGTGAATTGGGATCAGAATGATAGACGCGAGCCATGGCCAGACGAGCGTTCCAACCGCAGTGATCAACATGGCTCTCATCGCCCAGTTCTCCGGTAGTCTTCGCCAGGTCGTGGCGAGCAGAAAAATTCCGGGCAAAAGGATCAAGTGGTCGTAAACCGCGTGGCCGGGAAGCAATACACCCACCGTGATACTCAACAAAATGCTGAGGGTGAACTGGAACTCCGGAGAGTGGGGCGAGGCCGCCCTGTTTTTCCAGGAGAGCACGACCGCGACGAGCAGCAATCCAGCCAGAGCCAGGAAGGCAGCGGTTCGTGCTGCAGGACCCGCCAACGTAGCCAGCATCTGGATGGTCAGCGACGATGGCGTGTAGCCGTGGTACTGCACCACAACATTGATCCATGACTGAATCCAGTGTGGCCACACGATGACGGCGCTTCCGACCAGCAGAGCTTCAGTCGAGATCAAGCCCACGAAGAACATGCGCCGTCTGCGCCAGTCATACAGAGTCCACAATCCGAGATAGAGAATCGGAAGTAGCATAACGTGGGGCTTGATCGTTCCTAAAGCCATCAGTGTGCCGGCGAATAACAGCCTGCCCCTTTGCAGTGCAACGATGGAGGCCGCCAGCACAAAGCCGACGAATATTCCGACTTGTCCGGCGTAAAGGGCCTCGAGAGCTGGATAGCTAGTGAGCACCAGCAGTAACACAACCGCGGTCCAGGGCCAGTCGGGCCGCCATGACAGCGCCCGCATCCAGAGAACGGTTGTCACCACGAGCATCGGAACCTGAATGAAGAGAAAGACGAGGCGGGCAGACGTAAAAGAAAACAGGCTGAACGGCCAGAACAATAGCTCGGTGAAGGCGGGATATCCGAAGATCCGCAGGTCCTTGGGATCGCCGGCGCGGGACGGATCGATGGACCTGCCGTAAAGGCCCATTTGGATCTCGTGCATCACGCCTGGACCGTAAAGATCACGTTGCCCTTGTAACCCGGCTTGCGCGGCGTACCAGACTGTATACAGATCATTGCCGAAGGAGTATCCCACCAGCCCATTGGCAGCCTTTACCTCTCTCGCGCGCGGCAGAAACCAGTTCAGGTAATAGCTCAGCATGGCCGCCGAGCCGATCAGCGCGAGGGCGAATGCAATCACACTGAGTCTGGAGGAGGGACGAGTTGGCAAGGAAATTCCAGCCATGGGTAAATTGGAATCAGGATTAGAGCACGGCGGAATTCGTGCCGCAAGAAGGGAGGCCGCGGCGATGGCTAGCGCGACGTGAACAGGTGCCCGAGCTTCTCTTTCTTGGTCTTTAGATAATCTTCAGCGTACGAGCTGGCGTCGACCTCGCACGGAACCCGCTCCAGCACCTGCACGCCGGCTTGTTCCAAGGCGGCGACCTTGTCGGGATTATTCGAAAGCAGACGTACCTGACGAATTCCGAGAGCCTTCAGCATTTCCCCGGGCAATGTGAAATCGCGATGGTCGGCCTTGAACCCCAGCCGCTCGTTGGCCTCCACCGTATCGAGACCCGAGTCCTGCAGTTCGTAAGCTTGAAGTTTCGCCATGAGGCCGATGCCGCGGCCCTCTTTCTGCTCGTAAATGAGAACGCCCGCGCCTTCCTCGGCAATCATGGACAGGGCCATCTCGAGCTGCTGGCGGCAATCGCATCGGAGGGAACCAAACACATCCCCGGTCAGACATTGGGAGTGGATTCGCACCAGCGGAGGCTTGCCTGTGACGTCGCCCATCACGAGGGCAACAGCCTCCTCGCGCGCCGCCTGATCGCCGTTTTCGGGTGTGGTGGCGAACCCGTAAATGCGGAACTTGCCCCAACGCGTAGGAAAATCGGCGGAAGCCATCTGCCGGACTGAGTTCGAAGCGCTCACACAATCATTATAGACGGCCCTCCCGGCGCACGAACGCGGACCACGTGCAGCGCGCGTCTGCAGGCGCATGCGACGATCCGGTGACCGGCCACGAAAACGGCGATTGGCAGGAGTATTTTCAAGGGCACCTGCGGTTTGGTTGAACCGAGTCGTCGCTGCTAGAATTGAATTCCGCGGTAATTCGTCCGAGAAGTGGGGCTGTAGCTCAGCTGGGAGAGCGCCTCGTTCGCAACGAGGAGGCCACCGGTTCGATCCCGGTCAGCTCCACCAATCTTTTCAAACACTTCGCTCATCGTCGGCTGTTCCATACAGGGGAAAATCGGCAATTTATTGGAACACTAATGGAACACGATTGGGAACACGGCTTTCCTGTTCCACATATTCGGTTAATTTCTGCGCGGCCCGCTTCTGCCCGTCCGGAACGAACTGCGCGTAGATGTCCATCGTGGTCGAAATGCGACTGTGCCGCATTTGACCTTGCACCTATTCCTCAGTTGTTAATGCGCGATTTGTTGCCGCCCCGAACAGTCGTCTCTGGTTGGGAACAGGCACTGCTGCGGGAGTAAAACAGATGAGACTAGCCAAAAGGCAGTTTCGACTTGTCACTCGTTTGTAATCGCTGCGTCTTTTTTTGTCACTCATTGGCCCATTCGAGAAAAGAACCTGTTAAGCAGAATGACCCATAGCGAAAACGAGTAATCCACCGCAGATGATCAGCGCAGTGACTGTACTCGGTCCGGCCAACATGCCGCCCGTCCGAGGAACAGGCAACGTATTCCGATGAACGCGACAGAACCCCAGCGGAGATGCTTTCTGAGCAAGCTACGGGCAGTAAGGAATGATAATGATAAGGACGAGCGCGCTTGGGAGATCAGGCGTGGCGCGGTCTGAATCCCGAATGGTCGGCAACATGGACAAAGCAATCGAAGCTATCGGCCAGAAAAGTACCCCGGTTAAATCCTCGCCGATCTCGTCCCTGAAAAGTGCGGAGGCGACGCGCCTAGCCTTGGTGGTGGAGTCCTTGGCGCACGTTTTCGACCATTACGGGCAGATGGTCGAGTATTTGCGCATGAACGGCGTCGTTCCGCCCGCGAGCCGGCAATGAAGCACGGATCTGATGACATTCCGGTAGCTTGCTGTTTGACCAGCGCGGAGCTACGCGAGCGTGAGGCGACGCTCTTTGCGCAATTAAGGTCTGCTGTGATCGGGACTGAAGAACTCCGGGATGGGTATGCTTTCCACGTTCCCGGCGATGGCAAGTTGGTTGCTCTTGTAGGGGAAATGATTATGGCAGAATGGGAGTGTTGCCCCTTCTTTACATTCGAGTTGGTTGCTCAACCTGGTATGGGGCCAGTCGTTGTCCGCGTGACTGGCCCCGCTGGTACCAAGGACTTCTTAAAAACGGTCTTCTGTAAGCCCGATGTGTCTATCTAGCGATTGCACTGATTGACCACGAGGGAGGCCCGATGCCTCAGATCTCGACACAAGAGTTCGAACGGCTGCCACTCCGGGTTCACGCCTTTCTTGCCGGCGTGCCGCTTCATGACGTATGGGCCATCGATCTGCCGCGAGCGCGCTCCGGCATCACGCTGGATGAGTTATTGCGGACGGCAAGCGCGTGTCTGCTCACACCCTCGCCGGTCGTGCGCGCGCTCCTGAACATCCGTCTCTTCGTCGGCCAGCTGCTTAGCTGGGATCGCGAACCGGCCGCGACCACCTGGGAATCCTTCGCAACGCGCATGACAACTGCCGATCGCTCCAGGTCCCTTGTGCCAGCGGGCACACGCGAGGGACTCTTCCGCGTCGTATACCGCTTCGAAAACGAGCAACTCCTTGAGCTGATCAACCGTACCGCCCACGCCGCAGCGCTTAGCGCCCTTGTCGAAACCGCAAATGGGTACCGCTTCTATTTCGGCGTTTACGTGCGCGGCGTCAGTCGGTTTACGAGGATCTACATGGCCCTGATCGACCCGTTCCGCAAGCTGGTCGTCTATCCGTCACTCCTTCGCACCATCCGCGCGAAGTGGAATAAAACCTTCGGCAAGGCCTGACCACGGAATGTCGACGTTACACTCACAACTCCGGAAGAGGCGGATACTGGGTGGTTGGTCGGCAAACCTTACCTTGAGATTACTTCCCGTTTGCTCGTGATCCGACCGGAATCTCGCAGGAAGCGCTGTCGCGGCGGCACGCAAGACCTGGCCGTTATCGGCCTATATGTAGCGGAAGGAAACTTGACTCCGCCGCGTTACGACATTGTCAGCGCCTAAGCCTTCACGCTCATCAGGCCGCCAGAAAGCACTTCCGTTGCGCGTCGCGTGAAGTCGAGTATTGCGCGGTGGCTCAACGGAAGATTTCCGCTCACGGCCAGTTTGGCGATGCCATGCACAAGCGACCAAGCAGTCCATGCCTGTGGAAGGGGATCACCGGCAGGGAGATCGCCCGATTGCTGCGCGGCCCTGATGCAGCCCATTAGCACATCGAAGGCATTCTTTCCGACTGGTTCATCCTTGCATCGCTCGTGCGAGCTCTTTGGGAGGTCAAACATCACGAGGAAGTGATGTGGCCAACGCAGTGCAAAGTCCACATAGCCGCAGCCGCAAAGCTGTAAGCGCTCCAGGGCAGTCTTGCCTCGGGCCGACGATTTCTGCATCAGCGCGGTCAATCGGTCAAAACCCTCGGTCGCTACAGCGACCAGCAAGTCGTCCTTGGCCGGGAAATGTCGGTACGGTGCATTGTGAGAGACGCCGGCCCTGCGCGCTACCTCGCGGAGCGTGAAATCGCGCGGGCCTACTTTACCGATCAAGGCAACAGCGGCCTCCAGCAGCGTCTGGCGAAGATTTTCGTGATGGTAGGGTTCGGAGCGCGCCATGTATTCTTTTTATCAGATTATGTTGACAGTGGCAACATGCCTGATCTATTCTTATGTTGTCAATGTCAACATTGGCAAGTCTGCACTGCGAGTGATGCTGACGGGGGAGAAAGTCGATGGCTGATCCGGGCAAGAGCTATTCCTACAAGCAGGCGCAACTGGCGGAAGAGTGGGACGCAATCGTGATTGGTTCCGGCATCGGCGGGTTGACAGCTGCGGCAATGCTGTCAGTGCACGGCGGGAAGCGTGTTCTGGTGCTGGAGCGTCACTACGTTGCGGGCGGCTTTACGCATTCGTTTCATCGCCCCGGTTATGAGTGGGACGTAGGATTGCATTACATCGGACAGGTACAGGATGAGCAATCCGCGGTGCGAAGGGCATTCGACCACATCACCAATGGGGCGGTTCGCTGGAGTGCGATGCCCGATGTATACGATCGCTTTGTCATCAATGGCCGCACGTTTGATATGGTCACGGGCATTGAGCGCTTTCGCGAGGGCATAAAGCAGTACTTTCCGCGCGAAGGCAAGAGCATCGACAAGTACATCGCAGCGGTGCGTGCCGTGAATCGCGTAAGCGGGCTGTACTATGCCGAGAAGGCCATTCCAGCGCCTGCAGCTGCCATTGCAGGTTCTCTCTTGCGCGCGCCCTTTCTGCGTTGGGCAAAACGCACGACCCTTGAAGTCCTGGAGAGTATCACCAGCAACCGTGAATTGATTGGCGTACTTACGGCCCAGTGGGGCGACTATGGCCTGCCACCATCCAAGAGCAGCTTCGCCATTCACGCCACCATCGCCGAGCACTATTTTGGAGGCGCCAGTTACCCGATTGGTGGGGCCTCAACCATCGCCGCGGCCATATTCCCTCAGATCGAGCGCGGCGACGGAGCGGTGGTTACCAGCGCAGAGGTCGCCGAAATCACGTGCAACGGAGACAGGGCAGTGGGTGTACGCATGGCAGATGGACGTGAGTTCCGAGCAAACATTGTGGTGAGCGACGCTGGCGCCACCAACACATTCGGGCGGCTTCTGCCGGGAGATACCCCGGTTTTGGAGACACTGCGCCGAGAGCTGCGGACTTTGCCGCCATCCACTGCGCATCTAAGCCTGTATGTAGGCCTGAATCGAACCGACGAGGCGCTGACGTTGACTGGCACCAATCTATGGATATACTCCGGCTTCGACCATGACGCCAACGTTGAGCGCTTTGCCGGCAATCCAGAGTCGCCATTTTCCGGCGTGTACATATCTTTTCCATCCTCTAAAGACCCCGACTTCAGTCGGCGGCATCCGGGAAAGAGCACAATCGAGGTGATAACCTTCCTGCCTTATGATGCCTTTGAGCAGTGGAGCGACCGACGCTGGAAGCGCCGCGGCCAGGAGTACGACCTATTGAAGCAGCAATTGGCAGGGCGACTCCGCCAGGAACTTGAACGGCAGGTACCGTCGGTTGTGGGTCATATCGATCACTCAGAGCTGTCAACGCCCGTCTCAACGCGCCACTTCATGAACTACGGAAAGGGGGAGATTTACGGTGTCGCCTCAACCCCCGCGCGCTATGCAGTCCGCAAGTTAGGCGCCCGAACACCAATTCGCAATCTCTATCTCGCGGGCCAAGATGTAACCAGTCTGGGCGTCGTGGGAGCTCTGTATGGTGGTGTCATCAGCGCTTCTGTGGCGTTGGGAAGGAATTTGATCGGGGCAGTCTCGAAGCCATTTTCCCCAATTGGAGCTCTTGCGCCAGATCCACAGTAAAATTCGAAACACCACTACGACCCAAACCCCGGAGCATCTTAATGAAGATACCGGTTGGTCGGCAACTCTTACCTAAATCGCGTTACGTCAGAGTTGCTCGTTATCCACCCAGAATCATGGGATAGAACCGACAGACTTTAGACACCAGCCGACCTCTAGGATCGGAGCCATTCCACGCACGATTGCCATTTAGCTTATTCGTCCTCGACGGCAACCGGGCTCGCGTTCTCATCGCGAAGCTGGCATCCCTTACCGGAGGCACACCGTGATAATCGATGTATACGCCGTATACTGTATTGGTATACGATGTATACATGAAGGAGTTAACTGCACAACGGACTGTGGCCAGGGCAGGTTTGCTGCTCGATCGGGAAGGGGTGGAGTCGGTGACGATGCGCCGGGTGGCCAAGGCTGTCGGTGTCACAGCCATGGCGCTCTACCGCCATTTCGCGGACCGGGCCGCACTGCTGAATGCGCTGGCGGATGCGGGATTCCAAGACCTAGCCGCGCGCGTGACGGCGGCATCAAAGCCGCGCGATCCAGAGAAGCGGCTGCTCAAGATCCTTGACGTATTTCTGAATTTTGCACTGGAAAGACCGCGGCTTTTTGAGCTGATGTTCCTGACGCGACGTGCTGGTGCGAGAACCTATCCGCGGGACTTTAAAGCGCGTGAGTCTCCGACGGCGAATCTGACCGCGGAAACGATCGAAGAAGGTATTAGGAGTGGCTGCTTTCGCAAAGAGGACCCCTGGGAGATCACGTTTGAAATAGGCGCGTTATTGCAGGGCCTGGTGACGCTGTATCTTGGCGGCCGTATGGAGATGGATAGAGAAGAGTTTCGCAGGTTTTGTCGTCGCTCTTTCAGGAGGTATTTCCATGGCATTCGGAGTTAAATTGCTCAGGGTTGTTGAGGCGACGCTGGCGTGTGCAGCCACGGCCACGATGATGTATTTCGGCAGCGGGCTGAATCCGATCTGGCCGCTCATGTGGGTGGCACCGTTGCCCGTGCTCTGGTTTGCAGCCCGTCATGGAAGATGGAGTGCCGCGCTGGTTGCCGGCATCGCATCGCTAGCAGGTTCGTTGACATACTGGGAATATTTTCGCGCCCTCGGTTTGCCCGCTGTGGCATGGCTAGGCTCTTTCGGTGTGGCGGCGTTGGTATTTGCTCTCGCGGTTGTCTTATTTCGCGCGCTGCTGCTGCGGAACCGTGTCGCGAGCGCTGTGGTTGCGTTCCCGGCAGCATGGGTCACCTTTGAATATGTCAGGAACCTACTTTGGCCGCATGGATCGGCAAGTTCGCTAGCCTATTCCCAGCTGCACTTCTTACCTTTTTTGCAGCTTGCTTCTCTCACGGGACCGTGGGGGATGACGTTTGTGCTAGTGCTTTTCCCGGCTGGCTTAGCGGCCGCGTGGCAACTGCGAAAAGAGGTGCGAACGGCGAGTCGAGTCCTCCTGTTTACCGTCGGAACTGTGGGTGCCGTGCTGATCTTCGGATCGGTCCGGCTAGCTATGCCGCAACCTGGACCGGAGGTGCGAGTGGCACTGGTTGCGTCGGACGCTCAAGGTAACGAGGATGTCGCGGCGGCGGGTGCAAGTACTCAGAAGCTTGTTCAAGCCTATGTGACCAGGTTGTGGATACTGGACAGAGCTGCATTGCAGAATGTCCGCGCGATTGTGCTGCCGGAGAAGTTGGGCCGAGTCACGGATGCCGATGTTGCTGAAGTGGATGCGGTTCTGCAGAAGCTCGCGGATGAGACCGGAGCAACGGTAGTGGCGGGCTTCGATCATCAGTCGGGAACAGTTGCCTATAATCAGGCTCGCTTGTATGATCCCGGCGCTCCAGTGAGAAGTTACGACAAGGAGCATCTACTGCCACCGTTTGAGTTGAAATTTACTCCTGGGAAGGAATTGTTGCTGTTACAACATCCTCATAACGCCTGGGGTGTGGAGATCTGCAAGGACATGGACTTTACCGATCCTTCGCGACAGTTTGGACGGGAGGGCGCGGGGTTGATGCTGGTGCCGGCATGGGATTTTAATATGGATCGTGCGTGGCACGGACATATTGCGGTGATGCGTGGTGTGGAGGACGGGTTCAGCGTATCTCGCGCGGCCAAGGATGGATTTCTGACAGTGAGCAACAACCGCGGACAAATCCTGGAGGAAACGCGAAGTGACTCTGCCCCCTTCGCAATGATGATTGCAACCGTACCGGCGGGGCATAGCTGGACGATGTTTCAACTGATGGGAGATTGGTTTGCGTGGATAGCTATTGTTTTGCTAATTCTTACGATCGTGCGGTTATGGACGTGAGCGTATCTTTGGCACAAAGCGGACTGCAGCTCGCGACCTCCAAGAGCCGCTGTGGAGAGCGCAAAGATAGTTAAGCGAGCCACAACCAGCAATAAACTTTCTGAATCCGACCGCCGCCGATCAAACGCACCTCTGGCACGTAAACTTCAGGATTGTCGGCAACCCTTACTTTGGGATTACTTCCCGCTTGTCCGTCATCCAGGAGTTTCTGAAATGGATTCCTACAAGCCGACTTCACGTTACTGATCCGAATACAGTCTGGCACTATTAGTTCGAGCGGGTGTTTTGCGAGAGCCTTTGCCCATAGCTGTGACCGTAGGTGCTTGAGGTGATGGTAGTCCGAGAAGTGGAACGTCACTGAGTTGCCGCGCGGCTTCCTGTTCGCTTAGTACCTTCCTGAAAGCCTCTTGAGCGTCAGCGACAAACTCCTGATAACCAGCCGGGTCGATAAAGACACGGGGACCAGCCTGCGGATAGCGCTTTAGTTTGGTGAGCATGTCGAAGTACCCTCCATGGGCGCCCAGAAATACGTCGCAGGGCAAAGCGCGCAACTCCGAAAACGTATGCTGGAAATCCTGAGCGATGCCGGGGTAGCTTACGGGGTGGCCGAGTGTGGCAACGAAGTGGTATTCCGACCAAAAACCCACGCCTCCGACAATGACGATATTCCTCATCGTTCCCACTGGCTCCCCTGGAAGGTGAGAGCTCATCGTCCATGTGGTGCATCCGCGCGTATGGCCAGCGGTTTTGTGGGCTGTCAGAGTTACATCCCCCAAGCTTACAGTATCCCCGTCATGGAGAACGCGATCCACATGTACAGGAGCGTATGTGAGGATGTTAGGTGAAGGCGATAAAAAGTCTGTGCGTGCACCAGTTTCAACCACACTCACGTCGCCGTCCATCACCATGTTCTTCGCATGGGTCTCGCGAACCACTTCCGCTGCTCCACCCATATGATCGGAGTGCGCTTGGCTGTTGAGCAGAATCTTGGTGTCACTCCACTTAAAGCCCAGCTTCTCCACACTCGCCCGGATTTGTGGCGGTGAGCTAGAGAGGTTTGCATTGATGAGGATATTTCCTTTTGGCGCGACAACCAGGTAGCTGGCAAGGTCCTCGCTTCCTACGTAGTACAGGTTGTCAGTGATTCGGAAGGGAGCAACCGGAGTACTCCCCGAAGGGTCTACCTCAGCAAGGATAGATTTGGGGCTGCAGAATAAAAACAGGAACAGGCAGGAGATGAAAGTGCGCATTCCACTTTTGTAGCAGAGTAGGAAGGGATTAGGGGGCAGAGAATCATTGACTTTAAAGATACTCAAGGATAAGTCCCCATAAACGCGCTTGTGTTGACGATCCGATCAACTCCCG